>CP070661.1:0-73643 GCA_020355165.1 Burkholderiales bacterium
AGGCCGGCCTGCACGGCATCACCCGCACGTGGGCGCTCGAGCTCGGCCGGCACGGCATCACGGTCAACGCCATCGGCCCGGGGCCGATCGCCACCGAGCTGTTCAAGCGCGCCAACCCGGCCGACAGCCCGCGCACCAGGGCGATCGTCGAAGGCGTGCCGGTCGGCCGCCTCGGCACGCCGGCCGACATCGCGCACGCGGTGGCGTTCTTCGCCGATGCGCGGGCCGGCTTCGTCACCGGACAGGTGCTCTACGTCTGCGGCGGCATGACCGCCGGTGTGGCGCCGGCCTGAGCCGGGCCCGCCGCCCGTTCAGCCCGTCGCGGCGGGCGGCAGCGACAGCAGCCGGCGCGCCTCGGCGACCGTCGCCGGGCGCCGGCCGTACTCGGCGCACAGCTCGACCACGCGCGCCACCAGCGCCGCGTTCGACGGCGCCAGCGTGTCGCGGTCGAGCCGCACGTTGTCCTCCATGCCGGTGCGGCAGTGGCCGCCGAGCTCGAGCGACCAGCGGGCCAGCGTGAACTGATCCCTGCCGATGCCGGCACCGGTCCAGGTGGCATCGGGCGCCAGCCGCCGCAAGGTGTTGACGTAGAACTCGAAGACCTCGCGGTCGACCGGCATCGCGTTCTTCACGCCCATGACGAACTGCACGTGCAGCGGCGCCTTCAGGCGGCCGTCCCGCTGCATCGACGCTGCCTGGAAGATCATCGACAGGTCGAAGGCCTCGATCTCGGGCTTGACGCCGTAGCGGAGCATTTCCGCCGCCAGCCAGTCGACCAGTTCCGGCGAGTTCTCGTAGATGCGGCTGGGGAAGTTCACCGAGCCGGTGGCCAGCGAGGCCATGTCCGGCCGCAGCGGCAGCATGCCGCCTCGCTCGTGGCCGGTGCCCGAGCGGCCGCCGGTGGAGAACTGGATGATCATGCCGGGGCAGTGCCGGCGGATGCCTTCCTGCACCAGCGCGAAACGGGCCGGATCGGAGCTCGTCGTCTCGTCCTCGTTGCGCACGTGCAGGTGCACCAGCGTGGCGCCGGCCTCGAAGGCGGCGTGGGTCGACTCGACCTGCTCGGCGACGGTGATCGGCACCGCCGGGTTGTCCTTCTTGCGCGGCAGCGATCCGGTGATGGCGACGGTGATGATGCAGGGCGTGGTCATGGCGGCGCTCGATGCGACAGGCGTGTCGGCGCCGACCCTAGCACCGTGGGTCGGCCGCCTGCAACGGCGCCGGCGCGGTGGTAGAAATGGGCCTCCGACCGCCGGCTGGACCCGATGAGCCTGGACACTGCCCGCGGCTGGCCTGACGCAGGCGCAGGAACGGACGAACGAACCCAGAGGACACCATGCCCATCGAAACCCTGCCCCTGGATGCGAAGACGGTCGAGCAGCTGGCCGGCGTATCGACCGCGACGCTGACCACGGTGCTGCTGAAGAAAGGACTGCGCAACGTCTGGCTGCGCGGCACGCGGCCGCTGCGTCCCGGCCAGCCGCGCGTGGTCGGCCGCGCCTTCACGCTGCGCTTCGTGCCGGCGCGCGAGGACCTGGCGACGCCGGAATCGTGGTCGTCGCCGATCTCCACGCGCGCGGCGATCGAGACGATGCCGGCCGGCTGCGTGGCGGTGGTCGACGCGATGGGCTGTACCTCCGCCGGCATCTTCGGCGACATCCTGTGCTCGCGCATGAACAAGCGCGGCGTCGCCGCACTGGTCACCGACGGCGTGGTGCGCGACGTCGACGGCGTGCTCGCCACCGGCCTGCCGGTGTGGTGCCAGGGCGTGGCGGCGCCGCCGTCGGTGGCCGGGCTGACCTTCGTCAACTGGCAGGAGCCGATCGGCTGCGGCGGCGTGGCGGTGTTCCCCAACGACGTCGTCGTGGTCGACGCCGACGGCGCGGTGCTGATCCCGGCGGCGCTGCTCGATCAGGTCACCGACGCGTCGGTCGAGCAGGAGCGGCTCGAGGGGTGGATCATGGGCCAGGTCGAGGCGGGCGCCGCCCTGCCCGGCCTGTATCCGCCGAACGCCGAGAATCGCGCCCGCTACGAAGCGGCGGTGAAGGCGGCCCACCGCTGATCGTGCCGGTCCGCCGCGCCGGGCGGGCGGATGCGGCTCAGGCCGGGCCGGCGGCCCGCTTCGGGGCCGGCAGATCGAGGTCGGCGATGATCGGCACGAACGCCTCCTCGCGCTCGCGCTCCCTGACGAAGGCGGGAATCTGCTCGGGCGGCAGCGCGGCGCTGAAGACGAAGCCCTGCGCGCGGGCGCAGGCGTAGCGGCGCAGGAAGTCGGCCTGCTGCACGGTCTCCACGCCCTCGGCGACGACGATCTTGCCCAGCGCGTTGGCCATCTCGATGATGGCGGTGGCGATGATCGCCGCCTGCGGGTTGTCGACGACGTCGACGATGAAGGTGCGGTCGAGCTTGAGGATGTTCGCCGGCAGCTGCTTGACGTAGGCGAACGACGAGTAGCCGGTGCCGAAGTCGTCGACCGCGATCTCGACGCCTCGCTCGCGCAGCCGCTCCAGCGTGGCCACCGCGTCGGGGCCGGCATCGAACAGCAGCGACTCGGTGACCTCGAGCTCGAGGTAGTTCGGCGGCGTGGTCGAGCTGTTCAGCGCCGCCTCGACGGTGGCGGCGAACGACGAGTTGCGCAGCTGCAGCGCCGAGACGTTGACCGACACCCGCGGGATGACCAGGCCCGCCTCGACCCAGCGGCGGTGCTGCTGGCAGGCCTCGCGCAGCACCCAGGTGCCGATCGCTTCGATCAGCCCGCTGTCCTCGGCGTGGTCGATGAACGACTCGGGAATGAGCAGGCCCCGGTGCGGGTGCTGCCAGCGCAGCAGCGCCTCCACCGCGCAGACCTCGCCGGTGGCCAGGTCGATCTGCGGCTGGTAGTGCAGGCGGAACTCCTCGTGCTTCAGTGCCTCGCGCAGCTCGCGGTCGATCGTGACGCGGGCGGAGGCATCGGCGTTCATCCGCTCCTCGAAGAACGCGTGGCGGCCGCGGCCGCGGTCCTTGGCCAGGTACAGCGCCGTGTCGGCCTTCTTCAGCAGCTCGGCGCTGTTGCCGCCGTCCTTGGGAAAGACCGAGATGCCGATGCTGGCACCGGCGTAGATGACGTGGCCGTCGATCTCGAACGGTTCGTTCAGCGCGGCGATCAGCGAGCGGGCCACCGAGCCGGCATCGCGGGCATCCTTCAGCTTGGTCAGGACGACGGTGAACTCGTCGCCGCCGAGCCGCGCGACGATGTCGATGTCGCGCACGGCGTGGCGGATGCGCGCCGCGGCGTGCCGCAGCAGCACGTCGCCGGCGGCGTGGCCGAGCGTGTCGTTGGTGCGCTTGAAGCGGTCGAGGTCGATGTACAGCACGGCGAGCACGGTGCCGTCGCTGCGGGCGTGCGTCACCTGCTGGGCCAGCATGTCCATCAGGTAGTGGCGGTTGGGCAGGCCGGTCAGGCTGTCGTAGTGCGCCTGGTCGTGCAGCTGCTTGTCGCGCGCCACCGACGACAGCGCCACCGCCAGCCGGTCGATCACTCCGGCCAGGGCCAGCGCCTGCTCGCTGGACAGCGCGGTCTTCCTGTCGTGGCCGAGGACCACGATGCCCCAGACCTTGCCGGCGCGCGCGATCGGCAGCAGGTACAGGTACTTGGCGCCGTGCTCGTGCAGCAACGCCCGGTACGGGCCGGGCAGGCGGATCGACCGCGACCACTTGCGCAGGCTGGCGTCGGCGCCCGACAGGTCGAGCGCCCGCGCCAACTCGTCGCGCAGGGTCGTGCCGTCGTCGGCGCGCAGGTACACCTTGGTGCAGCCCGGCGCGTCGGCCTCGAGCAGGCCGAGGCTGACGACCTTGATGCGCGAGATCTCGTGGATGCAGTCCAGCGCGATCTCGGCCACCTGGCGGATGTCGACGGTGGTCAGGATCGTGCGGTCGATCTCGGCGAACGCCGACAGGGTGCGGAAGTGCAGGCCGAGCTGGGCCGTCATCGAGTTGAACGATTCCGCCATCTGGCCGAATTCGTCGCGGTCCATCACCGGCACCGGCGAGCTGAAGTCGCGCGAGGCTACCCGGCGCATGCCGTCGAGCACGGCGTGCAGCGGCTTCATGATGCGACGGACCTCGGCCACGCTCAGCAGCAGCACCAGCAGCACGGACACGGCGGCGATCGGCAGGAAGGTCCTGCGGAAGGTCTCGTTGGGGTCCAGCAGCGGCGTATCCGGCTGCGCTGTCGCGACCACGAGGGAGCTGCCGACAACCCGGGCGGCGTCATCGATCACGGCGGCGGCGGCGCGCATGGTGCTGCCGTCGACCTCGAACTGCGCCAGCCGGTCGGCCGGCGAGGTCGCGCTGGTGAGCCGCAGCAGCACTTCGTCCGGCAGTGGCTGCGAACAGAACAGCCGCGCGCCGGCCCCGGTCAGCACGCAGAAGCTGACCTGCTCCGCCTCGTCGGCGCGGGCGGCCCACAGGAAGGCCGGCGACAAGGTCACGGCGACCAGGCCCTGGCGCTCGCTGTCTTCGAGGCGGTAGGCGAGACCGGTTGCCGGCGCGCCTTTCGCCGCCCAGGTCAGCAGCGTCGAGCGGCCCGGCTGCGGGGTGGCGGTGTCGAGCGCATCGCCCACCTGGACAAGGGGCGGCACCTCGCCGCCCCTGGCCACGGCGCGGCCCTTGCTGTCGAACACGGCGAAGCCCTCGATCTCCCTGCCGAGGCGCGACGACAGGCTGGCAGCCACGGAGTCCCCTTGGGCGGCCACTGCGACCAGCGACTCGACCCAGCGCAGGCGGTCCAGCACGTCGCTGCCGAAGTCCTGCGCCGTATGCAGCAGGTCGCCGTCGTGCTCCTGGCGCACGGCGTCCGAGACCTGCGAGAAAGACAGGGTGGCCAGCAGCACGACGGGAGCCAGCGCCGTCAGCACGAACATCATCAGCAGCCGCCGGCCGAGGCGGCTGGCCAGCTGCGGTGGCAGCCAGCGCAGCTGGCCGCTGCTGTCGGACGACGCCGGCGCGTCAGCGTCGCTGTGGCGGCTGGAGCGTGGCGGGCGGCTGCCCCTGTCCGAGGCTCCGCCGGCGACCGCTTCCTGCCGATCGGCGGGTTCCTCGCCGAGCAGGGTGGCGGGGGCAAACCGGGTGGCGCCGCCGATCTCCAGCGGCCCGAGCGCGGAACTCAGCCCGGGGGAGTCGGATGCGCGCGCGTTGAACGCCATGGGCAACTGTCCTTGACTCGCAGCCGGAACCCCTGCTCGCAGGCGGAATCCTCGGTGACGCTGCAGCGCCGAGCGGGCCTGCTCGACCGCGACAGCGCCCGGGGCACATGCGGCGCATCCTATACCGCATAAACGGTACCGGTGGAATTTGAGCCCACCGACGATCCGGGTCGGCAGGCCGTCAATCGGGCCGCTCGGCGCGTTCCCGTTAGAACCGACGCGCTGCAGATGTGAGTGCACACTTCCTTGATAGGGCTTATCAAGTGCGCACGATGAGAAGGCAGCGAGGCTGTCCCCGGCAATGGGTCAGCGCGCCCGGGCGGCCGAGGGCGATCCGTGGCGCCGGCCGTGCTGCCGAGCAGTCGGCGTCGACACCTATCCCTTGATCACGTCATGCTGGCCGCCGATGCCGATGCGAAAGACGGCCGAGGAAGCCGGATCGACATCGATGCGGATCCACTCGCTCCACGGGTAGCCGAAGGCCTGCACGCGGCGCAGATTGGGCGCCGGCGACGGGGCCTCGGCGAGCGGCCGGTCGTCGAGGAAGAAGTGACCGTCGCCGTGCAGCAGCAGCACCGGCCGGCCCAACTCGGCGCTCAGCCGCCCGAGTGCCGCAATGACCGCCTCGAAGCCGGCGCGCCCGCTGTTTCCGGCAGGCAGGTCGAACCGCGGGTTGCCGTGCATCAGCACCACCAGCGCAACGGCATCTTCGGCGCGGGCACGCTCGAAGGCAGCGCGCAGCCACTGCAGGTTGGCCGCCTCGCGCTGGCGGAACTCGGCCAGCTGCACGAGACGTCGCGGCCCTGCCGCTGCCGACCAGGGCGCCAGTCCATTGTCGCTTCCGATCACGTGCAGCGTGACGAACACCACCCGGCCGTGTGCGAACTGCACGTTCTCCGGCCGACCGGGCAGCCCCTGCACGAGCAGGGGCTGCCGGCCGAGCGAGCGCCCGGGTGCCGGATAGGCCAGGCGGCGCAGCGCCTGCAGCCGCTCGAGCGGGTCGCGGCCGCCGGCGCCGGCTCGGTGACAGTCCGTCCAGTCGTTGTCGCCCGGCGTGTACACCAGCGCCGTGCGCACGTCGTGCAGCTGCGCCAGCCGCCGGCGCAGCAGCTCGTCGCTGCACGGCTCGCTGCTCGATTTGAGGTCGCCCGCGTGCAGCAGGAAACGGATCGACCGATCGGCATCGATCCCCTGCAGCATCTGCGCGAAGCGGCCTTCGCCAGCGGTGCCGTAGGGCATGTCGCCGACCAAGGCGAACGAGAACGCCCCGTCGGCCGGCGGCGGCGCCTGCTGGGCGCAGCCGGCGAGCGGCAGCAGGGTCGCGGCGACGATCGCGCGCAGTGTCCGCATCGGGCTCATCAGGCTGTGCATCACGCTAGCAGAGCGGGCGGGCGACTGAGGCACCCTGCCTACAATGGCCGTCTGCTGCCGAGACACCGGAGGCCGGACATGCATCGCGACTCGCACATCCTGCACCGCCAGCTGCGGGGCCAGTACCCGCTGGCGGTGCGGGCGGACGGCTGCTTCATCGTCGACGCCGAGGGCAGGCGCTACCTCGACGCTTCCGGCGGCGCCGCCGTCTCCTGCCTCGGCCACGGCCACCCGGACGTGCTGGCGGCGATGCACGAGCAGCTCGACCGCATCGCCTACGCGCACACCAGCTTCTTCTCGACATCGGTGGCCGAGGAACTCGCCGACGTGCTGGTGGCCGACGCGCCGGCCGGCATCTCGCACGTGTACCTGGTCTCCGGCGGCTCCGAGGCGATGGAGGCGGCATTGAAGCTGGCGCGCCAGTACTTCGTCGAGATCGGCCAGCCGCAGCGCGCCAGGTTCATCGCCCGGCGCAACAGCTACCACGGCAACACGCTCGGCGCGCTGGCGGTCGGCGGCAACGCCTGGCGGCGGCAGCAGTTCGCGCCGCTGCTGATCGACGTCGAGCACGTGGCGCCGACCTACGCCTACCGCGACCGCCGGGCCGACGAAAGCGAGTCGCAGTACTGCGCGCGGCTGGTCGCCGAGATCGAGGAGGCGATCGAGCGCGTCGGCGGCGACAGGGTGATCGCCTTCGTCGCCGAGACCGTCGGCGGCGCCACCAGCGGCTGCCTGACGGCGCCGCCGGGCTACTACAAGGCGGTGCGCCAGCTGTGCGACCGGCACGGCATCCTGCTGATCCTCGACGAGGTGATGTGCGGCATGGGCCGCACCGGCACCCTGCACGCCTGCGAGCAGGAGGGCGTGGCGCCGGACCTGATGGCGATCGCCAAGGGGCTCGGCGGCGGCTACCAGCCGGTCGGCGCGGTGCTCGTCGGCGGCAAGGTGATCGATGCCATCGCGCAGGGCTCGGGCTTCTTCCAGCACGGCCACACCTACATCGGCCACCCGATGGCATGCGCGGCGGCGCTGGCGGTGCAGCGCGTGTTCAGGCGCGACCGCCTGATCGAGCGCTGCGCGCGCCAGGGAGAAAAGCTGGCGGCGAGGCTGCAGTCGGCATTCGCGGCGCATCCGCATGTCGGCGACATCCGCGGCCGCGGCCTGTTCCGCGCGCTCGAACTGGTCAGCGAGCGGGCGACCAGGCAGCCATTCGAGCCGGCGCGCCGGATGGCGGCACGAATCCGCGCCGAGGCGATGAACGCCGGGCTGCTCTGCTATCCGATGGGTGGCACCATCGACGGCAAGCACGGCGATCACGTGCTGCTGGCACCACCTTTCATCATCGACGACGGCGAGCTCGACCTGCTCGTCGAGCGACTAAGTCTGGCGATCGACCGCGCGATAGCGGGCGCATCTTGAGCCGCCGCGCGAATACGCTACGCAGAAGTGCCTAGGGCGAGGTGCCATTGCACCGGCGCTGCCGCCGGAAGATAGTTACGGGTCCAGGCCCGTGCGGGCGACCCATTTCAACGCACCAAAGAAGGAGAAGACGATGCGACTGTCCCTGTCCCTTTGCGCCGCGGCGTTTGCGGCGACCTTCGTTGCTGCTGCGCCGCAGCCGGCGGCCGCGCAGCAGAAGTTCGTCACCATCGGAACCGGCGGCGTGACCGGCGTGTACTACGCCGCCGGCGGCGCGATCTGCCGGCTGGTGAACAAGGACCGCAAGGCGCACGGCATACGCTGTTCGGTCGAGTCGACCGGCGGCTCCGTCTACAACGTCAACACGATCCGTGCCGGCGAGCTCGACATGGGCGTGGCGCAGTCCGACTGGCAGTACCACGCAGCCAAGGGCACGGCGGTGTTCAAGGATGCGGGTCCGTTCAACGAGCTGCGGGCGGTGTTCTCGCTGCATCCGGAACCGTTCACGGTGGTGGCGCGCAAGGAAGCCAACATCGGCAAGTTCGAGGACTTCAAGGGCAAGCGCTTCAACATCGGCAACCCCGGATCCGGCACCCGCGCGTCGATGGAGGAGCTGCTCAACGCGATGGGCTGGAAGACCAGCGACTTCTCGCTAGCTTCCGAGCTGAAGGCCGACGAGCACGGCCCGGCGCTGTGCGACAACAAGATCGACGGCTTTTACTACGGCGTCGGCCATCCCTCGGCCAACATCCAGGACCCGACCACCACCTGCGGCGCCAAGCTGGTGTCGCTGACCGGCCCGGCGGTTGACAAGCTGGTCAAGGCCAACTCGTACTACGCCTACGCGACGATTCCCGGCGGCTTGTACGCCAACAACCCGAACCCGACGCAGACCTACGGCGTGCTCGCCACCTTCGTTTCGTCGAGCAAGGTGCCGGCCGATGTCGTCTACAACGTCGTCAAGGCGGTGTTCGAGAACTTCGACGACTTCAAGAAGCTGCACCCGGCGTTCGCCAACCTCGATCCGAAGAAGATGATCAAGGACGGTTTGTCGGCGCCGCTGCACGACGGCGCGGTCAAGTACTACAAGGAAAAGGGCTGGATGTGATCCGGCCGCCGGATTACCGTCACTGACATCCGCACAAAGGCAGGCCGGGCGCAAACCCGGCCTGTTTGCCGTTGGCGCCGCCCGCGGCACAACGGCGCCGCCATGACAGCCGCCAGCGCAGGGCAAGGGGGAGCATCGCAATGAGTCGCAGCAACAAGGGCGAGGGCGTCGGGCGCGACGAGCTGCAGCAGATGGTCGCCGAGTCCGACACCGGCGGCCGCCATCCGACCGGCGCCGTCGCGCTGTTTCTGATGCTGGTGGCGCTGGCGTGGTCGCTGTTCCAGCTGTGGTACGCCAGCCCGCTGCCTTTCACGTTCGGCGTGTTCGTGCTCAACGACACAGAGGCGCGGGCGATCCACCTTGCTTTCGCCGTGTTCCTGTCCTTCACCGCCTATCCGGCCTTCAAGCGCTCGCCCCGCGCCTACGTGCCCGCGCAGGACTGGGTCTTCGCCATCGCCGGCGCCTTCTGCGCCGCCTACCTGTACCTGTTCTACGCGCAGCTGGCGACGCGGCCCGGGCAGCCGACCGACATGGACATCTATGTCGCCGTCGCCGGCATGCTGCTGCTGCTGGAGGCCACGCGGCGGGCGCTCGGCCTGCCGATGGTGATCGTCGCCAGCGTCTTCCTCGGCTACACCTTCCTCGGCCCGTTCATGCCGGAGATGATCGCGCACCGCGGGGCGTCGCTGACCAAGGCCACGTCGCACTACTGGCTGACCACTGAGGGCGTGTTCGGCATCGCGCTGGGCGTGTCGACCAGCTTCATCTTCCTGTTCGTGCTGTTCGGCTCGCTGCTCGACAAGGCCGGCGCCGGCAACTACTTCATCAAGTCGGCGTTTGCGCTGCTCGGCCACATGCGCGGCGGGCCGGCCAAGGCGGCGGTCGTCTCTTCGGCGGCGACCGGGATCATCTCCGGCTCGTCGATCGCCAACGTGGTGACCACCGGCACCTTCACCATCCCGCTGATGAAGCGCGTCGGCTACCGCGGCGACCAGGCCGGGGCGGTCGAGGTCTCCAGCTCGGTCAACGGGCAGATCATGCCGCCGGTGATGGGTGCCGCCGCCTTCCTGATGGTCGAGTATGTCGGCATCCCGTACACGCAGGTGATCAAGCACGCCTTCCTGCCGGCGGTGATCTCGTACATCGCGCTGTTCTACATCGTCCACCTCGAGGCGCTGAAGGCCAACCTGCAGGGCCTGCCGCGACGCAGCCAGAGCACCCTGGCGCAGCGGCTGCTGTCGTTCGTCATGACGGTTGCCGGATTCGTCGTGCTGTCGGGCGTCGTGTACTACGGCATCGGCTGGATCAAGGACGTCTTCCCCGGCGCCGCGTTCGGCATCGTCGCCGTGCTGCTGCTGGCCGCCTACCTCGCACTGGTCTGGTACGGCGCGCGCCAGCCGGAGCTCGAGCTCGACGACCCCAACACGGAGGTCTTCGAGCTGCCGGAAACGGGGCCGACGCTGAAGAGCGGTCTGCACTACCTGCTGTCGGTAGTGGTGCTGATCTGGTGCCTGATGGTCGAGCAGCTGTCGCCCGGCCTGTCGGCCTTCTGGGCGACGATGTTCATGATCTTCATCCTGGTCACGCAGAGGCCGCTGCTGGCGCTGTTCCGCGGCCACGGCGACCTCGCGCGGGCACTGCGCCAGGGCTTCGCCGAGCTGCTCGACGGCCTGGTCACCGGCGCGCGCAACATGATCGGCATCGGCGTGGCCACTGCCGCCGCCGGCATCATCGTCGGCACGGTGTCGCTGACCGGGATCGGCCTGGTGATGACCGAGCTGGTCGAGCTCGTCTCGGGCGGCAACCTGATGGTGATGCTGCTGCTGGTGGCGCTGATCAGCCTGATCCTCGGCATGGGGCTGCCGACCACCGCCAACTACATCGTCGTGTCGACGCTGATGGCGCCGGTGGTGGTCGAGCTCGGCGCGCAGAGTGGACTGCTGGTGCCGCTGATCGCGGTGCACATGTTCGTTTTCTACTTCGGCCTGATGGCCGACGTGACGCCGCCGGTGGGGCTGGCCTCGTTTGCCGCGGCGGCGATCGCGCGCACCGACCCGATCAGGACCGGCATCACCGCCTTTTTCTACAGCATGCGCACGGCGATCCTGCCGTTCCTGTTCATCTTCAACACCCAGCTGCTGATGATCGGCATCACCGGCTGGCTGCACCTGGTGCTGACGATCGCCAGCGCCACGGTCGCCATGCTGGTGTTCGCCGCCGCCACCCAGGGCTATTTCCTGGTGCGCAGCCGCTGGTACGAGACAATGGCGCTGTTGCTCGTCACCTTCACGCTGTTCCGGCCGGGCTTCTGGTGGGACATGGTCTACCCGCCGTTCGAGCACACCTCGCCCGCCCAGATGATGAAGATCATCGAGGAGAAGCCGGCCAGTGCCAGCCTGCGCATGTGGGTCGAGGGCGAGACGCTGGAGGGCAAGCCGTTCAGCAAGGGCGTGCTGGTGCCGCTCGGCCCGAAGGCGCCGGCGCGCGAGCGGCTGCGCGGTGCCGGCCTGTCGCTGATGACGCTGGGCGACGAGGTCAGCGTCGGCCCGGTGGCTTTCGGCAGCGTCGCCGAGAAGCTGGGGCTGGAGGCCGGCTTCAAGGTCACCGGCGTCGAGGTGCCTGTCGAGCGCCCGTCCAAGGAGTGGATGTTCATTCCGGCGCTGGTGCTGCTGGCCTTGATCGTCGTCGCGCAACGGGCGAGACTGAAGCGCCAATCACGGGCAGCCGGCGTCGCTGCCAACCAGGGGAGGAGCTGACATGTTCAAGAATGTGCTGATCGCGATCGACCTGAGCGAGCCCGGCAGCTGGGCCCGCGCGCTGCCGGTGGCGGTGCAGCTGTGCAAGGACTGGTCGGCGCGGTTGCACGTGGTCACCGTTGCCGCCGAGGTCAACGTGCAGGTCGCGTCGTTCTTTCCCGAGGACGCCAACAAGCGGCTGCTCGAGCAGGCCGTGGTGGACCTGCAGAAGTGGGTCGGCGAACACGTGCCGGCCGGCATCGAGGTGCACCGCGTCGTCGGCCAGGGCAGCATCCACCGCGAGATCATCGCCGCGGCCGAGCGGGCCAAGGCCGACCTGATCGTGATGGCCTCTCATGCGCCGTCGGTGCGCGACTACCTGCTGGGCGCCAACGCAGCGCACGTCGTGCGCCACGCGGCCTGCTCGGTGATGGTCGTGCGCAATTGAGCGGCCGCACCGGGAAGCGATCAGCCCAGAGGTGAGCGATGTCGGACCATGTCTACAAGCTGCTGGAACTGACCGGGACCTCGACCGTCGGCGCCGACGACGCGATCCGCAACGCGATCGCCCGCGCCGGCAAGACGGTGCACAACCTGCGCTGGTTCCAGGTCGTCGACGTGCGCGGCGGCATCGACGGCAGCAGGGTCGCCAGCTGGCAGGTGACGATCAAGGTCGGTTTCACGCTCGACGAGTGACCGCGGGCGCAGCGGTCCGCGGCGGCGGGCAGCAAGGGCGCGGGGGCCGATGCCGGGCGGGGCACTGAGGCGGCTTGAGCGCTGCCGCGACGACTACGGCTCGGGTGCGGCCGCGCACAAGCTGGCGCTGCTCGCGGCCCTGGGCAGGACGCAGCTGACGGGCCCCGGCCAGGTCCGGCGGCTGCACGAGACGCTGTGCTTCCTGCGTGCCTATCCCGACGACGCGCAGGTGCTGGCCGTGGTGGAGCGGATGCTGGCGCGCTTCGACCGCCGCGCCGACCTGCGCGCCCATCGCGAGGCGCTCGCCCACGGCGGCATCGCCGGCACCACCACCTGGTATCCGTTCTTCTGGCCGACCGCGCGCTGGCTGGCGACGCGCTGGCCGAAGCAGCTGCGCTTCGACCGCAGCGATGCCGAGGCCGAGAAGTCGCTCGCCCGCGCGCTGCCGCTGCTGGTCACGCCGCACGAGGCGGTGGCGCTGCGCGAACTGAAGCTGGCCGGCTACGCGGCGGTCGACCGGTTGCGGGCGCGCGGTCAGACCGACGCCACGTTTCTCGTCCGCCGGGTCGCCGCCCTGGCCGGCGACGACTTCACCCGCGAGGCTTTCTACGACGCGATCAACCCGAGCTGCGAACTGCTGGCCGCGGGCGATACGCCGGCGCGCACCGGCGAGAAGTTCGCCCCGGCGCCGGTCGTCTTCCGCAGCGCGCCGCTGCGCCGCGGGCGCCCCGATCTGCGCGCCGAGGCCCGGCGAGCGCCACGGTCGGTGCGCCGGTTGTCGACCGCCGACGGCGCAAGGCTGGTCGATCTGGCGCGCGGAGCGATGGTCGGCCGCAGCCGTGATCTGGACGCGTTCGCCTACGGCAACGCCGGCGACTGCTGGCTGGTCGACGACGGCGGCGGGCTGGCCTTCGGGCTCATAGGCGTGGCCGCCGAGCGGCGTGCGCCGCTGGCCGCGATCTACGGCGGCCTGACGCTGTCCAATGGCGTGCCGATCGGCTACATCCAGGCCGACCTGGCCGGCCGCAGCGCGGCGCTGTCGTTCAACACCTTCGAGACCTTCCGCGGCGGCGAGGCGGCCTTCAACTTCGGCCGCCTGCTGGCCGTGCTGCGGCACGTGTTCGGCGCCGATGCCTTCAGCATCGAGCCGTACCAGCTGGGCGAGGGCAACGACGAGGGGATCGCCTCCGGCGCCTGGTGGTTCTACTACAAGCTGGGCTTCCGGCCGCGGGCGGCGGCGGCACGAACGCTGGCCGCAGTCGAGCTGGCCAGGATGAAGCATCGCCCCGCGCATCGATCGTCGTCGGCGACGCTGCGGCAACTCGCCGCGCATCACCTGTTCTTCGACCTCGATCGGCGTCGGCGCACTCCGCTGCCGCCGCTGGCGACGATCGGCCTGCGCGTCGCGCGGCTGCTCGCGGCGCGCCATGGCGACCGCGAGCAGGCACGGGCGCAGATCGGGCGCGAGGCGGCCGCCGTGCTCGGGCTGCGCTCGCTGCGCCTGCTGAGCGACGGCGAGCGGCGGGCCTTCGCCGATTTCAGCCCGCTGGTCCTGCTGGCAGGGGCCGCCCGTTGGCCGCAACGCCATCGCCGCGACCTGCTGGCGCTGATCCGCGCCAAGGCCGCCGGCAGCGAGCTCGACTATGCGCGGCGGCTGGCCGCGCACGAGCCGTTGTGCAAGGCACTGCTGGCGCAGTAGCGCGACGCGCTCTCGATACCCGGTCGACTCAACGGCCAGGCAGCCATTGCTGCGGCACCACCTCGATCGACGTGATGGGCGTGCTGAGCCAGACGTGGCCGTCGTGCACTGTCGCGCTCAGGTGCATCGAGCGGGCGGCCATCCCCTGCAGTGCCACGCAGTGAGCATCGGCAAGTGCCAGGACGCGCAGATTCGGCAGCCGGGCCATCGCCTCGGTGTTGCCGGCCCACCACTGCTGCGCCTTGCGTCCACCGTACGCGAGCACGACGACCTGCTTCGCCCGGCTGCAGGCCCGCCGCACTTCGCGCGCCTCGGGCAGGCCGACGTCGATCCAGCGTTCGATCGCGCCGCCGGCATCGTGCTGCCACAGGTCGGGCTCGTCCGCGGTCGACAGGCCCCTGCCGAAGGCGAGCAGGCGATCGGCGAACAGCACGAACGCCAGCAGCCGCACCATCAGCCGTTCCTCCGTCTCCGACGGGTGGCGGGCGAGCGTCAGCGAAAAACTGCCGTAGACGCCGCGATCGATGTCCGACAGCGCGAGCTCGCACCGGTAGACGGTCGCGCGCAGCGCCATGCGCTCAGGCGCGCAGCAGGCGCGGCAGCGGCTCGCCGCCCAGCCATGCGGCCAGGCACTCGACCACGCCGGCGGCGAAGCGCTCGAACACCGGCTGGGCGACGAAGCCCAGATGCGGCGTCAGCACGACGTTGTGCAGCCGGCGCAGCGGGTGATCGGCCGGCAGCGGCTCCTCGTCGAACACGTCGAGCGCCGCCATCGCCGGCGACCCGGCGGCCAGCGCGTGCGCCAGCGCGTCCATGTCGATCAGCGCCGAGCGCGACGTGTTGACCAGCAGCGCGTCGCGACGCATCGAGGCCAGCCTCGCGCTGCCGAGCAGATGCCGGGTCTCGGCCGACGGCACCAGGTGCAGGCTGACGACCTTCGAGGTGGCCAGCAGCTCGTCGAGCGGCAGCGCCTGCGCCTGCCTTTCGGCGGCGCGCTCGGCGGTCAAGTGCGGGCTCCACGCCACCACCTGCATGCCGAAGGCGTTGCCGATGCGCGCCACCCGGCTGCCGATCTCGCCCAGCCCGATCAGTCCCAGCCGTTCGCCGGCGAGCATGCCGGCCAGCGGCCCGCTGTCGCGCCAGTCGCCGCCGCGCATCAGGCCGAAGTGCGCCTCCAGCCGCTTCGCCGCCGCAAGGATCAGCGCCCAGGTCAGCTCGCAGGTGGTGTCCTTCGACGGCCCCCACTCGGTGTGGCACACCGGAATGCCGCGCGCCGCCAGCGCCGCCACGTCGAGCGCCGCGTTGCGCGAGCCGGTGAAGACCACCAGCTTCAGCTGCGGCAGGCGGCCGACCAGGGAGGCAGCGATCGGCGTGCGGTCGCGCATCAGAACGATTGCATCGGCGTGGGCCAGCGCGGCGTGCAGCACGTCGCCGCGCAGCGGCTCGTGGAAGACGCGCACCTCGGCCAGCCGGTCGATCTGCGACCAGTCGGCCAGCCGGCGCAGGGCGCGTTCGTAGTCGTCGAGCACGACGATGGTCGGGCGGTCGCTGTTCATCGGTCACTCCGGCAGTCAGTCGGCCTGTTCATCTTGATCGGCTCCCTCTGGGATCAGTGCGCGACCAGCGCCAGCGCCAGCGGCACGGTCAGCGCCGACAGGGCGGTCGACATCACCATGCTGGTGGCCACCGGCCCCTGCAGCGCATCGAACTCGCGCGCCATCAGGTAGACGTTGATGCCGACGGCCAGTGCCGCCAGCAGCACCACCGCCTGCGTCTCGACCGGCGGCAGGTCGAGCAGCCAGGCGAGTGCCCAGACGACCGCCGGCTGCGCGATCAGCTTGATGGCGGTGATCGCCGACGCCTCGCGCCAGCCGGAGCGCACGCCGTACTCGGCCAGCCCCATGCCGAGCACGATCAGCGACAGCGGGATCGCCGAGCCGCCGAGCAGCGACAGCGGCCTGCCGATCAGTGCCGGCAGCGGCAGGCCGGTCAGGCCGAAGGCGGCGCCGGCCAGTACCGAGGCGACGACCGGGTTGGTGAGCACGCTGCGCAGGGTGTTGCCGAATCCGCGCAGCGACAGCTCGCCGTGCCGCGCCCATTCGACCGACACCGTCACCAGGGTCCACAGCGTCAGCGAGTTGAACACCAGCACCAGCGCCACCGACGGCATCGCCGCCTCGCCGAGCGTGGCCTTGACGATCGGCACGCCGAGCAGCACGTTGTTGGCGAAGATGCCGCCGAGCGCGAACACCGACTGCTGCACGCCGTTCAGGCCGAACAGCCACAGGCCGATCAGTCGGCCGAGAGCGAAGACGACCAGGCAGCCGCCGAAGAAGGCGATCAGCAGCCGCGCGTCCACCGGCGGCAGCTTCGAGAAGTCGCTCATCAGCGAGAACAGCAGCGCCGGCACCGCCACCGCGAAGACGAACTTCGCCAGCGCCTCGCTGACCGCCTTCGGCCAGCGCCCGGACGCGGCGAGCAGGTAGCCGGCCAGCACCAGCAGGAACAGCGGCGCGGCGATTTCGAGGTGATGCAGGAAGGTGGACACGGGCCGGGCAACGCGCAGCGCAGCCAGTGTAGGCGGCATCCGGGCCAGCGGGCGGGCAGTGCCGCGCGTGGACATCGGTACGATGCAGTTCGCAGTCCTCCGACGGAGCTTCCGATGATTCTCGAACTCGCCGACATCCGCATCCAGCCCGGCCAGCAGGCCGCCTTCGACGAGGCCATCGTGCGCGGCCTCGTCACCGTGATCAGCAAGGCCAAGGGCTTCCGCGGCTACAAGGTCAACAAGGGCATCGAGTCGCCCGAGCGCTACCTGCTGATGATCTTCTGGGAGCAGCTCGAGGACCACACGGTCGAGTTTCGCGGCTCGGCCGCTTTCGGCGAGTGGCGGGCGATCGTCGGCCCGTTCTTTGCGCAGCCGCCGGCGGTGGAGCACTTCACGCTGCTGGCCAAGTCCGGCGCCTGAGGCCGGTTGCCGCGCCGCCTGTTGCCGGCGCCTCCATGGGATGGCGGCATACCGTCTTGCCGGCACTATGCCAATCAAGCATTTACAGGGCAAAAGCGATGCGTTACTTTAGCTTGATGGCTAATCCATCGGCATTGCCGCGATGAGCTTTCGGTGTCCGGCCGGGGCATGAGCGACCCGGCTCCGATCCGCAACCCGCACCGGTTCAGTGACTCGATGTCACTGGGCGATCAGCCAGCCTCCCCAGCATTCGGCAGCACGCCCGGGCGCGGCGCAGTTGTCGAAACGGCCGGTCGAGCGAGCATCGTCGGTCCGGCGGCCTTCTTCGAGCGCCTGCAGCAGGCCATGGCAACGCCAGCCTCGTCGTTGGCGCTGCTGGTCATCGACATCGACGGTTTTCACGCGATCAACCAGGCGCACGGTTTCGCCACCGGCGACCGCTTCCTCGAGATGGTCGGGCGGCGCCTGGCCAACCGGTTGCGCGGCGATGACCTGGTGACGCGGCTCGGCGGCGACGAATTCGCGGTGCTGCTGGCCGACGTGTTCGACTCGGCGAGCGCGGTGGCGGCGGCGCGCGACACGCTGCGTGCTCTCGATGATCCGTTCCAGCTCAACGATCGCCCGCACCAGGTGGCGGCGCATGTCGGCATGTCGCTGTGCCCGGCGCACGGCCGCGACGTGCGGTCGCTGCTGTATGCGTCGCGATCGGCGCTGCGCAGCGCCAAGGAGGCCGGCATCGACGTCGTCGTCGCCCAGCCCGGCGCGCACCGCGACTGGGCCTCGTCGTGGCTGCTGCCGGCGGTGGCCGACCGGCACGCCGTGGTCACCGGACGCGAGGTGCGCGACGGCCTGCTGCGCGGCGAGTTCAAGGTCCACTACCAGCCGATCCACAACTTCGGTACGGGCCGCGTGGAAACGCTCGAGGCGCTGGTGCGCTGGCGGCATCCGACGCGCGGCCTTCTCGCGCCTGCCAACTTCCTGCCGGCGGCGGAACGTGCCGGGCTGGCGCACGTGATCAGCGTGCGCGTGCTCGACTGCGCCTGCGACAGCCTGCGCCGCTGGCGTGCGCGCGGGCACCAGCAGCTGCGTGTCGCGGTCAATCTGTCGGCGCAGGACTTCCGGCGCGACGACTTCGCCGGCACGGTCGCCTCGACGCTCGAGCGCCATGCACTGCCGCCGTCTTCGCTCGAGCTGGAGCTGACCGAGCACGAGCAGCTGGACGACGACAGCGCGGTGTTGCAGGCCGCCGAGCTCGCCCGCCACGGCGTCGCGCTGACGATCGACGACTTCGGCGTCAAGTACTCGTCGCTGCGCTACCTGCACCGGCTGCCGGTGCGCGCGCTGAAGGTCGACCGCAGCTTCGTGCACGACGTCGGCCGCTCGGCGGCGAGCAACTCGATCGTCTCGGCGGTGATCGGCATTGCCGGCAAGATGGGCCTGCGGCTGGTGGCCGAGGGAGTCGAGGAGGTCCGCCAGATGAACGAGCTGCGGCGCCTCGGCTGTCACATCATGCAGGGCTTCCTGTTCAGTCCGCCGGTGCCTGCCGACGCCATCGGCGGCTATCTCGACCGCACCGCTCCCGTCATGTGACGCGGCGCGCCGGGCAGGCGGGGCGTGACCCGGCGGCATCCCTCGTTTTCGACCGCACTGCTCCGATCATGTGGCGTCGCGCCGGGCATTGCGCGGCGCACCGTCGGGACATCCCTCGTTCTTGCATCGGTACTTCGTGATCGGCGCAGGCGGCACGACAATGACCGTCGGTGGCCGCCGGAGGGGTGGCCGATCACCGTCCCCGGCAACAGCGGAGGAAGACAGCGATGGCGCGCACCGCACAGCGCACGGTCAAGCCGGCCGCCCGCGCAGGAAAGTCGACGGCGAAGAAAGTCGGACGGCGCGTCGTGCTCCTCGTCGCCACGCGCAAGGGCGCGTGGCTGCTGCACGGCGATGGCGCGCGCCGCGCGTGGCGCATCGACGGCCCGCATTTCCTCGGCCACGTGATCCATCACCTGGTACTCGATCCGCGCGACGGCCGCACGCTGCTCGCTGCGGCCAGGACCGGCCATCTCGGCCCGACGGTGTTCCGCTCGACCGATCGGGGCCGCAGCTGGAAGGAGGCGGCCCGGCCGCCGGCGTTCGCCAAGCGGGCCGACGGCAGCGGCCGCGCGGTCGACCACACCTTCTGGCTGACGCCGTCGACGGCCGCCGAGCCGAACGTCTGGTACGCCGGCACTTCGCCGCAGGGGCTGTTCCGCTCGGCCGACGGTGGCGTGACCTGGTCGCCGTTCTCCCATGTCAACGACGACCCGCAGTACCTGAAGTGGTTCGGCACGGTGCAGGACGGCACGCCCGATGGGCCGAAGCTGCACTCGATCATCGTCGACCCGCGCGACCCGAAGCACCTGTACTTCGGCATGTCCGGCGGCGGCGTGCACGAGTCGACCGACGGCGGCACCACCTTCCGCACCCTGATCGACGGTCTCGACGTGGTCGAGGGCTTCCCCCGTGACGACCCCACGGTGCACGACCCGCACTGCATCCGCATCTGCCCGAGCCACCCCGACCGCCTTTACCAGCAGAACCACTGCGGCATCTACCGCATCGACCGGCCGTCGAACACCTGGGTTCGCATCGGCAGCAGGATGCCGAAGAGGGTCGGCGACATCGGCTTCAACATGGTCGTGCATCCGCGCGATGCGGACACCGCCTGGGTGCTGCCGATGGACGGCCGCAGCGTCTGGCCGCGCACCAGCCCCGACGGCAAGCCGGCCGTCTATGGCACGCGCAACGGCGGCCGCAGCTGGCAGCGGCTCGACGCCGGACTGCCGCGCGAGCAGGCGTGGTGGACGGTCAAGCGGCAGGCGATGTGCGCCGATGGCGGCGAGCCGGTCGGCCTGTACTTCGGCACCACCGGTGGCGAGTTGTGGGCGAGCCGCGACGAAGGCGGCCGGTGGTCGTGCATCGCGCGTGGCCTGCCGGAGATCTACGCGGTCGAGGCGGGCGAGCTGCGCTAGGGGCGGGCAGCGGCGATGAAGGTGCTGATTCCCAGCCCCCTTCGTTCGTACACCGGCGAACGTCGCTGGGTCGAGGCCACCGGCGCGACGATCGGCGAGGTGCTCGCCGACCTAGAGCGGCAGTTTCCGGGCATCCGCTTCCGCATGATCGACGAGCAGGAGCGGATGCGCCGGCACATCCGCTTCTTCGTCAACGGCGGGCAGACCTTCGACCTGGCGCAGCCGCTGCGACCGGCGGACGAGCTGTGCATCGTGCAGGCGCTGAGCGGCGGCTGAGCGGCGCAACCGAGCTGCGCCGGCAGGCCGCATGAACCGCGCGGCCAGCTCGGCTGGTGCCTGCCTCAGTCGTCCCCGCTCGCCTCCGGCGCGACCGGGACGCCGTGCCGGCGCGCCGCCCAATAGGTCGCTCCTTCGACGCCATACTGCTCGGCGTGCGGCACGTCGCGCTCGAGCTCGAAGGTGTCGCCCGGGCGGAGGTGGCGCGTGTCGTCGCCGACGGTCAGCCACATCTCGCCGCGCACCACCAGTGCGCTGACCGCGAACGGGTGCGTGTGCGTCTCGAGCACCACCCTCGGATCCCAGTGCCGCTCGGTCACCTCGTCGAAGCCCTGCGCCCGTGCCTGGGCCTCGAATTCCTTGAAGCTCGCTGAGTTCATCGAGATCTCCGCCGCGCTGCCGCTGCCGCACCAAGCGCCCCGGCGGGTGTCGCCGGTCGGCGCCAACGGGCCGCATGCTAGCTTGCCCGGATGTGGCGTTGGATCGGCGATCGCCTGCTCGGGCTGCGCACCTGGCTCGCGGTCCGGCTCGGCCTGTGGCAAGGCCGGTGGCAGCGAGGGAAGGTCCGCGTGGCCGGCGCGCACTGGCTGCCCGGCCCGTTTGCGCCGCGCTCGTGGCGCTTCGCGCTCTACGCGCCGGCGGGACTGGCGGACGACGAGGCGGCGCCGCTGCTGATCGTGCTGCACGGCTGCCGGCAGCAGGCGCTCGGCTTTGCCTTCGCCGCCGGGCTGACGCAGCTCGCCGACCGCGCCCGGCTGCGGCTGCTTTGCCCGCAGCAGCGGCGGCTGGCCAACCCCTACCGCTGCTGGAACTGGTTCGCGCCGCAGGCGCAGCGCGGCGAGGGCGAACTGCGGGTCATCCGGGCGATGCTCGAGGCGGTCGAGCAGCGCGTGCGCGTGCAGGGCGGCGCGGTGGCGGCGCTCGGCATCTCGGCCGGCGGCGGGCTGGCCGCGCTGCTTGCCTTCCATCTGCCCGGCCGCATCCGCGCGGCAGCGGTGATTGCGGCGCCGCCGCTGCTCGGCCCGTTCAACATGCAGGACCCGCGCGACGTGATCAAGCGCGGGCTGCTGCTGCCGCCGGCCACCGCCCTCGGCAGGCAGGCCGGTGCCTGCGCGCGGCTCGCCATCGTTCACGGCGCCGACGACGCGGTCGTCAGCCCCCGCTGCGCCGGGCAGCTGCAGGAGCAGGCGCTCGAATCGCTGCGCCGCGGGCAATTCGAAGTCGGGCGCGGCGAGACGGTGGCCAGCGGCGCGGTCACGGTGACCGACTTTCTCAGCGGGACGTCGCTGCACGTCCGCCGCATCGAGGTCGCCGGCCTTGGCCACCAGTGGAGCGGCGGCCCCGGCGGGCACCCGTACTGCGCGCGCGGCGGGGCGCCGCTCACCGATCTATGCGCGCAGTTCCTGCACGAGGCCGGCGTGCTCGGCCAGCCGGCTGCGCCGTCCGAGCCTCACAGCGGGTAGCGGCGGCGCAGCTCGGCGACCTGCTCGCCGTCCAGCGGACGCAGCCGCTCGTGCCGCAGCAGCAGGTACAGGCGCGCGGTTGCCTCCAGTTCCTCGATCGCGTCGGCGGCGGCGGCGAGCGAGGTGCCGGCGACCACCGGCCCGTGGTTGGCAAGCAGCAGGGCGTGATGCCGGCCGGCATGGCTGCGCACCGCCTCGGCGAGCCTGGCGTCGCCCGGCGCGAAGTACGGCAGCAGCGGCAGCCTGCCGACCCGCATCACGTAATACGCCGTCAGCGGCGGCAGCGCGTCGCTGGCATCGACGTCGGCGAGGACCGACACCGCCACCGAGTGCACCGAGTGCAGGTGCACGACGGCGGCAAAGCGCGGCTGCTCGCCGTACATGGCGCGATGAAGGAACGCCTCCTTGGTCGGCGCGTCGCCGCCGACGTGCCGGCCCGCGGCATCGAGCTTCGACAGTCGCGCCGGGTCGAGATCGCCGAAGCTCGACCCGGTCGGCGTCATCAGCCAGCCGTCGTCGACCCGCACGCTGATGTTGCCGGTCGAGCCGTGCGTCAATCCGCGCTCGAACATCGAGCGGGCGATGCGCACCACCGATTCACGCGCGGCCGATTCGCTCATCTTCGCACCGCGGTCATGTTCACGGCGCGAGCTCGAATGCGCGGGTGAAGAAGTCCGGACCGCCGAAGTTGCCGGACTTCAGCGCCAGCGCGTAGGGCTTGCCGTCGGCGGCCCGTGTCCACGGCACGCCCGGCGCGATCTCCGGGCCGATGGCCAGCGCCCGTACGCCGAGCGCCTCGACCACCGCGCCGGAGGTCTCGCCGCCGGCGACCACGAATCGTCGCGCACCGGCCGCTGCCAGGCCGACGGCGATGGTCCGCAACGCGTCCTCGACCACCTGCGCGGCCTGTTCGCGGCCGAGCGCCGCCTGCGCCGCCGCGACCTGCTCCGGCGGGGCCGAGGCATAGATCAGCAGCGGCCGCTCGCCCAGGCGCGCCCTGGCCCAGTCGAGCGCGGCGGCCGCCGCGCCGCGATCGCGGTGCAGGGCGACCGGATCGAGCCGCAGTCGCGGCAACGCGTCCTTGACCCTCTCGATCTGTGCCAGCGTCGCCGCCGAGCAGCTGCCGGCAAGGATCACGCCCGGCCCGCTTGGCCAGCCGGTCGCCGCGGCGCCGGCGGCCGTCGCCCGCGTGCGCAGCGCGGCGGCCATTCCGGCCGCCAGCCCGGAGCCGCCAGTGGCCAGCCACTGCGGCGCCAGCACGGCGCCGAGAAGCTCGAGCTGCGCGTCGTCGATCGCGTCGGCGATGACGTGCCGGCAGCCGTCTGCGGCGAGCGATTCGAGCTGCGCCGCCACGGCCGCCGGCCCGCGGGCGGTCACCGCATGCGGCAGCAGGCCGACGCGGCGCGGCGTCTGCGCGGCGAGCACGCGGACCAGGTTGCTGTCGGTCATCGGCGTCAGCGGGTGGGTGCGCATGCCGGTGTCCGACAGCAGCGACTCACCGACGAAGAGGTGGCCCTGGTAGACGGTGCGGGCATTGCGCGGGTACGCCGGCGTGACGACATTGAGCCTCGCGCCCAGCGCCTCGCACAGTGCATCGGCCACCGGGCCGATGTTGCCCGCCGGCGTCGAGTCGAAGGTCGAGCAGACCTTGAAATAGAACCGCTGCGCGCCCTGCGACCGCAGCCAGGCCAGTGCGGCGAGCGACTGGGCCACCGCGCTGGCCGCTTCGATGGTGCGCGACTTCAGCGCCACCACGACTGCGTCGGCAGGATCGATCCGCAGGCCGGTTTCCGGCACTCCGTTGACCTGCACCGCGGTGAGCCCCGCGTTGGCGATGGTGCCGGCCAGGTCGGTGGCACCGGTGAAATCGTCGGCGATGCAGCCAAGCAGCATCGGCATCTCCTGCTCCGTTCGTGTCATCGGGAGGATAGTCCGACCGCGGCACCGCCAGCCGCGGCGGCGTCATCGCGCCGGCTGGTACAGCAGCAGCTCGAGCACCAGTTGCCGCGCCGCCTTGCCGTCGGGCCCGGTGACCGTCTGCTCGTAGAACACGAACAGATTGGCGCGCCGGGCGTAGAACAGCGTTTCCTCGTTACGCCAGCCGAGCTGCGACTGGCCGTCGTCGCTGGCCACGGTCGACTCGAACCTGACCGGCAGCACCTCGAAGCTGCCGCCGGGCACGGCCAGCAGCGCCGCCGGCAGCACGCTCGCCCGGTAGGTGTGCACGTTGCGCGTACCGGTGGCGCGGTTCTCGGCCGTTGCCTGGCCATGCCAGGCGCGCCCGACGGAAAGCGGGAAGCGGAACTGCGGATAGTGCGGCGTCCAGCGCCAGCGGTTGTCCGGGTCGGCCGGGTCGCCGGCAACGGCCGCTGCCGGCCGCGACAGCAGGTTCCACTCGCGCGTGTACTCGGCCCGGCCGGCGGCGAACGCCGGGTCGGTCGAGGCGAGCTCGCAGACGATGCGCTGCTTGTCGACACCGAGCACTCGGCGCGTCTCCTCGAAGCGGGCCTGGCGCAGGCGGTCGTGCCTGGCGAAGCGCCAGGCGTCGCCCGCATTCACCAGCGGTCGCTCGGCGCTCTCTGTCAAGGCTTGCTCCGGCGACCGGTCCGCGCTGCCGCCGGCGCTCAGCGCGCCACCTTCACCGCGAAGCGGCGGTTGCCGAAGCTGCCGCGGTACGGCGCGAAGCGGCCGGCAATGGCGGTGGCGCAGTGCGGGCAGCGGCCGTCGTCGGTCAGCTCGTAGCGCACGATGCGGTGCCAGTCGCGCTCGATCAGCGCCGCGTGGCAGCGCGGGCAGAAGGTCGTGCCGCCTTCGCGGTCGTGCACGTTGCCGGTGTAGACGTGCTGCAAGCCCTCTTCCAGCGCGATGCGCCGCGCACGCGCCAGCGTCGACGCCGGCGTGTGCGGCAGGTCGTCCATCTTGTAGTCCGGGTGGAAGGCGGTGAAGTGCAGCGGCACGTCGGGCTTCAGTTCCCTGGCGATCCACCGGCACATGTCGCGGATCTCGCCGTCGGAGTCGTTCCTGGTCGGGATCAGCAGCGTGGTGATCTCGGTCCACACGTTCGTCTCGTGCACCAGGTACTGCAGCGTCTGCAGCACCGGCGCCAGGTGCGCGCCGGTCAGCCTGAAGTAGAACTCCTCGGTGAACGCCTTCAGGTCGACGTTGGCGGCGTCGATCTGCGCGTAGAACTCGGCGCGCGGCTCGGCGTGGATGTAGCCGGCCGTCACCGCCACGTTGGCCAGGCCGCGCGCGCGGCAGGCGATCGCGGTGTCGATCGCGTACTCGGCGAAGATCACCGGGTCGTTGTACGTGTAGGCGACGCTGCGGCAGCCGGAGGCGAGCGCGGCCTCGGCGATCGCCGTCGGCGAGGCCGCATCCATCAGCCGGTCCATCTCGGTCGACTTCGAGATGTCCCAGTTCTGGCAGAACTTGCAGGCCAGGTTGCAGCCGGCGGTGCCGAAGCTGAACACCGACGAGCCGGGGTAGAAGTGGGCGAGCGGCTTCTTCTCGATCGGGTCGACGCAGAAACCCGACGAGCGGCCGTAGGTGGTGAGCACCATGGCGTCGCCTTCGCGCTTGCGCACGAAGCACAGGCCGCGCTGGCCGTCGTGCAGCTTGCAGTCGCGCGGGCACAGGTCGCACTGGATGCGGCCGTCGTCAAGCAGGTGCCACCAGCGTGCCGGGTGGTGCTCGTCCGGCTGCTGGCCGGCGTCTCGTTTGGTGACGGCGGGATTCATGCGATCTGGTTCTCGGCGAACTTCTCGACCGTGTAGCGGGAGAAGCGCAGCTCGTCGGACCAGAAGTCGCGCGGCAGGCCGGCCTTGCGCTTCAGCTCGTCGACGAACTCGCGCGCGCCCGGCAGCATCTCCCACACCTGCGGCAGGAAGGTGCTGTGGCGACCGCCCAGTTCGAGGATCAGCCCGTCGACCCCGGCGCGCAGCTGCGTGTGCAGGTCGTACTCGCTCGCCGCCGGCAGCGGCAAGGCGGCCGACAGCAGCGAGACCTCGACGTCGATCTCGCCGTACTCGGAGGCGCGCAGCGGCGCGAAGCGCGGGTCGTCGAAGGCCGCCGCCACCGCGTTGGCGCGCACGTCGGCGCCGAGCGGGCGCCGCGCCTGCAGCGAGCCGATGCAGCCGCGCAGCCCGCCGCAGCTGCGCAGCGTCACGAAGGTGGCGCCCGGACGTTGCAGGAATGCCCGCTCCGGTGCCGGGTGCGCGGCCAGGCGCAGCGCCTCGGCAATCGCCGAGCGGGCGTGCGCGAGCAGCACGCGGCCCCTGTCGGCAGCCTCGTCGACCCCGGCGCCGGCGAGCGCCTCGGCGGGCGCCGGCGGCCGCAAGGCGATGGCCGCGTAGCCGACCACGCGGCGACGGTCGCCGGCGGTGTCGCCCGAATTGCGCAGGTCGAGCAGCTCGGCCTGCAGCCCCTGCCGCCGCGCGGCGAGCAGCAGGCCGTTGATCGGCGTGGCGCCGCAGGCGCGCTCGTGGTCGAGCTCGACGTCGAGCGACAGCAGGTGCTCGACCGTGTCCTGGTCGACGTGCCGCGCGGTGTCGTAGGGCAGGTAGTGCGACAGGTCGGAGCTGACGACGATCAGCGTTTCCTCGCCGCCCCACAGCCGCCCGAGCACGGCCGCGACCTCCTCGGCAGTCGCGTCGCCGACCGCCAGCGGAACCAGCGAGAACTCGCCGAGCAGCCGTTGCAGGAACGGCAGATGGACCTCCAGCGAATGCTCGGCGGCGTGCGCCGGCGGGCTTTCGACGACCTGCGGCAGGTCGCGCAGCGCGGCGACCGCCTGAGCATCGACCTCGACGGTACCGAGCGGCGTGGCAAAGCGGTCCGTTCCCGGCAGCGCCAGCCCCCGCACCGGCACCCGGTGCACCGGGCCGAGCAGCACCACGCGGCGGATGCGGCCGCGCTGCGAGCGGAGCTGCGCATAGGCGCTTGCCGCGATCGGCCCGGAATAGACGTAGCCGGCGTGGGGGGCGATCAGCGCCTTCGGCGCCGGCGCGCGCTCGCGAGCCGCCGACGCGGCGAGCAGATCGTCGACCTGACGGGTGAGTTCGGAGGCGGATGCGGGGTAGAACATCCCCGCCACCGCGGCCGGTCTCGTCGCCGGCTCGTTCATTGACGTCATCGCGGCCTCCGGAGGGTCCGCAGCGGATAAACCTTACCCGTCGAACATGGGAACGATCCGACCCAGATCAAGGCTCGCCGGCCGCAGCGCGGCGGTTGCGGCCGGCGGCGGCGTCGGGCCAGCGGCGGCGGCTCGAGTGTGGCGCGCCCGGCCTCAGCCCAGGTTCGGCGCCAGCCAGCGCTCGAGCTCGTCGACCGTCTCGTGCTTGCGCCGCGCCAGGTCCTCGAGCTGGTCGCGGCCGATGCGGCCGACGTTGAAGTACCTTGCCTGCCGGTGCGAGAAGTAGAAGCCGGAGACCGACGACGGCGGCGTCATCGCGTAGTTCTCGGTCAGTCCCATGCCGATCTCCGCCGCGCCGAGCACCTCGAACATCACGCGCTTGACCGCGTGCTCGGGACAGGCCGGATAGCCCGGCGCCGGGCGGATGCCGCGGTAGCCCTCGCGAATGAGCTGCTCGCCGGTGAGGTCCTCGCCGAAGGCGTAGCCCCACAGGTCGCGCCGCACCCGCTCGTGCAGCAGCTCGGCGAACGCCTCGGCGAGCCGGTCGGCGATCGCCTTGAGCATGATCGCGCCGTAGTCGTCGTTCCTGGCGTGGAAGATCGCCTCGCGCCTTTCGAGGCCGATGCCGCTGGTGACGGCGAACATCCCGATGTAGTCGGCGATGCCGGTCTCTCTCGGCGCGATGAAGTCCGACAGGCACTGGTTGGGGTTGGGCCGTCCGTCGACGACCGGCTTGCGCGTCTGCTGGCGCAGGCCGTGCCAGGTGAACAGCACGTCGCGGCGGGTCTCGTCGGCGTAGATCTCGATGTCGTCGCCGACCGAGTTGGCCGGGTAGAACGCCAGCGCGCCGTTGGCGGTCAGCCAGCGCTCGGCGATGATCCGCTCGAGCATCTTCTCGCCCTCGGCGAACACCTGCCGCGCGTGCTCGCCGACCACTTCGTCGGCGAGGATCTGCGGGAACTTCCCGTGCAGGTCCCAGGTCTGGAAGAACGGCCCCCAGTCGACGTACTTGGCGATCATCGCCAGGTCGTAGTTGCGGAACAGCCGCCGGCCGAGGAACTTCGGCTTCGGCGGCAGGTAGCCGGCCCAGTCGATGCGGCTGGCGTTGGCGCGTGCCGCGGCCAGCGTGACCAGTTCAGGCCCTTTCTTCGCCGCGTGCTGCTCGCGCACCCGCTCGTAATCGGCCGTGATCTCGGCGATGAAGCGCTGCGCCGCCTCGTCGGAGGCCAGGTTCTGGCACACGCCGACCGAGCGGCTGGCGTCCGAGACGTAGATCACCGGCCCGCGCGTGTAGTTGGGCGCGATCTTCACCGCCGTGTGCACGCGGCTGGTGGTGGCGCCGCCGATCAGCAGCGGCATGCTGAAGCCCTGCCGCTGCATCTCGCGCGCCACGTGGGCCATCTCCTCGAGCGACGGCGTGATCAGCCCGGAAAGGCCGATCATGTCGGCCTTCTCCTCGCGCGCGGCGGCGAGGATCTTCTCCGCCGGCACCATCACGCCCAGGTTGACGACCTCGAAGTTGTTGCACTGGAGCACGACGGCGACGATGTTCTTGCCGATGTCGTGCACGTCGCCCTTGACGGTGGCGATCACCAACTTGCCCTTGGCGCGTACCTCGCCGCCGGCGGCGGCAAGCTCGGCCTTCTCCGCCTCGATGAACGGCACCAGGTGCGCCACCGCCTGCTTCATCACCCGCGCGCTCTTGACCACCTGCGGCAGGAACATCTTGCCGGCGCCGAACAGGTCGCCGACGATGTTCATGCCGTCCATCAGCGGCCCCTCGATCACCTCGATCGGGCGCCCGCCGCGCGCGGCGACCGCGGCGCGGCACTGCTCGGTGTCCTCGACGATGTACTGCGTGATGCCGTGGATCAGCGCGTGCGCCAGCCGCTTGTCGACCGGCCCGGCGCGCCAGGCGAGGTCTTCCTTCCTTTCCCTGCCGCCGGCCCTGACCTGCTCGGCGAACGCCACCAGCCGCTCGCCGGCGTCCGGCCGCCGGTTCAGGACCACATCCTCGACCCGCTGGCGCAGCTCGGGCTCGATGTCCTCGTACACGCCCAGCTGGCCGGCGTTGACGATGCCCATCGTCAGGCCGGCCTTGATCGCGTGGTACAGGAACACCGTGTGGATCGCCTCGCGCACGTGGTCGTTGCCGCGGAAGCTGAAGCTGACGTTCGACACGCCGCCGCTGACCTTGGCGTGCGGCAGGTGGTGGCGGATCCAGCGCGTCGCCTCGATGAAGTCGACCGCGTAGTTGTCGTGCTCCTCGATGCCGGTGGCGATGGCGAAGATGTTCGGGTCGAAGATGATGTCCTCGGCCGGGAAGCCCGCCTGCTGGACCAGCAGCTCGTAGCTGCGCCGGCAGATGGCCACCTTGCGCTCGAAGCTGTCGGCCTGGCCCTGCTCGTCGAACGCCATCACGATCACCGCCGCGCCGTAGCGGCGGGCCAGCGTCGCCTGGCGCAGGAACTCGGCCTCGCCCTCCTTCAGCGAGATCGAGTTGACGATGCACTTGCCCTGCACGCACTTCAGGCCGGCCTCGATCACGCGGAACGACGAGCTGTCGATCATCACCGGCACGCGGGCGATGTCCGGCTCGGCGCCGATCAGGTTCAGGAAGCGCGTCATCGCCGCCGCCGAGTCGAGCATCGCCTCGTCCATGTTGACGTCGATGATCTGCGCGCCGTTTTCCACCTGCTGGCGCGCCACCGCCACCGCCTCCTCGAACTGGCCGTTGAGGATCATCCGCGCGAAGGCCTTCGAGCCGGTGACGTTGGTGCGCTCGCCGACGTTGACGAACAGCGCGTCGTCGCCGATGGTCACCGCCTCCAGGCCCGACAGCCTCATCAGCGGCGCCGCCGACGGCACCCGGCGCGGCGAGGCGCCGTCGATCGCCCGGGCAATCGCGGCGATGTGCTCGGGGGTGGTGCCGCAGCAGCCGCCGGCGATGTTGACGAATCCCGCCTGCGCGAACTCGGCGAGCAGGCTGGAGGTGACCTGCGGCGTCTCGTCGAATCCGGTCTCCGACATCGGGTTCGGCAGGCCGGCGTTCGGATAGACGCTGACGAAGGTGTCGGCGATCGCCGACAGCTCCTCGATGTAGGGCCGCATCAGCGCCGCGCCGAGCGCGCAGTTCAGCCCGACCGCCAGCGGGCGCGCATGGCGCACCGAGTGCCAGAACGCCGCCACCGTCTGCCCCGACAGGATGCGGCCGGAGGCGTCGGTCACCGTGCCGGAGATGACCACCGGCCAGCGGGCGCCGCGAGCCTCGAACTCCTGCTCGACGGCGAAGATCGCCGCCTTGGCGTTCAGGGTGTCGAAGATCGTCTCGATCAGCAGGATGTCGGCGCCGCCGTCGAGCAGCCCCCGCGCCTGCTCGCCGTAGGCCAGCACCAGCTCGTCGAAGGTGACGTTGCGCGCGCCGGGGTCATTGACGTCGGGCGAGATCGACGCCGTCTTCGGCGTCGGGCCCATCGCACCGGCGACGAAGCGCGGCCTGTCGGCCGTGGCGAAGCGCGCCACCGCCGCACGGGCGATCCTGGCGGCCTCGACGTTCATCTCGTAGGCCAGCCCGGCCAGGCCGTAGTCCTCCTGCGCCGTGCGCGTAGCGCCAAAGGTGTTGGTCGAGACGATGTCGGCGCCGGCGGCCAGGTACTGCTCGTGGATCTCGCGGATGACCTGCGGCGCCGTCAGCTGCAGCAGCTCGTTGTTTCCGCGCAGGTCTCGCCGATGACCGGCAAAGCGCGTGCCACGGAACTCGGCCTCGCCGAGCCGGTGGCGCTGGATCATCGTGCCCATGGCGCCGTCGAGGATCAGGATGCGGCGGGCGAGCAGTTCGCGCAGCCGCGCTTCGACGCGGGAAGGGGACATCGGCAGCCTTGCGGTCAGGGGCGGTCATTGTATTGCGCGTCGACTCGCCGCCTGCGGCCGCGCCGGCTGATCATCGCCGGTCATTTGCATATGCGTTCTCGTTACGGCGGGCCCGGCCGCCGCTGTCGATAATCGGCGGCCCGGGAGCCCGAAATGAAGCACCTCACGCCACAGCAAGCCCACGACCTGCTGCAGGCCAACCCCAACGCGCTGCTGATCGACTGCCGCACGGAGATCGAGCACTACTACGTCGGCCATCCGGTCGGCGCGATCAACATCGAGTGGAACACGGCGCCGGACTTCGAGGTCAATCCGCATTTCGCCGACGAGGTGCTGCGCATGGCCGGCCGCAAGGAGCGTCCGATCGTGCTGATCTGCCGCAGCGGCAAGCGCACGCTCGACGCCGGCGCCGCGCTCGAGGCGCACGGTTTCACCGACGTCGCCAACGTGCTCGAGGGCTTCGAGGGCGAACTCGATCGCGACCATCACCGCGGCACCATCGGCGGCTGGCGCAGGCACGGCCTGCCCTGGCGGCAGGTCTGACGCCGCTGCGCCGCTGCACGTTCGGCGGCGCCGCGCGCGACCGCGGCCGATGGTCGCCCCGGCGCGCGCACGGCGAGCGGCCTGGAACTCGACACTCGGGTCGCTGGCTTGCGGCCAGGCGCCGGTCGATGGCGACCTCGAGCTCTCGTTCGGCCGCTCCGGCACGGCCCGACAGTCGCTGCACTCTAGAATGAGCGCTGGTTCCTGACGGCCCGTCGCGCTTTGCCCTGAAATGCAGCCTCCACCGCTGCGGTTGTCGGCGCTGATGTGGGGCCTGGCGGCTGCGTTCTACCTGTTCGGTTTCTTCCAACGCATCACGCCGGCATCGCTGGCGCCCGACCTGATGCGCGACTTCGCGCTGTCGGCCGCCGGGCTGGGCAACCTGTCGGCCTTCTACTACTACGCTTATGCCGCCGTGCAGGTGCCGACCGGCATGGTGGTGGACCGCCTCGGGCCGAGCCGCATGTTCCTGGCCGGCGCCATCGTCGCCGGCGCCGGCAGCCTGATCTTCGCCTGGGCCGAGACGGCCATCGTCGCCGGACTCGGGCGGGCGCTGATCGGCGCCGCCCATGGCGTGGCCTGGGTGTCGATGCTCAAACTCGTCACGCACTGGTTCGCGCCGGCGCGCTTCGCCACCCTGTCGGGCCTGTCGCTGGCGGTCGGCACGCTGGGCGCGGTGCTGGCCGGCCCGCCGTTGCGGCTGCTTGCCGATGCCTTGGGCTGGCGCAGCATCATCGCCACGTCGGGCGTGCTGGCGCTGGGGCTGGCGCTGGCGATCGGACTGCTGATGCGCGACGACCCGGTCGAGCGCGGCTTCGCCAGCCACCTGCCGGGCGCCGCACGCGACGCGCCGCGGGCCTCGATCGGCGCCGATCTGCGCGCGATCCTCCGTTATCCGAATCCATGGCGGCTGGCGCTGGTGAACTCGGGCGTGTGCGGTGCCTTCCTCGCCTTCACCGGCTTGTGGGGCGTGCCGCTGCTGTCGCAGGTGCACGGGATCAGCGTCGCGCAGGCCTCGCTGATCACGGCGGGCATGCTGGTGCTGTTCGCCGCCGGCGGGCCGCTGTTCGGTCTCTGGTCGGACCGTCTGCAGCGCCGCAAGCTGCCGTTTCTGGTCGGCGCGGCGGTGATGCTGGCGGGTTTTGCCGTGCTCACCGCGGCGCCGACCGCGCCGCTGGCCCTGCTGGTGCCGCTGCTGCTGGCCGCCAGCTTCGGCGCCGGCGCCATGGTGCTGTCGTTCGGTTTCGCCAAGGAGTCGGCGCCGCTTCGCCTGCAGGGCACGGCCACCGGCGTGGTCAATGCGGGAGTGATGGTCGGCGCGCTGGTGCAGATGCCGGTGGTCGGCCTGATCCTCGACGCGCGCTGGCAGGGAGCGGTCGTCGGCGGCGTTCGCCAGTACGACGTCGGCGCATTCCAAGCCGGGCTCTTCTTCCTGCTGGTCTGGCTCGCGGCAGCGATCCTGCTGCTGGCGGTGACCCGCGAGCAGCGCCGCGCCTAGCGTCGGCAGGCCCTAGTGCAGCGCGACCGGCGTGGTCATCACGCCGGTGTAGGCGGCAAGGAAGTCGTCGAGATCCTCGGCCGAGGGCTCGGCGGAAATGAGCTGCTGCACGCTGGTGCGGAACTGCGCCGCATCGCGCCCGCCGAGGAAGATCTCGCGGCGCAGCGTCTTGTCCATGATCTCGAAGCCGCCGGCCGGATGCTCGCCTTCGGCACCGAAGTCGGTGAACTCGACGACACAGAACAGCGGGCTGTTGTAGATGGTTTGCATGCTTGACCTGAAACGCTCCGGCGGCCGGTTGCGATGACCGCCGGTTGCTTCCAATATCGGCGCCCGCTCGCCGATATCAAGCCCCGGCAGCATCGCCGGCAGCGCTCAGGGGTATTGACGGCGTGGCCAGCCAGCCGCGCCGGCGGCGTCAGGGGTCGGCGGCGTCAGGGGCCGGCGGCGAGGAACTGGCGCAGCGTCGCGTTGAAGTCGGCCGGTTGCTCGACGTTCGACAGGTGGCCAGCACCTTGGATGCGCTGCAGCCTCGCCTGCGGGATGTGCAGCAGCAGCTGCTCCGCATAGGCGAAGGGAACGACGCGGTCGTCTTCAGCGGCCACCACCAGCACCGGGCAGGTGATCGCGGCAAGCCGCGTGGTCAGGTCGGCGCGCGACATCGCCGCGATCGCTCCGGCGTAGCCGTCGACCGGGGTGCGCCGCAGTACCTGCACCGAGCGGGCGATGTCAGCGGCGCGGGTGGCGAAGAAGCCGGCGGTGAACCAGCCGCTGATCGTGGCGTCGATGATGGCGTTCATGCCGAGCGGCGAGCGCACGGCGGCGATCCGGCTCGCCCAGACCGGTTGCATCTGCGGCGAGAAGCGGCAGGCCGCGCCGGCCAGCGTCAGCGAGGCGATGCGCAGCGGCGTGCGGATCGCTGCCAGCTGGCCGACCATCGCGCCGAGCGACAGGCCGATGAAGTGGCAGCGCCGGATCGACAGGTGGTCGAGCAGCGCGCGCAGATCGTCGGCCATCTGCTGCAGCGTGTAGTCGCCGCGCGGCGCCTCGCTGGCGCCGTGCCCGCGCAGGTCGTAGCGCAGGATGTTGCAGGCGCGGCCGAATGCCGCCACCTGCGCGTCCCACATCGAATGATCATGGCCAAGCGCATGCGCGAACACCAGCCAGGGCCGCGTCGCCGCCAGGTCGCCGTCGACGCGGTAGGCGATGTCGATGCCGTTCAGCCGCGCATGCTCCATTCAGTCTTCGACCTCGAAAGGCACGCCCAGTTCGCCGCTGCCGAGCAGGCGCCGCAGGCGCGGCAGGTGCTCGTCGCTGGCCAGCAGCAGCAGCATGGCCTCGGGGCGGAGGCTGCGTAGCGTACGCGCTAGCGCGACGCGCAGCGCCACCAGGCCGGTGCAGCAGGGACAGCCGGCGCCCAGTCCGACCAGCGGCACGCCATCCGCTGCGCTGCGGTCGAACAGCGCGCCCTCGACCAGCACCGCGCGACGGCGCGGCGAGCCGGCGGCGGGCGAGCGCAGCCAGGCGTCGATCGCCAGCTGGCGCGCCGGCACGGTCGCAGCGACCCGCACGGTGACCGACAGGCGGCCCGGCGACAGCGCCGTCACTTGCGCCAGAAGGCAGGGGTGAACAGCACCAGCACCGACATCAGCTCGAGCCTGCCGATCATCATGGCGAAGGCGCAGACCCAGGTCTCGAAATCGGTCAGCACGGCGTAGTTGGACACCGGGCCCACCTGGTTCAGCCCCGGGCCGATGTTGTTCAGGCAGGCGACGACGGCGGTGAAGGCGGTGACCACGTCGAGCCCGGAGACCAGCAGCAGGAAGGTCAGCCAGGTCAGCGCCGCGCCGTAGATCAGCATGAAGGCGAGCACGGCGAAGATCACGTTGTTCTCGATGACGCGGCCATTGACGGTCACCGGAGCGATCGAGCGCGGGTGCAGGATGCGCACGAACTCCCGCCGCGCCTGCTTCAGCAGGATCAGCGCGCGGATCATCTTGACGCCGCCGCCAGTGGAGCCGGCGCAGGTGGCGAAGCCGGCGAGGAACAGCATCATGATCGGCGCGACGATCGGCCACTGGTTGTAGTCGGTGCTGGCGTAGCCGGTGGTGGTGATGATCGACACGCCGTTGAACAGCGCGTAGCGCAGCGAGGTCGACCAGTCGGGGTAGACGCCGCGCGCGAACAGGAACACGGTCAGTGCCAGCACCGCCAGCACCAGCACGGTCAGGAAGCCGCGCACCTCGGGGTCGCGCAGGTAAGCCATCGGCGAGCGGGCGCGCCAGACCGTGAAGTGCAGCGCAAAGTTGATCCCGGCCAGCGTCATGAACACGACGGCCACCAGCTCGATCGCCACCGAGTCCCAGCGCGCGAAGCTGTGGTCGTGCGACGAGAAGCCGCCGATCCCCATCGTCGTGCACATGTGCATGAAGGCGTCCGGCCAGTCCATCCCGGCGGCCCGGTAGGCGAGCAGGCACAGCGCCGACAGGCCGACATAGATCGAGTACAGCAGCTTGGCCGTGTCGGCGATGCGCGGCGTGAGCTTGGTCTCCTTCATCGGCCCCGCCGACTCGGCGCGGAAGACCTGCGAGCCGCCGACGCCGAGCAGCGGCAGGATGGCCACCGCCAGCACGATGATCCCCATGCCGCCGATCCACTGCAGCAGGCAGCGCCAGATGTTGATCGACAGCGGCAGCTCGTTCAGCCCGCTGAGCACGGTGGCGCCGGTGGTGGTCAGCCCGCTCATCGCCTCGAAGTAGGCGTCGGTGAACGACAGGCCCGGCAGGTGCAGGTACAGCGGCAGCGCTGCGAACGCCGGCAGCACCGTCCACACCAGCGTCACCAGCAGGAAGCCGTCGCGCGGCAGCAGTTCGCGCCGGAACGGCCGCGTCGCCCACCACACCGCCGCGCCGCCGAGGAAGCTGATCAGGAAGGCGGTGTCGTAGTCGACCAGCACCTCCTCGTCGGCGACAAAGGCGACCCCCAGCGGCAGCAGCATGGTGATCGCGAAGATCGCGACCACCGCGCCGAGCATGTTCAGGACCGGCGCGAGCGAGCGGGCGAACGCGTTCACCGGCAGCAACAAGCAAAAACGGGCGCCGCGATGCGCCCGTCGTCCGGAGCACGGCGGTGCTCCATGTCGCGCCGCCGAGGCCTCAATCCCGTTCGCGCAGGAACTCGATGAAGTCGTAGGCCATCATCGCCACGCCGATCAGGATCACCGCGACCAGCGCCACCGACTTGATCTTGACGACGACCGGCGAGACGAACACCAGCATCAACGCGATGCCGACCAGGCCGAAGAGCACTTTGAGCCACATCTTGGGTCTCCCGATAGTCGCTGCCGGTTCCGGCTCACTGCGTTGGCGCCGCCGCGGCGCAAAGCCAGCGTGCCGTGCGCAGCAGCCGCGCATCGTCGCCGCGCGCGCCGACCAGCTGGATGCCGAGCGGCAGCCCGTTGTCGCCGCGGGCCAGTGGCAGGCTCAGTGCCGGCATGCCGCAGTAGGTCCACAGGGTCGCCAGCAGCGGATCGCCGGTCGAGGCGAGCCCGCGCGGTGCCGTGCCGAGCGTCGCCGGCGTGACGATCGCATCGAAGTTCTCGAACACCGCCTCGAACGCCTCGTTGAGGATCGCGACGCGGGCCAGCGCCTTGCGGTAGTCGACGGCCAGCACCTGCCGGCCGCGCTCGATCTGCCCGCGCAGCGATGCCGAGAGCTTCTCCGCCCCCTGCTCGTACTCGCGCTCGAAGTTCGCCGCCAGGTCGGCCTCGAAGATGGTCCGGTGCCAGTCGACCGCCTGTGCCGCCGACTCCGGCAGGTCGAACGGCTGCCCCTGCTCGCCGAGCGCCTGCGCCAGCTCGTCGAAGGCCGCGCGCGCGTCGTCATCGAGCCGCGACCAGAACGGAGTGCGCACCAGCGCCAGCCGCGGCGGCAGCGGCGGGTCCTGCGCCAGCACCTTCGACAGCGGCGGCCGCGTGCGCGGCGGCAGCGTGTCGGCGTCGCCCTCGTCGAAGCCGGCGATGGCCTCGGTGACCCGGGCGATGTCCTCGAGCGAGCGGGCAAAGACCCCGACGTGGTCGAGTGCGCGCGAAAGCGTCAGCACCCCTGTGCGTGGCACCAGGCCGAACGACGGCTTGAAGCCGAACACGCCGCAGAACGATGCCGGCCGGATGATCGAGCCGTTGGTCTGCGAGCCGAGGGCGACCGGCACCATGCCGGCGGCAACCGCCGCCGCCGAGCCGCTCGAGGAGCCGCCCGGCGTGTGCTCGGGGTCGTGCGGGTTGCGCGTCTTGCCCGGCGAGTAGCTTGCCAGCTCGGTTGTCACCGTCTTGCCGATCACGACGGCGCCGGCCGTGCGCAGGCGGGCGACCACGGCGGCGTCGCGGCGCGCGACGTGGCCGGCGTGCAGCACCGTGCCGCTTTCCGTCGGCAGGCCGCGCACGTCGATGATGTCCTTGATGCCGACCGCCACGCCCTGCAGCGGACCTTCGGGCAGCCCACGCATGCGGCACTCGTCGGCATCGCGCGCCTGCTCGAGCGCGTCCTCGGGCACCAGGTGGGCCCAGGCCTGCACCGCCGGCTCGGCCTCCTCGATGCGGGCGAGGCAGGCGCGGACGTGCTCCTCGGCGGTGAGCGCCCCGTCGGCGACCAGACGCGCCGTCTCGGTCGCCGTCAGCCAGTTCAGGCGTGCCGCGTCCATCGCCGGTCAGTTGCCGTACAGCGCGTTCGGCAGCCACTCGTAGCTGGCCGGGAACACGTAGACGATGAACATCGTCACGAAGACGAAGACCAGGAACTGCAGGCAGCCGCGGAAGATGGTCGTCAGCTGGATGTGTGGCGGCGCGATCCCTTTCAGGTAGTAGGCCGACATCGCCATCGGCGGCGTCAGGAACGAGGTCTGCAGGTTCAGCGCCACCAGCACGCCGAACAGGATCGGGTCGATCTCGAAGTGCGGCAGCAGCGGCAGGAAGATCGGCACGAAGATGATGATGATCTCGCTCCACTCCAGCGGCCAGCCGAGCAGGAAGATGATGAACTGCGACAGCAGCAGGAAGGTGACCGGGCCGAGGTCCAGGCCGAGCACGAATTCCTTGATCACGCCCTCGCCGCCGAGGTAGGAGAACACCGACGAGAAGGTCCACGAGCCGACGAACAGGTAGCAGACCATCGCCGAGGTGCGGGCGGTGAGGAACACCGCCTCCTTCAGTCGCGGCCAAGTGAGCGCCCGGTAAGCGGCGGCGAGCGCCATGCCGCCGAAGGCGCCGACCGCGGCGGCCTCGGTCGGCGTTGCCAGGCCGAACAGGATCGCGCCGAGCACCGACAGGATCAGGATGGCCAGCGGGAAGAACGCCTTGAGCAGCAGGATCACGGTGCTGATGAAGCCGATCTCCGCGACTGCCTCCTTGGACAGTTTGGGCATCAGCTTCGGGTTCAGCGTCGCGCGCAGGATCACGTAGCCGATGTAGAAGCCGGCCAGCAGGAAGCCGGGCACCAGTGCCGCGGCGTAGAGCTTGACCACCGACACCGCGGCGGTGGCGGCGTAGACGATCAGCATGATCGACGGCGGGATCAGGATGCCGAGCGTGCCGCCGGCGCAGATCAGGCCGGCCGACATCCTCTCGTCGTAACCGGCCTTCAGCATCGCCGGGAAGGCGAGCAGGCCCATCAGCGTCACCACGGCGCCGACGATGCCGGTGGCGGTGGCGAACAGGGCGCAGGTCAGCAGCGCCGCCACCGCCATCGAGCCGGGGATCCGGCGCAGCGAGACCTGCAGGCTGTAGAAGAGCTGGTCGAGGATGTTGGCCCGCTCGATCACGTAGCCCATGAAGAGGAACAACGGCACCGCCACCAGGACGTCGTTGTTCATGATCGAGAAGGTGTTCTGCGTCAGCAGGTAGAAGACCCGGTTGTCGAAGAACGCCTGATCGGGGCGGAAGTAGGCGTAGTAGCCGAACCCCACCCCCATCGCCATCAGCGTGAAGGCGATCGGGAAGCCGAGCATGATGATGAAGATGAACGCGCCCAGCATCAGCAGGGCGACTTGCGGATCGCTCATTGGCCGCTCCCCTTCGGCTGCTGCGCCGCGGCGGCGTGCTGCTGCGCGACCGCGACTTCCAGTTCCTCTACGTCATGCAGGCGGGCCGGCCAGGCGCCGTCGCGCAGGCACACCACGCAACGCAGCACCTCGGCCACGCCCTGCAGGGCGAGGAAGAAGGCGGCGAACGGGATCATCAGCTTCAGCTGCCAGATCGGCACGCCGACCGGGCTGTTGACGCTCACCTCCTGGATGCGCATCGACTCGGCGCCGTAGTCCCAGCCGGCGTACATCAGCGCCAGCACGCCGGGGAAGAAGAAGATGAAGTACAGCACCAGCTCGAGGCTGGCCTGCACGCGCACCGGCCACAGGCGGTAGAAGACGTCGCCGCGCACGTGCGCGTTGCGCGATAGCGCATAGGCGCCGGCCATCAGGAACAGCGCGCCGTACATGATGTAGCTCATGTCGAACGCCCAGCTGGTCGGGTCGCGCAGCACGTAGCGGACGAAGACCTCGTAGGTGGTGCCGAAGGTCAGGATGATGATGCACCACGCGAAGGCGTGGCCGATCGCCTTGCTCAGGCGGTCGATGTTGAGGATGAAGCTTTCGATCATCGGGGCACCTCATCGGCCGTTGACGCGCAAACGGGGTGGCTGTCGCCACCCCGCTTCTGATGCTAACGGCGCCGGCGGCTGCGCCGCGCGGCGACGTTGTGGCTTCTCCTCAGGTATGTGCCGTCAGAAACCGAGCTTGCCGAAGATGTGCTCGTAGCCGAGCTTGTAATCGGCGTCGTTGAGGAACCAGTACTTGGCCACCCGCCTGGCCCAGGCGCGCTGGCTGTCGACCACCTTCTTGAAGAACGGATCCTCGTCGGACAGCCGCTTGTTGATCACGTCCCAGGCCTTGATCTGCGCCTCGAAGATCGACTTCGGCGTGCGCAGGACGTTGACCTTGTCCTTGTTGATCAGCTCGTCGAGGTCGCGCGAGTAGTTGTCCATCGCCGTCCAGAAGTTCGACGCCGAAGCGGCTTCGACGCCGTAGCGCATGATCGCCTTGAGGTCGGCCGACAGCGTGTCGTGCTTCTGCTTGTTGATGATGATCTCGAAGAACTCCATCGCCTGGTGGAAGCTGCCCATCATGTAGTTCTTGGCCACGTCCTGGGCGCCGAAGCGGCGGTCGGAGGTCGGGTTGTTGAACTCGAAGGCCTCGATCACGCCGCGCTCCATCGCCGGCACGATCTCGCCGCCGGGCAGCTGCGTGACCTTCAGCCCCATCTCCTGCATCAGGTCGGCAGCCAGGCCGACGGTGCGGTACTTCAGGCCGACCATGTCCTTGGCCGTGGTGACCGGCTTCTTGAACCAGCCGAGCGGCTGGGTCGGCATCGGCATCGCGAAGTAGCCGACCACGTTCAGCTTCAGCTTCTGCAGCAGCTCGTTGTACAGCTCGAGGCCGCCGCCGCGATAGATCCACGCCAGCGTCTGCTGGGCGTCGCAGCCGTTGATCGGGCCGGAGCCGAACAGCGACGCCACCTTGCTCTTGCCGTACCAGTACACCGGCACGCTGTGGCCGGCGTCGAGCACGCCCTTGGACACCGCGTCCATCACCTCGAACGGCTTGACCACCGCGCCGCCGACCAGATAGTCGATGCGCAGCCGGCCGCCGGCCATCTCATTCACGCGCTTGACGTACTCCTCGGCCATCTCGTTGAAGATGTCCTTGGCGCCCCACGAGCCCTGCATCTTGATCACGACCGGCGACTGCGCGACCGACACCATCGGTACGGCCAGGGCGGCGGCGCCGGCGGCTGCTGTCGCGCCGAGGAAACGGCGGCGTTGGGGCTTTTGCGAAGGCTGAGTGACTTGCTCGGTCATGGTTTGGGTCTCCTTGTTTTGACTGCGAGGTAAAACACGTAGCCGAAACACGTAAGGCCGAATCGGGACGGGCGTGCTCGTCCCGACCAACCCGCGTTGCCCTTGGCAGGGCGGCCGGGTTCCCGGGCCACCGCCGAGGTTGAAAAACGCTTATAGCAGCATTGCCCCCGATTTGCGAAGCGGTATGGCTACCGATAGGTTGCGCCGATCGACGGGTTGCTGATCGGCGTCAGAAGAAGCCCACGCCGACCTGAAACACCTTCTCGACGCGGGCGATCATCCGCTTGTTGGCGACGAAGACGATCAGGTGGTCCTCCGCTTCGATCACCGTGTCGTGGTGCGCCATCAGCACGCGCGCCTCGGCGCCGTCGCCGCGTATCACCGCGCCGATCGTCGCCCCCTTCGGCAGCTCGATCTGCTCGACCCGGCGGCCCACCACCTTCGAGCTCTTCGAGTCGCCGTGGGCGATGATCTCGAGCGCCTCGGCCGCGCCGCGGCGCAGGCTGTGCGCGGCCACCACGTCGCCGCGGCGGACGTGCTTGAGCAGATTCGACAGCGTGGCGTGGCTCGGCGAGATGGCGATGTCGATCTGGCCGCCCTGCATCAGCTCGCCGTAGCTCTTGCGGTTGATCAGCGCGATGGTGCGCCGCGCGCCCATCCGCTTGGCCAGCAGCGCGCTCATGATGTTGTTCTCGTCGTCGTTGGTCAGCGCCGCGAACAGGTCGCACTCGGCGACCCCTTCCTCGTTGAGCAGGTCCTCGTCGGTGGCGTCGCCGTTGAGCACCAGCACGCGGTTCGACAGCTGCGCGGCGAGGTACTCGCAGCGGCGCTTGCTGAACTCGATGATCTTCACGTTGAAGCCGGCCCCCCAGTCGATGCCCTCGCCGGTATCCAGCGCCCGCGCCAGCCGCAGGCCGATGTTGCCGCCGCCGGCGATGATCACCCGCCTGACCGGCTTGTCCATCCGCCGCAGCTCGCGCATCACGGTGCGGATGTTCTGGCTGGCGGCGAGGAAGAACACCTCGTCGCCGGGCTGGATCATCGTCGTGCCCTCGCACTGGATGCTGCGGTCGTTGCGGAAGATGGCGACGATGCGGGTGTCGACCGCGGGCAGGTGCTTGCGCAGGTCCTGGATCGGGTGCGACACCAGCGGCCCGCCGGCGAAGGTGCGCACCGCCAGCAGGCTCGCCCGGCCGTCGGCGAAGTCGAGCACCTGCAGCGCCTCCGGGAACTCGATCAGCCGCAGCAGCAGGTCGGTCACGCTCTGCTCCGGCCAGATGATGTGGCTGACCCGGAAGCCCTCGTCGCCGAGCAACGACGGGTGCTTCTGCAGCTCGGTGTTGCGCACGCGGGCGATGCGGGTCGGGACGTTGTAGACGTCGGCGGCGATCTTGCAGGCGACCAGGTTGACCTCGTCGATCGCGGTGACCGCGATCAGCATGTCGGCATCGTCGGCGCCGGCGTCCTTCAGCAGCGACGGCTGGGTGGCGTTGCCGACCAGCCCGCGCAGGTCGTAGCGGCTCTGCAGGTCGGCGACCCGGCCCGGGTCGCTGTCGATGACCGTGATGTCGTTCGCTTCGGAAACCAGGCTCTCGGCCACCGAGGTGCCGACCCGGCCGGCGCCGAGGATGATGATCTTCATGCGGTTCAGCCCGCTCGGTCAGGCATCACTCGCCTGCGCTTGCCGCCGCTGCGTTGGCGGGCCGGCGGGCTCATCGGCGGGCGCCTGTGCGTTGCGCTCAGCGCTCGCCGCCCTCGGCCGGCTGCGGCAGCGCGTCGCTGCCGGCAGCCTCCTCGAGGCCCTGGGCGCGCCGGTTGCCGCGCACCAACTCGATGCCCAGCTGCTTGAGCTTGCGGTACAGGTGCGTGCGCTCGAGGCCGGCGCGGTCGGCCACGCGGGTCATCGAGTACGACTCACGCGCCAGGTGGTATTCGAAGTAGACGCGCTCGAACTGGTCACGCGCTTCGCGCAGCGGCTGGTCGAGCGGCACCGAGGCGGCGTTTGCCGGCGGCGGCGCGGGCGCCGGTGCCGCCACCGGCCGCGTCTCGGCCGCGGCCGGCCGCCCCTCGTCGCTGCGCGCGGCGATGCCCGCCAGCGGCGGCGGGGCGCTGGGCGCGAGCGCACCGAGCCTCGAGCGGCCCCGCTCGAGCCCGCTGCGCACGGCGGCCAGCAGGCGCGCCAGCGCGATCGGCTTCTCGAGGAAGTCGAGCGCACCGAAGCGGGTGGCCTCGACCGCGGTGTCGATCGTCGCGTGCCCCGACATCATGATCACCGGCATCGTCAGCTGGCCGCTGGAGGCCCACTCCTTCAGCAGCGTGACCCCGTCGGTGTCGGGCATCCAGATGTCGAGCAGCACCAGGTCGGGCATCTCGGCCTGGCGCAGTGTGCGCGCCGTCGCGGCGTTCTCCGCCGTCAGCACCGCGTGGCCTTCGTCGGACAGGATCTCCGACAGCAACTCGCGGATGCCGATCTCGTCGTCGACAACGAGGATGGTGGACATGTCAGTGCACCGATGCCGCCGCGTCGGCGGGCGCCGGCGCGGCATCGGCCAGACGGCGGAACACGACAGTCACCGCAGCGCCGCCGGCGCCGAGGTTGGCCAGTTCGATACGCGCGTCATGCTCTTCCACGATCTTCTTCACTATCGGCAGCCCGAGGCCGGTGCCGCCCGGCTTGGTCGTCACGTAAGGCTCGAAGGCGCGCCGAAGTATATTCGCAGCGAACCCTGGACCGTTGTCCTCGACAGTCAGCCGCACCGCCTGCACCGCGGCACCGGTGCGCGTCGACAGCGCCTCGGTGCGCAGCGTCACGCGCGGTGGCCGCGCACCGCTGTGCGCCGCTTCCTGCGCGTTGGCCAGCAGGTTGTGCACCACCTGGCGCAGCTGCGTGGCGTCGCCCAGGATGCGTGGCAGGCCGCCCGCCAGCTGCAGCCGCAGCGGCGCCTCGGCGCTGTCGCCGCGCTCGGCGCCGTACAGCGCCGCGACCTCCTCGACCAGCGCGTTCAACTCGAGCGGCGCCAGCTGTGCCGGCGGCACGCGCGCGTAGTTGCGGAAGTCGTCGACCATCCGCTTCATCGCCGCGACCTGGTTGACGATCGTCTTGGCGCCGCGCGTGAGCACCGCCGCCTCCTCGAGCGACAGGTGCTTGCCCAGCTTCATCTCGAGGCGTTCGGCAGCGAGCTGGATCGGGGTCAGCGGGTTCTTGATCTCGTGTGCCAGGCGGCGCGCCACTTCGCCCCAGGCCAGCGCCCGCTGGGCCGATATCACCTGCGTGATGTCGTCGAAGACCACCACGTAGCCGGGGCCGTCGTCCAGCGGCAGCTGTGAGCCGCGCGCCAGCAGCGACAGGGATTCGCCGGCCGCCGCCGAGACGCGCTTCAGTTCGATCTGCCGCTGCCAGGACTCGTGCGGCACCGTGGCCAGCGACTGGTCGGCGAGCGCCGCCTCGACCTCGCGGGCGAACTCCGGCACCAGATCGGCCAGCCTGTGACCGGCGGCGGCGGCCGGCAGGCCGAGGATGCGGGCAGCGCCGTGGTTGGCCGTGACCAGCCGCAGCTCGCGGTCGAGCACGATCACGCCGGCCGACAGGTTGGTCAGCACCCGCTCGAGGTAGGCGCGGGCGTTCTCCAGCTCGCGCGAGCGTGCCTCGACGGCATCGCGCGCCTCCGACAGCTGGCGCGTCATCGCGTTGAACGACTGCGTCAGCTCGTGCAGTTCGTCCTTGCCGGCGTACTCGCGCAGGCGGCGGAAGTTGCCTTCGGCCACCGCCTTGGTGCCTTCGGCGACCTGCACCAGCGGCGCCGTCATCGAGCCGGCGAGCAGGATGCCGCCCGCCACCGCGGCGAACACCGCCAGCATCAGGGTCAGCGTCAGCGTCACCGTGTAGATCTGCTTCAGCCCGCCGCGCGCCAGCGACAGTTCCTGGTAGTCGCGATAGCCGCTCTGCAGCGCCGCCGCGTTGGCGGCCACGCTCGGCGGCAGCCGCTGGGTCATCTGCAGGAAGCGCGGCTCGGCGCGGCTCGGCGCCAGGCCCGGCGCCGACGGCTCGTCGGCAGAGGCATCGCGCGGCGGCCCGCGGCCGAACACCGGGGTGGGTATCGCCACCAGCACCCGCGTGCGCACGCCGGCGCGCTCGTCGCTGGCCAGCGGATCGCCCTCGATCAGGGCCAGCTGCCGCTGCGTGCGCGCCAGGTTCAGGTCGGCGGCCGAGGGCAGCTCGGGCACCCAGTTCGGCGGCCGCTGGCCCGAGGAGCCGAGCAGCTGGCCGCTCGCGCTGACCAGCAGCGCCTCCTGGATGCCGGCGCCTTCGCGGGCGCGGTCGAGCGCGGCCAGCTGCATCGAGCCCGGCACCTCCGCGAGGTCCAGTGCGATGCCACGCGCCTTGGCGGTCAGGTCGGCCAGCTGCGCCTCGAGGGCGGCACGGCCGATCGACAGGCCCGACTCGAGCGCCCGGTCGACCCGCACGTCGAACCACGACTCGATCGAGCGCGACAGGAACTGGACCGAGACCACGTAGATCAGCGCGCCGGGCAGCACGCCCATCAGGGCGAAGGCGACCGCGAAGCGGGCCATCAGCTTGGCGCCGAAGCGGCGCGCGCGGTAGCGCCGAAGCAGCCGCGCGACCAGCGCCAGCACCAGCACGAGCAGCGCCGCCGCGATCGCGCCGTTGATCGCCAGCAGCAGCGGATAGTGGCGACCGAAGGTGGCGGTGCTGCTGGCGGCCGAGGCGAGCAGGAACAGCGCCACGCCGCCCAGTGCGAGAGCGGCGATGAACGAGTAGCGGATCAGCGGCGACATGCGGCGATGCGGTGGGTCCGGCAGGCGCCGTCGGGGCGGTCCCGTCAGCCGTCAGCGCGCCAGCTCGGGCCTGACCGGCACATTGTGCCAATCGGACTCCAGCGTCCAGTCCCGGCTGGTGATGGCGCCGATCTGGAACGGCCGTGGCAGCTGCGCGGTGTCCAGCCGCATCCGCACCTGGCCCCAGTAGGCGGGCCCGGGCGGGATCGCGCCGCGCTCGACCACCGACCAGTGACTGACGCGGCGCAGCGTGGCGAGCGCCTCGCCGAGTGTGTCGAACGGCAGCGCCAGCGCACCGCGCGCCAGCCGGTACTCGCGGGTCAGCGGGCTGTAGCTCAGCCGGTAGGTCAGCGTCGCCGCGATGCGCCTCTCGTCGAACCAGTACCAGCGCGAGCGGTAAAGCTCGAACTCGACGACGAAGTAAAGCGGCACGCCGCGGCTGAGCGCTTCCTCCAGCGCCCACGGCAGGTCGAAGTCGAACACCGCATTCAGGGCGAGCCCGTCGCCGTCGGTGGCGGGCCGCAGCTCGGCGCTGCGCACATCGATGCCCTCGCTGGCTGCGGCCGGGGCAAGGCACCCGATCAGCGCCCCGAGCGCCAGCGCGGCGGCGCACAGCAGGCGCCGCAGCGGCGATGCCCTGCGCGCAGCGCCGTCGAGGACCGGACCGGCCGCGCGCAGCATCGGGATCTACGTCTTTTCGAAGATTGCGATAAAGAAGCCGTCGTGGACGCTCGGCAGGCCTGCGGTCCAGGCGCCGCCGTGTGCCGGCAGCAGCCGCAGCCTGCCGTCCTCGGCGCCCGGCAGGGCCAGCAGCCGGGCGTCGGCGTGCCGGGCGACGAAGGCGTCGACCTGCCGCGGCCCCTCGTCGGCAAATACCGAGCACACGACGTAAAGCAATCTACCAGCGGGCTCCAGCAGCGGCCACAGCGCATCCAGCAATCGCCGCTGCAGCGTTGCTAATTGCGCAACATCGGCTGACCGGCGTAGCCACGGGATGTCGGGATGGCGGCGCACGATGCCCGAGGCGGTGCACGGTGCGTCGAGCAGGATGCGCTGGTAGCGTCCGTGCGCGAAGCGCTCCGGCTGCGCGGCGTCGGCGACCAGCACGCGGATCACCGCGTGGCTGCGCGCCTGGGTGCGGCGAAGGTTCTCCTCGATCCGCTCGGCGCGCGCCGGGTCGACTTCGACCGCGTCGATGGCGAGGTTATCGGCGAGCTCGGCAAGCTGCGCCGTCTTGCCGCCGGGTGCGGCGCAGGCATCGAGGATGCGCATGCCGTCCTGCGCCTGCAGCAGCTCGGCCGCCAGCTGCGCGCCGGCATCCTGCACCGAGACCTCGCCGCCGGCGAACCCGGGGATGTCGGCCACCGGCAGCGGCGTATGCAGCCACACCGCGGCGGGCCCGACTTGGCTCGCCTCGATGCCTTCGTCGTGCAGCCGCCGCAGGTACGCCTCGACGCTGCCGTGCCGCCGGTTGACGCGCAACACCAGCGGCGGCACCTGCTGCTGCAGCTGCAGGACCTGCGCGAAGTGCGCTGGCTCGGCCTCGCGCATGCGATCGATCCACCAGCGCGGCGCGTTGAAGGCAACGGTCGGCTGCTGCTGCAGCTCCGTCCGCAGCGCCGGCAGGCGGCGGATCGCATTGCGCAGCACGGCGTTGACGAAGCCGGCCGCAGCGCGCGTCTCGGCCTGCAGCTTGGCCGCCTGAACCGACTGGTCGACGATGGCGTAGGTCGGCTGGCGCGGCGCCAGCAGCTGGCCGAGCGTCACCGCCAGCAGCGCCGCCACCGGCGGGTCGGGCGCCCGGTGCGACAGCCGGTCCAGCATCGCCTCGATCAGGGCGAGTTGGCGGGTCGCGCTGTAGGCGATGTCCTTCGCCGCTGCGGCCAGCCGCGGATGCACCGGGGCAGTCGCGCCGGCGGCGAACTCGTCCAGGGCCCTGACCAGCGCGCGATCGAGCGAATCGCCGCTGCGCAGCCGGCGCCAGGCCGCTGCCGCCACACGCAGGGCGTCGGCCAGCGGCGGCGCACCGCCGTTCATCCCGCGCCGTCCGCTTCGGGCAACCGACCGGCAAGGACCTCGCCGACAGCAATCGGCATGCCGCTGAGAAACTCGGCGACGCTCATTCGCCTGCTGCCGGGTCGTTGCAGCTCGGTGACGGCCAGGGTGCCGGCGCCGCAGGCGATGTGCAGGCCATCGGCGGAGGCGCCGACGACCGTGCCGGCCGGCGCTTCGGCACGGCGCGCCACGGCGTGCGCCCGCCAGAACTTCAGCGTCGTGCCGGCCCGGCGCGCGCATGCGCCCGGGAACGGGTCGAAGGCGCGGACCCGGCGGGCCAGCAGCGCGGCATCGAGCGCGAAGTCGAGCCAGGCCTCGCGCTTGTCGAGCTTGTGCGCGTAGGTGGCGCCCGCCGACGGCTGTGGCACCGCCTTCAGCCGGCCCGCTTCACCTTCGCGCAGCGCCGCCACGATCAGCCGTGCACCGAGCGAGGCCAGGCGCGCGGTCAGGCTGGCGGTGCTGTCCCGCTCGAGGATCGGCGTCGATTCGGCGAGCAGCATCGGACCGGTGTCCAGGCCGGCGTCCATCTGCATGATCGTGATGCCGGTGGTGGCATCGCCGGCCTCGATCGCCCGCGCCACCGGTGCGGCGCCGCGCCAGCGCGGCAGCAGCGAGCCATGGATGTTCAGCGCGGTGAGGCGGCCGCAGCCGGCATCGGCCAGGCCGCGCGGCAGGTCGAGCACGGCCTGCGGCACGATCAGCCCGTAGGCGGCGACCACCAGCACGTCGGGTCGCGCCGCGCGCAACTGCTCGTGCGCGGCGGCCGCGGCCTGCCCTGCCTTGCCCAGGCTCAGCGATGGCGGCGTGGCAACCTCGATGCCGCGCGCTGCCGCCAGCTGCCTGACCGGGCTCGGCACCAGCTTCAAGCCGCGGCCGGCCGGCCGGTCCGGCTGCGACAGCACCAGCACCACCTCGAGCCCGGCGTCGACGATGGCCGCCAGCGCGACCGCCGCGAACTCCGGAGTGCCGGCAAAGACAATGCGCATGCGGGCATTCTAGGAGGCGCATCGCGGCGGCCCGCGGCCGCAGCGTACGATCGGTGGGCACATGGCGGCCGTGCTGCCGCCGCGGCGATGGACCAGATGCAACCGCTGGGCGGAATCGACGCGCTTTTTCTCCATCTCGAGACGGCCGACACGCCGATGCATGTCGGCGCGCTGCATCTGCTCGATGCGCGCGCCGACGGCAGCGACCTCTATGCCGCGGTCGGCCGCCATCTCGCTTCGCGCCTGGCGTCGTCGCCGGTATTCACGCGACGCCTGCGCACGCTGCCGCTGGCGCTGGCCAATCCGCTCTGGGTCGACGGACGGGTCGACCTGGCGCACCACCTGAAGCGCGTGCGGCTGCCTGCGCCGGGCACCCAGCGGCAGCTGGAAGCGACGGTGGCGCGGCTGCACGCGCAGCGGCTCGATCGGGCCCGCCCGCTGTGGCAGTTCTTCCTCATCGAGGGGCTCGCCGACGGCGGCTGCGCGCTGTACTCGAAGCTGCACCACGCGGCGGTCGATGGTGCCGCCGGGGTGGCGCTGGCGCAGGCCTTGCTCGACACCGAGCCGGATCCTCCGGCAGTCGACTCCGGCGTCGCGCGCGGCGGGACCGAGGCGCGCCGGCCGGCAGAAAGCGCGGTGCGGCTGCTCGCTGCGGCACTGGCGCACAACGGCCGCGCCGGCATCGGCCTGCTGCAGCAGGCGCCATCGCTGGCGCGTACCGCCTGGCGCGGCCTGCGCGGTGGCCGCCTGCTGGCGGACTGGATCCGGCATTTCAGCCTGGCGCCGGCGACGGTGCTCAACGGCGCGATCGACGGCCGGCGCAGCATCGCCACGGCGTCGCTGCCGCTGGCGCCGCTGCAGGCGATTGCCGCGGCGCAGGAGGTCACGCTCAACGACGTCGTGCTGGCGATCGTCGGCGGCGCGCTGCGACGGTACCTCGGCGAGCGCGATGCGCTGCCCGGCAAGCCGCTGCTGGCGGCGATGCCGGTGTCGCTGCGCGCCGGCGGCGACCGCCGGGCCAACACGCAGGCGACGATGGCGCAGGCCAGCCTCGCTACCGACATCGCCGACCCGCTGGCGCGGCTCAGAGCCGTCCACCTCGCCGCCGGCGCGGCCAAGGCGATGTCGCGCGGGATGCAGCCGGCCTTCGGTCTGGCGCTGCCGTCGTTCGGCCTGCCGTGGCTGCTCGGCGCCGCCGCCACCGTCTACGGCAGCGGGCTGGCCGAGCGGCTGCCGCCACTCGCCAACGTGGTGGTCTCCAACGTGCCAGGTCCGCCGGCGCCGCTTTACCTTGCCGGGGCGCGGCTGCGCAGCTGGTGGCCGCTGTCGATCGTCGAGCACGGGCTCGGACTGAACATCACCGTGATGCGTTACGTCGACGCGCTCGACGTCGGCCTGGTGGCGGCGCAGCGGCTGGTGCCGGATGCGGCGCCGCTGGCGCAGGCGCTGCAGGCGGCCTTCGACGAACTTCTCGCCGCAGCGCTGCCGCCGCGGACCAGGCGCGGCAAGGCTCGGTCCGGCCCGCATCGGCCGCGGTCTCGCCGGCGCGAGACCGGCTGACGGCGCCGGCCGGCGTCAGGCGACGAAGCTCGATGCCCACTGCTGCCGTCAACGGGCTGACGATCGATTACGCGGTGCACGGCGCGTGGGGCGCACAGCCGCTGCTGGCGATCATGGGCCTCGGCATGCCGGCCGCAGCCTGGCCGCCGGCGTTGATCGACCTGCTCGTCGGGCGCGGTGCGCGGGTGATCACCTTCGACAACCGCGACGCCGGCGGCTCGACCACGTTCAGCGGTGCAGCGGCCATCCCGCTGGCGGTGGCGATCGCCCGCGCCGCGCTGAAGCTGCACGTGCCGGCGCCGTACACGCTGCACGACATGGCGGCCGACGCGGTCGGCCTGCTCGATGCGCTGGGGGTGTCGCGGGCGCACGTGGTCGGCGTGTCGATGGGCGGCATGATTGCGCAGCTGCTGGCGGCGAAGTACCCGCAACGGGTCGCCAGCCTGACCTCGATCATGTCGTCGACCGGCAACCCGAGCCCGCGGGTCGCCTGGGGCGAGCCGCGCGCCATCCGCGCGATCCTGCGACGGCCGGAGGACCCGCGCGACCTGCAGTCGGTGGTCGACAGCCTCGAGCGCAAGTTCAGCGTGATCGGCACGCCGATGACCGCGCAGGAGCGCGCCGCCCAGCGGCCGCATTACGAGCGCATCGCCCGCCGGGGGCTGGATACCGCCGCTGCGCGCCGGCAGCTGCTCGCGGTGCTCGCCACGGGCGACCGGCGGCAGTGGCTCAGGCGGATCGACGCGCCGACGCTGGTGCTGCACGGCCGCCTCGATCCCCTGCTGCCGGTGGCGGCCGGCATCGAGACCGCGCAGTGCATCGCCGGCGCCAGGCTTGTCGTCATCGAGGGCATGGGCCACGACCTGCCGCCGGCGCTGCTGCCGCGGCTCGCCGACGAGATCGCCTCGATCGCCGACCTGCCGGGTCGGCCGGGCCCTGATCCGGGCCGCTAGGCGGCTTCGCGCGCGCGGCGCTTCTTCAGCTTGGTGCGGATCCGGTCCTGCTTCAGCGCCGACAGGTAGTCGACGAAGACCTTGCCGGTCAGGTGATCGATCTCGTGCTGCACGCACACCGCGAGCAGCCCCTCGCAGTCCAGTTCGAAGCTCTTGCCGTCGGCGTCCTGCGCGCGCACCCGTGCCCGCGCCGGCCGGCGGACTTCGTCGTAGATGTTGGGCACCGACAGGCAGCCCTCCTCGCAGACCACGGTTTCCTCGGAAACCCAGACGATCTGCGGATTGACGAACACGCGCAGCTGATCCTTCGTTTCCGACACGTCGATGACGATCAGCTGGATGTGCCGGTCGACCTGGGTGGCGGCCAGGCCGATGCCGGGCGCCGCGTACATCGTCTCGGCCATGTCGCCGACCAGCCGCCGCAGATCGGCGTCGAAGACCGTGACCGGGCGGGCCACCGTGCGCAGCCGCGGGTCGGGGTATTCGAGGATCGTCAGCTTGGCCACGGTCCGGGCTCAGGTTTCCGGTCGACTAAACATTGTGCACGCGGCCCGGTACGATGCGGGCCAGTCATCCGCATGGGCTCCCTTTCGCTGCTTGGGCTAATCGCTTCGGCTGACTGAGATTGATTGCGATATCAAGCCCCTAGGGGCAGAATTTTAAGCAGTTCGTGATGTTGTGGCGCCGTGCCGGCAGCGTAGTGGTCGTTTGCTGCCGCCACACGAGCCGCGCCGTGCCGGGGAGACCCAATGTTCGCGCTCCAGCTTTCCCTCCGTCGAGCCGTGCTGTGTGCCGGCATGGTGGCCGCGGCGACCGTCGTCGCGGCCGTTCCCGCCGTCGCCTCTGCCCAGCCGGCGACGGTCCGCTATCCGATCACCGAGGAGCAGCGGCAGACGGCCGAGCAGGTGGCGCAACTCGGCGTGCCGCTGTCGGCGCTGGCCGCCAATGCGCCCGACACCTACACGGTCAAGCGGGGCGACACGCTGTGGGACATCTCGAGCATCTTTCTCACCAGCCCGTGGCGCTGGCCCGAGCTGTGGGGGATGAACAAGGAACAGATCGCCAATCCGCACCTGATCTATCCGGGCCAGATGCTGCGGCTGGTCAAGAGCGACGGCCGGGCTCGGCTCGAGCTGGTCGAAAGCCAGGCCGGCGACGTGGTCCGGCTGTCGCCGACGGTGCGCGACCTCGGCGGCGAGCGGGAGGCGATCCCGAGCATTCCCAACCGGGTCATCGAGCCGTTTCTTTCGAAGCCCGCCGTCGTCTCGCCCGACGAGCTGGAGAAGTACGCCCGCATCGTCGCGACCCAGGACCAGCGGGTCTACGTCGGCGTCGGCGACGCCGCCTATGCGCGCGGCATCGCCGACGAGGCGGTCGAGCGCTACCACGTGTTCCGCCCGGCCCGCCCGCTGTACGACCCGGACGACGCCGATCGCCGCAAGCCGATCGCCTACGAGGCGTTCTATCTCGGTGTCGCACAGATGGCCAAGGGCGGCGACGTCGCCACCCTGCGGATCCTGGAAAGCAAGGAGGAGATCGGCGTCGGCGACCGCCTGGTGCCGTTCACCCGCCTGCCGGTGGTCAACTACGTGCCGCGCCGGCCGGAGCAGCCGATCGACGGCCGCATCGTGTCGATCTACAGCGGCCTGAACGAGACCGGCACGCAGAGCATCGTCGCGCTGAACCGCGGCACCCGCCAGGGCATGCAGGTCGGCCACGTGCTGGCCCTGCTCGACACCGGCGCGACCCTGCTCGACCGAACCAGCAGCCGGCGCGAGTACATCAAGCTGCCCGACGAGCGGATTGGCCACATGTTCGTCTTCCGCGTGTTCGACGAGATCTCCTACGCGCTGGTGCTGCGCGTAACCAAGCCGGTCAAGGTCGGCGACCGCTTCACGCAGCCCGAATAGGCGCCGCGGCGTCGCCCGCAGCCGGACGGCCGCCGCAGGCGGCCGTTTCGCCTTCATGCGCCGGCGCCGACGGCATCATGGGTTGTCGGAAATTCGCTTCGGACGAGGCGCCGGCGCAGGCTACGCTGGCGCCATGCAACGAGCCGAGCGCGCCGCCTGGCTGCGGCTGGCCCTCACGCCCGAGATCGGCCCGCGCGCGGCGCGGACGCTGCTGGCCGCCTACGGGCTGCCGGACGCCGTCTTTGAGGCGGGACGCGAATCGCTGGGCCGGCACCTGGGCGAGCCGCTCGCGGGCATCGTCGCGTCGCCGGCCGGCGACGCGGTGGCCGCGGCAGTGCGTGCGGCCGAGCGCTGGCTCGACCTCGACCCGTCGCATGCGCTGCTGACGCTGGCCGACGACGACTACCCGCCGCTGCTGCTGGCCGCGGCCGATCCGCCGCCGGCGCTGTTCGCCGTCGGCCGTCGCCAACTGCTGAGCAAGCCGGCGCTGGCGATCGTCGGCAGCCGCAGCGCCACGCAGCAGGGCATGGACAACGCCGAAGCGTTCGCGCAGCACCTGGCGCGCGCCGGCCTGACCATCGTCAGCGGCATGGCGCTCGGTATCGACGCGGCGGCGCACCGCGGCGCGCTCAAGGCGCTCGACGACGGCGCCGACGCCTCGACGATCGCCATACTCGGCACCGGTGTGGACGTCGTGTACCCGGCCAGCAACCGGCCGCTCGCCGAGGCGATCCGCAGCCGCGGCCTGCTGCTGTCGGAGTTCGCGCTCGGCACGCCGGCCATCGCCCGCAACTTCCCGCGCCGCAACCGCATCATCAGCGCGCTGGCGCGCGGTGTGCTGGTGGTCGAGGCGGCACTGCGCTCGGGCAGCCTGATCACCGCACGGCTGGCGGCGGAAGGCGGCCGCGAGGTGTTCGCGCTGCCCGGCTCGATTCACTCGCCGACCGCACGCGGCTGCCACCGGTTGATCAAGGAGGGCGCCAAGCTGGTGGAGTCGGCGCAGGACATCCTCGACGAGCTGCGCATCGACGCGCGCATCACCGACAGCCGCGCGCCGCGGCCGGCCGCGCACGGCGCGCTGCTGGCGGCGCTCGGCTTCGATCCGGTCGACCTCGACACGCTGGTCGCGCGCACCGGCCGCGACACCGGCAGCCTCGCCGCCGAGCTGCTCGAGCTCGAGCTGGCCCAAGATGTTGAGCGTCTGCCCGGTAACCGCTACCAGCGGTTGCGGTAGGAGTGAGACGAAATGTTTGCCAGCGCGGCCGTTCGCCGCTAAATTGGCGGCCAGCCGATGTTCGACGTCCTCGTCTTCCTGTTCGAGAACTGCGGCGCCTTCCAGGCCTGCCGGGACGCCGACTCCATCGCCAGGCAGCTGACGGCGGCGGGCTTCGACGACGACGAGATCACCGACGCCATTGCCTGGCTGCGCGATCTCGACCAGGTCACCAGCGACAACATCGCGCTGCGCGCGCCCACCGACGGCGCCTTCCGCGTCTATGCCGGCTTCGAGGTGGGCCGCCTGACGCCGCGCGGCATCGCCTTCCTGACCTTCCTCGAGACCGAGGGCCAGCTCACCCCGACCCAGCGCGAGATCGTCATCGAGCGGGCGCTCGCGGTGCGCGAAGCGCCGGTGGCGCTGGCCAAGCTGAAGGTGATCGTGCTGATGGTGCTGTGGAGCCAGCAGGCGGACATCGACGCGCTGATGCTCGAGGAACTGCTCGACGACGGCGCCGACCGCGACCTGCACTGAGCCGGCTGCCGCGGCGCGGCGGCAGGCATTTGCGTGGCCGGGCCGTTTCGTTGTTATCCTGAAAAAAGAAGACAAAGCAGCCCGCGGGGCCGCGGCATCCGCCGATCCCCGGGCAGTTCATGAGCCGCCGCGGGCGGCTTCTGCATCCGGATAACCCCCGATGAGCAAGGCGCTGATCATTGCCGAGAAACCCTCGGTCGCGGCCGACATTGCCCGCGCCTTGGGCGGCTTTCGCCGGCAGCAGGACTACTACGAGAGCGACGAGTACGTGCTCAGCTCCGCGGTCGGCCACCTGCTGCAGCTGTCCAACCCGGTCGAGGTCACGCGCGGCAAGTGGAGCTTCGCCCACCTGCCGATGATCCCGCCGCACTTCGACGTGGCACCGATCGACAAGCGCGGCGAGGAACGGCTGAAGCTGCTGGCGCGGCTGATCAAGCGCAAGGACGTCAGCGAGCTGATCAACGCCTGCGACGCCGGCCGCGAGGGCGAGCTCATCTTCCGCTACATCGTCCAGCACGCCCGGGCCAGGCAGCCGATCCGCCGGCTGTGGCTGCAGTCGATGACGCCGGCGGCGATCCGCGAGGCGTTCGGCGAGCTGCGGCCGGACAAGGAGCTGAGGCACCTCGAGGACGCGGCGCGCTGCCGCGCCGAGGCCGACTGGCTGGTCGGCATCAACGGCACGCGGGCGATGACGGCCTTCAACAGCAAGGACGGCGGCTTCTTCAAGACCACGGTCGGCCGGGTACAGACGCCGACGCTGGCGATCGTGGTCGAGCGCGAGGAGAAGATCCTCGCCTTCGAGCCGCGCGACTACTGGGAGGTGCGCGCGACATTTTCCTGCCGTGCCGGCGAGTACGAAGGCCGCTGGTTCGACCCGGAGTTCAAGAGGCCCGAGCACGACGAGCACGGCCGCGCCGAGCGGATCTGGGACAGGAGCCTGGCCGAGGCCATCGTCGCCGCCTGCCGCGGCAAGGCCGGCTCGGTGGTCGAGGAGGCCAAGCCGAGCACGCAGGCCCCGCCGCCGCTGTTCGACCTGACCTCGCTGCAGCGCGAAGGCAACGCCCGCTTCGGCTTCTCGGCCAAGACCACGCTGGCCATCGCCCAGGCCCTGTATGAGAAGCACAAGCTGCTCACCTACCCGCGGACCGACTCGCGGGCACTGCCCGAGGACTACGTCGGCGTGGCCAGGAAGACGATCGAGGCGCTGGCCGGGCAGAAGGCCTACGCACCGTTCGGCAGGCAGATCGCCAAGAGCGGCTGGGTCAGGCCGAACAAGCGCATCTTCGACAACGGCAAGGTCTCCGACCACTTCGCCATCATTCCGACGCTCGAATCGCCTCGCAGCCTGTCCGAGGCCGAGCAGAAGATCTACGACCTGGTGGTCAGGCGCTTCCTGGCGATCTTCTTTCCCGCGGCCGAGTACCTGGTGACCACCCGCATCACCACGGTCGAGCGCCACCGGTTCAGGACCGAGGGCAAGGTGCTGGTCGAGCCGGGCTGGCTGGCGGTGCACGGCAAGGGGGCGATGGACGAGCAGGGCGGCCTGGTCAAGGTCGATCCCGCCGAGCAGGTCGGCACCGCGGCGATCGAGGCCGCCGGCCTGCAGACCCGGCCGCCGGCGCGCTACAACGAGGCGACGCTGCTCAGCGCAATGGAAGGCGCGGGCAAGCTGATCGAGGACGACGAGCTGCGCGCCGCGATGGCCGGCAAGGGGCTGGGCACGCCGGCGACGCGGGCGGCGATCATCGAGGGGCTGATCGACGAGAGCTACCTGGTGCGCGAAGGCAAGGAGCTGCACCCGACGGCCAAGGCGTTCCAGCTGCTGCGCGCGCTGCGCGGCTTCGGCGTCGACGCGCTCGACGTGCCGGAGCTGACCGGCGAGTGGGAGTACAGGCTGGCACAGATGGAGCGCGGCCGGCTCAAGCGCGAAGAGTTCATGCGCCAGATCGAGCAGCTGACCCGCGACACGGTCGAGCGCATCCGCAAGGGTGCGGAAAAGGGCGAGGTGCCGGGCGACTACGTGACGCTGAAGACTCCCTGCCCGCGCTGCGGCGCCGTGGTCAAGGAGAACTATCGCCGCTTTGCCTGCACCCAGTGCGAGTTCTCGATCAGCAAGCACCCGGGCAGCCGCTTCTTCGAGGTCGACGAGGTCGAGGCGCTGCTGCGCGAGAAGCAGATCGGCCCGCTGACCGGATTCCGCAGCAAGATCGGCCGGCCGTTTTCCGCCGTGCTGAAGCTGGTGCCGCCCGAGTACAAGCTCGAGTTCGATTTCGGCGCGCCGGCTGCAGGCGACGGCGAGGAGGCGGAGGCGGTCGACCTGTCGGGGCTCGCGCCGCTCGGCAGGTGCCCGAAGTGCGGCGGCGGGGTGTTCGAGCAGCCGATGTCGTTCGTCTGCGAGAACTCGGTCGCCGGCAGCCGCAGCTGCGACTTCCGCTCCGGAAGGGTGATCCTGCAGCAGACGATCGAGCCGACGGACATGCGCAAGCTGCTGGCCGAGGGACGGACCGACCTGCTGCGCAACTTCGTCTCCAACCGCACGCGGCGCAAGTTCGCCGCCTTCCTGGTGTGGAAGGCCGACGAGGGCAAGGTCGGCTTCGAGTTCGAGCCGCGCGGCAAGGGGGCCAGAGCGACGGCGGCAGCGGCCGAGGCGACGACGCCCGCGCCCGGCCGGCGCGCCACGGCGGCGAAAGCCGCGCCGCGCGCGAGGGCGGCGAAGACCGCGTCGCCGGCGAAGGCGGCGAAGTCGGCGAAGCCGGCAAAGACCGCCAAGCGCGCTGCGCCGGCGCGCCGCGCGGCTGCCGGCGCGCCTAAGGCCGGCGCCGGCAGGACCGGCGTCGCGCGCAAGGCGGGGCGCCGCTGAGCGGCTGCCGCGTGGGTCGTCGAGGCCGACCAGATGCAGCGCGCGCTGATCGTCGCCGGCATCGTCCTGCTGGCGATCGGGCTGGCCTGGCCCTGGCTGTCGAAGCTGCCGCTCGGCCGGCTGCCGGGCGACCTGCGCATCGAGCGTGAGGGCTTCAGCTTTTACTTTCCGCTGGCCAGCGGGCTGCTGATCTCGGCGGTGATCTCGCTGATCCTGTGGTGGCTGCGCAAGTGATCAATCCGCTGAAGCAGCGGCTGGCGGCGGGCGAGCGGCTGTTCGGTTGCTGGCTGTCGCTCGCCTCGCCGATCGCCGCCGAGGCGCTGGCCTGCGCCGGCTTCGACTTCCTGGTCGTCGACGGCGAGCACTCGCCGGCCGACACGATGGACACCATCGCCCTGCTTCAGGCGATCGCCGCCGGCGGCAGCCAGCCGGTCGTGCGGGTGGCGGAGAACGCCGCCTGGCTCGCCAAGCGGGCGCTCGACGCCGGCAGCCCGACGCTGCTGTTCCCGATGGTGGCGAGCGCCGACGATGCGCGCCGCGCCGTGGCGTCGATCCGTTACCCGCAGCAGGGCAGGGACGGGATCCGTGGCGTGGCCGGGGTGGTGCGGGCGGCGCGCTTCGGGCTGCTGCCGGATTACGTGCACGAAGCGAATGCCGCCGCCTGCGCGATCGTGCAGATCGAATCGGCGGCGGGCGTCGCGGCGGCCGACGAGATCGCCGCGGTCGACGGCGTCGACGCGCTGTTCGTCGGCCCGGCCGACCTGGCAGCCAGCCTCGGCCACCTCGGCGACAGCGGCAACGCCGAGGTGCAGCGGGCGATCGATCGCGTGCTGGCGGCGGCGCAGCGCCGGCGAAGGGCGGCCGGCATCTTCGCCGGCAGCGCCGCCGAGGCGACCGCCTATGTCGCGCGCGGCTTCAGCCTGGTCGCACTGGCGGCCGACGTGGTCTGGCTGCTCGCCGGCGCGCGGCAGGCGCTCGCCGCGGTGCGCGGCTGAGGCCGCCGCGCCGCCGCCGCGCCGAATGCCGCTGGTCGCCGTCACGATCGCGCTGTCGGCGTTCCTGCTGTTCCTCGTCCAGCCGATCATTGCCAAGCAGATACTGCCGTGGTTCGGCGGCACCTCGGCGGTGTGGACCACCTGCATGGTGTTCTTCCAGGCCGTGCTGCTCGGCGGTTACGCCTACGCCCACGCGCTGAGCAGCCACGCCAGCGCGCGCAGCCAGGCGCGCGTGCACATCGCCCTGCTGGCGGTGAGCCTGGCTTTGCTGCCGATCGTCGTGCGCGAGTCCTTCAAGCCGGGCGGCGAGGAGGACGCGGCGCTGTCGATCCTGTGGCTGCTGGCCGCCACCATCGGCCTGCCGTACTTCCTGCTGTCGGCCACCGGGCCGCTGCTGCAGCGCTGGATTGCGCACCGCTACCCGGAGAAGACCGTCTACCGGCTGTTCGCGCTGTCGAACCTCGGTTCGCTGCTCGGCCTGCTGGCGTTTCCGTTCCTGATCGAGCCGTTCGCGCCGTCGGCCACGCAGGCGCGCGCCTGGAGCGCGGCCTACGCGGTCTTCGCGCTCGCCTGCGCCATCACCGCCTGGCAGGCGCAGCGGGCCCTGGCGGCCGGCGCTGGCGAGCCGGTCGTAGCGACTGGCGTGACGGCGGCGCCCCCGGCCACGGCTGCGGCGCCCGGCGCCGGCGACTACGCCCGGTGGCTGGCATTCGCCGCGCTCGGCTCGGTGCTGCTGCTGGCGACGACCTCGCACATCACGCAGAACATCGCCTCGGTGCCCTTCCTGTGGGTGCTGCCGTTGACGCTGTACCTGCTCAGCTTCGTGCTCGCCTTCGAGGGCCGCGGCGGCCGCGGCTGGTACGAGCGCCGCTGGTGGCTGTTTCCGACCCTGCTGCTGGTGGTGGCGATGAGCTGGGGGCTGTCGGCCAGCCGCGGCGTGCTCGACATCGGCGTCGCGGTGCCGCTGTACTGCGCGGGCCTGTTCTTCGCCTGCATGTTCTGCCACGGCGAACTGGCGCAGGCCAAGCCGGCGCCGCGCTACCTGACGCACTTCTACCTGACGGTGTCGGCTGGCGGCGCGCTCGGCGGCATGGCGGTCGGCCTGCTGGCGCCGCGCCTGCTGCCGGCCTACTTCGAGCTGCCGCTGGCGCTGTTCGCACTGGCAGTGCTGGCCAGCACGCTGGTCGTCGGCCAGCGGACGCTGATCGGCCCGGCGCTGGTGGCGGCCGCGGCCACTGCCTACTCGGGCTGGCAGTACGTCGACTTCGTCCACGAGGGCACCATCGTCATGCAGCGCAGCTTCCACGGCACGCTGCGCGTGCGCGAGGCCGGCAGCGGCGAGCAGCAGGTGCGGCGGCTCATGCACGGCGTGATCCTGCACGGCGAGCAGTTCACCCGGGCGCCGGATCGGCTCGAACCGGGCACCTACTACGCGCGCAGCTCCGGCATCGGCCTGGCCATCGCGGCGAAGCAGGCCGGCGGCCCGGTGAAAATGGGCCTGGTCGGCCTCGGGGTCGGCACGCTCGCGGCCTACGGGCGGGCCGGCGACGAGCTTCGCTTCTACGAGCTCGATCCGCAGGTCATCGACGTCGCCCAGCGCGACTTCACCTACCTCTCCTCGACCCCGGCCCGGATCGACTTCGAGGTCGGCGATGCGCGGCTGTCGCTCGAGCGTGAACTGAAGCGCGGTGGCCCGCGCCGCTACGACGTGCTGGCGATCGACGCGTTTTCCAGCGACTCGATCCCGGTGCACCTGATCACCCGCGAGGCGGTCGAGCTGTACGCGCGGCACCTCGCGCCGGACGGCATCGTCGCCGTGCACATCTCCAACCGCTTCCTCGACCTGAAGCCGGTGCTGGCCAACATCGCGCAGGCCACCGGACTGGCGGCGCGGCTGGTCAGCGACACGCCGGCCGACGAACGCGCGGGCTCCAACACCGACTGGGTGCTGCTGGCGCGCGACCCGCAGGTGCTCGAGGCGCCGCCGATCGCCGGCCGCGCCGAGCCGCTGGCGCCGGTGCCCGGTCTGTCGCTGTGGACCGACCAGTTCAACAACCTGCTCGACGTGCTGAAGATCGATCCGCTCGACCAGCTGAGGAGCCTGCTTGGGCTGGACTGACGTGCAGGGGCGCGATCGGGCCGTCGCCGAGGAGGCGCTGCGCGCCGCCGGTCTGGGCGCCGTGCGCGCAATGCATGCGGTCGGCGGCGGCGACATCGCCGCCGCCTATCGCGTCGAAGCCGGCGTGCAGCGCGCCTTCCTGAAGGTCGGCGCAGGCGCGCATCCATTCGATGCCGAGGCGGCCGCGCTGGCCGAGATCGGCGCCACCCGCACGCTGCGGGCGCCGCGCGTGCTCGCCCACGGCGTCGCCGCAGACGCCGGCTTCCTGCTGCTCGAGTGGATCGACCTGGCCGGTGACGGTGACTGGGCGGCGGCCGGCCGCCAGCTCGCTGCACTGCACGCCTGCGTGCAGCCGGCCTATGGCTGGCCGCGCGACAACACCATCGGCGCCACCCCGCAGTTCAATTCGCCGGGCGCCGACTGGGCCGAGTTCTACCGCGAGCGGCGGCTGCGGCCGCAGTTCGCCCTGGCCCGCAGCCGCCGGCTGCTGTCGCTGGCGGCGCTCGAGCAGCGCGCCTGCCGGGCCGCCGACGCACTGCTGGCAGGCCACGCGCCGCCGCCGAGCCTGCTGCACGGCGACCTGTGGCGTGGCAACCTGGCCTTCGATCGCGATGGCGTGCCGGTGGTCTTCGACCCGGCCACCTACCATGGGGACGCCGAGACCGACCTGGCGATGACGCGCCTGTTCGGCGGCTTCGCCGAGCGCTTCTATCGCGCCTACGACGAGAGCCGGGCGCCGGCGGCCGGCGCCGCGCGACGGCTGCCCCTGTACCAGCTGTATCACGTGCTCAATCACGCCAACCTCTTCGGCGGCGGCTACGTGGCGCAGGCGATCGCTTTGATCGGCAGGCTCTGACGGCGCAGGCCGCGTGACGCGCTTGCGGCATACTTGCGCGCCTTTGATGACCGCCGTCCGCCAGCGCATGCCCGCCGCCAAGCCCAGCCGCAAGCCAAAGATCATCGTCCGTACCTCGCGCGTGCACGGCCGCGGCGTCTATGCCGGCCGCCGGCTGCACAAGGGCGAGCGCATCATCGAGTACAAGGGCGAGGTGATCAGCAGCCGCGAGGCCGAGCGCCGGCCGCCGTCGGATCCGGATGACCCGCATCACACCTTCTTCTTCGCGCTGGACGACGGCAAGCGCGTGATCGACGCCAACGTGAACGGCAACGCCGCACGCTGGATCAATCACTCGTGCGATCCGAACTGCGAGACGGAGGAGGACGACGGCCGCGTCTTCATCGACGCCCTGCGCGAGATCCGGCCCGGCGAGGAGCTGTTCTACGACTACTCGCTGATCCTCGACGAGCGGATCACGCCGACGCTGAAGAAGCAGTACCGCTGCATGTGCGGCGCCAAGGACTGCCGCGGCACCATGCTGGCGCTGCGCAAGCGCCGGAACAAGTAGGAGGCGAACGATGCAGGCCATGTACGCGTTCAGCGTGCCCGTCTTTGCCAGGACGCTCGGCAACCTGTCGGCGATCCTCGGCAAGGGCGCGGCCTACGCCGAGCAGAAGAAGTTCGATCCGGCGGTGCTGCTGGCGATGCGGCTGGCGCCGGACATGTACCCGCTTCTCATGCAGGTGCGCATCGCCTGCGACTTCGCCAAGGGCTCGGTGGCACGGCTGGCCGGCGAGGAGCCGCCGAAGTGGGACGACGGCGAGACGACGATCGGCGAGCTGCAGGCGCGCATCGCCCGCACGATCGAGTTCATCGGCGGCTTCGACCCGGCCCGCTTCGACGGCGCCGATGCGCGGACGGTGACGCTGACGATCCGCGGCGAGCCGGTCGAGTACGTCGGCCTGGCCTACCTGGCCCACGTGGCGCTGCCCAACTTCTTTTTCCACGCCACCACCGCCTACGACATCCTGCGCCACGCCGGCGTCGAGCTCGGCAAGCGCGACTTCATCGGCAAGGTCTGAGCGGCCGTCGCCCGGCTGGCCCGGCCGCGCCGCCGCCTTGAAACACGGCGCGGCGTCCTTCATGCTGCGCTGGCTTGCCGCGCCACGGCGCGACGCTGGATGCAGGAGCACCGCGATGGCCGACCTTTTCGACAACCCGATGGGGCTGATGGGCTTCGAGTTCGTCGAGTTCGCCTCGCCCGAGCCGGGCGTCGTCGAGCCGGTGCTCGAGAAGCTGGGCTTCGCGCGCGTCGCGCGCCACCGTTCGAAGAGGGTCGACCTGTTCCGCCAGGGCGAGATCAACTTCATCGTCAACAACGAGCCGAAGAGCCTCGCCGCCTACTTCGCCGCCGAGCACGGGCCGTCGGCCTGCGCGATGGCTTTCCGCGTGCGCGACTCGCACCAGGCCTATGCGCGCGCGCTCGAGCTCGGCGCCCAGCCGGTCGACGTGCCGACCGGCCCGATGGAACTGCGGCTGCCGGCGATCAAGGGCATCGGCGGCGCGCCGCTGTACCTGATCGACCGCTTCGAGGACGGCAAGTCGATCTACGACATCGACTTCGAGTTCATCGACGGCGCCGACCGCCACCCGCGCGGGCACGGCTTGCGGCTGATCGACCACCTGACGCACAACGTCTACCGCGGCCGCATGGCCTACTGGGCCGGCTTCTACGAGCGGATCTTCAACTTCCGCGAGCTGAGGTACTTCGACATCAAGGGCGAGTACACCGGGCTGACGTCGAAGGCGCTGACCGCGCCCGACGGCAGGATCCGCATCCCGCTGAACGAGGAGGCCTCGAGGACCACCGGCCAGATCGAGGAGTTCCTGATGAAGTTCAACGGCGAGGGCATCCAGCACATCGCCCTGCTCACCGACGACCTGATCGGCAGCGTCGACAGCCTGCGCGCCGCCGGGGTGCCGCTGATGAGCGCGCCGCCGGCGACCTACTACCGGATGCTGCAGGAGCGCCTGCCCGGCCACGGCGAGAGCGTCGGCGATCTGCAGGCGCGCGGCATCCTGCTCGACGGCTCCACCGGCGGCGGGCGGCCGCGGCTGCTGCTGCAGATCTTCTCGCAGCTGCTGCTCGGCCCGGTGTTCTTCGAGTTCATCCAGCGCAAGGGCGACGAGGGCTTCGGCGAGGGCAACTTCAAGGCCCTGTTCGAGTCGCTCGAGCGCGACCAGGTCGAGCGCGGCGTGATCCAGGCCGCCTGAGAACTGCGGCCGGCCGCGCGGCGACTGTTGCCATTTCGTGAAGGAAGACCCTGGACCATGGACTTCGCAAACCGCACGGTCATGATCACCGGCGCCGCCGGCAACCTCGGGCAGGCGGTCGCCAGTGCCTTTGCCGACCGCGGCGCCCGGCTGCTGCTGGTGGACCACGACGAACAGGCGCTGCGCCAGGCATTCGGCGCGCCGGGCGAGCGGCTCGAGATCGCGGCCGCCGATCTTCTCGACCCGGTGCAGGTCGGGACGACGGTGCGCCGGGCGATCGAGCGCTTCGGCCGGATCGACGCGCTGGCCAATCTCACCGGCGGATTCCGAATGGGCGAGCCGGTGCACGCGACGACCGAGGCGACGATGCGGTTCCTGCTCGACATCAACGTGCGGACGCTGCTGAACACCGTCCATGCGGTCGTGCCGGGGATGATCGACGCCGGCGGCGGCAGGATCGTCAACGTCGGCGCCTATGCGGCGCTCAAGGGCGTGGCGCAGATGGGCGCCTACGTCGTGGCCAAGAGCGCCGTGGTCCGCCTGACCGAGTCGATGGCCGCCGAGCTGCGCGAGAGCAACATCAACGTCAACTGCGTGCTGCCGACGATCATCGATACGCCGGGCAACCGCGCCGCGATGCCCGAGGCCGACCCCGGCCGCTGGGTGGCGCCGGCCGACCTGGCCGCGGTGATCGTCTTCCTCGCCTCCGATGCGGCGCGCGCGATCCACGGCGCCGCCGTGCCGGTGACCGGCCTCGTCTGAGCCAGAATCATCCACTCGACAGCGCGGTCGATCGAGGCCGCCGGGAGCCCGCTCAATGATGAAGATCGACAGGATCCACCACGTCGCCTACCGCTGCCGCGACGCCAGGGAAACCGTGCTCTGGTACCAGAAGATGCTGCAGATGGACTTCCTGCTGGCGATTGCCGAGGACCAAGTGCCGTCGACCAAGGAGCCCGATCCCTACATGCACGTCTTCCTCGACGCCGGCGGCGGCAACGTGCTCGCCTTCTTCGAACTGCCGACCAAGCCCGAGATGGGGCACGACCCGAACACGCCGGCGTGGGTGCAGCACATCGCCTTCAGGGTCAGCGACCGCGCCACGCTGCTCGAGTACCGGGCGCACCTGGAGGCCAACGGCGTCGAGGTGCTCGGCGTCACCGACCACGGCGCCTTCCACTCGATCTACTTCTTCGACCCCAACGGCCACCGCATCGAGCTGGCCTGCCCCGACCCCGACGAGCAGGCGACGATGAAGAAGCTCGACGCGGTGAAGTGGGACATGCTCGAGGAGTGGTCGCGCACCAAGCGGGCGCCGAAGCACGCCGCCTTCCTGCACCAGCGCGAGTTCAGGCAGCCGGCCTGACTGCCGGCGGGCGTCGCGGCCCGGCGCCGGCCGAGTGCCGGCTCAGCGCACGAAGCGCAGCGTGCCGAAGCTGCCGCGGTAGGCGGCGACCTCGGGCGCCAGCGTTGCGGCGGCGGCGTCGCTGGCCGCCGCGCCGGCGATGAAGGCCGCGACCGCGCGCATGTGCGCGGGCGCGAAGCCCCAGCGCACGATTTCCGGCGTGCCCAGGCGCAGGCCGTTCATGTCGCCGTCGACCGGTGCGACCGGCAGGCCGATGCCGCTGGCCAGGATGTTGGCGCGGCGCAGCCGCCTGGCCAGCGCCTGACCGCCGCCGAAGCCTGCCGCCTCGACGGCGAACTGGTGCGAGGCCGTGGCGCCGCGCCCGGCGGCGAACACCGGCAGCCCGGCCTCGCCCAGCGCGGCGGCAAGCGCCCGCGCCACCTCGACCATCGCCTTCGCGTAGGCGGCGCCGTGCGCCTTGCAGTCGAGCAGCGCCACCGCGAGCGAGGCCGCCTTGGCGGCGTCGAAGTTGGCGGTCAGGCCGGGAAAGGCGATCGCGTCGAGCCGCTGCGCGATCGCCGCATCGTTGGTCAGCACCAGCCCCGACGGCGGCCCGCCCAGGCTCTTGTAGGTGCTCATCGTCAGCAGGTGCGCCCCCTCGGACAGCGGATTCGGCCAGGCGCCGCCGGCGATCAGCCCGGCCAGGTGCGCGCCGTCGAACAGCAGGGTGCTGCCCACCTCGTCGGCGATCGCCCGCAGCTCGCGCACCGGGTGGGCGAACAGGTTCAGGCTGCCGCCGATGGTGATCAGCCGCGGCCGCAGCTGCCGCGCCTGGGCGCGCAGCGCGTCTACGTCGACGGTGTAGCCGGCGGCGTCGACCGGCGCCGGGTGGATCCGCAGCCCGAACAGCCCGGCTGCCCCCGCCGCGTGATGAGTGACGTGGCCGCCGATCGACGCCGGCGGGGCGATGATCGTGTCGCCGGGACTGCAGGTGGCCATGAACGCGTACAAATTGGCCATCGAGCCAGCGGCCACCCGGATCTCGGCATATCGCGCGCCGAAGACCTCGGCCGCCAGTTCGGCGGCGATCACCTCGATGCGCTCGACCGCCTCCAGCCCCGTCTCGTACTTGTCGCCGGGATAGCCGAGCGACGGTCGCGAGCCCAGCCCGGCGGCGAGCAGTCGCTCGGCGCGCGGGTTCATCGCGTTGCCGGCCGGGTTCAGGTTGATGCACTCGTGCTCGTGGATCCGACGGTTCGCCTGCACCAGCCGGCCGATCTCGGCGTCGAGGGCATCGACGTCGCGGCGCTCGACACTGGCGGCGATCGCCTGCACGAGATCTTCGCAGGCCGGCGGTACCCAGGCGCGGCGGGTCAGCGCGGTCATCGGCGGCTCTCCGGAATCAGGGCGGCAGCGGTGTGATGCGCAGCAGCTCGAGGGCAAACGGCCCGCGGCCGTCGCGGTGATCGGCCTTGGTGATCATCACGCCGATGCCGACGACGTCGGCGAAGCGCAGCGGCGGCGCCTGAGGCACCGGCCGGCCGCGGAAGCTCGCCGCGAACTGCGGCCAGCGCAGCTGCGCCTGCGTCAGCTCGCCGGCGCGGGTGTCGAAGGCGGCGGAGTAGGCGAACCACTGTTCGCCGCCGGTAGCCGGATCGCGCGTGTACACGCGCAGCCGGTAGCGATTGCCGTCGCCGCGCACCTGCACGATGAACCCGGCGGCATCGCCGGCGGGGGCATAGGGGCGCCGCATCGAGGCGAAGCCGCCATTGTTTTCCAGCCGCACCTCGCCGGCGAAGCGCAACGCGTCGCCGGCTCGGCTCACGCGCGAGGCCGACACGCCGCCCATCACGACATCGTTGGCGATGCGCCAAGCGCCGGGGTCGGCGAGCGGATCGTCGGCAGTGTTCGCGGCCATGGCAGGGTCCACCCGGATCAACGCCGCGGCGAAGAGCAGATCACGCCGCCGCACCACGGCTCTTCGCTGCGGTCTTCGGCGCCGCTTCGATCGAGGCGATGATCGGGCAGCGCGGCGAGCGGGCGGCGTGCTCGCACTCGTGAATCAGGTGCTCGAGCGTGCGCGCCATCTTCTGCATGTCGGCGATGCGCGCCGTCAGTTGCTCCAGTCGCGCCTGCGCGATGCGCCGCACCGAGGCGCGGTCGGTGCCGTCCTGCAGTTGCAGCAGCTCGGCGATCTCCTGCAGCGTGAAGCCGAGCGTCTGGGCACGGCGGATGAAGCGCAGGCGGGCGACGTCGTCGCTGCCGTAGCGGCGGTAGCTGCCCACGGCACCCGGCACGGCCAGCAGGCCGCGCCGCTGGTAGTAGCGCACCGTTTCCACGCCGACGTCGGCAGCCGCCGCCAGCGCGCCGATGGTCAGCGCATCCCGCTCATCGGCCATGGGCTTGACTCTGTACCATGGAACGGAGTCTAGCCTTCGCGCATCCATTGGATGTGAACAGGCAGGCCGATCGATGCTGACCCGCGCAAAACCGCCTACCAGGCCGCCGCAGTACGCTGGACCGCCGGTCGAACCCGCTGCCGAGATGAACGCCCCAGAAACCGTTGCCGACCGTGCCGGGCGGTTGACGCTGCCCGTGCACGGCATGAGCTGCGCCTCCTGCGTGGCGCACGTCGAGAAGGCGCTGGCCGCCGTTGCCGGCGTCTCCAGCGTGGCCGTCAACCTGGCCACCGAGTCGGCCACCGTGCAGGGCACGGGGCTGGACGTCGGCACGCTGCGTCGCGCGGTCGATGAGGCCGGCTATGAGGTGCCTGCGCAGACCGTTCAGCTCTTCATCGAGGGCATGACCTGCGCCAGCTGCGTCGCCCGCGTCGAGAAGGCGCTGGCGGCGGTGCCGGGCGTGCTGAGCGCCAGCGTCAACCTGGCCAGCGAGTCGGCGCGGGTCGAGATCGTGCCGGGCGTGGTCACGCCGCGGGCGCTGATCACGGCGGTCGAGCAGGCCGGCTACGGCGCGCGCCGCGAGGAAACCGCCGGTGCCCAGGTCGCCGCCGCACGGGACCCGGCGGCATCGCTGAAGCGCGACGTGATCATCGCGCTCGTTCTCGCCGCGCCGCTGGTGGCGCCGATGGCGCTGTCGCTGGCTGGCGCTTCGGTGATGCTGCCGGCCTGGCTGCAATGGCTGCTCGCCACTCCGGTGCAGTTCTGGTGCGCGCGCCGCTTCTATGTGGCGGCGATCAAGGCGGTGCGCGCCGGCACCGGCAACATGGACCTGCTGGTGTCGATCGGCACGCTGGCCGCCTACCTGCTGTCGGTCTACCTGTGGCTGGCCGAGGGTTCGGCGCACCTGTACTTCGAGGCCGCCGCGGTGGTCATCGCGCTGGTGCTGCTCGGCCGCTGGCTGGAGGCGCGCGCCAAGAAGCAGACCTCGGAGGCGATCCGCCTGCTCGGCCAGCTGCGGCCCGACGCCGCGCGGGTGCTGCGCGATGGGCGCGAGGAGCAGGTGCCGCTGGACGACGTGCGGCTCGGCGAGCGCGTGATCGCGCTGCCCGGCGAGCGCATCGCGGTCGACGGCGTGATCGTCGACGGGGCCACCTCGGTCGACGAGTCGATGCTCACCGGCGAGAGCCTGCCGGTCGACCGGCATCCCGGCGACCGTGTCGCCACCGGCGCGCTGAACACGACCGGCCGCATCGTCATCGAGGCCGGCGCCATCGGCGGCGACACGATGCTGGCGAAGATCATCCGCCTGGTCGAGGACGCGCAGGCGGCGAAGGCGCCGATCCAGCGCCTGGTCGACCGCATCGCCGCGGTTTTCGTGCCGATCGTGCTGGCGATCGCCGCCGTCACCGTCGCCGGCTGGCTGGCCGCGGGCGCGCCGCTCGACGTGTCGGTGATCAATGCCGTCAGCGTGCTGGTGATCGCCTGCCCATGCGCGCTGGGGCTGGCCACGCCGACGGCGATCATCGCCGGCACCGGCGTGGCGGCGAAGCACGGCATCCTGATCAAGGACGTCGAGGCGCTCGAAGTGGCACGCACCGTCTCCGTGGTGGCCTTCGACAAGACCGGCACGCTGACCGAGGGCAGGCCGTGCGTCGCCGCGGTGGTGGGCAGCAACGGCTGGGGCGAAGGCGACGTGCTGGCGCTGGCGGCAGCGATCAGCGGCGGGGCGACGCATCCGCTTGCCGAGGCGGTGCGTGCCGCCGCCGCGCAGCGGGCGGTCGCCGTGCCGGCGGCCAGCGGGCACAAGGTCGTCGCCGGGAGCGGCGCGCAGGCGCGGCTGCGGGTCGGCGAAAGCGAGGCGGAAGTGCTGCTCGGCAGCCGCGCCTGGATCGGCGGGCTCGGCGCGGAAATCGACTCCCTCGCTGCGGTCGCCGATGGGCACGAACGCGCCGGGCGAACCGTCTCCTGGCTGGCGCGCCGCGACGGGCAGCGGGTCCGTCCGATCGGCCTGATCGCCTTCGCCGACACGCCGCGGGCGGGTGCCAGAGCGGCAATCGAGCAGCTCCGCAGGCTCGGCATCGACTCGACGATGATCTCCGGCGACAACGAGGGCGCCGCGGCGGCGATCGCGGCTTCGCTCGGTCTTGCGCATTTCGAGGCCAACGTGCTGCCGCAGGAAAAGAGCGCGCGGGTGACGGCGCTGAAGAGCGGCGGACGACGGGTGGCGATGGTCGGCGACGGCATCAACGACGCGCCGGCGCTGGCCGCCGCCGACCTCGGCATCGCGATGGGTTCCGGTACCGACATCGCCATGCACGCCGCCGGCATCACGCTGATGCGGCCCGACCCGCGGCTGGTGCCGGCGGCGATCGAGCTGTCGCGCGCGACCGTGCGCAAGATCCGGCAGAACCTGTTCTGGGCCTTCGCCTACAACGTGGTCGGCATTCCGCTCGCCGCGTTCGGCCTCCTGTCGCCGGTGTTCGCCGGCGCCGCGATGGCGATGTCCTCGGTCAGCGTGGTCAGCAATGCGCTGCTGCTGAAGCGGTACCGGATGGCGAACGCGTCGGCCAAGGCCGACTGAGGCGGACCCGCGCCCGCAGCGCCGAGCGGATAGCGCCTTCCGAGGGGCCTCGCGCTCCGGATCTGTGAGCAGGATCAACACGGCGATCCTCGTCGCGCGGAAACTGCAGTTGCGGTCGAGGCGTCCGTGCTTCCAATCCGCCACGACACGTCCCCAGCCTGCGGGCGGGGATTGGCTCGAGGGCGATTGGCCCATCGCGGGAACACGGCGCCTCGCCGTTCTTGTTTCCGGCTTCCGCCTGCCCCGACAATCGGGACTGTGGTGGCTGGGCCAGCGCCGTACCGACGAAGCCGCGCAGCCAGTGCCGCGGCGGGCGCGTGCAGGGCCAGTGTCGCGTTATCGTCTGCCCGATCTGCGTCGATCGCTTGCAGCGGTGGCGCATCGTCAGAGTCCGCGGCGACGCCGTCGCGGCGAGGCGATCATCTAGCCGGCGGGTTGCCAAGGAGCCGTTCATGAACGTCGAGCAGTTTGGTGAGCTCATCAAGCCTCTGGCCGCGGCGGTTGCCGGCAGCCCGCTGACGCCGCAACTCGGCGAGGAATTGGATCGGCGCTTTCCGCCCGACGGGGCGCAGTTTCGTGCGGTGGAGCAGGCCTGCCACGCGGCGATCGCCGCCGGCTGGATGTGCGCCCAGGGCGGCGCCGGCCGCCGCTTCGGCCGCGTGATCGAGCCCGGTCCGCGGACCGCCGGCCTGAGCGTCGACGTGGTCGACCTGACCGACATCGTCGGCCCGCATCATCGCCACCCCAACGGCGAGGTCTGCATGGTGATGCCGGTGACGCCGACGGCGCGCTTCGACGGCAAGGGCGCCGGCTGGAAGGTCTACCCGCCCGGCTCGGCGCACCACCCGACCGTGACCGACGGCCGGGCGCTGGTCCTTTACATGCTGCCCGAGGGCAAGATCGAATTCACGCCGAGCGGCTGAACGCGACGATGCCGCGTGTCACTTGCGCCAGAACGCCGGCGTGAACAGCACGAACACCGACATCAGCTCGAGCCGGCCGAGCAGCATCGCCACCGTGCACACCCAGGTCTCGAAGTCGTTGAGCACGCCGTAGTTGGTCGCCGGTCCGACCTGGTTCAGCCCCGGGCCGGTGTTGTTGACGCAGGCGACCACTGCCGAGAAGGCGGTGATGACATCGAGCCCGGCGATCGTCATCAGGAAGGTGAGCGCGATGATGGTCGTGCCGTACATCGCCATGAACGCCAGCACGGCGAAGATGACGTTGTTCTCGACGACCGAGTCGCGGATGCGCACCGGCATGATCACGCGCGGATGCAGCGCGCGCAGCATCTCGCGGCGGGCCTGCTTGGCCAGCACGATGAAGCGGATCATCTTGATGCCGGCGCCGGTGGAGCCGGCACTGGTGGCCACGCCGGACAGCGCCAGCATGAACCACGGCGCGAAGGTCGGCCACTTGTCGAAGTCGGCGGTCATGTAGCCGGTGGTCGAGGCGATCGACACCACGTTGAAGGCGGCGTGGCGCATCGTGTCCCACGGGTTGTCGTAGACCCGGTGCAGATGCAGGTACAGCGCCACCAGCAGCACGCTGGCGGCCATGACCAGCAGCGTGCCGCGCGCCTCGGTGTCGGTCAGCAGCACGCCGATCGTGCGCCTGCGCAGGCACAGGAAGTACAGCGCGAAGTTCATGCTCGCCGCCAGCATGAAGACCACCGCGGTCCACTCGAGCAGCGGCGACTCGAAGTGCGCGAAGCTGCCGTCGTACGGCGAGAAGCCGCCCAGGCTCATCGTGCTGAACATGTGCATCGCCGCGTCGAGCGCGCCCATGCCGCCGCCCCAGTAGGCGAGGAAGCAGGCGGCCGAGATCGCGCCGTACACGCTCCACAGGCCGATCGCGGTGTCGGTGATGCGCGGCGTGAGCTTGGCCTCCTTCAGCGGGCCGGCCGTCTCGGCGCGGAACAGCTGCGTGCCGCCGACGCCGAGCAGCGGCAGGATCGCCACCATCAGCACCAGGATGCCCATGCCGCCCATCCACTGCAGCAGGCAGCGCCAGAAGTTGATCGACGGCGGCAGTGCCTCCAGTCCGGACAGGGTGGTGGCACCGGTGGTCGTCATCCCCGCCACCGTCTCGAAGTAGGCGTCGGTGAAGGACAGCTGCGGCAGATGCAGCAGCAGCGGCAGCGTGGCGAAGGCCGGCAGGACCGTCCAGATCAGCACGACCAGCAGGAAGCCGTCGCGCGGCAGCAGTTCGCGCTTGAACTGGCGCGTCGCCAGCCACAGCGCGGCACCGCTGACGAAGGCGATCAGAAAGGCGTTGTCGTAGGCGGCCAGTGCCGGCTCGTTGTCGAAGAACGCCACCGCCAGCGGCGCCAGCATCGTCAACGCGAAGACCGCGATGCTGGCGCCGAGGATGTTGAGGATCGGGAACAGCGAATAGGCGAGCGCGGACATCGATGGCGGGTCAGCGGCGGCGCGATTATGCGCCCGCAGTACTGGCGTTGATTCCTGGCCGCTGCCTGCCGCCCTCGGCGGCCGGCAGGTCGATCAAGGGCGGGGCCGGGCGGTGCAGGCACGCAGGCAGCGCGCCAAGGCGCCGCGTCGCCGGGCGTCCCGCCAAGGCGCTACGGCGCAGTGACCGGCACCGTGTTTCGCGGCGCGGCGGCCGAGCCGCAGGTGCCCTTCTTCCGGGGCAGACGTCCAAACCCTGCGACAGATCAACACGCGACGGGAGTTCGCTTGCGGAAGCGCAAGCCGTGCCGGTCGGTCCGGAAGTACCTTGCATTTGACCGGAGCAGGACAGTGGAACGAGAGGCGAGAAACCCCCGGTGCTGTCTGCGATGGTCGTGTCAACCGATGGAGGTCGCTTTATGAAAAACAGCCTTCCACTCGTCGCATCGCTCGGCGTGTGCTTGGCCCTGGTGGGCGGCACAGTCAGCGCCCAGACGCCCGAAGAGCTCGCCTGCGCGAAAACGCGGGCCGAGGTCAGGGCTGATTGCGTCAAGTTCCTGCAGACGCATGAGTGGCACGACGGAGTCGGGTATGTCCTGAAGGAGAAAGCTGCTGTTCCTGAGGGCGTGCCGACGCGTGCACAGATCACTGCCGAACGGGACAAGTTCCTCGCGGCGAACACCTGGAACGACGCCAAGTCGATGTGGGTGCCGGTCAGCGGCAAGCCGCGCGACGTCATGGGCCAGCCGCTCGAGTGCTCGAAGACCCGTCCTGAGGTCCAGAAGGATTGCGTTGCCTTCATGAAGACCCATCGCTGGGACGAAGGCACGAGCAGGTACGTCTCGATCAAGTAAGAGACGCGGCGACAGCGGTCAGCGGCACGGCAGTTGCGGCCGTTGACTGCTTTTTCCGGGGCCGCCGCACGCGGCCCCGGGGTT
>CP070661.1:73743-128898 GCA_020355165.1 Burkholderiales bacterium
CGAGTCGACGTGACGCGCCATATCGAACAGCAGGTCTTCCCGCACCAGCCCCATCAGGTCGATGCGGGCGTAGCGGACGTGGTCTTCCGGCTTGTTTTCTCCCCAGCGGGTGCCCATGTAGCAGTTGATCGCGTACAGGCCCTGGGCGACCGCACCGGAGCGATCCATGTTGGCCTTCTCGGCGATGACGATCTTCTTGTCCTGCCCCCAGAATCTCGCCTCCCAGGCGGCACCGGTACCGCCGAGGCCCGCACCGACGACCAGAATGTCGATGCCGTCTTCGATGATCGTTTTATAGGCCATTAGTAATAAACCCCTTTCTTCAACTTGAGGCCGGCGGACTGAAGCGTATGCAAGCCGCCGTCATCCAGGCGGATATACCTCGGCTCGTTGTACAGCAGCTCGCTGTCGCGCATCTCTCGGCTGGGCGCCGGAACATCCGCCAGCTTGGGGATCGCGGTTCCCCATGGCTTGGTGGTGATCGGCGACAGGAAGTTCTTCTCCGTGCCGTTGCGGAACTTGATCCGCCAGGCGATCGTTCCCTTCTCTTCGTCGCGGTGGACGCGGACGCTGTGGCCGAGCGGCGCAAAGTCGGCATATCCGCGCACATCGATCGCATGCTGCGGGCATGCCTTCACGCACGAGTAGCACTCCCAGCACATGCTCGGCTCGATGTTGTAGGCACGGCGATAGGTCTTATCGATGTGCATGATGTCCGACGGGCAGATGTCGACGCAATGTCCGCATCCGTCGCACCTTGTCATGTAGACGAAGGTTGGCATTAGTCCGGCTCCTTATCTATTCCAGTAGAACTTGCGGGCTGCTTATGAACTAGTAGTGGCGGGGCGCTTCGCGCTTGATGCCAAGCCCCATGTTCATCGGAGCGTCCTGCAACAGTTCCATGGAGTGTCTCTTCTGCTGCTCGGGATCATCACGGGTCTGCGTCGGCAGGTTATCGGCTGTGCCATTGGCCTTGGATACCCTCTTCTCGAAGGCCGCCGCCGGCTTGAAGAACATGTGCGCGAACTTGGACCACGGCACCGATCCGAACAGGACCGTGGTGGCGATCACGTAAAGGCCGAACACGACGCCGGCCTTGGCGCCGGTGACCGCCCAGATCAGGCCGAGCGTGACGCTGGCCAGCAGGGACAGGATGAAGAGGTCGGCGCGCATGATGCGGAACGGCGAGTTCCCTTCGGCAGCGACGTCGGCCCGGATGAAGAACCAGAACCAGTACCCGCCGACGCAGACCATCAGGCCGCCGAGCCACCACAGCTGCGGCACGATGGCGGGCGGCGGGGTCGCCGGCGTCGGGTAGCCGAACACCATGATCGCGGTGGTGACCACATGGATCACGAAGCCGTACATGGTCAGCAGATGGGCGACGCGGCGGCGCGGGTTGCAGAACAACTCGCCGGATGTCAGGACATCGACCGCGGCGGTCTGAACGGCGATCGACGCCAGCTCACCGCCGCCGAGCTGCCTGCTGCCTCTGCCCTTCGACTTGCGCCAGTTGTCGAAGAAGTACCGGGCGCTGCCCTTGTGCACGGTATCGAACAGGGTTCCTGCCACGACCAGCAGGATCATGACGATCACGTAGGTCTGAATGACGGCAGGGGGTACGGACGCCGCGAGCGCGGCAAACGGACTGCTGCTGAGCATTACTGGCCTCCTCCACTATTGTTGGCGAATTCTAATCACCGCGCAGCCATGGTCTACCCGGCTTTCGCCGTTTGCCTGGCCCGGCAGTGCATCCATACGACTCGGCGGCCGCGCGCCGGCTACCGGCAGCGGGCATCGGCGTCCAGCTTCATGTACTTGATCAGCCAGTCGCGCGCCCGCTGCCGCGCGTGGCGCCTGGCGACCTTCTCCTCCGGCGTGGCATCCTGCCGGAAGTCGAAAGCGCGCCGCACCATCGGATACATCTGCAGTTCGACCGGCACGCCGCGCTCCCACAGCGAGTAAAAGGCGCGGCCGTTGACCATGCGCCGCAGCTCGTAATCGGCGTCGCCGATCAGCATCAGCGTCGGCGCCGTGATCTTGGCCACCTCGGGCGCGACCGAAAACAGCTGCTGCGGCTCGGGCGCGTTGGGGTTCTGGAAGTGCCCGTAGTACGACACGATCGCCGCGATGTCCTGCGGCCGCTTGGCCGCCAGGCGGATCGCAAAGTACGGGCCACGCGACAGCGCGACGATGCCCACCGGCCCCTTGCACACGTCGGTGCGCCTGAGCAGCGCATCGAGCGCCGCTTCCACGTCGACCTCGGTTTCCGGATAGTGCCGGTCCGGCCAGCGCTCGATCATGTTGCCCTTCTGCCAGTCGGGCGCCAGCACCAGGAACCCCTGCGCCGCCAGTTCGCGCAGATGCGCGCGGTCTTCGTCCTCGAAGCCGCGCTTGGCATGGATGTACAGCACCGGAGGAAACGGCGGGCTTCCCGCCGGCCGGGCGATCTCGATCGGCACCGGGTACTGTGGCGTGGCCACGCTGGCCTTCTCCAGCGTCTGCGCCTGCGCCGCCGCGATCAGCCACAGCGTTGTCGCTGCCGCGAGCACCACCCGTGCAAGTCCGCGCATCGGTCAGTCCTCCAGACGCCGCACTTCGAAGGACAGATCGGCGAGGTCGCCGAGGACGAAGGTCGCCGGCGCACCGAGGCCGGCCACGGTACCGGGATTGACCAGCAGCGTGCGGCCGCCGCGCACGTTGTCTGTCACGTCGACCGCCGCCTCGTGGCTGTGTCCGCAGAACACCACGTCGAAATCGCCGGTGGTGGCCATGCCGCGCGCCAGGTGCGGATAGTGGATCATGAACACGCGCCGGCCGCCCAGTTCCAGGCTGGCATCGCCACCGTAGTACATCAGCGCTCCGGCCGACTCGTGTGCGGCGCGCACCATGCGTGGCAGGTCGCCGAGGTTGTTGCCGTGCACCGCATGCACCGGCAGGCCGAGCGCCAGCGCGGCATTCAGCGTATTCGGTCCGATGATGTCGCCACAATGCAGGACCGCCTGCGCACCCCAGTCGCGCGCCTGCGCGACGGCCGCCGCAAGCCGCCGGCTGTCATCGTGGCTGTCGGAGACCACGGCGATCTTCAACTTGCTTCACCCGGCGCAGTCAGGCGCCTCCATCCGGGCGCGCCGCAGCATCGCTCGCGCGGCGGCCGCGCCACGACCTTCTGTTTATGCGCGACTGAAGTCTCGCCCAGGAATCCGCTACACCGGCCTGTCCGCATTGTTGTTCGCGATCCGCGAGTTCCGGCATCGCGCGTCGAGCTCCCCTCGGCGTTTATATCGCAATCCCCCACCCCGATGGCCTTTCCGCCGCGGTATCACCCACGTGGGTAAGAGCGTCCCCTACCACGCGGGAGTAGACGCGATCGTGCATCGCCATGCCTAATTGAACGCGACCCTGGCGTGCCTGCTGCGGGCTGCCGGCACGGTCTCAGCGGCGTTGTCCCGCCCCCGCCAGGACGAGCTAGGCGCACCTGGCGGGCAACGCGGGCAGCCGGGGCACGCGCATCGGCCACGTGGCGCCGGATTTCGTGGATACGTAGCCCGCAGTGGTCGATACTGGACCAGTCGAGAAGCACACCCGCTGCGAGCGCCCTGTTTTCCGAACGCGTCGATGAACCCATCAGATCCGACCGCCGATCGCCGCGACACCGAGATCCGCAAGACGACCTGCTACATGTGCGCCTGCCGCTGCGGCATCCGCGTGCACCTGGTCGACGGCAAGATCCGCTACATCGACGGCAATCCCGACCACCCGCTGAACGAGGGGGTGATCTGCGCCAAGGGTTCCTCTGGGATCATGAAGCAGTACTCGCCGGCCCGCCTGACCAGGCCGCTGCTGCGCAAGCCCGGTGCCGAGCGCGGCGCCGGCGAGTTCGACGAGATCAGCTGGGACCGTGCCTTCGAGATCCTGACCGAGCGGCTGGCCGCGATCCGCGCCTCCGACCCGAGGAAGTTCGCGCTGTTCACCGGCCGCGACCAGATGCAGGCACTCACCGGCCTGTTCGCCCGCCAGTTCGGCACGCCGAACTACGCTGCGCACGGCGGCTTCTGCTCGGTGAACATGGCGGCCGGGATGATCTACACCATCGGCGGCTCGTTCTGGGAATTCGGCGGCCCGGATCTCGATCGCGCCCGGCTGTTCTTCATGATCGGCACCGCCGAGGATCATCACTCCAACCCGCTGAAGATCGCGATCTCGAAGTTCAAGCGCCGTGGCGGCCGGTTCGTATCGATCAACCCGGTGCGCACCGGCTACTCCGCCATCGCCGATGAATGGGTGCCGATCCGGCCGGGCACCGACGGCGCGCTGCTGCTGGCGCTGATCCACGAGATCATGGCGCTCGGCCTGTATGACCGCGACTTCCTGGTCAATTGCACGAACGCCGGCCATTTGGTGAACGTCGAGGAGGCCGACGACGAGTTCGGCATGTTCGTGCGCACCGAGATCCCGCAGGAGGAGGCCTGCTACGAGCCGCAGAACACGCTGTGGTGGGACCGTCACACCGACCGCCCGGTAGTCACCCACACGGCAGGGGCCGATCCCAGCCTGTTCGGCGAGTACCGGCTCGACGGCCGGGTGCGCGTGAAGCCGGCGATGCAGCTGCTGCAGGAGCGCGTGAAGGACTGCACACCGGCGTGGGCCAGCCAGATCACCGGCATTCCCGCGGAGACGATCAAGCGCCTGGCGCACGAGATGGGCATCACCGCGCGCGACGAGAAGATCGAGCTGCCGATCGCCTGGACCGACGCCTGGGGCAACGAGCACGACACGATCACCGGCAACCCGGTCGCCTTCCACGCCATGCGTGGGCTGGCCGCGCACTCGAACGGCTTCCAGACCATCCGCGCGCTGGCGATCCTGATGTCGCTGCTCGGCACGATCGACAGGCCCGGCGGCTTCCGCCACAAGGCGCCGTTCCCGCGCCCGATCCCGCCGTGCGCGCGGCCGCCGAACACGCCGCTGGCGGTCAAGCCGAACCAGCCGCTCGACGGTCTGGCGCTGGGCTGGCCGGCCGACCCGGACGACCTGTTCGTCGACGACGACGGCAACCCGGTCCGCATCGACAAGGCGTTTTCGTGGGAATACCCGCTGGCCGTGCACGGGCTGATGCACAACGTCATCACCAACGCCTGGCGCGGCGACCCGTACCCGATCGACACGCTGTTCATCTTCATGGCCAACATGGCCTGGAACTCGACGATGAACACGGGCGAGGTGCGCAAGATGCTCAACGACCGCGACGACAAGGGCGAGTACAGGATCCCGTTCCTGGTCGTCTGCGACGCCTTCCAGTCGGAGACCACCGCCTTTGCCGACCTGGTGCTGCCGGACACGACCTACCTCGAGCGGCACGACGTCATGTCGATGCTCGACCGGCCGATCTCGGAGTTCGACGGCCCGGTCGATTCGGTGCGGCTTCCGGTGCTGCCGCCCACCGGCGAGTGCAAGCCGTTCCAGGAGGTGCTGATCGAGCTGGCGTCGCGGCTGAAGCTGCCGGCGTTCGTCACCCGCGACGGGCAGCGCAAGTACCGCGACTATCCCGACTTCATCATCCGCTTCGAGACCGATCCCGGCTCCGGCATCGGCTTCCTGTCCGGCTGGCGGGGAACCGGCGGCGAGAAGTTCATGCGCGGCGAGCCGAATCCGCGCCAGTGGGAGATGTACGAGCGCAACGACTGCGTCTTCCACTACAAGCTGCCGCCCTCCTACCAGTACATGCGCAACTGGAACAAGGGCTACCTCGACTGGTCGCAGCGCAACCGGATCACCCGCTACTCGGAGCCGATACTGATCCACCTGTACTCGGAAGTGCTGCAGCGCTTCCGCGCCGCCGCCCAGGGCAAGGGGCTGACGCGCCAGCCGCCGGAGCGGCTGCGCGCCCGCGTCGCCCGCTATTTCGATCCGCTGCCCTTCTACTACGCGCCGCTCGAGGTGCAGTCGACCGACACGCACACCTATCCGCTGGCTGCGATCACGCAGCGGCCGATGGCGATGTACCACTCGTGGGACTCGCAGAATGCCTGGCTGCGCCAGATCCATACGCACAACGTCCTGTTCGTCAACTCGCGCACGGCGCTCGCGGCCGGCATCGCCGACAGCCAGTGGATGTGGGTCGAGTCGCAGTGGGGCAAGGTGCGCTGCCAGTGCCGCCACTCGGAGGCGGTCGAGGCGGGCACCGTGTGGACGTGGAACGCGATCGGCAAGGCAGCGGGGGCCTGGGCGCTGGCGCCCGACGCCAACGAGGCGCGGCGCGGCTTCCTGCTCAATCACCTGATCAGCGAGGAACTGCCGCCTGACGCCGAAGGAACACGGGCCTCGAACTCGGACCCGATCACCGGCCAGGCCGGCTGGTACGACGTTCGGGTGCGCATCTATCCCGCGCAGGCCGACGAGGCGCAGGAAACGTGGCCGCAGTTTCCGCCGCTCAAGGCCTTTCCCGGCATGGCCGCGGCAAAGAAACTGTGGCAGACGTATGTCGTGCGCAGCGCCGGCGACGAGCGCAACGCCACGCTGCTGAAGCGGGACCGCTGATGGGGCGAGTCGGCGAGGCGGCGGCGGGCGGGCCGGCGCGGGCAACGGAGCAGCGGCGATGACGCAGCTGGCACTGGTCATCGACCTGAACGTCTGCGTCGGCTGCCATGCCTGCGTGACCAGCTGCAAGGAGTGGAACACCTCCGGCGCGGCCGGCTTCATGGCCGACCAGCGACCCTATGAGGCCGACCCCACGGGCACGTTCTTCAACCGCGTGCAGACGTTCGAGGTCGGCGAATACCCCAACACCCAGACGGTGCACTTCCCGAAGTCGTGCCTGCACTGCGAGGACCCGCCGTGCGTGCCGGTGTGCCCGACCGGGGCCAGCTACAAGCGGGAAAGCGACGGCATCGTGCTGGTCGACTACGACCGGTGCATCGGCTGCAAGTACTGTTCGTGGGCCTGCCCGTACGGCGTGCGCGAACTGGACGAGAAGCAGCGGGTGATGAAGAAGTGCACGCTGTGCGTCGACCGCATCTACGACCGCTCGCTGCCGGAGGCAGAGCGCAAGCCGGCCTGCGTGATGGCCTGCCCGACCAATGCGCGCCTGTTCGGCGACGTCCACGACCCGGACTCGCAGGTCTCGCAGGCGATCCGCGACCGCGGCGGCTACGCGCTGATGCCCGAATGGGGCACCAATCCGGCCAATCACTACCTGCCGCGGCGTCGCACCGAGCTGACGATCCTGCCCGACGAACTGCAGCGCGCCGACAACCCGCTGAAGGTCGACGGCAAGCTGCCGAAGCCGGCGCTGAAGGACGCCTCGCTCGACGACACCACGTCGTGGTGACGGCAGGCGAGGCCACGATTCCCGCTGGGCGACAAGGATGCAACCCGCCTTCTCGGTGATCTTCCTGACCACGCTGCTCGGCGCGGGCCAGGGCCTGTTCCTCGCCCTGTATGCGGTCGAACTGCTGACGCGGCTGGGCTGGCTGGCGCCGGTCGAGCCGCGCTTCTTCGTCATCGGAGCCGTGCTGGTGCTGCTGATGCTGGTGCTCGGGCTGGTGGCCTCGACCTTCCATCTCGGCCGGCCCGAGCGCGGCTGGCGCGCCGCGGCGCGCTGGCGCACTTCCTGGCTGTCGCGCGAAGTGATCGTGCTGCCGCTGGTGATGACCGCCGTGTTCGCCTACGGCGCCGCGCACGCGACCGGCTGGACGCCGGCGGCCGGGCCGGCGTGGACCGCGCCGACGGTGCTGATCGGCGCGGCTGCGGCGCTGCTGGTGCTGGCGCTGTTCGTCTGCACGGGCATGATCTACGCGTGCGTGAAGTTCCTTCAGGAATGGGCCACGCCGCTGACGGTGCTCAACTACTTCCTGCTCGGGCTGGCTTCCGGCACCACGCTGGCCGCTGCCTATGCGGCGCTGGCGGCGCCGGCGCTGGCGGCGCCGTTCGGCCAGGCCGCCCTGCTGCTGACCGTCGTCGCCCTGATCTCGCGCGCCGCCTCCCTCTTGCGCAACGGTCGCCTGCGTCCGGTCTCGACGCTGCAGACCGCCATCGGCATCAAGCACCCGCGCATCGTGCAGATATCTCAGGGCTTCATGGGCGGATCGTTCAACACCCGCGAGTTCTTCCATGGCCGCTCCCGGCAGCTGCTGCGCTCGGTCAAGTGGGTCTTCCTGCTGCTGGCCTTCGCGGTGCCTGCCCTGCTGCTGGCCATCGGCCTGCTCGGCGCCGTGCCGGCGGCCTTTGCGGCGGCGTTCGTCTGCCAGTACGTCGGCCTCCTGGCGGAGCGCTGGTTCTTCTTCGCCCAGGCCAATCATCCGCAGAATCTCTACTACCAGGCCATCGCCTGAGACGCGCTGAGGCTGCCGTCCGCCCGGCCGCGGCGGCCGGCCGCGCTCGGAGCGAGCCTGCGTCGACCGGGGTCTTGGCGGGACCCAGGGACGGAATCGACTAGTATTCGACGCATGCTGTCGCGCCAGATGCAAGCAAGCGAGACTGTCGCGCCTGTCCGCGCCGCGATCTCGAATGTTGCAGTGCACGAAATCGGTACGACGGCGGGCCCTGATGTCGTCACCGGCTTCCTCGGCTTGATCGTCAGGCTCAGCGGGGCCCGCGCCGGCGCCGTTCGCAAGCTGCACGCCGACCGCCAGAGCCTCGACCTGGTGGCCTCGGTCGGCATGCCGGCGGACCTGCGAAGCAGCGACCAGTCGCGACCGGCCGGCTGCGGGGTCTGCGGCGCGGCACTGCAGAACGGCGACCTGCAGAGAACGTCGGTCGAGCTCGGCTGCAGCATGTGCAGCCAGCGCCCCGGCGGAGTCGGTCTGGCGCACGCACTGGCAGTGCCGCTGTACGACCAGGACCGGTCGATCGGCGTGCTGAATCTGTTCTTCGGCGACGCCGCCAGCGTGCCCGACGATGCGGTCGACCTGCTGCGGCCGTTCGGGCCGGTGCTGGGCTTGGTGCTCGAGAACGAACGGCTGGCGCGCGAGAACCTGGTGGCACGGCTGGCCAACGAGCGCGAGGCGATGGCCGCCGACATCCACGACGCGCTGGCGCAGTCGCTGACCTTCGCCCGCATGCGCATGTCGCTGCTGCGCGATGCGGTGCGCGCCAGCGACACCGCCAAGGGCGAGCGCTACTGCACCGACATCGACGACGAGCTGCGCGGGGCACAGGCCCGCTTGCGCGACATGATCAGGCACTTCCGTGCCGGCATGGCCGGGCGCGGCCTGCTCACCTCGCTGCGTGAAATGGCAGCCGAATTCTCGGTGCGACGCGATATCGAGCTGCGCTTCGACTGCCGCGCCAAGGCGCTCGACCTCACGGCCGAGCAGGAGCTGCAGGCCTTCCACATCGTCGGCGAGGCGCTGGCCAACGTGTGCAAGCACTCCGGTGCGCGCCACGCCCGCCTGTCGATCGAGCGCGGCAACGGCGAGGTGCAGGTGACGGTCGAGGACGACGGCCGCGGCGCGTCGCTCGGCGATCTCGACCACGCCGCCGGCGCGCCGCAGGACGACGGCACGCACCACGGCCTGCGCATCATGCGCGAGCGGGCCGCCCGTGCCGGCGGGCGACTGACGGTCGACCACCTCGACGGCGGTGGCGTACGCGTCGACCTGAGGCTGCCGTGCGCCGGTCCGGGGCAGCAGCCGGCGGCAGCGTCATGAGCACCGAGGCCCGCCTGATCCTGGTCGACGATCACGGCCTGTGCCGCCAGGGCCTGGCCGACCTGCTCGCGCGCGAGCCGGGCATCCGGGTGATCGCGATGGCCGGCAACGCCGCCGAGGCGCTGCCGCTGGTGCAGGCGGAAAAGCCGGACCTGCTGGTGCTCGACCTGCGCATGGGGCCGGTCGACGGCCTGGCGCTGCTGAAGAGCCTGCGCGACCTGAAGATGGACACGCCGGCGGTGATCCTGACGATGAGCGAGGCGCCCGACGATCTGGCCGCGGCGCTGCGGCTGGGCGTTCGCGGCTACCTGCTGAAGGACATGGAGCCCACCGATATCGTCGAGTCGATCCGCCGCGCGGTGAAGGGAGAACTGGTGGTGGCGCCGGCCATCGCCGGCAAGCTGGCGACGATCCTGCAGCGCGGCGACGAACTCGACGACGCGCGCGCCGCCATCAAGCAGCTCACCGGCCGGGAACGGCAGATCCTGTCCTACGTCGCCGCCGGCCTGAGCAACAAGGCGATCGCCAAGACGCTTGGCATCAGCCACGATACCGTCAAGCTGCACGTGCGGCACATCCTGGCCAAGCTGGGACTGGTCTCACGGGTCGAAGCGGCGGTGTTCGCCGTCGAGCATCGCAGCGCGCTGGCCGAGGCCGAGCGCTAGTCGATTCGCCGGGTGGACCGGCAGCGGGCTAGGCGTTCTCCTCCCGCCACAGCAGGAACTTGGTGGTCGCCACTGCGCCGGCGATGATCGAGCCCAGCGCGAGAAACGAACCGACGGCCAGCGTCGACATGCCCGAGATGCCCTGGCCGACCGTGCAGCCGAGCGCGGTGACGCCGCCGAAGCCCATCAGGATGCTGCCTACGATGTGATCGCGCGTGTCGACGGCCGAGGCGAAGCCCTCCAGGTGGAAGGTCTTGCTGTACAGCGCCCAGGCCAGGGCGCCGAGGATCACGCCGATGGCCGAGGCGATGCCGAAGCTCAGGTGCAGCGACTGGTCGGTCCACAGCATCAGCAGCTCGAGCGAATAGGCCATCGGAGCGACGAAGCTCATCGACTCGGCGGCCCGGGTATTGGTGGCGAAGTACACCATTTCCAGCTGCTGGTTCTCGCCGTAGCCGAGGTGGCCGCTGACGTACCAGCCGCCGGTGATGAGCAGGCCGATGACGATGCCGCTGAAGATCTGGTTCGGGCTGTCGCGAAAGCGTGCATTGGCGAAGACGAACAGGAGCAGGCCGCCGGCGACGACCGCGGCCGCGATGGCCAGCGCGACCTTCGCCGACAGGCCGGTTGCCTTGGCCAGCAGCGTCGGCAGGTCCTGCCCTTTCAGGTCGTAGGCGGCCAGGTCGATCGCGAAGCGGTCCAGGTAATCGACCCGCCACTGGCCGAACAGCCCCTTGACCGTCATGTAGGCCGAGATGCCGATGAAGGCGAACACCACCACGGAACGCATGCTGCCGGTGCCGATGCGCAGCAGGTTGCGGTTGGCACAGCCGCCGGCCAGCGTCATGCCGACGCCGAACAGCCCGCCGCCGACGATCGCCGACAGCCACTGCAGGCGCGGCCGCTGATAGATCGACTGGCTCAGATCGACCTGGCCGGTCGCCTGCAGCACGCTGGCGCCGATGATCGCCACCGCGATCGCCAGCAGCCACATGCGCATGCGCCCCCAGTGGCTCATGTTGACGATGTCGGCGATCGCGCCCATGGTGCAGAAGTTCGCGCGAATGGCGACGAAGCCGAAGATGAAGGCAAGCACGAAGCCGCCGGTGACTACGATCGTCGAGAGGTTCGCCGCTTCGTTCATTGTCTCCCCGTCCTGTCGTTCTGCGCTCCGGCGCCGCCGCCCGCGCCTTCTAGCCGCAGCCGCCCTTGCCGCAGCCGCAGCGGCCATCTGACGGCGCCGCCTGTCCCGGCAGATCGCCGGCGCGGTAGAAGATGAAGCGCATCTCGCCGGGCTCGATCTCGACGTAGTCGATGACCGTCTCGGCCGCCGCCTGCACCGACGGCGGCGACACCAGCACCGTGATGCCGGCCTCGGTCGCCACCTGCTGATCCTGCTCGCGCGGCTCGTCGAAGCCGATCGCGTAATCGAGCTCGCCGCCGTCGAGCCGGCGCACCGCCAGCCGCAGCATCAGCTCCTCGTCGTCGAGGGTGTCCAGGCCTGCCTTGATCTGCTCGGCCGCGGCAGCAGTGATCTGCAACATCGTCGTCTTCCTCCGGTTTCGGCTCAGGCCGGCTGCGGCTCCGCGCCGGCGGCGATTCCGCCCGCGGCGTGGACGCGGCGCGCGAACTCGACGAAGCGGGCCGCCCAGTTGTGACCGCCGGCGCAGCGCAGGTGGGCGTACGAGGCGAGCACGTTGCGATGAACGATCCCGTCGCGCGCACCGTCGATGCCATGGCCGCGGCTGACCCGGTATGCATAGCGCAGACCGGGCGCGATGTCGACCAGCCGCGAATGGTGGAACTCGTGCGCACGGATCGTGCCCTCGAAGCGTCCCGGCCAGGGACTGTCCTCGGTTTCCTGCAGATGGACGTAGCCGCGGCCGACCGGGCGCGGCTGCATCACCACGTCGGCCGGCAGGGCGCCCACCATCGGCAGGCGCTCCCCGCCGACGCTGATCGACCGCGCCAGGTACATCAGCCCGCCACATTCGGCGTAGGTCGGCAGGCCGCCGTCGATCGCATCGCGCAGCTGCTCTCGCAGGGGGGCGTTGGCTGCCAGCGCGGCGGCCAGCATCTCGGGGAAGCCGCCGCCGATGACCAGCGCGTCGATCGGCGGCAGCTGCCGGTCCTGCAGCGTGTCGAACGGCACCAGCGCGGCGCCGGCCTCCTGCAGCGCCTGCAGGTCCTCCGGGTAGTAGAAGCAGAACGCGCGGTCGCGGGCGATGCCGATGCGCAGCCGCCGCCCGCCGGCGGCTGCCGCCGGCCTGCCAGTGGCCGGCAGCGCCGGCAGCGGCGCGCACTGCTGCAGCAGTCGATCGAGGTCGACCTGCGCGGCGACCGCGGAGCGGATCGCCTCGATCCGAGGCGTCGCGGTCGTGCTCTCGGCGGCCGGTACCAGCCCGAGGTGCCGCTCCTCGATCGTCAGGGCCGGGTCCTCGCGCAGGGCGCCGAGCACCGGCACGTCGGTGTAGCGGTCGATCGCCTCGCGCAGCCGCCGCTCGTGCCGCTCGCCCTTGACGCGGTTCAGGATCACGCCGGCGATGCGAAGATCGCGATCGAACGCCCGGTAGCCAAGGACCAGCGGCGCGACGCTGCGCGTCATGCCGCGTGCATCGAGCACCAGCACCACCGGCACAGCCAGCTGCCTGGCCAGCGCGGCGTTGCTGTCGGCTCCGTCGGCCGCCATGCCGTCGAACAGCGCCATGTTGCCCTCGACCAAGGCCACATCGGCGCCGGCGCGGCCGGCGTCGAACTGCGCGCTGATCTCCTCCGGCGGGGACAGGTACGGATCGAGGTTGCGGCAGGCGCGCCCTGCCGCCGCGGTGAGCCAGGCCGGGTCGATGAAGTCCGGCCCCTTCTTGAACGTCTGCACCTGCAGGCCGCGCGCGCGCAGCGCCGCAGCCAGCCCGATCGAGACCGTGGTCTTGCCCGACGACTTGTGCGCCGCCGCCAGCAGCAGCCCGCGCATCTACCCAACCCCGTCGGTGCGACCGCCGGGCAGGATGTCGAGGACCTGGGTGCCGATCAGCGTGATCACGCAAGCCGCCGCCACGCCGCCGAGGCCGAGCAGCACCTCCCACACGCTCGGCTGGTAGGTGCCGATCGCACCGTCGCGGAAGCTGCTCGTGACCTCGAAGCCCGGGAAGATGTCGAGCGGGAACGCCTGGCCGCCGATGACGAAGACGTACAGCTGCGCCAATGCGCCGACGACGACCAGCGCTGCCGCCGACAGCACGGCACCGCCGGCCGGCTCGGCGCGCCGCCACAGCAGCCACATCGGCGCGACGCTGCCGAGCACGACGTAGCCGCCCCAGAACAGCAGCGGATAGACACCGCCGTCGAGCAGGATGAAGCGCTCGAACTCGGTCTGCCGCGCGAAGTAGATGTTGGTCAGGTGGTAGGTGGCGGTCAGCCACAGCACCACCGCGATGAAGACGCCGAGCAGGTTCTTCAGCCGCCGCAGCAGATCGGCCGCCATCGCGCCGCCGCGCCACGACTGCAGCGCCGCGTTCGCCAGCAGGAACGCGGCCATGCCCCACGACAGCGACATGGCGATGAACAGCGGCACCAGCACCGCCGAGGCGTACGCCTGGCGCGCCACCAGGAAGGCGAAGATCGAGCCGGTGCCGCTGGTCAGCACGAAGCGCCAGACCAGTGCCGCCACGCCGGCCGGCTTGGAGTAGCGGTTCAGGCGCTGCTCCAGCATCGTCCACAGGTACACGGCGACGATGCCGAACATGCCCGAGTAGAGGAACACGTTCCAGGCGAACACCGAGGTGAAGTTGTAGTGCGTCGCCGCCACCACCATCCGCTCGGGCCGGCCCAGGTCGAGCATCAGCACCATCAGGCCGCCGGCCAGCATGGCGATCGACAGCAGGCCCGACAGCCGCGCATGCGGCTTGTAGGCGGCCTGGCCGAAGACGCTGCCGACCGAGGCGACGTTCAGCACGCCGGAGGCGGCGACGATGAGGAAGATGGCGAACACGTGCGGCGTGCCCCACACGATCTCGTTGTTCATGCCGGTGACGATGTGACCGCGGTGCTCCATCACCCAGGCGCCGCCGAGCCCGACGGCGAGCACGGCGAGGCAGGCGGCCAGCAGCCACCAGAAGCGGCGTTCGCTCGCCGGATCGGCAAGGGGCAGCACGCTCATCTGACCCCCTCCGCGCAACGCGCGGCCCCCGCAAGGGGAACAGAGCGCCTTCGCAGCGGCCGTGCGGCGCTCATAGCCCGGTGTAGTGCACGCCGGTGTTCAGCCGCAGGTCGGCGCGCAGCCTGGTCGTGCGGATCTCGGCGATGCGGCGCGAGATCGCCGAGTTCGGGTCGTTCAGATCGCCGAACAAGATCGCCTTGGTCGGGCAGGCCTCGGCGCAGGCGGTGGTGCCGTCGCCGCGATCGATCTTGTGCACGCACAGCGTGCAGGATTCGACGCAACCCTTTCCGCGCGGCACATCGGGCTTCTGCGCCGTCAGCGGCTCGTGCACGAAGCTGCGCGCCTTGTACGGGCAGGCCATCATGCAGTAGCGGCAGCCGATGCAGATGTGGCGGTCGACCAGCACGATTCCGTCGGCACGCTTGAACGAGGCCCCGGTCGGGCAGACGTCGACGCAGGGTGGCTCGGCGCAGTGCTGGCACATCACCGGTGCGCTCAGCTTGCGGCCGCTGGCGCGGTCCTTCAGGTCGACCTTGCGGATCCACTGCACGTCGACCGGCCGCGTGCCGCCTTCGAGCCCGTTCTCGCGGTTGCAGGCCAGCACGCACTCGCTGCAGCCCTCGCTGCAAAGGTTGACGTCGATCAGCAGACCCCAGCGCACCTTCGACGACACGGGGCCAGTCTGCGACTTGCCCTGCGCGACCTCGAGCAGCCGCACGCCCGGGGCGATCATCACCCCGGCCAGCGCGGCGGTTGCGGCGAGCAGCGAGCGGCGGCTCGGACTCGCCTTTGCCGTCCCCGTGCTCATGGCCGCTTCTCGCTCAGCTTGGTACCGGCCGCGCCCGGCTTGCCCTGATGGCATTCGAAGCAGTCGAGCTTGACGCCGACGTAGTCGTGGCAGGACTGGCAGAACGCGTCGGGGCTGCCTACCGCCGCACCGCCGGTCGGCCGGGCGTGGCAGGAAATGCAGCGGTTCAGGCTCTCGTCGCCGCCGCGGATGCCCTGATGCACCGTCCTGTCGCGCCGGTGCTTCAGCATCTCCATGTGCGTGCGCCGCATCACCTCGACCGGCGCCACGCACTGGGTGCTCTTGTCGACCGTCACGCTCGGCAGCGGCACACGGCCCTGGCCGGCCGCGCCGCTCGCCGCGGCCGTGCCGGCCACCAGCATGGCTGCCGCAAGCCAGCGCGTGACGCCCCGCCGCATGGTCGGGCTACTCCCCGAGCCCCATCTGGATGTAGCCGGTCGGGCAGACATCCGCGCAGATGTGGCAGCCGACGCAGCGGTCGTAGTCGGTGTACACGTAGCGGCCGGTGGTGGCCTCCTTCTTCGGCACTTTCTTCACCGCCAGCTGCGGGCAGTAGACCACGCAGTTGTCGCACTCGAAGCACTGGCCGCAGCTCATGCAGCGCTTGGCCTCGGCCACCGCCTGCTGCTCGGCCAGCGCGTCGAGGCGCTCCTCGAAGTTGCCGAGCGCGGTTTCCTTGGTCAGCGTGATGAAGTTGCGCTTGTTCCGCCCCGTGAACATGAAGTGGCCGAGGAACAGCTGCGAGTGCGGGATCACGTAGCGGTCGGAGCGGTTGTCGTAGTTGTGGATCGCGCCCGGACTGGAATCGGTTCCGTGCAGCGGCGCCTTGATGCCTTCGACCTTGACGCCCTTTTCGAGGTACTTGCGCATCAGGTCGAACGAGTGGACATCGATCTTCGGCCGCTTCTCTAGCTCCTCGCCGGCGAGGAAGCGGTCGATCCCCTCGGCGGCGATCGCGCCATGGCCGATGGCGGTGGTCAGCAGATGCGGCCGCAGCACGTCGCCGCCGGCAAAGACGCCCGGCTGGCCGGCGACCTGGTAGTTGCGGTCGGCGCCGACCCCGCCCTTGCCGTTGTTGAAAGCCTCCAGCCCCGTGAAGTCCACCGCCTGGCCGATCGCCGAGACGATCAGGTCGGCGGCAATGTCGCGCTCGGTGCCTTCCTTGACCTTGATCTCGAGCCGCGGCCCGACCATCTTGGCCTCGCAGTCCGCCACCCGCAGCGCCGTCGCCCGGCCGTCCGGCCCGCGCACGAGTGCCACCGGCACCACGCCGCCCTGGATGTCGATGCCCTCGGCCATCGCCTGCTCGACCTCGTGCTTGTTGGCCATCATCTTGTCGACCGGGAACACGGTGGTCAGCACCACCTCGGCGCCCTGCTTGACCGAGATCTCGGCCACGTCGTGCGCCATGTAGCCGGCAATCGCGCCCTCGAAGTCGGTCGGCTTGGCGTGCTCGATGTGGCCGAGCCGGCGCGCCACCGTGGCCACGTCGATCGAGGTGTCGCCGCCGCCGACCACCACCACCCGCTTGCCGACGTGGCGCAGCCGCCCGTCGTTGAAGGCGCGCAGGAACGAGGTCGCGGTGACGACGTTCGGCGCGTCGCAGTCGGACACCGGCAGCGCACGGCCGGCCTGCGCGCCCATGCCGAGGAAGATCGCGTCGAAGTCCTTGCGCAGCTGCTCGAGCGTCAGGTCGGTGCCGACGCGGCACTTCGTCCGCGCCTTCACGCCGAGGTCGAGGATGCGCTGGATCTCGGTGTCGAGGACATCGCGCGGCGTGCGGAAACCGGGAATCCCGTAGCGCATCATGCCGCCGAGGTGTTCGCGCTCGTCGAAGACCGTGACTTCATGGCCACGCAGCGCCAGCTGGTAGGCGCACGACAGCCCCGCCGGGCCGCCGCCGATCACCGCCACCTTCTTGCCGGTCGTCTTCTCGGGCGCCCGGAACTTCAAGCCGTTGCTGTTGGCCCATTCGCCGAGGAAGTGCTCGACCGAGTTGATGCCGACGTGGTCCTCGACCTCGTTGCGGTTGCAGCCCGTCTCGCACGGCGCCGGGCAGACGCGGCCCATGATCGACGGGAACGGATTGGCCTCCGTCAGCCGCCGCCATGCGTACTCCTGCCACGGCATCGCCGGCTTGCCGTCGGCGCCCACCGGGGGCTTCTCGATGCCGCGCACGATGTTCAGGTAGCCGCGGATGTCCTCCCCCGACGGGCAGCTGCCCTGGCACGGCGGTGTCGACTGGATGTAGGTCGGGCACTTGTGCGAATGGTCGGCGTTGAAGATCTTCTGGTGCAGGTCCTTCCACTCGTAGTCGCCGTCCTTGTATCGGCGGAAGGTGAGCGGCCGGGCCTGGGTATCGGGAACTGAGGACATCGGGGGTTCTCCAGCAATTCGATGAGGTCGATCCGGATTTCAGTGCTCGGCGCCATCCAGGCGGATCGCCGTGCTGACCAGCTGATGCACGCCGCCGACCATGTTCATCTTGAAGCCGTAGTACGGCAGTACCTTGGTGAACTGGGCCTTGCAGATCGCGCAGATGGTGGCCATGAAGTTCACGCCCTGGCCGTCGGCGACGCTGCGCAGCGCCTCCATCCGCGGCAGCGCGCCCTTGACGCGCAAGTCGAGCACTTCGTCGGTCAGGATGCCGCCGCCGCCGCCGCAGCAGAACGTGACTTCGCGCGTGGTGTCCGCCGACATCTCGACGAACTTGTTGGCCACCGCGCGGATGATCGCGCGCGGGATCTCGAACTGGCCGCCGGGGAAATCGCCCATCCGCGAGGCCCGCGCGACGTTGCACGAGTCGTGGAAGGTGATCACCCGGTGATCGTTCGCTTCCTTGTCGAACTTCAGCGCACCCCGCTGGATCAGGTCCCAGGTGAACTCGCAGATGTGCATCGGCTGCTTGTAGCGGCCGTCGAGCTGGCTTTGCAGCTGGATCGCGAACGGATCCTTGCCGCCGGCACCGATGCCGACCAGCGTGTTCCAGAAGCTGTAGGCCACCCGCCAGGCGTGACCGCATTCGCCGACGATGATGCGCTTGACGCCGAGCTCGAGCGCCGCCTCGCGGATGCGCAACGCAATGGCGCGCAGCTGCTCGTAGTTGCCGATGAACAGGCCGAAGTTGCCGGCCTCGGAGGCCTTGGACGACAGCGTCCAGCGCACCCCGGCGGCGTGGAACACCTTGGCGTAGCCGATCAGGCTGTCGACGTGCGGCTCGGCGAAGAAGTCCGCCGATGGCGTGATCAGCAGCACCTCGGCGCCCTTCTCGTCGAGCGGGAAGCGCACGTCCACCCCCGTGTCTTCCTTGACGTCCTCTTCCAGCCCGCTGAGCGTGTCGGCCAGCGCCGGCCCCGGCAGGCCGAGGTTGTTGCCGACCTTGTGCACCTTGCCGATGATCTCGTTGGTGTACTTCTGCCCGTAGCCGACCGCATCGAGGATCTCGCGGCCGGCCATCGTCACCTCGGCGGTGTCGATGCCGTAGGGGCAGAACACCGAGCAGCGCCGGCATTCCGAGCACTGGTTGTAGTAGGTGAACCACTCGTCGAGCACGTCCCTGGTCAGGTCGCGCGCGCCGACCAGCTTCGGGAACAGCTTGCCCGGCAGCGTGAAATACCGGCGGTAGACGCTGCGCATCAGGTCCTGCCGCGCCACCGGCATGTTCTTCGGGTCCTGCGTGCCGATGTAGTAGTGGCACTTGTCCGAGCAGGCGCCACAGTGCACGCAGGAGTCGAGGAAGACCTTCAGCGAGCGGTACTTCTTCAGCATCTCGCCCATGTGGGCAATGGCGCGGCCTTCCCAGCCGTCTTCCAGCTTGGCCGGGAAGCCGATCGCCTGCTGGATCTTCTCGTTCGCCACGTACGGCCGCGACTTCTCCATCGCGCCGGGAATCAGCGGCGGCGGTGCCGGGAACTCGCGCAGTGGCGGGGCCTTGATCTCGGCGGCCATCGATCAGCTCCGGTCCAGATCGGCCGCCCACGGCGCAAGATGCCGCGCCTCGCGCGGATCGTCGGCCTGGTTGCGCGACGGCGAGAAGAACACGCCCGGCGCGTGCAGCAGCTTGGAGAACGGGAACACCAGCATCAGCGCCAGCACCAGCGCAAGGTGCACGATCAGCATGCCGTCGGCCGGCAGCGGCTGCAGATCGAAGCGGATCAGGCCGAGGAAGAACGCCTTCACCGCGACCACGTCGGTGCGGAAGACGTACTTCATCGCCAGGCCGGAGGCGCCGATGGCGGCCAGCAGCACCAGCATCAGGTAGTCGGAAGGCGTCGAGATGTAGCGGATGCGATCGACCAGCAGCCGCCGGCCCAGCAGCCCGGCCAGCCCGGCGACCATGCCGAAGCCGGCCAGAATGCCCAGCGGCTGCACCAGCGCGACCCAGCCCCACACCGGCTCGGTGAAGTAGCGAAGGTGCCGGGCCAGGACCAGCGCCAGGCTGGCATGAAACAGCCAGCCGAAGATCCAGGTCCAGACGCTGCCCTTGAACAGGCTTTCGAAGAAGACGACCTCGCGCAGCAGCCGCAGCGCCACGCCGCCGCGCGTCGTCGGCGCCGGCGTGGTGGGAATCTTCAGCGGCGCCGGCGTGCGCGCGTAGTCGGCGATTCGCAGCGCCAGGCCGCCGACCAGCACCGCGGCGGCGGCGTAGAACAGCACCGCGAACAGGATCGCAATCGACACGCGGAACCCAGGGCCGGCCGCGGACGCCCGTCAGCCGCAGCCGATCAGTTCGCGGGGATCAAACGCAGCCGGTCGGCTTGGGCAGGCCGGCGATCTTGCACGCCTGCTTGGCGGGCCCGTACGGAAACAGTTCGTACAGGTAGGCGCTGTTGCCCTTGTCGGGGCCGAGCTGCTTGCCGATCGCCTTGGTCAGCACGCGCACCGCCGGGGCGATCTGGTACTCCTCGTAGTACTTGCGCAGGAAGTTCACCACCTCCCAGTGGTTGTCGCTCATCTCGATGCCTTCGGCCTTGGCGATCTCGCCGGCGAGCTCCTCGCTCCAGTCACCCAGGTTGACGAGGTAGCCCTCCTCGTCGGTCTCGAAACTCTTGCCGCTGACTTCGATGGTCGGCATCTTGGTCTCCTCTTTGCTAAGTTTGAAGAAAGAATCAAAGCCAGGACTGGCAGTTCTTGTGCTCGACGACGAGGTCGACGAAGCCGTCGTAGTCGACCGCCGCGACGCCGTCGATCAGCCGATCGGCCACACCCCGCGCCTGCAGGTCGGGCATCAGCGCGCAGACCTTCAACTTCGCCATCGCCTGGCGGACCTTCGCCTCGCCGGCGTTGCCGCGCGTGGCCGCGTACACCGCGTCCTCGATCAGCAGCAGCGTGCCGCCGGCAGCCAGCCGCACGGCACTGTCCAGTGTGGGCTTCTCCAGCGGCGACTTATTGACGATGTGCAACATCGGCGATCCCCTCAGAAGCTCAGCACGACGTCCTGCTGCTCGATCAGCTCGGCCAGCTCGGCGCTGTCGACGACCTTGACGCTGGTGACCAGGTCATCGGCCGTCAGCCCCCGTGCCGCCAGCGACTCGGCCTCGACGTACAGCTTGTCGATGTCGTAGTCCTCGAGCGCCCGGTAGGTCGGCGAGAAGTTCTTGGTCGAGATCGCCTTGGTCTGCATGCCCTTCTTGAGCTGGTAGACGCCGTCGTCGGCGAAGACGACCGACACGTCCTGCTCGAAGGCGGCCGTGATGAGGACCACCTCGAGACTCTCGAGCGCGTAGATCGAGCCGTACGGGGCCTTGCGGTTGACCAGCATGAATTTCTTCGTCGCCATGGCTCAGTCTCCGAAGACGACCAGCCGGTCGGCCTTGATGCCGGAATCGATCAGCTGGCCAAGCCCCGAGATGCGGAAGCCCGGCGCCAGCACCGCCTCGACGACGCCCCGGCGCAGGCCGGCGGCCACGCACACGACGAGGTCGACCTTGTGCTCCTCGGCCAGCTTGCTCCAGCGGGCGACGATGTTGCGGTCGTCCTGCGGCGGCTCGGTGTACTTGGTCGCGTTGTTCACCCCGTCGTGATAGAAGAACACTCGCTGGATCTCGTGCCCCTTGGCCAGCGCCGCGGCGCAGAACAGGTAGGCCGAATCGGCCGCCTGGTGCTGATACGGCCCTTCGTTGACTAGAACGGCGATCTTCACGTCGTGCCCTGTTCCCTGCCTAGAAGCGGATGTGGGCCGACGCGTTCAGGTTGGCCCGCGAGCCGCGCCAGTCGTCGATCAGGTACTTGGTGAAGGTGAGGCCGGTCTTCTCGAAGAAGCGCGGCCAGCCGATGCGCTCGATCCAGTCGGCCATCCGCTCCCACGAGCGGGCGTCCTCCTTGTACACGCGCAGGATGCGGGTCACCACCTCGCTGACCTCGGGCCAGCGCGGCGGGTTGTTCGGCAGTCCCGAGGCGACCATCTTCATGAAGGTCGGCTTGCCGCGGGCGTTGGAGTTCTTGCCGCCGACCCAGATCGCCAGCTTCGAGTGCTCCGGATCGTTGATCTGCATCGGCGGGCACGGCGGATAGCAGGCGCCGCAGCAGATGCACTTCTTCTCGTCGACTTCCAGCGACGGCTTGCCGTTGACCAGCGCCGGCCGGATCGCCGCCACCGGGCAGCGCGCCACCACCGCCGGCCGCTCGCAGACGTTGGCGACCAGGTCGTGGTTGATCTTCGGCGGCTTGGTGTGCTGGACGATGATGGCGATGTCGGCCTGGCCACCGCAGTTGATCTCGCAGCACGAGGTCGACAGATGCACCCGGTTGGGCATCTCCTCCCGGCGGAACTCGTGGATCAGGTCGTCCATCAGCGCCTTGACGGCGCCCGAGGCGTCGGTGCCGGGGATGTCGCAGTGCAGCCAGCCCTGCGTGTGCGCGATCATCGACACCGAGTTGCCGGTGCCGCCGACCGGGAAGCCGGCCGATTCCAGCGCGTTGACCAGCGGCTCGACCTTCTCCCACTTCGACACGCCGATCTCGACATTGCTGCGGATCGTGAAGCGGACCTGGCCCTCGCCGAACTTGTCGATGATGTCGCACAGCTTGCGGATCGTGTAGACGTCCATCTGCCGCTGCGTGCCTGCCTTCACCGTCCACAACTCGTCGCCCGAGTGCGCCACGTGGTGCAACACGCCCGGCCGCGGCCGGTCGTGGTACTTCCACTGGCCGTAGTTCTTCAGCATCAGCGGATGCAGGAACTGCCGGTTGTCGGGCACGCCGCTTTCGATCGCCCGCCGCGGCGTCGGCGCCTTGGCCTGCTGCGGCTTTGCCGGTGCTTGAACTTCCGCCATGGTCTGCCTCCTATGCCGCCTTCCTGCGCGCCTGCATCTTGGCCACTTCCGCGTCCCAGTCGTCGGTGCGCACGTACGGGTTGGTCCGCGGCGCTGCCACCATGTTCGGGTCGACTTCGAGGCCGACACCCTCGAGGAAGTGCACCAGGCCGATGCGCTCGATCGTCTCGCCGATGCGCTCGTGCTCGAGCGCGTTCTCGGCGAAGAAGTCGACGATGCGCTTGCCGAGATCGACCAGCGCCTCGCGGTCCTCGTCGGTCTTCAGCTTCATGAACGGCACGATCACCGTGCCCATGAGGTCGCCGATCTTCAGGGTGCGCTTGCCGCCGCACAGGATGGTGGCGCCGGTGTCCTCGCCGTGGGCAAGCGCGCCGGTCATCACGTTGATGCAGTGCATGCAGCGCACGCAGTCCTGGTTGTCGATCTCCAGCGCCTGCGTGTCGCTGAACGCGACGCTGGAGATCTTGGCGTCCTTGCGGACGTCCTTGATCTCCTTGATCTGGATCGCCTTGGTCGGGCAGCGTGCGACGACGTCGTTGACCAGCTCGTTCATGCCGTGCTTGGCGAACCACTGCTTGGCCATCTGCTCGTCGGTGCGGATGTTGTCGCGCCAGGTGCCGATGACCGCCAGGTCGGCGCGCTGCACCGAATTCATGCAGTCGTTGGGACAGCCGGAGAACTTGAACTTGAACTTGTACGGCAGCGCCGGACGGTGGATGTCATCGAGGAAGTTGTTCAGCACCGTGCGGTGCGCCGCCGCCTCGTCGTAGCAGGACTGCTCGCAGCGCGCCGCGCCGATGCACGACATCGAGGTGCGCACCGCCGGGCCGGCGCCGCCGAGGTCGAAGCCGGCCTCGTTGATCGCGTCGAACGCGTCCTGCACCTTGTCGCTCTTGACGCCCTGGAACATGATGTCGCCGCTCTGGCCATGGAAGGCGATCAGGCCCGAACCATGCTCCTCCCAGATGTCGCACAGCTTGCGCAGGATCTGGGTCGAGTAGTGCATGCCCGCGGGCGGCATCACGCGCAGCGTGTGGAACTCGGCCGCGTCGGGGAACATCGGTGCGCCCTTCTGGTCCTTCAGCTCGGTGAACCGCGGGATGATGCCGCCGCCGTAGCCGAACACGCTGACCGTGCCGCCCTTCCAGTAGCCCTTGCGGGTCTCGTACGAGGTCTCCAGCTGGCCGAGCAGGTCGACCATGTAGTCCTTGTCCTTGGCCAGCCGCTTCAGCCCGGTCACGAAGCTGGGCCACGGGCCGGACTCGAGTTCATCAAGCATCGGTGTCGGGTGCATCGGCTTGGCCATGAACTTATCTCCTATGGTCTTCTCGGATTTCGCAGCGCCGGGAACGGGCGGCGGGGCTTGCGCAATCGCCGGGCATCGCGTCGGAGGTGAGCCTCGGTCGCGACAGCCAGGGATCCTATTAGGCGGCCCTGGCAGCAACCATTCCCCGCCGCGGTTACAACCATAACCCCCGCAGGCACCCGGACGCCCCCCCACTGGGGTTATGGCGGCGCGCCGATCAATCCCGCTATAGACACGCCCTGGAAACGGCCATCGCCGCCGCCTGCGGCTAGCTGTGCGCAGTAGTACGTAGTACCGGACGTGGACGACGATGGAGCCGCCGGCGACAGACGACAAGTTGACCGTGACCCCGCTGCTCGAGTTGCGCCTGCCCATTGGCGGCCAGCAGCTCGAGCTGCAGCAGGTCGACTATGCCCACGGCGGCATCAGCCTGCTGCGCATACGCCTGCGCGAGGGCCGGCGTTTCACCGTCATCGACATCGACCCGGTAAGCGCCCTGCAATGGGCCGAGGCGATGAGCCGCTGGGCGCGGCTGCAGAGCGACAAGGAGCACGGCGCAACGTGAGCACGATGCTGGATGTGGCCTTCGCCATCAGCGGCGAGACCATCGACGCGGCCTATGCGGTATCGCTGTACGAGGCGCTGGCGCGGCAGCTGCAGTGGCTGGAACAGGAGCCGGCCGCCGGCGTGTTCTCGATCCGCGGCCTGACGCACAGCGCCGGCGCACTGCTGATCGGCGGGCGCACGCGCGTCGTGCTGCGCGTTCCCGCCGGGCGCGTCGCCGACTGCCAGCGCCTGCGTGGCCAGTGCATCGACCTGCCGCAGCCGCTGCGCATCGGCGCGGTCACGGCGCGGGAGCTGCTGCCGTTCCCGGTGCTGTACGCGCGCCTGGTGATCACCGGCAGCGAAGCCGAGGCGGATTTCCTGGCCGAGGTGCAGGCGGAGCTGAAAGCGGTCGACGTCGACAGCGAGGTGATCGTCGGCCGACGCGGCGCACTGCAGATCGGCGGCCGCAGCGAAGTCGGCTACAGCGTCATGCTGCACGGTCTGACGCCCGAGGAATCGATCCTGATGCAGGAGCGTGGCCTCGGACGGCACCGCAAACTGGGCTGCGGCCTCTTCGTGCCGCACAAATCGGTCGCTGCAGTCGGCGGCTGACCACCCGTGACGCGCGCATTCGGCGGAGAGAGACGATGACGGAGTCGGAAGGCGGCGTGGTGACACTGGAGATGAGCGGTTCGCGCTGCCCCCTGCCGCTGCTCGGCGCCAAGCGCCTGCTCGACGACCTGCCCAACGGGCAGACGATGGTGCTGATTTCCGATTGCCCTGGCACCGCCGACGATCTGCGCTCGTGGGCCAGCTTCACCGGCTACGAGGTGTTTCAAATGGAGTCCCTGAACGGCCGGCGAACGGCCTACTCGATACGCCGTCGCGACTGCACCGCCGGCAGCCACGGCAACGTCGTGCTCGACATGCGCGGCGCGGCCTGCCCGGGGCCGATACTGGAGGCGCACCGGGTGCTGCTCGGCATGCAGCCGGGCGAGGTGCTGGCGCTGCTGAGCAACTGCCCCGGTTCGCCGTCCGATGTCGCCGCCTGGACCGACAACGCCTCGGTCACGCTGCTCGACCGTTTCGAAACGGCGCCGGGCGACTACGAGTTCTACCTGCGCAGACTTTGAAAGGAACGCCGATGCTCTACGAAATAGATGGCGCCACGCTGGAGGCCGACGAAGAAGGTTACCTGCTCGAACCGAACTACTCGGAGCAGATCTGCGCCGCCATCGCGGCGGCCGAAGGCCTCGAGCTGTCCGACGACCACTGGACGGTGATCAACTACCTGCGCGATCAGTATCGCGAGCACGGGCAGACGCCGAACTACCGCAGCATGCTCAAGGACCTCATCGAGCTGATGCCGCATCACGACAGCAAGACCCTGTACGACCTGTTCCCCGGCGGACCGGCCAAGCAGGGCGTGCGCGTGGCCGGCCTGCCCAAGCCGTTCGGCAAGGGCGGCTACTGAAGGCCGCCGGCACCGGCCTGCATCCGCGCCTGACGAGATGAGCGTCCGCACGCCACGAACGAAGAGCCGCTGGTTCGCCAAGCAGAAGGAACGCGACCCGGCGGCGATCGCCAGCGTGGTCGGCATGGCGGTGTGGCGGCTCGGACTGCACTCGATCAAGCGGATGCGCAGCGCTCGGTTCGAGATCGAAGCCAGCCCGCAGTACTTCGCCTTCCTGCGTGAATACCTGATCTTCCTGGTCCAGGTCGCCGATCGCTTCGCCCTGGCACGGCTTACCCTGCCCGAACGCCGCGTCTTCACGGTCAACCTCGCCAAGCAGATCGCCCGGCTGGTGGCCGAAAACGAATCTGAACTGCTCGGCGGCGACCACGATGCGATGCGCAGCCGCTTCCTCGACACGTTCAACGAACGCGCCGATGCCTATGCCGAGTGCAGCTTCGCCGAGGACAGCGGGCCGGGTTTCGACTTCGTGCGGCTGTGCAGCCATCTTCTGCTCGACGTGATGACCGAGCAGGACCGCGCCTGGCTGATCGACCAGATCATGAGCATCGAGGCACCCGAGGCGGTCGATCGACTGCGCCAGGTGATCGACAACCTGGTCAGGACGGCAGGCGCCATCGTCAGCCACGAGGAGCCGGAGCAGGACGGCCCGTTTCCCGAGATGCCGGCGGTCGACGCGCCGGTCGACGATCCGATTCCGCCGGAATGAGCGCCGCCCTGTCGATCGGGGTCGGCGCTCCCGCGCTGCGTGACGGCGCAGCCGCCGCGCTGCCGCGGCACTTCGACCTGAATGACGATGCCGCCTACCAAGCCTGGCGCGCGGGCAGGCTCGCCGCCTACCCGCGCCGCGCCGACGAGCTGATCGTCGAGGTCAGGCGGCCACAGGCGCTGAGCGAGGCGGAACTGGCGGCGCTGCGCGAGCGTTGCCGGCGCGCCAACATGGCCGTTTACGCGACGAGCGGGCTGGCCGACGACGCCGGCAGCGCGGCCGAGGCGGCCAGGCGCATCGCGCTGCAGCTCGGTCTGCGCACCGTCGACGTCAATTACCTCGCCGACGACGACGGCATCACGCCGCTGTCGGTGCACGAACAGGGCCCGCGCAGCGGCTACATCCCGTACACGAACCGTGCGATCCGCTGGCACACCGACGGCTACTACAACCCGCCGGAGCGGTCGATCCGCGCCATGCTGCTGCATTGCGTCCGCGACGCTGCCAGCGGCGGCGCCAACCGCCTGCTCGACCACGAGATCGCCTACATCCTGCTGCGCGACGAGGATCCGGCGCACATCGAAGCGCTGATGAAGCCGGACGTGATGACGATTCCGGCCCGTTCCGAGGAAGGCGAGATCGCCCGCGGCGACCAGAGCGGACCGGTGTTCTCGATCGCCGCCGACGGCAGCCTGCACATGCGCTACACCGCGCGCACGCGCAGCATCTCCTGGAAGGACGATGCGGCCACGCATGCTGCGGTCGCCGCACTGAGCCGCATCCTCGACTCGACCGAGCTGGCGCTGCAGCTGCGCATGAGTCCGGGCATGGGGCTCGTCTGCAACAACGTGCTGCACGATCGGGCGGCCTTCGCCGATTCCGCCACCCGGCGCCGGCTGGTCCTGCGCGCCCGCTACTTCGAGCGCATCGCGCTGTGAGCCACGGCCGGCGACGCGGCGTCCGCGGACCAACCGGCCGCGACCGCGCGCCGGCCCCTCAGCCCCGCGCCTACGCGTAGAGGCGTTCCGGCAGCCGTTCGCGCAACTCCTTCGGCGACAGCTTGACCAGGTTGCGGTCGAGCTCGAGCACCACCAGACGCTGCAGCTCGGTACCGAGCGCCTTGCGCATCAGGCCGAGGAAATCGGGCGGCGCGACCAGCACCAGCCGCTGCAGTTCGCGATGCAGGCGCGCCTTCTCGAGCCGCTTGGCCAGGAACTGCGAGAAGTCGATGACCGCCTGCTGCCGCGGTCCGACCTCGCTTTCCATGATGTGCCTGCCCTGCCCGGCGCTGTCGAAGGCGCGGCCCGGCAGGTCGCTGGTCAGTTCACGGGCTGGCATCCGCCCCTCCGGGTGCGTCATCGCCTCGAGCTCGCTGAGCGGACCCGTCGGCTCGTCGGCCGCGAAGATGCGAGCCGCGCCGGAGTCGGCCACCACAATCCACGTCGTTGCTGGCATTTGCTCCCCTCGTGTCGAGGTCCTGAACGACCGGCGACCTCGCGCTGCTCGCAGGCCGCCCGCTTGTTGGAACCATAGATCTCCGGGCGCCGAAGGCTTTGACGGCACGCAGATCCCGGGGCGCCGTAGTCGCCCTTCGGACGGCCGGCCGGAACATCGAGGCGGTCGCGACCGAAGCGCCGCCTGAAGAGCCGCGGCGAGCCGGCCAGCGAGCGCAGCCGGCGGCAACAGCGCGCTGCCGGCGCATGGTCACGCGACGGCGCTGCAGGTGCCCACGCCGCGCCGGACGCGGCCCGAGCGAGGGCCGAAGCGGCCGCTGCAAACCGGCCATTATCATCGCCGCCGGAGAAAGAAGATGAGCGAGAGAATCCTGCTCGGTGACGAGGCGGTGGCGTTCGGCGCGATCGACGCCGGCATCAGCGCCGCCTACGCCTACCCCGGCACCCCGTCGACCGAGATCTTCGAAACCATCCGGCGCCACGCCGCATCGGCCGACCCGCCGGTGCGCGGGCTGTGGTCGACCAACGAGAAGGTGGCGCTCGAGGAAGGCGTCGGCGTCTCCTACGCCGGCCGGCGGGCGCTGGTGTCGATGAAGCACGTCGGGCTGAACGTCGCCGCCGATCCGTTCATGAACGTCGCCGTCGCCGGCGCCCACGGCGGCCTGGTGATCGCGGTGGCCGACGACCCGTCGATGCACAGCTCGCAAAACGAGCAGGATTCGCGCTTCTTCGCCGACTTTGCCCAGGTGCCCTGCCTGGAACCGTCGAACCAGCAGGAGTGCTACACGTTCACCCGCGAGGCGTTCGAGCTATCCGAGAGCCTGCGCGTGCCGGTGCTGCTGCGGCTGGTGACCCGGCTGGCGCACAGCCGCGCCGTCGTGCGGACCGCGGCGCCGAGACCGCAGAACGAGGCTCGCTACGTCGACGATGCGGGCCTGTACACGCTGATCCCGTCGAACGCGCGGCGCGCCTACGGCAAGCTGCTCGACAAGCAGCCGGCGATCGCCGAGCAGGCGGAGAACCACCCCGGCAACGCGCTGACGCTGCGCGAGGCGCGCGGCCCAGGCATCCTGGCCAGCGGGGTGGCCTTCAACTACCTGCAGGAGGCGCTCGGGCCGGCCCTCGAGCGCTATCACCTGCTGCGCATCGGCGCCTACCCGCTGCCGGTGCGCAAGCTCCGGCAACTGCTCGACGCCTCGACCGAGGTCTGGGTGGTCGAGGAGGGCTACCCGTTCATCGAGCGCTACGTGAGCGCGCTCGGCCTGATGCGCGAGCCGCCGATCAGGGGCAAGCTGACCGGCCACCTGCCGCGCGCCGGCGAGCTGACGCCGGATGCGCTGCGGCAGGCCTTCGGCCTGCCGGCGCGCGAGGCGCTGCGCCTGCGCGGGCTCGACGAAGTGCTGGTCGGACGGCCGCCCCGGCTGTGCGATGCCTGCCCGCACGACGACGCGTACGCGGCGATCCGGGAGGCGATCAGCGGCATCGAAGGCGAAGTGCGCGTGCAGGGCGACATCGGCTGCTACGCGCTGGGCTACCTGAAGCCGCACCAGGCGATCCACTCCTGCCTCTGCATGGGGGCGTCGATCGGCATGGCGATCGGCGCCGCGCACGCCGGCATGAGGCCGGCGCTGGCGGTGATCGGCGACGGCACCTTCACTCACTCGGGGATGGCGCCGCTGCTCGATGCGGCGCGCGAGGAGATCCCGATCAAGGTCTTCATCCTCGACAACAGCATCGTCGCCATGACCGGCGGCCAGCCGACCATGGCCACCGACGAGCAGGTGGTCGACCTGGTCGCCGGACTCGGCGTGCCGCGCGATCGAATTCGCATCATCTCGCCGACGCCGCAGAACAAGGCCGACAACGTGCGGCTAATCCGCGAGGAGATCGACCGCGACGGCATCTCGGTGATCATCGCCCGCCGGGCCTGCGTCACCTACGCCAAGGTGATCAAGCAGCAGCGCCGCCAGCGCAGGCCGGCGCCGGCATGACTTATGACCTCGTGATCTGCGGCGTCGGCGGCCAGGGGGTGCTGTCGGTCGCCTGGGTCATCGACCAGGCCGCGGTCGACGCCGGCTTCCACATCAAGCAGCCGGAAGTGCACGGGATGGCGCAGCGAGGCGGGGCGGTATCCGCCTTCGTGCGCCTGTCCGACGCGCCGATCGCCAGCGACCTCATCGCCGACGGCACGGCCAGCCTGGTGCTGTCGATCGAGCCGATGGAGAGCCTGCGCTACACGAGCATGCTGCGCCCCGACGGCTGGATCGTCACCGAGGTCACGCCGCTGAGGAACGTCGCCGCCTACCCGGACACCGCCCGCCTGTTCGAGGTGCTTTTCTCGGCGCCGAGGGTCATCGCCGTCGACGCCGGCGCGCTGGCCCGCAAGGCGGGCATGGGCAAGGCGAACAACGTGGTGATGCTTGGCGCCGCGGCGTCGTTGCTGCCGGTGCCGACGGCGCTGATCGAGAAGCACCTGCAGGCCCTGTTCGCCGCCAAGGGCGAGCGGGTCGTCCGCGCCAACCTCGATGCCTTTCGCATGGGCGACGCGGCGGGCCGCTTCGCCGCGCAGCTGGCCGCCGGCGGTGTGTCGGCAGGAGTGATCGGCCGCGTGGTCGCGCGGCTGAGCTTCGCGCCGGCCCCGCTGGCCGAGCAGGTCGCCGCGCAGTGGCTGCATCGGCTGCGCGCCGCCGATGCCCTGCGCGTGGCCGAGCGGATGTTCGCCTCCGCCGCAACCTTCGAAGCCAGTTGCGGCCCCGCTGCGCTGCCGGCCTGAGCGGCTCCTTCCCGGGGCGGCAGCGGGCCGACCGCCGCGGGCCTAACATCCGCCCCTGAACCGAGCCATGGTCTTCGCCGAGCGACCGTCACCAGCGCGCGTCAGCGCCGCCGCCGCCGCCAAGCTGCCGCGCGCGGTGCTGCTCGCGTTGATCGTCGCCTACATCGTCAGCGGCCTGTTCGGCCGCGACCCGTGGCAGGAAGACGATGCCACCGGCTTCGGCGTCATGTGGACGATGGCGCGCGCCGGCGACTGGCTGCTGCCCTCGGTGGCCGGCCGGGCCGTTGTCGACGACGGGCCGTTGGCCTTCTGGCCTGGTGCGGCTTCGATCGCCCTCGCCGGAGGCGCGATCGGCGACGTCGCCGCCGCGCGCCTGCCGAACATCCTCTGGTTCTTCGCCGCCACCGGCGCGCTGTGGTACGCGATGCTGCGGCTGGCGCGGCGCGCCGAGGCGCAGCCGGTGGCGTTCGCCTTCGGCGGCGAGGCGACCTCGCGCGACTACGGCCGCATGGTGGCCGACGTGGCGGTCCTGCTGGTGCTGGCCACCATCGGTCCGGTCGTCAGCCTGCATGAGACGACCAGCGCACCGGCGGTGTTCGCGCTGTCGTGCCTGGCGGTCTTCGGCCTCGCGCTGTCGCTCGAGCGGCCCGGCGCCGGCGCGATCGTTGCCGGCGGTGCGCTCGGCCTGCTGGTGCTGGCACGCGGCGCGCAGCCGTCGCTGTGGCTGGCCCTGGCGGCGCTGCCTCTGCTGGCCTGCACGCAGGCGCCGCGGGTCCGCCTGCAGGCCTCCGCCGTCCTGCTGGCCGTGGCCAGCGCCATCGTCGGCGGTTGGATCGCCGCCCTCGTCCTGCGACACGGTGATGCCGGAAGCTCCTACCTGTTCGACTGGACCGGCCGGCAGCTGCGCGCCTTTGCCCTGCCGACCACGGTCGACCTGACCTGGCTGCTGCGCGCGCTTGCGTGGCAGGCCTGGCCGCTGTGGCCGCTGGCGGCGTGGGCCCTGTACGCGTGGCGCCACGCCGCTCGGCGGCCGCACATCGCATTGGGCGCGCTGTTGCTGGCCACCCACGCCGTCGGTCTGCTGTTCACCGAATCACCGAGCTCGGAAGACGTCGTTCACATCGTCCTGCCGCTGGTGTTGCTGGCGGCCTTCGGCGCCGTCACGCTGCGCCGGGCGGCCGAGAACGTGATGGACTGGTTCGCGATCACGGCCTTCTGCCTGTCGGCCATCGCCCTGTGGGCGTACTTCTTCGCCATGCACGCCGGGGTGCCGCCGAAGATGACCCGTTCGGTGCTGCGCCTGACCGCCGGCTATGTGCCGCCGCTGGACTGGGCGCAGGTCGCCGTCGCCGCCGTCGCCACCGGCTTCTGGGTCGCGCTGGTTCTGTGGCGCGTGCGCCGGCACTCGGGCGCCCTGTGGCGCGGCCCGGCGCTGGCGGCGACCGGTCTGGTCACGCTCTGGGTGGCGTTCGTTTCGCTCTTCCTCGGCACGGTCGATCACCGTCGATCGTTTGCGCAGGTGGCGCGGTCGGTCGCCTCCGAGATCGCCCGCCACGGGCAGCCGGACGACTGCGTGCTGGCGCAGCACCTGCGGGCATCGCACCTGGCGGTGTTCGCCTATCACGGCGGCCTGCGCTTTGCCTCGAGCGCACAGCGTGACTGTGCATTCGCCCTGCAGCGGGACGTGGCCGGCTCCCTGCTGGACGACGCCCCGCCGCCCGGCCAGTGGTCGGAAATCTGGCAGGGGCATCGGCCAGGCCTCGACCACGAGGTGATCCGCCTCTACCGGCGCGCCGGCGACTGACGTGCGGCGCTCGATCAGTTCCGCGGGCGGTTGCTAGAGTGCCGGCACAGCGAACCCGACAAGACCCGGAGGCGACGATGGATAACGGAGCACTGCAGGCACCCCCCGCGGGCAGCGCCCCGGCACGGCGGTCCCGCCTGCGTCTGCGCCACCTGCGACCTGGCGACTACCCGCAAGTGGCCGAGTTAATGGCCCGCATCTTTACCGGCATCGGCGGCGAATTCGGCGGCGCGGTACCGGAAGAGCGCTTTCGCGCGATGCTGTCCCGCTTCCCCGAAGGCCAGATCGCGATCAACGACCGCGGCCGGATCGTCGGCGTCGCCTTCTCGCTGATCATCGACTACCGGCGTTTTGGCGCCCAGCACACTTACGCGGAGATCACCGGCGATGGGCAGTTCACCACGCACGAACCCGGCGGCGACGTCCTGTACGGCGCCGACGTATTCGTCGACCCCGCCTACCGCTCGATGCGCATCGGCCGCCGACTGTACGACGCGCGCAAAGAGCTTTGCCGCAAGCTGAATCTGCGCGCGATCGTCGCCGGCGGGCGCATCCCCGGCTACCACGCCCATGCCGAGCGGCTGACGCCGGCGCAGTACGTCGAGCTGGTGCGCAAGCGCAAGCTGCACGACCCCATCCTGTCGTTCCAGCTCGCCAACGACTTCCGCGTGCATCGCATCCTGCGCGGCTACCTTGAGGACGACCGGGAGTCGCACGGCTTCGCCACCCTGATCGAGTGGCAGAACGTCGCCTACGAGCCCCGCCGGGCGACGCTGGTCGGTGGCCAGAAGCGCACGGTGCGGGTGGGCGCGGTGCAGTGGCAGATGCGCGCGATCGACTCGATCGACGACCTTCTGCAGCAGGTCGAGTTCTTCGTCGACTCGGTGTCCGACTACAAGGCCGACTTCGTCGTCTTTCCCGAGTTCTTCAACATCGCCCTGATGGGGCTGGTCGACCAGGCGGAGGCGGCGAAGGCGATGCGGCGCGTCGCCGACTTCACGCCGCAGCTGGTCGCCGCGCTCGGCGATCTCGCCCTTCGCTACAACATCAACATCGTCGGCGGCAGCCTGCCGGTGCTCGACGGCGACGCGCTCTACAACGAGGCGTACCTGTTCAAGCGAAACGGCGACATCGGCCGGCAGCGCAAGCTGCACATCACACCGGTCGAGCGCCGGCTGTGGGCCCTGCAGGGGGGCAACTCGGTCGCCATTTTCGAAACCGATGCCGGAACGGTCGGCATCCTGATCTGCTACGACGTGGAATTCCCGGAACTGCCGCGCATCCTCGCCGAGCGGGGAATGCAGATCCTGTTCGTGCCATTCTGGACCGAGACGAAGAACGGCTTCCAGCGCGTGCGGCACTGTGCGCAGGCGCGGGCCATCGAAAACGAGTGCTACGTGGTGCTCAGCGGCAGCGTCGGCAACCTGCCGCGGGTGGACAACGTCAACGTCCACTATTCGCAGATCGCCATCCTCTCTCCGGCGGACTTCGCCTTCCCGCACGACGCGGTGGTCGCGGAAAGCACGGCCAACGCCGAGACGGTGCTGATCGCCGACGTCGACCTGTCGAAACTGCGCGAGCTGCACGAGGCAGGCTCGGTGCGCAACCTGAAGGACCGCCGCCACGACCTGTATCGCGTGGCCTGGGTCGGGCCGACGGGACAGTCGTGAAAAGGCCGGGCACGGGCCCGGCCTTGTCTCCCAGAAGGGTCGCTCGCCCGGATCAGCGGCCCGCCGCCTGCAGGGCGCGGATGCGGTCCTCGATCGGCGGATGGCTGGAGAACAGCGCCAGCAGGCCGCTCGGGCGCGAGTTGATGCCCATGTTCCTGACCTGCTGCGGCAGCTCGCCGGGCTCCATGCCGCCGAGCCGCGCCAGCGCGTTGATCATCGGCCGCGGCGAACCCATGTAGGCGGCCGCACCGGCGTCGGCACGAAACTCGCGCTGGCGCGAGAACCAGGCGACGATGATCGCCGCCAGGAAACCGAGCGCGATGTCGAGCACGATCACGCTCACCCAGTAGCCGATGCCGGGCGCGTCGCTCTCGTTCTTCAGGATCATGCGGTCGATCACCCAGCCGATCACGCGCGACAGGAAGATGACGAACGTATTCATCACCCCCTGGATCAGGGTCATCGTGACCATGTCGCCGTTGGCCACGTGCGCCACCTCGTGGCCGAGCACCGCGTCGACTTCCTCCTTGCTCATCGACTGCAGCAGGCCGGTGGACACCGCCACCAGGGCGCTGTTCTTCCTGGCGCCGGTGGCGAACGCGTTCGGCGCGCCGTCGTAGACCGCCACCTCGGGCATGCCGATGCCGGCCTTCTGGGCGTGCGCGCGGACCGTTTCGACCAGCCACGACTCCATCGCGTTGGCCGGACGGTCGATCACCCGCGCTCCGGTCGACCACTTGGCCACCGGCTTGCTGATGGCGAGCGACAGGAACGAGCCGGCGAAGCCGATCACCAGAGCGAACACGGCCAGCGCGCCGAGGTCGAGCTGGCGGCCGCTGATACCGGCGAAGTTGATGCCGAAAACGGCGCCGATGATGTTCAGGAACAGCATCAGCACCACGATGATCGCAAGGTTCGTCAGAACGAACAGCGCGATGCGCTTCATACAGTCTCCATCAGGTCGTTAACGGAACGCCGGCAAGTCTACTTGCCGCGCGGGATCGCACCGGAAAAGCCCCGTTCGCAGTCCTACATTCGCCCACTCCCGGCAGCCGGCGCCAACCGTCGTTCCCGCGCTGTGCGGCTTCGACCGCCGACGTCGGCACGCGTTCAATCTGTGGGCGCCCTGCCCCCGCTTCAAGCCGGTGCGCGGCGAATGTAGCCTGCCGGCGGCTGGCTAGAATCTGCGGGTTTTCACGAAGGAAGAGCCGCAGACAGCCCCCGATGAGCCCCGCGTCCTACGAGCGCGCCAACGCCCGCCCGCTGGCGCCGGTGCCACGCCTGATCTTCGCCAGCCGCTGGCTGCAGCTGCCCCTGTACGTCGGCCTGATCCTCGCCCAGGGTGTCTACGTCTACCACTTCTGGGTCGAACTGGTGCACCTGCTCGGCGCCGCCTTCGGTGACCTGCGCTCGATCGGCGACCTGTACCGGTCGGTCGGCTACGCGCTGCCGGGTGAAGGACCACCGAAGCTCACCGAGACCGTGATCATGCTGGTCGTGCTGGGCCTGATCGACGTGGTGATGATCTCCAACCTGCTGATCATGGTCATCGTCGGCGGCTACGAAACCTTCGTTTCGCGGCTGAACCTCGAGGGGCACCCCGACCAGCCGGAATGGTTGTCGCACGTCAATGCCAGCGTATTGAAGGTCAAGCTGGCAACGGCGATCATCGGCATCAGTTCGATTCACCTGCTGAAGACCTTCATCAACGCCGCCAACTTCGACACCAAGACCATCGTCGCGCAGGCCGGCATCCACCTGACGTTTCTGCTGTCGGCGCTGGCCATCGCCGCCACCGACCGGATCCTCTTCGGCAAGGCACGGCCGCAGGTCGCCGGCGAGGCGCATTAGCGAGAAACGACGCCGTCGCGCGGCATCCCGGCACTCCCGCACCACCACCTCCGAGGCACCCATGACCACGATCAAGCAGGCCGACCTCGTCGAAAGCATCGCCGCGGCCCTGCAGTACATCAGCTTCTACCACCCGGCCGACTACATCGCGCACCTGGCGCGCGCCTACGAGGCCGAGCAGAGCCCGGCCGCCAGGGACGCGATCGCGCAGATCCTGACCAACTCGAAGATGTGCGCCGAAGGGCACCGGCCGATCTGCCAGGACACCGGCATCGTCAACGTCTTTCTCAAGGTCGGCATGGACGTGCGCTGGGAGGGCTTCACCGGCTCGCTCGAGGACGCCGTCAATGAGGGTGTGCGCCGCGGCTACCTGCACCCGGACAACGTGCTGCGCGCCTCGGTGGTCAGCCCGCCCGAGTTCGGCCGCAAGAACACCAAGGACAACACGCCGGCGGTGACCAGCGTGCAGATCGTGCCGGGCGACAGGCTCGAGGTTCAGGTCGCGGCCAAGGGCGGCGGCTCGGAGAACAAGAGCAAGTTCGTCATGCTCAACCCTTCGGATTCGATCGTCGACTGGGTCATCAAGACGGTGCCGACGATGGGTGCCGGCTGGTGCCCGCCGGGCATGCTCGGCATCGGCATCGGCGGCACCGCCGAGAAGGCGATGACGATGGCCAAGGAGGCGCTGATGGACGACCTCGACATGCACGAGCTGCAGAGCCGCGGCCCGCGCGACGATGTCGAGAAGCTGCGCCTGGAGCTGTACGAGAAGGTCAACGCGCTCGGCATCGGTGCACAAGGTCTCGGCGGGCTGACCACCGTGCTCGACGTCAAGATCAAGATGTACCCGACCCATGCGGCGAGCAAGCCGGTGGCGATGATCCCGAACTGCGCCGCCACCCGCCACGCGCACTTCGTGCTCGACGGCTCGGGGCCCGTCTATCTGGAGCCGCCGTCGCTCGACCTGTGGCCGAAGGTGCAGTGGGCCCCCGACTACCAGAAGAGCAGGCGCGTCGACCTGAACACGCTGACCAAGGAGCAGATCGCCTCCTGGAAGCCGGGCGACACGCTGCTGCTCAGCGGCCGCATGCTCACCGGCCGCGACGCCGCGCACCAGCGGATCAAGGACATGCTGGCCAGGGGCGAGAAGCTGCCGGTCGACTTCACCAACCGCGTCATCTACTACGTCGGCCCGGTCGACCCGGTACGCGACGAGGTGGTCGGCCCGGCCGGGCCGACGACGGCGACGCGGATGGACAAGTTCACCGAGATGATGCTGGCCCAGACCGGGCTGATCGCGATGATCGGCAAGTCCGAGCGCGGACCAACGGCGATCGAGGCGATCCGCAAGCACAAGAGCGCCTACCTGATGGCGGTGGGCGGCGCCGCCTACCTGGTGGCCAAGGCGATCAAGGCCGCCAAGGTGCTCGCCTTTGCCGACCTCGGCATGGAGGCAATCTACGAGTTCGACGTCAAGGACATGCCGGTGACCGTCGCCGTCTCCAGCGACGGCACGTCGGTGCACCAGACCGGGCCACGCGAGTGGCAGGCGAAGATCGGCAAGATCCCGGTCGCCGTCGAATAGTCGCCCTGCCGCGCGTCGGTCATCGGCGAGCCGCTGACCGGCGCGGTGCGCGACGGCTCACGGGTCGCCGCCGGCGGCGCCCGGCCCTAGGCGGGGAACACGCCCGTGCTCAGATAGCGATCGCCGCGGTCGCAGACGACGAAGACGATCGTGGCGTGCTCGACCTCGGCGGCGACCCGCAGCGCGATGGCGCAGGCGCCGGCGGCCGAGATGCCGCAGAAGATCCCTTCCTCGGCCGCCAGCCGGCGCGCCATCGCCTCGGCGTCCGCCTGCGACACATACTGCAGGCGGTCGACGCGCGACGCCTCGTAGATCTTCGGCAGGTACGCCGGCGGCCACTTGCGGATGCCCGGGATCTGCGAGCCCTCGGCGGGCTGCGCGCCGACGATCTGCACGGCCGGGTTCTTCTCCTTCAGGCAGCGCGACACGCCCATGATGGTGCCGGTGGTGCCCATGGCGCTGACGAAGTGCGTGATGCGGCCGGCAGTGTCGCGCCAGATCTCGGGGCCGGTCGTCTCGTAGTGCGCCCGCGGGTTGTCGGCGTTGGCGAACTGGTCGAGCACCCTGCCCTCGCCGCGCGCCTGCATGTCGAGCGCCAGGTCGCGCGCGTACTCCATGCCGCCCCTGGAGGCCGGCGTGAGGATCAGCTCGGCCCCGTAGGCGGTCATGCTCGCCCGCCGTTCGGCCGACAGGTTGTCCGGCATGACCAGCGTCATCCGGTAGCCCCTCATCGCCGCGATCATCGCCAGCGCGATGCCGGTGTTGCCGCTGGTGGCCTCGATCAGCCGGTCGCCGGGCCGGATCTCGCCACGTTCCTCCGCCCGCCTGATCATCGACAGGGCAGGCCGGTCCTTGACCGAGCCACCCGGGTTGTTGCCCTCGAGCTTGCCGAGGATCACGTTGCCACGGTCGGCGTTCTCGGCGGCACCGATGCGCTGCAGCCTCGCCAGCGGCGTATTGCCGATCGTGGCTTCGATGCTCGCGTAGCTCACTTGCGCTTTTCCATGCCGGCGATGGTCTTGCCGTTGACGGTCAGTCCCTGCCGCTGCAGCTGCGCGGCGCGCTTGCCGCGGATGCCGCTCACCCGGGCCGCCAGGTCGTTCCAGTCGGAGAAAGGTCGCTCGCCGCGCGCCTGCAGGATTCGCTCGGTGGTGGCTACGCCCAGTCCCGGCAGCTGCTCGAGCTGCGCGCGGGTGGCCGTGTTGATCTCAAGCGCCGCCGCGGCCGCCGGCAGGAGCGCGAGTATCGGCAGGATGCGCATGCCGCCAGCCTACTGGGCGTCGAGTTCCTCGATGCGGCGCGGCGGGTAGCTGTCCCAGCTCGTGCAGCCCGGGCACTGCCAGTGGAACTCACGCGCCCGGAAGCCACACTTGCTGCAGCGATACCGCGCCAGCTTGCGCGCCTGCGCCTGGATCAGTGTGCGCAGCTGCTCGACCGGCGCGTCGCCGAAGCCAGCGGCGGCGCGCGAGCCGAGCAGCCGCTCGAAACCGAGCAGCGACGGGTGCCGCTGCAGTTCGTCGCGCAGCAGCGCCTCGGCCGCCGCCGGGTTCTCCCACGCCAAGACGCGCGCATGGCTGACGTCGAGCAGGTCGATCGATGGATGGTCGAGCAGGCTGCGACGAAGGAAGTTCAGCGCCTCGTCGCGGCGCCCGGCTGCGTCGAGCGCGTCGGCAAGCCGGCCCGCGACCAGCGGCAGGTAGTCGGGGTTCATCTCGCCGACGCCGCGCCAGTGCCCGATCGCCCGCTCGACATCGCCGCGGCGCGCCGCCAGGTCGCCGGCCAGGATCGCCGCCCGCACCGACCTGCGGTTGACATTCAGCGCCTGCTCGAGATGGCCGGCCGCGTCGTCCTCGTCCTTCGCCGCCAGCGCCTTTTCGGCCAGCTCGCAGTGGAAGTGCGCGACCTGGGCGTGGCTGCTTTCGCCGGCCTCGCGCTCCAGCCGGCGCGCGACCTCGATCGCCTTGCCCCACTCGCGTTCCATCTGGTAGATGCGCAGCAGGGCGCGCAGCGCATCGACGCGGTGGCGCGGCTCGTCGAGCAGGCGCGTGAAGCTGTCCTCGGCCCGGTCGAGCAGGCCACCCTTGAGGAAGTCCTGGCCGAGTTCGGCCAGCGCCTCGGCGCGGCTGCGGGCCGGCAGGTCGGCGCGGTTCAGCAGGTGAGTGTGGATGCGCACCGCGCGATCGACCTCGCCGCGTCGGCGGAACAGGTTGCCGAGCGCGAAGTGCAGGTCGATCGTCTCCGGGTCGAGCTTGACCACCTCGATGAAGGCGTCGATGGCCTTGTCCGGCTGCTCGTTCAGCAGGTAGTTCAGGCCGCGGAAATAGGCACGCGGGCCGCTGTCGGCCTCGCCGCGACGCTGCCGCGCGTCGACGCCGCGCAGCCACCAGCCGGCTGCGAACAGCAGCGGCAGCAGGACCAGGTACCAGAGCTCGAACTCGATCATCGGCGCGGTGCCGCGCTGCCGCCGTCACCCGCGTCGAGTTCGGCCACCGCGCCGGCGCGGCGGGCGACGCTCGCCAGGCGGTCGCCGCCAACCTCGGCCGGCGCGGCAGGTGCCGCGCGCGCGCGCTGCCGGCCGCTGTCGGCAGCCGCTGCGCGCCGGTGCAGGCGATAGAGCCGCGGCGCCAGCGCCAGCGCCCCGAGCAGCATGCCGAGCAGCAGGCAGCCAAGCATCACCACCACCAGGGGCACGCCGTCCCAGGCCAGGTTCTCGCTCAGCCGGACGCTGACCGGCATCGTGTTCTTCAGCGCGAACCAGAGCACGGCGAGAAAGAACAGCAGTCGCAGCAGCCAGGCGATGACGTTCATCCGCGCGCCTCTCCTTTCGTCGAATCATTCTAAGCGCGCACGCCTCGCCGGCGATCGCGCGGCCGCTGGCCGAGGCGAAAAAAAGCCCCGCACTTGGCGGGGCCGTAGTTCGATTCCCGAACGTCAGTCCGCCGATTGCCCGGACGGCGCCGTCTGCTGCCCATTGCCCTGGTCGACACGGTTGCGAAGCTCCTTGCCAGCCTTGAAGTGCGGCACGAACTTCGCCGGCACGTGCACCCGTTCGCCGGACTTCGGGTTGCGGCCGACGCGCGGCGGCCGGTAATTCAGCGCGAAGCTGCCGAAGCCGCGGATCTCGACCCGGCCGCCTTCTGCCAGCGCCTGCGTCATCGTCTCGAGCATGCACTTGACCGCCTCGTCGGCATCACGCGGCGGCAGCCGCGGGTTGCGTTCGGACAGGCGGCCGATCAGCTCTGAACGAGTCAGCATCTTCATGGCAGTCGCGCCCTTGCCCTAGCGGTTGTCGAGCTTGGCCTTCAGCAGCGCGCCGAGGCTGGTCGTTCCGGTGGCGGCCTCGGCCTTCATCCGCTCGATCGCCTCGCTCGCCTCGGCGCTGTCCTTCGCCTTGATCGACAGGTTCAGGCTGCGGTTCTTGCGGTCGACGTTGATGATCAGCACGTTGACCGAATCGCCTTCCTTCAGGTGGTTGCGTGCGTCCTCGACGCGGTCGGAGGAGATCTCCGACGCGCGCAGGTAGCCCTCGACGTCGCCGCCGAGGTCGATGACGGCGCCCTTGGCGTCGACGCTCTTGACCTGGCCCGTGACCAGCGAGCCCTTCTCGTGCGTAGCCACGAAGTTGGTGAACGGGTCACCGGCCAGCTGCTTGATGCCCAGCGAGATGCGTTCGCGCTCGACATCGATGGCAAGCACGACCGCCTCGACCTCGTCGCCCTTCTTGAACTTGCGCACGGCCTCCTCGCCGGGCTCGTTCCACGACAGGTCGGACAGGTGCACCAGGCCGTCGATGTTGCCGGGCAGGCCGATGAACACGCCGAAATCGGTGATCGACTTGATCTGCCCCTTGACCCGGTCGCCCTTCTTGTGGGCGATTGCGAAGTCGTCCCAGGGGTTCGGCTTGCACTGCTTCATGCCGAGCGAGATGCGGCGGCGGTCCTCGTCGATCTCCAGCACCATCACCTCGACCTCGTCGCCGAGCGCGACCACCTTCTTCGGGTCGATGTTCTTGTTGGTCCAGTCCATCTCCGAGACGTGCACCAGGCCCTCGATGCCGGCCTCGATCTCGACGAACGCGCCGTAGTCGGTGATGTTGGTGATCTTGCCGAACAGGCGCGTGCTCTGCGGATAGCGGCGGCCGAGGCCGACCCACGGGTCCTCGCCGAGCTGCTTCAGGCCCAGCGACACGCGGTTCTTCTCCTGGTCGAACTTCAGCACCTTGGCCGTCAGTTCCTGGCCGACCTGCACCACCTCGCTCGGGTGGCGCACCCGCCGCCACGCCAGGTCGGTGATGTGCAGCAGGCCGTCGATTCCGCCGAGGTCGACGAAGGCGCCGTAGTCGGTGATGTTCTTGACCACGCCGTTGACGATCGCCCCCTCGCGCAGCGTCTCGAGCAGCTTGGCGCGCTCCTCGCCCATGCTGGCCTCGATCACGGCGCGGCGAGACAGCACGACGTTGTTGCGCTTGCGGTCGAGCTTGATGACCTTGAACTCGAGCGTCTTGCCCTCGTACGGCGTGGTGTCCTTGACCGGCCGGGTGTCGACCAGCGAGCCGGGCAGGAAGGCGCGGATGCCGTTGGTCATCACCGTCAGTCCGCCCTTGACCTTGCCGGAGATCGTGCCGGTGACCAGTTCGCCGTTGTCCAGGGCCTTTTCCAGGTTCAGCCAGGCGGCCAGGCGCTTGGCCTTGTCGCGCGACAGGATCGTGTCGCCGTAGCCGTTTTCCAGCGATTCGATCGCCACCGAGACGAAGTCGCCCGGCTTGACGTCGACCTCGCCGAGATCGTTCTTGAATTCCTCGAGCGGGATGTAGGCCTCGCTCTTCAGGCCGGCGTTGACCACCACGAAGTTGTAGTCGACGCGGACCACCTCGGCGGTGATCACCTCCCCGGCACGCATTTCCTTGCGCGCCAGGCTTTCTTCGAAAAGTGCTGCGAAGCTCTCTTTGGCAGAGCCAGGTTGTTGGGTTGCAACGGAAGACATCAATTGACCTTCAATCGCGCCGAAGCCTTGCGCCCCGGCGGAGTTGGACACCACGCGGCCCGCCCAACGGACGCCGCCGCGCACCCTTTGCCGACCCGCAGCCCTGCCGCGGTTCAGCGTTCGCCGTACCAGCGCAGGATCAGTGCGACGACCTGTTCGATGCACAGGTCCGAACTGTCGAGCTGGCAGGCATCCTCCGCAGGTCTCAGCGGCGCCGCGGAGCGGCCGCTGTCGCGTTCGTCACGCGCCCTGAGATCCTGCAAAAGGATCGCGATGTTACTCGGGAAACCCTTTTCGTTCAACTGCTTATGACGACGTTGCGCCCGCGCCTCGACGCTCGCCGTGAGAAACACCTTCAACACGGCATCGGGAAAGACCACCGTGCCCATGTCGCGGCCGTCCGCCACCAGCCCCGGCGGACGCCGGAAGCCCTTCTGCAGTTCCAGCAGGGCGGCCCGCAGCGGGGCGTGGACGGCGATGCGGGAGGCCATCGCGCCGACGTCCTCGCGGCGGATGTCCTCGGTGACCTCACGGCCGTCCAGGCTGATCCGCTCGCCGTCGAAGCGCGGCTGAAGGCGCCGCGCCAGCGCCGCCAGGCCTGCCGCATCGCCGGGATCGACGCCCTCCTCCAGAGCAAGCAGCGCCACCACCCGGTACAGCGCCCCGCTGTCGAGGTAATGCCAGCCGAGCGCGGCGGCGACGCGCTGCGCCACGGTGCCCTTGCCCGAGGCAGTCGGCCCGTCGATGGCAATCACCGGCGCAGCGCTCATCGACAGCCTTTCCCTATCGGTTCGATCGACACAATTCACTGGACCTCGGGACCGCCGCACCTAACATATCGAGAATCATTCTCAATGGCGGAGCCTGCAATGCGAATCCCCTTCTCTCATAGCCTGGCGAAGACCGGCACCTTCGCCGCTGTCCACTTCACGGTCGCCTTCAGCGTCGCCTACCTGCTGACCGGCAGCGCGGCAATCGCCGGCGCGCTGGCCGTGCTCGAGCCACTGGCCAATACCGTGGCCTATCTGCTTCACGAGCGGGCATGGGCCCGCTTTACGCCGCGGCTGGCTGCGCCAGTGCCGTCAGTTCAGCAAAGAATCGCGGGAACGTCTTGCTGACGCAGCGCGGGTCGCGGATATGCACCGGCACGCCGCCGGTCGCCGCAAGCGCGAAGCACATGGCGATGCGGTGGTCGTCATAGGTGTCGATCGTCGCCTCGCGCAGCACCGTCGGCCCGCCGACCGAGATCCGGTCGGCGCCCTCCTCGACCGCGGCGCCGAGCTTGCGCAACTCGGTGGCCATCGCGGCGATCCGGTCCGTTTCCTTGACCCGCCACGAGCCGATGCCGCGCAGGGTCGTGCGGCCGGGGGCGAACATGGCCACCACGGCGGCGGTCATCGCTGCGTCTGGAATGGATGTGCAGTCCCAGTCGACCGCGCGCAGGCCCTCGCCGGCGCGCGCCTCGATCCAGTCGTCGCCGCGCTCGATGCGCGCCCCCATCGCCTGCAGCAGGTCGGCGAACGCCACGTCGCCCTGCACGCTGTCGCGGCCGACGCCCTCGACGCGGACCGGCCCGCCAGCCAGCACGCCGAGCGCCAGGAAATACGAGGCGCTCGACGCGTCGCCCTCGACCGCCAGCGCCCCCGGCGAGGTGTAGCCGGCGCGCGGCACGACGAAGGTGTCGCCGGAGCGCGCCACCGCGACGCCGAAGCGCTTCATCATCGCCACCGTCATCGCCACGTACGGCTGCGAGATCAGCTCGCCGGCCACCTGCACCCGCAGCCCTGCCGGCGGTGCGACCAGCGGTGCGGCCATCAGCAGGCCGCTAAGGAACTGGCTGGAGACGTCGCCGCGGATCGCCACCTCGTCGTGCAGCAGCCGGTCGGCCGGCTCGATGCGCAGCGGCGGATAGCCCGGCGCGCCTTCGTACTCGATGCGGGCGCCGAGGGCATTCAGCGCCGTGACCAGGTCGCCGATCGGCCGTTCGCGCATCCTTGCCACGCCGTCGATGCGATAGCGGCCGTCGGCAAACGCCAGCGCCGCGGTGAGCGATCGAGTCGCCGTCCCGGCGTTGCCGAGGAACAGATCGGCGCCGCGCGCCGGGAAGCGCCCGCAGCAGCCGCTGACGCGCGCCGCGTCGCCGTCGCGCTCGATGGCGACGCCGAGCGCGCGCAGGGCGTCGACCATCACCCGCGTGTCGTCGGCGTCGAGCAGGCGCGTCAACTCCGTCGTGCCGTCGGCCAGCGCCGCCAGCAGCAGCGCCCGGTTGGAGATGCTCTTCGAGCCCGGCAGCCGCACCGCGCCCTGCGCGCGCGCGATCGGTGGCACTGTCAGCTGATCCGGCCAGAGCAGCTCGTCGCTATCGGGCATCCGCCGGGTCCGCCCACTGCCGTCGCAGCTGCGCGGCGAGCTCGAAGGTCCGCTGCAGGGTTGCGGCATCGCCCTCATCGACCGCCTGCTGCAGCCGCTCGAGCAGGACGCGGTAACGCCGCAGTTCCGCGCCCAGCGCCTCGCGGTTGGCCAGGCAGATGTCGCGCCACATCACCGGCGACGCCGCCGCGATCCGCGTGAAGTCGCGGAATCCCGCGCCGCCGTAGCCGAGCCGGCGCTCGCCGCCGGTCTCGGCACCGATCGCGGCAACCAGCGCGAACGACAGCAGGTGCGGCAGGTGGCTGACCGCGGCGAACACGCGGTCGTGCTCGTCCGCCTCCATGCGCTGGACCTGCGCCCCGGTTCGCGCGAACAGATCCTCCAGCTTCGCCAGGGCATCGCTGCTCGTTTCGGCGACCGGCGTCAGCACGATGCGCCGGCCCGAAAACAGGCGCGCATCGGCATGCTTCACACCCGGCAGTTCCTTGCCGGCGATCGGATGGGCCGGGACGTAGCGCGAGAACGCCGCGCCGAGCGCAGCCCGCGCATCGGCGATCACGCCGCCCTTGGTGCTGCCCACGTCGGTCAGCAGCGCCGCCGGCGCCAGCGCCGCGGCCGCCTGCGCGAACACCTCGCGCATCGAACCGACCGGCGTGGCGACCACCACCAGCTCGGCGTCGCGCACCGCCTGCGCGACCGAGTCGGCGCTTCGATCGATCAGGCCACGGTCCAGCGCCTGTGCAGCCGCGCTGCCATCGATGTCGTAGCCGGTCGCCGTCGTCACCAGCCCCGCCTGCCGCCACGCGGCCAGCAGCGAGCCGCCGATCATGCCGACGCCGATCAGCGCGATCCTCATGCGCGGCCGCTCGCCAGCACTTCGCGCAGCGCGGCGATGAACTTCTCGTTTTCCTCGGTCAGGCCGATCGTCACCCGCAGCCACTGCGGCAGCCCGTAGTTGGCCACCGGCCGCACGATCACGCCGCGCTTGAGCAGCCCCTGGTAGACGGCAGCGCCGTCGCCGACCTGCACCAGCACGAAGTTGCCGAAGCTCGGCAGGTGGCGCAGCCCGAGCGCGTCGAAGGCGGCGGTCACCTGCGCCATGCCCTGGCGGTTGACCTCGACGCTGCGCGCGACGAAGGCCTCGTCAGCCAGCGCCGCCACCGCCGCCGCCTGGGCGAGCGAGTTGCAGTTGAACGGCTGGCGCACCCGATTGAGCAGGTCGGTGAGCTCCGGCTGGGCGACGCCATAGCCGACGCGCAGCCCCGCCAGCCCGTAGGCCTTGGAGAACGAGCGCGACACCAGCAGGTTGGGAAAGCGCCGCACCCAGTCGATGCTCGGATGCCGCTGTTCGGGCGGCAGGTACTCGTTGTAGGCCTCGTCGAGGACCACCACCACGCGGGGCGGCACCCGGCCCAGGAACTCGGCCATCCGGTCGGCGCCGACGAAGGTGCCGGTCGGGTTGTTCGGGTTGGCGACGAAGACGAGCCGCGTGTCGGCGTCGATCGCCGCCAGCATCGCGCCGAGGTCGTGGCCGAAGTCGCGCGCCGGGACGACGATCGAGCGCGCGCCGCGTGCCATCGTCGCCAGCGGGTACACGGCGAACGAATGCTGCGCGTAGACGCAGCTGCGCCCGGGCGCCAGCATCACCGCCGCCGCCCCTTCCAGGATGTCGTTGCTGCCGTTGCCGAGCGTGATCCAGTCGGCCGGCACGCCGAGCTTGCGCGACAGCGCCGCCTTCAGCTCGAAACCGTTCGAGTCCGGATAGCGGCCGAGTTCGGCCAGCGCCGCTCCGATCGCCGCCCGCGCCGACTCCGGCATGCCGAGCGGGTTCTCGTTCGATGCCAGCTTGACGATGCTGTCCGGCTGCAGTCCGTGCTCGCGGGCAAGCTCCTCGATCGGCTTGCCCGCCTGGTACGGCGCGATCGCCCGCACGTATGGCAATGCCTCGATGGCCTGTGCCGGCGCTGGGGCTTGAGCGGCTGTCGACATTGCGGATTTCCCCTCAGGCTGCGACCGGGTACGAGCCCAGGCTCTTGTAAAAAGCGCACTCGCCACGCAGTCGCTCGAGCGCAGCGGCGACCTTCGGGTCCTGCTGGTGGCCCTCGACGTCGACGTAGAAGTAGTACTCCCAGGCGCCGGTCTTGGCCGGCCGGGACTCGAAGCGCGTCATCGATACGCCATGGTGCGCCAGCGGCGCCAGCATGTGGTGGACCGCGCCGGCCCTGTGCGGCACCGCCAGGATCAGCGACGTCTTGTCGCGGCCGCTCGGGCTGGCTTGGTGCCGGCCGAGGACGACGAAGCGGGTGCGGTTGGCCGGGTCGTCCTGGATGTGGCTTGCCACGGGCACGAGACCATAGCGGCTCGCCGCCGCCTCGCCGGCGATCGCGGCCACCGTCGGGTCGGTCGACGCCAGCCGCGCCGCCTCGCCGTTGCTTGCCGCCGGCTGCCTCTCGATCGACGGATAGTGCTGGCTGAGCCAGTTCACGCACTGCGCCAGCGCCTGCGCGTGCGCGCAGATCCGCGTCACCCCCTGCATGCTGCCGCTCGAGGTCAGCAGGTGGTGTTCCACCGGCAGCGACACCTCGGCGACGATCGCCAGCGGCGTGGCGAGCAGCAGGTCGAGGGTGCGCGTGATCGAGCCCTCGGTCGAATTCTCCACCGGGGCGATCGCGAAATCGGCGCCGCCGGCCTCGACGGTGCGAAACACTTCGTCGATCGACAGGCAGGGCACCGCCTCGACCGACGTGCCGAACTGCTTCAGCAGCGCCATTTCGGAAAAGGTGCCAGCCGGACCGAGGTAGGCGACCCGGATGCGACGCTCGAGCGCCCGGCAGGCCGACATCACCTCGCGAAAGACGGCCGCCAGCGCGGCCTCGCTCAGCGGACCCGGATTGGCCGAGCCGACGTTGCGCAGGACTTCCGCCTCGCGCTCCGGCCGGTACACGGCGGAGTCGGCCGCCTCCTTGAGCCGGCCCACCTCCTGCGCCAGCCGGGCGCGCTCGCTGAGCAGCGCGACCAGCCTGCGGTCGATCCCGTCGATCGCCTCGCGCAGCGCCTTCAGCGGCTCGTCCATGTCACCGCTTCCGGCAGCTCACGGCGAGGCGAGGCCGGCGTCGGCGGCCTCGCCGCCTCCTTCGCCGCCCTCGTCGTCGGTCTCGACGATCCGCTGCAGGCCGGCGAGCGTCGTGCCCTCGTCGAGCGAGATCAGCGTCACGCCCTGCGTGGCGCGCCCCATCTCGCGGACCTCCGCCACCCGGGTGCGGATCAGCACGCCGCCGGTGGTGATCAGCATGATCTCGTCGTCCGGCCGCACGAGCGTGGCAGCCACCACCTTGCCGTTGCGCTCGCTGGTGGCGATGGCGATCATTCCTTTGGTGCCACGCCCGTGCCGCGTGTACTCGGCGATCGGCGTGCGCTTGCCGAAGCCGTTCTCGGTGGCCGTCAGCACGCTCTGCGCCTCGTCCTCGGCCACCAGCAGCGCGATCACGCTCTGCCCGGGCTCGAGCTGCATGCCGCGCACGCCGCGCGCGGTGCGGCCCATCGGCCGCACGTCGTTCTCGTCGAACCGCACCGCCTTGCCGGCGTCGGAGAACAGCATCACGTCGTGCCGACCGTCGGTGATGGCCGCGCCGATCAGGTAGTCACCGGCGTCGAGGTCGACGGCGATGATGCCGGCCTTGCGCGGGTTGGAGAACTCGGCGAGCGCGGTCTTCTTCACCGTGCCCTGGGCGGTGGCCATCAACACGTAGTGGTGCTCGTCGTACTCGCGGATCGGCAGCACGACGGTGATCTTCTCGCCGTCACCGAGCGGGAACATGTTGACGATCGGCTTGCCGCGCGAGACCCGCGAGCCCTGCGGCACCTCCCACACCTTCAGCCAGTACAGCCGGCCGCGGTCGGAGAAGCAAAGGATGGTGTCGTGCGTGTTGGCGATGAACAGCTGGTCGATCCAGTCGTCCTCGCGCGTGGCCGCGGCCTGCCGGCCGCGCCCGCCCCGCTTCTGCGCCCGGTAATCGGCCAGCGGCTGGCTCTTGATGTAGCCGGCGTGCGACAGCGTCACCACCATGTCCTGCTGGGCGATCAGGTCCTCGGTCTGCAGATCCTCGGCGCTGCGCACGATCTCCGAGCGACGCGCGTCGCCGAACTCCTTCTTCACCGCCGTCAGTTCCTCGCCGATGAGGGTCGTGATGCGCTCCGGCCGGGCCAGAATGTCGAGCAGGTCGGCGATGCGGTCCATCACCTCGCGGTACTCGTTGCGGACCTTGTCCTGCTCCAGGCCGGTGAGCCGCTGCAGCCGCATCTGCAGGATCTGCTCGGCCTGCGTCTCCGACAGCCGGTACAGGCCGTCGTCCTTCAGCCCGTACTGCGGATCGAGGCCGAGCGGCCGGTAGGCGTCGCGCTGGCTGCCGGCACGCGCCAGCATTTCGCGCACCAGCGGCGAGTCCCAGGCGCGCGACATCAACTCGGTCCTCGCCACCGGCGGCGTCGGCGCCGCCTTGATGATGGCGATGAACTCGTCGATGTTGGCCAGCGCCACCGCCAGGCCCTCGAGCACGTGGCCGCGGTCGCGCGCCTCGCGCAGCTCGAACACGGTGCGACGGGTGACCACCTCGCGCCGGTGGGCGAGGAACGCCTCCATCATCTGCCTGAGGTTCAGCAGCTTCGGCTGGCCGTCGACCAGCGCGACCATGTTCATGCCGAACGTGTCCTGCAGCTGCGTCTGCTTGTACAGGTTGTTGAGCACGACCTCGGCCACCTCGCCGCGCTTCAGCTCGATGACCACCCGCATGCCGCTCTTGTCCGACTCGTCGCGGATGTCGGCAATTCCCTCCAGCCTCTTCTCGCCGACCATCTCGGCGATTCGCTCGAGCAGCAGCCGCTTGTTGACCTGGTAGGGCAGCTCGTCGACGATGATCGCCTGCCGCGCGCCGCGGTCGATTTCCTCGAAGTGCGTCTTGGCGCGCATGACCACGCGGCCGCGGCCGGTGCGGTAGCCCTCGCGCACGCCCTCGAGGCCGTAGATGATCGCCGCGGTCGGGAAGTCCGGCGCCGGCACCAGCTCGATCAGCTCCTCGATCGACGTCTCGGGATTGCGCAGCAGCAGCAGGCAGCCGTCGACGATCTCGTTCAGGTTGTGCGGCGGGATGTTGGTCGCCATGCCCACGGCGATGCCCGAGGCGCCGTTGACCAGCAGGTTGGGCAGCCTGGCCGGCAGGATCAGCGGTTCCTTCTCCGAGCCGTCGTAATTGGGACCGAAGTCGACCGTCTCCCTGTCGATGTCCGCGAGCAGCTCGTGCGCCAGCTTCGCCAGCCGCACCTCGGTGTAGCGCATCGCCGCCGCGTTGTCGCCGTCGACCGAGCCGAAGTTGCCCTGGCCGTCGATCAGCAGGTAGCGCAGCGAGAAGTCCTGCGCCATGCGCACCAGCGTGTCGTAGACCGCCTGGTCGCCGTGCGGGTGGTACTTGCCGATCACGTCGCCGACGATCCGCGCCGATTTCTTGTACGGGCGGTTGTAATGGTTGCCGAGCTCGTGCATGGCGAACAGCACGCGCCGGTGCACCGGCTTCAGGCCGTCGCGCACGTCGGGCAGCGCGCGTCCGACGATCACGCTCATCGCGTAATCGAGATAGGAGCGCCGCATCTCCTCTTCGAGCGAGACGGGCAGAGTTTCCTTGGCGAATGGGTCCATGGTGGCAGCGGCGGCGCGGCGCGCCCGCTCGCCGGAACGGGGCCCGCAACGGACCGCCGGCCGGCTTGTCGTCGGGCCGCAGGCAAGCTGTGAAGTTTATCAGCGCGATGCTCGCCGCCGCGTGGCGCATGGCACTATTGCGGCCGTTTGCCGATGCCGCCCCTCAGATGACCGAAGCGCCTGCCGCCGAACCGATCGACACCGTGATCGAGCCGCGCTGGATCCTGCCGATCCGGCCGCGCGGGGCCTTGCTCGAAGGTCACGCGATCGCCATCGACGGGGGCGTCATCCGCGCCGTCCTGCCCGCTGCGCAGGCGGCACGCCTGTTCAGCGCCCGCAAGATCGTCCGGCTGCCCGAACACATCGTCGTCCCCGGCCTGGTCAACGCGCACACGCACGCGTCGATGGCCCTGCTGCGCGGCGTCGGCGACGACATGCCGCTGCAGCGGTGGCTGACCGAGCGCATCTGGCCGCTGGAGCAGGCCCTGGTCGGCGAGGAGTTCGTGCAGGACGGCGCGCGCCTGGCGGCAGTGGAGATGCTGCGCGCCGGGGTGACCACCTGCTCGGACATGTACTTCTACCCCGACCTGGTGGCCCGTGCGCTGACCACGGTCGGCATGCGGGCCGTGGTCGGCATCATCGCCATCGGCTTTCCGACCGCCTACGCGGTAGACGCCGACGACTACCTGCGCAAGGGACTGCAGGCCCGCGACGCGCTGCGTGACGAGCCGCTGGTCAGCTTCACTCTGGCGCCGCACGCGCCGTACACGGTCAGCGACGACACGCTGGCCCGGATGGCGACCCTGGCCGAGGAGCTCGACCTGCCCGTGCACATCCACCTGCACGAAACCGCGGGGGAAATCGAGGAATCGGTCGAGCGGCACGGGGTGCGTCCCCTCGAACGCCTGGACCAGCTCGGCCTGCTGTCGGAGCGGCTGATCGCGGTACACGCGATCCACCTGACCGAGCAGGAGATCGCCCAGCTCGGCCGCGTCGGCGCCAGCGTGGCGCACTGCCCGGTGTCCAACCTGAAGCTGGCCAACGGCCTGGCCCGCGTGCCGGCGATGCTCGCCGCCGGGGTGAACGTTGCGCTGGGCACCGACGGCGCGGCCAGCAACAACCGCCTCGACATGTTCGACGAAGCCCGTTTCGCGGCCCTGCTGGCCAAGGCGGTCGCCGGCGACGCCTCGATGCTGCCGGCGGCCACCGCCCTCGAATGCGCGACGATCAACGGCGCGAGGGCGCTCGGCCTGGAGGCCCGGATCGGCTCGATCGAGGTCGGCAAGGAAGCCGACCTGGTGGCGATCGAAATGGCAAGCCCGGAAGTTTCGCCGCTGTTCGACCCGGTCTCCCATCTGCTGTACGCAAGCGGCCGTGAGCACGTGACGGACGTCTGGGTCGCCGGCCGTCATGTTGTGCAGACGCGACAGCTGCTGACGACCGAGGGAAATGCCATCGACCAAGCGGTCGTTTCGTCATCGTCAGCGTGGCAAAATCGATGTCGGCAGTTGTTGAGGAAGTAGGCATCGGCGACCTCGTTGCCGTCGAGCGAATCGGCCTCACGCAATCGGCCGCCGCGTCGGCGCAGCCAGCCGGCGTGTGCGAATCCGAATCGCCCTGCCACTCTCATATGAGGAGAACCATGAAGAAAACCGCGAAGCTAGGCGTCTTGTTCGCGACCGTAGTGATGGCAGTTGCCTCCGGCACTGCGATCGCTCAGTCAAAGGACATCCCGGGCGCCAAGAATGCGCCGGCGTATGTCCTCGATCCCCGTGGCAACGTCGTCGTCGACCCGTTCGGCCTGTGCTGGCGCACCCCCTGGTGGACACCGCAGCTCGCCGGCATAGACGGCCCGCAAGGCGCCGGCTGCCAGTGCGACAAGGCGGTGCTGCCAAAAGAGGTCTGCGAGCCGCCACCGCCGCCACCGCCGCCACCGCCGCCGCCGGCTGCACCGCCGCCGCCGCCGCCGCCACCGCCGCCGCCACCGCCACCGAAGCCGGTGACCGAGAAGGTGACCTTCGCGGCTGACGTGCTGTTCGACTTCGACAAATCGGTCATCAAGCCCGAAGGCCAGGCCAAGCTCGACGACCTGGTGTCGAAACTCGCCGGCGTGTCGCTCGAGGTGATCGTCGCGGTCGGCCACACCGACTCGATCGGTAGCGACGCCTACAACGTCGGGCTGTCGAACCGCCGTGCCGGTGCTGTCAAGCAGTACCTTGTCAGCAAGGGCATCGAGGCGAACCGGATCTACACGGAAGGCAAGGGCGAGAAGCAGCCGGTTGCGGACAACCGCACCGCCGACGGCCGCGCCAAGAACCGCCGTGTCGAGCTCGAGGTGATCGGCACGCGCACGGTCAAGAAGTAATCGCGCGTGACGGGCCGGCGCGAGCAGCGCCGGCCAAAGAAAAGCCCCGCTTCGGCGGGGCTTTTTCGTTGCCGGCGGCGTGGCGGCGCCGACTGCCGCCCCTCCCGGCCTAGGGCGTACCGAGTGCGCTGCGCAGCGCCGCGGCGGCGGTGCCGTTGAAACGGTACTGGTAGTCAGCGATCTGGGCGCCCGCCTTGTACAGCTTTCCCGGCCGTACCCCGGGTGCTCCCTTGCGCGGCTCGATGAAGGCGATCCGCGCCGCCTCCCGCTCGACGTCGACCACCCCGGTATCCAGCGGGTCGACATTGGCACCGAACGACAGCACGACCGCCTTGGTGCCGCCGATGGTCGCCTCCTCCCAGGTGCCCTCGGCGAGCACCTCTTCGCTCGCCCGCGCGCAGAACATCGTCCCCTCCTTGGCGGCGTACAGCTGGACACGGCCCCGGTCCTTGTCGGCGTCGCGGAACATCATGGCGTAGGGGTGCGCCCCCTTGCGATCCTCGTACGACAGGCAGAACGGATTGTCGCGCGAGAAGTTGGCCACCATCTGACGCGTGTTGGCCGCGCCCGTGAAGGACTCGCGCCGCGGCAGCGCCAGGACGTCGTCGAGGAAGCGCACGGTCGAAAGGTAGGCGACCGAGCCGGGCGGGAACTTCGCCTCGCCGACGCGCGCCGCCTCCGGGTTGCTGTAATTGTCAGGCGTACGCAGGAAATAGCGGATCGGCAAGCCGGCGACGTCGTAGCTCTTCAGGGCCACCTTCATGCTCAGCGGGCTCTCGGTCTGGTACACCAGCCGCACGGTGCCGTCGGTTTCGGCCACCGCGAAGGCCGGCTGCCCGGCCGGACGCCGCTCGCCGTCGCGCACGAAGTGCGCCACGTTGATGTTGGTGTTGAAAGTTCCGACGCCGATGTCGGCCGCCGTTTCCTTCAGCGGGTAACGGTCGCCCTCGGGCGCACCGGCGATGCGCAGGTTGACGATCCGTGTCCCCGAGACGTAATACAGCCCCTCGCCCTTGAAGACGTCGAAGGCGGGGATGTTCAGCGGCTTGGCATTGGCCACCGGCTGTACGTCGACCGCCGGCCGCGGCGAGATGACGGCCGCCGGCGTCTGCGCGGCGGCCAGCGGCGAGGCCAGCGCAAGGACCGTGGCAAGGCAGTTGATTCGGGTCATGAGCAGCTCTCTTGGCGATCTCAGAGAGTGGGGCAGACCCGCACTTTAATGGAACGGGCCAGGCGTTCCACATCATGCGGACTGCCGACACGTTCGATGCCGCCACGTACCGTGCGCGGCGTCCGCCGGCGCCGACGGGCAGGCCCAGGCCGTGGCCGCGAGATAACATCGGTTCATGGACACGGCCGACCGCCCCGCCCCGCCAAATGCCGACCCGGCCGAGCTGCACAAGTTCGGCGCCCTCGCCCACCGCTGGTGGGATCCGCACGGCGACATGCGGCCGCTGCACGAGATCAATCCGCTGCGGCTGGACTGGATCGACCGGCTGGCGGCGCTCGCCGGCAAGCGAGTGCTCGATGTCGGCTGCGGCGGCGGCATCCTCGCCGAAGCGATGGCGCAGCGCGGCGCGCGCGTGACCGGCATCGACCTGTCGGCCAAACCGCTGCGCGTGGCGCAGCTGCATGCGCTCGAGTCCGGCGTGCAGGTCGACTACCGCGAAACCAGCGCCGAAGCGATGGCGGCCGAGTCGCCCGCCGGGTACGAGATCGTCACCTGCATGGAAATGCTCGAACACGTGCCCGACCCGGCGAGCACCGTGCGGGCCTGCAGCGCGCTGGCGAAGCCCGGCGGCTGGGTCTTCTTCTCGACCATCAACCGCAATCCGAAGTCGTTCCTGTTCGCCATCGTCGGCGCCGAGTACGTGCTGCGGCTGCTGCCGCGCGGCACGCATGAGTACGCGAAGTTGATCCGGCCCAGCGAGCTGGCCGCGATGGCACGGCAGGCCAGCCTGGAGGTCGTCGAGATCCTCGGCATGACCTACAACCCGCTGACCAGGCGCTTCGCCCTGGGCCG
>CP070661.1:128998-175028 GCA_020355165.1 Burkholderiales bacterium
CCCTGCCTGAACGCGATCCGCCGGGCCGAGGGCATCTGGATCGAGGACCTCGCCGGCCGGCGCTACATGGACTTCCACGGCAACAACGTCCATCACGTCGGCTACGCGCATCCGCACGTGATCGGCGCGATCAGAAGGCAGCTCGACGAGCTGTCCTTTGCCCCCCGCCGCTACGCCAGCGAAGCGGCGGTCGAGCTCGCCGAGGCGCTCGGGGCGCGGTTCCGGCGGCTGACCGGCGTCGCCGGCAAGGTGTTGTTCACCACCGGCGGCAGCGACGCGGTGGAGGTCGCCGTCAAGCTCGCCCGCGCCGCCACCGGACGCTTCAAGACCCTGAGCTTCTGGGACGCCTTCCACGGCGCCGGATTCGGCGCGTCGAGCGTCGGCGGCGAGTCGCTGTTCCGCTCCGGCCGCGTCGGCCCGCTGCTGCCGGGCACCGAGCACGTGGCGCCGTTCGGCTGCTACCGCTGTGCCTACGGCCATCCGGTCGATGCCGACGGCCGGCCCGACCTCGAGCGCTGCAGGCTGGCCTGCGCGGCGATGGTGAGCTACGTGCTCGAGCGCGAGGGCGATGTGGCCGCGGTGATCGCCGAGCCGGCGCGCGCGGTGCCGTTCGTGCCGCCGCCCGGCTACTGGCAGGCCGTGCGCGCGGCCTGCCACGCGCACGGCACGCTGCTGGTGTTCGACGAGATCCCGACCGGGCTCGGCAAGACCGGGCGCTTCTTCGCCGCCGAGCACGACAACGCAGCGCCCGACATCGTGGTGCTGGGCAAGGCGCTCGGCGGCGGCGTGCTGCCGATCGCCGCTTGCATCGCGCGGACCGGGCCGCTGCCCGGTGCAGACGGCGAGCGCCAGCCGCCGACGCTCGACGTGGCCGGCGAGTACGCCTACGGCCACTACACGCACGAGAAGAACCCGGTCACCGCGCGCGCCGCGCTGGCCACGCTGGAAGTGATCGAGCGCGAGGGGCTGGTCGAGAACGCCGAACGCGTCGGCAGCCACGCGCTGGCGCGCCTGCTGGAGATGAAGCGCAGGCACCGGCTGATCGGCGACGTGCGCGGCCGCGGCCTGCTGCTCGGCATCGAGCTGGTCACCGACCGCGACGCCAAGACGCCGGCTGCCGATGCCGCGGAGGGCGTGCTGTATCGCGCGCTGTCGCGCGGCCTCAGCTTCAAGACGACGATGGGCAACGTGCTGACGCTCACCCCGCCGCTGGTCACCACGCGCGAGCAGATGGACCGGGCACTCGACATCCTCGACCAGTGCCTGGCCGAGGAGGCCGGGCAATGAGCGCGCGCCGCAAGGCCGTGCGCACCGACGCCGAGCTCGAGTGCCCGCACCTGGATGCCGGCTTGCGCGAGCGCGGCGTCGACCTGCTGCTGCTGCCCGACGGCGTGGCCGAGGCCGAGCTGATGCGCGAAGTCGCCGACGCCGACCTGCTGCTGATGTGCTACACGCCGGTCACGGCGCGCGTGATCGAGGCGGCACGACGCCTGCGCGGCATCGTCAAGTACGGCGTCGGCATCGATGCCATCGACATCGACGCCGCCAAGGCTCGGCGCATCCCCGTGGTCAACGTGCCGCAGTACGCCGAGCGCACCGTCGCCGAGGGCGCCTTCGCGCTGCTGCTGGCGCTGGCCAAGAAGCTGGTGCCGATGCACGCGGCCATGCGCCGCGACGGCTGGCTGTGGCCGGCGTCGCCATGGCTCGGCACCGACATCGCCGACAGGACCCTGGGGCTGGTCGGCGTCGGCCGCATCGGCCGCAGCATGGCGCGGATCGCCGGCGCCGGCTTCGGCGCGCGCGTGCTCGGCTACGACCCGCACGTCAGCGCCGAGCAGATGCGCGCTGCCGGCGTGCACAAGTGCGATCGGCTGCACGAGATGCTCGCCGAGTGCGACTTCGTGTCGATCCATTGCGTGCTCAACGAGGCCACCCGCGGCCTGATCGGCGAGCCGCAGTTCGCGGCGATGAAGCCCGGCGCCGTGCTGATCAACGTCTCGCGCGGCGCCCTGGTCGACGAGGGCGCCCTGCTGCGGGCGCTGCAGGGCGGCCGCCTCGGCGGCGCCGGGCTCGACGTCTTCTCGCAGGAGCCGCTGGCGCTGGCCGGCCACCCGCTCAGCCCGCTGTTCGGCATGGACAACGTGCTGCTGACGCCGCACCTGACCTTCTTCACCCGCGAGGCGATGCAGCGGCTGCAGGACGAGACGCTGCAGCGCTGCGACGAACTGCTGGCTGGCCAGCCGGTGCTGGTCAAGTCGCGCGACCCGCGGCTGGCCTCGCAGCAGCACGGCGTGCGCTTCGACTGACAGCCGCGGTGCGGCGGCCTGCCGGACCGGCGACCTCTCACGGAGAAACGGATGATCCTCAGCGTCACCTCGATCTGCGCCGGCGCCTCCTTCGGGGCGCTGCTGCGCTGGCTGCTCGGCACCTGGCTGAACCACCTGTGGCCGAGCGTGCCGCTCGGCACGCTGGCGGCCAATGTCGTCGGCGGCTACCTGATCGGACTGGCCTTCGCCTACTTCGCCGGCCAGCCGACCCTGTCGCCGGAGTGGCGGCTGCTGATCATCACCGGCTTCCTCGGCGGGCTGACCACCTTCTCGACCTTCTCGGTCGAGGTCGTCACGGCGGCACAGCGGGGTGACCTGGCCTCGGCGCTGGCAATCGTCCTGCTGCACCTGCTCGGTTCGCTCGCGTTCACGGTGCTCGGCATCGCCACGTTCACCTGGGCAAGGGCATAGGAGGCATCGATGCGCGGCTACCAGATCACCTTCTTCACCCAGCAGGACCGCCGCCACGAAGGGCGGCCGCTGGCCGACTGGCTGGTCGAGACCGCCCGCAGCCTCGGCGTGCGGGGCGCAACGGCGCTGCTCGCCGCCGAGGGCTTCGGCCACGGACGGCGCATTCACTCGGCGCGCTTCTTCGAACTGGCCGATCAGCCGGTGGAAGTGACGATGGTGGCGAGCGCCGAGGAGACCGAGCGCCTGTTCGCCCACCTGCGCGAGCACCGCGTGCACGTCTTCTACGCCCGCACGCCGGTGGAGTTCGGCACGATCGGCGAGGACCAGGCGTAGGACGCGCAGCCATCGGCGGCCCGGGCTATTGAAATCTCGCGCCGGGCGCGCGACAGTTGCGGCGGGCAGACCGCGTCCGATCCCGCTCGACGGGCCGGCGGCGCGGCCTGTATCGACCGAGGACCGCGCAACATGCAACCCGCCGCGCCCGATCACCCCGACGCCGACAGCGCCACGGCGCGCGCCGTCTCGGCGGCGATCGAACTGCACGGGCACCAGCCCGGCGCGCTGCTGCCGCTGCTGCACGAGGTGCAGCAGCAACTCGGCTACCTGCCCGAGGACTGCGTGGCGCCGATCGCCCGCGCGCTGAACCTGTCGCGGGCCGAAGTGCACGGCGTCATCACCTTCTATCACGACTTCCGCCGCCAGCCGCCGGGGCGCCGCGTCGTGCGGGTGTGCCAGGCCGAGGCCTGTCGCAGCATGGGCGGCGTGCAGCTGATGCGGCACGCGGCGGCAACGCTCGGCTGCGCGCCGCACGGACGCAGCAGCGACGGCGAGGCCTCGCTCGAGCCGGTCTACTGCCTGGGCCAGTGCGCCAACGCGCCGGCGGTGCAGATCGACGGGCAGGTGCACGCACGGGTGACGGCCGAGCGGTTCGACGAGCTGCTCGCCGCGGCGCAGTCGGCGGGAGCCTCTGCGGCGCAGGCGGCAGTGTCGGGCCGCCGCGAGGCCATCAAGGTCTACCTGCCGCGCGATTCGGCGGCGCTCGCCGTCGGCGCCGACGACGTTGCCTCGGCGATCATGCGGCAGGCCGAACGGCGGGGCATCGCCGTCGACCTCGTGCGCAACGGCTCGCGCGGCCTGTTCTGGCTCGAGCCGCTGGTCGAGGTCGCGACCGATTCCGGCCGCCTCGGCTTCGGGCCGGTGTCGGTCGACGACGTCGAGGGCCTGTTCGACGCCGGCTTTCTCGCCGGCGGGGCACATCGGCTCGGCCTCGGCTGCGTCGACGAGCTTCCGTGGCTGAAGTCGCAGCAGCGGCTGACCTTCGCCCGCATCGGCCGCACCGATCCGCTGTCGCTCGCCGACTACGAGGCAAACGAGGGCTATGCCGGGCTGCGCCGCGCGCTGTCGATGCCGCCGGAGGGGATCGTCGCCGAGGTGACCGATTCCGGGCTGCGCGGCCGCGGCGGTGCGGCGTTTCCCACCGGCGTCAAGTGGCGCACGGCGGCGCAGGCGCCCGGCAGCCCGAAGTACATCGTCTGCAACGCCGACGAGGGCGACTCCGGCAGCTTCGCCGACCGCCTGCTGATGGAGAGCGACCCGTTCGCGCTGATCGAGGGGATGACGATCGCCGCTGTCGCGGTGGGCGCCACCCAGGGCTACGTCTACCTGCGCAGCGAGTATCCGCATGCCGCCACTGCGCTGCAGGCAGCGATCGCCACCGCGCGCGCCGCGGCAAGGCTGGGCACCGACATACTCGGCAGCGGCAGGCGATTCGACATCGAGGTGCGGCTGGGCGCCGGCGCCTACATCTGCGGCGAGGAAACCGCGCTGCTCGAAAGCCTCGAGGGCAGGCGCGGCATCGTGCGCGCCAAGCCGCCGCTGCCGGCCATCGCCGGGCTGTTCGGCCAGCCGACCGTGGTCAACAACGTCGTCACGCTGGCGACGGTGCCGGTCATCCTCGCCCGCGGCGCGGCGCATCACCACCGCGTCGGCAGCGGCCGCTCGCGCGGCACGCTGACGGCGCAGCTGGCCGGCAACGTCCGGCACGGCGGGCTGGTCGAAGTCCCTTTCGGCATCACGCTGCGCGAGCTGCTGCTTGCCTACGGCGGCGGTGCCGCCTCGGGGCGGCCGATCCGGGCGGTGCAGGTCGGCGGCCCGCTCGGCGCCTACCTGCCGGAGCGGCACTGGGACGTGCCGATGGATTACGAGCAGTACGCCGGCAACGGCGCGATGATCGGCCACGGCAGCGTGGTCGTGCACGACGACACCGCCGACATGGCGCAGCTGGCCCGCTTCGCGATGGAGTTCTGCGCGCTGGAGTCCTGCGGCAAGTGCACGCCGTGCCGCGTCGGCTCGGTGCGCGGCGTCGAGATCATCGACCGCATCGTCGCCGGCGAGGAGCCGGCACGGCAGATCGCGCTGCTGCGCGACCTCGCCGAGACGATGGTCGACGGCTCGCTCTGCGCCATGGGCGGGATGGCGCCGATCCCGGTGCTGTCGGCACTGGACCACTACCCGGATGACTTCGGGGCAGGAGTCGAACATGCAAGCGACCGAACTGCGCAGGCCGGCTGACGCCGGCTGCGGGCGAGCGCTCCCGCACGGCTTCGACGAGACCGACTTCGGCACGCCGGCGCGCTCCGGCGCGCCGCTGACGCTGACCATCGACGGCCGCCCGGTCTCGGTGCCGCAAGGCACGTCGGTGATGCGCGCCGCCATCGAGGCCGGCATCGACGTGCCGAGACTGTGCGCCACCGACTCGCTGGACGCCTTCGGCTCCTGCCGCCTGTGCCTGGTCGAGATCGAGGGCCGCAAGGGATATCCGGCCTCGTGCACGACGCCGGTCGAGGCCGGCATGAAGGTGAGCACGCGCTCGGCGAAGCTGGACCGGCTGCGGCGCGGCGTGCTGGAGCTGTACCTGTCGGACCATCCGCTCGACGACGCCGGCCTGCCTGCCGCCGACAGCGACCTTCGCGCACTGGCGCAGTCGCTCGGCGTGAGCGGCGTGCGCTACGGGCACGGCAGCACGCACCTGGCCGAGGCGCAGGACGACTCGAACCCCTACTTCGCCTACGACCCGGCGAAGTGCATCGTCTGCTACCGCTGCGTGCGCGCCTGCGCCGACATCCAGGGCACCTTTGCGCTGACCGTGTCCGGCCGCGGCTTCGCCTCGCGCATCGTCGCCGGCCAGCAGCAGCCCTTCATGAGCTCCGAGTGCGTGTCGTGCGGCGCCTGCGTGACGGCCTGTCCGACCGGTTCGCTGCTCGAGAAATCGGTGATTGCGCGGGGGCGCCCGGACCGCGCGACGATCACCACCTGCGCCTACTGCGGCGTCGGCTGCGCGTTCCGGGCCGAGACCCGGGGCGAGGGGCCGTCGGTCGAGGTGATCCGCATGGTGCCCTACCGGCACGGCCAAGCCAACGAAGGCCATGCCTGCGTCAAGGGCCGGTTCGCCTGGGGCTATGCCACGCACCGCGACCGGGTGACGAAGCCGATGATCCGCGAGCGGATCGACGAGCCGTGGCGCGAGGTCGGCTGGGACGAGGCGATCGCCTTCGCCGCCGGCCGGCTGCGGGCGATCCAGTCGCAACACGGTCGCGACGCCATCGGCGGCATCACCTCGAGCCGCTGCACGAACGAGGAAACGTACCTCGTGCAGAAGCTGGTGCGCACCGCCTTCGGCAACAACAACGTCGACACCTGCGCCCGCGTCTGCCACTCGCCGACCGGCTACGGGCTGAAGCAGACGATGGGCGAGTCGGCCGGCACGCAGGAGTTCCGCTCGGTCGAGAAGGCCGACGTGATCGTCGTGATCGGCGCCAACCCGACCGAGGGGCACCCGGTGTTCGCCTCGCGGCTGAAGCGGCGGCTGCGCCAGGGCGCGCGGCTGATCGTGATCGATCCGCGCCGGATCGAGCTGGTCGAGGCGCCGCACGCGCGGGCCGATTTCCACCTGCAGCTGCGGCCCGGCACCAACGTCGCCGTGCTCAACGGCCTGGCGCACGTGATCGTCACCGAGGGGCTGGTCGACGCGCAGTTCGTGGCGAAACGATGCGAGGACAGGACCTTCGCCCACTGGCGTGACTTCGTCGCGTCGCCGGAGAACTCGCCGGAGGCGGTGCAGCAGCATTCCGGCGTCCCGGCCGAACTGTTACGCGGTGCCGCCCGCCTGTACGCGACCGGCGGCCATGCGGCGATCTACTACGGCCTCGGCGTCACCGAGCACGCGCAGGGCTCGACCGCGGTGATGGCCATTGCCAACCTCGCCATGGCCACCGGCAACGTCGGCCGCGAAGGCGTCGGGGTGAATCCGCTGCGCGGGCAGAACAACGTGCAGGGATCGTGCGACATGGGCTCGTTCCCGCACGAGCTGCCGGGGTACCGGCACGTTTCGCACGACGCCGTGCGCGGCCAGTTCGAGGCGGCATGGGCGGTGCGGCTTTCGGCCGAACCGGGCCTGCGCATCCCCAACATGCTGGAGGCCGCGCTCGACGGCAGTTTCCGCGGCCTGTACTGCCAGGGCGAGGACCTGGTGCAATCGGACCCGAACACGCAGCACGTGGCAGCGGCGCTGGCGGCGATGGACTGCCTGATCGTGCAGGACATCTTCCTCAACGAGACGGCCAAGTACGCGCACGTGTTCTTGCCCGGCGCCTCGTTCCTGGAGAAGGACGGCACCTTCACCAATGCCGAGCGGCGCGTCTCGCGCGTGCGCAAGGTCATCGAGCCGCTTGGCGGCTACGCCGACTGGGAGGTGACGCAGCTGCTCGCCAGCGCGCTCGGCTATCCGATGCACTATGCGCACCCGGCCGAGATCATGGCCGAGATCGCCGCGCTGACGCCGACCTTCGCCGGCGTCACCTACGAGCTGCTCGACCGGCTGGGCAGCGTGCAGTGGCCGTGCAACGACCGCGCACCGGAGGGCACGCCGACGATGCACGTGGGCAGCTTCGTCCATGGCAAGGGCCGGTTCTTCCTCACCCGCTACGTGCCGAGCGAGGAGCGCTGCACGCGCCGCCTGCCCCTGCTGCTGACCACCGGCCGCGTGCTGACGCAGTACAACGTCGGCGCGCAGACGCGGCGCACCGAGAATCTGCGCTGGCACCACGAGGACCTGCTCGAGATCCATCCGAGCGACGCCGAGGCACGCGGCGTCGGCGACGGCGACTGGGTGGGCGTCGAGAGCCGCGCCGGCCGCACCGTGCTGCGGGCCCAGATTACCGACCGCGTCGCGCCCGGCGTCGTCTACACGACCTTTCACTTCCCCGCCAGCGGCGCCAACGTGGTGACCACCGACAGCTCGGACTGGGCGACCAACTGCCCGGAGTACAAGGTGACCGCAGTGCAGGTGAGCCGGGTGACGCAGCCTTCAGAGTGGCAGCGGCGCTACCGGCACTTCAGTGACGAGCAGGAAGACCTGTTCAGCCACCGCAGCCACGCCGACGCGGCGCCGGCCGCCGGGTAGCGTCGATGGACATCGACAACCTGGTCCGCATGGCCAACCGCATCGGCGAGTTCTTCGCCGCGCTGCCCGACGCGCGCGAGGCGCAGGCCGGCGTGGCCGGGCACCTGCAGCGCTTCTGGGAGCCGCGCATGCGCCGCCAGATCGTCGAGCACGTGGAGCAGCGCGGCGGCGCCGGCCTGAGCGCGCTCGTGCGCGAGGCGATCGCCGCCCACCGCGACCAGCTGCTGCCGGCGGCGGAGCGGTAGGCGCGCAGCGCCTCGCCCGAGGCGGGGCGAACTGCCGGGCGGCGGCCAGGGCGTCGCGGCACGCCGAAGGCGGGCGCGCCGCAGCCGGCTCAGGAGATCCGCCGCACGAAGGCCAGCCGCTGCGACGGCGCGAAGCCGCAGTCGTAGAGGAAGCCGAGCAGGCCCAGGTCGCGCGGGGCGATGATCGTCTCGACCCGCTCCACCCGCAGCGCGCCGAGATTGACGAACAGCTGCGACATCAACGCATGGCCGACGCGGCGATGCGCGTATTCGGGGTCGACGCCGATCGTGTCGATGATCGCGACCGGCTCGGTGCGCCCGAAGTCGCCGAGGTCGGTGCGCGCCATCAGGTAGCCGACCACCGTGTCGTCCAGCCGTGCCACCAGCGAAATGCGGATCGCCGAGTCGTCGAGTGCCTCCGTCAGCTGCATCCGCATGTAATCGCCGCGCTCGCGCCCGGTGAGCAGCCGGTCGATGCGCACGATCGCCGGCAGATCGGCCATCGTCATGGCGCGCAGGTCGGCGCGGTCGCGCGCCAGCTTCTCGTAGTCGTTGCCGGGCGGCGCGCTGTAGTCGATCTCGCGTCCCGGGCCCGAGCCCGCCGGCAGGCCGACGGCGTCGTCGCGCTCCGGCCGGTAGGCGCCGTCGCCGACCGGGCAGTCGACGATGCGGTCGACCGACAGCTCGAAGTCCATCGCATCGAACCAGCGCAGCATCGTGTGGTCGTTCCAGCTGGCCGCCGTGCGCAGCTCGGCGACGCCCTTGCGCCGCGCATGCTCGAGCAGCGCATCGAGCAGCCGGTGGCCGACGCCGTGGTGCTGCTCGTCGCGGCGCACGCCCACCAGCTCGATGCGCAGCCCGGTCTGCCGGCGACCGAACTCGCCATGCAGCATGCGCGCCAGCAGGTAGCCGATCAGCGCCTGCCCGTCGAGCGCCGCGAACTGCACGTGCCGTGACGGCTCGCGCAGCGCGGCGTCGAGGCGGCGCCGGATGTAGGTGCGCCGCGGCCGGCCCTCGATCGCCTGGTCGATGCCGACCACGGCCTCGAGGTCGCCCGGCTGCAGAGGGCGGATCGTGATCTGCGGCGACAGCACGGGTTCGTTCATCGGCGCGCTCCCTTGGATCGTCCCGGTGTGGATGGCCGGCCGGCAGCCGGCGATCCGCGGATAATATCGGTATTCAAATACCGATTTAGTTGATGTTGGTCAGATCTGCCGTCCCGCAGGCCGCCTGAACAAGGGCGGGCGCCGTTCAGCCGGCGGCGGCGAGCGCGGCGTGCCAGCGGCCGAGCACCTCGGCCAGCAGCGCCGGCGGGCGCAGGATCATCGGCGCGGCCACCTTGCGGACGAGCTCGCGCTGGCGCTCGTCGGTCATGTATTCGACCGGCGACTTGCCGTCGACCCGCGCCAGCAGTAGACCCGGCAGCAGGCTCGCCGCTCGCGACTCCAGTCCGGGGCGCGGCTCGAAGCGCGCCAGCGGGAAATAGGCGTCGACGAACGCCTCGAACGAGCGCTGCAGCAGCTGGCGCCGGTCCGGCCGCACGAGGCATTTCAGCAGCAGGTGGTTCAGGCAGAAGGCGATGTCGAACGCCGGGTCGCCGTACCAGGCGCACTCGGCGTCGAGGAACACCGGCCCGCGCGGACCGACGAGGATGTTCTTCGGGCTGACGTCGCCGTGCACCAGCGCCAGCTGCGTGCCGGCCGTGCGGTCGACCAGAGCCTCGAGCGCCGGCGCCAGCGCCGGATGCACCCGCGCGGTGGCCAGCAGGTAAGGCTCCAGGCGCAGCGCGTGGAAGTTGGCGCCGCTGTCGAAGGCCCGCTCGACCGCCACGTCGCGGCTGCTGGCCAGGTGCAGCACCGCCAGCACCCGGCCGACCGCTGCCGCGGTCGCCGGTTCGACCTGGCCGTCGAGCAGCTGCCGCTTCCATACCGGGTGCTGCTCCGGCGCCAGGTACTCCATCGCGAACAGGCCGGCTCCGGCATCGCGCGCCAGCGGACGCGGCGCCGCGTCCGGCGCGTGCCGCGCGGCGAACTCGATCCACGCCCACTCGTAGGCGTTGCGCGACAGGGGCGCGTACCAGTCCGCCGCCACCTTCAGCTTCGACAGCGCGCGCTTGATGCAGATCGTCCGGCCATCGGGCAGGTCGACACGCCAGATGTCGGACGAGACGCCGCCGGCCAGCGGCGTGAACCGCGCGCTGCCGTCTGCCCCGACCAGCCCGTGCTCACGCAGGAACCGCGCGAGCTGCGGGTCGGCCAGGGCCGGCGGCCTCGCCCCGCTCATTGCCGGACCGCCGCCATGCCGGCGAACGGGGCACCGCTTTCCTCGCCGATGCGCAGCAGCTGGTTGTACTTGGCGAGCCGCTCGCCGCAGCGCACCGAGCCGATCTTGATCTGCCCCGCCGCCGTGCCGACCGCCAGATCGGCGATGAACGCGTCCTCGGTCTCGCCCGAGCGGGCCGAGATCACCGGCGCGTAGCCGGCTGCTCGGGCCGCAGCGACCACCTCGAGGGTGCCGCTCAGCGTGCCGTTCTGGTTGAGCTTCACCAGCACCCCGTTGGCCACCTTGCTGGCGATCCCCTGCCGCAGGCGGCCGAGGCTGGTCGTGAAAAGATCGTCGCCGACGAGCCTGATCCGCCGGCCCAGCCGCTCGGTCAGCTGCTGCCAGCCGGCCCAGTCCTCCTCGTCGAGCGCATCCTCGATCGACACCACGGGGAACTCGCCGACCCACTGCTCGGCCATGGCGATCATCTCCGCGCTGGTCGCCAGCCGGCCCTCGCGCGCCAGCCGGTAGGCGCCGCTCGAGCGGTCCCACAAGGCGGTCGCTGCCACATCGATCGCAATCACCGCATCGGTGCCCGGCCGCAGGCCGGCCTGTTCGATCGACTCGATCAGCAGGCGCAGCGCTTCGCGGCCGGTCGCCAGCCCGGGGCTCAGCCCGCCCTCGTCAGCGAGCAGCGTCGGCAGCCCGCGCCTTTCCATCACCCGGACCGCCGCATCGCGCACGCGCGCGACCAGTTCGATCGCTTCGCCGATCGAGCGCGCGCCGGCAGGGATGACGAGAAAGTCCTGCACGTCCATGCCGCGGCCGGCGTGCAGGCCGCCGGAGAGCATGTTGACCATCGGCATCGGCAGACTGATCTCGCGCGTGCCGGCCAGCGCCGCGATGTGGGCGTACAGCGGCTGCCCGCGATGCGCCGCGGCGGCGCGGCACACGGCCAGCGAGGCGCCGAGGATCGCGTTGGCACCAAGCCGCTCGAGCCTGGGCGTGCCGTCGAGGTCGACCAGCCGCTGGTCGACCTGGCGCTGCGCCAGCGCATCGGCGCCGCGGAGCGCCGCCGCGATGTCGCCGTCGACATTGGCCACCGCACGCCGCACGCCGCGCCCTTCGAAAGGGCCGCCACCGTCGCGCAGCTCGTGCGCCTCGTGCGTGCCGGTCGAGGCGCCGGAGGGCACCGAGGCGCGACCGAAGCTGCCGTCGACCAGCCGGACGTCGACCTCGACGGTCGGGCGGCCGCGCGAGTCGAGGATCTGGCGGGCCCGGATCGACTGGATGGCGGAAGCACTCAAGTTGTCGGCTCTGGAGGCTGCGCGAGCTCGGCGCTGCCGGCAGTCGGACTACGCCGGCGAGGATGGCCGTTTCACTGCACCACATTGTGGCACCCGGGAACCGCAGTCACTTGCATTTGATCGCGATTCGAATCCCGATTTCGGACGCCTGCATAATGGTCACGTGCTGCGTGCATGGCTGGATCGGGCCTCGTCGGATCAGCCTGCTCGCCACCGTACCGACATCGCACGTTGCGTCGCCCATGACCCAGAAGCTGCAGCGCGGTGCGGATTGCGGTCTGGCGGAACCTCGATGCTGCGCCCGCTCGCCTTCGCCTCGCTGATCGGGCTGTCCGCCGCAGCGTTCAGCGGCACCGCAGCGGCGCAGGAAAAGCCTGAAGCCACCGCCGTGACTCCGGCGCACAGCAGCGCCGCTGCCCCCGCTTCGGACCAGCCGCTGCCGCAGGACGGCCAGGTCGAGCGGACCAACGTGCTCGACACGACGCGCAGGTACGTGCACGACGGCGTGGCGTGGGTGGCACGGGGGGTCGACGGCTGGTTCGGCGACAAGCCGTTCGAGCCGGACGGGAAGGTCGCCGGCGGCATCGGACTGAGCTTCCTGTGGCGGCAGGATGAAGGCTTCGACTGGCTCACGCGGTTTCGGGTCCGCCTCGACCTGCCGAACCTCAGGGACAAGGCCTTCATCTTCATCGGTCGCGACAACGAGCGGGAACTGGTGACCGACCGGCCGGAAGGCTTCACCCGCCGCGAACAGCTGCTCGAGGAGACGCGCGACGACCAGTCCTTCTTCGCCGGGCTCGGCACCCAGATCGGCGACTTCGTCTCGCTGCGCGCGGGTTTTCGCGGCGGGTTCAAGCCCTACGCACAGGCCCGCTACCAGAACCAGTGGCAGCTGGGGCGGCGCGACGAGATCGAATTCAAGGAGACGCTGTTCTGGACCGTCGACGACGGCTTCGGCATGACGACGGCGCTCAACTACGGGCACCGGTTCAGCCCGTCACTGGCGCTGCGCTGGAATTCCGCCGCGACCTGGGCACAGGAAACCGACGGCGTCGAATGGGGCAGCAGCGTCGGCCTGTACAAGGGCTTCGGCTCGCAGCGGCAGCTCTCGCTGGAGGCGCTGGTCAGCGGCGAGACGGGAGGCGACGCCGAGGTCGGCGAGTACGGCGTCCGCACGCGCTGGGAGCAGCCGATCTACAAGGACTGGCTGCTGACCGAACTGATCCTCGGCTACTTCTGGCCGCGCAAGGACTTGGCGACCGAACGCGGCCGGACCTGGGCCGTCGGCGCGGGCATCCAGATGCGCTTCTGAGGCCCGCGCAGGCGAGGCTTGCCTACTTCGCCTTCGCCCGCAGCAGGCTGCCGGTGCGGCGCACGTCCTTGTCCGCCACCCAGATGATGGCGCCCCAGCGACCGCTGCCGGCGGACAGACCGTCGACCGCGGCGATGTTGACGCCGGCGTCGGCCAGCAGCTTCAGGTTGTCGGCCAGCGCCCCGGGGCGATCGTCTCCCTGGATCAGGAAGCCGGACCTCCTCTCGCTGAAGGCAAGCCCGGCCTTCTTTACAGCCGCGGCGAACTTCCTGGCATCGTCGGGCACCACGTCGATCTGCGCCCGCCGGCCGCGCGCGGTGCCGGTGCAGGCCAGCAGGTTCACGCCGCCGCTGACCAGGGAGGCCAGCACCTTGAACGTCTCCCCGGGCCTGTCCGGCACCGAGGTCGAGAAGTAATGCACCTTGCGCACCGTGTCCGCCATCGTTTCCTCCTGCCGCGCGCACGACACCTGCCGGGGCAAGCGTAGCGCCGCCGCGCGGCGGCGGGCGAGAGCGTCCTTGCGGGACGCGCAGCCGGCCCTCAGAGCTCGCGCATCCGCTTCCGATCGAGGATGCGCTTGCTGTAGGAATGCAGCGTGTACAGGGCGACGGCGGGATTGTGTCCGGTCAGGCGGTCCTTGGTGATCAGCGTCGTCACCGGTGCCTCCGAGTGACGGGTGAACAGCGCATCGTGGCCGACGCACAGGCCGACGATCACGTTCAGATCCGTCTTTTCGGCGTTCAGGCTCCTCGCCTGCAGGATCGGGTTGCAGGCCGCCTCGAAGCTGCCCGGCTTGATCTTCAGTTGGTCCGGGATGCCGATCGACTCCTTGTCGATCGAGCCGACCTTGCACAGCATCGTCACCGGCTCGAGCCCGGCAAGGCGCAGGATCTTCGCGAACAGCCTGGTCTCCTCGATCAGTCCGAAGCAGGTGGCGATGCCGATCCGCTGGGCGCCGATCCGGTGCGCAAAGGCGACGATCTCCTCGCAGCGCGAAATCTTGCCGTAGAAACGTCCCTCGACCTCGGCGGCGGCGCGGGCCAGCCGTCCGTCGAGTTCGTCGCCGGCATAGGTGCGGCGTGCCTCCTCGACCAGCGCCGGATCCGCCGACTCGGTGGCGCAGAACGACGGGTACTGCTTGTCGTGCCGATAGCAGTTCAGCTGTGCGCACTCGGAGCAGGAGGGATCCTCGATCTTGCCGACCTTGGCCATGGACGGTTCCTGTCTGTGAGTCCTCGGGACGCCGGCAGTCTATGGGCGCCGGAGGCAGGCCGCCTTGACGCAACCGGCACGGGCTGCGAGCTGAAGGCCCGGCCCGGCCGCCCGCGTCGGTTCCCCGTGCGCAAGACGCGCCGCGGAAATGAAACGGCCCTCGCGTGGAGGGCCGTCGATCTGGTTGCGGGGGAAGGATTTGAACCTTCGACCTTCGGGTTATGAGCCCGACGAGCTGCCAGACTGCTCCACCCCGCGGTATCTGGCTCGGCGACTGATCAGTGGCGCCGCAGAAGGCGAAGTATAGCGGATTTCGCCGAGCCGATTGGGCGGTCGTGGTGCGTCGGAACCTCCCGTCGGCGACCATTCGCCGTTGCTAGACTGGCCGCGCCATGAGCCGCATCGTCACCCGCTTCTGCGCCGCCTGCGGAGAACCGATCGTGCGGCGCGTGCCCGCCGGGGACAGCCGCGAGCGCGACGTCTGCGAGCACTGCGGTGCCGTGCACTACGTGAACCCGCGCCCGGTGGTCGGGACGATCCCGGTCTGGCAGGACACGGTGCTGCTGTGCCGGCGGGCAATCGAGCCGCGCTACGGCAAGTGGACGCTGCCGGCCGGCTTCATGGAGGTCGGCGAGACGACCCGCGAGGGCGCGCTGCGCGAGACGCTCGAGGAGGCGCAGGCGCGGGTGAGCCTCGGGCCGCTTTTCACGATGATCGACGTCCCCTACATCGAGCAGGTGCACGTGTTCTTCCGTGCCGAGTTGCTCGACCTGGAATTCGGGCCCGGCCAGGAGAGCCTCGAGGTGCGCCTGTTCCGTGAGGCCGATGTTCCGTGGCAGGAGCTGGCCTTCCGCACGGTGGCGCAGACGCTGCGGCTGTTCTTCGCCGACCGGGCGCGTGGCGAGTTCGGCACGCACGTGCACACGATCGAGACGCCGGCGAGGCTCGCGCAGGCCGGGAGACCATGATCCCGTGGCTGGGGCCTGACGATCCGTTTCCGCCGGTCGAACGCAGCCTCGCGCATCCGAGCGGCCTGCTGGCCGCCAGCCGGCACATCGACGCCAGGACGCTGATCCTCGCCTATTCGCAGGGGATCTTCCCCTGGTATGCGGAGGACGATCCGGTGCTGTGGTGGAGCCCGGACCCGCGCATGGTGCTGTTCACCGCCGAGTTCGTCGCCCGCCGCTCGCTGGTGCGCCGGATCCGCGCCGGGCTGAACGCCGGCCGCCTCGAGGTCCGCGTCGACGCCGACTTCGCGGCGACGATGCGCGAGTGCGCGGCGCCGCGCCGCGGCCGCGAGGGCACCTGGATCACCGAGGAGATGTTCGACGCCTACTGCGACCTGCACTACCGCGGCCTGGCGCACAGCGTCGAGGTCCTCGACGGCGGGCAGCGCGTCGGCGGCCTGTACGGCGTGGCGATCGGCAGGATGTACTTCGGCGAGTCGATGTTCAGCGCCGCGCCCGACGCCTCGAAGATCGCGCTGGCCGCTCTGGTGCAGTTGCTGCGTCTGGAAAAGGTGCCGATGCTAGACTGCCAGCAGGAGACTTCCCACCTTGCCTCGCTCGGTGCCCGTGCCATTGCGCGTGCTGACTTCTGCTCCCACGTCGCGGCTGCCGTGCGGCAGCCGCCGATCGACTGGGCGCGCTATCGCGAGCAGGCGGTGACCGACCTGCTGCGGGCGTACTGACGTGGCAAACCTCAAGGAACTGCCGTTCTCGGCGCTGCAGTTCTATGCCACGGCGCCTTATCCGTGCAGCTACCTCGAGGACCGGCAGGCGCGCTCGCAGGTCGCCACCCCGGCGCACCTGATCAATGCCGACGTCTACTCGGAACTGGTGCGGCTCGGCTTCCGCCGCAGCGGCATCTTCACCTACCGGCCGCATTGCGACGGCTGCCGCGCCTGCATCCCGGTGCGGGTGCCGGTCGACGAGTTCGTCGCCAACCGCAGCCAGCGCCGCGCGTGGCGCCAGCACCGCAAGCTGACCGCCCGCGTGGTCGGCCTGGCCTTCGACCAGGAGCACTACGACCTGTACCTGCGCTACCAGTCGACACGCCACGCCGGCGGCGGCATGGACAACGACAGCCGCGAGCAGTACTCGCAGTTCCTCCTGCAGAGCAAGGTCAACACGCGCCTGGTGGAGTTTCGCGCGCCGAACGGCACCGCCGACGGCGGCGGACCGCTGGTCGCGGTGTCGATCATCGACGTGCTGAACGACGGGCTGTCGTCGGTCTACACGTTCTTCGACACCACGGAACAGCACGCGAGCTACGGCACCTACAACATCCTGTGGCAGATCGAGCAGTGCCGGCTGCTGCGGCTGCCGTACCTGTACCTCGGCTACTGGATCGAGGCGAGCCCGAAGATGGCCTACAAGGCCAAGTTCCGGCCGACCGAGGTCCTGCAGCAGGGCCGCTGGATCAGGCCGGCGCACTGAGCAGCGAGCGCGGCGGGGCCGCAGCCGCCACCGACCGACCGTGCTGTACGACCTTGCCCGCCCGTTCATCTTCGCGCTCGACCCGGAGACCGCACACGAGCTGGCCTTCGCCAACCTCGAGCGCGCGCACGCCCTCGGCCTGACCCGCCTGCTGCGGCCGCACGTCGCGCCGGATCCGGTCGAGGCGATGGGACTGACCTTTCCCAACCCGGTCGGGCTGGCGGCGGGACTGGACAAGAACGCCGCGCACATCGACGCGCTGGCCGACTTCGGCTTCGGCTTCGTCGAGGTCGGCACCGTCACGCCGAGGCCGCAGCCGGGCAATCCGGCGCCGCGGCTGTTCCGCCTGCCGGCCGCGCGGGCGCTGATCAACCGCATGGGCTTCAACAACGAGGGCCTCGACCGCTTCGTCGCCAACGTGCAGGCGAGCCGCTCGCGCGGCATCTTGCTGGGGCTGAACATCGGCAAGAACGCCGACACGCCGATCGACAGGGCGGTCGACGACTACCTGACCGGCCTGCGCCGCGTCTATCCCCTGCTGCTCGACCGCCCCGGCTACGTGGCGGTCAACATCTCGTCGCCGAACACCAAGGACCTGCGCTCGCTGCAGCTCGGCGCCGAACTGGTGACGCTGCTCGGCGGCCTGCGCAGCGAGCGGAACAAGCTGGCCGACCGGCACGGGCGGCGTGTGCCGCTGGCGGTGAAGATCGCGCCGGACCTGGACGACGAGTATTTGCCGCGCCTCGCCGACGCGCTGGCCGCCAACGAGATCGACGCGGTGATCGCCACCAACACCACGGTCGCCCGCGAGTCGGTGGCCGGCCTGCCGCACGCCCAGGAGGCGGGCGGCCTGTCCGGGGCGCCGCTCGCCGCGCGCTCGACCGAGGTCGTTCGCCTGCTGGCACGTCGCCTGAAGGGAGCGGTGCCGGTGATCGGCGTCGGCGGCATCATGAGCGGCGAGGACGCGGTGGCGAAGATCACCGCCGGCGCGGCGCTGGTGCAGCTGTACACGGGCATCGTCTATCGCGGACCGCAGCTGGTCGGCGAATGCCGGCGCGCGATCCTGCGGCACCGCAGGCCGGCGGCATAGTGCAGGTTCGCCGCCGCAGGAACCGGCAGGCGGTGGGTGACGCCGCTGCGCCGGCGCTGCGCTGCTTCGTCGCGCTGCAGCCCGACCAGGCAGCGCTCGAGCGGCTCGACCGGCTGGCCGACGAGCAGCACGCCCGATTCCCGATGGCACGGCGCATGCGGCGCGAGAACCTGCACCTGACCCTGGCCTTCATCGGCGCGCTGCAGGCCGAGCGCGCACGGCAGGTGGCCGCCCGACTGGCCGTCGAGGAGCCGTCGCCGTTCGACTGGTCGCTCGACGAGCTCGGCGCGTTCGCCGGCGCGCGCGTGCTGTGGGTCGGCGGAGCCGAAGCGCAGCTCGAGGCGCTGGCGACACGCTCCCGGCGGCTGCTCGACGAGCTCGGCGTTCGCTTCGACCGCAAGCCGTTTGTCGCGCACGTGACGTTGCTGCGCAACCTGCCGCGCGAAGCCGCCGGCGACGCCGCGCGCCGTCTCGAGCCGCCGATCCTGTGGCGCGCGGCAGCACCGGTGCTGCTGCAGTCGACGACCGACGCCGACGGCCTCCGCTACCTGCCGGTCACGCTGCAGGCCGGCAACGGCTGATTTGGCGAGGATCAACACTCCCGCAAAGCGGCGTTGACGCCGCCGCGACGGCCGCCGGATGCTCGCGGCCATGCGCAAATCGCCGCTTTCGCAAGCGCCTGGGCGCCTGCGCCGCTGAAGCGATCGCGCCGGGAGCCGTTTCATGGGACCGCTCGCCATCACGCTGATCCTGCTGCTCGGCCTGGCCGGGTTCGGCTACCTGTGCTGGCGCAAGCTGGCGATCGTCGCCGCGCTGCAGCCGGAGGTCCGCTGGGACCACCCCGGCAGGCGGCTGGGCAAGGTGCTGTCGCTGGGCTTCATGCAGTCGCGGATGATCGCCGGCGAGTTCCGGCCGGGCGTGATGCACACCGTGATCTTCCTCGGCTTCATGACGCTGCTGGTGCGCAAGGTGCAGCTGCTGGTCATCGGCTACTCGCCGACCTTCGTCTATCCCGGCGCCCTCGGCGGGCTGTATGCGGCACTGAAGGACCTGGTCGAGGTCGCCGTCACCGTGGCAGTGCTGTATGCCTTCTGGCGCCGCTTCGTCCTGAAGCCGCAGCGGCTGGAACCGAACCGCGAGGCGATCGTCGTGCTGTCGCTGATCCTGACCATCATGGTCACCGACTTCCTGTTCGACGGCTTTCGCTTCGCCCTGCTCGGCGGCAGGGACGCCGGCATTGCCCACGAGCAGTCGTTCGCCTTCGTCGGCGCGGCCGTCGCCGGCGCCCTGTCGGGGCTGTCGCCGGAGGCGCTGAACCTGGGCCAGCATGCCTTCTACTGGATCCAGATGCTGACGGTGTTCAGCTTCCTGGTCCTGCTGCCGTGGGGCGAGCACTTCCACATCGTCACCGCGCTGCCGGCGGTGTTCTTCAGCCGCGACACGCCGCTGAACCGCGTGCCCTCGGTCGACCTCGAGAAGATCATGAGCGACGACGCCGGCGACGACATGAAGGTCGGCGTAACCAGCGCCGCCGACCTGCTGTGGAAGGACGCGTTCGATGCCTTCACCTGCACCGAGTGCGGCCGCTGCAAGGATGCCTGCCCGACCTTCCTCACCGACAAGCCGCTGGCGCTGAAGTGGGTGCACGACAGCGTCAAGCGCCACCTGCTCGACAAGCGCGAGGCGATACTCGCGCGCAAGGCCGAGGAGCTGCCGCCGCTGGTCGGCAGCGTGATCTCCGAGGACACGCTGTGGGCCTGCACCACCTGCGGCTACTGCGAGCACGCCTGCCCGATCGCGCTGGAGCACCTCGGCAAGTTCTTCCGCATGCGCCAGCACCAGGTGATGATGGAAGGGGCCTTCCCGGCCGAGCTGAAGACGCTGTTCGACAACTACGAGAGCGCCGGCAACCCGTGGGGCCTGCCGGCCGACACGCGCGCCGACTGGGCCAGAGGGCTGGACCTGCCGCTGCTCGAGTCGCCGGAGCAGGCGAAGGACCTCGACTACCTCTTCTATGTCGGCTCGGCGCAGTCGTTCGACGACCGCAGCCAGAAGGTCGCGCGCGCCTTCGTCAGGATCCTGCGCGCCGCCGGTGTGCGCTTCGCCATCCTCGGCCCGGCGGAGGGATCGACCGGCGAGTGCGTGCGCCGCGCCGGCAACGAGATGCTGTTCCAGACGCTCGCCCAGGGCCTGGTCGAGACGCTCAACGGCATGCAGGTCACGCGCATCGTCACCTGCGACCCGCATGCGTTCAACTCGCTGAAGAACGAGTACCCGGAGTTCGGCGGCCGCTACGAGGTGGTGCACCACTCGCAGCTGATCGACCGGCTGATCACCGAAGGACGGATCCGGCCGCGCGCCTCGTTCGACAGGGTGATCTACCACGAGCCGTGCTACCTCGGCCGCCACAACGGCGAGTACGAGGCGCCGCGCCGCGTGCTGGCCGCCGTGTGCCGCGACGCGCCGCTGGAGTTTGCGCTGAACCGCACGCACGCCATGTGCTGCGGCGCCGGCGGCGGCCGGTTCTGGATGGAGGAGCACATCGGCAAGCGGATCAACGTGACCCGCGTCGAGCAGGCGCTGCCCCGGGACCCGGCGCTGATCGCCACCGCCTGCCCGTACTGCACGACGATGATCCGCGACGCGACCACGCAGCTCGGCTGCGACGAGAAGCTCGCCACCCGCGACATCGCCGAACTGGTGGCCGAGGCGATCGAGGCACCCGCCGCGGCCTGAACGCCGCGGGCGCGGGTCAGCCGCCGCCGGCCTTGCGGCTGCGGTACTGCTCGATGAACGTCCTGCCCGACGGCGCCGGGAAGTCGCGTTGTGCGGTCCAGCCGCCGGCCAGCGGCAGCGAGCGGATGCGGCCCTTCTCGCCGCCCATCCACTTGAGCACGCGGGCGCCGATGCGCGTGAGCGGCCGGTACAGCGCCGGCCGGCGCGCCGCGAAGGCCCACGCGCCGATGGCGGCGCGCTCGTACCACGGCCGCAGGCCGCGCTCGACCTGCCGCTGGCGCAGCTTGCGCAGCAGGTCGGGCAGCGGGATCTTCACCGGGCAGACGACGCTGCACTGGCCGCACAGCGTGGCTGCCTGCGGCAGGTCGAGCGCCTTGTCCACGCCGACGTAGCTCGGCGTCAGCACCGAGCCCATCGGCCCCGGATAGACCCAGCCGTAGGCGTGGCCGCCGATCTTCTGGTACACGGGGCAGTGGTTCATGCAGGCGCCGCAGCGGATGCAGCGCAGCATCTGCTGGAACTCGCCGCCGAGCAGGCCCGTGCGGCCGGCGTCCATCAGCACGAAGTACATGTGCTCGGGCCCGTCGGTCTCGTCCGCAGCGCGCGCTCCGGTCAGCAGCGAGAAGTAGTTCGAGATCGGCTGGCCGGTCGCCGAGCGAGCGAGCAGCCGCATGATCGTCGCCGCGTCCTCCAGCGTCGGCAGCACCTTCTCGATGCCGGCGAGCACGACGTGAACGCGCGGCAGCACCGTGCACATGCCCTCGTTGCCCTCGTTGGTGACGATCGCCACCGAGCCGGTCTCGGCGATCAGGAAATTGGCGCCGGTCACGCCCATGTCGGAGGACAGGAAGTGGCCGCGCAGGACCTCGCGCGCCTCGCGGGTCAGCTGGCGGATCTCGGTCTTGCGCGGCCGGTGGTGCGTGCGTGCGAACAGGTCGGAGACCTCGTCGCGGTCCTTGTGGATGACCGGCGCGATGATGTGCGACGGCGGCTCGTTGTCGTTGATCTGCAGGATGTACTCGCCGAGATCGGTCTCGACCGATTCGATGCCGGCCGCGCCGAGCGCCTGGTTCAGCTCGACTTCCTCGGACACCATCGACTTCGACTTGGTGACCTTCTTCACGCCGTGGCGGCGCGCGATCTCGACGATCAGCCGCGCCGCCTCCTCGTGCGCCTGTGCGTACAGCACGGTGGCGCCGCGCGCGGTGGCCTCCTTCTCGAAGCGCTCCAGCCAGACGTCGAGGTTGGCCAGCGGCCGGTCGCGCCGCTCGGCCGCGGCGTTGCGCGTGCCCTCGAAGTCGTCGAGTTCGGCGATCGCCGCCGCGCGGGCGGTGATCACCTTGTCGGCGAAGGCGCCCAGGTTCCTCTGCAGCCGGGCGTCGGCGAGCTTCATCGCCGCGCGGGACCTGAAGTGCATGCTCTGAACCTGCATCGCCGCCCCCGGAACCTAAGCGTCGCCTGCCAGCACCTGCGCCACGTGCAGCACGCGCGTGGTCTCGTCGCCGGTGCGGCGCAGCCGTCCCTCGATGTTCAGCATGCAGCCGAGGTCGCCGAGGACGACCGCCTCGGCACCCGAAGCACGGATGTTGCGGCACTTCTCGTCGACGATCGCGGCGGAGATGTCGCCGTACTTGACCGAGAAAGTGCCGCCGAAGCCGCAGCACTGCGTGCAGTCGTTCATCTCCGTCAGCTGCACGCCCGGCAGCAGCGACAGCAGCCTGCGCGGCTGGGCCTGCACGCCCAGTTCACGCAGCCCGCAGCAGGAGTCGTGATAGGTGATCCGGCCGCCGAAATCCGACTCCAGGCGCTCGACCTTCAGCACCGTGGCGAGGAAATCGGTCAGCTCGTAGGTGCGCGCCGCCAGGTCCTCGGCGCGCGCCTTCAGGTCGGGATCGTCCCTGAACAACTCGGCGAAATGGACCTTGATCTGCCCTCCGCACGAGCCGGAAGGCACGACGACGTAGTCGAAGCCGGAGAACTCGTCGATCACCTTCTTCGCCAGCGCGCGCCCGGCCGCCGCGTCGCCTGAGTTGTAACCGGGCTGGCCGCAGCAGGTCTGCGTGGCCGGCACCTCGACCGTGCAGCCGGCGCGCTCGAGCAGCTTCAGCGCCGCGAAGCCGATCTCCGGCCTGACGACATCGACCAGGCAGGTGACAAACAGTCCGACTCGCATGGCTGTTTCCTTCAGCAGCGGCGCCGGCACCGCGCGCGCCTGCGTGACGGTCGCCCCGCGCGTGGCATCGTTTCGTATTGCGACATAGAATTACGTGTTCCGGACACCGCAGCGCATCATGACCGATCGAACCACCACCGCACGCGCGCCGGCGCGGGAGAAGACCGCCATCCAGGTCATCGAGCGGATCATGCACCTGCTCGACACGCTTGCGGCCCACACCGGTCCGGTCAGCTTGAAGGAACTGGCCCAGGCGACCGGGCTGCACCCCTCGACGGCGCACCGGATACTAAACGACATGGTGGTCGGCCGATTCGTCGATCGCGGCGAGCAGGCCGGCACCTATCGCCTCGGCATGCGGCTGCTCGAGCTCGGCAACCTGGTCAAGGCCCGGCTATCGGTGCGCGAGGCGGCGATCGAGCCGATGCGCGAACTGCACCAGCGCACCGGCCAGACGGTCAACCTGTCCCTGCGCCAGGCAGACGAGATCATCTATGTCGAGCGTGCCTACAGCGAACGCTCGGGCATGCAGGTCGTGCGCGCCATCGGCGGCCGCGCGCCGCTGCACCTGACCTCGAGCGGCAAGCTGTTCCTGGCGGCCGACGATCCGCGCGCGGTGCGCGCCTATGCCACCCGCACCGGGCTCGCCGGCCACACGCGCAATTCGATCACCGATCTGCCGAAGCTGGAGCGCGAACTGTCGCTGGTCCGGGCGCGCGGCTATGCGCGCGACAACGAGGAACTGGAACTGGGCGTGCGCTGCATCGCCGCGTCGGTGCGAGACGACTCCGGGCGTGTGGTGGCGGGTCTGTCGCTGTCGGCGCCGGCCGAGCGGATGAATGACGAATGGGCGTCGGACCTGATCGCCGCCGCCCAGCAGATCTCGCAGCAGCTCGGCTACACCGCCGGCGCGGAAGCCGGCCCGTCTTCGCCGGCCCGCCGCGGCTGACTGGCGCTCGTCAGTCCGGGCCCCCTGCCGGAGGCAGGCTTGTTCGCCTCGAGCCACTGGCGGATGCGCTGCGCATCGCCGATGCGCGAGTACTTGCCGACCGAATCGAGCAGCACCATCACCACCCGCTTGCCCTCGATGACCGCCTGCATCACCAGGCAGCGGCCGGCGGCGGAGATGTAGCCGGTCTTCTGCAGGCCGATGTCCCAGTCGGGATTCGAGGTCAGGCCGTTGGTGCTGCCGTAGCGCACGACGCGCCTGCCGATCGGCAACTCGAGTTCGCTGCTGGTCGAGAATTCGCGCAGCACCGGGTACTGGTAGGTGGCGTTGACCAGCTTCACCAGGTCCACCGGCGAGGAACGGTTCTCCGGCGACAGCCCGGTCGGATCGGCGAAGCTGGTGTCGTGCATGCCGAGCAGCTGCGCCTTCGCGTTCATCGCCTGCACCGCCGCGTCGACGCCGCCGGGATAGGTCCGCCCAAGCAGCTGCGCGGCATGGTTCTCGGAGGACATCAGCGCCAGGTGCAGCGCCTGGCCGCGGGTCAGCTTCACGCCGGGATTCAAGCGCGAACGGATGCGGTCGGCGGTGCGATCCGAGCGTTCGACTTCGAGCATCTCGTCCAGGTCGAGATCGGCCTCGATCGTGATCAGCGCCGTCATCAGCTTGGTGATCGACGCGATCGGCAGCACCGCATGCGGGTTCTTCTCGAACAGGACCTCGTTGGTGTCCTGGTTGACGACCAGTGCCACCGACGACTTGAGGTCGAGCGGATCGTCGGTGCGATGCAGGCCGGCCAGCTGCCCCTCGCTGGGCCGTGCCGCCCTTGCGCTTGTCTTCTTCTTCTTGCTGGCGGTGCTCTGCTTGGTCTTGGTCGCCGTGGCCTTGTTGCCCTTGGCGGTCTGCGCGGTCGCGGTACCTGGAGCGGCGGCAAGCATCGCGATCGCCGCGAGGGCAACAAGCAGATGACGCACGATGACCTTCCTCCTACCCCGTTTCCTGTCGCGCCGTGCCGGCAGTATCACCAGCAGGCCGCGAGCTGCCCATCGGCCAAACGACGCGCCGTGGCCGCGTCGCCTTTCTGAACCCGGCTTCCTGATTCTTCTAACTTCTCAGGTTAGCCGCGCAACCCCTTGATTTCGCGCGAGTCTAAATGGCGCCGATCGGCGCTGTAAAGGGAATTCGGACTAGATCGATTCGGCGATCGCGCGACCGAGGTCGACCGTGGCCGCGGTGCCGCCGATGTCGCGCGTCAGCGGTGCGTGCCGCGGACCGGCGGCCAGCACCGACTCGATCGCCTTGAGCACGGCGGTGGCGGCATCGGCATGGCCGAGCCAGTCGAGCATCATCGACGCGCACCAGATCTGGCCGATCGGATTGGCGATGCCCTGTCCGGCGATGTCGGGCGCCGAGCCGTGCACCGGCTCGAACAGCGACGGGAACCTGCGCTCCGGGTTCAGGTTGGCCGACGGCGCGATGGCGATCGTGCCCGTGCACGCCGGCCCGAGGTCGGAGAGGATGTCGCCGAACAGGTTCGACGCGACCACCACGTCGAAGCGCTCCGGAAAGCGGACGAAGTGCGCGGTGAGAATGTCGATGTGGAACTTGTCGTGGCCCACCTGCGGGTAGCCGGCAGCAACCGCCTCGACCCGCTCGTCCCAGTACGGCATGGTGATCGAGATGCCGTTGGACTTGGTCGCCGAGGTCAGGTGCCGGCGCGGCCGCTTCGCCGCCAGCTCGAAGGCGAACCGCACCACGCGGTCGATGCCGATCCGCGTCATCACCGTCTCCTGGATCGCGAACTCGCGCTCGGTGCCCTCGAACATGCGGCCGCCGATCGACGAGTACTCGCCCTCGGTGTTCTCGCGCACGACCACGAAGTCGATCTCGCCGGGCCCGCGCGGGCTGCCGTCGGCGCGCACCAGCGGCGAGCGGATGCCGGGCATCAGCTTGCAGGGTCGCAGGTTGATGTACTGGTCGAACTCGCGGCGGAACTTCAGCAGCGAGCCCCACAGCGACACGTGGTCCGGCACCGTGGCCGGCCAGCCCACGGCGCCGTAGAAGATCGCGTCGTGGCCGCCGATCCGTTCCTTCCAGTCCTCCGGCATCATGGCGCCGTGCTTGGCGAAGTAGTCGCAGGAGGCGAAATCGAAGTGGTCGTAGTGCAGGTCGAGCCCGAACCGGCGCGCCGCCGCGTCGAGCACGCGGATGCCCTCGGGAACCGTCTCCTTGCCGATGCCGTCGCCGGGAATGACGGCGATCCGTTTCTTGCTCATCGAAGCCTCCTCGGTGGCGCGACTGCGGATCGGGCAGGCGCGCCGTCGGTTTAGACAACCAGTCGTTCGACCGCCGCGCGCAGCGACGGCGGCAGCGGCGCCGGGCGGCGGCTGCGGCGATCGACGTAGACGTGCACGAAGTGTCCCTGTGCGCTCGCGGTGTCGCTGAGCGCGCCGAACAGGGCCAGCTCGTAGCGCACGCTCGAGGTGCCCGCGCGAGCAACGCGCAGCCCGGCGTCGACACGCTGCGGGAACGCCAGCTCGCTGAAGTAGTTGCACTGCGTCTCGACCACCAGCCCAACCACCGGACTGGACTGGATGTCGAGGGCGCCGGCGGCGATCAGGTACTCGTTGACCACCGTGTCGAACCAGCTGTAGTAGACGACGTTGTTCACGTGCCCGTAGGCGTCGTTGTCGCTCCAGCGTGTCTGGATCGGCAGGAAGTGCCGGTACTGCGCGCGGCTGTGCGCGGTCGGTCGCTCGCTCAACGTGCCCCCTCGTTCCTTCCCTTGCGCAGCACCAGCGCCACGCCGCCCATCGCGACCAGCACGCCAAACCAGGCGCGGGCGCCGAGCGACTCGCCGAACAGCAGCCAGGCCAGCAGCGCGGTGGCCGGCGGCGTCAGGTACATCAGGCTGGCGACCTCGGTGGCCCGCCCACGGCGAATCATAGTGAGCAGCAGCACCATCGCCACCAGCGACAGGACCAGCACCGACCAGACCAGGGCAAGCCAGAACTGCGGCGCGAAGTCGACCTGCCAGTGGCCGCTTGCCAGCACGAACGGGGCCGTGACGAGGAACGAGGCGCCGAACTGGATCGCGCTGCCGGTGCGCAGATCGACGCCGACGCCGAACCGCTTCTGGTACAGCGTGCCGGCCGTGATGCCGGCCAGCGCCAGGACGTTGACGGCGAGCGGCAGCGGGCCGACGCCCTGCAGGGTGAAGCGGTCCGAAAGCACCAGCGCCACGCCGCCGAAGCCGAGCACCAGGCCGATCCACTGCCGCGCGCTCGCCCGCTCGCCGACCGCACCGGCGAAGAACGCCGTCAGCAGCGGCTGCGTGCCGACGATCAGCGCCGAGGCACCCGCCGGAACACCGGCGGCGATCGCCCACCACACGCCGCCGAGATAGGTGGCCTGCAGCAGCACGCCGACCACGGCGACATGCAGCCACGACGCCAGGTTGCGCGGCCACGGTGCCCGGGTGATCGCAATGACCGGCAGCAGGACCAGCACGACCGACGCATAGCGCCAGAGCAGGAAGGCCAGCGGCGGCGCGTGCGGCGAGGCGTACTTGGCGACGATGAAACCCGTGCTCCACAGCAGCACGAACACTGCCGGCATCGCCGCCACCAGCGTCGACGTCGCGCGCGGCGGCTGGCCGTCAGCCAACGCGCGCCTCCTGGGCGCCCGTCGCGCGGCAGTGCAGCCAGTGTGCCCAGGCGCAGTGCACCGTGTTCAGGTGCACCTGAACCGTGGTGTCGATGTCGTGCCCATAGCCTCCGGCCATGGTCACCGCGACGGGCGCGCGCAGCCGCGCCGCCAGGCCGAACACGCGCGAGTCACGCGCGCGCAGCCCGTCGAAGGTCAGTGCCAGTCGGCCGAGGCGATCGCCCTCGTGCGGATCGGCACCGGCGAGATAGATGAGGAACGTCGGTGCGAAGCGCGCAAGCATTCGCGCCAGCGCCTCGTCGAGTGCGTCGAGATACTGCTGGTCGCCGGTGCCGTCGGGCAGTCCGACGTCGATGTGGCCGTCGACCTTGCGCGCCGGGAAGTTGCGCTCGCCGTGCAGCGACAGCGTGAAGACCTGCCCGCTCGCGCCGACGATCGCCGCGGTCCCATCGCCCTGGTGGACGTCGAGATCGATGATCGCCACCCGTGCACCGGGATGCTCCGCCGCCAGCCGCAGCGCGGCAATGGCCACGTCGTTGAACACGCAGTAACCCTGCCCGCGGTCGCGCCGGGCATGATGGGTGCCGCCGGCCAGGTTGACGGCAACGCCCCCACGATCCGCCGCCGCGCAGGCGGCCAGCGTGGCGCCGACCGAGCGCCGCGAGCGCTCGACCATCGGCGCCGACCAGGGAAATCCGATGGCCCGCTGCTCCGCCGGCGAGAGCCCGCCGGCGACGACGCGCCGCACGTAGCCCTCGTCGTGCGCCAGCAGCAGCTGCGCGTCGGCCGCCGCGGGTGCCTCGAGCAGCGTCACCTCCGGCAGTTCCCGCTGGACCCGCTCCCGAAGCCGCGCGTACTTGGCCATCGGGAAACGGTGCCCCGGCGGGAGCGGCAGGACGAAGCGATCGCTATAGAAGGCTTTCAGCGCAGGCTCCCGGGTAGAGCGGGGATTCTAACGAGGCCGCTTGGCCTGCTTCCGGTGCCGCGTCGCGTCAAAATCCCCCTAACCGCCTCCCCTAGCGAACTGTGTATGTTTATGTAAATAGTTGAAATATAATAAAATATTCTGTCTCGTCCGGTTTATGACGCGACGCAACAATTTTTCTTGACACGGGCCGCCGGATCGCCAACAATTCGATTGTGCGCCGCACAAACGAACAAGCGGTGCAACGCAGTCGCAAGCCTCTCTTTCCTGAACCACGCACAAGGAGTTGAAGATGATCAGCACCCCCGCACAAGTCGCCGAATTCCAGAAGAGCCAACTCGACGCGCTGTTCGCGCTTTCGCACACGATGTTCGAGGCGACCGAGAAGCTGGTCGACCTGAACCTGGCGGCCACCCGCGCGCTGCTGGAAGAGTCGGCCGAGAAGACACAGGCCATGCTCGGCGTGAAGGACGTGCAGGAACTGCTGTCCGTCGGCAGCGGCCTGGCCCAGCCGTCCCTCGACAAGGTCGTCAGCTACAACCGCAACGTCTACGGCATCGCCTCGGGCGCCGGCGCCGACTTCTCGAGGATCTTCGAGACCCAGATCGCGCAGGGCAACAAGCAGGTCGCCGAGATGATCGAGTTCGCCTCGAAGAACACGCCGACCGGCGCCGAGCCTGCCGTGTCGATGTTCAAGAGCGCGCTGGCCGCCGCCAATACGGCCTATGACACGGTCGCCAAGGCGAGCAAGCAGGCCGTCGACATGGCCGAGTCCAACCTGAACGCCGCCACCGCGGCGACGGTGAAGGCCGCCAGCAACGTGGTCAAGCCGATCAAAGGCCGCAAGGCAGCCTAAGCCGACCGGAGGATGGGCCCGCCTGTCCTCCGCTGCTAAGGTGCAGTCGTGGCAAGGCCGATTGCGAGCGTGAATACCCGCTTCGGCAATCGGTCACGGCGAGCAAACATGGACGGGTCAGGATGGTCCTGACCCGAGGAGTGAAGAAGAAATCGAAGCGTAACGGTTGTCTCCTTGGCACCACTGCCCGGACGCCAGTCCGGACTCCTCTGTCTCCTCCTTTGGTGGTGCTTTCAAGCCCGGTTCTCTGAACCGGGCTTTTTTTGCGTCAGCTCGAACGGCGCCCCGAGCGCCTCGACCCCGTTCCTCATCACCTCGAAGGCGGCGTCGATCATCGCCGGGTCGCCCTTGACGCCGAGCTCGATGTGGCGGCGGCGCGTGCGGCCGTCCTGGCCGTCGCCGAGCGACGGCAGGCTGAACGCCTTGATGCCGGCGAAGCGTGCTTCGACCTCCTCCATGACCGGCACGAGCAGCGACTCCGCGGTGTCGAACACGACCATCGACAGCTCGCCGCTGCGCGCGCTGTGAAACAGCGGCGCGTACTCGGCGTCCAGCACCGCCTCGATCATCGGCCAGGCCATCGCCGGAAAGCCGGGCAGGAAGTGGTGCCGGGCCACCGCGAAGCCGGGGATCCGGTTGAACGGATTGGCGATGATGCGCGCGCCGCTCGGGAACTCGCCCATCTTCAGCCGCTGCTGGTTCTCCGGCGTCGACATGTCGGCGCTGCCGCGTCCCTCGGCCGCCATCTCGACGCAACGCTGCGTGATCAGCGCGGCGGCCTGCGGGTGCAGTTCGACCTCGATGCCGAGCGCCGCCGCCGCCGCCTGCCGCGTGTGGTCGTCGGGAGTCGCGCCGATGCCGCCGCAGCAGAAGACGATGTCGTCGGTGGCGAACGTGCGGCGCAGCACCTCGGTGATGGCCGCGCGATCATCGCCGACGTAGTGCGCCCACTGCAGCCGCAGCCCGCGCGCCGACAGGATCTCGATCACCCTGGACAGGTGCTTGTCGGCGCGCTTGCCGGAGAGAATCTCGTCGCCGACGATGATCAGGCCGATCCGCTGCATCGCCATCCCGCCCGTTCAGAAAGTGGCGATGGTATCGCCGCGCTCAGGCCGCGGGATCGACCATCCGCCGCAGCCCCAGCCACTGCTGCCGCCAGAATCCCTCGCCGTAGTCGCGCCTGCTTCCCTGCGGCGGCGGCAGCTGGTCGCGGACGCCGGTCGGCTCGACCGTCGACCGATAGTCGGCGGTGCCGAACAAGACGTCCCACAGCGGCAGCAGCACGGCGAAATTGCAGCCGCGATGACGACCCTCGTGGCCGATGCCGATCGCGTGGTGCACGCGGTGGAACACCGGGCTCACCAGCGCGTAGCCGAGCAGCCCGTAGGTCCACGGCAGGTTGGCATGGTGCAGGCTCTGCACGATGCGCGCCGCGACCAGCAGGCCGACGAACTGCGCCGGCTCCACGCCGATGGCCAGCGCCACCGCCGCCTTGATGGCGTCGATGATCAGGCTGTCGAGCAGGTGGTTGCGGTCGTCGGTCCAGAACGACATCTTGCGCTGCGAGTGGTGCAGCGCGTGCAGCGCCCACCACCAGCGCAGCCGGTGTTGCGCCCGGTGCAGCCAGTAATCGAGCAAGTCGAGGACGACGAGATAGATCGCGAAGGTGACTATCGGCACGTCGGTGACGCCCGGCCAGAGTGCGTCGAGGTTCATCGGCGTCAACTCGTGCGCACGCAGCCAGGCGGTCGCGGCCTCCGCCAGCGGCCGCAGCAGCAGGAACACCAGCAGCGAGAACGCGCCGAGCCGGTGCAGAAGCGTGTAGACGATGTCGACGCCGGTGCCACGGCGGTCCGTCCACGGCTCGGCCGGGAAGCGCGCCTCGAGCGGCCGCAGGACCGCGTAAAGCAGCGCGACCTGCACGATCCCGAGAAGGAACCACTCGGTGGCCGGATAGGCCTCCTCCAGCCAGCCGGCCGCACCGACGGCGAACATGACAGGCTGCACGGCCTCCTCGAACAGCCACGAGTGAGCCGCGTCGAAACTGCGCTGCAAGGACTCGAACACGGACGGTCAGCGCCCCCCGGCCGCCGAGGCGGCCAGCCGCGCCGGTACCGCCTGGGCGCGGTAGCCGGGATGCTCGCGCAGCGTGCGGAAGCACAGCCCGCGCTCCTTCAGCCCGGCGATCAGCGGGTCGAGCATCGGCGCGAAGGGGTCCTTGCGCGACCAGATGCCCAGGTGCGCCATCAGCACGTCGCCGTCGCGGATGTCGCGCACGGCGCGCTCGAGCAGCAGCCGGTTCGGATACTTGTCGGATGGCAGTTCGTCGCCGAGGAAGCCCGCCTCGGCCCAGCGCACGTGCGCGAAGCCGCAGTCCTTTGCGGCGGCCAGTGCGTTGGGCGTCGTGTGGCCCCCCGGCGCGCGCCACAGCGCATCGAGCCCGCGGCCGGTATGGGCGGCAAAGGCAGTGCCGACACGGCGCAGTTCCTCGCACACCGCCGCCGGCGTCAGGCTGATCGTCCGGCCGGCGTCGTCGCCGAACTGCGGCCGGTAACGCACGCCGCCCGCCTGGTCGGCGACAAAGCGGCCGTGCCGCCACGTGTGGCTGCCGAAGGCGTGGCCCTCCTCGGCGCGCGCTTTCCAGTAGCCGGCCCACGACGGGTCGAGCGAGAAGTCGCCGCGCGGGGTCTTCTCGTTGGCGAGGAAGAAGGTCGCCTGCACCTCGTGCCGGCGCAGGATCGCGGCGATCTCCTCGGCGTGCCGCATGCTGCCGGTGTCCAGTGTCATGTACACGTGGCCGCGGCACTGTTCGGCCGACGCCGCCCCGGCCAGCAGCAGCCCGGCTGCGCTGGCGCCGGCCACCGAGGCGAGCCGGCTGAACCAGTGCCCGCGGCCGGGTCGTCTCACTGCCCTGCCCTCGCCGGCCGGCTCAGCGCCAGGGCGCGGAATTGACGAAGAACACGCCGTGCGGCGAGCGGCCGACCGGGATCGTGTGCGCGATCCGGCGCGCTTCGATGTCGACCACCGCCACCGACTTGCCCCAGCGCTGCGTGACCCAGAGCCACTTGCGGTCGGCGCTGACCTCCATGCAGTCGGGACCGTTGGGCACCGCGATGTCGTGCCTCTTCTCGAGCGTCTCCTGGTCGATCAGGCTCACGGTGCCGGCGACGCGGTTGCCGACGAAGAGGTGGCGGCCGTCGCCGAGTGGCCGGAAGTTGTGCGCGCCCTTGCCGGTGACGATGCGCTTGACCGAGCGAGGGCCGCGCCAGTCGATCACCTCGACGTAGTCCTCGCCCATCACGCCCACCAGCAGGTGCTTGTCGTCGGGAGTCATCCAGATTCCGGCCGGCAGCCGGCCGACCTTCATCTTCCAGGCGACGGTCTGGTCCGCCAGGCGGATGGCGGCGATCTCGTCGCTCTCCTGCAGGGTAACGAAGACGAACTGGCTGTCGGCGGAGAACGCCATGTGGCTCGGCGTGCGCGCCAGCGGGATGCGCTTGACCGGCCGCAGCTCGTCGCCCTCGGCGGCGTAGATGTCGACCCGGTCCAGGCGAAGCGCGTTGGCGACAAACCAGCGCCGGTCGGGCGAGAAGCCGATCTGGTACGGATCGGGAATGTCCCGCACGCGCTTGCGGATCTCGCCGGTGACCGGATCAAGAAAGTGCAGGTCGTTGCTGGCGGCATTGGCCACGATCAGCGTCTTCGCGTCGGGCGTGGCCATCAGATGGTGCGGCTCCTTGCCGACGTCGAAGCGGCGCAACTCGGTGCGCTTGTCCTGGTCTAGCAGGGAAACCGTCGCGTCGCCGGAGTTCAGCACGACCACGACGCCAGCCTGCGCCGACGCGGCGCACAGCGCCAGCCCGGCGGCTGCCGCAAGCAGGCGCCGCCAGCTCGTGGCGCGCGTTGTTCGCGTCATCGGATCGACTCGCTGTTGATCGGCGCCGGGGATTCTACTGATCCCTCGCCCCGGGCGGGCGCTGCGCCGACTCGCGGCGCCGGGCGACATCGGCGATGCAGTTGGCGCTGGCGTCACCGTTGCGCCGATTGAACGCAGCGGCTCGCCGCGGCGCTTCGATGGCACGGCCGCCCCGGCGGCTGCCACCGGCGCAGTTCCCGGCAGGGAGCCTGCCGGCCTTGCCTGGCTAGCGCACTGCCGTTACCCGCTTGGCCTGCAGACCCTGGCCCGCGGCCTCGCCGAGGAACTTGACAGCCGCACCGACCGCAAGCCAGCCGCCGGGCCGAACGACACCGGCGTCGTCGAAGTAGTACTCGTTGCCCTCGACGTCCTCGATGAAGCCGTGCCCGTCGCCGAACAGGCGCACGATGCGTCCGTGCAGCAGCGGTTCATGCCTCTTGGTGTCGCCGCGGCTTCGCCGCGCATAGTCCTCGAGCCGCCGCCGCACGGCATCGAAGGCATCGCGGATGGCGACATACACGTCCTCGTCCTCGTGACGGCGCGTCGTCGCGATTTCCTCGCCCGGCACCTTGAGGTCGAGGTGGACGGAGAACAGCTTGCCCTGCTGTTTGTGCGCGGCCGGCATCTGCACGGTGACCCGGCAACTCATGATGCGATCGCTGAATTCCTCGAGTTTTTCCGCCCGGCGCCGGATCTCGGCCTCGACCGCGTCCGAACGCGCCATGTCGCGGAACGTCACCTGTAGCGGAACTTTCATCGTCGATTACCTCCTACTGTGCCGGGGGACGAGCCCGGCTGGTCATTGGCTCACCGGCGGCAGCGCAGCCCTCTCCCGCGCCGACTGCCGCGGCGCAATGCGCGCAAGTGCGCCAAGCTCCTCGGCGAGAAACTCGGTCACATCGTCCGCGCTGAGCACGCCAACCAGTGCTCCATCGGCGCCGAGGACCGGCAACCGCCTGATGCCTTCCGCGCGCATGCGGCCAATTGCCTCGTAGACCGACTCCGACGCCTCGGCCGTGACGAGATGACGCATCATCAGGTCGCCTGCAGTGAGCGCCTCGGGCGCCACACCCTCGGCCAGCACCTTCACCACCAGGTCGCGGTCGGTGACGATGCCCACCGGAACGAGCTTCCCGTCCCGGCTCTCGGCGACGATCAGGTCGCCGACGTGGTGGTTGCGCATCAGCGTCGCGATCTCGACCACGCTGGCGCGGCGCTCGCAGTACACCACCTCGCGCGAGCAGACTTCGGCGGTTCGCATGGCATCCCTCCGACACTGCCGACCCATTGACAGTGTCGCCGCTGGCCACGCGGCCGTGCTGACCTGCGTTAAGCGGGGCCGTTAACGCCGCGCAAGGGCGGGACGCGCTGCCGGCGTTAGTCGCGCACGTCAGCCGGCAGGCCGCGACGCGCAGCCCACTGCTTCGGGCGCGCGGTGGCGATGCGGATCGCCCTGCCGTCGTCCATTGCCTCGGCAGGCAGCGCGTTGGCGATCTCGATCGCCTTCCAGCTGACCATCCAGCCCGGGAAGTCGGCCGTCGTTCAGCGGGGCTTTCCGACGAAGTGGGTCAGTGGCTGCCATCCGAGCGCTCTGAAGCCGACGCCGAAGATGACCGGTCTCGAGCCGCAGCAGACAGGCGTGGCGACGGACGCTCCGCACTGGAATCGCCGAAGCACACGTTCGTGGAAACCGAAGTGCCGAAATTCGCGCCAAACGGTTCCCGCCTCGGCTCCTAGCTCGGCCGAAGAGGCCCGCCGGCCCACCAGCGACACCGGATCTATTGGCGGGACGGCGATCCCATAGGATGATTGCGACGCCGGCTGTCGCGCGAAGTTGATCGAGTTGCAGCGCGAAGCACCGGGAAACGGCGCCGATGGAAACCGTACTTGCTCTAGCGACATTGCTCGGCGGGCTCGCCGCTGCCTGGTATTTCTGGGACAAGTATCGCGAGGTCAAGACACCGAGCAAAGCGCCAGCCAGCGCGGGCATGCGCACGCGGAAGCATGCTCCGGCAAGTCCTGTCGTGGTTCGCGCGCAAACGCGGGCCTTTTGCGTACTGATGGGCGAGGACGAAGGGGCAACACGCAGCGCATTGCACGCGAGCCGTGACGTGGTCGTGTCTGCATTGAAGGAGTCTGGCGCGCGGCTTGTAGAAACACCAGCCGACACCGTGCTCGCCGAGTTCGGCGGTGCGGTGGATGGTGTTGCCGCCGCCATCGCCGCGCGCGACGCTCTTCTCGTTGCCAACCAAGGAGCCGCGCCGGCAACCCGGGTCCACTACCGCTTTGGCATCGACCAGGGCGAGATCGACCAAAGCCAGGCAGGTCCGGCAGGACTGGCGGTCGAGGGCGCGGCAGCGTTGGCACTGCGAGCGCATACCGACGGCATCCAGCTCAGCGAAGCCGTGCGGGTGCAGCTGCCGAGTGATGTTGCGCTGACGACGTCGCCAGTCGAGGGCTTGGGTCACGTTCTGACGGCCGGCGGGCCGCAAGCTCGCGCCGGCCCGCTGCAATTGGAGACGCTGGATCTGCCGCTGCCGGGCAGACCATCGATCTTGCTGCTGCCGTTCAAAGCGCTGGACGACACGGAGGGACGTGCGTCGGCGCTTGCCGAGGGCTTGCGCATCGACGTCCAGAATGCGTTGACCAAGATGTCCGGTGTGTTCCTCATTGGCGCTGGCAGCGCGAACGCCATGCGCGGCGTTCCGGCAGCAGAGGCGGGCCGGCGGACCGGCGTGCGACATGTGCTGGAAGGATCCGTGCGCCAGTCAGGTGATCGAGTGCGCGTTGGCGTCGAACTCATCGACACTGCAAACAACGCCGTGATTTGGTCGCAGCGTTACGATCGCCTGCTGGCCGAGACGTTCGCGTTGCAGGACGAGATTACCGAGAAGATCGTCACCGCCCTTGACGTCCGTCTGTCGGGCGGTGAGCAGGCCCGCATCTGGCGGAAGTGCCTGATCGAACCGAAGGCCCGCGAGCACTTCTACAACGGCGTTCAGTCGTTCTTTCGAATGAACGCCGAGTCGATGGCCAGTGCACGCGCCTGCTTTGAGCGTGTCGCGGAACGGGTGCCCGATTCGCCGCTCGGCGCCACCTGGGTAGCCTTGACGTTGTGGTTTGACGTCACGCGGGGCTGGGCGCCGGATCCGGTCGTCGCTCGCGACCGTGCCGGCGAGTGGGCGGAGCGCGCAGCAGCGATGCCTGACGCGGACGGCCAGGCGCAAACCGTCCTTGGCAACGTGCGTCTGCTTCAACGCCGCTTCGATGAAGCCCTGGTGATTGCGCGTCAGGCTCTGACCATCCGTCCGGGCTGCAGCAATGCCAACATCTTCTTGGCTAACGTGCTGCTGCATTGCGGAGAGCCGACCACGGCTATCGTCCACGCCAAGCGGGCGATCCGCTACATGCCTGTCTATCCCCCCTGGTTCGCCGAGATCCTCGCCGCCTCATATCGGGACGCCGGTCTCGTCGATCTCGCGGTGATTGCGGCACGCGAGGCGCTACGCATTGCACCGTCGGCGGTCCACGGCCGCTTGATCCTGACGAGCGCACTGGTGCGCAGCGGCTGGCTTGCCGATGCCAGGCGAGTAGTCGGCGAAGTCAGGAAGCTTGACCCAGCGCTTACGTTGACGCGCTATGCGCAGGCGCAACCGTTTCGCGATGAAGGCGTCGTCGCGCGGATCGCGGCCGACTTGCGCGCGGCCGGGCTGCCCGACCCGTCGCCCGTTAACGCATAGCCGCCGCTGGTCGCCGGCTCGGATCGATACCAATACGCCGGCCCGCGGCCGACTTCCGCAGCGAGCCTGATCCCACCCGGCATGCGCCCTCGTCGCCGCCCGAACGTCGGGCTGAAGTCCGTCTGCCTGTGCATCATGCCTCGCAGCGGCAGCGCCTTCTGGCCGGCGCGCGCGCCGATGCATGGATGCTGCGAGCGATCTGGCGACGCGCCGAGTGCGGACAGCAGCATGCCTTCATCGGGCAGTTGCCGCACGCGGATTGGCTCGCCTGGCGTCAGACGAACGCGACAGGTCTCGAGCTGTCCTTGCGTCGTGCGCAATGACTTGCGCCGTAGTCGCCGATGCAGCCGCCGCGGCCGCGTCCGGAGGGCATGAGCGGCGCGACGAAGGCTCAGCTCTTGGGCGTGTACCAGATGGGCGACGTGTACGCCCGCTCCTGCGTCGTCATCTTCGCCTCGGCCGGCATCGTGACGCCATAGCGCATCGCGTCGTACGCTGTCCAGCGGGGTGTCGGGATCTCGATGACCCTGGCGTAGTAGACCGCCGGAGTCTTCGGATCGAAGTCGGGATCCTTCCACACGGTGATCAGTTCGGGATCGCCGATCGTGTTGGACCATATTGCCTGCTTGACATCGACGGTATTTCCGACTGCCGGCAGCTTGCCCTGCGCATCAGGCTTGCGCTTGTCGGCGTCGCCCCACACCACGTCGTAGACCTTCTCGCGGCGCTCGCCATCGCTCGCCAGCCAGCCCTTGACGACCTGGATGCGGTCGAGGTTGCCCGACAGCGGATCCTTGAGCGCCGCCACCAGGAACGTCGGCGCGGCGTTGCTGTTCGGCAGCGGCGGCAGATCGCCACCCATTGGGACACCCTTGCGGTATCCCGCGTCCGCGGGCAGCCGGCTGCGCGCGTCCTCGGTAGTGAAGTCCCACCCGCCGAAGAAGCGCACCAGGATGCGGGGGCCCGTGGTCGCGTAGGTCTCCTTGCGCATCATCGCGTCGAAGATCGCCTCACGGGTGTTCTCCCTGGCCCAGACTGCGGCAAGACCCGAGCCGACCATGTCCCAGCTCTCGTACTTGCCGCTTGGGGCCTCGGCCATCGGGTGCTTGTACCGCTCGGCGCTCGGCTCGGTGCCCGAGTGCTTGCCGAAGAAGTTCTCCTCCTCGGCCGTCGCCAGCCCCGTATGACTGTCGGTCGAGCCGATCATGCCGAACTTGAACGGGTTGACGCCGAGTTGCTGCCGCAGCTGCAGTCCCGTCTGCAGGGCCGTGCGCGCGTATTCGTACTGCAGCATCTGCTGCTGTTTAGGCACGCTGAGGTCCAGGTTGCCCTTGTCCCAGGTCTCGTAATCGGCGAACTCGTCCGTCGGCGACAGGAACGGGTGGGCCTCGCCGTCGCCCTTGATCTGCGTGGCTTCGTACAGTGGCTCCCACTTGGCGCGGGTTTCTGCGTAGGCGCGATCGAACGTCTGCCCAGTGAACGAATCCACGATCGGGAACATGATGCCGTTGCTCAGGTTGCCGTTGTGCGCGATCGCCAGCAGTCTGCCGCCGGTCTTGCCTTCGTACATACTCATCCACTTCCACAGGTCCCGTGGGTTATCGCTGCCCTGTGGCTTCAGCGTCGTGTAGGGCTCGGTGACGCTTGCCTTGTCGGCCCCGTCGCGATAGACGACCACACGGTGCAGGTTGTTGCCGCCGGTGTTCGACGTCCACTCATAACCGATGAATGCCGTGAAGCGCCCCGGCTGGTTGTATTTCTCGGCCGCCTTGATAGCCTGCTCCCAGGCGGACCGGTAGGCCGGGCTGCCGGGCAGCGAGGCGAGCGCTTCCGGAAACTTGTTCTGCGAAAACGCCACGATGATCTCGACGGCCGCTTCCACACCCTGCTGACCGCCCGCCTGGACCATCTCGTACCACTTCTTCCCGGTCGGGTCGGCCAGCATCGCGGGGTCGCCCGAAAACAAACGCGGGAAAAACCCCATGTTGTCGGAGTGATCGGCGACGACCAGAAAGTCGAGCGGCCGCGACAGCTTCACCCGCAGCCCGGTCGACGCAGTCACTTCCTCGCCGCGCGCAAAGCGGTAGGCCTCCTCCGGACCGAGTCGCGCGCCGAATGCGCCCGCATCCATCGACATACCCGTATGCAGGTGCGTATCGCCCCAGAGAACCTGCGTCGGGAAATTTCGGCCGGCGTACGGCGAGTAGTGTTTCTGCGCCGGGAACGCTCCACCTGTGCCCTCCGTAGGCGCCGGCAGCCCGACCGCATCACGGGCGCGAACCTCGCCCCCGAGGCCAGTTGCCAGAGCGGCACACAGAGCAAGTGCGATCGATGTTCGGACGCGGGTCATATCGGTCTCCTCGTGGCTGGACAACGACGTCGTTGACGCACGTCGCCGCAAGAGTCGCAAGCAAGCGGCAGATAGACGGCCGAGCGAGGCGAACGACCAGCCCCGCGCAGTCACTTGCGTCTACCGACCACAGTCTTCTCTTGTCTGCGCTGAATGTCTGCCGATGCCGTCCCCAGTCGGCCGAAATCGAGCTCTCAACCCACCGTAGACGAATCTGCAGCAAATTCAAGCCGACGCGAATTCGTAGCGCAACGGCGTACGAACTGTGCACACTGCAGTTCGGCGCGGCGACTGACGACTGAAGAAGGAGCTTTCTCGGCTCTCGGGCCGCCGGGAAGGCCACGGTCGAGATGCTGACACTGTCCCCAGAGCCTGCATCGCGATGACCGACCTGTCGCTGCGCGTATGACGCCGTCAGGTCGTGAACTCGCGGCCACGAGGCCCGCCTTCGAGTCGGCGACCGGTTTCTGGCGACCTGCCAGGAACCGCGATCAGTCATCAGCGGTCGATCAAGTCGACCGCTGCGACCTCCCGTAATGCACCGATAGCCGCCTCGTTCCTGCTTCGCCGCTTCCGGCAGCGGGCTGTCGCGCTACGCCACACCGCCAATCGGCAGTCAGCCGGTGGCAGCGGATTCGGAGGCCGCATCATCCACAGAGGCAAATCGGGCGGCCAGACGCTCGGCGCGCGCCTTGAGGGCGTGGTTCATCAGATGGAAGCCTTCCTCGGTCGCACGCTTTCGCGCCCGGCCCAGCAGCGACGCGAATAGCCCGTCGACCTGCTCGGTCAGATGGAAGCGCACGCCGCCTGCAGGCAGCGACTCGATCCTGAACCGGTGCTCGGTGGCGAACAGGAAAGGCACGAGACGCGTCTGGCGCCAGCGCAGCTCGCGCGGCTCGCGCAGGTAGGTCAGCGTCGAAGTGGTCGATTGCGGCGCCTGACCCTGTTGCTGCACGGTCAGCCGCAGCCGGTTGCCGTTACTCGGCTTGCCGAGGATCGCGCGGATGAACGGGTTCCAGCGCTTGTACGAGGCGAAGTCGGTCAGGATCGCCCAGACCAGCGACGCCGAGGCGTCGATGTCGACGCTCGAATGCAGCTGCAGCACCGTCGATCAGTACCGACGCCGCGGCGCCGCCAGTGGGCGCTTGCCGTCGAGGTGGCGGAAGGTGATCCGACCTTTGCTCAGGTCGTAGGGCGACAGTTCGAGCGAGACCTTGTCGCCCGCCAGGATGCGGATGTGGTGCTTGCGCATCTTGCCGGCGGAATAGGCAACCAGTTCGTGGCCGTTGTCCAGGGTGACGCGGAAGCGCGAGTCGGGCAGCACTTCGCTGACCACGCCGTTCATTTCGAGGTGTTCTTCCTTGGCCATGCGAGGCCTCCCGCAAAGGTGGGGACCGAGCAAACCGGCCGCAGCCGGTTCGTCTTGGGGCGCAGGGGCGGGCGTTCGCCCTGCCCTGCGGTTACTAGGAGTTCCTGCACCACGCGCATGGCGTGGCGCCGGAGAACAGAAAGAGGTTGCGGCCCTGCGGCCGCAACCCGTGCTCCGAGCGTCGGTCAGACGATGCGGATTTCGGCCGCCTGCGGGCCTTTCGGGCCCTGCTTGACGACGAATTCGACGCGTTGACCCTCAGCCAGCGACTTGAAGCCGCCGCCCTGGATCTCGGAGAAGTGCGCAAACAGGTCCTTGCTGCCGTCTTCCGGCGTGATGAAGCCAAAACCTTTTGCGTCGTTGAACCACTTGACAGTGCCAGTAGCCATTTTCTCGTTCCTTGAAAGGTGAATGAGAACTCATCGCCCGCGGGAACGCCCCGCGGCGAGCTAACGATCAAGAAACGTGAACCTGGGAAACCTAAGATGCGCCGCTGCGATCAACTGCAACGGGCCAAAGAGGACCGGAGGAAAAACGAAGCTCTTACGCAAGCCAACGTACAGTACCTGCTTTCGTGCCCGCTGTCGAACGATATATATTTTCTCGCAGGGGCTTGAAATTCCGGGTACCGCATCGCGGTCCCGGCTTTGGCGTCAGCGATGACCCGGCGCCCAGCCGGGCCGCGGCGGGGCCATACTGCGCCGATGCAGGAGATCCACGCGCATGTCGACATCGGCGCCCCGGCATCGGTCGTTTGGGGCGTTCTTGCCGACCTTGGCATGTACCGGCGCTGCAATCCGCTGATTCGCAGCGTTCCGGGTCCCGCCGTCAGCGGCAGTCAACTCGAGATCATGGTGGCGGCACCGCCCGGTCCCGACACGCTGTTGCGGCTGGCGATCGTCCAGCTTCGGCGAGGCCACGGGACGACCTGGCTCGAATGGTGGTCGGTGCCCGGGGCATGCCCGCCGGGCCGACGCTTCCGGATCGAGCCGCTGCCGCATCGAGGCGTTCGGTTTCACCACGGTGAGCAGGTTTGCGGGATCATGGTGCCGCTGCTCGCCGGCCGGCGTCGATCGAGACGAAGGGCCGGCTGCAATGCAATGAACGCCGTGCCGAAGCTTCGCGGCGAATGCGCCTGGGCGCAGCAGGCGCCTGCAAACGATTGACTTAATTCAGGAGATGACCACCGATGGTGCGCAAGTCAGCAAGTGCAGGTCCGCCGATCCCCCACGCGCCGATGCGCCTCGACTGGACCGAGGACAGGCTGCGGACGTTGAGCCAGGAGCAGCTGCTTAACCTGCTTGCCAACCTGGATCGCCAGAGAAGAATCGGACGAGTGTCCAGTACCGAGGCGGCAGCGGTCGATCAACGCATCATGGGACTGCTGACAAGCCGCAACAGCGCCAAGCGCCTCAGGCAGCTTCAGCATGCCGGCGCCGTCACAACGGCGGAACCGCAGTGACTGCGCATCGGCTTGTCCGGCAGCATCTTCGTCCGGGCCGCAGGAACGGGCGGTTGCCCTGAATTGAAAGGCGATCGCTTGCCGACATAGTGCACCGGCATCTCGCCGGCGCGGTGCGCGGTTCGGGGGAAGACTTCGGGCGGCTCTTGGCGCGTAACGAGTGGACGGGCGCAAAGAGGCTGAGGCCGCCCCCGGAAAGGAGCAACGCGAACGCTCGATGTGGGCCGACTGCAGCTGTTGAAGCATCAACTCTGCGCGTCAGCCAGCAATCGCGAGCAGAAGTCCGGGCCGCCTGGCGTCGGCGGCGGGCGCAATTTGCACGGATCTGGCGGACGAGGATGGCCCACTTGGCCACGGTGCTCGCGCCGTGAGCGATCGCGGAGCCGCCCAGGTATGTGAGTAAGCAGCGAGTGTTGTCACGTCATGATCCGGAGCAAGCGCCGAGCGAGGCCGAGGTGGCTGCGCGGCCGGGCATCAGCCGGCGCACGGCCTATCAGCGGGTCCCTCCGGCCAGCTCGATCGCGAGCTCGATGACGACCCGGATCGACGCCGGGTTGCCGTCGGCTGAGCTGTGCCGAGGCTGCCCCGCTCGATCTCGCGACCGTGCCCCTGAAGCCGCGTCGCGCCTGCCGCGCATGCCTTCGGTCCAGTGCTCGAGCACGGCGGCGCAGACGAAAGGCGCCGCGCCTCAGGTCGACGTATAGGCAGTCTTCACGGTGGTGTAGAACTCCGCCGCATAGCGCCCCTGCTCGCGGGCACCGTAGCTTGACCCTTTGCGCCCACCGAAGGGAACGTGATAGTCGACGCCCGCGGTCGGCAGGTTCACCATCACCATGCCCGCCTGCGCGTGTCGCTTGAAATGGGTGGCGTGCTTCAGGCTGGTGGTGGCGATCCCGGTGGACAGCCCGAACGACGTTGCGTTGGCCACCGCGAGGGCTTCCTCGTAGTCGCGCACCCGGATGATGCCGGCCACCGGTCCGAAGATCTCCTCGCGGTTGATCCTCATGTCGGGCGTCGTTTCGCTGAACAGCGCGGGCTTCAGGTAGTAGCCGCGCTGCGCCGACGACGGCCGCTCGCCGCCGAGGACCAGCGTGGCCCCTTCGTGGCGCCCGATCTCGATATAGGCCAGGTCCTGCTCGAGCTGGGCCTGGCTCGCCACCGGGCCGATGTCGGTGCCTTCGGCCAGCGCGTCGCCGACCTTCAGCGTGGTCATGCGCTCGCGCATCGCCTGCAGGAATCTCGGATAGATGCCCTCGGTGACGATCAGGCGGCTGGCCGCCGTGCATCGCTGCCCGGTAGAGAAGAACGCGCTCTGGACGCTGATCTCGACCGCGGTGCGCAAGTCAGCGTCGTCGAGCACGACCTGCGCGTTCTTGCCGCCCATCTCGAGCTGGACCTTCTTCATGCCGGCCACGCAGGACTGCGCGAGGCGCTGCCCGACGCTCTGGCTGCCGGTGAAGCTGACCGCATCGACTTCGGGGTGGGTCACCAGCGCGTCGCCGATCACGCTGCCGCGGCCCATCACGAGGTTGAACACGCCGGCCGGCAGCCCGGCTCGATGGATGATTTCGGCAATCGCCCAGGCGCAGCCCGGCACCAGGTCGGCCGGCTTGAACACGACGCAGTTGCCGTAGGCCAGTGCCGGCGCGATCTTCCAGGCGGGAATCGCCAGCGGGAAGTTCCACGGCGTGACCAGCGCGACCACGCCGATCGGCTCGCGCGTGACTTCGATGCCGATGCCGGGACGCACCGAGGGCAGCACCTCGCCGGCCGTGCGCAGGCATTCGCCGGCGAAGAACCTGAAGATGTTGCCGGCTCGCGCGGCCTCGCCGATGCCTTCGGCACGTGTCTTGCCCTCCTCGCGCGCGAGCAGCGTGCCCAGCTCGTCCTTGCGCTGCAGTATCTCGCTGCCGATCCGGTCGAGTGCGTCGCTACGCGCCTGTATTCCGCCGACCGACCACGACGCAAAGGCGCGCCGCGCCGCCTGCACGGCGTCGTCGACCTGCGCCGCGTCGGCATGGGCGTACTCGCCGATGATGTCGTCGAGGTTCGAAGGATTGTGGTTGGGGGCGTAAGTGGCGCCCTCGGCCCACTGGCCGTTGATGAGGTTGTGGTAGCGCGTCATCGACATCTCCCTGGACTGGGTGGCCCGGCTGGAACCGGCACGGTTACGGATCGCTGGCAGCAGCAGTCCTGAGCGGTGAGCCGGCGTCCGGCATCGGCTGCGCTTGCCTTGGGTGGGCCGCTGTACGGGCACGACGCTGGCCTGCCTGCCGAGCCGGTCCGACGGCGGCCGGCACGATGGCGCATCGGCGCGCGGCCGCTGCGCCGCTCATTGCCCTCGCAGCAGCCCACGCTGCGCCAGGCTGTCGAACAGGGCGCGCAGGCCGAAGGTCCACGGCGCAATGCGGTCGCAGTGCTGCACGGTGTTGACCAGCGTGCCCAGCTTCGCCGAGCCGATGCGCACGATGTCGCCCACCTTGTGCGTGAAGCCGCTGCCCGGCTCGCCGCGATCCTGCACCGGCGCGAACATGGTGCCGAGAAACAGCATGAAGCCGTCTGGGTACTGGTGGTGCGCGCCGTGGGCCTGGCGCACCAGGTCCAGCGGATCGCGGCTGATCTGCGACATCGTGCTCTCGCCGCGCAGTTCGAACCCGTCGGTGCCGCTCACTTCGAGCGTCACCACGCAGCGACGCACGTCGTCGATCGAAAAGGAGGCGTCGAACAGCCGCAGCAAGGGGCCGATGGCGCACGAGGCGTTGTTGTCCTTGGCCTTGCCCAGCAGCAGGGCGCTGCGGCCCTCGAAGTCGCGCAGGTTGACGTCGTTGCCGAGCGTCGCGCCCTTGACCCTGCCCCCACTGTCCACCGCCAGCACGACCTCGGGTTCCGGGTTGTTCCAGAGCGACTCCGGATGGATGCCGACCTCGGCCCCCCATCCCACCGCCGACAGCACCGGCGCCTTGGTGAAGATCTCGGCGTCCGGACCGATGCCCACCTCGAGGTACTGCGACCACAGGCCCTGCTGAACCAGCAGGCTCTTCAGCTGCGCCGCTCGGGCCGAGCCGGGCTTCACTTCGGCCAGCGAGCCGCCGAGGATGTCCAGCACCTGCGAGCGCACCGCCGCCGCCGTGGCCGGGTTGCCCTTGGCCTGCTCTTCGATCACCCGCTCCAGCAGGCTGGCGGCAAAGGTGACGCCGGCCGCCTTGATCACCTGCAGGTCGCAGGGAGCAAGCAGGTGGGCGGCATCGCCGCTGCGGCCGATGCTCGCGGTCAGCAGTTCGTCGACACTGGCGACGCGATGGCCGGCTGCGGTTTGCACCGCCGCTGCCGGTGACTGTTCTTCCAGCAGCGCACTCAGTGTCGGCCAGGCAGCCGACACGTCGTACACGCCGTCCTCGCGCAGGACCACGACGCTCGGCCCGCCGGGTCGCCCCGGCTGCGACGGCAGCCAGGCCCTACCCACGAGGGTCGCTTCCGCTCGATCAGAGGGAAGGCAGCCCGCCGCCATGGCCGACGGCCCGCTTGCTTGGCTCGATGCAGTCATGCGCGCACGGCCACGCCGATGCCGCCGTTGATGCGCCGGCGCGGCAGGCTGTGGCGGCTGCTGGCGGTCGTGTTCATCGTCAACCTGGCAGGATTGGCTTGGCCGCGATGAGGCTACGCCGATCGCAGCGGGCGATCCTACTCGCCTCGCCAACCGCCGCCGCATTCCGCGGCAGAGGCCAGGCCATCATGATCGTCCCGGGTCACCGGGCGCCGCGACGAGCCCGCGCATCGGGCAGCCTTCGGGTATCACAGTCCGCGAGGGCGTGCTTGCGCCAGTCAG
>CP070661.1:175128-219014 GCA_020355165.1 Burkholderiales bacterium
CAACAGCAGGACGAGCACGTCAGGGAAGCTCGGCGATGCCCGCCTGGCGCAGCAGCTGCGCGGTCTCGAACAGCGGCAGGCCCATCACGCCCGAGAAGCTGCCCTCGAGGTGCTCGATGAAGGTGGCGGCCATGCCCTGGATGGCGTAGCCGCCCGCCTTGTCGTACGGCTCGCCGCCCGCGCAGTAGCGCTCGATCTGCTGCTCGGAAAGCGCTCCGATGCGCACCGCCGACACCGACTCGGCGGTGAAAAGCTCCGGCCGTGCCGCCGGGCCGCGGGCCAGCGCGACGAAGGTCCGGACCTCGTGCGTGCGGCCGGCCAGCCGGCGCAGGAAGGCCGCCGCCTCGGCGCGATCGGCCGGCTTGCCGAGGATCTCGCCGTCGACCGTGACCACCGTGTCGGCGGCGAGCACCGGGTGCAGGGCCAGGTGCCGCATGCCGAGCACCTGCAGTCCGAAGCTGGCCTTGGCGGTGGCGACGCGGGCGGCGAAGGCGGCGGCGCTCTCGCCCTCGTGCGGCGTCTCGTCGATGTCGGGGCCGCGCGGCTGCGCCAGCCGCAGCACCAGCGGCTCGAAGCGCACGCCGATCTGCCGCAGCAGGTCGCGCCGGCGAGGGCTGCGCGAGGCAAGGTAGAAGTCGGTCATCGTTACCCCCGGGTTCAGGCGCGATGGTAGGGGTGCCCGGCCAGGATCGACCAGGCGCGGTACAGCTGCTCGATGAGCAGCAGGCGGGCGAGCGCGTGCGGCAGCGTCATGCTCGACAGCCGAAGCTGCAGCGGGGCGGCGCGACGGAGCTCCTCGCTCAGGCCGTCCGGCCCGCCGATCACGAACGCCGGCGAGTCGCCGCGGTCGCGCCAGCGGCCGAGCTGCTCGGCAAAGGCGGCACTGGTCATGTCGCGGCCTCGTTCGTCGAGCGCCACCGTCACGCTGCCCGCCGGCAGCGCCGCGCGCAGGCGCTCGCCCTCGGCGGCGCGGATCCGCTGCGCCGGGCGGCCGTCGCGCGGCTCCGGCTTCAGCTCGCGCAGGTCGACCGCGAACTCGTGCGGAAAACGCTTCAGGAACTCGGCGATCGCCTCATCGGCCCACCGCGGCTGGCGCTGGCCGATCGCGATGATCGAGATCTTCATCGGCGGCCGTGCCGTCGCTGGGGTGGCTGCGGCCGACCGCGCCGCTCAGGCGGCAACGCGGCCGCGCGCCGGCGCGGCGAGCTTCATCCGCACCGGCCTGCCGCCCCAGATCTCCTCTAGCGCGTAGTAATCGCGCACGGCCGGCTGCATGATGTGCACCACGACGTCGCCGAGGTCGACCAGCACCCACTCGCCGGCCTCGGACCCCTCGACGCTGATCACCTGGCCGCCGGCAGCCTTGACCTTCTCGGCCACGCTCGCGGCGAGCGCCCGCGTCTGCCGGTTGGAAGTGCCGCTGGCGATGACGACGCGGTCGAACAGTTCGGTCAGACTGGTCGTGTTGAAGACCCTGATGTCCTGCGCCTTGACGTCCTCGAGGGCGTCGACGACGAGGCGCTGCAGCTTGCGGATGTCCATCCAGCTCCGTCTGTTGGCCGCCGCTTGCTTCGGATCCGCCCCGCGGTGAGGCACGCGACTGCCCGGGGGCGGCCGGGCGGCAGTCGCGCTAGCGGTACAGGTGATGGGCCCGAATATAGTCGAGCACCGGCGCCGGCACGATCTCGGCCAGACGGCTGTCACGCGCGGGGGAGGGCGGCCGCGCCAGCAGCTCGCGGATCTCGGTCGCCGAGGCGTCGACCGGCGTCATCTCGATTTCGACGATGCGGCCGTGCGCCGCCTCGTGCACGACATGCGGCCTGGCCCAGTGCGCGTTGTAGTACTCCTGAAGCAGGTAGCTCGGCGCCAGCAGCGCGTCGGCGCGCCGCGCCACCGCCAGGTGGGCGTGCTCGAGCAGCCGCTGCCAGTCGCGCCAGGTGTCGAGCCGCTCGAACTGGTCGGAGCCCATGATCAGCACCAGCGGCACCGCCTCGCCGACGCTGGCGCGCAGCTCGCGCAGGGTGTCGATCGTGTAGGTTGGCCCGGCCCGCTCGATCTCGCGCATGTCGAGCGCGAAGCGCGGCTCGTCGCCGATCGCCGCCAGCACCATCTTCGCGCGGTGCGACGCCTCGGTGACCTTGCCCTTCTGCCAAGGCTGGCCGGCGGGGATGAAGCGCACCCGCGCCAGCGCCAGCTGCTCCAGCGCATCGCGCGCCAGCTGCAGGTGCCCGGCGTGGATCGGGTCGAAACTGCCGCCAAGCAGGCCGATGGCCAACGTCACTCCGACGCCCAGTCGCGCGGTCGCAGGAAATCGCTGTACAGCCTCGCCTCTGCGCTGCCGGGCTGCGGATGCCAGTCGTACTTCCACTCGACCTTCGGCGGCATCGACATCAGGATCGACTCGGTGCGCCCGCCGGACTGCAGGCCGAACAGCGTGCCACGGTCGAAGACCAGGTTGAACTCGACGTAGCGGCCGCGCCGGTAGGCCTGGAACGAGCGCTCGCGGTCGCCGTAGGGCAGGCCGCGGCGGCGCTCGACGATCGGCACGTACGCGTCGAGGAAGGCATCGCCGACGGCCCGCTGCATGGCGAAGCTGCGCTCGAAGCCGAGCTCGCTGAAGTCGTCGAAGAACACGCCGCCGATGCCGCGCGGCTCGTTGCGGTGCCTGAGGAAGAAGTACTCGTCGCACCAGCGCTTGAAGCGCGGGTACATCGTCGGGCCGAACGGCTCGAGCGCGGAGCGGCACACGGCGTGGAAGTGGCGCGCGTCGTCCTCGAAGCCGTAGTACGGCGTCAGATCCATGCCGCCGCCGAACCAGTACACGTCGTCCTGGCCGGCGGCGTGGGCGCGGAACAGGCGCACGTTCATGTGCACCGTCGGCACGTAGGGGTTGCGCGGGTGGAACACCAGCGACACGCCCATCGCCTCGAAGGCGCGCCCGGCGAGCTCGGGTCGCTGCGCGGTGGCCGACGGCGGCAGCCGCTCGCCGGTCACGTGCGAGAAGCCGACGCCGCCGCGCTCGAGCAGGTTGCCGTCCTCGACGATCCGGGTCAGCCCGCCGCCGCCGAGCGGGCTGCCGGGCGGCTTGTCCCAGGCGTCGGCAAGGAACGGCTTGCCGTCGAGCGCCTCGAAGCGCTCGACGATGTTGCTTTGCAGCCCGAGCAGGTAGCCGTGGACCGCCTTGGCGTCGATCGATGGCGTCATTTCCTCAGATGCCGTCCGATGAACTCGAGCACCGCCTCGTACCAGGCGACGATGTTGCGAGGCTTGAGGATCCAGTGGTTCTCGTCCGGGAAGACCAGCAGCTCGCTCGGCACGCCGTGGTACTGCAGCGCCTCGAACAGGTTCAGTGCCTCGTTGATCGGGCAGCGGTAGTCGAGCTCGCCGTGGATGATCAGCGCCGGCGTCTTCCAGTTCTTGATGTGGCGGATCGGCGCGTAGCGGTCGAACCTTGCCATGTCGGCGTACGGGTCCTCGCCGCCCATCTCCAGGTACCACCAGGCCGGATGGTCGGTGGTGCCGGTGAACTGCGCCATCGTGACGATGCTGGCGTGCGTGATCAGGCACCTGAAGCGGTCGGTCTGCGAGCCGATCCAGTTGGTCATGTAGCCGCCGAAGCTGCCGCCCATGGCCATCGTTCGTTCGCCGTCGATGTCGGGGCGGGCGATGAGCGCATCGGTGACCGCCATCAGGTCCTGGTAGCACTGCGCGCCCCACACGTTGCCCCAGATGCCCTGGATGAAGTCCTGGCCGAAGCCGGTCGAGCCGCGCGGGTTCGGCAGCGCCACCGCGTAGCCGGCCGCCACCGCCAGCAGCGGGTTCCAGCGCCAGTGCCAGCCGTCGGTGTCCATGCCGATCGGTCCGCCGTGGATCCACAGCAGCAGCGGCAGCGGGCCGCGCGTCGCCTTCGGCCTGACCAGGAAGGTGTGGATCATCGTGCCGTCGGTCGACTTCACGCGCAGGTTCTCCACCGTGGCGAAGTCGGCCGTGTCGTGGCCCGACAGCGGCGCCAGCGTCTTTGGCCGGCTGCCCGGCCGGGCCTCGGTGACGAAACACTCGGGCGCCTGCAGCAGTGTCGAGCGGATGCCGGCCACGCGGCCGTTGACAAGCGCTGCCAGGTCCGAGTGGGCGCCGCCGGCGTCCGGGTGACTCACCCGCTCGACCTTGCCGCCGTCGACGTCGATCGTGAACACCGGCGTGCAGCCCTGGTCGTCGGCGCTGACGATCAGCTGGCGGCCGTTGGCCGACCAGTCGGCCACCGACGGCCAGCGATCCCAGTCGGCGGCCAGTTCGCCGACGCTGCCGGAGGCGACGTCGATCACCACCGCCAGCGTCCGTCCGACCGCCTTCGGGCTGCGGAACGAGCGGGTGCTGGCGATCCGGCGGCCATCGGGAGAGAACAGCGGCGCGTCGAAGTTCACGCACGGCGCCTCGCCGATCACCCTCTGCTCGCGCGTGTCGGCGTCGATCAGCAGGATCGTCGTGTCCAGTTCGCGGTCGATCCCCGGCGTCTGCCTGGTCACCGCCACCAGGCGGCCGTCGGGGGAGACGTCGATCGACGGCTCGATGGCGAACTCGTGCCGCGCACCGGGCGTGAGGTCGACCCGGCTGCGGCCGCCGGCGTCGCAGGCGATCACGTGGGTGAAGGCGAAGTCCTCGTTCTGGTGCAGCCAGTGGTCCCAGTGGCGCACCGGCTGGCGGCCGTAGCGGCGCGCGCTCGGCCCCTTCTTCTTCCGCTCGGCCGCGGTGTCGCGCTGCTTCTCGAGCGGCACGTCGGTGAGCACCGGCGCCAGCAGCACCATGCGATCGGCGCCCTTCGCGCAGCGGAAGCCCTCGACGCCGAGCGGCTCGTCGGTCAGCATCGCCGGCTCGCCGCCTTCGACCGGCAGGCACCAGACCTGCATGCGCTTGTCCGCGTCCTCGTCGGCCTTGACCTCGTTCGGCTGCCGGTTAGAAAGGAAGCACAGCGCGCCGTCGTGGCGGAAGCACGGCGAGTTGTCCTTGCTGTCGCCACGGGTGAGCTGGGTGGCGGGCGAGCCGTCGGTCGGCACCTTCCAGATGTCCGAGACGTACTTGGCGCCGTCGCGGTCGAGCCGCTGCACGGTCACGGCCAGCCAGCGCCCGTCGGGCGAGGGCGCGATGGCGGAGACGCGCTTCAGGGCGACGTGCTGCTCGATGGTGTAGGTCACGGACGGTTGCTCAAGGATGGGTTCGCCGCGCGCAGGGCGCGATGCGGCGGACGCGTGCTCTGCCCGAAGCTCACTCGCTAGGCGGCGCAGGCGGTGCCGAAGGCGGCCGCCGGCTGATGGCGCGGTGGCCAATGTCGGTGCGGTACTGCTGGCCGGCGAAGCGAACCTGCGCCACCGCGTCGTAGGCACGGCGCTGGGCGGCGCGCACGCTGTCGCCGAGCGCGGTGACGGTGAGCACGCGGCCACCGCTGGTCAGCAGCTGGCCGTCGACGAACTGCGTGCCGGCGTGGAAGACCACGCAGTCCTCGCTGTCGGCCGGCAGCGCGATCAGCGGGTCGCCCTTGCGCGGCGCCTCGGGATAACCGGCCGCCGCGAGCACGACGCCGAGCGCGGTGCGGCGGTCCCAGTCTGCCTCGGTCCGGTCCAGCTGGCCGTCGATCGCGTGCTCGAGCAGGTCGAGAAGGTCGGACCTCAGCCGCAGCATGATCGGCTGCGTCTCCGGGTCGCCCATGCGGCAGTTGAACTCGAGCGTGCGCGGGTTGCCCTTCGAATCGATCATCAGCCCGGCATACAGGAAGCCGGTGTACTCGATGCCGTCGGCCGCCATGCCCTGCACCGTGGGCAGGATGATCTCGCGCAGCACGCGGGCGTGGATGGTCGGCGTCACGATCGGCGCCGGCGAGTAGGCGCCCATGCCGCCGGTGTTCGGCCCCTGGTCGCCGTCGCGCAGCCGCTTGTGATCCTGGCTGGAGGCCAGCGCCAGCACGTGCTGGCCGTCGCTCATGACGATGAAGCTGGCCTCCTCGCCGTCGAGGAAGTCCTCGATCACCACCCGCGCACCGGCCTCGCCCATCCGGTTGTCGACCAGCATCGCGTCGATCGCGTCGTGCGCCTCGGCCAGCGTCTGCGCCACCACCACGCCCTTGCCCGCGGCCAGGCCGTCGGCCTTGATGACGACCGGCGCGCCGCGGCGGCTCACGTAGTCGCGGGCGGCGGTCGCGTCGCTGAAGGTCTCGTAGTCGGCGGTCGGGATGCCGTGCCGCTTCATGAACCGCTTGGCGAAGTCCTTCGAGCTCTCCAGCTGCGCCGCCGCCTGTGTCGGGCCGAAGATGCGCAGGCCGCGGCTGCGGAACACGTCGACGATGCCGGCGGCCAGCGGCGCCTCCGGCCCGACCACGGTCAGGCCCACCTCATTGGCGGCGGCGAACTCGGCCAGCCCGGTGACGTCGGTGATCTCGACGTTCCTGATCCGTGCGCTCGGGCCGGTGGTGCCGCGCGCCGTGCCGCCGTTGCCCGGCGCCACCAGCACCGTGGTCACCCGCGCCGAGCGGGCCAGCCGCCAGGCCAGTGCGTGCTCGCGGCCGCCGGAGCCGACGACGAGGACCTTCATTGCTCCATCGCCGCGGTGGTGTAGACGGACTGCACGTCGTCGAGATCGTCCAGTGCGTCGAGCAGCTTCTGCATGCGCGCCGCATCGTCGCCGGCGAGGACGGTCTCCGAGGTCGCCTTCATCGTGACCTCGGCGACCTCGGGCTTCAGCCCGGCCCTGTCCAGTGCCTCGGTGACTGCCTGGAAATCGCCGGGCGCGCAGACGATCTCGACCGAGCCGTCGTCGTTGGTGATCACGTCCTCGGCGCCGGCCTCCAGCGCCGCTTCCATCGCCTGCTCCTCGGAAGTGCCGGGTGCGAGCAGGAACTGGCCGCAGTGCTTGAACATGAAGGCGACCGAACCGTCGGTGCCGAGATTGCCGCCGTGCTTGGTCAGCGCGTGACGCACCTCGGCGGCGGTGCGCGTGCGGTTGTCGGTCATGCAGTCGACCATCACCGCCGCGCCGCCGATGCCGTAGCCCTCGTAGCGCACCTCCTCGTAGCTCACGCCCTCGAGCTTGCCGCTGCCGCGGGCGATTGCCGCCTGCAGCTTGTCCTTCGGCACGTTGCCGAGCCGCGCCTTGTCCAGTGCCAGCCGCAGGCGCGCGTTCATCAGGGGATCGGGACCTCCGTCGCGCGCGGCGACCGTCACTTCACGGATGATCTTGGTCCACAGCGAGCCGCGCTTGGCGTCCTGCCGGTTCTTGCGGTGCTGGATGTTGGCCCATTTCGAATGGCCGGCCATGGTCGGTGTCTGGCTGCACTTCGGAGGGCGGCGAGTCTAACATTCGAGGCTGTTCGGCCAGCCTTCGAACCACCGTCGAATCCTGCCGACGACACTGCGTCTGGACGCCCGCGACCCACCGAATTCAGAGGAGACGATGGCCGAACCCCTGATCATCGCCAAGGCAGGAGAACACGACCTCGCGCTGCTGCCAGCGCTGGCCAACCGGCACGGCTGCATCACCGGCGCCACCGGCACCGGCAAGACGATCACGCTGCAGGTGCTGGCCGAGCGCTTCTCGGCGATCGGCGTGCCGGTGTTCATGGCCGACGTCAAGGGCGACCTGACCGGCATCGCCAACGCCGGCAAGGCGAGCCCGAAGATGGCCGAGCGGCTGCACAAGTACGGCCTCGCCGAGCCCCGCTGGCAGGGCTTCCCGGTCACGCTGTGGGACGTCTGGGGCGAGCAGGGTCATCCGGTGCGCGCCACCGTCTCCGACATGGGGCCGCTGCTGGTCTCGCGCCTGCTCGGCCTGAACGACACCCAGGAAGGCGTGCTGACGCTGGCGTTCAAGATCGCCGACGACAGCGGCCTGCTGCTGCTCGATCTGAAGGACCTGCGGGCGATCGTGCAGTACGTCGGCGACAACGCGGCGCAGTTCAGGACCCAGTACGGCAACGTCTCGGCGGCGTCGATCGGCGCGATCCAGCGCGGCCTGCTGCAGCTCGAGGAGCAGGGCGCCGAGAAGTTCTTCGGCGAGCCGATGCTGAACATCGAGGACCTGATGCAGGCCGCCGACGGCAAGGGGGTGATCAACATCCTCGCCGCCGACAGGCTGATGAACAGCCCGCGCCTGTACGCGGCCTTCCTGCTGTGGCTGCTGTCGGAGCTGTTCGAGAACCTGCCGGAGGTCGGCGACCCCGACAAGCCGAAGCTGGTCTTCTTCTTCGACGAGGCACACCTGCTGTTCGCCGACGCGCCGGCGGCGCTGCTGGAGAAGGTCGAGCTGGTGGTGCGGCTGATCCGTTCCAAGGGTGTCGGCGTCTACTTCGTCACCCAGAACCCGCTCGACATCCCGGAGAAAGTGCTCGGCCAGCTCGGCAACCGTGTGCAGCATGCGCTGCGCGCCTTCACGCCGCGCGACCAGAAGGCGGTCAAGTCGGTGGCGCAGACGATGCGACCGAACCCGAAGCTGGACCTCGAGCGGGCGATCCTCGAGCTCGGCGTCGGCGAGGCGCTGGTCTCCCTGCTCGACGCCAAGGGCACGCCGGGCGTCACCGAACGAGCGTGGGTGCTGCCGCCGGCCTCGCAGATCGGCCCGATCGGGCCTGACGAGCGGCGCGCGCTGATTGGCCGTTCGCTCGTGGCGGGCGTGTACGAAAGGGCGATCGACCGCGAATCGGCGTTCGAGATGCTGAAGGCGCGGGCGCAGCAGGCGGCACCGGCAGCGGACGGCAAGGGCGCGGCCGGCGGCACGGCACCGGCGCCGGCCGGCGGCGGCATCCTCGGCGGCCTCGGCGACATCCTGTTCGGCTCGACCGGACCGCGCGGCGGCCGGCGCGAGGGGATGGTCGAGGCGGCGGCGAAGAGCGCCGCGCGCTCGGTCGGCTCGTCGATCGCGCGCGAGATCTCGCGCGGCATCCTCGGCTCGCTGCTCGGCGGCAGGCGCAGGCGTTAGCCGCCAGCGGCCTCCGACACGGTTGGCAAGCGGCGCCGCGCCGGCCGGGCGCGCGAAGCAACGCGCATGTCGTGGCCGACGCTTGGCCGCAGCGCAGGCGGCGCCGACTCCGCGCCCGCGGCCTACTTGCCGCGGCTGCTGTGCAGGTGGGTCCAGTCGACGCCGCGTCGCTCGGCCATCGACTGGCCGAGCGCGTCGAGGTCGACTTCGCCGAGGCAGCCCTTCAGCGCATCGGCGACCACCGTGTCCTCCAGTTCGCAGTGTGCGCGATAGCCGGCGGCGAACCGCTGCACGAGCTCGCGCTCGAGCTTCGCCGGCTGGCCGGCCTCGAGGGCCAGCAGCGTCGCCCGCACCTGCTGCCAGAGCCTGCCGAGCTCGAGGTGCTCGGCCTGCAGCCGGTCGAGCGCGCTGAACACGGCGGCTGCCTTCTTCGGCGCCCGCCGCGGCAACAGGCGGCGCAGCAGCGGGAACAGGTCGACCTCCTCGTCCTCGTGGTGGCGCGGCGCCGCCTCGTCGAAATAGCGGCGGATCGACGCCGCCGTCACCTGGGCGGCCTCGTCGGCTCCCTTTTCCCGCAGGTGCTCGTCCAGACGCTCGAGCAGGCTGGCCATGCGCCGCACGCGGTCGTGGCAGGCGAGCCACAACTCGAGCGGCTGGTCGAAGCCGGCCGCCGGGGTGCGGAAATCGATCAGGGCCACGGTCACCTCCCGGGTGCGAAACTGCGGCCGCCCGACCCTTCGGCCGTGCGGTCGGCAGGCGCGCAGTCTGCGCGCGCCGACCGTGTCGTCGGCAATACCCACTTCGGTTGGCGTTGACTTGAGTCAAGCGCCCGACCGCCGGCGTGGCTCAGCCGCTGTTCAACGCCCAGAGTGGATCACGCTGCAGCGCGGTGCCGACAATCCAGGCGAAGACGAGCACGGCGGCGAGCAAGGCCGGGCCGCGCCGGATCAGGTAACCGCTGCGGTCTGCCCGGCCGGCGCGCTGCGCGCCAGCGCATCCGTTTCGCCGAGCAGAAAGGCGATCAGCTCGCGTACCGGGCGGATCTGGCTGCCGAACGGCAGCCTGCCATCGCCGCGGAAGAACAGGCCGCTCATCACGTCGCCGCGCAGCGCGGCGGCCAGCTGGTGGTCGATGCAGAACTGGCCGATCTTGGCGATGCCGTCGCGCAGGCCGCACTGCGCCAGGCAGTCGAACACCATCGTGCAGCGCTTCGTCGCCGTGCGCACGGCCGCCTTCGCCTGCAGCCTGGATGCCAGCCGCAGGTAGTTTTCCAGCCACGGCGTGCGCACTGCGCGCGCCGGCAAACCGGCAACGCTGATGAACTCGACGATGTCCTCGGGTTTCGCCTCGGCCAGCACGCGCTTGAACTCGGGGTGGGCGTCGCCCTCCTCGGTGACGGCGAACGCCGTGCCGACCTGCACCGCCGAGGCGCCGAGGTCGAACAGCTGGCGCACCCGCTGCGGCGTGTTGATGCCGCCGGCCGGGATCAGCGGCACCCGGTCCTCGGCACCCAGCGAGCGCAGCAGCGCGCGCGCCTCGGGGATCACCTGCTCGAACTCGAAGCGCGGATCGTCGAGGTCCTCGATCCTTGCCGCGCCGAGGTGGCCGCCGGCGTGCCTCGGGTGCTCGATGACGATCGCATCCGGCAGCCGGCCCTTGCGCTCCCACTTCTTCAGCACCAGTGCGATGCCGCGCGCATCGGACAGGATCGGCACCAGCGCCACCCGCGGGTGGTCGGCCGTCAGTTCCGGCAGGTCGAGCGGCAGCCCGGCGCCGACGACGATCGCGTCGATGCCGGAGGCAGCGGCCTGGCGCACGTAGGCGGCGTAATCGGACACCGCGCGCATCACGTTCACCGCCAGCAGTCCGGCGCCGGCGGCGAGGCGGCGCGCGGCGCCGATCTCGCGGTCGAGCGCCTCGAGGTTGGCGGCGTTGATCGCGGCCCTGGCCTCCTCGCCGGCGCCGATATTGGTGGTGCGCGCCATCAGGTCGGGGTGGTGGCGGCGCAGGTCGACCGAGGCCAGCGTGCCGACCGCGTTGTTCGCCGCCACCGTTCCGGCCAGGCGGTGGGCGGAGATGCCGACCCCCATCCCGCCCTGGACGATCGGCTTCAGTTCGCGGCCGCCGAGCCGCAGCGGCGGCAGTTTCGCCGGGCTCACGAACAGACTCCGGCGCTGAGCCGCGGCCGCATCAGCGCCGACTCAGCCTCCGCCCGAGTAGGCAGCGCGCGCGCGATCTGCTGTGCCACCGCGCGAAAGACCCGCTGCGCCTGCACCGAGTCGAAATCGACGTGCTGGAGTCTGCGTACCCCCTGCTCGGAAAGGTCGAAGTACAGCGCCGGGGAAAGCTCGTGTCGTGCCAGCGAACTGCGCACGCAGGCCAGCGCGCAGCCGTCGAGGGCGACGATCGGCCGGCCGGACTTCGCCGTGCTCAGCAGCGACGGCACGTCGCCGCCGACGCCGGCGATGCACGACATCTCGGCGATGCCGGCACGATCGAGCTTCAGCGCCACGGCATTGGCCAGCTGGGCGGCGCTGGAGCAGCCGGAGCACGAATAAACCACGGGTCGCTGCTGGCAAGCGTTCATCTCGATCCCTGGTCGCTGGGCGCCGTCGCGGCCGGGCGGGGCAGCGCCGGCAGGGCAGGGCCGCCACGAACGGGTGGAAAACGCGCCAGTGTCGGTGGCAGGCAGCGCCGGCGCCTTGAGCCGTGTCAACTCAGCTGCGATCAGAGGCCGGCGCAGCGGCCCCCCGGCGTCCCGCCAAGCGGCACTCGCCGGTGCCGCCCGGCGCAGCATCCCGCGCCGTGTCCAGCGGTACCGCCGGGCGGCTTGCGCGGCCGCGGAGCCGGCATGCGCGGCCCTGCCGCCATGCGCGTTGACGCTCGGGCGATCAGCGCGCGTGCTGTCGCAGTCGGTCGACATCGCGGACATGGATCCGTCGGCCGTGCACCTCGATCAGCCCGAGCGCCGACAGCTCGTGCAGGATGCGCGACAGGTGTTCCTGGGTCAGGTTCAGCCGCGATGCGATGACCCCCTTGGCGACCGGCAGTTCGATGTCGATGCTGCCCTGGGGTTGCTCTGCGCCAGCTTCGGCACCGGCGCCGACACAGTCGTGCAGCAGGAAGCCGATCAGCCGCTCGGTAGCCGAGCGCGTCGAGTAGGCCTCGACGTCGGCGAGCAGCTGGTGCAGCCGCCGCGACAGCCCGGCGAGCATACGGCGGGCGAATACCGGATCGCGGTCGATGTTCTCGAAGACGGTCTCCTTGGGCACCATGAGCAGCAGGCTGTCGGCCAGCGCCTGTGCGCTGACCACGTGCGGCACCTCGAGGAACATGACGGCCTCGCCGAAACTCTGGCCCTGCTCGATGATCTCGACCACCTTCTCGACGCCGGTCGGCGACACGATCGACAGCTTCACGCGGCCGTAGCAGACGATGTAGGTGGCGCTGGCCGGGTCGCCGCGGCGGAACAGCGCTTCGCCGCGCGCCAGCCGCAGCAGGCGCGCGCTTTCGGCGATGCGCGAGCGCTGTTCGCCGGAAAGCTCCCTGAACAGCGGCAGGTTGGCGATGAAGGCCTCGGCGCTCGGCGGGGTGGCGGTCATGGAGCGTGCAGCGGGGGTGCTGCTCCGCAGTATGCAGCAGCCGCGCCGGGCGTCGCCGGCGGCTGCGCCGCCGGGCCCGAGCGCGGCCGCCGCAGGCCGGCCGGCCTGCGGCTAGTCGCAGCGGATCTCGGCCTCCCGGCGCCGGTACCAGTACCAGGTGCCGAGCACGCAGCTGAGGTAGAAGGTGACGAACACGTACCAGGCGGCGTGCGGGCTGCCGGTGGCGTCCAGCGAGACGCCGACCGCCATCGGGATGAAGAACAGGCCGAGCGCGGCGATCGCCGCCGTGAACCCGAGCGCCACCGACGCCTCGATCTCGCCCTCGCGCTTCGCCCGCGCGGCCGCCGCCTCGCCCTTGCCTCTGGCCAGCAGCGCGTGCAGGGTCATGAACACCGTCGGCACCATGCGGAAGACCGAGCCGTTGCCGATGCCGGTGGTCAGGAACAGCACGATGAAGGTCCAGTAGAACGCCTGCGCGTTGCCGCTGCTTCCCGCCGCCGGCAGGAAGCCGAAGATGGCCAGCGACGCGACGAACATGACGATGAAGTTCCAGAAGGTGACCCGCGCCCCGCCGATGCGGTCGGCGAGCCAGCCCCCCAGCGGCCGGATCAGGGCGCCGAGCAGCGGCCCGACGAAGGCGTACTTCAGCAGGCCGGACTGCGGGAACTGCGTCGCCAGCAGGGTCGGGAACGCTGCGGCGAAGCCGATGAACGAGCCGAACGTGCCGCCGTACAGCCAGGCGAGCATCCAGGAGTGCCGGCGACGGAAGATCGCCGCCTGTTCGCGGAAGGTCGCCTGCACGCCGCGGATGTTGTCCATGCCCAGCCAGGCGGCCAGCGTTGCCAGCAGGATGAACGGCACCCAGATGTAGCCGGCGTTCTGCAGCCAGACCTGGCTCACCAGCGGGTCGTCGTAGGCCTGCGGGCCGCCGCCCATGATCGCCAGCGCGCCGCCGTAGATGCTGACCGGTACCACCGCCTGCATGACGCCGACGCCGAGGTTGCCGGCGCCGGCGTTCCAGCCGAGCGCCGTGCCCTGCATCCGCTTCGGGAAGAAGAAGCTGATGTTGGCCATGCTGGCGGAGAAGTTGCCGCCGCCGAGGCCGCACAGCAGCGCGATGACAACGAACACCGCGTAGTGGGTGTTCGGATCCTGGACCGCCAGCGCCATCCACAGCGCCGGCAGCAGCAGCGACGCGGTGCTGAAGATGGTGAAGTTGCGGCCGCCGAAGATCGGCACCACGAACGAGTACGCCAGCCGCAGCCCGGCGCCGGACAGCCCGGGCAGGGCCGCCAGCCAGAACAGCTCGCCGGTGCTGAACTTGAAGCCGATCTTCGGCAGCTCGACCACCACCACGCTCCAGACCATCCACACTGCGAATGACAGGAACAGCGCCGGCATCGAGAACAGCAGGTTGCGCACGGCGACGCGCCGGCCGGCGGCCTGCCAGAAGGCCGGCTCGTCGGGCCGCCAGTCGATGAGCCAGCGGCCGCGGGCCCGCGCTGCCCGCGCGTCGAGCAGCTGCCCCTCGACCAGCTGGTCGCGCAGCCGGGTGTCCTTCTCGAGGATCGCCTGCCGCTCGCTGCGCGCTGCCGCCCAGGTCCAGACCATCACGCCGGCGAGCACGGCGTACATCAGCATGAAGGTGCTGCTGCGCACGTTGGTGGCGTCGGCCGCGATGCCGAACATGATCGGCAGCGAGAAGCCGCCGAGGCCGCCGATGACGCCCACCAGGCCGCCGACCGAGCCCATGTTGTCCGGGTAGTGGTCGGCCAGGCTGCGGTAAACGCTCGCCTTGCCGATGCCCTGGGCCATGCCGACGATGAACACCAGCACGGTGAACAGCACGATGCCGACGCCGATCTGCACGCTGACGTCGCCCTTGATGCCGTGCACGATCAGCGTCGTCGACGGGTAGGACAGGAAGAACAGGCAGACGATCGACACCCAGAAGACCCACCAGGTGACGGTATCGCCGCCCCAGCGGTCCGACACCCAGCCGCCGAGGGCGCGGATGACGCCGGAGGGCAGCGTGAAGAACATGGTGATGAAGGCCGCCGTCTTCAGGTCGAGCTTGTATTCGCCGATGTAGTACTTCGGCAGCCACAGGGCGAGCGCGACGAAGCCGCCGAAGACGAAGTAATACGCCAGGCCGAAGCGCCAGACGCGGGCTTCGGTCAGCGGCGCCAGCTGCTGGGCGAGCGTCAGGTGTTCCTTCCTGGCCTTGCGCTGAGCGAGCTTCGGGTCGGGATAGGTGAGGAACCAGAAGACGACTGCCATCACCAGCATCGCGACCGAGTACACCTGCGGCACCATGCGCCAGCCAAACGCCACCACGATCAGCGGTGCGGCGAGGTTGGTGACCGCGGCACCGGCGTTGCCGGCGCCGAAGATGCCCATCGCCGTTCCCTGCTTTTCCTTGGGGAACCACGCCGACGTGTAGGCGATGCCGACCGCGAACGAGCCGCCGGCCAGGCCGACGAACAGGCCGATGACGAGGTACTGCCAGTACTGCGTGGCGAAGGCCAGCCCGTAGGTCGGGATCGCCACCAGCAGCATCTGGATGAAGTACACGATGCGCCCGCCGAAGCGGTCGGTCAGCACGCCCAGCGGCAGGCGGATCAGCGAACCGGTGAGGATCGGCGTGGCCACCAGCAGGCCGAACTCGGTTTCGTTCAGGCCGAGCTCCTGCTTGATCCTGATGCCGATGATCGAGAACATGGTCCAGATGGCGAAGTTGACCGTGAAGGCCAACGTGTTCATCGCCAGGACCTGGTAGCTCTTTCCCTTTTCCGTCATCGCCATGATCCGGGCTCCAGGGGCTTGAAAGTCGGATGGTTTGCGTTCTTGCGGTGCGGTCATCGCGGGCGGCGGGACCGGCTCTGTATGGGTCTGCGGCCTGCCGTTTCGTCAGGCCGGCCCTGCCAGGCTCGACCAGTGCGAGGCGTCGACCTCGGCCGGCGTGGCCGGCGAGGAGGGCACCGCCGGCGCCGCGGCGAGTTCGTCGAGCGGCACGAAGCGTCCCTTGTCGGCCTCGAGCACCAGCACCTGGCCGCTCTCGATCACGTAGTACCAGCCATGCAGGAACAGTTCGCCCTGCTGGACGCGGCTGGCCACCATCGGATAGCTGAGCAGCCGCTCGAGCTGCAGCACGATCGAGCGCTGCTCGACGCGGCGCAGCGCCTCGGGTGATGCGCGTACCGGCAGCACGGCGTCGCGCGCCAGTTCCAGCCAGGCGGCCAGGTGCGTGGCCTCCGCGGGCGGCGGCTCGTACAGGCCGCGGATGGCGCCGCAGTGGCTGTGACCACAGACGATGATGTTCTGCACCTGCAGTTGCAGCACCGCGAACTCGATCGCTGCCGCGGTGCCGTGGAAACCGGCCGACATGTCCCACGGGGGAATCAGGTTGCCGACGTTGCGGGCGATGAAGAGGTCACCCGGGCCGCAGTCCATGAGGGCGAAGGGCACGATGCGCGAGTCCGAGCAGCCGATGAAAAGCGTCTTCGGCTGCTGGCCTTCGTCGACCAGCCGGCGGAAGGTCGTCTTGTAGCGCGGGAAGACCTGTTTTTCGAAGCGCGCGAGCCGCCGCAGCAGTTCAGGGTCGGGCATGGCGGCGCTCAGTGCGGGTGATCTGGGCCGGTTTCGGGCATCAGGTCGAGCGCGTACTCGCGCAGCGCCTGCCTGAGGTTGCGCTCCTCCAGCCAAGCGGCGATCCGCGGCCGCGCCTGTTCGTACGGCACCGACCTTCCCTCGATGCGCCGGCGCACCCGTACTACGTGCAGCCCGTAACGCGACTCGACCAGGCCGGGCAGGACGCCGCCGCCGGCGAAGGTGGCGACTGCCTGCCAGAACTCTGGCACCACGTCGCGGCGCGCGATCTGGCCGAGGCTGCCGCCGGCCTGCGCCGACGGGCAGTTGGAGAACTCGCGCGCCAGTTCGGCGAAGCGCTCCGGCGCGGCCAGCGCCTGCTCGAGCACCTGCTGCGCGCGCTGGCGCAGCGCCGCCGGCGGCCCCCGATCGGTGACGGCGAACAGGATGTGGTCGGCCTCGACCAGCTCGCCGCTGCGGAACAGCTGCGGGTGCTGGTCGAAGTAGCGCCGGCAGTCGGCCTCGGTCGGCGGAGGCAGCGGCACCTCGCGGTCGAGCAGCGCGTCGAGCAGCTGCTCGTCACCGTCGCCCTGCAGCCCCAGCGCGCGGGCGCGCGCCAGCAGGCGGTCGTGGATGTCGCGGGCCAGCATCAGCGCCGCGCGCGCACGACCTGGTAGGCGCGACCGAGGTAGGTGAGCGCGGCGAAGCCGCTCCAGATGTGCACCAGTCGCGAGAACGGGAAGACGAGGAAGATCGTCATGCCGAGCACCAGGTGCAGCTTGAAGATCGGCGCCACGTCGATGATGTAGCTGGCCGCGTCGGTGCGCAGCGTGACGAGGTGCTGCGCCCAGGTCATCAGCTTGATCATCTCGGCGCCGTCGCGGTGCTGCCACGAGAAGTACAGCGACAGCAGGCCGAGCGCCAGCTGCACGGCCAGCAGCCACAGGACCACCCAGTCCATCGTGGTCGTGGTGACGCGGATGCGCGGCTCGGTGAAGCGGCGGTGCAGCAGGATCAGCAGGCCGATCAGCATCACGAATCCGGCCGCCCCGCCGGCGACGATCGCCAGCATCTGCTTGGCCGGCGCCTCGATGCCGAGGGCGTGGAACACCGGGATCGGCGTGAGCAGCCCGAACAGGTGGCCGAAGAAGATGCCGAGGATGCCGATGTGGAACAGGTTGGAGCCGACCCGCAGCTGGCCGGTGCGCAGCAGCTGGCTGGAGTCCGACTTCCACGTGTACTGCTCGCGGTCGAAGCGGATCAGGCTGCCGATCAGGAACACCGCGATGCAGATGTACGGATAGACGCCGAAGGCGAGGGTGTGCAGCGAGCTCATGCGACTCTCCGCTGGAACTGGATCGGTTGTTCGGTGGCCGGCCGGGGCGCCGTGGCGCAGGGCGCCGCGGCGCCCATGAAGTCGACCGGGGCGTCGAGCCAGGCGGCGTCGATGGCGGCAGGCGAGGTGTCGTCCTCGCCGGCCGCCTCGGCACCGAGCGCCGGCTCGCCGGCCAGCGCCAGCAGCAGGTCGAAGGCGCCGGCGTAGTCCGACCGCCGCGAGGCGAGCACGGCGCCGACGGCGCGCACCAGGTGCGTCACCTCGGCGAGCTGCTGACGTGCCTGCCGCGCCGGCAGCGTCGACAGGTACTCGAGGAACGCCGGCAGGTAGTCGGGCAGCTGGTCGGACGCGAGCTCGATGCCGGCGGCGCGATACATCGCCAGCAGGTCGACCATTGCCTGGCCGCGGTCGCGCGAGTCGCCGTGCACGTGCTCGAACAGGTTCAGCGAGGTGCGCCGGCCGCGGTCGAAGGTGTCGACGTACAGCTCCTGCGCGTCGAGCGGGTCGCAGCCGGCGAGCCGGTCGAGCAGCGAGCCGATGGCTGCGCGCCGCGCCTGCCGCACCGGCGCCGACGCCAGCGCGGCGGCGAGTTCGCCGAGGTGGGCAAACAGCGGCTCGGCCGGGTAGTCGAGCAGCCGCGCCAGCGCGCGCAGGGCGAGCGCCGAGGGATCCGTCTGCCTGGCCTTCATCACGCCTCCGCCTTGATGCTGATGACCTTGCGCTTGCCGCCGAACAGGCTCTTCACGCCGGCCTTCTGGTCGGCCGGATTGCCGAGGGTGAAGCCGCAGGAGCCGCGCAGGTCGAAGGCGTCCTCGGCGTACTCGCGGTGCGTGGTCGGGATGACGAAGCGGTCCTCGTAGTTGGCGATCGCCATGATCCGGTACATCTCCTCGACCTCGGGCGCCGTGATGCCGGCCTGCTGCAGGATCTCCGGCCGGTCGACGCCGTCGACGTGGCGGCCGCGCATGAAGGCGCGCATCGCCAGCATCCGCTCCAGCGCGCGCGCCACCGGCACCTCGTCGCCGGCGGTGAGCAGGTTGGCCAGGTACTTCAGCGGAATGCGCAGGCTGGAGACGTCGGGGATCTCGCCCTTCATCTCGATCGCGCCGGCCTCCACCCGCGCCTGCACCGGCGACAGCGGCGGGATGTACCAGACCATCGGCAGCGTGCGGTACTCGGGATGCAGCGGCAGCGCCACCCGCCAGTCGACCGCCATCTTGTACACCGGCGAGGCGCGTGCGGCGGCGAGCCAGGCATCGGGCACGCCGTCGGCGCGCGCCTGCTCGATCACCGCCGGGTCGTTCGGGTCGAGGAAGATCGCCAGTTGCGCGTCGTACAGGTTGCGCGCGTGCTCGGCCGAGGCGGCCTCCTCGATGCGGTCGGCGTCGTACAGCAGCACGCCGAGGTAGCGGATGCGGCCGACGCAGGTCTCCGAGCACACCGTCGGCTGGCCGGCCTCGATGCGCGGATAGCAGAAGATGCACTTCTCGGCCTTGCCGGTGGACCAGTTGTAGTAGATCTTCTTGTACGGACAGCCGGAGACGCACATCCGCCAGCCGCGGCACTTGTCCTGGTCGATCAGCACGATGCCGTCTTCCTCGCGCTTGTAGATCGAGCCGGACGGGCAGGAGGCCACGCAGGTCGGGTTCAGGCAGTGCTCGCACAGCCGCGGCAGGTACATCATGAAGGTGCGCTCGAACTCGCCGTAGATCTGCTTGTCCATCTCGGCGAAGTTGGCGTCCTTCGAGCGCTTGGCGAACTCGCCGCCGAGGATCTCCTCCCAGTTCGGCCCCCACTCGATCTTCTCCATCCGCTCGCCGGTGATCAGCGAGCGCGGCCGCGCGGTCGGCGCCGCCGTCATCTCCGGCGCGCTGTGCAGGTGGTCGTAGTCGAAGTCGAACGGCTCGTAGTACTCGTCGATCTCCGGCAGGTTGGGGTTGGCGAAGATGTTCATCAGGATGCGCGCCTTGCCGCCCTGGCGCGGCTGCAGCGCGCCGCCGCGGCTGCGCACCCAGCCGCCTTTCCACCGGTCCTGGTTCTCCCACTCCTTCGGGTAGCCGATGCCGGGCTTGGTCTCGACGTTGTTGAACCACGCGTACTCGACGCCGGTCCGGTTGGTCCACACGTTCTTGCAGGTGACCGAGCAGGTATGGCAGCCGATGCACTTGTCGAGATTGAGCACCATGCCGATCTGCGCACGAACTTTCATCGCGTTTCTCCTCAGGCGTTCGCGGCCGCTGCGGCCTGCTGCAGGGCATCCGGGGCGGGCGAGTCGAGCCAGTCGACCTTGGCCATCTTGCGAACGACCACGAACTCGTCGCGGTTGGTGCCGATCGTGCCGTAGTAGTTGAAGCCGTAGCTCTGCTGCGCATAGCCGCCGATCATGTGGGTCGGCTTGAGCACCGCGCGGGTGACCGAGTTGTGGATGCCGCCGCGCTGGCCGGTGATCTCCGAGCCCGGCGTGTTCACGATCTTCTCCTGCGCGTGGTACATCATGCACATGCCGGGGTTGACCCGCTGGCTGACGACGGCGCGCGCGGCGATGGCGCCGTTGCTGTTGTACAGCTCGATCCAGTCGTTATCGACGATCCCGGCCGCCTTGGCGTCGGTCTCCGACAGCCAGACCACCGGCCCGCCGCGGTTCAGCGTCAGCATGATCTGGTTGTCGGTGTAGGTGGAGTGGATGCCCCACTTCTGGTGTGGCGTGATGAAGTTCAGCACCACCTCGCCGTTGCCGTTCGGCTTGCGTCCCCTGACCGGCGCGACCGCCTTCATGTCGACCGGCGGCCGGTAGACACAGAAGCCCTCGCCGAAGGCGCGCATCCAGAGGTGGTCCTGGTAGAACTGCTGCCGCCCGGTCAGCGTGCGCCACGGGATCAGCTCGTGCACGTTGGTGTAGCCGGCGTTGTAGGAGACCTTCTCGCTCTCCAGGCCGGACCAGGTCGGCGAGCTGATGATCTTGCGCGGCTGCGCCTGGATGTCGCGGAAGCGGATCTTCTCGTCCTCGCGGTGCAGCGCCAGGTGCTTGTGGTCGACGCCGGTGATCTTCGACAGCGCGTCCCAGGCCTTGACCGCGACGTGGCCGTTGGTCTCCGGCGCCAGCATCAGGATCACCTCGGTGGCGTCGATGTCCGACTCGATCCTGGCCATGCCCTGGGTCGGGCCGGGCTCGCCGACCGTGCCGTTCAGCGCCTTCAGCGCCTCGACCTCGTCGGCGGTGTTCCAGGCGATGCCCTTGCCGCCGTTGCCGATCTTGGTCATCAGCGGGCCGAGCGCGGTGAAGCGCCGGTAGGTATTGGGGTAGTCGCGCTCGACGACGGCCATCTGCGGGCCGGTCTTGCCGGGAACCAGGTCGACCTCGCCCTTCATCCAGTCGCGCACCTCGAGCGGCTGCGCCAGCTCGGTCGGCGTGTCGTGCAGCGTCGGCACCAGCACCAGGTCCTTCTCGACGCGCAGGTGCCCGGCGCAGACCTCGGAGAACTTCCTGGCGATGCCCTTGAAGATCTCCCAGTCCGACCGCGCCTGCCACGCCGGATCGACGGCGGTCGACAGCGGGTGGATGAACGGGTGCATGTCGGAGGTGTTCAGGTCGTTCTTCTCGTACCAGGTGGCCGTCGGCAGCACGATGTCCGAGTACAGGCAGGTCGTGCTCATGCGGAAGTCGATGGTCACCAGCAGGTCGAGCTTGCCCTGCGGTCCCTGCTCGTGCCACTTGACGTCGACCGGTTTGGCGGCGCCTTCCTCGCCGAGATCCTTGCCCATCACGCCGTGGCTGGTGCCGAGCAGGTGCTTGAGGAAGTACTCGTGGCCCTTGCCCGAGGAGCCGAGCAGGTTGGAGCGCCAGACGAACAGGTTGCGCGGCCAGTTGGCCGGGTTGTCGGGGTCCAGGCACGACAGCTTCAGCGAGCCGTCCTTCAGCGCCTTGACGGCAAAGTCCTTCGGCTCCATGCCGGCGGCGGCGGCGTCGCGGCAGACCTGCAGCGGGTTGGTCTGCAGCTGCGGCGCCGACGGCAGCCAGCCCATGCGCTCGGAGCGGGCGTTGAAGTCGATCATGCTGCCGGCGAACTGCTTGCGGTCGGCCAGCGGCGACAGGATCTCGTCGACCGTCAGCTTCTCGTAGCGCCACTGGTCGGTGTGCGCGTACCAGAACGAGGTCGAGTTCTGCTGCCGCGGCGGCCGCACCCAGTCGGTGGCGAATGCCAGCGGCACCCAGCCGGTCTGCGGGCGCAGCTTCTCCTGGCCGACGTAGTGCGCCCAGCCGCCCCCGGACTGGCCGACGCAGCCGCACATCATCAGCATGTTGATGACGCCCCGGTAGTTCATGTCGGCGTGGTACCAGTGGTTCATCGCCGCGCCGATGATCACCATCGACTTGCCGCGCGTCTTGTGCGCGTTCTCGGCGAACTCGCGCGCCAGGCGGATCACCGCGGCACGCGACACGCCGGTGATCGGCTCCTGCCAGGCCGGCGTGTACGGCGCGTTGTCGTCGTACGAGGTGCCGAGGTGGTCGCCGCCGAGGCCGCGGTCGACGCCGTAGTTGGCCGCCAGCAGATCGAATACGGTGGCGACCCGGACCTCCTCGCCGCCGATCTTCAGGGTGCGGGTCGGCACGTTGCGCACCAGCACGTCCTTGATCGGGCTGGCGGTGAAGTGCTCGTTCTGCACGCCGCCGAAGTAGGGGAACGCCACCGGCGAGGTCGCCGAGCCCTCGGTGCCGAGCAGGGTCAGCGCCAGCTTCGTTGCCGCGCCGGCACGTGCCTCGCGCGTCTCGAGGTTCCACTTGCCGACGTTGCCGCCGGCCTCGCCCCAGCGAAAGCCGATCGAGCCGTTGGGCAGCACGATCTGGCCGCTCGCCTCGTCGACCGCGAGCGTCTTCCACTCCGGATTGTTGGCCTGGCCGAGCCGGTCGTCGAAGTCGGAGGCGCGCAGGTAGCGGTCGGCAACGAAGCGCTCGCCGTCGCCCCTGAGCATCACCAGCATCGGCATGTCGGTGAACTGGCGGACGTACTCGGTGAAGTACTCCGACTTGCGGCTGCCGAGGTGGAACTCCTTCAGGATCACGTGGCCGAGCGCCATGCCCAGCGCGGCGTCGGTGCCCTGCTTGGGATGCAGCCAGACGTCGGCGAGCTTGGCGACCTCCGAGTAGTCGGGCGTGATCGCCACCGTCTTCGCGCCCTTGTAGCGGACCTCGGTGAAGAAGTGCGCGTCCGGGGTGCGCGTCTGCGGCACGTTGCTGCCCCAGGCGATGATGTAGGTCGAGTTGTACCAGTCGGCCGACTCGGGCACGTCGGTCTGCTCGCCCCAGATCTGCGGGCTGGCCGGCGGCAGGTCGCAGTACCAGTCGTAGAAGCTCATGCACACGCCGCCGATCAGCGACAGATAGCGGCTGCCGGCGGCGTAGCTCACCATCGACATCGCCGGGATCGGCGAGAAGCCGATCACGCGGTCGGGGCCGTGGGTCTTGACCGTGTAGGCATTGGCGGCGGCGATGATCTCGTTGACCTCGTCCCAGCTGGCGCGGATGAAGCCGCCCAGCCCGCGCTTGCCCTGGTACTCGCTGCGCTTGGCCGGGTCGCCCTGGATCGACGCCCAGGCGGCGACCGGGTCCATCGACCGGCGCGCCTCGCGCCACAGCCTGATCAGCCGGCCGCGCACCAGCGGGTACTTCAGCCGGTTGGCCGAATACAGGTACCAGGAGTAGCTGGCGCCGCGCGAGCAGCCGCGCGGCTCGTGGTTCGGCATGTCCGGCCGGGTGCGCGGGTAGTCGGTCTGCTGCGTCTCCCAGGTGACGATGCCGCCCTTGACGTAGATCTTCCAGCTGCACGATCCGGTGCAGTTGGTGCCGTGCGTGCTGCGCACGATCTTGTCGTGCTGCCAGCGCTTGCGGTAGCCGTCCTCCCATTGCCGGTCCTCCTGCGTGACCACGCCGTGACCGTTGGCGAAGGGCGTCTTGTCCTGGCTGAAGAACAGCAGCCGGTCGAGGAAGTTGCTCATCTAGTGCTCCGTGGTCAGTGATCGGTGATCTGCGATCGGTCCTGCAGGGGTCGTTGCGCTACGTGCTCGTCATGGTGCGGGGCCGCTGCCGCTGCGCACCGATCCGGTCACGGGTTCTTCACATAGGCGTTCTTGCGCAGATAGAACCACCAGTTGATCAGCAGGCAGGCGGCGTAGAAGGCGGCAAAGCCGTACATCGCGTACTGCGGCGAGCCGGCGCGCACCTGCTGGCCGATCACCAGCGGCGCGACGAAAGCGCCGTAGGCGGCTACTGCCGAGGTCCAGCCGAGCACCGGCCCGGCCTGCTCGCGGTTGTAGATGATCCCGATCGTGCGGAAGGTCGAGCCATTGCCGATGCCGCTGGCAGCGAAGATGACGATGAACAGTGCGATGAACAGCAGGAAATGCTCCTCCGGCGTCTTCGAGCCGTAGGCGAGCATCATCACGTAGCCGACCGCGGCCGAGGCGACGACCATCACGATCGAGATCACCTGCGTGACGATCGAGCCGCCGACCTTGTCCGAGATCCAGCCGCCCACCGGCCGGATCAGCGCGCCGACGAACGGGCCAATCCAGGCGTAGGTCAGCGCGCTCGGCGCGTTCGGATTGGCGGAGTGCTGCCAGGCACCGGCCGCATCCTGCGTGTGCGAGAAGCCGAAGATCACCGTGATCGCCAGCGGCAGCGCCATCGAGAAGCCGATGAACGAGCCGAAGGTGACGATGTACAGCGCGGTCATCGCCCAGGTGTGCTTGTCGCTGAAGATCGCGAACTGCCGCTGCAGGTTGGCCTTCATGTCGCCGAAGGCGACCAGCTTCATCGCCAACAGCGTGCCGATGATGATCAGCGGCAGCGCGATCCACATGTTCAGCACGCCAATTCCGGTGGGCGCCGGCAGGAACAGGTACAGGCCGATCGCGGAGGTGATCAGCGCCACCCCGTACAGCAGCAGGATCCTGCCGAATGCGCGCGCCGTCGAGCCGACGTGCGGCGAGATCGGCAGCAGGTTGTTCATGCCGAACCAGCCGGCGAAGGCCAGCGGCACCAGCAGCAGCAGCCAGACGAAGCCGGCGTTCTGGATGTAGGTCGGCGTGCCGGCGTCGATCTTGCCGATCAGCGTGCCGGAAGGCTTCACCAGCGTCATCGGGTCGCCGCCGAGGGCGCCGAACACCGCCGTGGTCATCACCAGCGGGATGACCACCTGCATCGTCGTTACGCCGAAGTTGCCCAGCCCGGCGTTGATGCCGAGCGCCAGCCCCTGCTTCGATTTCGGGAAGAACGTGTTGATGTTCGACATCGAGCAGGCGAAGTTGCCGCCGCCGATGCCGGAGAGCAGCGCCATCAGCTGGAATACCCAAAGCGGCGTGGTCTTGTCCTGCAGCGCGATGCCGGTACCGACGGCCGGAATCATCAGCAGCGCGGTGGTCAGGAAGATCGTGTTGCGCCCGCCGGCGATGCGGATGAAGAACGACGCCGGGATGCGCAGCGTCGCGCCGGCCAGGCCGGCGATCGAGGTCAGCGTGAACAGCTGCGCCTGGGTGAATGCAAACCCCAGGTTCAGCATCTGCACGGTGATGATTCCCCACATCAGCCAGACCGCGAATCCGTTCAGCAGGCTCGGCACGCTGATCCAGAGGTTGCGGTTGGCAATGCGCCTGCCGGTGGATTCCCAGAAGGCCGCGTCCTCCGGGCGCCAGTCGACGATGTCGACGGAACTCGTCGGGCGCAGTTCGGCGCCGGCTGGTTGCTTGGCTGTCATGGGCTCTCCCTCTGCTGAAGTCGGTTTTCCGATTCCGTTGCCGGCGGCGTCGCCACCCGGCTGGCCAGTGTCGGCTCGGTGCCGGGATGGGCGCAGTCGGCGCGCGCGGCGGGCATCGATTCGTTCGCGGTGATCTACGGTCAGGCTTGCCCGGCACGGTAGGAGCCGGCTGCCGGCCATTCGCTGATGCAGATCAAGCGCGACCAGCCACTCCGACGAGGGAGGCACGACGGCCTATTGCTTTGGAGGTAGGCTGCACGCGCCGAAGGGGGAGGTTGGTTACATTGCCCGCCGTGGCAACGTCGTCACTGCGGCAGACTCCTCGGTCGGCGGCAGGCGCAGGCGGGTGGCGAATTGAACGTTCTGAAGCGGATCTGGACCCAGTCGATTCTGGCGCGGGTCGGTATCGCCCTCGGCGTGGTGACCCTGGTCGCGCTGGCGGTGATCGTCATCGCGACGGTGTTCACCGAGCGATCGACGGGAAAGGCGAGCGCGATCAACGTCGCCGGCTCGCTGCGCATGCAGTCGTACTCGCTGGCGACGCGCATCGCCAGCCTGCAGACCGTCCCGGGCGACGGCGTCGACGTCGCGCTCGGTGCGATCGACGGCTTCACCAGGCGGCTGCAGAGCCCGCTGCTGGTCGGCGCGCTGCCCGACGACGCCGACTCGGAATTGCGGCGGGCATACGACCAGATCGCCAGCGAGTGGCAGCGGCAGGTCGAGCCGCTCGCCAGGGCAGCGATCGGCGACGCGGCGCGGCGGGCCGAGTTTCTCGGCGGCATCGACCAGTTCGTCGCGCGGGTCGACGACTTCGTCGTGCTGCTCGAGCGCGACCTCGAGGCGCGGATCCGCTCGCTGCGCCTGTGGCTCGGCGCTGCCTTCTTCATGATCTTCGCCCTGGTGGTGACGGCGATCCTGGTGCTGCACGTCGAGGTGTTCCAGCCGCTGAGCGAGCTGCTGCGCTCGGCACGCGCCGTGCGCACCGGCTCGTTCAAGGCGCGGGTGAACGCCACCGGGCCCGACGAGATGGGCCAGCTCGGCCAGGCCTTCAATTCGATGGTCGAGCAGCTGGCCCGCCTGTACGGCTCGCTGGAAAAGCAGGTCGCCGAGAAGACGGCCGACCTGGAGCGCAAGAACCGCTCTTTGTCGCTGCTGTACGAGACCACGCAGCTGCTGTCGGAGCGGGCGCTCGACTCGGCCACCCTGCGGACGGTGCTGACCAACCTCGGCCACGAACTGGGCAGCGAGGGGGCGGTGATCTGCGCCCGCCATGCCGGCAGCGCGCACGGACTGCCGCTGGCCGGCGACGAGGCACTGCGCGCCGAGCTGTGCGACCACGACCGCTGCGCGCACTGCCCCAGCGATGGCCGCTTCGTCTCGCGTACGGAGATGACCGACCGCGGCGAGCAGCGGATCGTCAACGTGCCGCTGCTCGACGGCGGCATCGCTTACGGCATGATGCCGCTGCGGCTGCCGCCGGGGCGGGCGCTGGAGGCGTGGCAGCTCGAACTGGCACAGACGATCGGTCGTCACATCGGCGCGGCGCTGGCGGCCGCCGAGCGGCGCGAGGAGCACCAGCGACTGTCGCTGCTGGAGGAACGCTCGGCGATCGCCCGCGAGCTGCACGACTCGCTGGCGCAGTCGCTGAGCTACACCAAGATCCAGCTGACGCGCCTGTCGGCGCTGCTGGACGGCAGCGGCGACGCACAGGCCGCACAGGCGGTGCTCGACGAGCTGCGCGAAGGCGTCTCCAGCGCCTACCGGCAGCTGCGCGAGCTGCTGACCACGTTCCGCATGAAGGTTGGCGGGGCCAGCTTCGATGCGGCATTGCGGGAGGTGATCGACGAGTTCGGCCGGCGCGCTGCGCTGCCGGTCGTCGTGCAGGGCGAACTGGCGGGGCTGGAACTGTCGGCCAATGCGCAGATCCACGTGCTGCAGATCGTCCGCGAGGCGCTGACCAACGTCGAGAAGCACGCCCAGGCGCGCTCGGTCGCGATCGAGCTGGCGCGCGTCGCCGACGGCAGCTTCGCCGTCGGTATCGAGGACGACGGCGTGGGCATCGCCAGCGGGATCTCGCCGGCGCAGCACTTCGGGCTCGACATCATGCGCGACCGCGCCAGCCTGCTCGGCGGATCGGTCGAGATCGGCCGGCGCCGCGGTGGTGGCACCCGGGTGTCGCTGCGCGTGCCGGCGCGGATCGAGACGATCCGCATGCCACGCGCGGCCGCCGAGGTGCCGACCAGCGAGAGTGCCTGACATGGAAGGCCGCCACACGGTGCTGGTGGTCGACGATCACCCGCTGTTCCGCAAGGGCGTCGTCCAGCTGCTGGCGATGGAGCCGTCGATCGAGGTGATCGGCGAGGCCGGCAATCGCGTCGAGGCGCTGGCACTGGTGCAGCGGCACGAGCCGGACCTGACCCTGCTCGACCTGAACCTGAAGGCCGAGAGCGGGCTCGACATTCTCGCCGCGATCAAGGCCGACGATCCGTCGCGCCGCGTCGTCATGCTGACGGTGTCGGACGCCGCCGAGGACCTGATGGGGGCGATCCGCGCCGGCGCCGACGGCTACCTGCTCAAGGACATGGAGCCCGAGCAGCTGCTCGACCGGGTGCGTGCCTCGCTGGCCGGCGAGACGGTGATCGGCCCGGCGCTGGCGGCGCGGCTGGCCGGCGCGCTGCGGCAGGAGGCGCAGGACTCGGCCGGCGGCGCGAAGCGCGACCTCGGGCTGCTGACCGACCGCGAACAGCAGGTGCTGCGCTGCCTGGCCGACGGCCAGAGCAACAAGCGCATCGCCCGCTCGCTGTCGATCACCGAAGGCACGGTCAAGGTCCACGTGAAGAACCTGCTGAAGAAGCTCAGCTTCCGCTCGCGCGTCGAAGCGGCGGTGTGGATGGCGCAGCAGCCGCACTGACGTTGCAGCGCGGCGACCCAGGGGCGTCAGCTGGGCTGGCACTCACCGGCGGCGAGTGCTGCGTTGCATCTTGCCTATGCTTTGTGGACGATGCCGGCAAGCGATTTGCCTGTCATCATCGTGATGCGCGCGCCTTGTGCAAGGCGCGCCGCGGCTGCACTTAACGGAGGTTGTCATGACGACATCGGCAAACCTGCCTGCGGCACGTCCGGCGATCTCCATTGCCGGCTTCAAGAACGTCTACCACGTGCCGCGCGTCGAGGAAGCGCTCAGCGGCCTGCAGGAGCTCGGCGCCGGTGCCAGCGATGCCCTGAAGTCGACCTACGTGAAGATGATCAAGGCCGGCGGCCAGCGCTTCACGATCAAGCCCTCGGCACTGCCCGACATCGATGCGCTGATCGAGGAGCTGCCCAATTTCGAGGCGCCGCTGGAGGACATCCGCCGCCAGTTGGCACTGTGCCTGTCGAGCGACGACCCGCTCGACCTGGAGCCGATGCTGCTGCTCGGCGACCCCGGCATCGGCAAGACCCACTTCGCGCGCCGGCTGGCCAGGCTGCTCGGCACCGGATGCTCGTTCATCGGCATGAGCTCGCTGACGGCCGGCTGGATCCTGTCCGGCGCCTCGGCGCAGTGGAAGAACGCCAAGCCGGGCAAGGTCTTCGAGGCGCTGGTGCACGGCGACTACGCCAACCCGCTGATCATCGTCGACGAGATCGACAAGGCCGGCGGCGACGCGCAGTACGACCCGCTCGGCAGCCTGTACACGCTGCTCGAGCACGACACCGCCCGCGAATTCGTCGACGAGTTCGCCGAGGTGCCGATCGATGCCTCCGACGTCGTCTGGATCGCCACCGCCAACGAGGCGCGGGCGATTCCCGAGCCGATCCTCAATCGTGTCAACGTCTACGAGATCGAGCCGCCCGATGCCGACGGCGCGCGGCGCATTGCCCGCGGCATCTACCGCGAACTGCGCGACGAACACAGCTGGGGCCAGCAGTTCCCGGAGGAACCGCCGCCGGCGACGATCGAAAAGCTGGCGCAGCTGAAGCCGCGCGAGATGCGGCGCGTGCTGCTGGCTGCCTTCGGCAATGCCAAGCTGGCGCAGCGGCACGAGGTGCTGGCCGAGGACGTCACCGCCGAGCGCGTCGTGCGCAAGGCGCGCATCGGCTTCTAGGGTCGGCCGGCCTGGCGCTGCGGCGGACGTTGGTCTGGCCGCAGGCCAATGCGTGGACCGTGGGCAGCGCGCTGTAGAGCGGCGGCCAGCCCGCCGCAGCCGCGCGGCGCTATCGCCTAGGCTGCGCGGCAGCGATGCGGCGGTACACCGGACCCCAGACCGGGTGGCCCACCTCGGTGTCGCTGAGGGAGAAGTGCGGGTCGGTGGCAAAGGCGCTGGCGAAGCTCGACTCGCATTCGGCGATGCGGTCGAAGGCGCAGGCGATGAAGGCGATGTACTTGTAGGCGACGGCGCGGTCGCGCCGGTCGGCAAGCCCTTGGTCCAGTGCCCGCCGCAGCGCCTCCTCGGATCGCTCGAACGACGCTTCCTCGTACAGGCGGATGCCGTCGACCAGCGAGCGCTCGGCCGGCTGCAGGTACAGCGCCGCGACGCTGGCCGTCGGCGGGGCGGCCGGGGCCGGTGGCGGCGGCGCGAAGGTCTCGCAGGCCGACAGCAGGAGCGTCGCCAGCGCGAGGGCGACGGCGCCGGGCGGCCGAGAGGCAGGCGGCGGTAGCGGCTTGTCGCGCGGACCGATCATTGGCTGTGACGCTGGTCGGGACGAGCCGAGCGTATCGCGCAACGCGGCGGGCGGCCAATGGTCCTGGCCCGCGCAGCAGGCCGCCGCCGCGGCGGCCGCTAGAAGCGATGGCGCAGCGTCTTGGTCTCGCCGGCCTTGACCTCGATGCGTGCCTGCAGCGGCGGCGCGTCGCCGTTGCGCACCTCGATCGAGTACGAGCCGGGCCGCAGACGCAGCGTGGTCAGCGGCGGCGACACGCCGCGACGCTCGCCGTCGACCAGCACTTCGCCCCAGGGCGTGATCGCCAGCGTCACCAGCCCGTCGGCGGGCGGCGCCGGCACTGCCGGTGCCGCGCGGCGGGCCACCGGCGCAGCGGTCGCCTTGGCCGCCGCCGCAGGCGGCTCGGCCGGTTCGACGGGCCGGGCGGGCTCGGGCGCAACGGCGCGCGCCTCCGGCGCCACCGGGGCGCTGGCCGCCGGCGGGGGTTCCTCCCGTGCGCGCCACCAGCCCGCACCGACAGCGAGCAGCACCGCGCCGGCCAGCGCCAGCCACAGGGCGCGACGGCGATGCCTCGCCTCCGGCGCCCGGCCGTCAGCGGCCGTCACATCGGCCTGCTCTCTGCCCGCCTCGCGGGTGCCGGAGAATGCCGCCAGGTCGTCGCGCAGTTCGCCGGCGGTCTGGTAGCGGACCTCGATGTCCTTGGCCAGCGCCTTGCGGATGATGCGCACCAGCTCGGGCGGCGCGTCCGGCCGCAGATCGGCGACCGGCAGCGGTTCTTCGCCGACGAGGCGGGCCAGCAGCTCGTCGACGCTCGGCGCGTCGAACGCCCGCCGGCCGGTGACCATCTCGTAGAGGATCGCGCCGAGCGAGAAGACGTCGCTGCGCGCGTCGATCGGCGCGCCGCGCGCCTGCTCCGGGGACATGTAGTTGGGCGTGCCGATCAGCTGCGTCGGCTGCGCGGCATCCTGCTCGCTGCGCGGCAGGGCGACGCCGAAGTCGAGCACCTTCGGCTTCATCTCGCGCGACAGGAAGATGTTGCTTGGCTTGATGTCGCGATGGATCAGGCCGCGCTTGTGCGCGTAGTGCACCGCGTCGGCGATGCGGGCCATCAGCGCCGCCGCCTGGCGCACGCCCAGCCGCGAGCCGGCGTACAAGTACTCGTGCAGGTCGCGGCCGTGCAGCCGCTCCATGGCGATGTAGGCAAGCGTGTCGGTGCGCCCGGCGTCGAAGACGGTGACGATGTGCGGGTGGTTCAGCCCGGCGACCGCGCGCGCCTCCTTGATGAACTCGGCCTCCGCCCGCTCGCGTCGGCGGTCGTTGACGGCGAGCGGGATCGCCTTGATGGCCACCTCGCGACCGAGCACGGGGTCGTGCGCGGCATAGACGACGCCGTTGGCGCCGCGACCGATCTCGCCGACCACGGTGAAGCGGCCGATCGTTGCCGGCGGCGGCGTCAGCAGCGCGGCCAGGTCGACGCCTGTGGTGACTGTCGGCGGGGTCTGCATCGCGAAAATTATCTCATCGGCCTCCGCGCCCGAGCGGGCGCCGATCCGTTCGGACGACGCGGTCGTCGGCGAGGCGGGCAGGCGGCGAGGGCCGAGCGGATCAGCCGATCCGCAGCGCAGCGCGGGGCAGGGCGCGAGGCGGCCGCGCCCTACAATCGGCCCACGATCGATACGACGCCAAGATGGGCGCGCGAGCGCGGCCCGGGAGAACCCAAGTGTTCAGCAAGCTGCTGCCGCGCGAAGGCAATTTCTTCACGCTGTTCAACCAGCACGCCGATCGCCTGGTCGAGGGCTCGCGCGCCTTCCTGGCGATGGTTCAGAACTACGGCGATGCCGCCAAGCGCGAGCAGTACGCGGCGGCGGTCGATGCCGCCGAGCGTGCCGCCGACAAGATCACCGCCGAGGTCCAGCGCAGCCTGCACCGCACCTTCATCACGCCGATCGACCGCGAGCAGATCCACGGCCTGATCAACGGCATGGACGACATCCTCGACCTGCTGCAGGACACCAGCGAGGTGATGTCGCTGTACGACCTGCGCCGGATCGGCGCCGACGTCATGCGCCTGACCGAGATCTCGGTGCGCTGCTGCGAGCGGGTGCGGGAGGTCGTCAAGCTGCTGTCCAGCCTGTCGCAGTCGGATGTGTCGCGGGCGGTGCTGAAGACCTGCGAGGAGATCGACCAGCTGGAGTCGGACGCCGACCGCGAGATGCGCGGCGCGATGTCGCGCCTGTTCCGCGAGGAGCCCGACACACGCGAACTGATCAAGCTGAAGGCGGTGTACGAGCATCTGGAGTCGATTTCCGACCGCTGCGAGGACGTCGCCAACCTGGTCGAAGGCATCGTGCTCGAGCACTCCTGAACCGGCGGCGGAGGCGGACCGATGGAATCGATGCCGATCGCCCTCTGGGTGGTCGTGATGCTGGTCGTGCTGGCGCTGCTGTTCGACTTCATGAACGGCTTCCACGACGCGGCCAACTCGATCGCCACCGTCGTCTCCACCGGCGTGCTCAAGCCGCACCACGCGGTGGCCTTCGCCGCCTTCTTCAACGTCGTGGCCGTCTTCGTCTTCGAGCTCAAGGTGGCGGCAACCGTCGGCAAGGGCATCGTCGACCCGGGCATCGTCGACCAGCACGTCATCTTCGGTGCACTGGTCGGGGCGATCATCTGGAACGTCGTGACCTGGTGGTACGGCATTCCGTCGAGCAGCTCGCACGCGCTGATCGGCGGCATCGTCGGCGCCGCGCTCGCCAAGGCGGGCACCGGGCCGCTCATCACCGCCGGCGTCCTGAAGACGGTGCTGTTCATCTTCATCTCGCCGGCGATGGGCTTCCTGTTCGGGGCGCTGCTGATGATCGCCGTGGCCTGGCTGTTCCGACGAACCTCGCCGCTGCGGGTGGACAACTGGTTCCGGCGGCTGCAGCTGGCATCGGCCGGCGCCTACTCGCTCGGCCACGGCGGCAACGATGCGCAGAAGACGATCGGCATCATCTGGCTGCTGCTGATCGCCGCCGAGCTCACCGATACCGCCGCCGCGCGTCCGCCGGGCTGGGTGATCTGGTCGTGCTACATCGCGATCGGCCTCGGCACGCTGTTCGGCGGCTGGCGGATCGTCAAGACGATGGGCCAGAAGATCACCAAGCTGAAGCCGGTTGGCGGGTTCTGTGCCGAGACCGGCGGCGCGATCACGCTTTTCACCGCCACCGCGCTCGGCGTGCCGGTGTCGACGACCCACACGATCACCGGCGCGATCTTCGGCGTCGGCTCGGTGCGCAGCGCCTCGGCGGTGCGCTGGGGCATGGCCCACCGCATCGTACTGGCGTGGATCCTGACGATCCCTGCAACGGCACTGATCGCGGCCGCGTTCTACGCGCTGAGCTGGCTGCTGTTCTAGCCGGCACGCTCAGCCGCGCGAGAAGACGATCGACTCGCGCGTCAGCAGCCTTGCCTGCGCAAACAGGCAGGCAGCCAGGCCGGCGATGCAGACCAGGGTCGGCAGCCACAGGTCGAGCGCCGACAGCGGTTCGCCGCGCAGGGCCTTCATCAGCACGGCGAGCTGCGCCACCGAGGGCACGAGCAGCTGCCACACCGAGTCGCGCACGGTCAGGAAGATCGGCACGACCGCCGAGAACTGCGCCGCCATGGCGATGTAGCTGACGTAGGTCTGCGCTTCCTTGTGCGTGCGGCCGAAGGTCGCGGCAAGCATGTTGACGGCAGCCATCAGCGCGGCGAACGGCAGCAGCAGCACGAGGAACAGCCACAGCTCGCGCGCGCCCAGCTGCATCAGCGCCGACAGCGTCTCGCTTCTGATCAGCCGGATCGACACCAGGAAGCCGGCCAGGGTCAGCAGCACGATCGCCACCGAGTAGAGCATCACGACGGCCCACTTGCCGAGCACGATCGCCCACGCCGGCACCGGGTTCATCAGCAGCGGCTCGAGCGAGCCGCGCTCGCGCTCGCCGGCACTGACGTCGATCGCCACCGCCAGCGCGCCGACGATGGCGACGATCAGCGCTGCCCAGGGCACGATGAACAGCAGCCGCGCGCCGCGCGCCTGCGCGGCGGCGAGGTTGCGCTCCTGCACCTCGATCGCCGCCATCACCCGCGGGCTGACGCCGCGGGCAAGCAGGCGCTGCGTGCCGAGCTCGCGGTTGAAGGCCTGCAGGGTGCGCAACGTCGCACTGACCAGCGGCTGCGCGCGGTCATGGCTCTCGTCGTAGGCGACGTCGACCGCCACCGTCTCGCCGCGAGCCAGCTTCTCCTCGAAGTCCTCGGGCGGCAGCACCACGGCGTTCTGCAGCCGGCCGGAGCGCAGCTGCTCGCTCCAGTCGGCGGGCGCGGCGAGCACGCTGGCGCCCGCCCGCTGCAGGAAGTTGACCAGCGTCGGTGCCCGCTCCTGCGCGACCACCACGATCTCGCGCTTGCTCACCCGCTCCTCGATGCCGGAGACGAGGTTCGACACCAGGGTGAACACCACCGGGCCCGACAGCAGCGCCATCGTCAGGGCGATCGTCAGCGCCCGGCGGTCGCGCAGGGCGTCGCTGAGCTCCTTGCGGAAGACGGCCCAGGCGGCGTTCACGCGGCGCCCCGCGCAGGTGGCGCCAGCGCCAGGCTGACGAAGGCGTCCTCGAGCGAGTCGCAGCCCGACTTCTCGCGCAGCCCGGCGGCGGTGCCGTGCGCCACCGAGCGGCCGCGCGCGACGATCACGATCTGGTCGGACAGCGCCTCCACTTCCTGCATGATGTGGGTCGAGAACAGCAGGCACTTGCCGGCGGCGCGCAGCTGCAGCAGCAGCCGCCGCAGCGCGCGTGTCGACATCACGTCGAGCCCCGTGGTCGGCTCGTCGAGGATCAGGTGCTGCGGGTCGTGGATCAGGGCCCGCGCCAGCGCCACCTTCATCCTCTCGCCGGTGGAGAAGCCGTCGACCCGGCGGTCGAGCAGCGCCCCCATGTCGAGCACTTCGGCCAGTTCGGCGAGGCGGCGCGCCGCCGCGGCGGCCGGCACGCCGCGCAGCCGGGCGTAGTAGTCGATGTTCTCCCTTGCGGTCAGGCGGACGTACAGGCCGCGCGCATCGGACAGCACGCCGGTGGCAGCGCGCACCGCCCGCGGATCGTCGGTGACGTCGACCCCGCCGAGCCGCGCCTGCCCCGCATCGGGCCGCATCAGCGTCGCCAGGATGCGCAGCGTGGTCGTCTTGCCGGCGCCGTTGGGGCCGAGCAGCGCCGTGATCGCCCCGTCGGGCGCGGTGAAGCTCACGTCGGCGACCGCCGGCACGCGCCGCCGCCGGCGGCCGCTGCCGGACTCGAACGACTTGGCGAGTTGGGCGACCTCGATCATGGCGCGTCGGTCTGCGGCGGCCGGAAGAACGGCGGCGCCGGCAGCGTTTCCAGGCAGCCACCGTCGATGCCGTCGAAGCCCGCCTGGCGGATGAACCGCTGCACCAGTTCGGGCGCGCAGCCTTGCATCGACACGCCGTGGCCGAGGTTGGGCGCCACCAGGTGGCGCGCCTTCGGCAGGGCGGCGGCGATCGACTCGGCGTGTCGTGGCGGCGTGGCCGGGTCGACCCCGCCGGACAGAAGCAGTACCGGCGCAGCTGCCGCCGGCGTGCGGTAGAAGCCGTCCGGTGGTGCTTGCACCGGCACTTCGCGGCAGGCGCGCCGGTACATGTCGAGCACAGCGGTGCCGAATCGCGTGGCGGCAGCGGCGGCCTCGGCGGCGGCGTCGACGCGGGGCAGGTCTTCGGCGCAGATGACGGCGAAATGCATGCCCTCGGCGAAGTTCTCGCTGACGCTGCCGCCCACCGCCAGCGCCAGCGTCACCAGCGGCGCGTAGTCGGCGTCGGCCGCCTGGAAGAGCGTGAACGGAAGCACCGCCGCCAGCTGCGGCGCGTAAAGCGGTGCCCGCAGCAGGTTGGCCAGTGCGGCGCGGTCGAGCCGCGCCGCCAGCGGCTGCCCGGACAGCGGGTGCCTGACCTCGATATCGACGCCCGTTCCCATGGCCTGCAGCAGGCGGTCGATCGAGCCGCCGAGGTCCGGGTAGCGCGCACGGCAGTCGGCGGCGGCCTCGCAGCGGGCGATCAGCTGCTTCAGCGAGCGCTCGCCGTCGACGGCGAAACTCGCCGGCAGCTGCATCGACGCCGGCGCCACGCCGTCGAGCACCGCGCTGCGGACGCGCTCGGGAAACTGGCGCAGGTACTCGAGCGCCGCGCGGGTGCCGTACGAGGCGCCCCACAGATTGATGCGTGCGTAGCCGAGCACGGCACGCACCGCCTCCACATCGGCCATGGCGATGCTGGTCGAGTACTGCGCCAGGTCGTTGGCGCCGCGCAGCCGCCGCAGGCAGTCGGCCAGCTGCGCGGCCTGTCGCTCGCTGTCGAGCGACTCGGCCAGCGGCGCGGCGCGCTCCGGCGGCCGGCAGCCGAGCGGGTTGGACCGCCCGGTGCCGCGCTGGTCGACGAAGACGAGGTCACGCCGGGCGTTCAAAGGCGCCAGCAGGGGCTGCAGCTGGCCGGCGACGCTCATGGCGCTCTGACCGGGGCCGCCGGCGAAGACGAACACCGGGTCGGGCAACTTGTCGCGCGCCACCGCCGGCTGCACCGCGAAGTGGACCGTGATCCGGCGACCGGATGCGGCGCGCGGATTCTCCGGCACCTCGATGCGGCCGCAGCGGACTTCCCGCGCGACGCCTTTCAGTCGGCAGCCCTCGAGCGTCGGGATCGATTGCGCCTGCGCCGCGAGCGCCGCCGCGGTCAGGCCGGCAAGCAGGATAGGACGAAGGTTCACGGAATGGTCGTGTGCTGCCGGCTACCCTAAACGGTTCGGCGCGGCCGTTGCGCGCCGCGCGATGGACGACGGCCCGTTCGGGTCGAACGGCCGCCGCCGGGCGCCGGTCCCACTGGCGCCGTTCGCCCGGTCGGTCGTTCGTCGGCCGGGACTGCCGCGGCGGCCGCCATCGTGCCGGGCCCGGCGGCCGGCAGGGCCGGGGTCAGCGGAGGAGAACAGGCGTGCATGGTTCGCGCAGGGGCCGAGGCGTCGGGTGCAGGGCGGTCCCACTGTAACGGATGGACCTCGTCTGCCGGTGCCTACAATCGCCGGGTGAACGCCACCGCGCGCCAGGTCTTCCTCAGCGGTCTCGCGCTTGCCGTGGCGGGCAGCGTGATGTTCTCGGCCAAGGCGATCGTGGTCAAGCTCGCCTATCGCCACGGCGTCGATGCCGAGACGCTGCTGGCGCTGCGCATGCTCATCGCCGTGCCTTTCTTCGTGGTCGCATTGTGGTGGACGTCGCGCGACGCGGCGCCGCTGAGCGGGCGCGACCACGGGCTGCTGCTGATCATCGGCCTGCTCGGTTACTACCTCGCCAGCTACTTCGACTTCCTCGGCCTGCAGTACATCAGCGCAGCGCTGGAGCGGCTGATCCTGTACCTGAACCCGACCCTGGTGCTGCTGCTGTCGGTGCTGGTGCTGCGCCGCCCGGTGACGCGCTTCGACCTGCTGGCGCTGCTGCTGTCCTACGGCGGCATCCTGCTGGTGTTCTGGCACGACGTGCGGCTGGAAGCAGACGGTGTGCTTCTGGGCGCGGCGCTGGTATTCGGCGCTGCCGCCTGCTACGCGGTCTACCTGGTGCTGTCCGGCGAGCTGGTCAGGAAGGTCAGCGCGATCCGCCTGACCGCCTATGCGATGTGCGTCGCCACCGTCGGCGTTTGCGTACAGTTCGCCGCTTTGCGCCCGCTGGCCAGCCTGGCGCAGCCGGCGCCCGTGCTCTGGCTGTCGCTGATCAACGCCGTCCTGTGCACGGTGCTGCCGGTGTTCGCGACCATGATGGCGGTGGCGCGCATCGGCGCCGGCTCGGTCGCGCTGGCCGGGATGATCGGCCCGGTGTCGACGATCGCGCTAGGCTATGCGTTCCTCGGCGAGCCGGTTTCCGGCAGCCAGCTGGCCGGCACGACGCTCGTGCTGGCCGGCGTGTTCGTGCTGTCCCGCAAGGCGGGCGCAACCAGCAGGTCAGGAAGGTCAACCAGGAGAGTGTGAGATGAAAGCAAAAGCCATCGTCGTTTCCGAGCACGGCGGACCGGAAGTGCTGAAGCTGGTCGAGGTCGACGTTGCCGACCCCGGCCCCGACGAGGTCCGCATCCGCAACCACGCGATCGGCCTGAACTTCATCGACATCTACTTCCGCACCGGGCTGTACCCCGCGGCCGCGCCGCACGGGCTCGGCTTCGAGGGCGCGGGCGTGGTCGACGCGGTGGGAGCGAACGTCAAGTTCCTCAAGGAGGGCGACCGGGTCGCCTACGGGCAGGGCCCCTTGGGTGCCTACGCCGAGGCGCGGGTGATGCCGCCGGCGATGGTGGTCAGGCTGCCGAAGAAGATCGGCTTCGATGACGCCGCCGCCGCGATGCTCAAGGGACTGACGGTGCAGTACCTGTTCCGCCAGACCTATCGGCTGCAGGGCGGCGAGAAGATCCTGTTCCACGCGGCGGCCGGCGGCGTCGGGCTGATCGCCTGCCAGTGGGCGAGGGCACTCGGGGTGAAGCTGATCGGCACCGTCAGCTCGGCGGAGAAGGCGGCGCTGGCCAAGAAGAACGGTGCCTGGGAGACGATCGACTACACGAAGGAGAACTTCGTCGAGCGGGTCAAGGAGCTCACCGGCGGCGCCAAGCTGCCGGTGGTCTACGACGGCGTCGGCAAGGACACCTGGGAAGGCTCGCTCGACTGCCTGCAGCCGCGCGGCCTGATGGTCAGCTTCGGCAACGCCTCGGGCGCGGTGACCGGCGTGAACCTCGGCATCCTCGCCGCCAAGGGCTCGCTGTTCGTCACCCGGCCGACGCTGGCGACGCACGTCGTGCCGCGCTCGCGGCTGGAAGCCTCGGCCGAGGAGCTGTTCGACATGATGGAGAGCGGCAAGATCAAGTTCAAGATCGACCAGCGCTACAAGCTCGCCGACGCGGCGCGGGCGCACATCGACCTCGCCTCGCGCAAGACGACCGGCTCGTCGGTGCTGGTGCCCTAGGACCTGCCGGCCGGCGGCCGGCTGCCAGCGTGGGGCCGGTCGCCGCGCAGACTGATCGGCCCGGGCCCCGGCGCAGGCCGGGGCGCCGTTTGCATCGAGACGAACCTGCGCCCCGGCCTGCGCCGGGGCATCGAAGGTCGGCAGTTGCCGTCGTCGCCAGCGCAGACCGCTGATCCGCACCGCCTGATCGTCCTGCTGTCGGCCGGCGCCTTCGGCAGCGCGGCGTCGATGCGCATCGCCGATGCCCAGCTGCCGGCGCTCGCCAGCGGCTTCGACGTATCGCTCGGCGACGCGGCCAACGTGATCACCGTCTTCTCGGTCGCCTACGGGCTGATGCAGCTGGTCTTCGGTCCGCTGGCCGATCGCTTCGGCAAGTGGCAGGTGGTCTCGCTGACGGTGCTTGCCTCGGCAGTGACTGCCGCGGCCTGCGCGCTGGCGAGCGATTATTCGGCGCTGCTGTGGGCGCGTTTCGCTGCCGGCGCGACCTGTGCCGCGGTGATCCCGATGGCGATGGCCTGGATCGGCGACGCCGTGCCGTATGAGCGACGGCAGGCGGTGCTGGCGCGCTTCCTCACCGGGCAGATCCTCGGCCTGGCGGCGGGCCAGTGGCTGGGCGGGCTGGCCGCCGACTACGGCCTGTGGCGGGCGCCGTTCGCCCTGCTTTCGCTTTGCTTTCTCGCCGCCGGGGTGCTGTTGTGGCGCTCACGACAGGCCGCGCTCGAGGCCGCGCCGCCGCAGCCGCGCAGCGGCCACCCGGTGCGCGAGGCTGCCGAAGTGCTGCGCATCCCCTGGGCGCGCACCGTGCTCGCGGTCGTCTTTCTCGAGGGCGTGGCGGTGTACGGCGCGCTCGCCTTCATGGCCACCCACCTGCATCTCACCTTCGACCTGTCGCTGGCGCGTGCCGGCGCGATCGTCATGCTGTTCGCCGGCGGCGGCCTGCTGTTCGTGACAGTGTCAGCGGTGTTCGTCAGGCGCCTCGGCGAAGCCGGGCTGGCGCGCACCGGCGGCACCCTGATGGCGCTGGCGCTGCTTGCCGCGGCGCTGTCACCGCTTTGGTGGACCGCACCGCTTGCCTGCACGCTGCTGGGCGCCGGCTTCTACATGCTGCACACGACGCTGCAGGCCAACGCCACGCAGATGGCGCCGCAGTCGCGCGGCGCCGCGGTGTCGCTGTTTGCCTCAGGGCTGTTCCTCGGCCAGACCGCCGGCGTGTTCGTCGCCTCGCGGCTGGTCGAGCGGTTCGGCACCGCGCCGGTGCTCGCCGTGGGCGGCGCCTCGCTGGCGCTGCTCGGAGTGCTGTTCGCCCGGCTGCGCCGCCGGCGCCACGGCTGAACGGGTCGCGGCGCGGCGGCTACATCGACGGGCAGGTCTGCGTGCTGCCCGGCACCTTGCCGACCAGCAGCAGGAAGTTCTCGAACGGCCCCATGTTGCCCATCGCCTCCATCTTCGGCCCGCTGAACCCGAGGCGGCCGAACATCATCGCCTTCATCGGTCCGTACTCGCCGCGACCCATTTCGAGCCAGCGGGCGCTGGTGGCGCTCATCACGTAGTCGGCGCCGGAGTCGAGCTGCGCGGTCTCGACGTTGCCGCCGTAGACGCACATCGCCTTGTCCGACTTCAGTGCGATCCTCATCTCAGCCGTCGGCCTCTCGCCGCAGTCGGTGCGGAACACCTGCATCACCTTGTAGCCGCGGCCCTTGTCGTTCTTCACCCAGCCGGACTCGACCAGCTTGTCGGTGAGCACCGCGTCGCGGTTCCAGGCCAGGCACGCCGCCTGCGCCCACTCGGGGGACATCAACACCGGCTGCGCGGCAGCCGTTCCGGTGAAGGAGGTGGCAAGGGCGGCAACGAGCAAGGCGGAGCGCAGCTTCATGGGCGGTCGCGAGGATGGAGTCGATGACGGTGGAGGCGGGCAGGGCCGGGGGGCCGGCCGGTAACCGGCTGGGGATTCTAGACAGGCCGGCGCCCGGCGGCGCACCGTCAGCGTCAGAAGATGGGCGGCACCGGGCTCCGGGTCCACCGGCGACAGACGGCGTAGTCGCCGAAGCGCTGCAGCAGATGGCGCTCTTCGCGGCGGAGCTTGGCGATCAGCACCGCGAGCGGGGCCAGCCACGCCGCCGCCCGCCACGGCCTCGGATCGGCCAGCACGGCAGCCCGCCCGCCGAGCAGCACGGCGCCGTACATCGGGTGGCGGATCCGACGGTAGATACCCGAGCTGACCAACCGTGCCCCGGGCTTGAGCTCAGGCCGGATGCTGAAGTTGCCGGGCCGGTTCGATGCCGGCGCGGCGATGCCGAGCGTGCCGGCGGCGGCGAGCAGCACAAGTGCGGCCGGCAGCCAGGCTCAGGCCGCCGGCGGCCAGGCGGACAGCTCAGCCGCGCCGATCAGCACGAACTCCAGCGACCAGCAGCGACGAGGCCAGCGCGCAGCGCGCTGCCGTCGGCACGGCAGTCGGCTGCAGGGTCGCGGCGCCACGCCGGTGCGTCAGAACTCGACGTCTTCGCGGATCACCGCCAGGCCCGCTCTGGCGCACAGCTCGTCGGCTTCGCCGCTCGGGGCACCGGAGACGCCGATCGCGCCGACGATCGAGCCGCCGGCCTCGATCAGCACGCCGCCGCCGAGCGCGACCACGTTGGGCAGGTCGCGGACACCCGAGGAGGGCCTGCCGGCCTGCGTCTCGGCTGCGAACTCCAGCGTGTTGGTGCGGAAGCTGACCGCGGTCCAGGCCTTGCCGATCGCCGTGTTCGGGGTGTGCGGACCGGCGAAGCGATCACGCAGCAGCGCCTGCGCCACGCCGCTGCGATCGACCACCGCCACCGCGACCTGGTAGCCGCGCTTGCGGCAGTCCTCGAGCGCGGCGCGGGTTGCCTTCAGCGCCGTTTCCGGCAGCAGGTGGCGCAGGGAATAGGTGCCACGGTCTTGTGCGTGCACACCAGCAACGACGGCGAGCGCCGCCGCCGCGAATACGACATTCAGGGCAGTTCGCTGGTTCATCGTGGTCTCCTCTAACCGGGGATGGCTCACCATTGACCCGGCCAAAGTGTAGGCGGGCGATCCGCACGGCAACAGAGCCTGCCGGCATTGCGGTAGCTGCCGCGGCAGCTTGTCAGGGTTTGTTCGCATCCGACGCATGGGCCGCCGTCTCGGTGCAGCGGGCGGGCGTTGGCGGCTTGTCGCTCACCCGGCGCATCTGCCTGTTCGCCATGCCCGGCGCCGACCTGAGCATGCCGATGCGCATGGCACGGGTGGCAGGCAACGACGCGACCCGCGCTGGCGGTCGTGCCGGGCGGCGGGTCTAGACTTTGCCTTCACTGGTGCCGCGGGGCGGCGCTTCGAGGAGCGATCGATGCAGGGCGACAAACAGGTGCTGGCGTTGCTGAACGCGCAGCTGAAGAACGAGATCACCGCCGTCAACCAGTACTTCCTGCACGCGCGGATGCTGAGCAACTGGGGCTACGACCGCCTCGGCGAGCACGAGTACAAGGAGTCGATCGACGAGATGAAGCACGCCGACCGGCTGATCGAGCGGATCCTGCTGCTCGACGGTGCGCCGAGCATGCAGACGCTGGGCAAGCTGGCGATCGGCAGGGACGTGCCCGGCGTTCTCGCCGGCGACCTGCAGCTGGAGCGGGCGGCACAGAAGACGCTGAAGGAGGCGATTGCCTGCTGCGAGAAGGCGCAGGACTTCGTCTCGCGCGAGATCTTCACCGACATCCTCGACGACACCGAGGAGCACATCGACTACCTGGAGACGCAGCTTGCCCTGATCGGCGAGGTCGGCCTGCAGAACTACCTGCAGTCGCAGATGAAGCCGGCGTAGCGGCCGGCGCCCTCACGAACCGGCAGGTCGCGGCGGCTTCAGGTCGCCGGTCAGCTCGCCGATCGCCTTCTCGTCGAGCGTCTCGCGCGCCAGCAGTTCGCGCGCGCAGCGCTCGAGCACCTCGCGGTTGCCGCTGAGGATCGCGGCGGTGCGGTCGAAGGCCGACATCACGATGCCGCGCACCGCCTCGTCGATGCGCTGCTGCGTCTGGTCGCCGACCTGGCAGCCGCCCTGCGTCAGCCCGGGCATTTCGAGGAACCGCGGCCGCTGCGCCTCGTAGGCGACGTAGCCCAGCTCCTCGACCATGCCGAAGCGGGTCACCATGTCGCGCGCGATGTCGGTGACCTTGGCCAGGTCGTCGGCGGCGCCGGTCGACAGCTGGCCGAAGACCAGCTTCTCCGCCGCGCGGCCGCCCAGCAGCACCATGATCTTGTGCTCCAGTTCCTCGCGCGTCATCAGGAAGCGATCCTCGGTCGGTCGCTGGATGGTGTAGCCGAGCGCGCCGATGCCGCGCGGGATGATCGACACCTTGTGCACCGGGTCGACGCCGGGCAGGGCCAGCGCGGTGAGCGCGTGGCCCATCTCGTGATAGGCGACGACCTCGCGCTCCTTCGGGTTGAGCACGCGGTTGCGCTTCTCCAGGCCGGCGACGATCCGCTCGATCGCCGCCGTGAAGTCGGCGAGCGTGATCGTCTCGCCCTTGCGGCGCGTCGCCGCCAGCGCCGCTTCGTTGACCAGGTTGGCGAGATCGGCGCCCGAGAAGCCGGTGGTCAGCGCCGCCACCTGCTCGAGATCGACTTCGGGCGCCATCTTCACCTTGCGGATGTGCACCTTGAGGATCTGCACGCGGCCGATCTTGTCGGGCCGGTCGACCAGCACCTGGCGGTCGAAGCGGCCGGCGCGCAGCAGCGCCGGGTCGAGGATCTCGGGCCGGTTGGTCGCGGCCAGCAGCACCAGACCGGACGAACTGTCGAAGCCGTCGAGCTCGACCAGCAGCTGCTGCAGCGTCTGCTCGCGCTCGTCGTGGCCGCCGATGGGCGACGCGATGCCGCGGGCGCGGCCGAGCGCGTCCAGCTCGTCGATGAAGATGATCGCCGGCGCCTTCTGCCTGGCCTGCTCGAACAGGTCGCGCACCCGCGCCGCGCCGACGCCGACGAACATCTCGACGAACTCGCTGCCGG
>CP070661.1:219114-261189 GCA_020355165.1 Burkholderiales bacterium
GCAGCGGCGAGACGAAGTCGACCTGGCCGGTGGAGCCGCGCGTCAGGAAACTACCGCGCGGGACCTCGATGACCACCTCGACCTCGATCGGCGCCGCCATCGTGGAGTCGGCCGACGCGCGGGCGCCGTTCACCGGCCGTGGCCGCCTGCGCCGGCGCCCTTTCTCACGCCGGGCCGAGCAGCCGCTGCTCGCCGGTCAGCCTGCGGATCGCGGTGACGTCCTGCACCGTTTCCAGCGTGCCCAGGTAGCGGCCGTCGTCGCCGCGGACCGGCCAGTAGCGGATGTGGATCATGCGTCCGCTCATGTCGATCCAGAATTCCGCCACCTCCCGCCTGCCGGCCTTGAAGTCGGCGAGGATCTGGTTGACCAGGTGCAGGCTCTTCGGCGGGTGGCAGTTGTGCACCGCGGTGCCGATCGCGCCGCGCGTGCGGCCGAAGATCTTCTCGCCGTGCTCGTGGCTGAAATAGCGCACGCGGTCCTCGTGGTCGATGAAGGACAACTCGACCGGCAGCGTGTTCAGGATCGCGGCGAGCACGTCGCGCTCCAGCCCGAAGGACAGGTCGGCCAGTTCCGCGCGGCCGACGATCTCTTCGGCGATGCGGTAGTAGTGGGCGCGCGTGCCGGCGCCCAGTGCCGCCTCGACCTGCTCGATGCCGGCGACCACCTCGGCTGCCTGCCCATCATCGAGCATGCGCAGCGCCATCGGATACAGGATGTCGTTCTCCTTCCAGAAGTGGTCCTTGCACAGCGCGGCGTACTCGGCGAACGCGGCTGCGAGCTCGGCCAGGGTCTGCCGATCGCCGGCCGCATAGGCGGTCGCCAGGGGAGCAAGCCGCGCAAGGATCTCGCGCGCCCGGTCGTGCTCCTGCAGCATCACGCCGAGCGGCCCGCCGTGCCGCGGCATGCCCATCTGCTCCAGCCGCGGAAAGAGGTGAAGCTCCTCCTTCTGGTTGTGGCACTGGTCGACGTAATGCAGGTACTGAACGAGAAGACCGACCAGCGCCGGCGGCGGCGGGTCAGCGCAGGAGAACTTCGCCTCCATCGCCGCAAAGACCCGCTCGGTCACCTCATGATCCCGCTTCAGCAGTTCGTCCCAGCGCTGGCTCATCGCTTGCCTTCTCCTCGACACGCCGCCACCGTCGACACGAGGCGGCAAGACGGGGCAGTCTAAAGGCGGCCCGCAGACCGATGACTTGATTAGGGCGAAAAAAAGCCCGCGGCGTGCCGCGGGCTCTGCGTGGGCGTGCGGTGTGTCAGCGCGCCAGCGTCTCGACGGTGTCACCCGAAAGGTACGGGTAGCGCACGTGCTCGACGAATTCCTGCGTCTGGCTTTCCGGCGCAGGCGTCAGCAGGCTGACGACGATCAGCGTGACGATGCCGACCGGCACGCCGAAGATGGCCGCCGAGATCGGCGCGATGCCGAACCACAGATCCATCTTGGTGGTGCCGAACCAGGCGATGAACTGCGGGTAGGTGTGGATCATGTAATAGAGGCACGTTCCGAGTCCGGCAACCATGCCTGCGATCGCACCCCACTTGTTGGCGCGCTTCCAGAACACGCCGAGCACCAGCGCCGGGAAGAACACCGAGGCCGCCATCGAGAACGCCGCGCCGACCAGGAACAGGATGTTGCCCGGCTTCAGCGACGTGACCCACGCGGCGAACAGCGCGACGAACAGCAGCAGGATCTTGGAGATCATCACCCGCTTCTGCGTCGTGGCGTTGGGGTTGATCATCTTGTAGTACATGTCGTGCGACAGCGCGTTGGCGATGGTCAGCAGCAGGCCGTCGGCGGTCGACAGCGCCGCCGCCAGGCCGCCGGCGGCGACCAGGCCGGAGATCACGTACGGCAGGCCGGAGATCTCGGGCGTGGCCAGCACGATGATGTCGCCGCCCAGCACGAGCTCGGCCAGCTGAACGATGCCGTCCTTGTTGATGTCGCTGACCGACATCAGCGTCGGATCGACCTTCGCCCAGCCGGACACCCACGCGGGCAGACTGGCGAAGCTGGTTCCCACCACCTGCGTGTAGACGACGTACTTCACCAGCACGGCCAGCGCCGGCGCGGTGAAGTACAGCAGGAAGATGAAGAACAGCGACCAGAACACCGACTTGCGCGCCTGGCTGACCGACGGCGTCGTGTAGTAGCGCATCAGGATGTGCGGCAGCGCCGCCGTACCGAGCATCAGAGAGAACACCAGCGCCAGGAAGTTGACGCGCTTGGTGTCGCTGTCCTTGGCTGCCTCCTTCGGGTCGGCCTTGGTGCTGTCATACGGCGTCGCATGCGAACGTGGCGGCGCCGAGCGCGCTGCCGCTCCGGCGGCGGCCTTGGTCCAGGCCTCCTTGGCGTCGGCGGCCGACTTCGGATAGTCCTCGACTGCCTTCTTCGCGGCATTGATCTCGGCCAGCGGCGCGTTGGCGGCAGTCAGGTCGGCGACCTTCTTGTCGGCGTCCGCCTTGCCCTGTTCCCATGAGCCCGGCAGCGCGGCGACGCGGGCGTTGGCGTCGTCGGCACGCTGCTTGAAGATGCCGCGCACCTCCTTCTCCTTCGGGTCGGCTTGCAGTTCGTCGACCCGCTTCTCGACCTTCTGCAGCACCGTGCCGTAGACCAGCTGCGGAACCGGCACGCCGGTCTGCTTCACCGACAGCCACACCACCGGGATCATGTAGGCGATGATCAGGATGATGTACTGGGCCACCTGCGTCCAGGTCACCGCGCGCATGCCGCCGAGGAACGAGCAGACCAGGATGCCGGCCAGCCCGAGGAACACGCCGATGCCGAAGTCGACCCCGACGAAGCGCGAAACGATGATGCCGACGCCGTAGATCTGCGCCACCACGTAGGTGAACGAGCACAGGATGGCGCCGACGATGCCGATCGTGCGGGCGATGTGGCCGCCGTAGCGCGCGCCGAGGAAGTCCGGGATCGTGAACTGGCCGAACTTGCGCAGGTAAGGCGCCAGCAGGAACGCCACCAGGCAGTAGCCGCCGGTCCAGCCGAGCACGAAGGCCAGACCGTCGAAGCCTGTCAGATACAGCGTGCCGGCCATGCCGATGAACGACGCCGCCGACATCCAGTCGGCGCCGGTGGCCATGCCGTTGAAGATCGCCGGCACGCGCCGCCCGGCCACGTAGTACTCGGCCACATCCGCCGTTCGGCTCATGATGCCGATGCCGGCGTACAGGCCGATGGTGGCGAACAGGAACACGTAGCCGATCCACACCCGCGGCAGGCCAAGCTGCTCGAGGATGGCCAGCGTGATCACGAAGGCGACGAAGCCCCCCGTGTACCAGGAGTAGTACTTCTTCAGCTGGTTGAAGAAAGCCCGGTTCGAGCTGACTTGTGCGCTCATCAGTCTTCTCCCTCGGCGACGCCGTACTCGCGGTCCAGTTGCCCCATCTTGTGGGCGTAGTACCAGATCAGGACCACGTAGACGATCAGTGACCCCTGGGCCGCCATGTAGAACGACACCGGGAAGCCGGCGATCACGATCTTGCTCAGGTCGACGGCGAAGTACGCCATCACGAAGGTGACGACGAACCAGATCGCGAGCAGCACGATCGTCAGGTTCAGCGTGCGCCTCCAGTAGTCTCGATGCCTTTCGGTCAGTTGCATGTTCTGTTCTCCTCGGTTACTCCTTGGTTTGCAGCAGGCTTCAGACAGGTGTGGCGACGGCCTCCTTGTTGGCGTTGACGATGTTGTTCGGTGGATGTGAACCGCCGGCGGACGCCCCCGGCGGGGTCTTCTCGATGTCGCGCTTCAGCGTCGCGGCGAACTTGGGCTCGAAGCGGCGCAGCTTTTCCTCGATGCGCAGCGCCTCGTCGCGCCGGCCGAGGTGGTGGTAGGTCATGCCCAGCTGGTAGTAGCCGTAAGGGGAGAATGGCTGCAGCTCGATGTTCTTCTTCAGCGCCTCGACAGCCTCCGCCGGGCGCCCGCCACGAATCAGCGTCAGGCCGAGCCCGTACCAGGCGCGGTCGATCTTCGGGTTCAGCTCCAGCGCCCGGCGGAAGCAGCGCTCCGCATTGCCCAGGTCGTCGCGGCTCTCGTGGATGTAGCCGAGGTTGAACCAGGCCTCGGCATTTTCCGGCCAGCGCTGCACCAGCAGCACGAACTGCTCGACCGCCGCCGCCGGCTCGCCGACCTCGACCAGCAGGTTGCCCAGATCATTGCGCGAGCCGGCGTCGCCGGGGTCGAGACGCAGCACCTCCTGCATCAGCTCGATCGCCCTGCGCTTTCGCCCAAGCAGCACGGCCAAGGCAACCTGCCGGCGCAGCCAGAACTTGGCGAGCCAGGTGCCGACCGGGCTCATTGCGCTGACCCCGCTCGGGCCGCCGCCCACTTGGCACAGCCGGCCTGGGTCAGGTCCTGCAGGCACACCTCGCGGTGCCAGAGACCGACACCGAAATAGGCGAGCAGCAGCAGCAGGAACGCCACCAGCGGCACGTGCTCGTCGAGGATCACCCGCGGCGTGACCAGCCGGACGGCGGAGACGACCGGCCGCGCGACGATCGAGAACAGCTGATAGACGAAGTTGTCGTTCCGCCGGCGCCAGTTGAAGATGCCGACAATGCCCTGAGCGAGCAGCGACAGGCCCGCGACCAGGATCAGCGTGTGCACGATAACGAGCAGCAACGCCACGCCCTTGCCTCCCCTTCGGCCCGGCCGGCAGCCGGCGCCGTTGCCTCAGTTTTCGGCCCCCAGTCGCCAGCCGGCGATGGGGGCTTCTGTCCTTTTTTGTGCCGGTCGTGGCATCGGCGCGCGGCCGCTGCCACTGCCCGGAGCTACTGCGCCACCTTGAGCTGATCCAGGATCGCCGGGTTTTCCAGCGTCGAGACGTCCTGCGAGATCTCCTCGCCCTTGGCGATCGAGCGCAGCAGGCGGCGCATGATCTTGCCGCTGCGCGTCTTCGGCAGGTTGTCGCCGAAGCGGATGTCCTTCGGCTTGGCGATCGGCCCAATCTCCTTGCCGACCCAGTCACGCAGCTCGCGCGCCAGTTTCTGCGCCGCCTCGCCAGTGGGTCGCGCCTGCTTCAGCACGACGAAGGCGCAGATCGCCTCGCCGGTGGTCTCGTCGGGCCGGCCCACCACGGCGGCCTCGGCCACCAGCGAATTGGCGACCAGCGCGGATTCGATCTCCATCGTGCCCATGCGATGGCCGGAGACGTTGAGCACGTCGTCGATGCGGCCGACGATCGTGAAGTAGCCGGTCTCCTTGTCGCGGATCGAGCCGTCGCCGGCCAGATACATCTTGCCGCCGAGCTCGGCCGGGTAGTAGCTCTTCCTGAAGCGCTCCGGATCGCCCCAGATGGTGCGGATCATCGACGGCCAGGGCCGCTTGACTACCAGCAGGCCGCCCTGGCCGTTGGGCACGTCGTGACCGGTCTCGTCGACGATCGCCGCCATGATGCCCGGCAGCGGCAGCGTGCACGAGCCGGGAACCAGCGGCGTGGCGCCCGGAAGCGGCGTGATCATGTGGCCGCCGGTCTCGGTCTGCCAGAACGTGTCGACGATCGGGCAGCGGCTCTTGCCGACCTGCGTGTAGTACCACATCCAGGCTTCCGGATTGATCGGCTCGCCGACCGTGCCGAGGATGCGCAGCTTGGAAAGGTCGTACTTCGATGGATGCGTCGCCGCATTGGCCTCGTTGGCCTTGATCAGCGAGCGGATCGCCGTCGGCGCCGTGTAGAAGACGGTGACGCCGTGGTCCTGGCACATCTTCCAGAAACGGCCGGCATCGGGATAGGTGGGCACGCCCTCGAAGATCACCTCGGTCGCGCCGACGGCGAGCGGCCCGTAGCAGACATAGGTGTGACCGGTCACCCAGCCGACATCGGCCGTGCACCAGAAGACGTCCGACGCCTTGATGTCGAACGTCCATTTCATCGTCAGGTTCGCCCACAGCAGATAGCCACCGGTGCTGTGCTGCACGCCCTTCGGCTTGCCGGTCGAGCCCGACGTGTAAAGGATGAACAGCGGGTGCTCGGCACCGACCCACTCCGGCTCGCAGGTGGCCGGCTGGCCGGCGGTCAGCTCGTGCATCCAGACGTCGCGCGCGGGATTGAACGTGATCGCACCGCCGGTGCGCTGGTAGACGATCACCTTGCGCACCGCCTCGCAGCCACCGAGGGCGATGGCGTCCTCGATGGCGGGCTTCAGCGGAACGCTCTTCCCGCCTCGCATCTGCTCGTCGGCGCAGATGATCAGCGTCGCCCCGGCGTCGACCACTCGCTCCTGGACGCTCTTGGCCGAGAAGCCGCCGAACACCACCGAGTGCGTGATGCCGAGACGGGCGCAGGCCTGCATCGCCACCACCGCCTCGATCGACATCGGCATGTAGATGATCGCCCGCTCGCCTTTCTTGAAGCCGAGCGACCTGATGCCGTTCGCCAGCTGGCAGACCTTGGCCAGCAGATCCTTGTAGTTGATCCTGGTGACCTTGCCGTCGTCGGCCTCGAAGATGATCGCCGTCTTGTTGCCGTTACCGGCCTGCACCTGGACATCGAGGCAGTTGTACGAGGCGTTCAGCTCGCCGTCGGCGAACCACTTGAAGAACGGCGCATTCGACTCGTCGAGGACCTGGGTGAACGGCTTGCGCCAGACGACGTTTTCCGTCGCCAGCCGCCCCCAGAAGCCGGTGAAGTCGCGCTCGGCCTCGGCACACAGCGCGCGGTACGCCTCCATGCCGGAGACGTTTGCCGACTCGACCATCGCCGCGTCGGGCGGAAACACGCGCTTCTCGTGCAGTACCGACTCGATGTTCGCCATGATCTCCCTCTCCGGACGCCGTGCCTGCCTGGCGGCCGCTCGCCCCCCTTTGAACGCGGAACATAGGCAGGGCCCCTTACTTGAACCTTACAACGACCGGCTGCGCCATAGCGCGCCGCAACAGCCACGGCGGGCCGGCGCCTCCTGGCGCCGGTCGCCAGCGCTGACCGGAATCATTCCGCCGGGAGACGAAGCTCCGCAAACCCCTGCCCCGCATCTGCGGGATGCAACTGGCAGCCGGCGCACAGTGCCGGGCCCGGCCCGGATCCAGGCAGCCTGGCAGCCGCAGCGCGTCAGCCTGGAGGCGGCTCACCAGGAAAGCGTCTCGGTCGGCGCCACGGGCCAATCTCGCCCAGCGCGGATCGGCCACCTCGCCGCCCGCCGTCGCCGCCGGCATTGGCGAGGCAACGGAGTTGTCGCACACGCGGCTCGCACGGCGAGCATGGCGGCCGCCTTTGAACTCCAGCCGATGAAGAGGCTGTCGTCAGTTACCGCTCGCTTCGCACTGCATCAGCCGGCCGGACGAAGGCTCGAGACGCTGCGGCACGCGAGAATCGCGGCAACCGGCCGGCTGAGCGCGCAGGTCCACGCCCGCGGGCAATCGGCTCGAATTGGCTTGACGAGCGTACCGATGAACGAAGAACTGCTCGCCGCGACGAGGCGCAGCATTGAGCTTCATGCACGGCGGGTCGCCGAGCTGGAGTCAACGATTTCCGGGTTACAGGAGTTGCTGCGCCAACTGGCGACGAGCACGCTGCAGCTGCTCGAGATGAGCCCGCCGCGCAGGCCTGCCGACGCTGTCATCGTCGGTGAGATCGTCAAACGTGCACGCAGGGTTCTCGCGCGCCTCGAGCCGCCGAAGCGCTCGTAGCCGGCTGGCGGAAGGGGTGGGATTCGAACCCACGGATACGCAATGCGCATCACCGGATTTCGAATCCGGCGCATTCGACCACTCTGCCACCCTTCCCGGAGGCGTCCCGGGCAACCAAGCTGTCGCCTCAGGAAGGCGCGCATTCTAGCGTGAGCGCACTGAGGCGCCCGTCGGACAGGCGCGTGGCAAAGCTCATGCCGGGCTTCATCGGCCAGGCGTCGGTGATCGTTCCCGTGGTCACTACGTCACCGGCGCGGATCGGCCAGTGCTGCGGCTGCGCATGCATCGCGTCGACCCACTGGCGCAAGGCGTCGACCGGGCCGTCGAGCACGATGCTGGCCTCGCCGCGGTCGATCGCTTCGCCGTCGCGCAGGAGCTCGACCCGCAGCGCACGCAGCTCGGCCACCGGATCGGCAAAGCGCGCGATCGGCACGCGCGGGCCGACGAACAGGCGCCCGTGCAGCGCATCGTCGGCGAAGCAGTCGGCCAGCTTGAAGCGCCAGTCGGCGAAGTGCGTGTGCACGATCTCGAAGCCGTGCGCGACCCAGTCGATGCACCCGACGATCGCCTCGTTGTCCATGCCGGCACGCGGCGCGTCCTTCAGGCCGAAGACGATCTCCGGTTCCAGGCGAGGCTGCGACAGGCCGCTCAGGCTGGTGCGCACGCGGGTCCCATCGAGCAGCTGCGTCGTGTGCCGCCAGACCGTTCCCCAGATCGGCGCGAAGACGCCGTACAGAGGCCAGATGCGCCGGTTGGTGAAGCCGATCTTGTAGCCGACCGGTATCTCGCCGCGCGCCAGTCGGGCGTTGCGAACGCGGTCGGCAACGGCAAAGGCCTGCACCAGGTCGAATGCCGGGTCGGCGTCGCTCGGCAACGGCAACAGCGTCGCGCCGTCGCTGGCGCGCAGCAGCGCTTCGGCAAGCGCACTGGCGTCGGTCACGGCAACCGCCTTTGCATGCCACCGGCGCGCAGCGGCCGGACCGTCGCACCGATGGCGCACGCATCAGTCTGCCGGCGGCCACGCGCAGCGTTGTGCCCGAGCCCGCCGCGCGAGGCTGATCCCGACGAAAGCCTCATTGCGCCCCGCCGATCGACGCCAGTCCGTCCATGTAGGGTCGCAGCGCTTCCGGTATCTGCACCGAGCCATCGGCCTGCTGGAAATTCTCCAGCACAGCCACCAGCGTGCGGCCGACCGCCAGCCCGGATCCGTTCAGCGTGTGCACCATCTCGATGCGGCCCTGCGCATTGCGGAAGCGCGCCTGCATGCGCCTCGCCTGGAATGCCTCGCAGTTCGACACCGAGGAGATCTCGCGATAGGCCTCCTGCGCCGGCAGCCAGACCTCGAGGTCGTACGTCTTTGCCGCGCCGAAGCCCATGTCGCCGGTGCACAGCAGGACGACCCGGTACGGCAGGCCGAGCGCCTGCAATATGGCCTCGGCGTGGCCGACCATCTCCTCGAGCGCCGCGTAGGACTTTTCCGGGTGAGTGATCTGCACCATCTCGACCTTGTCGAACTGGTGCTGGCGGATCATGCCGCGCGTGTCCTTGCCGTAGCTGCCGGCTTCCGAGCGAAAGCACGGCGTGTGCGCGGTGAGCTTCAGCGGCAGGTCGGCTTCCTTCAGGATCTCGCCGCGCACGATGTTGGTCAGCGGGACCTCCGAGGTCGGGATCAGGTACAGCACCTCGCCTTCGCCCTCCTGGCCGCCCTTCTTTGCCGCGAAGAGCTCCTGCTCGAACTTCGGCAGCTGGCCGGTGCCGGTCAGCGTCTCGCCATTGACGATGTACGGCGTGTAGCACTCGGTGTAGCCGTGCTGCCGGGTCTGCACATCGAGCATGAACTGGGCCAGCGCACGATGCAGCCGCGCCACCGGCCCGCGCATCAGCGCAAAGCGCGAACCCGACAGCTTGGCCGCGGTGTCGAAGTCGAGCCCCAGCGGCGCGCCGACGTCGACGTGGTCGCGCACCTGGAAATCGAACATGCGCGGCTCGCCCCAGCGGCGGACCTCGACATTCTCGTCGGCCGACCTGCCGGTCGGCACCGACGCGTCCGGCACGTTGGGCACGTTCAGCAGCAGCGCCGCCAGCCGCTGCTGGATCTCGGCCAGGCGCGCCTCCTGCGCCTTGATGGCGTCGGGGATCGAGGCCACTTCGGCCAGCACGGCCGAGGCGTCCTCGCCGCGGCTCTTGAGCATGCCCACCTGCTTCGACAGCGCGTTGCGGCGCGCCTGGAGCTCCTCGGTGGCCACCTGCACCTGCTTGCGCTCGGCCTCGAGGGCGCTGAAGCCGTCGACGTCGAGTTCGAACGGCCGCGCGCGCAGGCGCTGCGCGACCGCGGCGATGTCTTTTCGGAGGGCGTTGATGTCGAGCATGGCGATTGCTTGGTCCGCCCGATGCGCGGCGGCCGCACGAGGGTTCAGAAGAGGATCGAAAGAGCCGGCGCACGGCCGGCCAACGGGTCAGGTGCGCGCGTGCGAGCTTCGCGCCGCGGCGGTGCAGGGATGAGAGCGTGGCGGTCGGCGCATGGCGGCATTGTCGCGCCCGCCGACCGCGGCGGCAAGCTTGCGCCGGGGACAACAGCGCCTGCTGCACGCATCAACCGCTCAACCCTTGCCGGCGCGCCGCGCGCTGGCGCGCGCCGCTTCGTTCAGCCGCCGCAGTTCGTCCAGCCGCTCGCCGATGCGCGACTCCAGGCCGCGCTCGGTCGGCTGGTACCAGCGCTGCGCGCTCACCCCTTCGGGGAGATAGGTCTCGCCGGCGGCGAAGCCGCCGGCCTCCTCGTGCGCATAGCGATAGCCGGTGCCGTAGCCGAGTTCCTTCATCAGCCGGGTCGGCGCGTTGCGCAGGTGCAGCGGCACCGGCCGCGAGCCGTCGGACTGCACGAACGCGCGCACGGCGCCGAAGGCCGCGTAGGCGGCGTTCGACTTGGCCGCCACCGCCAGGTAGACGATCGCCTCGGCGAGCGCAAGTTCGCCCTCCGGCGAGCCGAGCCGCTCGTAGGCCTCGGCGGCGTCGAGCGCGATGCGCAGGGCGCGCGGGTCGGCCAGCCCGATGTCCTCGGTGGCCATGCGGATCGCGCGGCGGGCGATGTAGCGCGGGTCGGTGCCACCGTCGAGCATGCGCACCATCCAGTACAGCGCCGCATCGGGATCGGAGCCGCGCACCGACTTGTGCAGGGCCGAGATCTGGTCGTAGAAGCTCTCGCCGCCCTTGTCGAAGCGGCGCAGCGTCGCCGGCAGTGTGGCGCGCAGGAACTCGGCGTCGATCGAGGCGCGCCGATCCTGCTGCGCGGTGGCGAGCGCGATCTCCAGGGTGTTGAGCAAGCGGCGTGCATCGCCGTCGGCCAGCTCGATCAGCATCTCCCGCGCCGTCTGCTCGATCTGCACATCGGCAGCGGCGGCCAGCCGGCCGCGCTCGAGCAGGAGCGCCAGCTCGTCCGCTGCCAGCGGCTGCAGGACGTAGACGGCGGCGCGCGACAGCAGCGCACCGACCACCTCGAACGACGGATTCTCGGTGGTCGCGCCGACGAAGACGAACAGGCCCGACTCGACATGCGGCAGGAAGGCGTCCTGCTGCGCCTTGTTGAAGCGGTGAACCTCGTCGACGAACACCACCGTCGGCCGGCCGCTTCCGGCCCGCACCGCCTGCGCCTGCTCGACTGCGTCGCGGATGTCCTTCACGCCGCCGAGGACCGCCGAGATGGCGATGAACTCCAGGCCGAACGCGTCGGCCATCAGCCGCGCCAGCGTCGTCTTGCCGGTGCCCGGCGGCCCCCACAGGATCATCGAGTGCGGTCGCCCCGACTCGAAGGCGACACGCAGCGGCTTGCCCGGCCCGAGCAGATGCGCCTGGCCGATGACGTCGTCCAGGCGGCGCGGCCGCAACCGCTCGGCCAGCGGTGCCGCCGGATTGTCGTCGTTGAATAGATCGGTGGTCATCCTCAAGCCTGCCGGCGTTGATCCGGCCGCCCGTCGGCGGATTGCCGCGGTCAGGCTAGCACCCCGGCTCGGCGCGGCGCCGGCGCGCGCCGGATGCGTGGCCGGCCCGTCCCGCACTACCGGCCTGTCGCCACGCGGCGTCCGGCGCTAGCATCGGCCAAAGACCCCCCGATCGAGCAGCAGCGCCGCGCAACACCCGGCGCGGCGAGCCGCGCATGCCCCAGATCCTCTACGTCCTGATCGACTACCCGCTGCTGATCCTGGTGCCGATCGTCGTCCTTGCGGCGCTTTCGTCGGAGAGCGGCTCCAGAACGGGCTGGGCCGTCACCGGGCTCTGGGTGCTGTACTTCGTCTACGAGCTGGGCATCAAGTACGAAGTGCTGTGCACCGACTGCATCCGGCGCACCGAGATGTACGCCGTCTACCCGCTGCTGGCGCTGGCCACCGCGGTCGCCGCGGTGCAGATCTATGTCCACTGGCGCAGTCGGACGCCGGCGCAGCGGCGCTAGCGTTCCTCGAGCACGTCGGCCCCGGGCGGCGGCACGAAGCGAAACAGCTGCGGGTCGAGCGTGGCATTGCGCTCGAAGCGGCTGAAGGCGAGCCGCGACACCTGCCCGAAGCTGTCGGCCAGCACCATCGCCACCGGCACACTGTCGCGGAAGCCGATCTCGATCCGCTCGAACTGCGAGTCCTTCGCGCGCGGCACCGCTTGCAGCCACTCGACGCCGTCGCGCGTGCCGGCGTCGCTGACCACGAAGTCGCGCTCGAAGTCGGTGCCGCCGAACAGGATCGACGCCGGCGAGGCCGGCAGCGCGGCGGCGATCTTCCGCACGGTGACCTGGTTCAGGTCCTTGTCGTAGAGGAACAGCCGTTGCCCGTCGGCGACCAGCACCTGCTCGTACGGCGCGACATAGATCCAGCGGAACCTGCCCGGACGCTCGAAGAAGAACGTGCCAGTGGACGGCGGCGCCGCCTGCGCCGAGCCACGCGTGACCTGCTGCGTGAACTCGCCACGGGCGGTCTTCGTCTGCGCCAGGAACTCGCGCAGCGCCGCCACGGCGCTCGCCTGCGCGGGCGCCGCCGCCGCCAGCGCGAGCGCCAGCCCTCCGGCAACGGCGTTGCGCAGCGGCTTCACTCAGCCTGCCTCGCGGTGCGGCACCAGGATCTCGCGGTTGCCGTTGCTCTGCATCGGCGAGACCATGCCGGCCTTCTCCATGTCCTCGAGCAGGCGTGCCGCGCGGTTGTAGCCGATGCGCAGGTGCCGCTGCACCAGCGAGATCGAGGCGCGACGGTTCTTCAGCACCACCTCGACCGCCTGGTCGTACAGCGGGTCGGCCTCGCCGCCGGCCTGGCCGCCCTCGGCGTCCATCTCCGCCACCTCGGGCGCCTGCAGCACGCCGTCGACGTACTGCGGCTCGCCGCGCTCCCTCAGGCTGCTGACGACGCGGTGCACCTCCGCATCGGAGACGAAGGCACCGTGCACCCGCACCGGCAGGCCGTGGCCCGGCGCCAGATACAGCATGTCGCCCTGCCCGAGCAGCGTCTCGGCACCCATCTGGTCGAGAATGGTGCGCGAGTCGACGCGGCTCGAGACCTGATAGCTGATCCGCGCCGGGATATTGGCCTTGATCAGGCCGGTGATGACGTCGACGCTCGGCCGCTGCGTGGCGAGGATCAGGTGCATGCCGCTGGCACGCGCCTTCTGGGCGATCCGCGCGATCAGTTCCTCGACCTTCTTGCCGGTGACCATCATCAGGTCGGCCAGCTCGTCGATCACGACCACGATCATCGGCATCGGCTCCAGGGGCTCGGGATTCTCCGGCGTCAGCGAGAACGGATTGCCGATGAACTCGCCCTTGGCGCGCGCCTCCTCGATCCTCTGGTTGAAGCCGGCCAGCGAGCGCACGCCGAGCCGGCTCATGACCCGGTAGCGCCGGTCCATCTCGTGCACGCACCAGTTCAGCGCGTGTCCGGCTTCCTTCATGTCGGTCACCACCGGCGCCAGCAGGTGCGGGATGCCTTCGTAGACCGACAGCTCGAGCATCTTCGGGTCGATCAGCAGCAGCCGGACCTGCGACGGATCGGCCTTGTACAGGACCGACAGGATCATCGCGTTGATGCCGACCGACTTGCCCGAGCCGGTGGTGCCCGCCACCAGCAGGTGCGGCATGCGCGCCAGGTCGACCACCACCGGCTTGCCGGCGATGTCCTTGCCGAGGCCGAGCGTCAGCAGCGAGTGGCTGTCGTTGTAGGTGGCCGAGCCGAGGATCTCCGACAGCCGCACCATCTGCCGCTTGGGATTCGGCAGTTCCAGCCCCATCAGGTTCTTGCCGGGGATCGTCTCGACCACGCGGATCGACACCAGCGACAGGGCACGGGCCAGGTCCTTGGCCAGGTTGACGATCTGGCTCCCCTTCACGCCGGTGGCCGGCTCGATCTCGTAGCGGGTGATGACCGGCCCCGGGTAGGCCGCCACCACCGCCGCCTCGACGCCGAAGTCCTTCAGCTTCTTCTCGATCAGGCGTGAAGTGAACTCGAGCGTGTCGTTGGCGATCGACTCGACGTCTGGCGGCGCCTCGTCGAGCAGGTCGAGCGTCGGCAGCCGCGCGTCGGCCAGCTCGGCGAACAGCGGCACCTGCTTCTCCTTGAGCTTGCGCTCCGATGCCTTCACCCGTGCCGGCGGCCGCTCGATGTGCACCGGTACGGTCTCCTCGATCCGTTCTCGTTCCGTCTGCAGCAGGTGGTCGCGCTCCACCAGGGCGGCCTCGCCGATGGCGCGGTCCTCCTGCACCTCGCGCCGCTCGCGCAGGCGGGAGAACATCCGCTCGAAGAACACGCCGGTGCGCTCGGCCACCACCAGCCAGGAGAAGTCGAAGAACAGGCTTGCGCCCAGCGCGATGGCAGCGAGCAGCGTCAGCGTGGCGCCGGTGAAGCCGAGGCCGGCCTGCAGCGCGTCGGCCACCGCCGCGCCGAAGACTCCGCCGGCACCCTGCGGCAGGTCAGCGGCGATCCACTGCAGGCGCAGCGCCTCGAGGCCGGCGCAGCCGGCCAGCAGCACCATGAAGCCGATCGCCTGCACCCAGTCGGGCAGGCCGTGCCGGGCATAGGGCGCGTGCAGGCGTCGGAAGCCGCGCACGACCCAGGCGGCGCCGGCGATCACCACCACCCAGCTCGAATAGCCGAGCAGCATGTGCGCGACGTCGGCGACCCATGCGCCGATCCGGCCGCCGAGGTTGGCGACCGCCATCGCGGTCGAAGAGTGCGAGAACCCCGGGTCGCTGCGCGTGTAGCTGGCCAGCACCGACGCCAGCGCGACGACCGCGAGCGCACCGACGATCCAGCGCGCCTCGGCCAGCAGGCGCCCGTGCCGCGTCGGCTCCGGCGCTGCCGCCTGGCCGCGACCGCCGCGGCGGCGCAGCGGCTCGCCGGGCTCTGTCCTGTGATTCAAAGCGGGCTGCTCAGGGTGCGCGAATGAGCGGCGATTATAGGTTTGGCTGGCCCGGCCGCCGGGCGGCGGCGCCGGCCGGGGGACAGAGAAGCCGCTTCGTCGCCCGTGCGGCGGTTTCACGCCCACCGGGCATCGGTTCGTCGCCCGCCGTTGCGCCGCCCCGCCACCTTGCCGACAATGTCCCGCATGGACGGCCCCACCCTGCCTGCCTGGCCGGCGCTGTGCTACCGGCCGCTGACCGCGCGCATGGCGTTCGCGCGCATCTTCAACCTGCGCACCGTCGCCGCGGTGTTCTATTTCTGCCTGGCCGTCGCCATCGGCCGCATGCTGATGGACCTGCAGTATCAGGCTCTCGGCGAGTGGGCGATGTCGACGCTGCGCTTCGTGCGGCAGAACCTGATCAGCGGATTGCTGCTGCTGGCGACGATCGCCTTGGCCGACAGCGTCGCCACCGCGCGGCGGCTGCGACGTCGCCCGGCCCTCGCGGCTGGCGTGCTGCTGGCCGCGGCCGGCTCGGCTGCCGCCGTCGTGCTGCGCGTCTGGGTGTACGGCAGCGGTATCTCCCTCGCCGAGGAACCGGCCTACCTGACGGGGATCTGGCTGACCTGGACGCTGCTCGGCTCCCTCGCCTACGCGCTGTTCTATCTGACGCGCGAAGACGAGCAGCAGCGGCAGATGCTGTGCGACGCCGAATGCGCCGATCAGACCCTGACGGCGCAGATGCTGCAGGCCAGGCTGTCGGCGCTGCAGGCGCAGATCGAGCCGCACTTCCTGTTCAACACGCTGGCCAACGTGCGGCGGCTGTACGAGACCACGCCCGAGCGCGGCCGCGAGATGCTTTCCTGCCTGATCGCTTACCTGCGCGCGGCGCTGCCGTCGATGCGCAGCGCCGAGTCGTCGCTCGGACGCGAGCTCGACCTGGCACGCTCGTTCCTGACCATCCTGCGGATGCGCATGGGCGAGCGCCTGCAGTTCTCCATTTCGGCCGAGGCGGGCCTGCTCGACGCGGCGATGCCGCCGATGGTGCTGCCGACGCTGGTGGAGAACGCGGTCAAGCACGGCCTCGGGCCGCTGCCCGAGGGCGGCCGCATCGACATCCGCGCGCACCGCCGCGGCGACGATCTTCTGATCGAGGTGCTCGATACCGGCGTCGGATTCACCGCGGCCAAGGGTAGCGGCGTCGGGCTGGCCAATACGCGCTCGCGGCTGGCCGGCCTGTATGGCTCGCGTGCCTCGCTGCAGTTGTCTGCCGGCGCTCCACGCGGCGTGGTCGCGACCCTCAGGCTGCCGCTTGGCGGCGCCGGCGCGGCCGGCGATCTGGCGATGAGCGCGAGGGCGGCATGAGCACGGTCAGCCTGCCGACCGAGTCGCGGCCCGCCTGGCGGGATGCCGCCGCCCATGCCTGGCGCAGCGTGCGGGACACACCGGCGCGCCGATGGCTGATCGCGCTGGCCATTGGGCTGCTGCTCACGCTGGTCTCACTGCCGCACCGCCTGCAGATGTTCGAGCAGGTGGGCTGGCACCCGGTGCAGGCACCGGTGCAGCTGGCACTGCCGATGCTCGTGTCGCTGATCATGTTCGTCGGCTGGCTGCTGGCCGACGCCGGCAGTGACGGCTGGCGGGACCGCACGACGCGCTTCGTCTACGCGCTGCTCGGCACCGGCGCCGTGGCGGCGGTGGCGGGTGTAGGCGTGTGGCACCTCGCGGGAGGTGCCGAATTCCTTGCGCAGATGGCCGCCGCCAAAGGCAAGGACCCGCCGGCGCTGTCGCTGATGCTGGCGGGCGAGTACGTCAACATCGTGCTGCTTGGCGGCATCATCTACGCCGTGTTGGAGATGGCGCAGCGGCGCAGCCGGACGCAGCGCGATTTCGAGCAGGCGCTGCGCCGGCGCAGCTCACTCGAACACCAGCTGCTCGAATCGAGGCTGGCGGCGATGCAGGCGCAGGTCGAACCGCGATTCCTGTTCGACACGCTGGTCGACATCGAGGCGCTGTACGAGAAGGATGCGCAGCGCGCCGCCACCAACCTCGACCGGCTGATCACCTTCCTGCGCGCAGCGCTGCCGCGACTGCGCGAGACCGGCTCGACCATGGAGGCCGAACTGGAACTGGTTCGGGCCTACCTCGACGTCGTCACCGCGGTGCACGGCGGGCGGCCGACGCTGACGGTGGCGCTGGCCGAGGGATGCGGCCAGTGCCGCTTCTATCCGATGCTGCTGCTGCCGCTGATCCAGCGCGCCGTCCGTCATCCGTCCGGGACGCTGCCGGAGAGCATCGCGATCGACGTTCGCCGCGACGGCGGCGAGGCCGTCATCGCGCTGCGCCTCGATCTGGCCGGCGGCTGCACCGACGATCCCGAGCTGGCCCGTGTGCGCGAGCGGCTCGCCGGCCTGTACGGCGACTCGGCCCGGCTCGATTGCGTCGAAGCCGACGGCCAAGGCACCTTGCTGAGCCTGCGCATCCCGGCCAACGGCGCGGCAGCGACGCGATGAACGCCACCGCCATCGTCGCCGAGGACGAGGCGACACTGCGTCAGCAGCTGGTCGAGCAGCTGGGCCAGCTGTGGCCCGAGCTCACCATCGTCGCCGAGGCGGCCGACGGCATCGCCGCGCTGCGCCTGATGGGCGAGCACCAGCCGGACATCCTGTTCCTCGACATCCAGATGCCGGGCGCCACCGGGCTCGAGGTGGCACGCCAGGTCAGCGGCCGCAGCCGCGTGGTGTTCGTCACCGCCTACGACGAGCACGCGGTGGCCGCTTTCGAGCAGGGCGCGGTCGACTACGTGCTGAAGCCGATCTCCGCCGCCCGCCTGTTCACCACCGTCACCCGGCTCAAGGAACGGCTCGGCAGCCCGCCGCCGCGGCTCGACGCGGTGCTGCCGGCGGTCGCCCCGGCGGCGCCGAAGAGCTACCTGCGCTGGATCAATGCCTCGGTCGGTCAGAATCTGCGGCTGGTCACGGTCGACGAGATCGTCTACTTCCAGGCCGACAACAAGTACACGCGCGTGGTCACCGCCGACGGCGAGGCGCTGATCCGCAAGCCGCTGAAGGAGCTGGCCGAGGAGCTCGACCCGAACCAGTTCTGGCAGATCCACCGTTCGACGATGGTCAACGTCGGCAGCATCGCCGGCGCCACGCGCGACTTCCGCGGCCGCATGCTGATCAAGCTGAAGGGACGCAGCGAGACGCTGCAGGTCTCCGACACCTACACCCACCTGTTCCGGCAGATGTAGCCGCGGTCGCGGCCGGCGCACCTGCTCGCGAACGCCGCCCGCCGGGTTCGCGCCCGGAAGCGGTACGCCGCCGTCTCGCGGCGCTGCGGCGGCCGGGCTCAGCCGAAGAAGCGCGGCGCGGCCGGCGCGTCAGCCAGCTTCCAGATCGCGGCGATCGCGGCTGCCATCTGCGACCTCGAGACGACGCCGCCGAACTCGGCCAGCCGATAGGCCTTGTCCTCGAGCTCGGCGCGCGACAGCGTGTTGCCCGGGTCGCCCTTCGGCTCGTCGACCCGGCCATGCAGCGCGCGCCCGTCGGTCGTGTGCACCGTCACCTTGCCGATCCAGCGCGCCGGATAGGCACGGTCGACCTCCGGGTCGAGCTGCATCGCCACCTTGTCGCGGAAGGCCGCCACCGCGCGGTCGTCGAGCACGGTCTCGAACTCGTCGAGCCCCGCCGAATGCCGCAGCGCGATCAGCGCCAGCACGGTGCCCATCGAGAACTTGGACTGGTGCACGGTGCGCGGCTCGACCACCGGGCCAAGTACGTCGATCGCGCCCTGGTGCACGTGCGCGACGACGCGGTCGATCGAACCTGCCGACAGTCCGTGCTCCCTCACCACCTGCTGCAGCGCGTCGGCTGCCGGATGGGTATGCCGGCACGAGGCGTGGTACTTGAACGAAGTCTCGACCAGTGCCCAGCGGCTGCCGAGCCGATCGGTGAGCCGCGCTGGATCGGCATCACTCGACATGCCGGCGGCCATGCCCTGTGCGCCGTCGAGGATGCGCGCCGCGCCCGTGAAGCCTTCGCGCGCGAGGTAGGCAGAGGCAAGGCCGGCCGTCGATGCATGCGCGGTGTGCAGCTGCTTCGAGTCCGCACCGTCGCGCAGGAACTCCCACAGCCCGGCCGCCTGCGTGCCGGCCGAGCCGAAGGCGTGCCCCATCTGCGTCGCGCCGAGCCGCAGCACGCGGCCGGTCGCCGCCGCCGCCGCCAGCGGGCCGGCGGTGCCGGTCGTGTGGAACACCTTGTAGTGCGAGCGGCCGAGAAACTCGCCGACACGGATGCCCACCTCGTAGCCGGCGACGACTGCCGCCAGCAGTTCGCCTCCCGGACAGCCCACGGCCTGCGCGGCCGCCAGCGCCGGCGGGAACACCACCGTGGCCGGGTGAAACACCGAGGCGTTGTGCACATCGTCCTGCTCGACGACATGCGAGGCGGCGGCGTTGACCATCGCCGCGAAATACGGCGACGTGTTCCGGCGCGCGATCAGCACCTGCGACGCACCGTCGCCCGGTCCCATGGCCCGGGCAAAGCGCTCGACCGCCAGGACCTGCCGCGCCCGTGCGCCGGCCACCGTCGAGGCCAGCCAGTCGAGCATCAGGTCCTCGGCCCGGCGCAGTACGGTCGGCGGAATGTCCTCGAAGCGCAAGCCGGCGGCGAACGCCGCCAACCGCGCGCCCGGATCAGCCGTCATCTCCTCCTCCAGGTGGCGAATCGGCCGCGCCCGCGACGGCGACGCGCGGCGGCGCAAGTATGGACGCGTTTGCCGCCGCAGGCTGGCTCGCCTGCCGCACCTATAATTTCCGTTCCCTCCGTCGCTGAACGAAGTCTTCCATGTCACAGAGCAAGCATGCCCGCGTGCTGATCCTCGGTTCCGGCCCGGCCGGCTACACGGCGGCGGTATACGCCGCGCGCGCCAACCTGAAGCCGACGCTCATCACCGGCCTGGCGCAGGGCGGCCAGCTGATGACCACCACCGACGTCGACAACTGGCCGGCCGACGCCGACGGCGTGCAGGGGCCCGATCTGATGGCGCGCTTCCAGAAGCACGCCGAGCGGTTCGACACCGAGATCGTCTTCGACCAGATCAGCGCGGTGGACCTGTCGACGCGGCCGTTCCGGCTGACCGGCGACTCGGCGGCCTACACCTGCGATGCGCTGATCATCGCCACCGGCGCATCGGCCAAGTACCTGGGCCTGCCCTCCGAGCAGGCCTTCATGGGCAGGGGCGTGTCAGGCTGCGCCACCTGCGACGGCTTCTTCTACCGCCAGCAGGACGTCTGCGTGGTCGGCGGCGGCAACACTGCGGTCGAGGAAGCGCTGTATCTCGCCAACATCGCCCGCACCGTGCACCTGATCCATCGCCGCGACAAGTTCCGCGCCGAGCCGATCATGGTCGACAAGCTGATGAAGAAGGTCGACGAGGGCAGGATCGTGCTGCACCTGTGGCACGAACTCGAACAGGTGCTGGGCGACGACCAGGGCGTGACCGGCGTGCGCATGCGCAACAACCAGGACGGCTCGACCAGCGAACTGAAGCTGCAGGGCTGCTTCATCGCGATCGGCCACCAGCCGAACACGGAGATCTTCGCCGGCCAGCTCGAGATGTCCAACGGCTACGTCATCACGCGCAGCGGCGCCAGCGGGCTGGCAACGATGACCAGCGTGCCGGGGGTGTTCGCCGCCGGCGACGTGCAGGACCACGTCTACCGTCAGGCGGTGACCAGCGCCGGCACCGGCTGCATGGCGGCGCTCGACGCCCAGCGCTGGCTGGAGGCGCAGCAGGAGAGCCGGGCCGGCGCGGCGGCAGCGGCCGCCTGAGCCGCTGCCATGACGCAGCGGCACAAGCACTTCGCCGCGCTCGACGAACTGCGCACCCGGCTGCAGCAGCAGGCGGGCGAGCGGGAGGCGGCCGAGGCCGCCCGGCGCGCGGCCGAGACGAGGCGGCACCTGGCAGCCAGCGAGTTCAGCGAGGCGGTCAGGGACGTCACCCCGCTCGCCGGAAGCCCGCGCGCCGAGCACCGCCGCAGGCCGCACCCGCCGCAGCCGCTCAGCCGGCAGCGCGACGACCGGCAGGTGCTTGCCGAGTCGGTCTCCGAGGACATCGACCACGAATCGCTGCTCGACACCGACGAATCGCTGTCGTACCGCGCGCCCGGCATCGGCCCCGACGTGCTGCGACGGCTGCGGCGCGGCGAATGGAGCATCCAGGCGCAGATCGACCTGCACGGCCACCGCGTCGACGAGGCGCGCGAGGCGCTGGCCGAGTTCCTGCGCGAGTCGATCAAGCGCGGCCGGCGCTGCGTGCGGGTGGTGCACGGCAAGGGCCTCGGTTCGCTGGGCAAGGTGCCGGTGCTCAGGGGCAAGGTGCGCGGCTGGCTGGCGCAGCGCGACGAGGTGCTTGCCTTCTGCCAGGCACGTGCTGCCGATGGCGGTTCCGGCGCGGTGATGGTGCTGCTGCGGCCATCGTCGGCGAAGTAGGCGGCCCATGCGCGCCGAGCAGGCGGTCGTGCCGGCGATCGAGTTCGTCGCCGTGCTGGCCGCCGCCTTTTCCGGCTTCGCCGAAGCGCGCAACAAGAAGATGGACCCGGTCGGCGTCTTCACGGTCGCCTTCGTCACCGCCTTCGGCGGCGGCACGCTGCGCGACGTGCTGCTCGACCGGCGGCCGTTCTTCTGGGTCGAGCACCAGCTCTACGTCGTCCTGATCCTGGTGCTGACGCTGATCGCGACGCCGACGATGCGACTGGCGCAGCGGGTGGTGCCGACGACGCTGTTCGTGGTCGCCGACGCCATCGGGCTGGGCCTGTTCTCGATCGCCGGCGTCTCGGTGGCACGCGAGCTCGGTTCGCCGCCGATCATCGCGGCAATGATGGGCGTGGTCACCGGCGTGTTCGGCGGCGTGCTGCGCGACGTGATCCTGAACGAAGTGCCGATGGTGCTGCGCGACGGCAAGCCGTACGCCCTGGCGGCGCTGGCCGGCTGCGTGTTCTTCCTGCTCATCGTCGACACGGTGATGCCGGCGTCGATGGCCACCTGGGTGGCAGCGGTGCTGGTCGTCGCCGTGCGGCTGATCGCCTGGCGCTGGAACTGGACCGTTCGCTGAGCAGCGGCGACGGCAGCCGCCGGCGGCCGGTCAGGCGATGCCCAGCGACCTCGCCCGGGCCCGGGCCAGCGCGTGCACCATGCGAATGGTCGGCACCGGCAGGCCGGCAAGCTCGGCCAGTTCGATCACGCTGCCCACCACCGGCGCCAGTTCCAGCGGCCGGCGCTGCTCGATGTCCTGCAGCATCGAGATCTTGGCCCCGCCGAGCTGCCGCGCCAGGTCGATGCGCTGGTCCGGCGTCATCGGCATCGGATAGCCGAAGTGCGCCGACACCGCCATGCCTTCGCGCATCATCGGCCGGATGACGTCGAGCACGGCCTCGTCGGCGCAGATCTGGTTCATCAGGTAGCCGGTGAGCGCCGCCACCGGGTTGAACGACATGTTGCCGAGCAGCTTGACCCACACGTCGAGGCGGATCCGCTGCGACGGCTGCGCCTCGAGCCCGGCTTCGTCGAGCAGCGCGCAGGTGCGTCGCAGCCGCTCGCTCGCCGCGCCGTCCGGCTCGCCGAGGATGATCCGCCGGCCACCGGTGTGGTGCACCTCGCCCGGCGCGCGCACTTCGGCGGCGAAGTGCACCACGCAACCGAGAACGTGCCGGCAGTCGAGGTCGGCAAACATCGTGCCGGCCGGGTCGAGCGTGAGCAGCCGCCGCCCCTCGTGCGGCCCCGGCTCGCGGTAGAAGTACCACCACGGCAGCCCGTTGATCGCCGGCACGACCACCGTGTCGTCGCGCAGCAGCGGGGCGATCCGCGGCAGCATGCCGCCGATGGCGTGCGCCTTCAGCGCGATGATCACCAGGTCCTGCGTGCCGAGATCCGCCGGCTCGTCGCTGGCCGCCAGCCGGTAGCTGCCGGAGGCTTCGCCCACATGGTCGACCAGCTTCAGTCCATCGCGCCGAATCGCGGCCAGATGATCGCCGCGCGCCACCAGGGCGACCTGATGCCCGCGCGCGGCGAGTCGCCCGCCGAGCACGCCGCCGATCGCGCCAGCGCCGACGATGGCGATCCTCATGGCTTGCCTTCCCCGGTCCCGCGCGGCTCGGCAAATGCCTGCTCGAGGCGGCGTTTGTCCCAGCCGGGAGCCAGCAGCTCGATGAACGCGTAGACGAAGCCGCGCAGGTAGGCACCGCGCTTGACCGCCAGCCGCGCGACGTTGGTGCCGAACAGGTGGCCGCAGGGCAGAACGACCAGCGGCTCGCTGCGCGGGTCGACGGCCACGCCGGCAACGATGCCCACCCCCATGCCGGTTGCCACGTAGGTCTTGATCACATCGGCGTCGATCGCCTCGAGCACGATCGACGGCTCGATGCCGGCGGCGGCGAACGCCGCGTCGATCCGGCTGCGGCCCGAGAAATGCACCTCGTAGGTGACGATCGGGTGGCGCGCCAGGTCCTTCAGGCTGAGACGTCCCGGCGTCTTCTGCAGCTTCGCCAGCGGGTGCCCGGGCGGCACGAGGGCGACGTGCTGCCATTCGTATATCGGCACCGAAACCAGCGCCGGCGCCTCGGCGAGCGACTCGGTCGCCAGCCCGACATCGGCCTGGCCGTTGGCCAGCATCGCCGCGATGTGCGGCGGATCCGCCTGCAGCAGCTTGAGCCGCACCTGCGGATACCTGCGCGCGAAGCGCTGCACGAGGGCCGGCAGCACGTAGCGCGCCTGCGTGTGCGTGGTCGCCACGCGCAGCGTGCCCGACGGCGCGCCGGCGTAGTCGCGCGCCATCTTCCGCAGGTCGTCGACCTCCCGCATGATCCGCTCGGCTGCATCGAGCACCTGCTGGCCGGGCGGGGTGACGCCGAGGATGCGCTTTCCCTGGCGGGCGAGGATCGGCACGCCGAGCTCGCCCTCCAGCTCGATGATCGCCTTGCTGACGCCCGGCTGCGAGGTGTGCAGCGCCCGCGCCGCCAGCGTGATGTTGAACTTGTGCCGCGCGGCTTCGCGAAGGAAGCGGAACTGCTGCAGGTTCATGGCCGTCTCCGGAACGGGGCGGCAGTATACGAAGGCAGGGACGATCGCGGCCGAAGCGCGCCGCGACCTCTATATCTTGTGGCGACTGGTCGAACCGCCACAACATGCGGCACAATTGCCGCGAGTCACGGTCGGCGAAAAAGATGGTCCATCGACGCGCCCGGCTGCCTATACTCTTTGTTCCCGTCGCTGAACCTGCCGCCCTCACGACTGCCGGAGTGCCCGCATGAAACTCGATCCCGCCCAGCAACTGCTCGATGAACAGCCGATCTCGGTCGACGTGCTGCTCGAGAAGTATGCCAAGGGCGGCGAGCAGTCGGCCGACGACGTGCGGCGCCGCGTCGCCCGCGGCCTGGCTGCGGTCGAGGCGCCGGCGGTGCGCGCCGAGTGGGAGAAGCGCTTCTTCGACGCGATGGTCGACGGCTTCATTGCCGGTGGCCGCGTCAACTCGGCGGCGGGCACCGAGATCGCCGCCACCCTCATCAACTGCTTCGTGCAGCCGGTCGGCGACGCCATCACGGCGACCCGCAACGGCCTGCCGTCGATCTACGGCGCGCTGGCGCAGGCGGCCGAGACGATGCGGCGCGGCGGCGGCGTCGGCTACGACTTCTCCAACATCCGGCCCAAGGGCGCCTTCGTCGCCGGCACGCATTCGCGCGCCAGCGGCCCGATCAGCTACATGCGGGTGTTCGACAAGAGCTGCGAGACGCTCGAGTCGGCCGGCAGCCGGCGCGGCGCGCAGATGGGAATGATGCGCTGCGACCACCCCGACATCGAGGAGTTCATCCACGCCAAGCGCGATGGCTCGCTGTCGAACTTCAACATGAGCGTGGCCGTCACCGACGAGTTCATGCGCTCGGTCGAGGCCGACCGCGAGGTCGAGCTGTGGCACAGGGAGAAGCCTTACGAGGTCGACGGCTCCTACCAGCGCGCCGACGGCACCTGGGCCTACCGCAAGGTCCGCGCCCGCCAGCTGTTCGACCAGATCATGCAGTCGACCTACAACCACGCCGAGCCCGGCGTGGTGTTCATCGACCGCGTCAACGACGACAACAACCTCTCCTACTGCGAGACCATCTCCGCCACCAACCCCTGCGGCGAGCAGCCGCTGCCGCCGTACGGCTGCTGCTGCCTCGGCTCGGTCAACCTCACCCGCTTCGTGATCGATCCGTTCGGCGAGCACGCGTCGTTCGACTTCGCGCGCTTCCAGTCGGTGGTGCGGGTGGCGATCCGCGCGCTCGACAACGTGCTCGAGGCGACGCTGTGGCCGCTGACCGAGCAGCAGCAGGAAGCCGCCAACAAGCGGCGCGTCGGCCTCGGCTTCACCGGCATGGGCAACACGCTGACGATGCTCGGCCTGCGCTATGACAGCGAGCCGGCGCGGGCGATGGCCGCCGACATCGCCCGCAAGATGCGCGACGCCGCCTACGACGCGTCGGCCGACCTGGCGCAGGAAAAGGGTCGCTTTCCGCTGTTCGATGCCGACAAGCTGCTGGCGGCGCCGCACTGCGCCAGCCGGCTGCCCGAACAGCTGAAGGCGAAGATCCGCGCCCAGGGCCTGCGCAACTCGCACCTGCTGTCGATCGCGCCGACCGGCACCATCTCGCTCGCCTTCGCCAGCAACGCCTCCGGCGGCATCGAGCCGACCTTCTCGTGGACCTACATCCGCAAGAAGCGGATGCCCGACGGCAGCAAGCAGGAGTACGTGGTCGAGGACTATGCCTACCGGCTGTTCCGGCGCATGGGCGGCGACACCGACCATCTGCCGCCCGCCTTCGTCCACGCGCTGGAGATGAGCGCGATGGACCACATGCGGATGATCGCGGCGGTGCAGCCCTACATCGACGCGGCGGTGAGCAAGACGGTCAACGTGCCCGAGGACTATCCGTTCGACCACTTCAAGCAGCTTTACCTCGCCGCCTGGAAGGAAGGGCTGAAGGGCATCACCACCTACCGGCCGAACAACGTGATCGGCTCGGTGCTGGAGGTGCGCAAGGACGCGGCGGTGACCGAGCCGCAGGACCTGAAGGACGATCCCGACCGCCGCGTCCAGCTCACCTCGACGCCGCAGCCGGCGCTGGCCAGCCTGAAGTGGCCCGGCCGCCCCGGCATGGCCGAGGGCAACATGGCCTGGACCTACATGGTCGAGATCCCGCAGCGCCACGAGTCGTTCGCCATCTTCATCGGCCAGACCGGCACCCCGGCGGCGCCATTCGAGGTCTGGGTCAACGGCGCCGAGCAGCCGCGCGGCCTCGGCGCGATCGCCAAGACGCTGTCGATGGACATGCGCTCGGAGGACCGGGCGTGGCTGAAGATGAAGCTCGATGCGCTGGCCAAGGCACGCGACGAGGAGGGCTTCACCGTCGCCATGCCGCCGGACGGCCGGCACGAATGGCAGAAGGGTGTGGTCGCCGCCTTCGCCAACATCGTGCGCTGGCGCTGCGAGCACCTCGGCCTGTTCCGCGACCTCGAGCAGCAGCAGCTGCCGATATCGACGCCGGTGATCAACGCCCTGTTCAGCAAGAAGGAGCCGAAGGCCGGGCCGCTCGGCACGATGAGCTGGACCGTCGACATCGCCAACGCCAACACCGGCGACGACTTCGTGCTCGGCGTCAAGGAACTGCAGCTGCCCGACGGCAGCCGCCGGCCGTACTCGATCTGGCTCGCCGGCGAGTACCCGAAGGTGCTCGACGGCCTGTGCAAGCTGATCTCGCTCGACATGCGCGTGGTCGACGCCAACTGGATCGGCCTGAAGCTGAAGAAGCTGCTGAACTTCGGCGAGCAGAACGGCGAGTTCTGGGCGCCGGTGCCGGGCGAGGACCGATCGTCGCTGTTCCCGAGCACGGTGGCCTACATCGCGACGCTGCTGCTGCACCGCTACAAGGTGCTCGGCATCCTCGACGACGAGGGTCGCGCGATCGCCAGCAGCGGCATCCTCGCGCTGCCCGACGCGGTCAAGCTGATCGAGCACGAGACGGCGCCGGTCAAGGGCAAGGTCTGCCCGAGCTGCCACGCGGCGGCGATGATCAAGCGCGACGGCTGCGAGTTCTGCACCGCCTGCGGCTACACGGGGCAGTGCAGCTGAGGCCACTGCCTTCGGGCTCGCTTGCCGCGGCGCCCGAGCGGCGCTCCGGCCGCCGCTAGGTTGCGGGCCGCCGGGTCGGCGAGGCAGCCGATGAGCGCGCAGAATGCGCTGAACGGGGCGATCGCCTCGCACCAGGCCGGTCGCCTGGAGGAAGCCGCGCGCCAGTATCAGGCCGTGCTGGACCGATTCCCCGAACACGCCGTGGCCAATCACAACCTCGGCGTCGTGCTCGCCCAGGCGGGCAGACTGTCGAAGGCAGTTGGATTTTTCGAGCGCGCATCGCGCGTCGCGCCGCAGAGCGCGGCTTGCTGGCACAGCCTCGCCAATTGCCGCTACGCGATGGGGCTGTGGGAAGAGGCGCTGACGACGATCGAGCAGGCCGAGGCGGCGGGGCATGTCGACGACTCGCTGGCCGCACTGCGCAAGGCGATGGTCGGCGAAGCCGGGGGACGGAAGGTGTTCTGCGTCGGCCGAAACAAGACCGGGACCACGTCGATCGAAGCCGCCTTGCGGTCGTTCGGCCTCACGATGGGCCTGCAGGCCCGCGGCGAGATGCTCAAGGGCGACTGGGCCAGGCGCGACTTCAGCCGAATCCTCGGCCTGTGCAGGACCGCCGACGCCTTTCAGGACGTGCCGTTCTCGAACCCGTACACGTACCAGGCCGTCGACGCCGGCTTCCCGCGCAGCAAGTTCATCCTGACGATCCGCGACACTGCCGAGCAGTGGTTCGAGTCGCTGCTGCGCTTCCACACCAAGATCGTCGGCAAGGGACGGCTGCCGACGGCGGACGATCTTCGTTCATTCGAGTATCGCTACAAGGGCTACCTGTGGGACGCCTTCGTAATGAACTACGGCGAGGACGAGAGGCTGCTGTACAACCGCGACGCCTACATCGCCAGCTATCTCGACCACAACCGCAGCGTCGCCGATTACTTCCGCCACCGGCCCGACGATCTGCTGGTCCTGAACGTCGGTGAACCCGACTCGATGCGGAGGCTCTGCGAATTCCTCGGTGTTCCCTACCGCGGCCAGGAGATGCCGCACCTGAACCGGACCGCGTGAGGAGGCAGCCGGAAGTTCAGGACCGCTCCCCGGCGGCCAGTCGCGCGGAGCAGCCGCTCTCGGCGCTGGAGTAAAGTGCGCGCGGTCGCTCGATCTGTGGGTCGCGACCGCCGCCTTCCTTACATCGCAACGGATACCACCATGCAAGTGTTCAATTTCAGCGCCGGCCCCGCGGTGCTGCCGAAGGAGGTCCTGCAGCGCGCCGCCGACGAGATGCTCGACTGGCACGGCAGCGGCATGTCGGTGATGGAGATGAGCCACCGCGGCCCCGAGTTCATCTCGATCGCCGAGAAGGCCGAGGCCGACCTGCGCCGGCTGCTTTCGATCGGCGACGACTACGAGGTGCTGTTCCTGCAGGGCGGCGCGATCGGCGAGAACGCGTTCGTGCCGATGAACCTGCTCGGGCAGAAGAAGGTCATCGACTTCGTCAACACCGGCGAGTGGTCGAAGAAGTCGATCAAGGAGGCGAAGAAGTACGCCCAGGTGAACGTCGCCGCCAGCAGCGAGGACCGCAGCTTCACCTACGTGCCGGCGCGCGAGACCTGGAGGCTGTCCGCCGACGCCGCCTACGTGCACGTCTGCAGCAACGAGACGATCGGCGGCGTCGAGTACCACTTCACGCCCGACACCGGCGCCGTGCCGCTGGTGGCCGACATGTCGTCGCAGATCCTGTCGCGGCCGGTCGACGTGTCGAAGTACGGCGTCATCTACGGCGGCGCGCAGAAGAACGTCGGCCCGGCCGGGCTGACGCTGGTGATCGTGCGCAGGGACCTGCTGGACCGCGCCCTGCCGATCACGCCGAGCGCCTTCCACTGGAAGGAGCAGGCCGAGGCCGACTCGATGCTGAACACGCCGCCGACCTACTCGATCTACGTCGCCGGGCTGGTCTTCGATTGGCTGCTGGCGGCCGGCGGCTTGGCGGCGATCGAGCAGAAGAACATCGAGAAGAGCCGGCTGCTGTACGACGCGATCGACGGCAGCGGCGGCTACTACGTCAACCCGGTGGCGAAGGCCGACCGCTCGCGGATGAACGTGCCGTTCAGGCTGCGCGACGAGTCGCTCGACGGCGCATTCCTCAAGGGCGCGCAGGCGCGCGGCCTGCTGCAGCTGAAGGGCCACCGCTCGGTCGGCGGCATGCGCGCGTCGATCTACAACGCGATGCCGATCGAGGGCGTGCGGGCTCTGGTCGACTACATGAAGGAGTTCGCACGCAGCCACGGCTGATGCCAGCCCGTCCAGCCCGCCTGCCCAGGCGACGACCCACCGGCAAACGGTGCCGAACATGCACAAGTACGAGATCCTGCTGCTGAACAACATTTCCAGCCACGGCCTGGCGCGGCTGCCGCACGACCGCTACGCCGCCGGCAAGCAAGCCGAAGCCCCGGACGCGATCCTGGTGCGCTCGCACGACATGCACGCGATGACGATCCCGGCGAGCGTCAAGGCGATCGGCCGCGCCGGCGCCGGCACCAACAACATCCCGGTCGCGGCGATGTCGAAGCGCGGCGTGCCGGTGTTCAATGCGCCGGGGGCGAACGCCAACGCGGTCAAGGAACTGGTGCTGGCGGCCCTGCTGATCGGCGCGCGCAACCTGGTGCCGGCCCTGGGCTTCGTGCAGCAGTTGCCGGCCGACGCGGCCGATTTCGAGGCCAGGGTCGAGGACGGCAAGAAGCAGTTCGCCGGCATCGAACTGCCGCATCGCACGCTGGGCGTGGTCGGGCTCGGCGCGATCGGCGCGCTGGTCGCCGAAACGGCGCTGAAGCTCGGCATGAAGGTGGCCGGCTTCGACCCCGAGATCACCGTCGACGCCGCCTGGCGGCTTCCCGCCGCGGTGCGCAAGGCGCAGACGATCGAGGATCTGCTCAAGCACGCCGACTTCGTCACCCTGCACGTGCCGCTGCTGCCGGCCACGCGGGGGCTGATCGACGCCAAGCGGCTGGCGGCGATGAAGAACCACGCCACCCTGCTGAACTTCGCCCGCGACGCGATCGTCGACGAGGACGCGGTCATCGGCGCGCTGAACAGCGGCCGGTTGAAGGCCTACCTGTGCGACTTCCCCTCGCCGAGGCTCGCCGGCGTGCCCGGCGTGGTCGCGCTGCCGCACCTCGGCGCGTCGACCGGCGAGGCCGAGGAGAACTGCGCGGTGATGGTGGTCGACCAGCTGCGCGAGTTCCTGGAGAACGGCAACATCGTCAACGCCGTGAACTTCCCCAGCGTCGAGATGGCGCGGGAGTCGGCGTGGCGGGTGGCGATCGCCAACGCCAACGTGCCGAACATGCTCGGCCAGATCTCCACCGCGATGGCGATGGCAGGCCTGAACATCCACAACATGGTCAACAAGTCGCGCGGCGAGATGGCCTACACGCTGGTCGACGTCGACAGCCCGGTGTCGGACGCGGTGATCGGCGAGATCGCGTCGATCGAAGGCGTGCTGTCGGTGCGGTCGATTCCGGCGCAGCCGGACTGACCGCGGCGACGAAAAGACCGCCGCCCCTGGCGGGACTGCGGCCGGCAAGCCGGCGGCGGCGGATCAGCCGGCCGCCTTCCTCTCCGCCTTCTTGCGCTCGGCCCAGGCCTTCTTCAGCGCCGCCGAGATCTTCCGCTTCTGCGCCTCCGAACGAGGCTTGCGATTGCCGCGGCCCGGCGACCCGGCAGGCGAGCCTCCGAGGGCGGCAAGCGCCTTCTTCAGCGCGTCGATTTCGGCCTGCTTCCTGGCAATCTCCGCCTTGATCGCAGCAACGGCTTTGCTCATGAGATCTCTTCCTGCAAGTGACCGAGGCATTTCGGCAGGTCGAAAATTACCATTTACTTACCATCGGCGCAGCCAAATACACCGCGCGTCATAAGAAAAAGTACTGACTTGTTGCCTTCCTACATCGCCTCGGCGACGCTCGGCAGCCCCGCCAAAGCCATCGCCAGTTCGGCCTGGTCGTAGTCCTGGTCGGTCAGTTTGCCGGCGAAGTAATCCATGTAGGCCTGCATGTCGAAGTGGCCGTGGCCGCAGAGGTTGAACAGGATCGCCCGGCTGGTCCCCTCCTCGCGGCAGCGCAGCGCCTCGTCGATGGCGCCCTTGACCGCGTGGTTGGCCTCCGGCGCCGGCACGATGCCTTCGTGACGGGCGAACAGCACGCCCGCCTCGAAGCACTCTGTCTGCTGGTAGGCGCGGGCGTCGATCAGCCCGAGTTCCTTGATGTGCGACACCAGCGGTGCCATGCCGTGATACCTCAGCCCGCCGGCGTGGAAGCCGGGCGGCATGAAGGTCGAACCCAGCGTGTGCATCTTGGCCAGCGGCGTCATGTGCCCGGTGTCGCCGAAGTCGTAGGCATAGCGACCGCGGGTCAGGCTCGGACAGGCGGCCGGCTCGACCGCGACGATGCGCACGCCGCGGCCGCCGCGCAGCTGGCTGCCGAGGAAAGGAAAGACGATGCCGGCGAAGTTGGAACCACCGCCGGTGCAGCCGACGATCACGTCCGGATAGTCGTCGGCCATCTCCAGCTGGGCCATCGCCTCCAGCCCGATCACCGTCTGGTGCAGCAGCACGTGGTTGAGCACCGAGCCAAGCGCGTACTTGGTGTCGTCGCTGCTGGCGGCGACCTCGACCGCTTCGGAGATGGCGATGCCGAGGCTGCCGTTGCTCTCCGGCGACTTGGCCAGCACGCTGCGGCCGAAGTTCGTCTCCGTCGACGGACTGGCCACGCAGCGGGCGCCGTAGGTTTCCATCAGTGCGCGCCGGTACGGTTTCTGGTTGTACGACACGCGCACCATGAAGATCTGCACGTCGATGCCGAACAGCGCACCGGCGAAGGCGAGCGACGAGCCCCACTGGCCGGCGCCGGTCTCGGTGGTCAGCCGTTTCACTCCCGCCTCGCGGTTGTAAAACGCCTGCGCCACGGCGGTATTCGGCTTGTGGCTGCCGGCCGGGCTGACACCCTCGTACTTGTAGTAAATGCGCGCCGGCGTCTGCAGCGCCTTCTCCAGCCTGCGTGCGCGGTACAGCGGCGTCACACGCCACTGACGGTAGACCTCGCGCACCGGCTCGGGAATCTCGATCTCGCGCTCGCTGGCGACCTCCTGCGCGATCAGCGCCATCGGAAACAGCGGCGCCAGGTCATCGGGTCCGACCGGCTTCAGCGTGCCCGGGTGCAGCACCGGCGGCGGCGGTTTCGGCAGGTCGGCCATCAGGTTGTACCAGTGCTTCGGGATGCGTGTCTCGTCGAGCAGGTATTTCACGCTGTCGCTCATGTCGTTCTCCGTCGTGCTTGGCGGTCGGCCCCGGCCTGGCTGCGCTGACTATAGCGATACGAACTGGCGGCCGACGGCCGCCGAAATGATCTGCATCAAGCCCGCCGACCGGGCGGGCCTTTCCCCTGCGAACAGCGCGGTGACGCCCTTGATTCAGGTTAGAGACAGCCGCGGCCGCGCAGCCGCAGACTGCGCGCACCACGACAACCGAACGCGCAGGAGGGCACGTGAACATCACCGGCCAGGTCCCAACCGTCGAGCGACCGCTCGGCGACATCGCCCGTGAACTGCCGGGCGCTGCCGCCGTCTTCCGTCGCCACGGCCTCGACTACTGCTGCGGCGGCAGCCAGACGCTGGCCGAGGCCGCCGGCGCCGATGCCGACGCCGTCGTGCGCGAGCTGGCGGCTCTTGCGCCGGCGCCGGCCGAGGCGCCCGAGGAGCCGCTACCGCTGATCGACCACATCCTCAGCCGCTACCACGAGGTGCACCGCCGCGAGCTTCCCGAACTGATCACGCTGGCGCACCGGGTCGAGGAACGGCACGCCGGCCATCCGCAGCTGCCGCGCGGACTGGCCCGCCTGCTCGAGCACATCTCGGAGGCGATCGAGGAGCACATGCAGAAGGAAGAGCAAATCCTGTTCCCGATGATGCGCGCCGGCGGCACGCCGATGATCATGGGCCCGATCGAGGTGATGGAGCACGAGCACGTCGAGCACGGCGAACGGCTGCGCCAGCTCGAGCAGATCACCGGCAACCACACGCCGCCGGCCGATGCCTGCACCAGCTGGCAGGCGCTGTACGCCGGCACGCGCAAGCTGGTCGACGATGTGATGCAGCACATCCACCTGGAGAACAACGTGCTGTTCCCGCAGTTCGGGGCGCAGTCCTGCTGAATCGCGGCAGCTGACGCGGGCCGGGACCCGCAGCCGGCTGCCGCCGCCGAAGACGCCCGGGCGGTCCCGCGATGCCGCGCCGGCTTGCCGCTGCGGCGCCGGTGCCGGCTACGCCGTCGGCAGTGGCCGCTCGGCGCGTCCCCTCCACTGCGAGAGCAGGACCAGGGCCAGCGCGACGCCGCCGACGATGTCGGTGATCCAGCCCGGCTTGATCAGGCAGATCGCCGCGACCAGCAGTGCCGCACGCTGCCAGGCATTCGCCGGGCCGAGGAAGTAACGGTGCAGCGACCCGGCCAGGCAGGTGACGCCGATCAGCGCGGTCAGTGTCGCCAGGCTCACCTGCGGCCAGGGACCGATCAGCAGCAGTGCCGGTGCGAAGGCGAACATGAACGGCACGATGTAGCCGGTGGCGCCCAGCTTGACCGCTGCCCAGGCCGTGTCCCAGAGGCTCGAGCTGGAGATGCCGCAGGCGGCGTAGACCGCCAGCGCCACCGGCGGCGTGATCGCCGACAGGATGGCGAAGTAGAAGACGAACAGGTGCGCCGCCTGCAGGGCCACGCCTAGCTTGACCAGCGCCGGCACGAGCAGCGCCACCTGGATGATGTAGGCCGGCGTCGTCGGCAGGCCCATGCCGAGGATGATGCCCGCGACCATCGTCAGCAGCAGCGCCGGGATCAGGCTGTCCTGCGCCACCGCCAGCACGAAGCTGGTAAAGGTGAGCCCCAGGCCGGTCTGCGCGATCGCGCCGATCACGATCCCGGCACAGGCGCAGGCGGCGGCGATCGACAGCGCACCACGCGCGCCGGACTCGAGCGCATCGACCAGCCCCTTGAGGTTGATCTCGCCGCGCGTGCTCTTGCGCAGCAGTGCCACCGGGACCACCGACACGATGCCGAACAGCGCCGAAAACGGGGCGCTGTAGCCGGACACCAGCAGGCCGATGATGATCGCCAGCGGCAGAAACAGGTGCCCGCGCTCCTTCAGCACCGGCAGCAGCCGTGGGCACTCCTCGCGCGGCAGGCCCTTCATTCCCGTGCGCAGCGCCTCGAAGTGCACGGCGACGAACACCGCGACGTAAAACAGCAGCGCCGGGATCAGCGCGTAGGCGGCCACCGTCAGGTACGGCACGCCGAGGAATTCGGCCATCACGAAAGCCGCCGCCCCCATGATCGGCGGCATGATCTGGCCGCCGGTCGAGGCCACCGCCTCGACGGCGCCGGCGAACGCCGGCCGGTAGCCCAGCCGCTTCATCATCGGGATGGTGAAGGTGCCGGTGGTCATCACGTTGGCCACCGCGCTGCCGGAGATGGTGCCGAACAGGCCGCTGGTGATCACCGCGACCTTGGCCGGCCCGCCGACCGCGTGCCCGGTCAGGCTGAGCGCGAAGTCCATGAACATCTTGCCGGCACCCGATCGCTCGACGAAGGCGCCGAACAGGATGAACAGGATCACGTAGGTTGCCGACACCGACAGCGGGATGCCGAAGATGCCCTCGGTGGTCAGGTAGTTGATCTCGATCACCGAGCCCGGCGCGACCTTGGCCACGAACAGCGCGTAGGCGACGAACAGCAGCGCGGTGATCGGCATCGCCAGGCCGATCACCCGCCGGGTCGCCTCCAGGACGATGGCGATGAAGACCGTGCCAAGCACGAAATCGGCGGTTCGCAGCTCGTCGACGAAGACGAAGCGCTCGTACAGGTACTTGTGGTTCAGCCACAGGTAGCCGATCGTGACCGTCGAGACAACGACCAGCAGCCAGTCGACCAGGCCCGGCGCCCTGCCTTCGCTGCGCGAGAAACCCGGATTGAGCAGGAAGATCAGCACCAGCGCGAACAGCAGGTGCGTGCCGCGGAAGAAGAAGGCCTCGGGCGGGCCGATGAACGCGATCGCCAGGTGATACAGCGACATCGCGACCGCGAGCAGCCGGATCGTGCCGTTGATCGCGCTCTGGTAGGTCATGACGGACCCCGTGCGAAGGGCGGCAGGCGAGCCGCTGCCGCGCGGACTGCGGCGGCAGGCGCGCGCCTGCCGCCGGCACTGCCCACGATCAGAGGACCTTCGCTTCCTTGTAGTACTTCAGCGCGCCCGGGTGATAGGGAACGCCGATGTCGGTGGACATGTCCTTGACGGTCAGCCCCTGCACTGCCTTGACGACCGCGCCGAGGTTGTCGACGTTCTCGGCCAGCGCCTTGGTGATCTTGTAGACGGTGTCCTGCGGCAGGTCGCAGCGGGCGATCAGGTGGGTCCAGGTGCCGATCGTCTGCACGTCCTTGTCCTGCTTCGGGTAGCTGCCGGCCTTGATGATGCGCTTGTCGTAGCCGCCGTTCAGCTTCTGCAGTTCCTTCAGCTTCTCGTCGGGCACCTCGAGGACGCGGATGTCGCGCGCGCTGGCCAGGTCCATCACCGACGAGGCCGGCACCGTGGTGATCAGCGTGAACACCTGCGCCTGGTTGTCCTTCAGCTGCGACACCGAGTCGTTGTAGGAGCCATGGTTGACCTTCGACAGCGTGTCGTAGCTCTGGCCGTACACCTTCAGCACCGCGCGCGTCATCTGCTCGCCGGTGTTGCCCTTCTGCTGCGTCGACAGCGCCTTGCCCTTGACGTCGGCCGGCGTCTTGATGCCGGAGTCGGCCAGCGCCACCATGTGGAAGTACTGGAAGTACAGGGTCGCAACCTGGCACACGTTGGCGGTCTTCTCCTTGAACGGCTCGCGGCCGGCCACGCCGTCTACCGTCGACACGCCGTTGCCGAAGCCGAGGTCGGCCTTGGCCCCCTGCACGCCGAGCACGTTCGAGATGCCGGCCCCCGGCAGCACCTGCATGCTGGTGCCGGGCACCGCCTTCTCGACGATGCTCTGGATCGCGCCGCCGAGCGGGTACCAGGACCCCCCCTGCGGACCGGTCATCATCCGCAGCTGCTGCGCCGCTGCGCCGCCCGCGCCGAGCACGCCTAGCGCGAACGCCGACGCCACCAGTGCCTTGCCGATCAGCTTCATCTTGCTACCTCCTTGAGTTGTTTGCCGAAAGCCTGCGCTGCGCGCTGCGGTCCGCGACGGGTTCCGGCTGACGCTGCCGCATGCGCGGACGGCGCCCGCTGCCATGCGCCGCGTGCCGATCCCCCAATAGACCACCGAAAGGCCGCGGGCATGGTAGCGCCGGGGCTGCCCTGCGGCAACACGAGTCATGAGCCGCCCACCGCTGGCGTCGCCACGCGGTTTGCCGCGGCGCAAGGCGGCGGCTATCGTGCGACATCGCGAAGTTTGCCGACCGCTGCCGGAGCCATCGATGCCCGTTCCCGCCAATCCGTTCAAGCGCGCGCTGCGCGCCGGGCAGCCGCAGATCGGCCTGTGGTCGAGCCTGGCCAGCCACATTTCGGTCGAGGTCGTCGCCGGGGCCGGCTTCGACTGGCTGCTGCTCGACATGGAGCACGCGCCGAACGAGCTGCCGATGGTGCACTCGCAGCTGCAGGCTTCCAATGGGGGCACGGCGCACCCGATCGTCCGCCCGCCGTGGAACGAGATGGTGGTGATCAAGCGGCTGCTCGACGTCGGCGTGCAGTCGCTGCTCATCCCGTACGTGCAGACCGCAGAGGAGGCGCGCAGCGCCGTGGCCTACACGCGCTACCCGCCGCACGGCCTGCGCGGCTTCGCCACCGGCCCGCGCGCCAACAACTACGGCCGCATCACCGACTACGTGCAGACCTATGCCGACGAACTGTGCGTGCTGGTGCAGGTCGAGACGCGCCAGGGGCTGGACAACCTCGAGGCGATCGCCGCCGTCGACGGCGTCGACGGCGTCTTCATCGGCCCGGCCGACCTCGCGGCGGCGCTCGGCCACCCGGGCGAGCTGAAGCACCCGCAGGTGCAGGCCGCGATCGACGATGCGATCCGCCGGCTGGTCGCCGTCGGCAGACCGGCCGGGATACTGACCGGCGACGAGCAGCTGGCCCGCCGCTACCTCGAGCTCGGCTGCCTGTTCACCGCCGTCGGCTCCGACCTCGCGCTGCTGGCGCGCGGCGCCGATGCGCTGGCGGCGCGCTTCAAGGCTTCACATTAGATTTCACGGCCCCCGCTCACTACGCTCGCGCCGCCCGCGGGGGCACGCCGCTGTCTTGGGGCGGCCCGGCGACAGCGGCTAGCGGCCGCGGCGCCGCGATCCGCAGCAGTTCGGCAGACGACAGCCCGAGCTGCTCGCCGGCGTCGACGATCTGCTGCCAGGTGGTGGAATCGATCGGGATCGCCGCTGCGCGTGCCGCGCGCCACTCGCGCTCGGGATCGCCAGCCAGCCGCACGTGATCCACACCCGCCATCGGCGGCGAGGCCCGCACCCAGTCGGCGAATGCCATCGCCTCCTGCGCCAGCCGGTCGGCGGTGCCGAGCCGGCGCGGATCGACGATGAACGTCAGCATGTTGTTGATGATCGCGCTATGCGACGGCCGGTCGTGCAGCGTCAGGCCGCCGGCGAGCGCACCGCCGAGGATCTCGCAGGCCACCGCCATGCCGTAGCCCTTGTGCTCGCCGAAGGCCAGGATGGCGCCGCCCGGATCGGCAAACAGCGCGGCCGGATCGCAGGTCGGCTCGCCGCGCGCGTCGAGCAGTGTGTCGGGCTTGACCTGCTCGCCCTTGTTGAACGCCACCCGCACCTTGCCCATCGCGATCCGGCTGGTGGCGAAGTCGAGCAGGAACGGCTCGCCATTCGGCATCGGGATGCCGACGCAGAACGGGTTGGTGACGAAACGCGCGTCGCGGCCGCCGAAGGGCGCCACCACCGGCCTGCTGATCACGTTGACGAAGTGAATCGACACCAGGCCGGCCGCCGCGCACTGCTCGGCCCAGTGGCCGATGCGGCCGACGTGGTGGCTGTTCGCCAGGCCGACCACCGCCACGCCGTGCGCGGTGGCGCGCTCGATGCCCAGATCCATCGCCTCGAAGGCCATCACCTGGCCGTAGCCGCAATTGCCGTCGAGCATCAGCAGCGCCCCGGCGTCGGTGACGACGCGCAGCTGCTGATTCACGCGCAGGCCGCCCTCGGCGAGCGCCTCGACGTAGCGCGGCACCATGCCGACCCCGTGCGAGTCGTGCCCGGTGAGGTTGGCCTCGACCAGCTGCTCGGCCACCAGGGCCGCCTCGCGCTCGCCCGAGCCGCCGCACTCGATGATCGCCCGCACCGCTGCCCGCAGCGCCGCCGGGGCGACGAGCACACCGGAGCTCGTGGTTTCGATCACTTCCGCCTCCCGAAGACGCGTCTCACGGCACCGGCGTCACCAGCCGGCCGCTGTCGAACCAGCTGCGCAGGTTGGCCAGCACGCAGTCGGCCATCGCCTGCCGCGTCTCGTGGGTCGCGCTGGCGATGTGCGGCAGCAGGACGACGTTGTCCAGCGCAAAGAGGACCGGCGGCACGTTCGGTTCGTCCTCGAAGACGTCGAGCGCCGCGCCGGCGATGCGGCCGGCCTGCAGCGCCTCGACCAGCGCCGCCTCGTCGACCACGCTGCCGCGCGAGATGTTGACGAGGTAGCCGCCTGCTCCGAGCGCCTCGATCACCTCGCGCGAGACCAGGTGGCGGGTGGCGGCGCCGCCGGCGCAGGCGACGACGAGGAAGTCCGCCCACGAGGCCAGCGCCGTCACCGACGCTTCGTACTCGTACGGACTGTTCTCGACCAGCCGCCGGCTGTGATAACGCACCGGCATGTCGAAGCCGCCCGCCCGCCTGGCGATGGCGGCGCCGATGCGGCCCAGCCCGACGATGCCGAGCTTCTTGCCCCAGACGCGCGTGGCCAGCGGGAACTGGCCCTTGGGCCAGTCGCCGCGGCGAACGAAGCGATCGGCGGCCGACAGCCGGCGTGCCACGTCGATCACCAGCCCGAGGGCAAGATCGGCGACGCAGTCGGTCAGGACGTCCGGCGTGTTCGATACCGCGACGCCTCGTTCGCGTGCCGCCTCCAGGTCGATGGTGTCGATCCCGACGCCGAAATTGGCGATCACGGCGAGCCTGGGCATCGCCTCCATCAGCGCGCGGTCGGCACCGAAGCGGGCCGAGGTCGCCAGGCCGGTGAACTCGCCGCCGTGCGCCCGAAGAAAGGCCTTCGGGTCGGCCTCCTGCCATAGCGGATGCACATCGAAGTGCTCGGCGAGTGCGCGCTCGAGGCTGGCCATCAACCGGCCGTGCTGCAGTACGCGTGGCTTCATCTTGCCCCCTTGACGCTGCGCGTCGCCCCCCCAAGGGGGAGCGAGCGCCTTCGGAACGGCCGTGCGGCGCTCATCTCAGTGGATCTCCGGATCTGGGGTGGGCGGCCCGGCCTCGAGGAAGTCGAAGTCGCAGCCGTCGTTCGCCTGTCTGACGTGCTTCAGGTACATGGCACCGAAGCCGCGCCCGTAGTGCTCGGCCGGCGGCGTCCAGGCGGCGCGCCGCCGCTCGAGCTCGGCCTGCTCGACCTGCAGCTCGATGCGTCGGCCCGGCACGTCGAGTTCGATCAGGTCGCCGTCGCGCACCAGCGCCAGCGGCCCGCCGATGTGCGACTCCGGCGCCACGTGCAGCACGCAGGCGCCGTAGCTGGTGCCGCTCATGCGCGCGTCCGAGATGCGAACCATGTCGCGCACGCCGGCAGCGAGCAGCTTCTTCGGGATCGGCAGCTGGCCCCACTCCGGCATGCCGGGTGCGCCGCGGGGCCCGGCGCTCTGCAGCACGATCACGCTGTCGGCATCGACCGGCAGCTGCGGATCATCGATGCGCGCCGCCATGTCGTTGTAGTCGCGGAACACGACGGCATGTCCGGCGTGCTTCAGCAGCCGCGGCTCCATCGCCGCCGGCTTGATCACTGCGCCGTCGGGGGCGAGGTTGCCGCGCAGCACGGCCAGCCCGTCGCGCTCGATCAGCGGCCTGGCGCGGGGCCGGATCACGTCGTCGTTGAACACCGCAGCGCCGTCGATGTTCTCGCCGAGCGAGCGGCCGTTGACGGTGGGTGCGCTCGCGTCGAGCAGATCGGCAAGCTGCGCCAGCAGCGCGCGCAGGCCGCCGGCGTAGAAGAAGTCCTCCATCAGGTACTTGCCGGAGGGCCGCAGGTTGGCCAGCACCGGCGTGCGGCGGGCCAGCGCGTCGAAGCGGTCCAGGTCGAGCGCCACGCCGGCACGGCGGGCAATGGCGATCAGGTGCACGATCGCGTTGGTCGAGCCGCCGAGCGCCAGCACGGCGGTCACCGCGTTGTCGATCGCACGCGAATCGACGATCTCGCGCGGGCAGACGTCCTCCCACACCATGTCGACGATCCGCTTGCCGGTCAGCGTGGCCATCTGCGCGTGGCGCGAATCGGCGGCGGGTATCGACGCAGCGCCGGGCAGCGTGAGCCCCATCGCCTCGGCGGCGGAGGTCATCGTCGAGGCGGTGCCCATCGTCATGCAGTGGCCGGGCGAGCGGGCGATGCCGTCCTCGATCTCGCCCCAGTCATCCTCGCTGATGTTGCCGGCGCGCAGCTCGGCCCAGTACTTCCAGGCGTCCGAGCCGCTGCCCAGCGTGTCGCCGCGCCAGTTGCCGCGCAGCATCGGCCCGGCCGGCATGAAGATGGCCGGCAGGTTCATCGACAGCGCACCCATGATCAGCGCCGGCGTGGTCTTGTCGCAGCCGCCCATCAGCACGCAGCCGTCGGCCGGGTAGCCGCGCAGCAGTTCCTCGGTCTCCATCGCCAGCAGGTTGCGATAGAGCATCGTCGTCGGCTTCTGGAACGGCTCCGACAGCGAGATCGCCGGCATCTCGACCGGGAAGCCGCCCGCCTGCCAGATGCCGCGCTTGACTTCCTCGGCGCGCTGGCGGAAGTGCGTGTGGCAGGGATTGATGTCGCTCCAGGTGTTGATGACCGCGATCACCGGCTTGCCGGCGTAGTCGGAGCGGTGATAGCCCATCTGGGCGGTGCGCGAACGGTGGCCGAACGAGCGCAGGTCCTTGACGCCGTACCAGCGGTGGCTGCGCAACTGCTCTGGCTTCTTGCGGGGCTTGTTCATCGCCGAATCTCGTCTTTCCTCGCCGGCCGCCGATCGACCGCGGCGTTCATCGTATCGCCGCTGCGTCGATGCGGGTTAGCCCCGATGCCCGCCAGTCGTGGGGCCTGCTCTAATTCGGCCGCCTCCGATGGGGAGTAGCCGTCCGGCGCGTGGCGCCGGGCTCGCTGCGGCGCCGTCAGTACGGACGGGCAACGGCTCGGCGCGAGCCGTTTCCGCCCGGTGCCGCAGGCCGACGCCGCCCGGGCGTCGGCCGGCAAGACCAGCAGGCGAACAGACAACGAACACGGTCCGCGCCGGGACCGCATCGATCGGAGTTCGCCATGGTCGGCGTCGGCTCGCCGCTGATGTGGTCGCTTTTCGCGGCCTTCGTGCTCGTCGCCCTGCTCATCGACTTCCTCGCCCTGAACAGGCAGGGCGCGCACCGGGTCTCGATGAAGGAGGCGGCCGTCTGGTCGCTGATCTGGGTCGCCGTCTCCTTCGTCTTCGTCGGCTGGCTGTGGTGGTACCTCGGTGGCCTCGACGGCGAGCCGGCCGCCGACCGCAAGGCGCTCGAGTTCATCACTGGCTATCTGGTCGAGAAGGCGCTGGCGGTCGACAACATCTTCGTCTTCCTGATGCTGTTCACCTACTTCGCCGTGCCGGCGGAGTTCCAGAAGCGGGTGCTGATGATCGGCATCCTCGCCGCGCTGCTGCTGCGCGCCGTGCTGATCCTCGTCGGCGCCTG
>CP070661.1:261289-299712 GCA_020355165.1 Burkholderiales bacterium
TGGGTCGGCTTCGGCGGACTGAAGTTCTACGGCAGCTACCTGCACTCGGAAAACGACAACCCGGTGCTGAGCCCGGCCGATATCCAGAACATCGTTATCGCCACCGGCGGCAACGTGGCGGCGATCACCAACATCGTGCTCAGCCAGTACTACAACCGATGGGACGTCAATGCCCTGCGCGGCGTGGCCGGCCCGACCGACCTCGACCTGTACCACCTGGGCCTCGAATGGGCCTTCACGACCGGCCGGCTGATCGCCGCCTACAACCACGCCGAGGACTCGTCGCGCAGCCCGTGGGCGACCGCCGACGCCAAGGTCGACTCCTTCGGCCTCGCCTACTACTACTACATGTCGAAGCGGACCTGGCTGTATGCAGCGGCGGCTTTCGCCAACAACAAGGACCAGTCGCGGGCGGCGCTCGGCGCGGCCTGCTGTGTCGGCGGCTGGACCACGGGCTTCGGCGAGGACAGCCGCAACATCCAGATCGGCATGCGGCACACGTTCTGACGCCCGCCGGGGGCGCTTGCCCCCTGAAACGGGATCGAAAACGGGGCGCCTGAGCGCCCCGTTTTTTTCATCGTGGAAACCACGCATCGTCAGCGAAGCCGGCCCTGTTGCGCGGAACCTACAGGGACCGCCGTGAATTGGGTGTTTCTTGGGGCTGCTTTTTGCCCGCCCCAGCGAACTCTGAAAGAATCAGCCCGAGCTTCCAAAAGAAGTGCTGGGGGCATCAAGGCGTGCCGTGGGACGTAGGCGCGTGCGACCGCCCCGTTGAAGGCCTTGGTGTTGTTTCCGTTTCAAAACTGGAGATACAGATGAAGAGAACATGGGTTGCTTTGGCAGTGGCCGGTGCGTTTGCCGCCGGCGCGGCGCAGGCGCAATCGTCGGTGACGCTGTACGGCATCGTCGACGTCAACTACATGTGGCAGGACACGGATGCCGGTAGCTTCAGCGCCATCAACAGCGGCCACCAGTCCGGCAGCCGTTGGGGGATGCGCGGCTCCGAGGAACTCGGCGGCAACATGAAGGGAATCTTCACGCTGGAAGGCGGCTACAGCCCTGACACCGGCACGCTGGGGCAGGGTGGCCGCCTCTTCGGCCGTCAGGCCTGGGCGGGTCTGGACACCAGTCTCGGCACGGTCGTTCTCGGCCGCGTCGCGCTGCTGTCTTCGGGCACCGGCTCGTTCGACATGATGGGGCGGCTTGACCCGTTCCTGACCGGCTTCGGCCTCGCCGGCGCCGGCAACACCTTCTACTCGCTGAACGCGGTGCGGGTCGACAACGCGGTCCTGTACAAGTCGCCGAAGTTCGCCGGCTTCCAGGTGGGCGCCTCCTACTCGCTGAACATCAACGGCAACGAGAGCGTCAACAGCAGCAACAACCTCGACGCGTTCGGATTTGCCGGTACCTGGGAACTGGGCCCCTTCTGGGTCGGCGTCAGCTACGACACGTTCGACAACCCGATCGGCGGCTCGGATCAGAAGCACCTGCAGGTCGGCGGCACCTTCGACCTCGGGCCGATCCGCCTGAACGCCGGTTACGGGAACATGAGCAACATCGGCGCGGTTCCGAATGCGCCGTCGGGCGGCCTGGGCTCGTTCGCCGTGCTGCCGGCCGGAGCGCGGCCGTTCGACAGCAACGCCTACCTGCTGGGCGGCAGCTGGAAGATCGGCGCCTTCTCGGTCATCGCCTCCTGGCAGATGGCGAATGGAGACAGCCAGAATTACAACTGCGCGAGCGGAACCTGCAACTTCGACCCCGATTACGACATCTGGTCGCTCGGCGGCACGTGGAACCTGTCGCGGCGCACCAACCTGTACGCCAGCTACGCTCAGCGTAACGCCGACGGCAGCTTGCCCATCAGCTTCGACCTCAAGCAGTTTGCCTTTGGCGTGCGCCACCTGTTCTAAACGAACGGACAACGGCTCAACGAAAGGGCGCCTTCGGGCGCCCTTTTCATTTGCCTTCGTCGCCGGCTTCGACGGGCTCCGGGAAGCGCCGGTCGGACCGCGGCCGCCTCCGGGCGCCATTCCCGCGTGTGCGTCGACCGGCATCGCTTACCTTCCTCGTGCCCGCTTTGCGATCGGGACGCAGGGGCGGATCGACGGATGATCCAGGGGCTGCGGTGAGGCTGCGCGTTCGTGAACACGGTGACGAGGTCCACGTCGAAGTAGACGGCGTCGCCGGCCGCCAGCAGCGCGTGCTGCAGGCGCTGAACGAGTGCCGCTCGAGGAGCTTGGCCCGCACGCCCCCGCCGTCGGCGAGGTCAGCATCCGCGCCGGCGCCGACCGCATGCGCATCCGCCTGCGTGGAAGCGACGGTTCGCAGCTGCAGGCGTCGGCGATCTACCGGTGCCTGCGCACGGCGCTGACCGACCCGGGCGGAGCCTCCCGCTCCCCGGCGCCCTGAGGGCCGCCGTTCGCCGCCGCGGCGCCGGTCAGGCGAGCGGCTCGATCGTCACGCAAAGCGCTGCGTGGTCGGCGTAGACCCGCTCCAGCGGCACGCCGCCACCCGCCGCACGCCGCCGCTCGAACAGGTGATCGCCGAGGACTTCGACCGTCGTCACGCGGCCGATGCTCCGGGTCGAACCGGGCACGAAGTGCGATGACACGAGCAGGTGGTCGATCCGCTCGGCCGCATCGCCATCGAGGCTGGTGAATGGTGCCGCCTGGCCCGGTCGCGCCGATGCCGGGCTGCGCGCAGCTTCGAAGGCGTCGACAAGCTGCCACCGCGCGCCGCCGTCGCCTGCCGGGCCTGCCGGCGGATCGGCGACGATCCGCGTGGTGACCGAGCCGATGTCGTCGTTCAAGTCGCCGCCAACGACCAGCGCGGAGGCGCCCGCCGTCTGCTCGACGATCGCCCGCAGCGCCGCCGCCTCGGCGCCGCGGCGGATCAGCGAGCGCAGCTGCGCCCGCGCGGCGAGCTGCGGATCGTCGGGATCATCGCCATCGGCGAACTCCGGGCGGCGCGACTTCAGGTGCACGTTGAACAGCGTCAGCATCGTGCCGCCGAACTGCGGCAACGGCACCTCGGCACGCAGCAGCGGCCGCGAAAAGCCGGCGTGCTTTCCGGTCTCGGGCACCTCGACCGCGCAGCCCGGCGGGAACTCGGCGATCGACTTTAGCGACGGCCGCCACGGCTGGCGCCACACGATGGCCAGCCGCGGCTTGACGTTGCCCTGGTCGGCCAGCGGAACCGCCAGCGACCACGATCGCGCACCGCCGGCGCTCTGCCGCACGACGTCCGACAGCGCCTGCTCGTGGAAGACCTCCTGCAGCAGCACGAAGTCGGCGGCGAGGCGATCGAGCATCGTCGCCAGCCACTGGGTCTTGGCGATGTACTCGTCCGGCGTGTAGGGGTCGACGCCGTCGTAGAAGCGGCGCCCGGGCAGCGCCAGGTTCAGGCAGTTCAGCGTGGCGATGCGCAGGGCCGTCATCGGTTCCGCCGGGAAGGCGCCGGCCTCGTCGCGCCGTGCGCCGAGGCCGCGCTCAGCGCTTCTCCTCCATCAGCGCCAGCAGGTTGCCGTCGGGGTCGTGCATGAACGCCATCCACAGTTCGTGGTCCGGCATCCGGGCAACCAGCTGCGGGTCGCGCTCGAAGTAGACCTGGCGCGCGCGCAGCGCGGCCACCACCGCCTCGATCTGGCTGACCCGGAAGTAGACGCAGAACTGCTCGCGCCGGCCGGTCGATTCGTGACCACCCTCGAGCATCAGCCGCACGCCGGCGCAGTCGAGGAAGACCAGGTTGCCGAAGCGGAACAGCGGCGGCAGGCCGAGCGTGTCGCGGTAGAAGCGCTCGGCACGGTCGACGTCGGAGACGTGCAGCGCGATCTGGCCGATCACTCCCAGCCCGCTGCCGGCATCCTCGCTCACTGCTCGTCGTCCTCGCCGAAGCGCGGTTTGCGCGTGAAGCCGCGTGCCTGCGGGCTGCCCTGGTAGCCCGCTCGCGGTCGCTGCCCCTGGGGCCGCTCCGGACGCGGGCCGAAGCTGCGCGGCGGACCCTGCATGACCTGCGCGAGCTGCATCACCAGCCGCAGCGCCCTGTTGACCGACGCGTCGCCGCGGAACACCCGCGCCACGTCCGGATCGAGGGTCACCGTGAAACCGCCTTCTCGTCCGCCGCGCTCGCCGCCGCCGAAACCGCCCTCGCCCGGCTCGCGCCGCGGCGGCGGCCGGCGCTCGCGTGCGTATGGTGGCGCCTCGTCACCCGCCGGGCGCGGCCGGCGCACGAAAGGCGGCGCCTCGCCGGCGGCGGGGCGCGGGCGACGCGCCTTCTTGTACGGGTCGGCGTAGTCGCCGCCGGCCCGGCCGCGCGGCGCTGCCGCACGGGCCGGTTTGCCGGTGTCCTTGCGTTTCATCTCGATCTCTCCAGAATCGCGCCGCGATGCCGGCACAGGCCACAGGCTACGCCACAGGTGATGCTGCCGGCAGAAAAAGACGCCGCCCGCAAGGGCGGCGCCGGTCCGGACTCGGCAGCGCCAGGCCGCCTACTTGGCCGGCGAGTCGCGCAGCTCGCGGCGCAGGATCTTGCCGACGTTGGTCTTCGGCAGGTCGGCGCGGAACTCGACGTACTTCGGCTTCTTGTAGCCGGTCAAGTGTTCCTTGCAGTACTCCATCACGTCGCGCTCGGTCAGCGCCGGATCCTTCTTGACCACGAACAGCTTGACCGCCTCGCCCGAGTTCGCGTCGGGCACGCCGACGGCGGCGCACTCGAGCACGCCGGGGTGGTCGGCGACCACGCCCTCGACCTCGTTCGGGTACACGTTGAAGCCGGAGACCAGGATCATGTCCTTCTTGCGATCGACGATCTTGGTGTAGCCGTCGGCATCCACGACGCCGATGTCGCCGGTGCGGAAGAAGCCGTCGGGCGTCATCACCTTGGCCGTCTCGTCAGGCCGGTTCCAGTAGCCGGCCATCACCTGCGGGCCACGGATGGCGATCTCGCCGACCTCGCCGACCGGCAGGTGCTTGCCGTCGTCGTCGAGGATGGCGATCTCGGTGTTCGGCACCGGCAGGCCGATGGTGCCGGTGAACTTGTCGGTGTCGGTGCGGTTGGCGGTGGCCACCGGCGAGGTCTCGGACAGGCCGTAGCCCTCGCAGATCGGGCAGCCGGTCGCCTGCAGCCAGCGCTTGGCCACCGCCTCCTGCACCGCCATGCCGCCGCCGGCCGACAGGATCAGCCGCGAGAAGTCGAGCTTGCGGAACTCGTCGTTGTTCAGCAGGCCGTTGAACAGCGTGTTCACGGCCGGGAAGACGTGGAAACGGAACTTCTGCAGTTCCTTGACGAAGCCGGGGATGTCGCGCGGGTTGGGGATCAGCACGCACTGGCCGCCGATGCGCATCGACATCATCGCGCACACGGTCAGCGCGAAGATGTGGTACAGGGGCAGCGCGGTGATCGTGATCGGCGCCTCGCCCGGCTTCAGCTTCGACAGCGCCGGCTGGTACCAGGCCTCTGACTGCAGCATGTTGGCGATGATGTTCCGGTGCAGCAGGGTGGCGCCCTTGCTGACGCCGGTGGTGCCGCCGGTGTACTGCAGGAAGGCGACGTCGTCGTGGCCGACCTGCACCGGCTTGAGCGTCATCTTCAGCCCGTCGGCGAGCACGTCGAGGAATTTCGCCGCGCTCGGCAGCGAATACGCCGGCACCATCTTCTTCACGTGGCGCACGACGAAGTTGACGATCAGCCCCTTGGCGAAGCCGAGCAGGTCGCCCATCGAGCAGACGACCACCGTCTTGGTCGGCACCTTGCTCAGCACCTGCTGCAGCGTGGTGGCGAAGTTCTCGAGGATGAAGATCGCGTCGGAACCGGAGTCCTTCAGCTGGTGCTCCAGCTCGCGCGGCGTGTACAGCGGATTGACGTTGACCACCGTCGCTCCGGCGCGCAGCACGCCGGCCAGCACCACCGGGTACTGCAGGATGTTGGGCATCATGATCGCCACCCGCTTGCCCTTGCCCAGTCCCTTGGACTGCAGCCAGGCGCCGATCGCCGCCGAGTTCTCGTCGAGCTGCCGATAGGTCATCGTGGCGCCCATGCACGTGTAGGCGGGCAGGCTGCCGTACTTCTTGAACGCCTCGTCGAGCAGCTGCACCAGCGACTCGTACTGGTTGACGTCGATGTCGGCGGGCACGCCCTTCGGGTAGTTCTTCAGCCAGAACCTGTCGACGGTTGCCATTGCTGTCTCCTTTCTTGTGCGGGCGCCGACGCGCCTCCTGGATCGCCGAAAAGTTGCCCCGGCGGGCTAAACGCAGGCGATGATAGCGGCCGCTCCGGCGGCGGCACTGCTCTGCGTCATGCGGCAACGATCGCCTCCGGGTAAGTCCCAGCATCGCCGCCGGCCGCGGCCGTGCAGCCGCGGGGTCGCGCAAGCCGAAGCCGCTACCTCGCCTGCGCCAGCTGCGGCGCCAGCTTCTGCAGCGCCGCGGTGCGGGTCGGCTTGTCCAGTGCGCCCAACTCGCGCACGCGCCCGTAGAAGGTCGGCAGGTCGCCGCCGCTCGCCGCCAGCAGCGCCTCGAACGCCGGCACCCAGTCGTTGTAGGCGCCGACCGCGGCCAGGTGGGCGCTGCCCAGCCTGCGCTCGAAGAAGCGGTCGTAACCGGCAAAGCCGCCCCAGCGCCCGTCGCGCAGCAGGCGGTACTCGCGCCGCAGGTCGGCGAAGACGGCCGCCTTGGCAGCCCGCTTCTCGTCGACCGTGGCGCCGGAGGCAAAGATCTCGCCGAGCCGCCGCCGGTGGGCGAGCAGCAGGGCGAGGAAGTCGGCGCGGCGCTGGCTGTACGCGACCCAGGCCGCGCGCTGGCGGTCGTCGCCATGGGCCGCCAGCCAGCGGCGCACGCCCTCGCGCTCCACCGCGGTGGCGAAGCTCTCGTTGAACGACGTGTCGTCGCGGGCATAGACGACCTGGTGCGACAGTTCGTGGAACACCAGTCGCGCCAGCTCGACCTCCGGCGTGTAGATGAAGGTGTTCAGCAGCGGGTCGTTGAACCAGCCGAGCGTCGAATAGGCGGGCACGGGCGCGACGTTGACGTCGAAACCCTGCCCCTGCAGTTCGGCTGCCATGGCGTCGGCGTCGGCGCGGTCGAAGTAGCCGCGGTAGCCGGCGCAGCCGAGCACCGGGTAGCACCAGGTCTTCAGCGCCAGCGACAGCTCCGGCGTGGCGAAGACGTTCCACACCGCCGCCGGCCGCTGCAGGTCGGCGTAGGCGGTGTAGCTGCCGTTATCCGGCAGCGCCAGCGCCTCGGCGGCAAAGCGGCGGATCTCCCTGGCGCGCAGCAGCCGGCCGCGCAGTTCGTCCGGCGTGGCCGGGTCGGCCAGCCAGTCAGCGATCGGCCGCGCCGAGGCCATCAGCGCCAGATGCCCCTGGGCGGCCTGGTTGTAGTAGCCGATCGTGCTGCAGCCGGCCAGCAGGCCGACCACCGCCACCATCGCCCAACGTTTACGCATCCGAGCCCCCGCGCGCTCCCAGGGGCCGATTGTGCCGCAGCGCCGTGGCTCAGCCGCGCGCCGCCGCCCGCGCCGCGTTGACCACCCGCCGCAGCTTGCCGCTGCACGGTTCGCGGCAAGGCGGCGCGGCGTCGAGCTGCACGCGCACGCCGGGCAGGTCGAGCCGCTGCAGATAGGCGCGCAGGACGGCACGGGCGGCGTCGGCGCGCGCGCGCCCGGCGCGGCCCAGCCGCAGCAGCAGCTGCCGCTGGCCGGTCTGCAGCAGCTGGAAGTCACTGACCCGGCCCTCTTCCTCGAGCACCGTCTCCAGCGCCAGCGGCAACAGCTTGACCGGCAGACCATGCCGGCCGGCCAGCGTCAGCACGTCGTCGCTGCGGCCCTGCACGACGATCGCCGGCATCTGCGAGCCGCACGGGCACGGTGCCGGCAGGACCGTGATCGAGTCGCCGAGGTCGTAGCGGATCAGCGGCTGGGTCCGGTTGGCGAGGTTGGTCAGCAGTGTCGTGTGCGACGGCTCGCCGGGCGGCACCGGTCGGCCGCGCGCGTCGACACCTTCGAGCACCACCCAGTCGGCGTTCACGTGCAGGCGGTCGAGCCGGCACGGCCAGGCGATCGACAGGAACTCGGACGCGCCGTACGCCTCGCGCACACGGCAGCCGAACTCACGCGCCACCTGGGCGCGCGTCGCCGCGCTGAGCGACTCGCCGCCGCACCACAGTTCGTCAAGCGACAGATGAAGGCGCCCGGCCCGCTGCTCGTCGGCCAGCAGCTCGGCGACCGTCGGGTAGGCGGCCAGCAGCGTCGGCCGGTACTCGTTCAGCTGCCTGACGAGGTCCTTCAGCGGCTGCAGGACCGAGAAGGCGCGCACCCACGGCGCCAGCAGCGGGAACGTACGGCGCAGCCGCTCGACGGTGGCGATGCCGGCGAAGTGGCCCTCGATCGCCGCCACCATCGCGTAGCGCTCGCTGGCCAGCAGCGGGCCGGCCGGCACCGGCGCGCTCGACAGTCCGCGGAAGCGAAGCAGTTCCAGCGCGTCGTAGACCGCCAGCGCGTCGCCGTCGTGCACGAAGACGCCCGGCACGCCGGTCGATCCCGAGCTGGTCCACACCGCGTAGCGGCCGGCCAGCGGGCGGCCGATCCTCGCCGGGTCGGCGATGAACTCCTCGATCGCCCCCCGGCTCAGGCCGACCGCCGACAGCGACGCCGGCAGGTCGGCCATCACGTGCGACTTGCGCAGCACCGGCAACTCGGCGAGCGTTGCCGCCGAGGCCGGCGGCAGACCGCGGTGCAGTCGCCGATATAGCGGCACGTGTACCCGGGCGAAGCGCAGCAGCGCGCACAGTCGCTGGTGAGCCCGCCGTTCGAGCGCGTCGCGGTCGAGCCAGGTGCCCGACCACACGTCGCCGGCCGCGCGGCCCCAGCGCGACGGATCGAAGAACGCCGGCGGCTGGGCGGGCGCGACTTCGCCCGCCGGCCCGCCCTCCGGGCGCCGGGGCGTGGTCGCAGTCGCCGTGCGTGTGATCGGCCGCATGTTCCGCTCGCGCACCCTGCCGGCGCGGGCTCGCCGCGCGCGAGTCTCCTGTTACCGCGGCCGGCGCGCGCCGGCTTTGATCTTCGCCAACAGGACCGCCCGTGGGCGACGCGACATCCCGTGTGCGCGCGTCGGGCAAACCCGGTGCGGACCGGCCGCTGACCGTCATCAACAGCGACGGCGGCGGCGCCTCTACAGTGAACTGACGATCAAGACGGAGGCGAACGATGACCGATGTCAACCGCGAACAACTGGCAGGCGACGTCCGCAAGGTCCTCGACGACGTGCAGGCGCTGTTGTCGCAGGCGGCGGAAAGCAGCGGCCAGCAGGCGCAGGAGCTGCGCAGCCGGGCTGCCGAGCAACTGAAGCGCGCGCAGGAGCGGCTCGGCGACCTGCAGTCGAGCGCCATCGAGCGCTCGCGGGCGGCGATGAACGCGACCGACGACTGGGTGCACATGCACCCGTGGGGCGCGGTCGGGCTCGGTGCCGGCGTCGGCTTCCTGATCGGGCTGCTGGTGTCGCGCCGCTGATCGCGACCGGACCTGCGCCGGCAAGGTGGTGGGCGGCGCGGCGGTCAGACGTTGTGCGCCGCCTGCAGCAGGGTCCGCGTGTAGGCGTGCCGCGGATTCGCCAGCAGCGCCAGCGCCTCGCCCTGCTCGACGATCTCGCCATCCTTCATCACCAGCAGCCGGTGCGCCATCGCGCGCATGACCGCCAGGTCGTGGCTGATGAAGATGTAGCTCATGGCGCGCCGGGCCTGCAGTTCGGCGAGCAGGCGCAGCACCTGCTTCTGCACTGAGACGTCGAGCGCCGAGGTCGGCTCGTCGAGCACCAGCACCTCGGGGTTGAGGATCACCGCCCGCGCGATGGCGATGCGCTGCCGCTGGCCGCCGGAGAACTCGTGCGGGTAGCGGCCGAGCAGGTTGTGCAGCCCGGCCGCCTCGCTCAGGCCAACCTCGGCCAGCACGGCGACGATGCGGGCGCGGCGCTGCGCCGGTGACAGCTCCGGCTCGTGCACCTCCAGCCCCTCGCCGACGATCTGCTCGATCGTCATGCGCGGGCTGAGCGAGGCGAACGGATCCTGGAACACCACCTGCATGCGCCGCCGCATCGCGCGCAGCTGCAGCCGCCCGGCGTCGTCGATGCGGCGGCCGTCGAAGCTGACCTCGCCGCCGGCGATCGGCTGCAGCGCCAGCAGCGCCATGCCGAGCGTCGTCTTGCCCGAGCCCGACTCGCCGACGATGCCGAGCGTCTCGCCGCGGCGCAGCTGCAGCGTCGCGTCGCGCACGGCGTCGAAGCTGCGGCGGCGGAACCAGCCGCTGCCGTGCACGTCGAAGCTGACCCGCACGCCGCTGGCCGACAGGATGACCGGCTGCGCTGCGTCGGCTGCGCCGACCTCGCGCTCGGGCCGGCTGCCGACCAGCCGCGCGGTGTACGGATGGCGCGGGCGCTCGAAGACCCCGGCGGTGTCGCCGACCTCGACCAGCCGGCCGCGCTCCAGCACGCCGACCCGGTGGGTGAAGCGGCGCACCAGGGCCAGGTCGTGGGTGATGAACAGGATCGCCATCCCCATCTCGCGCTGCAGGTCGTCGAGCAGGGCCAGGATCTGTGCCTGCACGGTGACGTCGAGCGCGGTGGTCGGCTCGTCGGCGATCAGCAGCTTCGGCCGGCAGGCGAGCGCCATCGCGATCATCGCCCGCTGCCGCTGGCCGCCCGAGAGCTGGTGCGGGTAGGCGTCGACGCGCCGCTCGGGCTCCGGGATCCCGGTGCGCGCCAGCAGCTCGACGGCGCGCCCGCGGGCCTGGTTCGGACGCAGCGCCTCGTGCAGCTCGAGCACCTCGGCGATCTGGCTGCCGACCGTGTACAGCGGATTGAGCGCCGTCATCGGCTCCTGGAAGATCATCGAGATCGACGCCCCGCGCAGCGCCCGCATCTGCCGCTCGGACCTGGCGAGCAGGTCCTCGCCCTCGAAGGCGATGCGGCCGCTGCACACGGCCGAGTCGACCAGCCGCAGCACCGACAGCGCGGTGATCGACTTGCCGGAGCCCGACTCGCCGACCAGCCCGAACTTCTCGCCCCGGCCGATCGACAGCGACACGCGGTCGACCACCGTGGCGCGGCCGAAGCGCACGGTCAGTTCGTCGAGTTCGAGCAGCGCGGCCATCGCCGGTCAGGACTTGCGGGTGTCGAAGGCGTCGCGCAGCGCGTCGCCGACGAAGGTCAGCAGCAGCATGGTCGCCACCAGCACGACGAAGGTGGGCACGATGATCCACCAGGCGTCGAGGTTGGCCTTGCCCTGCTTGAGCAGCTCGCCGAGCGACGGCACGCTGCTCGGCACGCCGAGGCCGAGGAAGTCGAGCGAGGTCAGCGCCAGGATCGCCCCGCTCATGCGGAACGGCAGGAAGGTGATGACCGGCGTCATCGAGTTGGGCAGCAGGTGGCGCCGGATGATGCGGCGGTTGGACAGCCCCATCGCCCGCGCCGCGCGCACGTAGTCGAGGCTGCGGTTGCGCAGGAACTCGGCGCGCACGTAGTCCGACAGGCCCATCCAGCCCCACAGCGACAGCAGCACCAGCAGCAGCAGCAGCGACGGCTCGAAGATCGAGGCGAAGATGATCAGCAGGTACAGCTCAGGCACCGATCCCCAGATCTCGACCGCGCGTTGCAGCGTCAGGTCGACCTTGCCGCCGAAGTAGCCCATCAGCGCGCCGGCGGCGATGCCGAGCACGGTGCCGACGCAGGTCAGCGCGATGGCGAACCAGATGCTGACCCGGAATCCGTACAGCAGCCGCGCCACCATGTCGCGGCCGAAGCCGTCGGTGCCGAGCCAGTTCTCGCGGCTGGGCGGCGACGGCGGCAGCGCCGGGCTGAAGTAGTCGACCGAGGTGGCCGAGTGCGGATTGACGGTGCGCAGCGCCCAGTTGCCGTCGCGCGCCAGCAGCCCGGTGACGAACGGATCCTTCCAGTCGGTCGGCGTGGCGAAGTCGCCGCCGATGGCCGTCTCGGGCGGGTTGGACAACATCGGCGCGTACCAGTGGCCGTCGATGCGGGCGACCAGCGGCCGGTCGTTGCTCAGCAGCTCGGCCAGCGTGGCGAGCACCAGCAGCACGAGGAACAGCCACAGCGAGAGGTAGCCGATCCGGTTGCGCCGGAAGCGCGCCCAGGCCCGCTGGTTGGGCGAGGCGTGCGGGACCGGCGCCGCGGCAGCGAGCTCGGCAGCGACGGAGGCGGTCTCGGCGCTCATGGTCGCGGCCTCACCGGCTGGCGGCGCCGAACTGCACGCGCGGGTCGATCACCACGTACAGCAGGTCGGACACCAGCTTGACCACCAGGGCGATCAGCGTGAACAGGTACAGCGAGCCCAGCACCACCGGATAGTCGCGGCGCACCACGCTCTCGAAGGCGAGCAGGCCGAGCCCGTCGAGCGAGAACAGCGTCTCGATCAGCACCGAGCCGGCGAAGAAGGCACCGATGAAGGCGGCCGGGAAGCCGGTGACGAGCGGGATCAGCGCGTTGCGGAAGATGTGCCTGTACAGCACCCGCTTCTCGCTCAGGCCCTTGGCGCGCGCCACCAGCACGTACTGCTTGCGCATCTCCTCGACGAAGGTGTTCTTGGTCAGCATCGTCGTCACCGCGAAACTGCCGACCACCAGGCAGGCGAGCGGCAGCGCCAGGTGCCAGAAGTAGTCGGCGATGCGCGCCGGCCAGGCGAGCTCCTCCCAGTCGTCGGAGGTCAGGCCGCGCAGCGGGAACCAGTCGAAGTAGGTGCCGCCGGCGAACAGCACGATCAGCAGGATGCCGAGCACGAAGCCGGGGATCGCGTAGCCGAACAGCACGAAGAAGCTGCTGACGACGTCGAAGCGCGAGCCCTCGCGCACCGCCTTGGCCACGCCGAGCGGGATGCTGATCAGGTAGCTGATCAGGAAGGTCCACACGCCGAGCGAGATCGACACCGGCAGCTTCTCCTTGATCAGCTGCCAGACCTCCTTGTTCTGCAGGAAGCTGCGGCCGAGGTCGAAGCGGGCGAAGCTGCCGAGCATCTCGACGTAGCGAACGTGCGCCGGCTTGTCGAAGCCGTACAGCTTCTTCAACTCCTCCAGCCGCTGCTTGTCGAGGTCGCGCCCGGCCTTGTACAGGCTGGTCTCGCCCGGGCCGGCCCTCGCCTCGGCCAGCACCTGCTCGACCGGCCCGCCGGGGACGAACTGCATGACGATGAAGGTGATGGTCAGCGCGCCGACCAGCGTCGGCACCATCAGCAGCACGCGCCTGACGATGTAGGCGAGCATTCAGGCCTTACCCTCGAGGCGCTTGTCCCACCAGGTCCACAGCGGCCAGGGACCGAACTCGTTCAGCGCCGTGAAGTAGGTGTCGGCGTTGAAGTACTTGGCCTGCACCGCCGGGATGCCGAAGCGGTTCCAGTACGAGACGTTCTCCAGGTTGTTGTACAGGTCGGGAATCTGGAAGAAGCTCCAGGTGACCACCCGGTCGAGCGCGCGCGCCGCGGCTCGCAGCTGCTGCATCGACTCGGCGCGGCCGATGGCGGCGAGCAGCGCGTCGACCGCCCGGCTCCTGACGCCGCGGAAGTTGCTGTTGCCCTCCTCGTCGGCAGACTTCGAGCCGAGGATGGCCGACAGCGTCGAGGCGTCCGGCAGCGTGAAGTCGCCGCCGGCGATCGCGATCATGTCGTAGTCGTACTTCTGCAGGCGCGTGCGGTACAGGGCGAAGTCGACCACCCGCTCCTTCATCGTGATGCCGAGCTTCTTCAGCAGCGCCTCCCAGTCAGGGAGGCCGCCTTCGCGCGGCGACAGGTACTCGAACTCGAACGGCTCGCCGGCAGCGTTGCGCAGCGTGCCACCGGCGTCGAGCTGCCAGCCGGCCTCCTCCAGCAGCGCGCGCGCCTTCAGCAGGTTGCGCCGCAGGGCGCTGGGGTCGGCGTCGGTGCGCGGGGCGACGAAGGCCGGCCCGAACACGCGCGGCGGCAGCTCGGCACGAAACGGCTCGAGCAGCGCCAGCTCGGCGCTCGAAGGCAGGCCCTCGGCGGCAAACTCCGAGTTGTTGAACAGGCTGTTGGCGCGCTTGAACACGCCGGTCTTGTTCTGCGTCTCGAAGTCGTAGGTGTAGACCAGTGCCTCGCGCACGCGGATGTCGGCGAACAGCGGCCGGCGCAGGTTGATGATGTAGGCCTGCATCAGCTGGCCGTAACCGGTGACGAACGAGCGCTTGACGATGCGGCCGTCTTCCCACTTGACGCCCTTGTGCTGGCGCACCCACGAGCGGGCGCCGTATTCCTTGAACAGGTCGAACTCGCCGGCCTTGAAGGCCTCGCGCGAGACCGCGAAGTCGGCGTAGTTGCGGTAGACGACGCGGTCGAAGTTGAAGTGGCCGCGCCGCACCGGCAGGTCGCGGCCCCAGTAATCCGGGTTGCGGCGGAACTCGATCCGCCGCGGCATGTCGACCTTGTCGATCACGTACGGTCCGCTGGTGACCGGGTACTCGGCGGTGACCTCGGAGAACTTCCTGCCCTCGCCCCACTTGCGCGAGAACACCGGCATCGTGCCGGCGAGGAAAAGCTGGTCGCGCGACTTCTCGCGCAGGTCGAAGCGCACCGTGCGCGCGTCGACCGCCACCGCCCGCTCGATCCCGGCCAGCGCCGTCTGCACGTTGGGAGCAGCCTCCTTGCCGGACAGGGTGACGAAGCTGTGCACGACGTCGGCCGGCGTGACCGGGTCGCCGTTGGCGAAGCGCGCCTGCGTGCGGAGGCGGAACGAGATCGACGACAGGTCGGGCTCGACGTACATCGCCTCGGCCAGCAGCGCGTACATCGTCGACGGCTCGTCCTGCGCCAGGTGCGCCAGCCCCTCGACCATCCAGATCAGGATGCCGGCCGGCGAATTGCCGCGCGTGGTGAACGGATTGAACTTGTCGAAGCTGGTGCGGCGGTCGGGGTTGCGCAGCCGCAGGGTGCCGCCCTTCGGCGCGCGCGGGTCGACGTAGTCGAAGTGGGTGAAATCGGCGCCGTACTTCGGCGGCCCGTAGGCGGCCACCGCGTGCACCCAGCGGCCGAACGAGCCGCCATCGTCGGCCGCCTCGGCGCGCGCCAGCGGCGCCGCCGCCAGTGCCAGCGCGAGGCGGCAGAAGCTGCGGCGGTGCAGGAAAGCGTCGTGCATCGAAGGCGCCCAACCCGGAGTCGGCGGATCATCGCCGCCGGCGGGCGGTTGCACAAGGGAATTCGGCCCGGCGCCAGCGCACGCGGCGCGGCCGGGCTCGACGCGGCGGTCGCGACGGGCCGCTGCCGGTCAGCCCGCCGGCGGCGGTGCCTCGGCCAGCCGCGCGAAGAACTGCTCGCAGGCGGCAACCTGCTCGTAGGTGATGTACTCGTCGGGCTTGTGCGCCTGGGCGATCGACCCCGGCCCGAGCACCACCGTCGGGATGCCGATGCCGGCGAACAGGCTGGCCTCGGTGGCGAAGCTCACCGCGCCGGTGCCGAGGTGCTGCGTGCGCGCCAGCTGCTGCGCCCATTTCACCACCGGCGCGTCGGCGGCGATGCCGAAGGCCGGCAGGTCCATGTTGATCTCGAAGCGGATGTCGGACTCCGGCGCCACCGCGCGCATCTCCGGCAGCAGCGCCTGCGCATATTCCATGATCGGCTGCGTCATCGCGTCGTGCGGCGTGGCCGGGATGTTGCGCATCTCGAAGAAGAACTCGCAGTCACGCGGCACCACGTTGGTGGCGATGCCGCCGTGGATCACGCCGGTCTGCAGCGTCGAGTGCGGCACTTCGAAGCGCGCGTCCTTCGGCTCCTCGCGCGCCATCTTCGCCGCCAGCGCGCGGATGAAGCCGACCAGCTGCGCCGCGTACTCGACCGCGTTCACCGCCGTCGTCGTCAGCGACGAGTGCGCCTCGCGGCCGCGTATGCGGCAGCAGAAGTCGCGCTTGCCCTTGTGGGCGACGATCGCCTGCATGTCGGTCGGCTCGCCGATGATGCAGCCGGCCGGCTTGATGCCGCGCTCGGCCAGGTCGGCCACCAGCCCGCGCACGCCGAGGAAGGTCGTCTCCTCGTCGAAGGTCAGCGACAGGTGCACCGGCAGCCGCGCCTGCGCGGCGAGGAACCTCGGCGCCCAGGCCAACGCGATGGCGATGAAGCCCTTCATGTCGGCGGTGCCGCGGCCGTGGATGCGGCCGTCGCGGTGCGCGGCCTTGAACGGGTCGGTCGCCCACTCCTGGCCGTCGACCGGCACGACGTCGGTGTGCCCCGACAGCACGATGCCTCGCGTCTTCATCGCCGCCGCATCCTCGGCCAGCGTGCAGAACAGGTTCGCCTTCTTGCCCGTGCTGTCGTAGACCAGGTGCGGCTTCAGCCCCAGCGCGGCCAGGTGATCGCGGGCGATCTCGATCAGGCCGAGGTTCGAGTCGCGGCTGACGGTCGGCACGGCGATCAGCCGGTCGATCATCTCGAGCGCGGCGGCCGAGGGGGCAGCGGTGGTGGTTTCGGCGACGGCGGACACGGCGGCTCTCCTGAGGGCAGAGCGGCCATTGTAGGAAGGTCGCGACGTCGCCGCCGGCCGGCGGCGTGAAAAGGATCGTCCTGCCGGCCACCGTGATCCGTCGCACCGGCGGCCGGCCGCGGCGGCCGCCGCGGCGGTGAAACGCAGGCAATGGCCGGGCGCCCGGCGCGCTGCGCCTATCGCGGCCGACGGGGTGCCTCGGCGGCCACCGGCCGGTCGAGCACGAAGGCGAGTTCGCCGTGCGGCGTCGTGCCGGCCGGACGCCAGCCGGCGGCCCGGTAGAAGCGCTCGGCGCGGGTGCCGGCCTCGGTGGCGAGCCACAGGTGCTGCAGGCCCTGCGACCACAGCCAGCCGACCGCCGCCTCGTGCAGCCGGCGGCCGTAGCCGCGCCGCTGGTGCCGCGGCTCGACGAACAGCGCCCAGACCTGGCCGATCGAGGCGTCGCCGATGGCGAAGGCCACCACCGCGCCGCCGACTTCGATCACCCAGCCACGGCCGAGCAGTTCGATGTGGCGCTGCACCTCGTCGTCGCTGAACCGGCGCGACGCCAGCCGGTTCTCGTGCACTGCCGCGCGCACGCGCTGGATGGCGGCAATGTCGCCGCGCTGCGCCAGGCGCAGGATCGCGCGCTCGCTCATCGTCGCCTCGCCTGCGCCGCCGACACCGCCCGCACCGCACCCTCCTCCGCGTCAGCCGCCCGCTCGCCCGCACCGGCCAGCCGCCGCCAGGCCGCTACCATAAGGACCGAACGGCAGGATCGGGCGAGCGTACCGTCCCTTCGCCTGCCACAGCCCACCGGTTTCCGATGAACCTGATTGACCGAATCGTCCAGTTCCGCGCCGAGATCCAGGCGATCCGCCGCGACCTCCATGCCCATCCCGAGCTCGCCTACGAGGAGCACCACACCAGCGACAAGGTGGCCGAACTGCTGGCGCGCTGGGGCATCGAGGTACAGCGCGGCCTGGGCGGCACCGGCGTGGTCGGCGTGCTCCGCAACGGCACCGGGACGCGCTCGATCGGCCTGCGGGCCGACATGGACGCGCTGCCGATCGAGGAGGCCAACCGCTTCGGGCACGCCTCGAAGCACGGCGGCCGGATGCACGCCTGCGGTCACGACGGGCACACGGCGATGCTGCTGGCAGCAGCGAAGTACCTCGCCGAGACACGGCCTTTCGACGGCACGGTGAACCTCATCTTCCAGCCGGCCGAGGAAGGCGGTGCCGGCGCGCAGAAGATGATCGACGACGGCCTGTTCGACCGGTTTCCCTGCGACGCGGTGTTCGGCATGCACAACTGGCCCGGCTACGAGGTGGGCCAGTTCGCCACCACGCCGGGGCCGATGATGGCCTCGGGCAACCGCTTCGAGATCACCGTCACCGGCCGGGGGGCGCATGCGGCAATGCCGCACCTCGGAGTCGACCCGGTGTTCGTCGCGGTGCAGATCGTCCAGGGCCTGCAGGGGATCGTCACCCGCAACATGAAGCCGATCGACTCGGCGGTGCTGTCGATCACCATCATCAAGGCCGGCGACGCCGTGAACGTCGTGCCGGATACCGCCCTCATCAGCGGCGGCGTGCGCACCTTCGATCCGGCCGTCACCGGCCTGATCGAGGAGCGGATGCGGCGCATCGCGCAGCTGACCGCCGAGGCGCACGGCGCGAGCGCGCACGTCACCTTCGAGCGCTACTACCCGGTCACGGTCAACGATCCGGCGCAGGCGGCGTTTGCCGCCGCCGTCGCGGCCGACATCGTCGGCGCCGAGAACGTGTTCGACCGCTGCGAGCCGACCATGGGCTCCGAGGACTTCTCCTACATGCTGCTCGCCCGGCCCGGCGCCTACGTCCAGATCGGCAACGGCGACGGCTCGCACCGGCTGGCCGGCCACGGCGAAGGGCCGTGCATGCTGCACAACCCGAGCTTCGACTTCAACGACGAGCTGATTCCGATCGGCGCCACCTTCTGGGTGCGGCTGGTCGAGAAGTTCCTGGCGCGCTGACAGCCGCGCGGCGGGACGGCCGCCACGGGTTCCGGGCGGAGACCGGCGCGCCAGGCGGCGCACCGTCTGGCCCGACACCGAAGCGCGCCGGCCGCCGTCCTGCGCCGGCCTCGAGGATGCTGCGACGGCACGCCACCGATTGACGCCTGACGATGGTCAAGCGGCGCGCCGATCATCCTGTTGCGACCGGCGCGCACTCCTACACTCGAAACCGCGGCACGCACCGGCGCAGCGAGCGATCGAGCCGCTCGACCGCGGCGTGCCGGGCGATCGGTGAGGACAAGATGAACCGCCAAGCCAACGATGGCACCGCCGCGGGCGCGGCGCCCGCGTGGCACAGCTTGTCTGTCGCCGACGTCGCCGAGCGGCTGCGCTCCTCGCCCCGCGGCCTGACCGCGGAAGAGGCACGCCGGCGGCTGGCCGAGTTCGGCCCCAACGAACTGCAGGCGGCCCAGCGAATCTCGCCGTGGGCGCTGCTGGCGGCGCAGTTCAAGAATGTCCTGATCATCATCCTGCTGGTCGCCACCGCGGCCTCGGCATTCCTCGGCCACGCGGTGGAGGCGGTCGCCATCACGGTGATCGTGCTGTTCGCGGTGCTGCTCGGCTTCGTGCAGGAGTACCGCGCCGAGCGTGCGATCGAGGCGCTGCGCGAGATGGCAGCGCCCGGCGCCACCGTGCTGCGCGACGGCCGGGAAGCGGAAGTGGCCGCGCGCGAGGTGGTGCCGGGCGACGTGCTGCTGGTCGCCACCGGCGACCGCATCGCCGCCGACGCGCGCCTGCTCGAGGCGGTGAACCTGCAGCTGCAGGAAGCGGCGCTGACCGGCGAGTCGGTGCCGGTGGAGAAGCACACCGAGGCGCTGCAAGGCGCCGAGCTTCCGATCGGTGACCGCCGCAGCATGGTCTACGCGGGCACTGCCGCAACCTACGGCCGCGGCCGGGCGATGGTGGTCGCCACCGGCATGGCCACCGAGTTCGGCCGTATCGCCCGCATGCTGGAGACGGTCGAAACCGGCCGCACGCCGCTGCAGGCCAACCTCGACCGGCTCGGCCACCTGCTGGCGCGGGCCGCGTTCGTCATCGTCGCCCTGATCGTCGCGCTGGGGCTTTTCCGCGGCCAGCCGTTCGTCGAGATGCTGATCTTCGGCATCGCACTGGCGGTGGCAGTCGTGCCGGAGGCGCTGCCGGCGGTGGTGACGATCTCGCTGGCGCTCGGCGTGCAGAAACTGGTGAAGCGCCGCGCGCTGATGCGCCGCCTGCCGGCGGTGGAGACGCTCGGCAGCACGTCGGTGATCTGCTCGGACAAGACCGGCACGCTGACCCGCGACGAGATGACGGCGCGCAAGCTGTACGTCGCCGGCCACCTGCTCGACGTCTCCGGCGCCGGCTACCGCCCACAAGGCGAGTTCTCCTTCGAGGGCGTGCGCGTCGAGCTGGCGCCCGAGCGCGGCCATCCGCTGCACCGGCCGGTGCACGAGCTGCTGCGCGCCGCCGCCCTCGCCTCCGACGCGCGGATCGTCGAGGGCGAGGAGGCGGAGAGCTGGACGATCCACGGCGACCCGACCGAGGGCGCGCTGGTGGTGGCCGCCGCCAAGGCCGGCCTGCACAAGCCCGACCTCGAGCAGCGCTACCCGCGGCGGCACGAGATCCCGTTCGCCTCCGAAACGAAACGGATGACCACCCTGCACGAGCACGGCGAGGGCATGGTGGCCTACGCCAAGGGGGCGCCGGAGGTGATCCTCGACTCGTGCGTGGCGCGGCGCACGGCCGAGGGCGAGCTGCCGCTCGATGAAGCGCATCGCCGGTCGATCCTCGAGGCCGCGCGCCGGATGGCGGCCGAGGCGCTGCGCGTGCTGGCGGTCGCGCGCCGCATCGACGCGACGCCGGAGAACGCCGAGCGCGAGATGACCTTCCTCGGCCTGGTCGGCATGATCGATCCGCCGCGGGCCGAAGCGAAGGAGGCGATCCGCACCTGCGAGCAGGCCGGCATCCGGGTGGTGATGATCACCGGCGATCACCCGGTCACCGCGCAGGCGGTGGCCGACGAGCTCGGCATACTGAAGGGCGGCCGCGTCGTCACCGGCACCGAGCTGGATGCGCTCGGCGACGCCGAGCTCGAGCGGGAGGTCGAGTCGATCGACGTCTACGCGCGGGTGTCGCCGGCGCACAAGCTGCGCGTGGTCGAGGCGCTGCAGAAGCGCGGCCACGTGGTGGCGATGACCGGCGACGGCGTGAACGACGCGCCGGCGCTGAAGCGCGCCGACATCGGCGTGGCGATGGGCATCACCGGCACCGACGTCGCCAAGGAAGCGGCGGCGATGACGCTCACCGACGACAACTTCGCCTCGATCGTCGCCGCAGTCGAGGAAGGCCGCGGCATCTTCGGCAACATCAAGAAGTACCTGATGTTCCTGCTGTCGTCGAACGTCGGCGAGATCGGCCTGATGGCCGGCGCGACGCTGCTCGGCCTGCCGTTGCCGCTCACCGCGGTGCAGATCCTGTACGTCAACCTCGCCACCGACGGCCTGCCGGCGCTCGCGCTGGCGGTCGACCCGCCCGAGGCCGACCTGATGCGGCGCGCGCCACGCAACCCGCGCACCGGCGTCTTCAGCCGGCCGGTGCTCACCCTGATGCTGATCGCCGGCACATGGTCGGCGCTGGTCAACCTCGGCCTGTTTGCCTGGTTGCTGCGTTCGGGTCGCGGCGCCGGCGAGGCAATGGCGATGACCTTCGTCTCGCTGGTCATCATCCAGTTCTGGAACGCCTTCAACTTCCGCTCGGACCGGGACTCGCTGCTGCGGCGGCCGTTCGCCAACAAGTGGCTGAACCTGGCGATCGCCTGGGAACTCGCGCTGCTGCTGCTGGTGATCTACCTGCCCTTCCTGCAGACGCCGTTCTCGACCTTCGACATGCAGCCGGCGCAGTGGGCCATCGTCGTCGGCGTGTCGCTGACCATCCTGCCGGTGGTCGAGCTGGCGAAGTGGCTGCAGCGGCGCGGCTGGTTCGGCGCCGTGGTATGAACCGCGGATGAGCACGCGCAACCTCGAGTACCTGTTCGCGCCGCGCTCGGTGGCGGTGATCGGCGCCTCCGAGCGGCCGGCGAGCGTCGGCTACACGGTGATGCGCAACCTGCTCGCCGACGGCTTCGAGGGGCCGATCTGGCCGGTCAACCCGAAGTACGCGCAGGTCGCCGGCAGGCAGGCCTACGCCAGCGTCAAGGAGTTGCCGCAGGCGCCGGAGCTGGCGGTGATCTGCACGCCGCCGCCGACGCTGCCGGGCCTGATCGAGGAGCTCGGCGGGCGCGGCAGCCGCGCCGCGGTCGTGCTGACCGCCGGCGTGGACGGCGCCGCCGACCGCAAGGGCCGCCACATCACCGAGCGGATGCTGCAGGCGGCGCAGCCGCACCTGCTGCGCATCCTCGGACCGAACTGCGTCGGCTTCCTGGTGCCGGGGCTGGGGCTGAATGCCAGCTTCGCCCGCATCAGCACCGTCTCCGGTCCGCTCGCCTTCGTGTCGCAGTCCGGCGCACTGGTCACCGCGGTGCTGGACTGGGCCAATTCGCGCGGCATCGGCTTCTCGCACTTCATCTCGGTCGGCGACCGCCTCGACGTCGACTTCGGCGACCTGATCGACTACCTCGGCAGCGACCCGCACACGCGGGCGATCCTGCTGTACGTCGAGTCGATCAAGACGCCGCGCAAGTTCCTCTCCGCCGCCCGCGCCGCCGCGCGCAACAAGCCGGTGATCGTGGTCAAGACCGGGCGCGCGCCGGAAGGCGCGCGGGCCGCGGCCACCCACAGCGGCGTGCTTGCCGGCGCCGACGACGTGTTCGACGCGGCGATCCGCCGCGCCGGCATGCTGCGGGTGGAGAACCTGCTCGACCTGTTCGTCGCCGTCGAGACGCTGGCGCGCGGCCCCCGCTTCGAGGGCGACCGGCTGCTGATCGTCACCAACGGCGGCGGCGCCGGAGTGCTGGCGGCCGACGCCGCGGCGCTCGGCGGCGCGCGGCTGGCCGAGCTGTCGGCGCAGACCATCGCCCGGCTCGACGCGCTGCTGCCGCCGACCTGGTCACGCGCCAACCCGGTCGACATCGTCGGCGACGCGCCGGTCGAGCGCTATGTCGAGACCCTGAAGGTGCTCGGCGATGCGACCGAAGCCGACGCGGTGCTGTTCATCCACGCGCCGTCGGCGATCGTGCCGGCCGACGCGATCGCCGAAGCCTGCGTGCCGGTGGCGCAGCAGGCCAGCCGGCCGGTGCTGTCGTGCTGGCTCGGCGCCGCCTCGGTGCAGGATGCGTGGCGACGCTTCGCGCAGGCCGGCATCGCCAGCTACTACACGCCCGAGGAGGCGGTGCGCGCCTTCGTCCACTCGGTCACCTACCGCCGCAACCAGGAGCAGCTGCTGCAGGCGCCGCCGAGCGCCGGCGACGAGCCGGCGCCCGACCGCAGCCGCGCCCGCGGCCTGCTGCGCGCCGCGCTTGCCGCCGGGCAGCAGTGGCTGAACGAGGCGCAGGCGCGCGAGCTGCTGGCGACCTACGGCATCCCGGTGGTCGAGACGCGCAGCGCGCCGTCGGTGTACTCGGCGCGCGCCGCCGCCGAGTCGATCGGCTATCCGGTGGCGCTGAAGCTCGCCTCGCCCGACATCAGCCACAAGTCCGACGTCCGCGGCGTGGTGCTCGACATCGAGTCGGCCGACGAGCTGCGCACGGCCGCGGTGGCGATGCTGCGCCGGGCGCGCGAGCTGCGTCCCGAGGCCCGTCTGGAGGGCTTCGTGGTGCAGCCGATGGTGCGCCGGCCGAAGGCCTTCGAGCTGCTGGTCGGCATGGCGAGCGACCCGCAGTTCGGGCCGGTGATCGTCTTCGGCCACGGCGGCACCGCGGTCGAGATCGTCGGCGACCGGGCGGTGGCGCTGCCGCCGCTGAACACCGCGCTGGCGCGCGAAGTGGTGTCGCGCACGCGGATCGCCCGGCTGCTGGCCGGCTACCGCGACCGGCCGGCGGCGAACCTGGCCGCGATCTGCGACGTGCTGGTGGCCGTGTCGCAGATGGTGATCGACCTGCCCGAACTGGCCGAGCTCGACATCAACCCGCTGCTCACCGACGAAAGCGGCGTGATCGCGCTCGACGCCCGCGTGCGCGTGGCGCGGCAGGACATCGCCCGCGGCGAGGCGCGGCTGGCGATCCGGCCCTATCCGCGCGAGCTCGAGGAGACCTTCGCCTGGGACGACGGCCAGATGCTGCTGCGGCCGATCCGGCCCGACGACGGCGAGCGTCACCTCGCCTTCCTGCAGAGGCTCGATCCCGAGGACATCCGCATGCGCGTGTTCAGCAGCCGGCGGTCGATCGCCCCGTCCGAGCTGGCGCGGCTGACGCAGATCGACTACGAGCGGGAGATGGCCTTCATCGCCACCATCGCCGGCGCCGACGGCACCGACGGCCAGCCGGAGACGATCGGCACCGTGCGCGCGGTCACCGACGCCGACAACGCGCGCGCCGAGTTCGGCATCGTGGTCCGCTCCGACCTCAAGGGGCGCAGCCTCGGCTTCCTGCTGATGAACAAGATGATCCGCTACTGCCGAAGCCGCGGCACCGGCGAGCTGGTCGGCGACGTGCTGCGCGAGAACACCGGCATGCTCAAGCTGGCGCGCGCGCTCGGCTTCCAGATCACCGACGACCATCAGAACGACTTCGTGAACATACGCCTGCCGCTGCGCGAAACGGCGCAGGGCGCGTCAGGCTAGCGCGGCATCCGCTGCAAGGGTATCCGCAGTCGGCAACGATGGCCGGCAGCGCGAAGCCGGCGCGCGCTGCCGGGATGGCGAGCCCGCCGCCAGCGGGCCCATCGCGGCTCGCGCCGCTACAGCGGCCAGACCAGCAGCAGCATCGGCACGCTCACTGCGACGACGAGGATTTCCAGCGGCAGCCCGAGCCGCCAGTAGTCGCCGAAGTGGAAGCCGCCGGGGCCGAGGATCAGCGTGTTGTTCTGGTGGCCGATCGGCGTCAGGAACGCGCACGAGGCGCCGATCGCCACCGCCATCAGGAACGGGTCGGCGTTGGCGCCGAGAGCGTCGGCGGTACCGATGGCGATCGGGCACATGACCGCCGCCGTGGCGGCGTTGTTGACCAGATCCGACAGGGTCATCGTCACGACCAGCATCAACGCCAGCGCGATCACGGCGTGCCCCTGCGCGACCCCCTCGAGCAGGAACTCGGCGATCAGGCCGGCGGTGCCGGTGGCCTCCATCGCGCCGGCCACCGGGATCAGCGCCCCGAGCAGCACGATCACCGGCCAGTCGACCGCCTCGTAGGCCGCCCGCGGCGGCACCGTGCGCAGCGCCATCGAGGCCAGTACGCCGGCGGCGAAGGAGATCGCCGCCGGCAGCAGGCCGAACGCCGCGCCGGCAACCGCCGCGGCAAGGATCGCGCTGGCCGCGATCGCCTGGCGCTTGTCGGGAATGCGCAGCGCGCGCTCGGCCAGCGGGACGCAGCCGGACTCCGACGCAAACTCGATCAGCGCTTCGGGCGGCCCCTGCATCAGCAGCAGGTCGCCCGCCCGCAGGGTCATCGAGCGCAGCCGCGCGGTCGAGCGCTGACCCTGGCGCGAGACCGCCAGCAGGTTGAGGCCGTAGCGCGTGCGCAGCAGGGCGCTGGTGGCCGAGCGGCCGGCGATCGCCGCCCCGGGCAGGACCGCAAGTTCCATCAGCACGATCTCGTCGGCGGGTTTCTCCTGCTTGGCTTCGTCGGCAGCTTCGGCGTCGCCGTTGCCGCGCCCACCGCTCGCGCTCGTGGTCGCTGCCGCAGCCGCAGCCGCAGCGGCGTCGGCCCCGGCTTCCGCCTTCGCAGCGAGCGCCTGCTCCTCCTTGCTGTCCTTGTCCTTGTCCTTGTCCTTGTCCTTCTCCGCTCGATGCGCCTCCTCCAGCTTCACGCCAAGGCTGGACAGCGCGCTGGCGAGCGCGTCGGCCTCGGCCTCGATCACCAGGATGTCGCCGCTGCGCACCAGCCGGCCGGGACTCGGTGCGGTCACGCGCACGTCGTTACGCACCAGCCCCACCACCTGTGCGCCGGCTTCGTCGAGCAGCCGTTCGATCTCGCGCAGCGTCTTGCCGACCGCCTTGCTGTCCTCGCTCACCCGGGCCTCGGTGAGGTAGGCGCCGGTGTCGAAGCCCTCGGCGGCCGCCCGCTTGCGCACCGGCACCAGGCGCCAGCCGAGCAGCCCGACGAACAGCACGCCGAGCGCTGCCACCGCCAGCCCGACCGGAGTGAAGTCGAACATGCTGAACGTGCCGGCGCCGGTCGTCTCGCGGAAGCCGGAGACGATCAGGTTCGGCGGCGTGCCGATCAGGGTCGTCATGCCGCCGAGGATCGAACCGAAGGCAAGCGGCATCAGCACTCGGCCCGGCGGCAGGCCCTGGCGCGTGGCGATCTGGATCGCCACCGGCATCAGCAGCGCCAGTGCGCCGACGTTGTTCATGAAGGCCGACAGCACGCCGCCCAGCGCGGCGAGCGCGGCGATGGTCAGCGTCGGCCCGGCACCGGACGGCAGCACCAGGCGCGCCAGCGCGTCGACCGCCCCCGAGGTCAGCAGGCCGCGGCTGAGCACCAGCACGCAGGCCACCGTGATGACTGCCGGATGGCCGAAGCCGGCAAAGGCGTCGGCCGGCAGCACCAGGCCGGCCGCCACGCAGGCAAGCAACGCGCCGACGGCGACCATGTCGTGCCGCCAGCGTCCCCACAGGAACAGCGCGACGGTCGCCGCGAGGATGGCCAGGATCAGCAGTTGCTCGTGGCTCATCGACGATTCCGGTTCGTCGGGCGGCCGACCGATGTCGGCGGCCCAGCCGCGGCAGCGAGGTTGCCCGCTCCGGCGCGCGCCGATCGACCCTGGTTCATCTGCCGTGCCGGAAGTGCAGCCAGGCGTTGACGAAGTACACCAGCGCGATCAGCACGCTGGTCCAGCCGATCGCGTTGAGCAGCCGCGCGGCGGGCCGAGCCACCAGCGCGACGATCAGCGCGCCCGACATCACGGCCGCCGCGGTCGCCGACAGCGCGTGCGACGGCGCGACCGACATCAGCAGCGGACCCTTCAGGTAGAGCAGGTCGTCGATGCCGAGGATCGCCAGGTTGAACAGGTTGCTGCCGACCAGGTTGCCGATCGCCAGGTCGAGTGCGCCGATGCGCACCGAGGCGACGGTCACCGTCAGCTCGGGCAGCGTCGTGGCCAAGGCCACCAGCAGCGTGCCGACGAAGCTCTCGCTCCAGGCCATCGCCTCGGCCACTGCGCGGGCGGCGAATGGCAGCCACAGCGCCGCCGCCACGACCACCAACGCCGCGGCGACGTAGCGCCGCACGGCCTGCGCCAGCGTCAGCTCGGGCGGCTTCTCCTCCTCGACCGCCGCGGCACGCACGCCGCGCTCGTAGTAGTAGATGCTGCGGATCGCCACCGCGTACAGGCCGAGCACGGCGACGCTGACGACGCCGACGTGGCCGATGCCGAGGTCGAGTTCCGCCGCCGCCAGGATGCCGAAGGCGACCACGCCGAGCATGACCACGCTGAAGGCGGTGCCGAGCACGTGGCCCTGGCCGGCGACCGAGTAGATCGATGCCCGCCGGTGCATTGCGTCGAGCACGACCAGCATCGCCAGGTTCAGCACGCAGGCGCCGAGCACGTTGCCCACCGCGATGTCGGGCACGTCGGCCACGGTCACCGAGGAGATGCCGGTGGCCAGCTCCGGCAGCGAGGTGACCGTCGCCATCAGCACCAGGCCGATCCAGCTGCCGCCCAGCCCGGTGTGGCGAGCGATCGCGTCGCCGTAGCGCGCCAGCCGCGAACCGGCGACCAGGATCGCCGCCGCGCACGCTGCCAGCTGCAGCCACTGGAACCACACGTCGTTCATCGCCCCTCCGCGCAGTAATTGTGCGCCGCTTTGCTGCACGGGCGCATCGAGCTCGGCGGCCCGGGCCGCCCCGAAGGCACCATCGCTATCGCTGGAGATGACTAATGTCAATCTGGGCGCCGGCCAGCTGTACCTTGTTATCGTCGGGTCGATGAACGAGCAGCCGCACAACCCCTGGCAGCGGGTCCGCGAGGAAGTCACCGGCGGGCGACAGTGGCTCGACCGCACGGTGGTGATCGCCTACGCCGTCGCCACCGGGCTGATCGTCGTCGGCTTCACCCACCTGGCCGAGTACGCCGGCGCGGCTTTCCGCTGGCTGACCGGGCGGCCCGCCATCGGCCCGTGGACGCCGCTGCTGTGGACGCCGGCGCTCGCGGTGGCGTTGCTGTGGCTGACGCGGCGTTTCGCCCGCGGCACCGAGGGCTCGGGCATCCCCCAGGTGGTGGCGGCGCTCGACTACCCGATGCAGGAGCAGGAGCGCAATCGCCTCGTCTCGCTGTCGCTGTCGCTGAAGAAGATCCTGCTCGTCTCGGGCGGCCTGCTTGCCGGGCTGTCGATCGGCCGCGAAGGACCGACCGTGCAGGTTGGCGCCGGGGTGATGCAGCACGCACGGCGCTGGCTGTCGAGCCGCTCGACGATCGACCAGCACGACCTGATCGTCGCCGGTGCGGCCGCCGGCATCGCCGCCGCCTTCAACACGCCGCTCGGCGGCATCATCTTCGCGATCGAGCAGCTGACGCGCCGGCGCAGCTTCTCGCACAGCGGGCTGGTGATCATCAGCATCGTGATCGCCGGGCTGGTCGCGGTCTCGCTGCTGGGCAACCTGACCTACTTCGGCGAGATGCAGGGGCAGTTGCTGGACCTGACCCTGCTCGGTCCCGGTCTGCTGGTGGCGGTGGCCTGCGGACTGGCCGGCAGCCTGTTCTCGCGCCTGATCGTCGCCTCGGCGAGCGGCACGCCCGATCGCTTCTCCGCCTGGCGCAGCCGCTATCCGTTCCGTTTTGCCGCCGGCTGCGCGCTGGCCGTGGCGGTGATCGGCATCATCAGCGGCCAGGCCACCGCCGGCGCCGGTTACGTCCCGACGCGGGCGCTGCTGGAAGCGCACGGCGATGTGCCGGCCTTTTACACCGTGCTCAAGTTCTGCGCGACCTGGTTGTCGGCCTGGACCGGGCTGCCGGCCGGCGTCTTCGCACCGTCGCTGGCGATCGGCGCCGGCATCGGCAACGACGTCGCCTGGCTCATCGGCGCCAGCGGCCAGGCCGCGGTGCCGCTGATCGCCTTCGGCATGGTCGGCTTCCTCGCGGCGACGACGCAGGGGCCGCTGACCGCCTTCATCATCGTCATGGAGATGGTCGCCGGCCAGTCGATGGTGCTGAGCCTGATGGCAGTGGCCTTCGTCGCCACCGGCATCTCTCGCCTGCTGACGCCGCCGATGTTCGGCGAACTGGCGGCGCTGCTTGTGCCGCGGCCGGCCGCAGCCTCTGCCGAGCCGGCCAGAACGGCCTGAGTCTCGCCGCCGGAGACGGCTCAGGCCGGCGCGCGCCCGGCTGCGATCTCGCGCAACACCTGCTCGAAGACCTCGACCGGCTGGCCGCCCTGGATCAGGTGCTTGCCGTCGATGATCAGCGACGGCACCGAGTCGATGCCGAGCGCCCGCCAGCGGCGCTCCTGCTCGCGCACCTGGTCGCCGTACTCGCCGCTTTCGAGCACCGCGCGGGCGCGCTCGACGTCGAGACCGACCTCGGCCGCCAGCCGCAGCAGCACCTCGTGCGAGCCCGGGTTCTCGCCGCGTGTGTGATAGGCGGCGAGCAGGGCGCGCTTCAGTTCGACCTGCCGCCCCTCGAGGCCCGCCCAGTGCAGCAGGCGGTGCGCGTCGAAGGTGTTCCAGGTTCGCGTACGCGGACCGAATGCAAAGCCGACTTCGGCGCCGCGGTCGCGGATCAACGCCTGCCGCTCGGCCACCTGCTCCGGCGTCCTGCCGTACTTCCTCGCCATGTAGCTCACGACGTCCGTGCCTTCCGGCGGCATGTCCGGATTCAGCTCGAACGGCTGCAGGTGCAGTTCGACCGGCACCTCGCTGCCGAGCCGCTCGAGCGCCTGCTGCAGCGCTGAGAAGCCGATCGCGCACCACGGGCAGGTGACGTCGGAGACGAAGTCGATTCTCATCGGATCGGGCCTCTGATCATTTCGGGTGGACGCACGCCGAGTCTCGCACAAGCTCCCGCAACCCGACGGGCCGGTCGGCTCCGGTGCGCGGACGGCGCGGCATGCGGTCGCATGGCGACCCGGCCGGCCCTCGATCACCGCCGCGCTGCGGCGCCGCCGCTGCGAGCCTGGCGGGCTGGCCGACTCAGGCCAATGCCTTCAGCAGCGTCAGCAGCATGTCCTTGACCGGCACCTGCAGTGCCAGCACCGCCAGCATCGGCACGATGGCGGCGGCGGCGAGCGGCACCAACGACGCCTTGCCGAGCGGAACCGTTCGCATCGCCTGCACCGAGTCGAAGAGCGCCGCGGTGTCTGCCACCGGACCCAGCTCGGGCGCATTGAGCACGGCGTCGTCGTCGAGCGGCCGGCCCTCGATCCACCGCTGGCGCACCAGCCGGCCGTGCCGGCCCACCAGCGAGCCGTAGTCGAGCAGCGCTTTGCGCTTGGCCCGCTTCAGCGGCCCGCCGAACACCAGCAGCGGCAGCAGGAACAGCACGACGAAGACGACCACGAAGACGATCATCTGCGCGCGCATCGACTGCAGCGCCAGCTCGTGATAGACGGCGTCGTGCGCCAGGCGGGACGCCACGACGATCGAGATCGCCAGCACCACCGGCGCGAAGGCGACCGGCAGCCATTCGAGGAAGCCGATGCCGCCGGCCCGGTCCGGATGGGTCGGCACCAGCGCGAGATCGAGCCGCGCGATCCGCCAGAGCAGCACCGTCAGCAGCACCAGCCGCCACAGCCAGCCGAGCGCCAGCACCAGGAAGACCGGCCGGCCGACGTACAGGTACCACAGGCCGCCGAAGCCCACGCGTTCCGGCGCGGATGTCTCGCCGGCCCAGTCGATTTCGTGCGCGTGATGCACGAGCTCGGAGGTGGTGGCGAACGCGACGACGATGCCGACGATCACGATCCAGGGCAGGGTCGAATCGCGCATTTTCGCGGCGGTGGCCAGCACGGCGCGGAAGGCCGCCATCCCGTCGGTCCGCACGACACCCGACTCGACCAGGTGGCGCAGCAGCTTTCCGGCCAGCGCATGCGCCGGACCCTCGGCAAGGATCAGCAGCGGCACGGCGACCAGCAACCGCGCGTGGATGCCGAAGTGCGCCAGCAGCGGTTCGTCGGCAATGCCGGGCAGTGCGCGGTGCGTGTAGACGGCCCAGAGCACGACCGGCAGCCAGCCGAGCATCGACCAGAACGCCGCCCGCCGCAGCAGGCCGAGCCCGTCGGGCGGAATCAGTCCGATCCGCCGCTGCAGCCGGAACAGCGGGTCGCCGCGGATCAGCGAGAAGTCGAGCGTGCCCGCAGCAGGTTGCGACGAACTCATCGGGTCCTCCACGTTGCAGCCGGCCCCGCCGGCTCGAAGTATCTCGCCGCTACGGTCGGAGCCGTGACGACTCGCGCTCCGAGCGCCTCAGGCAGGGGTCCCGTCGTTGCGCCTGGCTCGATCACCGGTCTTCGTGGCCCGGCGCCAACCTTGCGCCGGCGTGATGCCGGCCGGTCCATCGATCGCGCCCTGACTTCGCCTGCAAGGCCGCCGCTCAGAACCGGAACGTTGCCCCCAACGCCGGCCCGCTGAAGCGGAAGTTCTGCAGCAGCTTGTCGTCACCCTCGTCGTAGGCAAGATGACGCCAGGCCAGCAGCAGGTCGCCCCAGCCGAACGTGTAGCCGATCCCCGCCATCGCCTGCCACGTGAGCTGCGACGAGCCGGCGCCGACATCTGCGTAGTAGCGCAGCGCCCAGTTGCTCGATCCCAGGCGTGCACGCCCGCGCACGCCGATGATCGCGTCCCACAGGTTGGTGTCGGCGGAGACCTGGCCCGAGGCAGGAAACGACGCGCCGCCGCCCGGCCGGTCGATCGACGCGGTCAGCCGCCAGTCGGTCGTCGCCTCGACTCCGAGATAGCGCAGGCCGCCCAGCACCTCGAAGCGCGCCTGTGCGCTGTCGACCGGGGCGTAGCTCGCACCGAGCGTCCAGGCCAGGCCCTTCAGCGTCGTGTCGGTGCCGGCATCGAGCGTGCCACTGACCGCACTGCCCGGCAGGCTCGGAAAGTCGACGTCGCGGATCTTGCTCGATTCGGAATCGAAGTGCAGGTAGATGAGGTCGGTGAAAGCCGCCCAGCGACCACGGCGCACGTCGCCCGCAACCATCAGCGCGACGCGCAGGTTCTCCAGGTAGCTGTTCGGCCCGGTCTCGACGCCTGTTCCGCCACCCGGCCCGCTGCCCGGAGGCAGCGTGTACTTCAGGCTGCCGTTGATGTTGGGCAGCCAGAGATAGGGGGTCAGCGAGTAGCTGTACTCCTGCGCTCGCGCCGCCGTGGCCAGTAGCGTCGCCACCGCGCAGGCAGCCAGGGTCCGGGCGATTGCCGTCGGTTTCATCGTTGTCCTTTTTGGGGGTGTGCCGTTCATGAGGTGACGCCCAGCTCGTGCCCGATCGACTTCGCGCCTACCGGCCGAAGTACACCTGCTTCCAGTCGTTCTTCACGCTGACGATCGTCCAGCCGCGCGCCGGGCCCTCGTCGAGCCCGCGCACGAGCTTGCCGACGTGCGAGGCGCGGTCGTAGGCGAACTCGCGCTGCGCGTCGTCGTGATGCACGATCACGCCGAGCCGCGGCCCCGGACCGGTGGTGGTCCACTCGAGCATCTCGAAGTCGCCGTCGGAGTTGCCGAAGGCGGCGATCGGCCGCCTGCCGATGAACTTGTGGATGCCGACCGGCTTGCCGGCCTTGTCGTCGATGAAGTCGATCTCCGGCAGCCGCACGATGGCCGGCTTGCCGTTGCGCACCTCGTACCTGGTCTTGATGCTCGAACCGACCACCTGCTCGGGCGGCACCCCGTACAGTTCCTCGGACATCACGCGCAGGAACTCGATGCCGCCGCCGGAAACGATCCAGGTCTTGAAGCCGTTGGCGCGCAGGTAGTCGAGCAGTTCGCGCATCGGCTTGTACGTGAGCTCGGTGTAAGGGCGCTTGAAGGTCGGGTGGCGGGCGGACTTGATCCACTCGCCGACGATCTGCGCGAACTCCTCGCTGGTGTTGCCGGCGTGGGTAAGCGCGACCAGCTCGAGCAGGCCCTTCTCGCCGGTCGCTGCCAGCGCCTTCATGTCGCCGGCCGCGGCGGCCTTGACCGAGGGCCGGCTCGCCAGCGCCGGGTTCTTCGCCACCATGGCCCTGGCACGGTCGATCGCGAAAGCGAGCTGGGAGTACATCGGCTGCTCGGACCACAGCGTGCCGTCGTTGTCGAACACGGCCACGCGGTCCGCCGGGGCAACGAAGTCCTTGCCACCGGTCTGGGTCACCGCCTCGACGAAGGCGACGATGCGCGCCTTGGCCGCACCGTCGTTCCACGACGGCAAGGGGTCGGCCGCCTGCGCGCGTGCGGCGACCGCCAGCAGCATGGCAAGCAAGGCGACGGAAAGCGATCTTTGAAACATGGCGGTTCTCCTTGGGTGATCCCGGTAAGGCGGCCGGCAATTCGTGGTCCCGACGCAGGCGGGGCTCGACCCCGCCGGCGCGGCAGATCAGGCCTCGGCGTGCACCCAAGCCGGACAATACTGGGGCAGCGCCCGCGCCCCAGCATCGTCAGACGGGGCAGCGGCCGTTGCCCCTTGGTGCAGGCCCGCAGTGCTGCCGGCGGGCATGCCAAGTCGGTCAAGCACTGTCAGCGGGCGGCGCCGAGTTCCCGCAGCAGCTGCTGCACCTGGGCGTTGTCTGGCTCGAGCGCGGCAAGCTGCCGAGCATAGCCAGCGGCGCGCCCTGGATTGCCGGCGTCGCGCTCGAACAGCGTCAGCGCCAGCAGCACCTCACGGTCGTACGGCTGCCGCTTCAGCGCGCCCTCGAGTTCCCGCCGTGCCTGCGCTCCCTTGCCCGCGTCGTTCAGCGCCACCGCGTAAACGTAGCTGAAGCGCGTGTTCTCCGGCGCGAGCCTGGCCGCCTCGGCCAGTTCCTTCAGCGCCTCGCCGGCGCGCTTCTGGCGCGTCAGCGACAGCCCCAGCGCAAGATGCGCCGGCGCCGAGCGCGGATCGCGCTTCAGCGCCTCACGCAGCGTCCCTTCGGCTTCATCCTCGGCGCCCCGGCTGCGCTGCACATCGGCCAGGTTCAACGCCGCCTGGGTGAAGGTCGGATCCAGCGCCAGCGCGGCGCGGTACGCGGCCACCGCCTCGTCGTACCTGCCCTGCGTCGCATGAAGGTTGCCTAGATTCGCCCGACCTTCCGGCCGGTCGGCATTGAAGCTCTCGGCCGCCACGTACTCGTCGAGCGCGGCGGCCAACGCTGCCCTTTCCGGCGCAGGCAGGCGGCCTTCCGGCTCGCCGGCGAGCGCGCGCGCCGCCTCCATCCTCACCTCGCGCACCGGATCGCCGAGCAGCGGCGGCAGCAGCTGCGCGCGCAGGCCGGGATCGACCCCGTCGAGCACGCCAACGGCCGCCGCGCGTACCGCTGCCTCACGATCGCCGAGCGCGTTGCGCACCGCGGGCAGGGTCGCGGGGCCCAGGTAGCGGCCGAGGCGCCGGACGGCGCTCGCCCGCACCAAGCCCGACTGGCCACGGTCTTCGACGACCGCGGCCAGCATCTGCTGCGCTCCAGGCGCGCCGCGATCGGCCGCCGCGAACGCCTCGGCGAACGTCTGGAAGCCGGGCTTCGGCTGCGGATACCAACGCTTCACCGCGGCGGCGGCCCAGTCGGCCTTCCTGTCCTTGTGGCACTGGTTGCAGGCGTTCGGCGTGCCGAGGCTCACGCTGCGGTCCGGGCGCGGGATGCGGAAACCGTGGTCGTGCCGCGGGTCGACCACCATGTAGGTCGTCGTCGGCATGTGGCAGGCGGCGCACTCGGCGCCCTTCGAGCCCAACGGGTGGCGATGATGTGCAGCGGCGTCGTACTTCGCCGGCGCGTGGCATTGCGTGCAGACCGCATTGCCCGGCGCGCGCGGCCTGCCGGTGTGCGGCTCGTGGCAGTCGGAACAGGTCACGCCCATCGCGTGCATCCGGCTGGCGAGGAACGAGCCGAAGGTATAGACCTCGTCGCGCTGCTGGCCGTCGTCGTAGTACAGCCCGGGATCAAGCAGCGCGGCACGGTAGCCGTCGGCGAACGGCTGCCCCGCATGCCAGGCATCGGTGAACTGGCCGCGCCGCGCATGGCAGCGGGCACAGGTCTCGATCTCGCGCGACGAGTTGCGCGGCTGCGAGCGAACGGCGTTGCCGCTGGCGGCATCGATCGCCCAGGTGACGCCGCGCCGCTCGTCGAGCCGCACCGTCAGCCCGTTGCCGGCGGCCTCGTACCGGCTCCGGTCGCCCTCCTTCTTCGCCCAGGCGACGTGGTTCGACCCCGGCCCGTGGCAGGCCTCGCAGTTGACATCAATGTCGGTCCACTTGGTGTCGTAGCTGTTCGTCTTCTCGTCGTAGTTCTTGCGCAGGTTGGTCGAGTGGCAGTCGGCGCACTGGTAGTTCCAGACCTGGTCGATGCCGGTCCAGTGCAGCGGGTCGCCGGCTTTCAGTTTGCGGTCCGGGTACAGGTGGAACCACCGCTGGCCGCCGTCCTTCGCCGGCCGCGCGTCCCAGGCGATGCCCAGCGCCTGCAGCCGCCCGCCCGGAAGCCCGATCAGGTACTGCTGCAGCGGATAGACGCCGAAGGTGTAGCGGATCTCGAAGTCGGCGAGACGGCCGTCGGCGCCGTCGGTGTTGACGAAGAATTTGCCGTCGCGACGGAAGAAGGTCGAGGTGACGCCGCCGTGGCTGAACTTGGCGTCGGCGAAGCTGCCGAGCACGGTGGCCTCGGACGCCTCGGCCATCGCGCGGTCGTGCTGCGAGCCCTGCCAGGCCTCGAACTGCCTGGCGTGGCAGCCGGTGCAGGCGGCAGCGCCGACATATGCCGCAGCCGGGCCCGGGGGGTTCGCTTCTTCGGCGGCCGGCGCGCCTGTCGCCTGCGGCGGCGGTGCCTTGACCGGCGGCTCGGCCACTGCGAAGTACAGCGCCGCCGCGGCCAGTGCGCCGATCGCCGCCAGTAGCAGCCACCGCACCGGGTGTCGTCGCGGCTCGGCGACCGCGGCCTGCGTGGCCCCCTTCGGCGAACGCGACGCGGCGCCCTGGTTCTTCCTGCTGCTCACGTCGGTTCTTCAAGGCAAGGTTGATCGGATCGCTCGTTCAGCGAGCGTAGCAGCGCGCACGGACCGGGCGCCGCCATGTCCTGCCGACGAAGCCGGCGTCGCGCCAAGAAAAAGGCCATCGCCCGTCAAGGGCGATGGCCCGCCACCACTGTGTCGATCGCCGAAGGTCAGTGCGTGCCCATGTTGGCCCGCAGCTGCGCCTCGATCTTGGTGAGGTTGAACGAGCCCGGCGTCTGGCTCGGCGGATAGTCCTTCATCGTCTGCAGGAAGCGCGCGGCCAGACCCTGCAGCGGCACGATCACGAACGGCCGGTCGAGGAACCAGTCGTTGTAGGTGTTGGAGTTGTGCTGCGCCTTCTCGAACGGGTCGCGGCGCAGGTTGAACAGCAGCGGCACCCGCAGCTCGGTGAACGGCTCGCGCCAGACGCCGAAGGCCTGGCCGCGGTTCTCGAGGAACACGACCTTCCAGTCCTCGTAGCGGATCGCCACCACCTGGCCGTCGTCGTTGACGTAGAAGAACTCGCTGCGCGGCGACTCCTTGGCCTTGCCCGACAGGTAGTCGACCTGGTTGTAGCCGTCGATGTAGTTCTTGTACTTGCGGCCGTTCAACGAAGCGCCGTCGCGCAGCTTCTGCTTGACGTTCGCGTCACCGCCGATGGCGGCGAAGGTCGGCAGCCAGTCCTCGTGCGCGACGATGCCGTTGACCGTCACGCCGGCCTGGAAGCGGCCCGGCCAGCGAATGAAGGCCGGCACGCGGTAGGCGCCCTCCCAGTTGGAGTTCTTCTCGCTGCGGAACGGCGTGGTGCCGGCGTCCGGCCAGGTGTTGTAGTGCGGGCCGTTGTCGGTCGAGTAGAAGACGACGGTGTCGTTGGCGACGCCGAGTTCGTCGAGCAGCTTGAGGAACTTGCCGACGTGCATATCGTGCTCGACCATGCCGTCGGAGTACTCGTCCTGGCCGCTGGCGCCACGGCGGTCGGCCTTGACGTGCGTGCGGAAGTGCATCCGGGTGCCGTTCCACCAGACGAACCACGGCTTGCCTGCCTTCTGCTGCTCGCGGATGAAAGCGATCGCCCGGTCGGAGGTCTCGTCGTCGACCGTCTCCATCCGCTTCTTGGTCAGCGGGCCGGTGTCCTCGCACTTCTGCTTGCCCATCTTGCCGAAGCGAGGATCGTCGGTGGCGTCGTCCTTGTCGGTCGCGTAGCAGTGCAGCACGCCGCGCGGGCCGAAGGTCTGCAGGAACGTCTTGCCGTTGGCCAGCTTGCGCTCGCGCGGGTAATCCGCGTTCTCGGGTTCCTCCTCGGCATTCAGGTGGTAGAGGTTGCCGAAGAACTCGTCGAAGCCGTGCACGGTGGGCAGGTGCTCGTTGCGGTCGCCCTGGTGGTTCTTGCCGAACTGGCCGGTGGCGTAGCCCAGGCTCTTCATCACCGTGGCGATCGTGACGTCGGTCTTCTGCCAGCCCTCCTTGGCGCCCGGCAGGCCGACCTTGGTCATGCCGCTGCGCACCGGCACGCTGCCGCTGATGAAGGCGGCCCGACCGGCCGTGCAGCTCTGCTGCGCGTAGTAGTCGGTGAAGGCCACGCCTTCCTTGGCGATGCGGTCGATGTTGGGCGTCTTGTAGCCCATCATGCCGCGGTTGTTGTGGCTGATGTTCCAGGTGCCGATGTCGTCGCCCCAGATGACGAGGATGTTCGGCTTCTTCGTCTGCGCCAGCGCCGGCGTCGCCAATGCTGCGGCCATCGCCGCCGCCGACAGAACCCTGAACAGCGAAGAAAGGAGTTTCAAGTGCATGCTCGCCTCCGAAGCGGACCCGTGCTTCTTGTCGGGACACGGAAAAGCCGCGCAGGCTAACGGCGATCCCTCAGCGGGTCAACGCTCGGATAGGCATGATCCGATGGCGGCCATGCGCTATCGAGAACCCGCCGCCCGGTGTCAGGGACTTGCCCGGGTGCGGCAGCGCAGCATCCGGCGGACAGGCGCGGGACCGCAGGGCGGCCTGGCCACGACCAGCAGCGCAGTGCTCGCCAACCGCAGGTGCAGGCCCGTCGCAGCAGGGGATACAGGACGGCGAGAGCAAGGCCCTCGCCGTCACTGCCCGTGGTCCGGGCTACTGCCTGGAGCCGCCGGTCACCGCTTCCATCACGCGGTCGAGGTTGAAGCTGCCGGGCTTCTGCCGCGGCGGGAAGTCCTTGAAGCTCTGCAGCCACTGCGCGACGTACGCGCCGGCAGGGGCGATCAGGAAGGCGCGTTCGATGCGCCACTGCGGGTAACCCATTCCTTCCTTGTCGGCGCGCTCGAACGGGTCGCTGCGCAGGTTGAAGAGCTTCGGCAGGCGAAGCGTGACGAAGGGCTCCTGCCAGACGTCGAACCCGTGTCCGCGCTGCTCGAGGAACACCATCTTCCAGCTGTCGTAGCGCAGCGCCGCGACGTTGCCGTCGTCGGTCCAGTAGATGAACTCCCTGCGGGGCCACGCCGCCTCGCCCTTCAGCGCCGGCGCCAGGTTGTAGCCATCGATGTGAACCTTGTAGGTCATGTCGCCGACCTTGCGGCCGTTCTTGAGGTCTTCCTTGGCGGTCGTGTCGCCGACCGCCGCCAGCAGGGTCGGCAGCATGTCCTCGTGCGAGCCGATGTCGTTGATGATGGTGCCCGGCTTGATGACGCCCGGCCACTTGATCAGCGTAGGCACGCGGTAGCCGCCCTCCCAGTTGGAGTTTTTCTCTCCCCTGAACGGCGCGGTGCCGCCGTCGGGCCAGGTGAACT
>CP070661.1:299812-327305 GCA_020355165.1 Burkholderiales bacterium
GATGGACACCGGATCACCGCTGGAGGCGACGTAGTGCACTTCGCCGTTCTGGCCGAGGCTGCGCGTCAGCAGGTCGCGATACGGCTGCCGTGCCTGCAGCAGCGCGCGGTGTTCGTCCCAGGAGGCCGGCTGCACCAGCCCGAGCTCCAGTTCCCAGCGGCGTCGCCCGATCAGCGCCTCGGTCGGCAGCAGACCCGAGCGCGACCCCTTGGTCCCGTACTCGATTCGAGTGAAGCGGAACTCGCTGTCCATCTCCCAGTACCAGTCGGACGACAGCTCGGTCAGGGCGCGGAAGCGCGCCTCGCTTGCCACCAGACCGTCGATCAGCTCGGCGCGCTCGGTGACGTCCAGCGACAGCCCGCGATAGCCGACGAATGCTTCGCCACGGAACAGCGGCTCGGCCGAGATCTCGAAGACCCGGTCGGGCCGGTCCGGGTAGCGGACGCGCAGGGGCAGCCGCTGCACCGGTTCGTGGCGCTCCATCGCCCTGATCGCGGCGCGGCGATCGTCATCGTCGACCGTGCCGATCGCCGACTCGCCGAACGGCTTGCCGATCATGCCGTCGACCAGCGCCGCGTCGAGCTCGGAGCCGCCGCGGACCAGGGTGTAGCGCAGGCTCGCGTCGGTCTCCCAGTACCACTCGGTGACCAGCCGGGCCAGCGCGCGGAAGCGCTCCTCGTCGCGCCGCAGCGCGCGGATCGTGCTCTCCGCGTCGCTGACGTCGCGCACGGCGCCGTAGTAGCCGCCGAAACTGCCGTCGGCGGCGACGATCGGCTTGCCGCAGGCGGCCAGCCAGGTGGTCTTGCCGTCGGCGCGCTCGAGCCGGAAGCGGAACCACGGGAAGGGCTCGCGCTGCCGCACCCGCTCGCCAAGCTCCTGCTGCGGCTTGCCGTCGGCCCAGAAACCCGGCAGTTCCTTCAGCGAGCGGCCGAGCAGCTCGCCGCGCGGCCGGCCCACCATCGCCGCCGCGGCCGGCGACATCTCGACCAGCCGGGCCGCGGCATCGGTGCGCCAGAAGCCATCGTGCGTCAGGTCGGCGAGGTCCTCCATCGCACGCCGCTGGCGGCTGATCGACACCGCGCGCAACTCGTCTTCCGACAGGACGCTGCGCAGACAGATCATGCCGCCGTCGGCGGTCCGGCAATCGCTCATCATCACCCACTGCCCGTGCAGGAAGCGCACGCGGTCACTGAACGGCATGTCGAGCTGGCGGCGCCGCAGCGTCTCGCCGATGTACTGCTCCAGCGAGCGGCCGCCAAGCAGGGTCGCCGGCGCGCTCGGGTAATAGGCGCGCAGCAGCTGCTCGTGTGAAACGCCCGGCCGCAGCAGGTGGCGCAATTCGGGATACAGGCGACGATAGGCCTCGTTGCACTCGACGAGGCAATCGTCGCGGTCGTAGATCGCCACGCCGGCGCTCATCGACTCGATGGCATTCTCGATCGTCGACGCGCGCTCGATCGCCTCCGCTGCCCCTGGGCCGCCGCGCAACAGCCACGACGCCACGCCGACGAGCAGCGCCAGCGCGGCCGCCGCCTGCACGTAGTGCAGCGCCTGATGCAGGTCTGCCGCCGCCACGCCGAACAGGCGGCCGAGCGCGCCGGGAGTGAGCAAGTCGACCAGTTCCGCGCCGACCGCCGCCAGCAGGACGACGGCGACCAGCGCGATGCCCGCGCGCTGCATCCCGCCGAGCATCGGCCAGCGCCAGCGCGCGGCCTCGCCCGCCGGGCGCCGGCGCGTCAGCACCGCCTCGGCGCGCGCCGGGTCGTCGCTTGATCGGAGCGTGTCCATGCTCATCGTGAATTGCGCCGGCGCATCTGCGGCCTGCGCGCGCCGCCTCGCAGCAGCGGACGCGGCAGCAAGCCGGGCGTGGAGCTTACCGAAACCCCGTCATCTGCCAACGATCGGGGCAGCCGACGTCGGCCCGCCGCGATAGGCGGTGCGCCGCCGGCGTGCCTGCGGCCCGCCCGGGGACGCTCTGCCGGCGCCTCAGTCTTCCTCGAGGCGCAGTTCCTGGATCTTGCGGGTGATCGTGTTGCGCCCCAGCCCCAGCTTGGTGGCTGCCTCGATCCGCCGGCCATGGGTCAGGCGCAACGCGGTGCCGATCACAGTCGCCTCGAAGCGGCGGGTGATCGCGTCCATCAGGCCCTGCTCGCCGCCGCGCAGCCGGCGCTCGACCTCGAGGCCCAGCAGGCCGGCCCAGTCGTTCGCGACGGCGGCTGCCGGCAGTGCCGGCGCCGCCGCTGGCGCCGGCTCAGCGCCGCCTGCGGCCGTGGCGGCGGGCGACGGCGACTCGCGCAGTTCGAGCGGCAGATCCTCGACCTTGACGACCTGCGCCGGGGCCAGCACGGTCAGCCAGTGGCACAGGTTCTCCAGCTGCCGGACATTGCCCGGCAGCGGCATCTGCTCGATGAAGCGCAGCGCCTCCGGCGACAGGCGCTTCGGTTCGACGCCGAGCTCGCGCGCGCTCTTGGCCAGGAAGTGCCGCGCCAGCAGCGCGATGTCCTCGCGCCGCTCGCGCAGCGGCGGCAGGCGCAGCCGGATGACGTTGAGGCGGTGATACAGGTCCTCGCGGAACAGGCCCTGGCGAACCCGCTCCTCGAGGTTCTGGTGGGTCGCGGCGATGACGCGCGCGTCCGCCTTGATCGGATGCTGGCCGCCGACGCGGTAGTAGAAGCCGTCGGACAGCACGCGCAGCAGCCGCGTCTGCAGTTCGGCCGGCATGTCGCCGATCTCGTCGAGGAACAGCGTGCCGCCTTCGGCCTGCTCGAAGCGGCCGCGGCGCATCGCCTGCGCGCCGGTGAACGCACCGCGCTCGTGGCCGAACAGCTCGCTCTCGAGCAGGTCGCGCGGGATCGCCGCCATGTTCAGCGCGATGAAGGGCTTGTCCGCCCGCGCGCTGTGCTTGTGCAGCGCCCGCGCCACCACCTCCTTGCCGCTGCCCGACTCGCCGGTGATGAGAACCGTCACGGTGGACTGCGACAGCCGGCCGATCGCGCGGAAGACCTCCTGCATGGCCGGCGCCTGGCCGAGGATCTCCGGCGCCTGCGTGGCGGCCTCCTCCTCGCCGGACTCGCGCACGCTCTCGTCGACCGCCCGCTGGATCAGCTCGACCGCGCGGTCGACGTCGAACGGCTTCGGCAGGTACTCGAAGGCGCCGCTCTGGAAGGCCGACACCGCGCTGTCCAGATCCGCGTAGGCGGTCATGATGATCACCGGCAGCGCCGGATGCCTGCGCTTGACCGTGCGCAGCAGCTCGATGCCGTCGAGCCCGGCCATCCGCACGTCGGAGACCAGCACCTGCGGCTGGTCGCGCTCGAGCTCGCTCAGCACCTCTTTGCCGGAGCCGAAGACCCGGCAGGGGATGTTCTGGCGCTCCAGCGCCTTTTCCAGCACCCAGCGGATCGAGCGGTCGTCGTCGACTATCCAGATCGGTTTCATGTCACTGGCGCCCGGCCGTTCGCAGCCGGTGACGGCCCCTTCGGCGGGCGGCGAGTTCGAGCGAGCGTCGGGTTCGTTTCATGTCAGAGGCATCAGGATCCGGAACGCCGTGCGCCCGGGCTTGGAGTCGAACTCGATGCTGCCGTCGTTGGCCAGCACGAACGCCTGGGCCAGGGTCAGGCCGAGGCCGGTGCCGTCGTCGCGCCCCGAGACGAGCGGGAAGAAGATGCGGTCCTTCAGTTCCTCGGCCACACCGGGGCCGTTGTCGATCACCGTCAGCTCGGCCGCCAGCCGCACGTGCCGGCGGGCGATCGCGACGTGGCGGGCGACCCGCGTGCGCAGGATGACCTGCGCGTCGCCGTCGGCGATGCGGCCGGCCAGCGCCTGCGCGGCGTTGCGCACGATGTTCAGCACCGCCTGGATCAGCTGCTCCTTGTCGCCGCGGCCGCTCGGCATCGACGCGTCGTAGTCGCGCTGGATCTCCAGCCCGCGCGGGAATTCGGCCAGGATCACCGCCCGCACGCGCTCGCAGATCTCGTGCACGCTGTATTCGGCGACGACGCGCGGAGCCCGGTGCGGCGCCAGCAGGCGGTCGACCAGCGACTGCAGACGGTCGGCCTCGGCGATGATCACCTGCGTGAACTCGCGCTGCTCGCGAAGCGGCAGCTCGCGCTCGAGCAGCTGCGCGGCGCCGCGGATGCCGCCGAGCGGGTTGCGGATCTCGTGCGCAAGGTTGCGCAGCAGCTGGCGGTTGGCCTCCGACAGGCCGAGCTGGCGGTCCTCGCGGGTCACCCGCAGCTGCTGCTCGATCTCGGTCAGTTCGAGCAGCAGCCGCCGGCCTTGCTCGTCCAGCGCCGAGGCCATCGCCTGCACGACCAGCGGCTCGCGCAGCGGCCGCCGCAGCTCGACGACATGCGGCGGCTGGGCGAGGTCGCCCGCCGCGGCCGACTGCATCAGCCGCTCGAACTGGTGTTCGTCGGTGAAAAGCCGCCGCACCGGCTGGCCGATCAGGTGGCGGCGGGAAGTGTCGAGCAGGACCTCGGCCGACTGGTTGGCGTAGCCGACAGTGCGGTCGGCCTCGATGACCAGCACGCCGGTGGCGAGCAGGTCGAGCCCGCTGTAGTCGTCGGCGGGCGACGCCAGGCGGCCGAAATCCGGCGCCGCGCTCACCGCGCTGCCCGGCGCCGCAGCGCCAGCCTGTTCGGGTGCGACGGTCGCGCTACTGGCGCGACAGCAGCGCCAGCTCGCGCTTGAGCGAGGTGACGTTGTTCTCGGTCCGCTGCAGGTCCGCCTGCAGCTTCGCCACGCGCTCCTGGTAGACGGCGTTGCTGCGCTCGTGCGCCAGCCGCTCCGGCGAGCCGTTCTGGTACTCGGTGCGCAGCGCCAGCAGCCTCGCCTCCTCGGCTGCCAGTTCGTCTTCGAGGATGCGACGGCGATCGCCGTCGCGTGCTTTCTGCGTCTGGCTGTCGACCCGCGGGAAACTGGCCGGCGAGATCGGCCGCGCATCGGGGTTGACCCGCGCCGTCTGCTGGCGCGACGCCGGCACCGACAGTGCCGGCTGGATGTCGAGCCGGGTGCAGCCCTTGCCGGCACCGGTGTTCTGGTAGGTCTTGCGGCCCTCGGCGTCCTGGCAGACGAAGATGTCCGAGCCCGCCATCGCCGACAGCGGCGATGCGGCCAGGATCGCGGCGGCGAACCCGGCGGCAAGCGGCATCGAGGTCGAGCGACTCATCCGCGGCAGTGTACGAGAACGAGGCGCGCGCGGGCATCGGCAATAGGGCTGAACCGTTCAGCCGGCTGCCGGAAATGTTGCAAATCGTTGCGGACGGTCGGGTCAGCACGAAGGCGTTGCGTTGGACGGGGAAAGGGGCGGTTGCCCGCCCCTTTCCCACACCGGCCGGCGGCGGCCGGCGGCGGCCGTTACAGCCCGTAGTACATGTCGAACTCGACCGGATGCGTGGTCATGCGGAAGCGCGTGACCTCCTCCATCTTCAGCTCGATGTAGGCATCGATCATGTCGTTGCTGAAGACGCCGCCGCGGGTGAGGAACTCGCGATCCTTGTCGAGCGCCTCCAGCGCCTCGTCCAGCGAGGCGCACGGATGCGGGATCTTGGCCGCCTCCTCGGGCTCGAGGTCGTACAGGTTCTTGTCCATCGGCTCGCCCGGATGGATCTTGTTCTGCACGCCGTCCAGCCCCGCCATCAGCAGCGCGGCGAAGGCCAGATAGGGATTGGCGGTCGGATCGGGGAAGCGGACCTCGACGCGGCGGCCTTTCGGGCTCGACACGTAAGGGATGCGGCACGAAGCCGACCGGTTGCGCGACGAGTAGGCCAGGTTGATCGGCGCCTCGAAACCCGGCACCAGCCGCTTGTAGCTGTTGGTGCCCGGGTTGGTGATCGCGTTCAGCGCCTTGGCATGCTTGATGACGCCGCCGATGTAGTACAGCGCGAACTCCGACAGCCCGGCGTAGCCGTTGCCGGCGAACAGGTTCTGGCCGTCCTTCCAAACCGACTGGTGCACGTGCATGCCCGAGCCGTTGTCGCCGACCACCGGCTTCGGCATGAAGGTCGCCGTCTTGCCGTAGCTGGCGGCGACGTTCCATACGGTGTACTTGAGGATCTGCAGCCAGTCGGCGCGCTTGACCAGCGTGTTGAAGCGGGTGCCGATCTCGCACTGGCCGGGCGCGGCCACCTCGTGGTGATGCACCTCGACCTCGACGCCCTGCTGCTCGAGCAGCAGGCACATCTCCGAGCGCATGTCCTGCAGCGAGTCCGTCGGCGGCACCGGGAAGTAGCCGCCCTTGACCCCCGGCCGGTGGGCCAGGTTGCCGGCCTCGTACTCGATCCCGGTCGACCAGGGCGCCTCCTCCGACTTGATCTTGACCAACGAGCCCCACATGCCGGAGTCCCAGGTCACCGAGTCGAAGACGAAGAACTCGGGCTCCGGGCCGAAGTACGCGGTGTCGCCGAGGCCGGTCGACTTCAGGTAGGCCTCGGCGCGCTTGGCAAGCGACCGCGGGTCGCGGTCATAGCCCTTGCCGGTCGACGGCTCGACGACGTCGCAGGTCAGGATCAGCGTGTTCTCCTCGCGGAACGGATCCATGCGCGCCGAGTCCGCGTCAGGCATCAGCAGCATGTCGGAAGCCTCGATGCCCTTCCAGCCGGCGATCGACGAGCCGTCGAAGGCGTGGCCGTGCTCGAACTTCTCGGCGTCGACCGCCTTGGCCGGCACGGAGACGTGCTGCTCCTTGCCGCGGGTGTCGGTGAAGCGCAAGTCGACGAAGCGGACCTCGTTGTCGCCAATCATCTTCATCACGTCTTTGGGTGTCCCCATGAAGCGCTCTCCTCTTGTGAGATGGACCTGAAGCGTTGAACCGTGAATTCGCGCTCGCCTGTGGCCAGGCAGCCAAGATCACTGCCGCTGCGTGAAGCAGGAAGCGTGCCGGCTTCGCCCCGGCGCCGAGCCATGGCGCACCGCCGTTGTGCATCAACGGGTTGCACCGCAGCAGGCCGCAGGCCAGTACCCGAGGCCTGGTCCGCGAGCCCGCCGCCAGCGGGCAATCAGCACCTTCACGGTGCATTATGCACCGCCCTTGATCGGACGAGCTCAGGTCCGGTGCGGCAGGAACAGCTGCTGCAGATCGCTGAGGAAGCGCCGGCCGAGCTCGGTCGGCGCGATCCGCCCTGTGTCGACGGCCAGCAGGCCGCGTTGCTCGGCCCGCCGAAGCGCCGGCTCGACCGCCGACATCGGCAGGCCGGTTCGCTCGCCGAACAGCTGCGCGGCCACGCCGCCGCTGAGCCGCAACGCATTGAGCATGAACTCGAACGGCAGTTCGCCCCGACGCACCTCGGCCGACTCGGCCAGCGGCGCGCCCCGCAATGCCCCCTCGATGTAGCCGGCCGGCTGCCGCAGCCGTGCCTGGCGCAGGATGCGGCCGGGAAACGACAGCTTGCTGTGCGCGCCGGCGCCGATGCCGAGGTAGTCGCCGAACTGCCAGTAATTGAGGTTGTGCCGGCACGCCCGGCCCGGCCGCGAGTAGGCCGACACCTCGTAGTGCTCGTAGCCCGCCGCCGCCATCCGCTGCTCGATCCACTCGTGCATCGCCGCCGCCGTGTCCTCGTCGGGCAGCGCCGGCGGGTACTTGGCAAAGACCGTGTTCGGCTCGAGCGTCAGTTGGTACAGCGACAGGTGCGGCGGCGCCAGCTGCAGCGCCAGCTCGACGTCGGCCCGCAGCGCCTCGACCGACTGGCCGGGCAGCGCGTACATCAGGTCGAGGTTGAAGTTGTCGAATTCACGCTGCGCGACGGCGACTGCCGCCAGCGCCTGCGCCCGGTCGTGCACCCGCCCCAGCCGGTCAAGCTGCCGGTCGCTGAACGACTGCACGCCGATCGACAGCCGATTGACGCCGGCCAAGCGGAAGGCGGAGAACCTCGCCGACTCGAAGGCGCCGGGATTCGCCTCCAGCGTGATCTCGCAGTCGGCCGCCAGCGGCAGCCGCGCGCGCAGCTCCGACAGCAGTCGCTCGAGCCCGGCGGCAGAGATCAGGCTCGGCGTCCCGCCGCCGAAGAAGATGCTGACGATGCGCCGACCCCAGATCAGCGGCAGCGCCGCGTCCAGGTCGGCGCACAGCGCGTCCAGGTAGCGCTGCTCGGGGATCGCCGCCGCGCCGCCGGCCGCCTCGTGCGAATTGAAGTCGCAGTAGGGACACTTGCGCACGCACCACGGGAAGTGGACGTACAGCGCCAGCGGCGGCAGCGCGGCCAGGCGCAAGGTGCCCGGGCGCAGCAGCTGCGCAACGTCCGGCGCAGCCGGCGCCGGCTGCGGCCGCTGCATTAGCGCCAGCCCCAGTCGGCAGCGAGCCGGCGCGCCATCTTGCGCATGGCACGCCCGCGATGGCTGATCCGGTTCTTGGCCTCGGGCGCGAGCTCGGCCGCCGTGCAGCCCCGCTCGGGCAGCCAGAAGTGCGGGTCGTAACCGAAGCCGTGGCTGCCGCGCGGCGCCTCGACGACCTCGCCTGGCCAGCGCGCCTCGGCGATCAGCGGCTCCGGGTCGGTCGCCTTGCGCACGGCGACCAGCACGCAGATGTAGTGACCGCGGCGGTCGTCGAACGGCTGCAGGGCGCGCACCAGCGCCGCGTTGTTTGCTGAGTCGCCGGCACCGTCGCCGGCAAAGCGCGCCGAGCGCACGCCCGGGGCGCCGTCCAGAGCCACACAGCACAGCCCGGAGTCGTCGGCCAGCGCCGGCAGACCGGTCGACGCGGCGGCGTGCCTCGCCTTGGCCAGCGCGTTCTCGACGAACGTGGCGTGCGGTTCCTGCGCCGGCTCGACGCCGAGGCCGCCCTGCGGCACCACCTCGATGCCGAGCGGCGCCAGCAGCGCGGCGAACTCGCGCAGCTTGCCGCGGTTGTCGGAGGCAAGCACGAGCCGCCGCACCGCGCCCTCAGGCAACGCCGAGAACGGCGCGCTGCCGCTGCACGAGCAGCGCGATCGCCGCGCGCGCCGCGGCGAGCATCGCCTCCAGCTCCTGCTGCGAGAACGGCGCGCCTTCGGCGGTGCCCTGCACCTCGACGAAGCCGCCGCTGCCCGTCATCACGACGTTCATGTCGGTTTCGCAGGTCGAGTCCTCGGCATAGTCGAGGTCGACCAGCACGTCGCCGCCGCGCATGCCGACCGACACCGCGGCGACGAAGTCGCGCAGCGGCAGCCCGTCGATCAGCTGTCGTGCCTGCAGCCAGCGCAGGGCGTCGTAGGCGGCGACGAAGGCGCCGGTGATGGCCGCCGTGCGCGTGCCGCCGTCGGCCTGCAGCACGTCGCAGTCGATCTGCAGGGTGCGCTCGCCGAGGCGTGACAGGTCCACCACCGCGCGCAGGCTGCGGCCGATGAGGCGCTGGATCTCGAGCGTGCGACCGCCCTGCCGGCCACGCGAAGCCTCACGCTCGGAACGCGTCGAGGTCGAGCGGGGCAGCATGCCGTACTCGGCGGTCAGCCACCCCTGCCCCTTGCCCCTGAGGAATGCCGGCACCCGCTCGTCGACCGACGCCGTGCACAGCACGCGCGTGTCGCCGAACTCGATCAGCGCCGACCCCTCGGCGTGACGGGCGTAGCCGCGCTCGATTCGCACCGGGCGCAGCGCGCCGGCGGCACGGCCATAGGAGCGCTCACCGTTCATTTGCCCGGGATCAGCCTGCTCGAGCGCTGGATTGCCCGCTGGATCTCGGCCACCGCGTCGTCGATCTGCTCCTCGGTCAGCGGCTCGTCGGGCGACGGCTCGCCGGGCGGCGGGATCTGGACGGTCGAGGCGATCGACCCTTCCGGGATCACCAGCGTGGAGACCGGCGACTCGGTCGGCGGAATCATGTCCATCGCCTCGGCGCCGGCCCAGCTCATGGCGATGGCAGTGCAGTTGTCGGGCTCCGGTCCGCTGTCGGCGATCGCCTTGTCCATCAGTTCGGGGACCGCCCGCATCACGATGAGGCGGCCGAAGGCGTCGCTGATGTCCCGGTCCAGCAGCGCGCCCCACAGGCCGTCGCTGCACAACAGCACCGTGTCGCCCGGATGCAATGCCACCTTTCTGGCGATCTCGACTTTCGGCGTCACGAAGGCGCCGATGCAGTTGTGGATGCGGTTGCGGTCCGGATGGTCCTTCACGTCCTCCGGGCGGATCAGCCCGGCGACGACCAGCTGGTGGACGCGCGAGTGGTCCAACGTGCGCTGGGCGATCTGTCCGCCGCGCAGCAGGTACAGCCGCGAGTCGCCGACGTGCGCCCAGGTCGCGACGCCGTCCTGCACGACGCAGGCGACCACCGTCGTGCGCGGCGCCTCGGGCAGCCTGTTCTCGGCGCGATAGCGGTGCAGGTCGCGATGGGCGGCCTGGATCGCCTGCTCGAGGAAGGCGGCCGGATCGGCCAGCACCGGCTTGGCGTCGCGCTGGAAGATCGTCGCCAGCGTCTGCAGCGTGGTCTCGGCGGCGACCTCGCCGCGCGCGTGGCCGCCCATGCCGTCGGCCACCATCATCAGCAACGACTTGCGCGTGTACAGGTAGCCCATCCGGTCCTGGTTGACCGGCCGGCCGCCCCTGCGGCTTTCCTGGTAGATCGAGAAGCGCATCGCTAGGCAGCCCGGCGCCTCGCCGGCAGCGCGAGCTGCCGGGCGAGCAGCGGGCTTTCGCCGGCTGCGCCGGCTTCCGCCGCCGGGGCGCCGCTCAGAACCACGTGATGTTGTGGTCCTTCATGAAGCGCGACACGCGGTCCTGGATGTGACGCACGCGGGCGCCGGTGCGCTCGAACAGCGAGAACTCGGGCTGCTCGGGCACGTTGTTGAGCAGTTCCTTCTGCACCGCATAGACGGTCTGCGGCCGCTCGAGCGAGTTCAGGCGCAGGCAGCGGTCGACCATCGTCAGCAGCTCGGTCGAGTACAGGCCGCGGAAGGCGCGCAGCGCGGCCGGCATCTTGTCCTCCTTCAGCCGCTGGTCCGACTCCTGTGGCGGCATGCCCGACATGCAGGCGTAGATGCAGGCGCCGACGCTGTACACGTCTGTCCACGGCCCCAGTTCGGCGTCGCGCTTGTAAAGCTCCGGCGGCGCGAAGCCCGGCGTGTACATCGGATAGGTCTTGCTGATGTCGCGCTGCAGCGTCTGCCGGGCGGCACCGAAGTCGAGCAGGATCGGCGTGCCGTCCATGCGCAGGTAGATGTTGGCCGGCTTCACATCCAGGTGCAGCAGCCGGTTCGAATGCACCTCGCGCAGGCCGTTCATCACCTGGGTGAAGACGCGGCGGATGAAGCGCTCGGTCAGCACGTCCTTCTGTTCCTTGCTGCGGTTGCGGACCACGTGCTCCTGCAGCGAGCGCCCCGACTCGTAGTGCATCACCATGTAGACGGTGTCGTTGGCGCGGAAGAAGTTCAGCACGCGAACGATGTTCGGGTGGTAGATCGAGGCGAGCGCGCGCCCTTCCTCGAAGAAGCACTTCAGGCCGATGCGGTAGGTGTTCAGGTGCTCCGGCGCGATCAGCGGACTGAGCTCGCCCGCCTTGCGGGTGGCCAGCGCCGCCGGCATGTACTCCTTGATCGCCACCGACTGGCCGCGCTCGTCGGTGGCCAGATAGACGATCGAGAATCCGCCGCTGGATATCTTCTTTACAATCCCGTACCCGCCGACCTCGAGTCCTTCGGGCAAGGGTGCGTTGGTCTGCGCCGCCATGGGTGACGATCGATGGCACCAGCGAGCGGAAGCTGGCCGTTGATGAAGACGGGGTGATTCTAGCCAAGCGGTGCGCCAACGCGGGACCTCGACCCTCATCTGAACATCCGAGTCCGGCCAACTGCCCATGCCCCTTCCCGTCAGCATGACCGGCTTCGCCGGCACCACGGTCGCGACGCCGATCGGCCAGGCCACCATCGAGATCCGCGCGGTCAATTCGCGCTTCCTCGACCTCACGCTGAAGATCGCCGACGACCTGCGCAACTTCGAGCCGCAGATACGCGAGCGGATCGGTGCCCGGCTGGCCCGCGGCAAGGTCGAGTGCCGGCTGAGCGTGCAGCGTGCCGCGTCGGCCGAGTCGACGCGCCTGAATCAGGCCGCGGTCGCCGGACTGCGCCGGCTCGGCGACGAGGTCCGGCAGGCGCTGCCGCAGGCGGCGCCCTTGTCGGTGGCCGCCGTGCTCGGCTGGCCGGGCGTCCTCGAGACGCCGCCGCTCGATGCCGACGGGCTGCGCGCTTCGCTGCTGGCCGCGCTCGACGACGTGCTCGACCGCCTGCAGGACAGCCGGGCCCGCGAAGGCGCGTCGATCGCCGATGCCCTGCGCGGCCGCTGCGACGGCATCGAGGCGATCGTCGAACAGCTCCGCCGCCGCCTGCCCGAGCTGCGCGCGGCCGTCGAGCGCAAGCTCGCCGAGCGGCTCGAGCAGGCGCTCGGCGCACCGCTGGCCGCGGCCGCCGCGCTGACGCGCGAGGAGGTCAGCGAGCGCATCCGCCAGGAGGTCACGCTCTACGGCCTGCGGGCCGACGTCGACGAGGAGCTGAGCCGGCTGGCCACGCATGTGGCCGAAGTGCGCCGGGTGATCGACGCCGGCGGCGCGGTCGGGCGGCGCCTGGACTTCCTGATGCAGGAGCTGAACCGCGAGGCCAACACGCTCGGGTCGAAGGCCACCGCGATCGACCTGGCGCAGTCGGCGATCGAGCTGAAGCTGCTGATCGAGCAGATGCGCGAGCAGATCCAGAACCTCGAGTGACGCGGAGCCGGCGCCAGTGACCGACAGCTTCACCCGCCCCGCCGGCAGCATCTTCATGGTGGTCGCGCCCTCGGGCGCCGGCAAGTCGACCCTGGTCAACGCGCTGCTGGCGCGCGACCCCGGCATCGAGCTGTCGATTTCCTACACGACCCGCGAGCCGCGGCCCGGCGAGGCAAGCGGCCGCGAGTACCACTTCGCCGAGCCGGCCGAGTTCCTTGCCCGCCGCGCGCGCGGCGAGTTCCTCGAATGGGCCGAGGTGCACGGCCACTATTACGGCACATCGCGGCCCTGGATCGAGCAGCGGCTGGACAGCGGGCGCGACGTGCTGCTGGAGATCGACTGGCAGGGTGCCCGCCAGGTGCGGTCGGCGCTGCCGCAGTCGATCGGCATCTTCATCCTGCCGCCGTCGATCGAGGCACTCGAGGCGCGGCTGAAGAAGCGCGGCCAGGACTCGCCGCAGGTGATCGCGCGCCGCCTGCTCGCCGCCGGCGCCGAGATCTCGCACGCGGCAGAGTTCGACTACGTGATCATCAACGAGGACTTCGATCACGCGCTCGGCGAGCTCGGCGCGATCGTCACCGCCACCCGCCTGCGCTACGCCAGCCAGCTCGCCCGCCACCGCCAGCTGTTCGCGCAGCTCGGCCTGACCTGAGCCTCACCCTCGCGCGGCCGGCCGCAGCGACGGCTCGGCTAGAATTGCACTCGACAACGTCCAGGAGCATGCATGGCTCGCATCACCGTCGAAGACTGCCTGAAGCAGATTCCCAACCGTTTCCAGCTGGCACTGGCGGCCGCCTACCGGGCACGGCAGCTGGCCCAGGGCCACACACCCAAGCTCGACGTCAAGGACAAGCCGCCGGTGGCGGCGCTGCGCGAGATCGCCGCCGAGAAGGTCGGCATCGAGATGCTGCGCAAGGTCCCGACCTGAATCTGGCGGGCGCCCGGACAAGCAACACGCGCCGGCGGCCAGGACCATCGGGCCGCGGCGAAGATCTAGCTGAACGAAACGGTGTCGCCGGAGCGCGTTGCGCGCCTCCGGCGGCCGCGTTAGGTTAGTGCTTTGGCCTGTTGCCCATGTCCAGCCCGGACCGATCACCGCCGCTGACGCCCGACCTGCCGGCCGACTACTCGCCGGCGGTGCTGGCGCGTCGCGCCGCCGAGGTCCTGCGCAAGGCCGGCGCCGCCGTCTGGCGCTCCGGTCCCGCCGAGGCCGCACCGCCGTCGGTGGTCAGCTTCGCCCAGCTGACCGACCGCCTGAAGAAATACCTGCCGTCGGCCGAGATCGCCCGCATCAAGGAGGCGTTCCGTTTCGCCGATGCGGCCCACCTGGGCCAGTTCCGCCAGAGCGGCGAGCCGTACATCACCCACCCGCTGGCGGTGGCGGAGCTGCTGGCCGACTGGAAGCTCGATTCGGCGGCGATCCAGGCGGCCCTGATGCACGACGTGCTCGAGGACTCGGGCGTGCGCAAGCAGGAGATTGTCGAGCGCTTCGGCCCGGTGGTGGCGGAGCTGGTCGACGGCGTCTCCAAGCTCGACCGCCTGCGCTTCGACTCGAACGAGGAGGCCCAGGCCGAGAGCTTCCGCAAGATGCTGCTGGCGATGGGCCGCGACGTGCGGGTCATCCTGATCAAGCTGGCCGACCGCCTGCACAACGTGCGCACGCTGGAGGCCATGGCGCCGGAGAAGCAGCGGCGCATCGCGCGCGAGACGCTCGAGATCTACGCGCCGATCGCCCACCGCCTTGGGCTGAACGCCATCTACCGCGAGCTGCAGGAACAGAGCTTCACCCGCATGCACCCGCTGCGCTTCCGCGTGCTGAGCAAGGCGGTGCTGGCGGCGCGCGGCAACCGCCGCGAGGTGCTCGGCAAGATCCACGAGTCGGTGCGGCGCTCGCTGGCGCAGGCGAAGATCAGGGCGGAGATCCAGGGCCGCGAGAAGACGATCTTCGGCATCTACCGCAAGATGGTCGAGAAGAGCCTGTCGTTCTCCGAGGTGCTCGACATCTACGGATTTCGCATCGTCGTGCACTCGCGCCAGGACTGCTATCTCGCGCTCGGCGCGCTGCACGCGCTGTTCAAGCCGGTGCCCGGCAAGTTCAAGGACTACATCGCCATCCCCAAGGTCAACGGCTACCAGTCGCTGCACACGACCCTGCTCGGACCGTACGGCACGCCGGTCGAGTTCCAGATCCGCACCCACGAGATGCACCGGGTGGCGGAGTCGGGCGTGGCGGCGCACTGGCTGTACAAGACCGACGACACCAGCCTGACCGAGCTGCAGTCGCGCACGCACCAGTGGCTGCAATCGCTGCTGGAGATCCAGCAGCAGAGCGGCGACTCGGCCGAGCTGATGGAGAACATCAAGGTCGACCTGTTCCCCGACAAGGTCTACGTCTTCACGCCGAAGGGCAAGATCGTCTCGCTGCCGCGCGGCGCCACGCCGGTGGACTTCGCCTACGGCATCCACACCGACGTCGGCAACCGCTGCGTGGCCGCGCGCATCAACGGCGAGATCCAGCCGCTGCGCAGCGAGCTGAAGAACGGCGACGTGGTCGAGGCCGTCACCGGCCCGGTGGCGCGGCCGAACCCGAACTGGCTGACCTTCGTGCGCACCGGCAAGGCCCGCGCCGAGATCAGGCACTTCCTGCGCACGATCAAGCGCGAGGAATCGGTCGAGCTGGGCGAGCGGCTGCTCGCCCAGTCGGCACGCCAGCTCGGCGTGACCCTTGCCGAGGTCCCCGCCGAGCGATGGGAATCGCTGGTCCGCGATGCGCAGGCCAGGGATCGCGACGAGATCCTCGCCGACGTCGGCCTCGGCCGGCGGCTGGCGGCGGTCGTCGCCCGGCAGCTGATGCTCGCCGCGCCGGCGACCGGGCCGGAACCACTACCCGGCGAGGCGGTGACCGATACCAGCCGTGCGCTGTTCGAGGCCGCCGGCCCGGTGGTGATCCGCGGCACCGAGGGCATGGCGCTGCAGCCGAGCAGCTGCTGCAGCCCGATTCCGGGCGACGCCATCGTCGGCCACATGCGCAAGGACCAGGGACTGGCGGTGCACCAGGCCGACTGCCCGCTCGCCTCGCGCGGTCGCCGCGCCGATCCCGAGCGCTGGATCGACCTGCAATGGGCCGAGGACGCGTCGGGGCCGTTCAGCGCCAAGCTGGCGGTGAGCGCCGCCAACGAGCGCGGCACGCTGGCGCGCATCGCGGTGGCGATCGCCGAAGCCGACTCGAACATCGTCAACGTCGGCCTGGAAGACGAGCACGCCGAGCAGGCGCAGCTGAACTTCAAGCTGCAGGTGCGCGACCGCCGCCATCTGGCCCGCGTCATGCGCATGCTGCGGCGGGTGCCGCAGGTCTCGCGCGTGCTGCGCGCCAGACCGGGCGACAAGGGCGGCAGCGAGTAGCGAAGCTGCCGCGCCGGCGTCAGCCGGCGAGATAGCGGACGTCGATGATTTCCAGCGTCTCGACGCCGGCCGGGGTGCGCAGCGGCACGGTGTCGCCTTCCCGCGCCTTGGTGACGGCCCGGGCGATCGGCGAGACCCAGCTGACGCGGCCGCGCGCCGGATCGACCTCGTCGATGCCGACGATCGTGATCTCCTGCTCGCGACCGGCGCCGTCGAGGTAGCGCACGGTGGCGCCGAAGAAGATCTGGTCGGTGGGCGGCCGCGCCGCGGGATCGACCACCTCGGCAGCGTCGAGCCGCTTGGTCAGGAAGCGGATCCGCCGGTCGATCTCGCGCAGCCGCTTCTTGCCGTAGATGTAGTCGCCGTTTTCCGAGCGGTCACCGTTGGAGGCCGCCCACGAGACCGTGCGCACGACCTCCGGCCGCTCGACGTTCAGCAGATGCAGCAGCTCGTCCTTCAGCCGCCGGTGACCGGCCGGCGTGATGTAGTTCCTGCTGCCGGCAGGAATCTCTGGGACGCCGACCTCACCGTCATCGTCGAGGTCGGCTTCCCTGACGAAGGCTTTGCTCATCAGGACGAATCGTTCAGCGGGCGGTGGGGTGGCCGATGGGATTCGAACCCACAACAACCGGAATCACAATCCGGGACTCTACCGTTGAGCTACGGCCACCGCGTCTTCAGTTCTGGCCTGCCCGGCAGGACTCGAACCTGCGACCCCCGGCTTAGAAGGCCGGTGCTCTGTCCAGCTGAGCTACGGGCAGGTCGGGCTGTCGGACCGGGCGCAGGCAGTCGGCAGAAGCATCTGGTCGGGGCGAGAGGATTCGAACCTCCGACCCCCTGCGCCCAAGGCAGGTGCGCTACCAGGCTGCGCCACGCCCCGAAGAGCGCGAATGATACGCGGGCGGCGTGGCAGCGGCAATTTGACGCCGCCGCCGCTCAAGCGACGCGCCGCAGCGGTGCCGGTCCGCTGTGCAGGCGCGCCGCGGGCAGCCAGGCGCGGAACGCGCTGCCGCGCCCCTCCTCGGATTCGACCAGCAGCCGGCCCTGGTGGCGCATCAGTACGTGCTTGACGATCGCCAGTCCCAGCCCGGTGCCGCCGGTCTCGCGCGAGCGGCTGCGGTCGACCCGGTAGAACCGCTCGGTCAGCCGCGGCAGGTGCTCCGGCGCGATGCCGATGCCCGAGTCCTGCACCTCGAAGACCGCACCGTCGTCGTCATGCGCCCGCCACGAAAGCGCGATCCGGCCGCCGGTGGGCGTGTAGCGGATCGCGTTGGAGACCAGGTTGCCGAAGGCGCTGCGCAGCTCGTCGCGGCTGCCGCGCACGCGGACCGGCTCGGCGCTGCCGACGATCTCGTGCCGGCCGCCCGACAGCGCCCGCGCCTCGGCCTGCAGCTCGGCGAGCAGCGCTGCCACGTCGACCAGATCCTCGGCCAGCGGCGTCTCGCCGGCCTCGAGCCGGGACAGCATCAGCAGGTCCTCCACCAGCCGGTTCATCCGCGTCGACTGCTCGTGCATCAGCTGCAGGTGCTTCTGCCGCAGCTGGTCCAGCGGCGGCTCGGTCTCGAGCAGCGTCTCGAGGAAGCCGTTGACCACCGTCAGCGGCGTGCGCAGCTCGTGCGACACGTTGGCGACGAAGTCGCGCCGCATCGCGTCGAGCCGCTCGGCCTCGGTGACGTCGCTGGACATGATGATCGAGCGGCTCGGCTCGAATTCGATGACGCGGATCGACAGCGCGAGCGACGGGCTGGCCAGCGGCCGGAACAGCAGCGGCTCGCCGAACGACGCCGACGTCATGTAGTTGACGAAGGCCGGGTCGCGCACCAGGTTGGTGACGCGCAGCCCGTGGTCGGCGCCGAGCCGGATCGAGAAGTGCCGCTCGGCGACCGGGTTGCACCACTCGATCTGCAGCGCCGCGTCGACCAGCACGATGCCCTCCGGCAGCGCGCTGATCGTGCGGCGGAAGCGCGCCTCGTTCTCCTCGAGGCGGTGGGCGTTGATCTCGCTGGACCGGCGCGCCTTGTGCAGGCGGTTGAAGACTTCGGTCCAGCTGCCCCAGCCCTCGGGGATCGTCTCGAGCGACGGCTCCTCGAGCCAGGCGCCGAGCGTCGACAGGTAGTGCAGGTGCAGCGCGAAGAACAGGCCGATGGCAACCAGCGCCACCCACAGTCCCGCCTGCACGCCGAATGCGGCGGCGACCGCCACCGCGACGATCGCGATCGCTGCCAGCCGGACGAAGGCCGGCAGGATCACGCGAATCCTCTGGCGGCGCCGCGCGCTCATGCGCCCACTCTACTGCCCGCCTGGCGCCGCCAGGCGGTAGCCGAGGCCCCTGACCGTCTGCACCAGTGCCTGCGCACCGACGGGCGCCAGCGCCCTGCGCAGGCGCAGCACGTGCACGTCGACGGTCCGCTCCTCGATGAACACGTGGTCGCCCCACACGCTGTCGAGCAGCTGGCCGCGCGAGAAGACCCGCTCCGGGTGGCCGACCAGGTAGCTGAGCAGCCTGAACTCGGCCAGCCCCATCTTGACCGGGCGGCCTTCGACCAGCACTTCGTGGCGCGCCGGGTCGATCGTCAGCGGACCGTACGACAGCGCCTCTCCGCTGAACTGCGGCGCGCGGCGCCTGAAGACCGCACGAACGCGCGAGACCAGCTCGCGCGGCGAGAACGGCTTGACCACGTAGTCGTCGGCGCCGGCGTCCAGCCCGGCGACCCGGTCGCCCTCGGCGCTTTTCGCCGTCAGCAGGATGATCGACAGGCCACGCGTGCGCTGGTCAGTGCGCAGCGCGCGCAGCAGCTCGATGCCGGGCCGATCGGGGAGCATCCAGTCGAGGATCACCAGGTCCGGCAATTCCCGGTCGATCGCCTCCCGCGCCGTGCCGACCGAATCGGCGCGGCGCACCTCGTAGCCCGCGCTGCTGCAGGCGAAGGACACCAGCTCCTGGATTGCCGGTTCGTCTTCGACCACCAGGATCGATCCGGCCATCGGCCCCTACCCTTGCGAGACCGCCCGCTCGACCTCGTCCGGCGAGGCGTGCCGCACGTCGGTGCCGTGGGCGATGAAGATCACGTGCTCGGCGATGTTCTTCGCGTGATCGCCGACCCGTTCGATCGCCTTCGCCGCCCAGATCGTGTCGATCGCCGAGGAGATCGACCGCGGGTCCTCCATCATGTAGGTGATCAGCTGCCGCAGCGTGGCGCGAAAGCGGTCGTCGATGCCGGCGTCGTCGCGGATGATCGATGCCGCGGCGTGGCCGTCGAGGCGAGCGAAGGCGTCGAGCGAGCGGTGCAGCATGCGCGCTGCGATCTCGCCGGACTGCCGCAGGTCCGGAATGCGGTGCATGCGGAAGCCGCTCGCCTTCTCCTGCAGCCACTTGGCGGCGCGGGCGATCTTCGCCGCTTCGTCGCCGACCCGCTCCAGATCGGTGATCGCCTTGGCCACCCCCATGATCATGCGCAGGTCGCCCGCCGTCGGCTGCCGGCGGGCGATCAGGTGGTTGACCATCATGTCGAGGTCGAGCTGCAGGTCGTTGACGCGGCGGTCGTTGGCGATCGCCGTGTCCGCCTTCTCGACGTCGGCCGCCTCGAACGCCTCCATCGCCAGCTTCAGCTGCGACTCGACCAGCCCGCCCATCTGCAGGATGCGCGAGCGCATCTGCTCGAGTTCGGCGTCGTACTGCTTCGACGAATGGTCTCCGCTCACCATGGTCAGTCTCCCTGCTTCGCTTCCCGGTACTGCACGTAAAGTAGTGGCTCCGCCCTGACGCCCGCCGCGCCCGCGTGAGTCTCCGCCACTGCATCAGCGGCCGCCTTGGCCCGACACGCGAACGCCTGATGTAGTGGCTCCGACATGACGTTCGCTTCGCTCACGTGAGTCTCCGCCGCTTCATCACCGGTCGCTTCTAGCCGAAGCGGCCGGTGATGTAGTCCTCGGTCTCCTTGCGCCGCGGCTTGATGAAGATCTGGTCGGTTTCGCCGAACTCCATCAGCTCGCCGAGGTACATGTAAGCCGTGTAGTCGCTGACCCGGGCCGCCTGCTGCATGTTGTGGGTGACGATAACGACCGTGTAGTCCTGCTTCAGTTCCTCGATCAGTTCCTCGATCTTGGCAGTCGAGATCGGGTCGAGCGCCGAGCACGGCTCGTCGAACAGGATCACGTCCGGGCGCACCGCGATCGAGCGGGCGATGCACAGCCGCTGCTGCTGGCCACCCGACAGGCTGGTACCCGCCTGGCCGAGCTTGTCCTTGACCTCGTCCCACAGCGCCGCCTTGCCCAGCGCCGACTCGACCCGCTCGTCCATCTGCGCCCTCGACAGCTTCTCGAACAGCCGCACGCCGAAGGCGATGTTCTCGTAGATCGTCATCGGGAACGGCGTCGGCTTCTGGAAAACCATGCCGATCTTGGCGCGGATCAGCGCCACGTCCTGCCTGGAGCGGATCAGGTCGTCGCCGTCCATCAGCACCTCGCCCTCGGCGCGCTGCTCCGGGTACAGCTCGAACATCCGGTTGAACACGCGCAGCAGGGTCGACTTGCCGCAGCCGGACGGGCCGATGAAGGCGGTGACCTTCTTCTCGGCGATCTCCAGGCTGACGTCCTTCAGCGCGTGGAACTTGCCGTAGTAGAAGTTCAGCTTGCGCACGCTCATCTTGCTCGGCGGCGCCGGCGCCGCCGCACCGGCCGCAGATGCCCCGCCTCTAAGGGTCACGTCCATCGATCCCCCGTCAGTGTCTTGGCCGGATCAGCACCCGCGCCAGTATGTTCAGCACCAGCACGCCGACCGTGATCAGGAACACGCCGGCCCAGGCCATCTGCTGCCAGTTCGCGAACGGGCTCATCGCGAACTTGAAGATCGTCACCGGCAGGTTGGCCATCGGCTCGGCCAGGTTCCACGAGAAGAACTGGTTCGACAGCGCGGTGAACAGCAGCGGTGCCGTTTCGCCGGCGATCCGCGCCAGCGCCAGCAGCACGCCGGTGACCACGCCGGCCAGCGCTGCCTTCAGCGTCACGCTGCGGATGACGATCCACTTCGGCGCGCCGAGCGCGAAGGCCGCCTCGCGCAGTCCGGTGGGGATCAGCTGCAGCATGTTCTCGGTCGTGCGCACCACCACCGGTATGACAATCAGCGCCAGCGCCAGGATGCCGGCATAGCCGGAAAAGCTCTTCACCCGGGCCACCACCACCGCGTAGATGAACAGGCCGATGACGATCGACGGCGCCGACAGCAGGATGTCGTTGATGAAGCGGGTGACGCTGCCGAACCAGCCGCGCTGGCCGTACTCGGCCAGGTAGATGCCGGCGAACACGCCAATCGGCGTGGCCAGCGCGGTGGCCCCCAGCACCATGATCAGCGAGCCGACGATCGCGTTGGCCAGCCCCCCGCCCTCGACGTTCGGCGCCGGTGTCGACTCGGTGAACAGCGCCGGCGAGATGCCGGCGATGCCGAGGTAGATCGTCTCCACCAGGATCCAGACCAGCCAGAACAGCCCGAAGCCCATCGCCGCCAGCGACAGGGCGAGGGCGACGGCATTGACCATCTTGCGCCGCCGATGCAGCGGCAGCCGCCGGTCCTCGGGGGTCTTTGCCGGCCGGACGTTGCTCATCGGCGGCCCCCGCCCTCGCCTCTGTGCAGGTGCAGCAGCAGCATCTTGGAGAAGCCAAGCACGATCGCGGTGATCAGGAACAGCACCAGCCCCAGGTAGATCAGCGAGGCCTGGTGGATGCCCGTCTGCGCCTCGGCGAACTCGTTGGCCAGCGCCGAGGTGATCGAGTTGGCGGCCTCGAACAGCGACAGGCTCTCCAGCTGGTTGAAGTTGCCGATCACGAAGGTGACTGCCATCGTCTCGCCCAGCGCGCGGCCGAGGCCGAGCATGATGCCGCCGATCACGCCGGTCTTGGTGTACGGCAGGACGACCTTCCAGACGACTTCCCACGTCGTTGCGCCGAGCCCGTAGGCAGACTCCTTCAGCAGCGATGGCGTGACCTCGAACACGTCGCGCATCACTGCCGCGATGAACGGAATGATCATGATGGCGAGAATGATTCCGGCCGACAGGATGCCGATGCCGACCGGCGGTCCGGAGAACAAGGCACCGAGCACCGGCACGCCGGCGAAGACCCTTTGCATCGGTTGCTGCACATAGGTCGCCAGGATCGGCGCGAAGACCAGCAGGCCCCACATGCCGTAGACGATCGACGGGATCGCCGCCAGCAGCTCGATGGCGGTGCCCAGCGGGCGCTTCAGCCAGCGCGGCGAAAGTTCGGTGAGGAACAGCGCGATGCCGAAGCTGACGGGCACGGCGATGATCAGCGCGATCGCCGAGGTCGTCAGCGTGCCGTAGATCATCACCAGGCCGCCGAAGCGCTCCTGCACCGGGTCCCACTCGGCCGTCCACAGGAAGGCCGGCCCGAAGGTCCTGATCGATGGCCAGGCGCCGACGAACAGCGAAACGATGATGGCGGCCAGCAGGCCGAGCGTGAGGAGGGCGGCGCCGCGCGCCAGCGTGGCGAAGACAATGTCGCCCAGCGGACTCGTCCTGCGCCTGGGCGACGGCTGTCCTGGCTGCATCACGCGGAGCTCATCCGGGGAGTTCGCTGCAGCTCGCATGGTAACGGCCGTCGGCCCCCCTCCGGCTGATCTCGGAAGAAACAGAGCGCCGGCGAATGGTCGCCGGCGCTGCTCCGACTCGCCTACTTGAAAACCGCCGCGCCCGCGCCGTCGGTGATCCTGGCCCACTGCCGGCGGGCCGCCGACTTCACCGAGTCGGGCATCGGCACGTAGTCCAGTTCGAGCGCGGTCTGGTCGCCGTTCTTGTAGGCCCAGTCGAAGAAACGCAGCGCCGCCGCTGCCTGCTGCGGCTTGTCCTGCCTCGCGTGCATGACGATGAACGTGGCGCCGGTGATCGGCCACGCCTCCTTGCCCGGCTGGTTGGTCAGGATCTGGTAGAAGCTCTTCGCCCAGTCCGCCCCTGCGGCGGCCGCCTTGAAGGACGCATCATCCGGCGCGACGAAATTGCCGGCCGCATTCTGCAGCAGCGGGTAGGTCATCTTGTTCTGCTTGGCATACGCATACTCGACATAGCCGATCGAGTTCGGCAGCCGCTGCACGAATGCAGCCACGCCTTCGTTGCCCTTGCCGCCGGCGCCGGTCGGCCACTTCACTGCCGTGCCCTCGCCCACCTTGCTCTTCCACTGCTCGTTCACCTTCGACAGGTAGTTGGTGAAGATGAACGACGTGCCCGAGCCGTCGGCGCGGCGTACGACCGCGATCTGCGCATCCGGGAGCTTCAGGCCCGGATTGAGGCCGGCAATGGCCGCGTCGTTCCACTTGGTTATCTTGCCCAGGTAGATGTCCCCGAGCACCGCTCCCGAGAGCTTCATCTGACGCGTCGCGATACCGGCGATGTTGACCACCGGAACCACGCCGCCGATGACCATCGGGAACTGGACCAGGCCGTCCTTGGCCAGGTCTTCGTCCTTCAGCGGGGCGTCGGAGGCGCCGAAATCGACCGTCTTGCCACTGATCTGGCGGATGCCTGCGCCGGAACCGACCGACTGGTAGTTGATCCGGTTGCCGGTGGCCTTGTTGTAGTCGGCCGCCCAGCGCGCGTACAGCGGCGCCGGGAACGACGCCCCGGCGCCCGTGACGTCCTGCGCCAGGGCCGCGGTGACGGTGCCCAGCAGCGCGAGCGCGCCGGTAAGAGTACGTATTGGCATGGATTTCATCGAAGCGCCTCGTTCAACGGGTCTGTCAGGGATCGCGTCGGAGGGCAGTCTAGGAGCCGACGATGACGGTTCGATGACACGTCGCCCCTTGCTGCCCGGGACGCGACTGCAGCCCGCCGCAGCAGCTGAGCACGGATGTCACCCAACTGTCACCAAACCCGCTGGCGACCGACGGCGCCCGCTGCTAGCCTTCGTCGACTGCTCCGGCAACCTTACCTCAGCGCGCCTTCGCTGCGCGCGCGCCTGCCCCGATGAACGCGATCAAGGCAATCCGCAAGCACATGGAAAGAAACCCGGGCGCGCCGTCGTCGAGGGCGCTGGCACGCCTGGTCGCCGCGCTCGCCGAAGAGAAGTCGTACCCGCTCGCCGAGTTGTACGCGATGGACTACGACACCTTCGAGCTGGCCATGGAACTGCTGCGCGACTGGCGGCTCGACCGCTACTATGCCGCTCGCCTGAAGCTGTTCGACTTCGCGCAGAGCACGGTCATCGCCGAAGCCGGGGCCGTCGAAGGCGCCGCTGCCGAACGGCCCCGGCCGGGTCTGTCGACGGATCGCGCCTGATCCGCAGTGATCGTCGGGCCGCTGCCGCGCTCCGAGCGGCGGCGACCGCGGGCAAGGCCTGCTAGCTTGACTTGGCCGCCGGCACGCACTCCGCCAGCCGCCGTGCCAGCGCCTGCGCCGAGGCCTCGCTACCCGCCTCGACCATCACGCGCAGCAGCGGCTCGGTGCCGGAGGGGCGGATCAGCACCCGCCCCTGGTCGCCCAGCTCGCGCTGCACCTCGTCGAGCACGGCCTGCAGCGGCTCGTGCTTGCGCCAGTCGAAGCCGTTCGCCAGCCGCACGTTGACCAGCGACTGCGGCATCAGCGGCAGGTCCTCGGTCAGCTGCGCCAGGCGCTTGCCGGCGCGGCGCATCGCGGCAAGCACCTGCAGGCTGCTCACGATGCCGTCGCCGGTGCTGTGCCGGTCCAGGCACAGCAGGTGTCCGGAGCCTTCGCCGCCGAGGCTCCAGCCGCGCTCCTCCAGCATCTCCAGCACGTAGCGGTCGCCCACCCTGGCGCGGGCGAACGGCACGTTCAGCTCGGCCAGCCGGCGCTCGAGCGCGAAGTTGGTCATCAGCGTGCCGACCGCGCCGGCCACCGGGCCGTCGCGCATGCGGTCGCGCACGATCACGTACAGCAGCTGGTCGCCGTTGTACTGCGTGCCCTCGCCGTCGACCAGGATCAGGCGGTCGGCGTCGCCGTCGACCGCGATGCCGAGGTCGGCACCGCTCTCGCGCACCGCGTGGACGAGCGCCTCCGGGTGCACGGCGCCGACGCCGTCGTTGATGTTGAAGCCGTTCGGCTCGGCGCCGATGGCGACGACCTCCGCCCCGAGTTCGTGGAACACGGCCGGCGCCACGTGGTAGGCGGCGCCGTGCGCGCAGTCGACCACCAGCTTCAGTCCGCGCAGGTCGAGCGAGTTGGGGAAGGTGCTCTTGCAGAACTCGATGTAGCGGCCGGCCGCGTCCTCCAGGCGGCGCGCCTTGCCGAGCCGGTGCGAGTCGACGCAGGCAAGCGGCTTGTCCAGTTCGGCCTCGATCTGGGTCTCGACCTCGTCGGGCAGCTTCTTGCCGAGCGACGAGAAGAACTTGATGCCGTTGTCGGGATAGGGGTTGTGCGAGGCGCTGATCACCACCCCGGCCGACAGCCGCTGCGCCCGCGTCAGGTAGGCCACCGCCGGGGTCGGCAACGGGCCGCACAGCACCGTGTCGACGCCGGCGCTGGCGAGGCCGGCCTCCAGCGCCGCCTCCAGCATGTAGCCCGAAACCCGCGTGTCCTTGCCGATCAGCACGGTCGGCCGCGACCCCGCGGTCTCGCGTGCCAGCACGCGGCCGGCCGCATGGCCGAGCCGAAGCACGAAGTCGGGCGTGATCGGCGCCTCGCCGACCATGCCGCGGATGCCGTCCGTGCCGAAGAACTTCCTGCTCATCGACCCTCTCCCTCCAGTTGCCGCCACACTGCCAGCGCGTCGCGCGTGGCCGCGACGTCGTGCACGCGCAAGATCGCCGCCCCGCGCCGCGCCGCCCACAGCGCCGCGCTGACGCTGCCCGCCAGCCGGTCGGCGGCGGCGCGACCGGTCATCGCGCCGATCATCGACTTGCGCGACAGCCCGACCAGCACCGGCGCCAGCTTCGCCAGCGACGGCAGGGCGCCGGCCAGCGCCAGGTTGTCCTCGAAGCGCTTGCCGAAGCCGAAACCCGGGTCGACGACGATCCGTTGGCGGCTGATGCCGGCCGCCAGGCAGGCGCCGATCCGCGCCTCGAGAAAAGCGGTCACTTCGCCGACGACGTCGGCGTAGCGCGGTGCCTCCTGCATTGTCCGCGGTTCGCCCTGCATGTGCATCAGGCATACGGATGCATCGGTTCCGGCGACCGCTTCGAGCGCACCCGGCGCGCGCAGCGCGCTGACGTCGTTGATCATCGTCGCCCCTGCCGCCAGCGCTGCCCGCATCACCGCCGGCTGGCGGGTGTCGACCGACAGCGGCACGCCGGCGCCGCACAGCGCCTCGAGCACCGGCATCACCCGCCGCAGCTCCTCGTCGGCCGCCACCGGCTGCGCGCCCGGGCGGGTCGACTCGCCGCCGAGGTCGATGATGTCGGCACCCTCGTCGATCAGCCGCCGCGCATGCTCGGCGGCGTCGCCCGGACTGGCGAACCGGCTGCCGTCGTGGAACGAGTCGGGCGTGACGTTGACGATGCCCATCAACAGCGGCCAGCGGCGCTGCGCCAGCGCCGCGATCACCGCGTTGGCCGGGACCGGATCAGGTGCCATTGCCGCCGAAAAAACGAAGGGCCGGCAAGGCCGGCCCCGCGGATCGGTTGCCGCCGCCGGCCGCTCAGGCCGGCTGCGCCGCTCCCTCGATGCCGCCGGCCGCGGGCTTGCCGCCGGCAGGCGGCGCCGAGCCGCTCGACTTCGGCGGCCGCGGCGGGCGGCCGGCGACGATGTCGTCGATCTGGTCGCTGTCGATCGTCTCCCAGTCGAGCAGCGCCCGGGTCATCGCCTCGACCTTGTCGCGGTTCTCCTCGATCAGCCGCCGGGCCAGCGCGTACTGCTCGTCGATGATGCGGCGGATCTCGGCGTCGACCTTGCGCATCGTCTCCTCGGACATGTTGACGGTCTTGGTGATCGAGCGGCCGAGGAACACCTCGCCCTCGTTCTCCGCGTAGACCATCGGCCCGAGCACGTCGCTCATGCCGTAGCGGGTGACCATGTCGCGCGCCATCTGGGTGGCCCGCTCGAAGTCGTTGCTGGCGCCGGTGGTCATCTGGCTCATGAAGATCTCCTCGGCGATGCGGCCGCCGAAGAGCACGGCGATGCGGTTCAGCAGGTACTCCCGGTCATAGGCGTAGCGGTCCTGCTCGGGCAGCTGCATGGTCACGCCCAGCGCCCGGCCGCGCGGGATGATCGTCACCTTGTGCACCGGATCGGTCTTCGGCAGCAGCTTGGCGACGATCGCGTGGCCCGACTCGTGGAAGGCGGTGTTGCGCCGCTCCTCCTCGGACATGACCATCGACTTGCGCTCGGCGCCCATCATGATCTTGTCCTTGGCCTTCTCGAAGTCCTGCATCTCGACCACCCGGCCGTTGCGCCGCGCGGCGAACAGCGCCGCCTCGTTGACCAGGTTGGCGAGATCGGCGCCGGAGAAACCCGGCGTGCCGCGCGC
>CP070661.1:327405-353929 GCA_020355165.1 Burkholderiales bacterium
CAAGACCGAGGGTCCGCAGATCCTGCAGGACGCGGCCAAGTTCTGCACGCCGCTGAAGCAGGCCCTCGATACCTGGAAGGACGTGTCCTTCAACTACACGTCGACCGACACCAGCGACTACGCCGTCACGCCGGCGGTGGCGTGAGCGACGGCTCGCCCAAAAGCCGACGCCGACCTCGACACCCATCCCCACCCCTTCCCCCTCCCCTTGAAGGGGAGGGGAAGAGCTCAGAACGAATTGAGTTTGGAGAACGAGACATGATGACCAACCCCACCGGCCGCATCACCCAGGGCCAGTTCAGCTTCCTGCCGGATCTCACCGACGAGGAGATCCGGCTGCAGATCGAGTACGGCCTCGGCAAGGGCTACGCGTGGAGCGTCGAGTACACCGACGACCCGCACCCGCGCAACACCTACTGGGAAATGTTCGGCATGCCGATGTTCGACCTGAACGACGCCGCCGGCGTGCTGATGGAGATGAACGCCTGCCGCAAGACCTTCCCCAACCACTACATCCGCCTGATGGCCTTCGACTCGACGCGCGGCGTCGAGTCGATCGCGATGAGCTTCATCGTCAACCGGCCGAAGACCGAGCCCGGCTTCGGCCTGGTGCGGCAGGAAGTGGACGGCCGCTGCATCCGCTACACCGTGCATTCGTACGCCACCGACAGGCCCGAGGCCGAGCGCTACTCGGGCTGATCCGGCGACAATCGCGCCTTGCGCCGCCGCGCCCCGGTCGGCACCGACGGACCACCGACATGACCACGCCGCTGTACTCGATCCCCGGCGCGCCGCAGCCCGCCAGTGCCGCCCCGGCGCCGCCGGCGGCGGAAGGCGCGGTCGACGGCGCGCGCACCGTCAACGAGGTGCTGGCCAGCAGCCAGGTCGAGGCGGTGATGGACGAGCTCGACCGCGACCTGATCGGCCTGGCGCCGGTGAAGAGCCGCATCCGCGACATCGCCGCGCTGCTGGTGATCGACAAGCTGCGCGCCAACCTCGGCCTGGCCAGGGACGGACAGCGCTCGGCGCCCAGCCTGCACATGAGCTTCACCGGCAACCCCGGCACCGGCAAGACCACGGTGGCGCTGCGCATCGCCGAGATCCTGCACCGGCTGGGCTACGTGCGGAAGGGCCACGTGGTCAGCGTCACCCGCGACGACCTGGTGGGCCAGTACATCGGCCACACGGCGCCGAAGACCAAGGAAGTGCTGAAGAAGGCGATGGGCGGCGTGCTGTTCATCGACGAGGCCTACTACCTGTACCGGCCGGAGAACGAGCGCGACTACGGCCAGGAGGCGATCGAGATCCTGCTGCAGGTGATGGAGAACAACCGCGACGACCTGGTGGTGATCCTCGCCGGCTACAAGGACCGGATGGACACCTTCTTCAGGTCGAACCCGGGCATGAGCTCGCGCATCGCCCACCACATCGACTTTCCCGACTACACGAAGGACGAGTTGCTGCTGATCGCCGAGCGTATGCTGGCCGAGCAGCACTACCGCTTCGGCGAGGGCGCGCGCGCCGCCTTCGAGCAGTACCTGGCGCGGCGCATGCAGCAGCCGCACTTCGCCAACGCGCGCAGCGTGCGCAACGCGCTCGACCGGGCGCGCCTGCGCGCCGCCTCGCGCCTGTTCGCCGACCGCGACCGCGTGCTGACCGAGGCCGATCTGACCACCTTGATGCCTGAAGACATCCTCGCCAGCCGGGTGTTCCAGGCCTCCGCCTCCTGACTCGAGCGAGCAAGCCATGCCACTGTCGAACCGCCGCACGCTGACGCAGTACCTGATCGAGCAGCGCCGCCGCTTCCCGGGCGCCAGCGGGGCGCTGAACGCGCTGGTCCTCGACGTCGCGCTCGCCACCAAGGCGATCGCCCGCGCGGTCTCCTTCGGCGAGCTCGGCGACCCGATGAGCGCCCAGCTGATCGACGCGTCGAAGTCGCACGCGCCGGTCGTCAACGTCCAGGGCGAGGTGCAGAAGGCGCTCGACGTGGTCAGCAACGAGATCTTCCTGCGCACCACCGAGTGGGCGGGGCACCTGGCCGGCATGGGCTCCGAGGAGATGGAGTCGCCCTACCAGGTCCCCGCGCAGTACCGGCGCGGCGGCTACCTGCTGGTGTTCGACCCGCTCGACGGATCGAGCAACATCGACGTCAACGTCTCGGTCGGCAGCATCTTCTCGATCCTGCGCGCGCCGCAGGAGGTGATCGACAGCGGCCGCGACGTCACCGAGGCCGACTTCCTGCAGCCCGGCACCGCACAGGTCGCCGCCGGCTACGCCATCTACGGCCCGGCCACGATGCTGGTGCTCACGGTCGGCGACGGCGTCGTCGGATTCACGCTCGACCACAACCTCGGCGAATTCAAGCTCACGCACCCGGACATCCGCGTGCCGGCCGACACGCAGGAGTTCGCCATCAACAGCAGCAACAGCCGCTTCTGGGAATCGCCGGTCAAGCGCTACGTCGACGAATGCCTGGCCGGCAAGACGGGGCCGCGCGGCAAGGACTTCAACATGCGGTGGATCGCCAGCCTGGTGGCCGAGGCGCACCGGATCCTGATGCGCGGCGGCGTGTTCATGTACCCGCGCGACACCAAGGACCCGAGCAAGCCGGGCCGGCTGCGCCTGCTGTACGAGGCCAACCCGATCGGCTTCGTGATGGAGCAGGCCGGTGGCCGCGCCAGCACCGGCCGCGAGCCGGTGCTGGCGGTGCCGCCGGCGGGCCTGCACCAGCGCATCGGCCTGGTGTTCGGCTCGAAGAACGAGGTCGAGCGCATCGAGCGCTACCACGCGGAGGCCGAGGCCGGCACCGACAAGCCCTACGTGTCGCCGCTGTTCAACGAGCGGTCGCTGTACCGGCCGGAAGCGCGGGTGTGAACAGGGGTCGCTGATCCGCCGACCGGCCCGCAGAAGAACGAGGAAACGAGGGAGTACCGCAGTGTCGATCAAGCACCCGATCATCGCCGTCACCGGCTCTTCCGGCGCCGGCACCACCACGGTGATGCAGAGCTTCCAGCACATCTTCCGCCGCGAGGGCATCAAGGCGCAGGTGGTCGAGGGCGACTCCTTCCACCGCTACAACCGGCTGGAGATGCGGGCCAAGATGAAGGAGGCCGAGGCCGGCGGCAACAAGCACTACTCGCACTTCGGCCCCTACTCGAACCTGCTGCAGGAGCTCGAGACGCTGTTCAGGGGCTACGGCGAGACGAGCCGCGGCCGCGTCCGCAAGTACGTCCACGACGCCGGCGAAGCGGCCGAGCACGGCGTCGACCCGGGCTGCTTCACCGAATGGAAGGACATCGAGCCCGGCTCGGACCTGATGTTCTACGAGGGCCTGCACGGCGGCTATGTCGACGAGAAGATCAACGTCGCCCGGCACGTCGACCTGCTGGTCGGCGTGGTGCCGATCATCAACCTGGAGTGGATCCAGAAACTGCACCGCGACAAGAAGACGCGCGGCTACTCGCAGGAAGCGGTGGTCGACACCATCCTGCGCCGGATGCCGGACTACGTGAAGCACATCTGTCCGCAGTTCGGCGTCACCCACGTGAACTTCCAGCGGGTGCCGACGGTGGACACCTCCAATCCGTTCATCGCCCGCGACATCCCGAGCGCCGACGAGAGCATGGTGATCATCCGCCTCGCCGACCCCAAGGGCATCGACTTCCCGTACCTGCTGTCGATGCTGCACGACTCGTGGATGACGCGGCCGAACACCATCGTCTGCCCCGGCGGCAAGATGGGCCTGGCCATGCAGCTGATCTTCACGCCGATGATCCTGCGCCTGATGGACCGCAAGCGGCGGGCCTGACCGGCACGTCGTTCCCGCGCCGGCGGGAACCCGGCCTTGCCAGGACCGACTTGCACCGACACCGACGGATTCCCGCCAGCGCGGAAACGACACCGAGCCGAATGCCATGAACGACGCCCAGCCCTCCACCGGCCTCAACGACCCCGTCGCCGCGGCGCGCGAGCGGGCCAACGCGTTGCGCTTTCTCGCCATCGACGCCGTCAACGCCGCCAAGAGCGGGCACCCCGGCATGCCGATGGGCATGGCCGACATCGCCGAGGTGCTGTGGCGCCGCCACCTGAAGCACGACCCGGCGGCTCCGCGCTGGCCGGACCGCGACCGCTTCGTGCTGTCGAACGGCCACGGCTCGATGCTGCTGTACGCGGCCCTGCACCTGACCGGCTACGACCTGCCGCTGGAGGAGCTGAAGAACTTCCGCCAGCTGCACTCGAAGACGCCCGGCCACCCGGAGACGGGGCTCACCGCCGGCGTGGAAACGACCACCGGCCCGCTCGGCCAGGGTCTGGCCAACGCCGTCGGCATGGCGCTGGCCGAGAAGCTGCTGGCGGCGCACTTCAACCGGCCGGGGCATGCGCTCGTCGACCACCGCACCTGGGTGTTCGCCGGCGACGGCTGCCTGATGGAAGGCGTCTCGCACGAGGCCTGCTCGCTGGCCGGCGTGTTCGGGCTGGGCAAGCTGGTCTGCTTCTACGACGACAACGGCATCTCGATCGACGGCAAGGTCAAGGGCTGGTTCCGCGACGACACGGCGGCCCGCTTCAAGGCCTACGGCTGGAACGTCGTCGGCCCGATCGACGGTCACGACACGCGCGCGGTCGAGGCGGCGATCGAGGCGGCCAAGGCCGAGACGGCGCGACCGACGCTGGTCATCTGCCGCACGACGATCGGCTGGGGCGCGCCGCACGCCGCCGGAACGCACGAGGTGCACGGCGCGCCGCTCGGCGCCGACGAGACGGCGGCGACCCGCGCCGCGCTCGGCTGGCGCTACGGCCCGTTCGAGGTGCCCGATGCACTGCGCGCGCAGTGGGACGGGCGCGAGGCCGGCCGCGCCGTGCACGGCGAGTGGGACCGCCGTTTCGCGGCCTACGCGCGCGAGCATCCGGAACTGGCGGCCGAATTCAGCCGCCGCATGAAGGGCGACCTGCCCGGCGACTGGCAGCAGACGGCGGCCGCCGTGCTGGCCGCGGCGCGCGCGGTGACCGCGCCGACCGCCTCTCGCAAGTCGTCGCAGAACGCGCTCGAACTGCTGGTACCCGCCGTGCCCGAGCTGCTCGGCGGCTCGGCCGACCTCACCTGGTCGAACCTCACGGCGGTGAAGGCTTCGGCGTCGGTCGACGCGAACCCGGGCGGCAACTACATCCACTACGGCGTGCGCGAGTTCGGCATGGCGGCGCTGATGAACGGCCTGGCGCTGCACGGCGGCTTCATCCCGTACGGCGGCACCTTCGCGGTCTTTTCCGACTACGCCCGCAGCGGCATCCGCATGAGTGCGCTGATGGGCACGCGCGCGGTCTACGTGCTGACGCACGACTCGATCGGCCTGGGCGAGGACGGACCGACGCACCAGCCGGTCGAGCACGCAGCCAGCCTGCGCCTGATTCCCAACCTCGACGTCTGGCGGCCATGCGACGGCGTCGAGACGGCGGTCGCCTGGCAGGCCGCCGTCGAGCGCAGCGCCGGCCCGACCGCGCTGCTGCTGTCGCGGCAGAACCTGCCGCAGGCGGCGGCCCAGTCGGCGCAGATCGAGATCCTGCGCGGCGGCTACGTGCTCGCCGACAGCGCCGCCCCTGCGCAGGTGGTGCTGATCGCCACCGGCTCCGAAGTGTCGCTGGCGCTGGAGGCGCAGAAGCTGCTGGCCGACGACGGCGTCGCGGCGCGGGTGGTATCGATGCCTTCGACGTCGGTGTTCGACCGCCAGGACGCTGCATGGCAGACGAAGGTGCTGCCGCCCGGCGTGCCGCGCGTGGCAGTGGAGGCCGGGCAGCCCGATTGCTGGCGCAAGTACGTCGGACTGCAGGGCGCGGTGCTCGGCATCGCCAGTTTCGGCGAATCGGCGCCGGCCGGGAAGCTCTACGCTCACTTCGGCCTGACCGCGGCGGCGATCGCCGCGGCCGCGCGCCGGGTCATCGCCGGCTGAGCCGGCGCGGTGGGCCGCCGCCGTCGCCGATACGGCGGCGTCGCGCGCATGGCCGCCTGCCGGCGCGTCGCACCGACAAGCTCGCTTCTTCCTTTCGCCGAGGTCCCGACGATGGCCGCTCAATCCGATCCGCTGACCCCCGGCGCGCCGGCGCCGGACTTCGCGCTGCCCGGCGTCGACGGCAGGCAATGGACCCGCGACGGCTGCCGCGGCGCCAACGGGCTGCTGGTGATGTTCATCTGCAACCACTGCCCATACGTGCAGGCGGTGATCGACCGCATCGTGCGCGACGCGCGCGACCTGGCGCCGCTCGGCGTCGGCGTGGTGGCGATCAGCGCCAACGATCCGGTGGCCTACCCCGAGGACGACTTCGATCGGATGGTCGAGATGGCGCGCCGGCACGCCTTGCCCTTCCCCTACCTGTACGACGAGACGCAGGTCGTCGCGCGTGCCTACGGCGCCGTCTGTACGCCGGACTTCTTCGGTTTCAACGCGCGGCTCGAACTGCAGTACCGCGGCCGCCTCGACGCCTCGGGGCGCAACCCGGCACCGCCGCTGGCGCGACGCGAACTGTTCGAGGCGATGAAGATGATCGCGGCCACCGGCGAGGGCCCGGCCGAGCAGCTGCCGAGCATCGGCTGCTCGATCAAGTGGCGCGGCGCCTGAGCGAGAGGAGACCGGCGCAGATCGACGCGCCCGTGCCGACCCAGCGGCTGGACCAGCGCGACTCGCTCAGCGGCAAGACGCTGCCGGGAGTGCGCTGAGTGGCACGGACCGACGCCGTCATCTTCGACGTCGACGGCACGCTGGCCGAGACCGAGCGTGACGGCCACCGCGTCGCCTTCAACCGCGCCTTCGCCGAGGCCGGGCTGCCCTGGCACTGGGACGAGCGGCTCTATGGCGAACTGCTGGCCGTCACCGGCGGCAAGGAGCGGATCACGCACTTCGCCCGGCGCTTCGCCGCCGACTGGCTCGAGGCGGGCGACGCCGTCAGCCGGATCGCCGAGCTTCACGCGCGCAAGAACGACCACTACGCCGCGATCACCCGCGCCGGCGAAATCAGGCTGCGCCGCGGGCTGGCCCGACTGCTCGACGCGCTCGCTGCCGCTCGATTGCGGCTGGCCATCGCCACCACCACCAGCCGCGCCAACGTCGAGGTGCTGCTGCGTGCGACGCTCGGCGAGCGCGCGCTCGCGCGCTTCGAGGTCGACGTCTGCGGCGAGGACGTCGTACGCAAGAAGCCCGACCCCGAGGCCTATCTGCTGGCGCTGCAGCGGCTCCGGCTGCCGGCCGCCCGCTGCCTGGCCGTCGAGGACTCGGCCAATGGCCTGCGCGCGGCGCTGGGCGCCGGCATTCCGACCGTGATCGTGCGCAGCCTGTACACGCGCGGCGAGGACTTCGGCGGCGCGCTGCGCGTGTTCGACGGCTACGCCGACGACTGCCGCGGCGAACCCGACCGCTGGCTGTCGGCCTCGTTCATCGTCGACGCCGCGCCGGGCGCTCCACCGGGCGATGCCGACGATCGCGCCCGGTCGTCGCCGCCCGGACCGATCGATACGGAGCAAGCCTGATGCCGGGCGACCCTAGAAGAGCAGCAGCCGTTTCGCGACCCCGAGCAGTTCCTTGAGCGGCAGCTGTGTCGCCCCGGCGGCAATCAGGGGGGCGAGCGCCGCAGCGGCGATCGGCAGCAGCGCGGCGCGTCCGATCGGTGTGGTCGAGCACTTGCTCGCGGCGGCGAAGATCTTCGAAGGATCGGGGTTGTCGGCGGCGGCGGTCGACTCGGCGCCCCTCTCGGCGCTCATGTTCGTTCCCAGAACGTCACGCTCCGCCGCGCGAAAGTGCCTGGTGGCCTGGGCGCTGCAGGCCAGCAGGGTGCTTTCCTTGAGTGCCCTCAGCGGCCGACCGAACGCAGTCAAGGGAACGGCAAACAGGATCAGCACCAGCAGCAGCCAGATCGCCATGATGACGCCGTAGGTCGTCAGCTCCATGCCGACGCGCAGCATGACCGCGTAGATCGAAGCGGCGATGACGCAACCGAGGGCGAAGACGTAGCTCGCGTAGGCCTTGGGATAGTGGCCGATGAATGCGAGTCCACCGTTTCCGTCGGGGTGCGTGACGACCAGCCGAAGCTCGAGCGCCGACAGATCGCGCAGCAGCAGCGCCCAGACGATGTGACGCCAGAACCATCGCAGCGCAAGGAACCCGAAGATCGGGTTGCTCACCAGAAGACTCCACCATCCGGCCGCGGTGAGCACGGGGCCGTCGGCCGTTGCACGCACGGCCCAGACGACCGTCACGACTTCCCGCACGGCGAACAGCGGCGCGATGCCGCCGGCGACGGCGAGGGCGAGGCAGACGAGTTCGGCGACGCCGGAGTCACGCCGCCGCAATGCCCTGTTCACCGCCGTCGCGGCCGGCTCGAAGGAAGCCGGCGCCAGCAGTGGCGCGCGGGTGAACTGATGCAGATGCAGCCGTAGCCGTTCCTCGGCATGACGCTCCATCAGCACCAGCAGGCCGACCGCGATGAAGAATCTCGACCATGGCCATGGATCCAGCAGGAAAGGCAGCTGATCGTAGGGGCCGAGGGCGTTGCCGGCGATGATGCTCAGGACCAGCGGCACGCCCCAGGCCAGGCCGACGAACAGAACGGCCCTCGAGGGTGCGCGCAGCGCGTCCTCGCGCAGCAGCCCGAGTCGACCCTGCAGCTCGAAAAAAGGGCCGCCGCGAGCGAGGAGGAATTCGCCGATCGGTCGCTCTGCACTTGTCATGGCTACCTCTCGCACCTGATGCTCGGTGCGTGCGAGGGCCCGCCCGCTCCCAGCGGACGGGGCCCGGCTACGACGGCGCCGCCGAGCATCTCGACGAGCGGCTGCTGCCGGGCATCGCCCGCGGCGGCGGCAGCGAGGGTGTTCCTTTCACCTTGACCGCGAGCATCGACGCCGCTTTCGACTGGATGCCGATTGGCGTCGGCAGCCCCCTGATTTCGATGAACAGCCGGACTCAGGAGCGAATCGACGGCGCAACGTTCCGAAGCGGCTCTCCGGCGAAGTTCGCGATCCGGTCGTTTCTTCGGCATCCTGCAATGTCAGCGAACGTGCCCAGCTTGCAAACGATCTGCCGGGCATTCTCGCGCCCGCAGGGAGCAGGCGCAAACTGAGCTCCAGGCATCGACGTTGGTCGACGTCGCCCGCGCCCTGAGCGCGGAGCCGATATCGCCCGCGGAAGAGGTCGAGCGCCAGCGCAATTGGGGTGGACGCGTACGCGTTTACTGCGCATTCGGCGCGCCGCGCTTTCCTTTACCCTGCCCGCGGGTCGAGACGCTTCAGCATCGACCGCATCAATCGACGCCGGGATGAGCCTGCCTGGTCCGCGTCGCCTGCGCGGCCACGCCAGGCAGGGCTTCATCGGTCGTCAAAGAACCTTGGAGAGAAATCGCGATGCGCATTCACACATGGCTGCGTGCTGTCGCAGCGTTCTTGGCATTGCTCGCGATGGGCTCGGCGATCGCCGCGGACACGCTCATCATGCGCAACGGGGACCGGATCACCGGGACGATCTCGAAGATCTGGGACGGCGAGGTCTACATCGAACCTCCCTACGCCGATGTGATCAAGGTCGGCCTCAAGGAGGTGAAGCTCATCGACGCGCGGCGCGATTTCGAGTTCGAAACGCGGAAAGGGGAGAAATTCACCGGGCAACTGGGCGTGGACCCGCAGGGCAACCAGGTCCTGGTGCGTGACGGCGGGGAAACGCCGCTCGACCTCGCCGAAGTGGCCGAGCTCGAGGAGCCGGAAGCGCCCTTCGAATGGAACGCCCGCGCCGACGTGAACGGCAACAACTCGACCGGCAACTCGGAAACGACCAATCTGCTAGTCCAGGCGCACGGCATGGTCCGCTTCGGCGACCACCGGCACGAGGGGGACGTCCGCTACGACTACCAGGAGACCGACAGCGAGCGGGTGAGCGACAGGCTCGCGCTACGGTACGACTACAACTGGTTGTTCGACGAGCACTGGTTTCTCGGCGCCCTGGCGGGCTATGAGCGCGACCCGGTACGCGAGCTCGATGGTCGGGTGACGGTAGGCGGAGCGGTCGGCTACGAATTCTTCGATGATGCGGACCGGTATCTGCGCGTGTACCTGGGCCCGTCCTTCGTGCACGAGGAACTGGGCGGTGAAACCACCGACACCGCTGCGGGGCTCTGGCGGCTCGACTTCCGGCACAAGGTGTACCGCGACAAGGTCGAGTTCTTCCACTGGCATCGCTTCCTCGCCTACGCGACGGGCACGCGCAACCGCGTGTTCAACTCGTCAACCGGCTTCAGGATGGATGTCACCGACGATATCTACACGAACCTGCAGTTCGACTACGACCACGAGACCAAGCCGGCAGCGGGAAGAAATGGCACCGACACCCGTTTCCTGCTTGGGCTCGGTGTCAAGCTCGAGTAGGGCGCCGCGGCCGGCACAGCGAAGCAGGCGGCGCGCCTGCGGCGGCGATGCGAAAGCCAGCGGCGGCGGGCGGTGCGCGCCCGCCGCGTGGGCTAGTCCAGTTTGATCGAGCCGCGGGTCTTCTCGCGGCGCTTCTGTTCCTTCTGCTTGTACTCGGCCAGGCACGAGTCCTTGTCGACCATGACGCAGGCGAGGTACTCGCTGATCTCCATCAGCACCGCGCGGATCGCCTTGCCGGCCGGCGTGTTCTCGTACTGGCTCAGGTTGCCGCCGAAGCCGCCCCGGTACAGGCCGAGGTCGATGCCGAAGCCGCCTGAGCGCGCCTCCACCGTGCGGGTGAAATCGAGTTCGCCCGTGCTGGCGTTGACCACGCGCAGGTCGACCGCGATGTAGGCATCCTCGGAACGGCCGCCGATGGAAAAGCCGCCGATGCTGATCCCGCCGCCGGTGCCCTGGGTCTTCTCCTCGTAGGCGCTGACCGTGCCGATCACGAGGTACTGCGCGCCGGTCATCTGGCCGATCTTTGCCGCGGTGCCGGCGCGCACCCGCCCCGAAGCGCCGAGGTCCTGCTCGCGCAGCACGCTCTCGAGCTTGCTTCGCTCGACGACGCGGAATTTCTCGGTGCCCGCCAGTTCGTTGCTCAGCATGCCGGCCAGTTCCCAGCCCACGCCGCCGCGCCACCAGCCGGCAGCGCTCTGGTTCTTGAACTCGGCCACCCCGAGTACCGGCTTGCTCGCGATTGCGCCGCCGCTGAACAGCGCAGCGATCATCAGCACTCCGAACCATCGCGTCTTCTTCATTTGGGATCCTCTCCTTCTCGGTCTGCAGTGCAATCCGTGGACGGTGATGCCGGTGCGTCGACAGCATAGGACGGACGACGGCGCATGAAAACCGACCAGCGTGACCGTCGGCGCATGAGCGCACCGCCATTCGGCTGCGGCTTCGATCGACGCCGCCGTCGTGCAGTCACGCCAGCGCTCTTGGGATGGCCAGCGCCTAGAGCCGCCCGCGCCGCCGTACGCAGCACTACTTAGCGGGCGCGGCGCGGGCAACGTTGCTCGCCGCTGCGAGCGTGCCGGCGACCGATCGCCGAGCCGTTCGCCGCGCAGGCTCGCGTTCACCGCCCCGCAGGTCACGCATGGCGCTGCGAGTGATCCGGCTTGATCCACGCCAATGCACGGCGCCGGCGAGGCAATACCGTGTGCGGCACGCCCGGTGCCGGGAGGCGAAGCACAGGGGGTCGTTGCGATCCGGGGAGCCGGGCGGATCGATCAGGCCATCACGTCAACTTTCTGCAGGCAGGAGGTGTCATGAGAGCGGTCTTGCTCGCCCTTTCTCTTCTCGTATCGACGGGTGTCACCGTCGCGGCCGACCTGCCGTCGGCGGACGCGAGCGTGATCAAGTCCGCCGGCATCCCGGTCTACGACCAGGCGGTGTTCGTGATCGGCAACCAGGATGTCGGCTACCGCTTCGCCACCAGCCAGCCGCCCGAAGCGGTGCGGCAGTGGTACCAGAAGAAGCTGCCCGACTGGTCGCTGTTCGACCAGTACGGAAGCTGGATCCTGTACAAGGGAAAGAAGGGCGCCGGCATGTCGCAGATCATGGCCAGCAGGCAGGTCGCGGTCAGCACCAACGAGAAGATGATCGAGTGGCACAAGCTGAAGAAGGACATGACCACCGAGATCGTCATCATGGTGCCGAAATGAGACTCGAGCCTGATCGTCGCCGGCCGAGCGGCCGGCCGGCGGCGCGCAATCAGCGGTAGGCCAGGTCGGGCAGCAGCGTCGGCGGCGGCACGTAGGTCACCAACGGCAGCCAGCGGGGTGCAAGGGCGACCCGGCGTACGAGCCGGGCGGGCCGCGCGCCACGGTGCAGGCGGCAGGGCCGGCGAAGTCTCGACACCGCCGCCGGCGCCGTCGGGCGGGCGCAAAGGACCGGCCCGTATCATGACGGCCCGTCCCGGACTGCTGCCATGACGAACATCGATCACTCGCGCTTCTACCGCTATGAAGAACTGCTCGCGCTGCTGCGCGGGCTGGCCGCCGAGCATCCGCGCTTCGTGGCGATCGAGACGGTCGGCCGCAGCCACGAGGGACGCGAGATTCCGCTGGTCACGCTGACCGACACCGCGACCGGCCCGGCGGCGGACAAGCCCGCCCTCTGGGTCGACGGCAACATCCACTCGGTCGAGTTGTCGGCCTCGGCCGCCTGCCTGTACTTCATCGACTGGCTGCTGCGCAATCGCGAGCACAACCCCGACGTCGCGCGCTGCCTGGCGACGCGCACCTTCTACGTCTGCCCGCGCATCAACCCCGACGGCGCCGAGTGGGCGATGGCCGACAAGCCGAAGTACGTGCGTTCGTCGACCCGCCGCTACCCCTACGACGAGGAGCCGGTCGAAGGACTGATCGCCGAGGACATCGACGGCGACGGCAACATCCTGCAGATGCGCGTCGCCGACCCGAACGGGCCGTGGAAGCGGCACCCGCAGGAGCCGCGCCTGCTGGTGCGGCGCGACCCGACCGACCCGCCCGGCGGCGAATACTTCCGGGTGATGGGCGAGGGCCGCATCGAGAACTACGACGGCGTCTCGGTCACCGTGGCCGGGTTCAACGGCAACGCGCAGGGGCTGGACCTGAACCGCAACTTCCCGTCGGGCTGGCGGCAGGAGTACGAGCAGCTCGGCGCCGGACCGTATCCGACCTCGGAGCCCGAGGTGCGGGCGGTGGTCGACTTCATCGTCAGGCATCCCAACATCTGCGCCGGCACCAGCTTTCACACCTTCTCCGGCGTGCTGCTGCGCCCGTTCGGCCACGCGCCCGACGAGAAGATGCCGGCCGAGGACCTGTGGGTCTACCAGGCGGTGGGCAAGAAGGGCGAGGAGCTGACCGGCTATCCGGCGATCTCGATCTGGCACGAGTTCCAGTACTACCCGAACGAGTACATCACCGGCGCCTTCGACTGGATCTACGAGCACCTCGGCATGTTCATGTGGACGGTGGAGATCTGGAACCCGAAGAAGGAAGCCGGCATCGACAACAAGGAGTGGATCCACTGGTTCCGCGACCATCCGGTCGAGGACGACCTGAAGATGCTGCACTGGAGCGACCGCGAGCTCGACGGCCGCGGCCACGTCGACTGGCGGCCGTTCGACCACCCGCAGCTTGGCCCGGTCGAGCTCGGCGGCTGGAACAAGGCCAAGGCGTTCAACAACCCGCCGTCGCACCGGCTGGAGGCGGAGGTCGCGCGCTTTCCGCAGTGGCTGCTCTGGCAGGCGCTGATCCTGCCGAAGCTGGAACTGCGCGAGGTCGCCGTCGAGCCGGTGGCCGCCGACAGCTGGCGCGTGCGGCTGGTGGTGCAGAACAGCGGCTGGCTGCCGACCTACGTGACCAAGATGGCGGTCAAGCACAAGCTGCTGCGCGGCGTGCTCGCCGAGATCGAGCTGCCCGAAGGGGCCAGCCTCATCGACGGCAGGCCGCGCGAGGAGCTCGGCGAGCTCGAAGGCTGGGCCTACCTGCACACCGGCATCAGCTTCTGGCCGAACAAGCGACCAACCGCCGACCGCGCGCACGTCGACTGGATCGTGCGCGCGCCGGCGGGCACCGAGATCCGGCTCACGGCATGGCACGAGCGCGCGGGACGGGCGACGGCCAGTGCCACGCTCCGGTAGTCGGCCGCCCCGGCGCAGGCCGGCGCCTGATGCTGTTGCGGCAGCAAGGACTCGGGTCCCGGCCTGCGCCGGGACGACACTCACGGCTTCCGACTCCGGCCGGACCCATCCACTTCACTTAGGCAACAGAAGATGCCCGAAGCCTTCATCGTCGCCGCCCTGCGCACCGCCGGCGGCCGTAAGGGCGGCCGGCTGGCCGGCTGGCACCCGGCCGACCTCGCGGCGCAGGTGCTCGACGCGCTCGTCGCCAGGCTGGCCATCGACCCGGCGCTGATCGACGACGTGATCCTCGGCTGCGTCGGCCAGGCCGGCGAGCAGTCGTTCAACGTCGCGCGCAACGCCATCCTCGCCTCGACGCTGCCGGAATCGGTGCCCGGCGTCTCGGTTGACCGGCAGTGCGGCTCGTCGCAGCAGGCGCTGCACTTCGCCGCGCAGGCGGTGATGTCCGGCACCATGGACGTGGTGATCGCCGGCGGCGTCGAGAGCATGACCCGCGTGCCGATGGGCCTGCCGGCGACGCTGCCGTTCAAGCACGGCTTCGGCACCTACATGAGCCCGGCCATGCAGGCGCGCTATCCCGGCGTGCAGTTCAGCCAGTTCGCCGGCGCCGAGCAGTTGGCGGTGAAGTACGGCCTGGGCAAGGAAGCGCTCGACCAATACGCCCTGGCCAGTCACCAGCGTGCCGCGGCGGCGGCGCGCGAAGGGCGCTTCGGGGCCGAGATCGTGCCGGTGGCCGTACGCGACGCCGACGGCAGCCCCAGCGGCGAGACGCACGCCGCCGACGAAGGCATCCGCTTCGACGCCTCGCGCGAAGGCATCGCCGCGGTCAAGCTGCTCGCCGAGGGCGGCCGCCTCACCGCAGCCAGCGCCAGCCAGATCTGCGACGGCGCGGCGGCGCTGGTGGTGGCCAATGAGCGCGGCCTGAAGGCGCTCGGCAACGTCAGGCCGCTGGCGGTCGTGCGGCAGATGACCGTCGTCGGCCACGACCCGGTGATCATGCTCGAAGGCCCGGTGCCGGCGACACCGGTGGCGCTGCGGCGGGCGGGGCTGAAGATCGACGACATCGATCTGTTCGAGGTCAACGAGGCCTTCGCTTCGGTGCCGCTGGCGTGGCTGCAGGCCACCGGCGCCGACCCGGCGCGATTGAACGTCAACGGGGGTGCGATCGCGCTCGGCCACCCGCTCGGCGCCTCCGGCGCCAAGCTGATGACCACCCTGGTGCACGCCCTGCATGCACGCGGCGCACGCTACGGGCTACAGACCATGTGCGAGGGCGGCGGGCTGGCCAACGTGACCATCGTCGAGCGGGTCTAGCAGCAGGGGCGCAGCGGACAACGCCACGCCGTAGGCGAGCACGGCCACTGCGCCGGCCGCGCCGGCGTGGTCCGTTCAGCCGGTGCGCTGATCGCCGAACAGTTGCGCCAGTCCGGCGCGGCCGACGGCGCCGGACTTGCGGAAGATCCTGCTCGCGTGCGCCGTCACGGTCCGCTCGCTGATCGAAAGCTGGTGGGCGATGGCCTGGTTGCTGTCGCCGCGCGCCAGCAGCGAGGCGATCTGCCGCTCGCGCGCGGTGAGGCTGGCGGCCCCGCCGCCCGGCACAGGCGTCGAGCACTGACGGTTTGCAATCGCCGCGCCGGTGGCCGCCTCGAGCGCCGCGAGCTCGGTGACCAGGGAGCCGGTCAGGGCGCGGCGGATCCACACCTCGCCGCGCAGCACCGCCTCGATGGCGCGTGCCAGCAGGACCAGCGAAATGGCGGTGTCGCAGCATGCGCGCGCACCCGCCCTGACGAACGCGAGTTCTTCGCGGTCGGAGCCGAACCCGCCCAGCACGATGACTCGCACGTCCTGGCTCAGCTGTCGCAGGGCCGACAGGCCGGCGGGACCGCCCAGGCCGGGCAACGCGGCATCGAGCAGCAGCACGGCCGGCTGCCGCGCGGAGAGCGCTTCCCGCACAACCCCGATGCCGTCGGCCTCGGCCGCCGAATCGGGTTCGAGGACCGCGCGCTTCCAGCGGGCGCGGCTGGCGGCGCTGCCACTGGCGACCAGCACGGTCGCCGCCAGGCGTGACTTCCGCTGCGGTAAGGCGGCTGCAGCCGCGGGCCGTTGCGCGGCGCCCGCGATCGCCCGCTCGGCAGAGGCGACGCCGTGCCGCGGTCGCCCTTCGGCGGGCGCCGCCGTCAGCGCGTCAATGCGACTCGTGGGAACGCTCACCTCTGCCGTCAATTGCCGGCTCCGTCGAATCCGCCCCGCTCGCCGGCGCGAGGCCCTGCCGCGCAGCAATCATGGCCGGGTCGCTGCCTGCGGCGGCGCCGCGGCGGATGGCCGCGCGCCGGCCGGTGACGGGTGGCGCGCGCGGCGCGTCAGTGAGGCGACACGGCCGGCGCGGCAGCGGCGCAGGCGAGCCGAGACCCGGCGTGACCGGCAGTCCGGTTCGGCTCGACTCGCACAGTCTCGCACCCCTGTCGCCGGGCACCGTCCGGTCGCTGCCGCCGCCCTGGCCGAACGCGAAGACCGGCTTCGCCCTTCCCATCGCCCCTGCGCCGCGCAAGCCGAACCTCGGTGGAGCCAGCAACTGGCCGCCGCGCGGCGAGCGATCAGCGGACGGTCGCAGTCGCCTGCATGCCCACCGCGCCGACATTGTTGGTCGACCACAGGCTCACGCTGCCGTCGGCGGCGGGCGCTGCGGCGTGCAGCGCGAACGGCGCGATGTCGAAGGTCGGCTTGATGGCGCGGAACTCGAAGCGTTCGACGCGGCGGCCGGGCGCCACCTGCGCCTGCAGGAACTCGAGCAGCATGGTGGCGATCAGCGGCCCGTGCACGACCAGGCCCGGATAACCCTCGGTCTCGCGCGCGTAGTCGCGGTCGTAGTGGATGCGGTGGCCGTTGAAGGTCACCGCCGAGTAGCGGAACATCTGCACCGGGCCGACCGTGACCTCGCGCACGATCTCGCCCTGGCGCTCGTAGTGCACGCCGCCCGCGCGCGCCTGCGCGGCGAGTTCGGCCAGCGCACGCCGCTCGAGGTCCGATGCCTCGTCGCGGTAGACGATGTCGTGCTGCTCGTCGAGCAGCAGCGCGTCGCCCGCTCTGAACTGGTGGCCCACCGTCACCAGCACCATGTCGCCGGTGCGGCCGCGCTTGGCCTCGCACTTGAGAATCGTCGATGCCCGCTCGACGGCCTGCCCGACGCGCAGATCGCCGTGCCAGTGCAGACGGCTGCCGGCCCACATGCGGCGCGGCTGCGCGGTCGGCGGCAGGAAGCCGCCCTTCCTCGGATGGCCGTCGCGGCCGAGCGCCGAGATCGGCTCCACCGCGTTGAAGAAGGCCCAGTGCCAGGCCGGCGGCAGCGTCGCCCCGTCGCGCGCGTCGAGCAGGTCGGCGCGGTCGAGCGTGGCCGCCAGCCAGCGCACCAGCCGAGCATCGACGGTCTCGGTCGACCGCTGGCTGCGGCCGACCCAGGCCGACAGGTCGTCCATCGCGCCGCCCCGGCCGGTCAGTGCACGTGCTGGCTCAGTTCGCCGGTGCCGTACTTCTGCGCCACCGCCGTCAGCGGCAGCGGCTGGATGCGGCCGCCCTGCCCTTCGCAGCCGAACTGCAGGTAGCGCTCCCTGCAGATCTTCTTGGCCGCGGCGCGGGCCGGCTTGAGGAAGTCGCGCGGATCGAAGTGACCGGGGTTCTCGGCCAGGAACCGGCGCACGGCGGCGGTCATCGCCAGCCGGATGTCGGTGTCGATGTTGACCTTGCGCACGCCGTGCTTGATCGCCTCCTGGATCTCCTCGACCGGCACGCCGTAGGTCTCCTTCATCTGGCCGCCGAACCTGCGGATCTCCTCGAGCAGGTCCTGCGGCACGCTGGACGAGCCGTGCATCACCAGGTGGGTGTTCGGGATCCGCCTGTTGATCTGCTTGATCCGCTCGATCGCCAGGATGTCGCCGGTCGGCTTGCGGGTGAACTTGTAGGCGCCGTGCGAGGTGCCGATGGCGATGGCCAGCGCGTCCAGCTGCGTCCGCTTGACGAAGTCGGCTGCCTGGTCCGGGTCGGTCAGCAGCATCTCCTTGGTCATGGTGATCTCGGCGCCGTGGCCGTCCTCCTTGTCGCCGCGCATCGTCTCCAGCGAGCCGAGGCAGCCGAGCTCGCCCTCGACGCTGACGCCGAGCTTGTGCGCCAGGTCGACGACCTTCTTCGTCACCTGCCAGTTGTAGTCGTAGTCGGCCACCGTCTTGCCGTCCTCCTTCAGCGAGCCGTCCATCATCACGCTGGAGAAGCCGAGCCGGATCGCGCTCTCGCACACCGCTGGCGACGCCCCGTGGTCCTGGTGCATGGCGATCGGGATCGCCGGATAGCTCTCGATCGCCGCCTGGATCAGGTGGGCGAGGAACTTCTCGCCGGCGTACTTCCGCGCACCGGCCGAGGCCTGCATGATCACCGGCGCGTTGACCTCGGCGGCCGCCTCCATGATCGCCTGCACCTGCTCGAGGTTGTTGACGTTGAAGGCGGGAATGCCGTAGCCGTGCTCCGCCGCGTGATCGAGAAGCTGCCGCATCGCTACCAGTGCCATCTTGTCCTCCTGGAGTTGCCTGAAAAGTCTAGTTCGCTGCCGTGGCGCACCCCGGCCGCCTGCCTCGGCGCGGCACTGCTAGGCGATGCCGTCGACACGCACGATCTTCAGCGAGTTGGTGCCGCCGGGCTGGCCCATCGGCTCGCCGCAGGTCAGCACGATCAGTTCGCCGCGCTTCACCCGCGCGCGCTCCACCAGCAGCCCCTCCGCCGCCGCCAGCGCGCGGTCGCGGTCGTCGGTGATCGAGAAGTGCAGCGGCCGCACGTTGCGGTACAGCGCCAGCCGCCGCTGCGTGGCCACGCTCGGCGTCAGCGCGTAGATCGGGATGTCGATGTCGTGCCGGCTCATCCAGAGCGCCGTCGAACCGGACTCGGTCAGCGCGACGATCGCCGCGCAGCGCAGGTGATAGGCGGTGAACAGCGCGCCGTAGGCGATCGACTGGTCGACCCGCTTGAAAGTCTCGTTCAGGAACTGCTGGTCGAGTCCCGGCGTCTCCGAGCGGTCGGCCTCCAGCACGATCGCCGCCATCGTCTCGACCACCTCGACCGGGTACTTGCCGCTGGCGGTCTCGGCCGACAGCATCACCGCGTCGGTGCCGTCGAGCACGGCGTTGGCGACATCGCTGACTTCCGCGCGCGTCGGCGAAGCGTGGTGGATCATCGACTCCATCATCTGGGTCGCGGTGATCGCCAGCTTGTTCGCCGCGCGCGCCATGCGGATCATCCGCTTCTGCAGCGCCGGCACCGCGGCGTTGCCGACCTCGATCGCCAGGTCGCCCCGCGCGACCATGATGCCGTCGGCCGCCTCCAGGATCTCCCCCAGCGCCGGGATCGCCTCGGAGCGCTCGATCTTGGCGATGATCAGCGGCCGGATGCCGTACTTCTCGCCGCCGATGTTGGCCAGGCGGCGCGCCATCTCGACGTCGGTCCGGCTCTTGACGAACGACACGGCGAGGTAGTCGGCGCCGCACTCCATCGCCGTCTCGATGTCGCGCACGTCCTTGGCGGTGAGTGCCGGCGCCGACAGGCCGCCGCCCTGGCGGTTGATGCCCTTGTTGTTCGACAGCTCGCCGCCGATGCGCACCGTGGTGACGATCTCGGCGCCGGCGACGCGGTCGACGTCGAGCACCAGCCGGCCGTCGTTCAGCAGCAGCACGTCGCCGGCGTGGACGTCCTTCGGCAGGTCCTTGTAGTCCAGCCCGGCCCGCTCGGCACTGCCGAGCTCGCAGCTGGCGTCGAGCACGAAGCGCGCGCCCGGCTGCAGCTCGACCTTGCCGCCCTCGAACTTGCCGACCCGGATCTTCGGACCCTGCAGGTCGGCCATGATCGCGACCTCGCGGCCGCAGGCCGCCGCCTCCTCGCGTACCAGCCTCGCCCGCGCGACGTGGTCGTGTGGCGTGCCGTGCGAGAAGTTGAAGCGCACCACGTCGACGCCTGCCTCGAGCATGCGGCGCAGTACCGCCGGCTCGCTGGAGGCGGGCCCGATGGTGGCGACGATCTTAGTGCTGCGCAGCATCCGGTCGTCCTTGTCGATGTCCAATGCGTCCTCGCGGCGCCCGGGCGGACCCGCCGACGCCGGCGGCTGCCCCATCGCCTGGTCGGCGCCCGCCCGATCGGCGGGCGCCCTAGCCGCCCGCCCGTTGCTGCAGCACCTCGATCGCCGGCAGCGTCTTGCCTTCGAGGAACTCGAGGAAGGCACCGCCGCCGGTCGAGATGTAGCTGACGCGGTCGCCGATGTTGTACTTGGCGATCGCCGCCAGCGTGTCGCCGCCGCCGGCAATCGAGAAGGCGCCGCGCGCGGTGGCCTCGGCGATCGCCAGCGCCATCTGGTGCGTGCCGTTGGCGAAGGCGTCGAATTCGAACACGCCGATCGGGCCGTTCCAGATGATCGTGCCGGCGCTGTTGATGACGTGCGCCAGGGCGAGCGCGCTCTGCGGTCCGACGTCGAGGATCATCTCGTCGTCGCGCACGTCGTCGGCGCGGCGCACGGTGGCCGGAGCGTCGGCCTTGAATTCCTTCGCCACGACGACGTCGATCGGCAGCGGCAGCGTGCCGCCCTTGGCCGCCAGGGTCTGCAGCACCTTGCGGCATTCCGGCACCAGGTCGGGCTCGGCCAGCGATTTGCCGATCTTCATCCCCTCGGCGAGGAGGAAGGTGTTGGCGATGCCGCCGCCGACCACCAGCAGGTCGACCTTCCGGGCGAGGTTGTTCAGGATGGTCAGCTTGGTCGACACCTTCGCGCCGGCGACGATCGCCAGCAGCGGCCGCTTCGGTTCCAGCAGTGCCTTGCCCAGCGCGTCGATCTCGGCCGCCAGCAGCGGGCCGGCGCAAGCGATCGGCGCATGCCTGGCGATGCCGTGCGTGGTGGCCTCGGCGCGGTGCGCGGTCCCGAAGGCGTCGTTGACGTAGACGTCGGCGAGCTTCGCCATCGCCTGCGCCAGCTCGTCGCTGTTCTTCTTCTCGCCCTTGTTGACCCGGCAGTTCTCCAGCAGCACGACCTGGCCCGGCGCAACGTCGACGCCGTCGACCCAGTTCGTGCGCAGCTGCACCTCGCGCCCGAGCAGTTCGCCGAGCCGCCGCGCCACCGGCGCCAGCGAGTCGGCCGGCTTCAGCTCGCCTTCGGTCGGCCGTCCGAGGTGGGAGGTGACCATGACTGCCGCACCGGCGTCCAGCGCCATGCGGATCGCCGGCACCGAGGCCCGGATGCGGGTGTCCTCGGTGATGTTGCCGGCATCGTCCTGCGGCACGTTCAGGTCCGAGCGGATGAACACGCGCTTGCCGGCAAGCGCACGCGCCGCGGCCAGGTCGGAGAGCAGTCTGACTTTCATTTTCAGGGGCCGGAGGGGAGGCTGGGAGCCGCGTCGGCTGTCCGCCTGCCGATCGCGTCGGATACCCGCGCAGGGTACGGCGATTATACGAAGCCCGTACTGTCCGCTCGTTGCTGCCGCTGCGGCCGCGCGCGCCGGCGCGCCGCGCAGCGGCGCAGGCATCATTGCCGTATGAATCCGCGCGTGCCGGGCAGGGGCCTGCCAGCGCCGCTTCTGGCTGCGCTGGCCGGCGGCGCGCTGATCCTGCTGCTGCAGGCCCTGCCCGCCGCGCTGCCCGCCCTCGAGTACCGGCGCGCGGAACTGCCGGCCGAGCCGTGGCGGCTGCTGACCGGCCACCTCGTGCATCTCGGCTGGAGGCACGCCCTGGTCAACGCCGGCGCCTGGCTGGCGCTGGCGCTGCTGTTCGCGCCATACCTGGACACGAAGCGCCAGCTGCTGACGCTGGCGCTCGCCGCCACCTTCATATCGCTGGGGCTCGCCGGCTGGTATCCGTCGATCCGCTGGTACTGCGGCGCCTCGGGAACGCTGCATGCGCTGCTGTTCGCCGGCGCCGTGGCGGCGCTGGGTGCATCGCTGCGCAGCCGCTCGGCGCGATCCGCCCTGATCCCGCTGGCGCTGCTGGTCGGCGATGCGATCAGGATCGCGCTGGAGCAGCCGGGCGGCGCCGCCACGCCCTTCGCAGCGTGGCTCGGCGCGACCACGGTGCCGCAGGCGCATCTGCTCGGCGCCGTCGCCGGCACTGCGCTGGGCCTGTTCTGGGCCGCGCGGGCGCGGCGGCGGCGCGAGATCAGCGGCTGAACCGGCGGCGCGACAGCGCCAGTGCGCCGGCCAGCAGCGCCAGGTGAAGCAGTGGCAGCGCGCCACCGCCGCCGCTGTCGGCAGGGGCGCTGACCTCGAGCAGGAAGTCGTAGCTGTCGAGCGTGCCGGCGCTGTCGGTGACCGTCAGGCGCAGCGTGTACCGGCCGGCGTTGCCGCTGAACTGCGTGATCGCCTCAGCAGGCGCACTGAACGAGCCGCCGGCTGGTCCGGCGACGATGCTCCAGCGATAGGAGGTCAGCTGCTGGCGCGGTGCCGGCAGGCTGCGCGAACCGTCGAAGCGCGCCGTCTGGGCCGAGGTGGCACTCGACGGGCCGTAGACGATGGCCACCGCGTTGGTCGCGGCGCGCACTGCCTGCCCGGCATCGAGCATGCCCTCGCCGCAGGAGGTCGACGTACAGTTGCACTGGCCGTCGTTGGGCAGGTTGCCCTGCTCGTCCGGCGTGAACTTCGGGTCGGAACAGGAGAGCAGCTCCGGGTCGGCCACCGGGAAGACGCGGGTCGTCAGGCGCAGCCGCTCGATCAGCTCCTCGTTCGTCATCAGCGGATCGCGGCTCAGCATCAGCGCGGCGACGCCAGCCACCATCGGTGTCGAAAAGCTGGTGCCGAGCTTGCCGCCGTAGATCATCGAGCCGGGCTGCCTGGTCCCGTCGTTGTCGGCCGAGACGATCGGATACAGGCACGGATCGTGCGGGCCGATGTTCACGCAGTTGCCTCCGGGCGCAGCGATCGTGACGTTCGGGCCGTAGTTGGCAAAGCCGACCTTGGTACCGACGTGCCGCAGCGAGGTCACGGACACCACGCCCGGGCAGTTGCCAGGCGACGAGACCTCGCCGGCGCCGTCGTTGCCGGCGGCAGCGACCACCAGCACGCTGCGCTGGCGCAGCTCCTCGACCGCGTTGACATAAGGCGCGGTGCAGGTCTCGAGCGAGCCGAGGCTGAGGTTGACCACGCGCGCCGGGGTCGTGTTCGCCGGCGCGCCGGGCACCTGCAGACCGGCCGCCCAGCGCATGCCGGCGATGATGTCGGAGTCGAAGCCGAAGCACTTGCCGAGCACGCGTACCGGCAGGATCGGCGTGCTCCAGCCGATGCCGGCTCCACCGGTGCCGTTGTTCGAGCGGGCACCGATGATGCCGGCGATGTGCACGCCGTGCCAGGAGCTGTCGCCAACCTCGCAGCCGGAAAACAGCGGGTCGCGCTGGTCGCTCAGATCGACCCAGTCGCCCGGATCGCTGGGATCCGGGTCGCGGCCGTCGCCGTCGTTGGCGATCTTGACCGCGTCGGCGCTGCCGGTGCCGCCGACGAAGTCATAGCCCGGCAGGAACTTGCCGCCCTGCTCGGCGCGCCCGAGGTCCGGATGCTCGAACATCGCCCCGGTATCGAGCACTGCCACCACGACGTCCGGGTTGCCGATGGTGAGATCCCACGCGCTCGGGCCGTCGATGGCGGAAACGAACGTGCTGTTCGGCGCCGTCAGCCACCACTGGCCCGTCTCCTGGACCTGGTTGAACAGCGGATCGTTGGGAATCGCCGCACGGTACTTGCGCCGGTCCGCCACCGCGTACTCGACCGACGGATCGGCCGCCAGACGGCTGAGCATGCGGTCGAGCTCGCGGCCGCGCAGCGGCTGCTCGAGCCAAAGCGCGTGCGTGCGCTCGGAAACGCTGCGGGCGAGCCGCAGGGGTACGGCCTGCCGCGCCGAGAGCTCGCCGATGCGGGAGCGGAAATCGAACGCCTGGCGGGCCGCGAAACCGCTGCCCGCCTGATCGCGGAATTTGACGATGACGCGCGGTGTGGCTTCGTCGGTGCCAGGCTTCGGCCGCGGCGGCTCCGCCAGCGCCGGCACGGCGAGTGCGGCCAGGCCGAGCGCGGCGAGCCACCCGCACGTCCATTTCCTGTTCATCTGGAACTCCGATCGAGGGCCTGGACACAACGCTCGAGTTGCCGGCGGCGATGACATCGCGCCGCGCAGCTGTGCTCAATCGCAGCCCGGTGACGGCAGCACATCGTGCGGTAGGGCCGGCCGAGTCTACTTGGCAGCCATCAGGGCAACCGTCGTGTCGAGCATGCGGTTGCTGAAGCCCCACTCGTTGTCGTACCAGCTGGAGACCTTGACCAGGCGGCCGGAGACCTTGGTCAGCGTGGCCTCGAAGATGCTCGAGCGCGGGTCGTGGTTGAAGTCGCTCGAGACCAGCGGCTCGGCGTTGTAGCCGAGGATGCCCTTCAGCTCGCCTTCCGCCGCCGCCTTCATGATCGCGTTCACCTCGTCGACCGTGGTGTCGCGCGCGGCGATGAACGACAGGTCGACGATCGACACGTTGATCGTCGGCACCCGGATCGCATAGCCGTCGAGCTTGCCGTTCAGCTCCGGCAGCACCAGGCCGACGGCGGCGGCCGCGCCGGTCTTGGTCGGGATCATGTTGTGGGCGGCCGCCCGCGCGCGGCGAAGGTCCTCGTGATAGACGTCCGTCAGCACCTGGTCGTTGGTGTAAGCGTGGATCGTCGTCATCAGGCCGTTGACCAGGCCGATCTTCTCGTGCAGCGGCTTGACCAGTGGCGCCAGGCAGTTGGTCGTGCACGAGGCGTTGGAGATCACCGCATGGGTGCTCTTCAGCGTGCCGTGGTTGACGCCGAACACGATCGTGCCGTCGACGTCCTTGCCGCCGGGCGCCGAGATGATCACCTTCTTCGCACCGGCTTTCAGGTGCGCCGAGGCCTTTTCCTTGCTGGTGAAGAAGCCCGTGCACTCGTGCACGACGTCCACGCCGAGGTCCTTCCAAGGCAGCTGCGACGGATCGCGGTTCGACAGCACCCGGATCCGGTCGCCGTTGACCACCAGCGAGTCGCCGTCGATCGCCACCGAGCCGGGGAACTTGCCGTGCGCAGTGTCGTACCTGGTCAGGTGGGCATTGATCTTGGTGTCGCCGAGGTCGTTGATCGCCACGATCTGGAGGTCGTGCTTCTTGCCGCCCTCGTAGTGGGCGCGCAGGATGTTGCGGCCGATGCGGCCATAGCCGTTGATGGCAACCTTGATCGTCATGATTCATTCTCCCGAGATAAGACGTTCTGCACGGCGGCGGCGAGACCACCGGCCGCCAGCCCGAAATTCCTGCGGCCGCCTGCACCAGTGACCGAGCGCCGCGGCCCCGGCCGCGCGCGCAGCGTCGTCGATCGGTGGCCGCTGCCGGGCACGATGCCGTCACGCCCGAGCGATCGCCTGCCCGGCCTGGGGCGCGCCAGATGCCCGCGCCGGCGCATGCTGGACATCTGCTGGCGAGGCAGCGGCGGCGAAACGGCTTCGCGCATACAGGCGGGAGTATCGAGGCGGGCGCGGACGCGCCACCATTGAAGGGCAGCAAATTCTATCAGCGGCTCCCCGCGCCGCCCGACCGGCAGCGCTTCGCGCGGCCCTGTCGGGCGTCGAGGAAGATCTCGGTTTTCCTCATGCTGCGGCGCTTTCACTGGCGGCTGAATTGCTATACGATTCTGGCCTCAAAATCGATCCGGAGCACCGGAAGCAACGGGTTGCCTGCTGGTCAGGCATCTTCCCCCGCCAGGTCCAATCGACGCAGCGAAAGCTGTAACCGACCCGCGCGCCGCGCACCAGCGCCGGGTCCCGGATCGTGGGTTGCGGTGACGAGCCGCGATTCAGGTCGATTAGGGCGGACCTGCTGGGGGACGAAGATGCAAGGACTTCATCTGACTGGCGATCTGTTCGACTGCAGCTGCCCGGCGGCGCTGCTGACGGATCAGGAAAAACTCTCGACGCTTTGCCGCGACGCCACCAACGCCGCGGGGTTGACCATCGTCGACGAGAAGTACCACGTATTTCCTGACTACGAAGGCCAGCCCGGCGGCATCACCGGCGCGGTGCTGCTCGCCGAATCGCACCTCGCGCTGCACACCTGGCCCGAGCGGCGCGGCGTGACGCTCGACGTCTACGTGTGCAACTTTAGCGACGACAACAGCGGCAAGGCGCAGCAGCTGTTCGATGCGCTGATGTTGGCCTTCCGGCCGAAGAGCCAGGCCGTGAACCGGATCAATCGCGGCGACCTGGCCGCCGGCACCGAGTCGGCCGCTGCCGGCGCGGCGACGCAGGCGCCGGGCGGCGGCGCCGGCAGGGACGAGCTGATCTTCGACTGGCTCAACGCCCATGCGGGCTACGGCTTCACCGCCAGCCGGCGGCTGCAGACCATCGATTCGCCGTACCAGCGCGTCGAGGTCTTCGACACGCCGCAGTTCGGCAAGCTGTTCCGCCTC
>CP070661.1:354029-379215 GCA_020355165.1 Burkholderiales bacterium
CGATTGCCACCGCCTGTTCCGGCGCAGTGCTGCTGGCCGAGACCGGATTGCTCGACGGCTGCGAAGCGACCACGCACTGGGCCTTCTGCGACACGATCCGCCGCCGCTACCCGGCGGTGAAGGTGCTGCCGCAGCGGGCGCTGGTGGCCAGCGGCGAGGGCCAGCGGCTGGTGATGGCCGGTGGCGGCACCTCGTGGCTCGACCTCGGCCTGTACCTGATCGCGCGCGTGGCCGGCGTCGAGGCGGCGATGCAGACAGCGCGGGTGAACCTGATCGACTGGCACGACATCGGCCAGCAGCCCTTTGCGGCGCTGGCCCGCTCGCGGCAGGTCGACGACGCGGTCATCGCCCGCTGCCAGCACTGGATCGCCGAGCATTACCAGGAGCCGGCGCCGGTGACGGCGATGGTGCGGCTCAGCGGCCTGGCCGAGCGCTCGTTCAAGCGCCGCTTCGAGCAGGCCACCGGCATGTCGCCGCTCGAGTACGTGCACACGCTGCGGCTCGAGGAGGCCAAGCAGATGCTCGAGGCGACCGAGGCGCCGGTCGAGGCGATCGCGCAGGAGGTCGGCTACGAGGACGCCGGTTTCTTCAGCCGGCTGTTCCGCCGCCACGTGCAGCTGACGCCGGCGCAGTACCGCAAGCGTTTCGGCTCGATGCGGCGGGCGCTGCTGCGGGCGGAGGGCGACGGCCCGGCAAACCGGGCACCCGGGCGGTCGACGGCCTAACCGCCGCTGCCGTCATTTGGGTGCGAGCGGGAACTTGCTGCCGGCGCAGGGCAGATCCCGGTCGCCGCTTCCGCGTCGACGGCGCGTTCCAGTCCGCAGGCGCCTGCGCACTCAGCGGGCGGCAAACAGCTCATCGTCGTCGCCGTGCGCCAGCGCACCGACCCGCACGCCGAGCAGCCGGATCCGCCGCGACAGCTCGATCCGCTTCAGGCACTGTCCGGCGGCGCGGCGGATGGCCGCCGCGTCGTCGGTCGGCGCGGCCAGGGTGACGTCACGGGTGACCGTGCGGAAGTCGTCGAAGCGCAGCTTCACGCCGATGGTGCGGCCGGCGCAGCGCTTGCGCCGCAGGTCTTCGGCGACGCGCACGCACAGCTCGGTGAAGATCCGTGACAGCGCGGCGCGGTCGCGCACCGCGTGCAGGTCGCGCTCGAACGTCGTCTCGCGGCTGACCGATTTCGGCTCGCTATGGGTGATGACCGGCCGCTCGTCGCGGCCGTGCGCCGCCGCGTGCAGCCAGGCGCCGTAGCTGGCGCCGAAGTGCCGCAGCAGCGACGACGGCTCGGCGGCGGCCAGCTCGCCGATGGTGGCGATGCCGAGCCGCGCCAGACGGGCGGCCGCCTTCGGGCCGATGCCGTTGATCCGCCGCACCGGCAGCGGCCAGATGCGGCCGGCGACGTCGTGCGCGGTCACCACGGTCAGGCCGTCGGGCTTGTCCAGTTCGGAGGCGATCTTGGCGAGCAGCTTGTTCGGCGCCAGCCCGATCGAGCAAGTCAGCCCTGTTGCCTCGCGCACCGCCTGCTTGATCTCGCGCGCCACTTCGCGCGCGCACCACCAGGCCTCGGCAAGCGCGTCGGTGCCGGGCTGGTCGCGCGGATCGCCGAGGCGCGCCGCGATCACCTCGGTCAGGTCGATATAGATCTCGTCGATGCCGCGGTCCTCGACCACCGGCGCGATCTCGTCCACCGCCGCCTTGAACAGGCGCGAGTAGCGGCGGTACTGGTCGAAGTCCGCCGGCAGCAGCACTGCCTGCGGCGCCCGCTGCGCGGCGCGCATCAGCCCCATCGCCGAATTCACGCCGAGCGCCCGCGCCTCGTAGGTGGCGGTGGTGATCACGCCGCGGCCGCTGTAGTCGGCCAGGCGCGCGAAGCGTCGCCGCCGCTGCCCGCCGGACGGGTCGGCCTCCCAGCGCGGCTGATGGCGCGAGCCGCCGCCGATCACCACCGGCTGTCCGCGCAGCTCCGGGTAGCGCAGCAGCTCGACCGACGCGTAGAAGGCGTCCATGTCGAGGTGTGCGATCACGCGCGCAGCGTCAGGCATCGACCGAGCCGGTGCGATCCGCGCGCCGGTCGTGCGCGCGGGAGGACGGCAATCTACTGCGGCGCAGCGCGATGGCGCCGTGCCGCGCGGGTCGCCGCCGGTGGCGCGACACGGCGTTGTCTGCCTGCGTGAAACCGACTTCCCCGATTGGCTCCGGTTGATCGCGATCAAGGCTGGCCGCGGGCCGGCTGGTTAGGGTGTGCGGACGTGCAATCGGCGATCGGGGCGGCCGCACGCATCGGGTGCGGCCCGCGATCCGACACGAGGGATGACGGGAGGTCATCGTGTTCAGTCAGCCGATCAGAACCATCATGGAGCGGCGCAAGTTCGTGACCGTGCCGCCGGGCACGTCGGTGCGCGAAGCGTCGCAGCTGATGGCCAAGAAGCAGATCGGCGCGGTGCTGGTGGTCGAGGACAAGCGGCTGATCGGCATCTTCAGCGAGCGCGACGTGGTGTTCCGCGTCGTCGCGCGCGGCCTCGATCCGGCGACGACGCCGCTGTCGCAGGTGATGACGCAGGAGCCGAAGACGATCAAGCCGAACAACACCTTCGGCTATGCGATGACGCTGATGCACGAGAACGGCTTCCGCCACCTGCCGGTGATCGACGAGGGCAAGGTGGTCGGCATCGTTTCGGCGCGCAGCGCGCTCGACCCGGAGCTGGAGGAGTTCGTCTGCGAGGAGCGCCGGCGCCAGCGCTTCAAGGAAGAGGCGACCTGATCGCCCGCCACCGCACTCAGCCTGCCTGCAACTGGCGCAGCGCCGGCAGGCCGATGCCGGCGGCGTCGAATCCTCCGTCCACTGCCAGCACCTGGCCGTTGATGTAGGCCGCCTGCGGACTGCACAGGAAGCCGACGGCCGCGGCGATCTCCTCCGGCGTCCCGTAGCGGGCGAGCGGGATCGCCTCGTGGTAGGCGGCGCGGATCGCCGGCGTGTGCACCGCCTTGGCCATTGCCGTGTCGACCGGCCCCGGCGCGATCGCGTTCACCCGGATGCCGACGTTGCCGAGCTCGACCGCCTGCTGCCGCGTCAGGTGCATCAGCGCCGCCTTGCTGGTGCCGTAGGCCGCGCGCAGCGTGCTGGCGCGCAGCCCCGAGATCGACGCGATGTTGACCACCGCGCCGCCGCCGGCCTTCAGCATGTGCGGCGTGCAGGCCTGCGTGCAGATGAACGGCCCGTCGAGGTTCACTGCCAAGACGCGCGCCCACTCCTCGTGCGTCGTCTCGCCGATCGGCTTGAACACGGCGATGCCGGCGTTGTTCACCAGCGCGTCGATGCGGCCGAAGCGCGCCGCCACCTGCTCGATCGCCGGCCTGACCTGCGCCGGATCGGCGACGTCGCAGACGATCGCCAGCACGCGGCCGGAATCGGCCAGCGCGCGCTCGGTGGCCGCCAGCGTCTCGCCGTCGATGTCGAGCAGGGCGACGCGCTGACCGTGGTCGAGGAACCAGTGGGCGATCGCCAGGCCGATGCCGCGCGCGCCGCCGGTGACGACGGCCACCGGCGTGTTCTCGGCATGCGGGGCCATTGGCGCAGCCTACCGCAAGAGCCGGCGCGATCGTCGACGCGGCGCCGCTGCTTGTGCGCTGCGCGAGACCGCGCTGGCGCGGCTGTGCGATAACCGCGCCCTCGGCCTACCGGCCACCGCCTGCCCGACCAAGATGCCGCCGCGACCGGACTCGCTCTATGCCGTCATGCGCCTCGCCGTGGCGCTGGCGCTGATGACGGTCGGTGCCAGCGGCATGTACGTCGTTGCGGTGGTGCTGCCGGCGGTGCAGGCCGACTTCGGCGTGGGGCGTGCCGACGCCTCGATGCCGTACACGTGGATGATGGTCGGCTTCGGGCTGGGCGGCATCCTGATGGGCAGGCTCGCCGACCGCTACGGCGTCATGGTGCCGGTCCTGATCAGCGCCGCCGGCCTCGGACTGGGTTACGGCGCTGCCGGCCTGGCCGGCGACATCTGGACGTTCTCGATCGCGCACGGCATGCTGATCGGCCTGCTCGGCAGCTCGGCCACCTTCGCGCCGCTGATCGCCGACACGACGCTTTGGTTCGCCCGCCGGCGGGGAATCGCGGTCGCGGTGTGCGCCAGCGGCAACTATCTGGCCGGCACGGTGTGGCCGCCGGTCGTGCAGCACTTCGTCGAGGTGGTCGGCTGGCGCGACACCTACCTCGGGCTGGCCGCCTTCAGCGCCGTCGTCATGCTCCTGCTCGCACCGCTGCTGCGGCAGCGGCCACCGCTGCCGATGCCGGCGGCCACCGCCGCAGCCGTCGAGGCGCCGCCGGTACGTCCGTTCGGCCTGTCGCCGGCGGCGGCCACGGTGCTGCTGTGCCTGGCCGGCCTGGCCTGCTGCGTGGCGATGTCGATGCCGCAGGTCCACATCGTCGCCTACTGCGGCGACCTCGGCTACGGCGCGGCGCGCGGCGCCGAGATGCTGTCGCTGATGCTCGGCTTCGGCATCGTCAGCCGGCTGGTCTCCGGCGCGATCTGCGACCGCATCGGCGGGCTGCGCACGCTGCTGCTGGGCTCGGCCCTGCAGGGGGTGGCGCTGCTGCTGTTCCTGCCGTTCGACGGCCTGGCGTCGCTGTACGTGATCTCGGCGCTGTTCGGCCTGTTCCAGGGCGGCATCGTGCCGAGCTACGCGATCATCGTCCGCGAGCACTTCCCGCCGCGCGAGGCGGGCGCGCGCACCGGCGCCGTGCTGATGTTCACCCTGCTCGGCATGGCGCTCGGCGGCTGGATGTCCGGCAAGGTCTTCGACCTGACCGGCTCCTACGACGCCGCCTTCGTCAACGGCATCGCCTGGAACGCGCTGAACCTGGCCATCGCCACCGCGCTGCTGCTGCGCGCGCGGCGCCGGCCGGCCTACGCCTGAGCCTGCTCGCGGGCCCGCTCAGCGGCCGCCGTCCGGTGTCAGCCGCCAGACGCTCGCCAGCCACGGCTGCTGTTCGCGCGGCAGCCCCGGCGGGCGGTAGTAATGGCCGATCTCGGTGAAGCCGGCGGCGGTCATGAAATGCCGCCAGCCGGCGAGCGAGTGGAACACGCCGTAGCGGCCGCCGTTCCACCCCTCCTCGTCGCTGCCGCGCGGGTTCGAGCAGAACAGCACGCCGCGCGGCTTCAGCGCAGCGGCCAGTTGGCGCAGCACGCGCGGCAGCTCCTGGCGCGGCACGTGGAACAGCGACGCGTTGGCGAATATGCCGTCGAACGCGGCCGGCGGCAGCGCCAGCTTCAGCAGGTCCTGCTGCCACACCTCGCAGCCGCTGAAGCGGCGCGCCATTGCCGCGAAGCGGCTCGAACCCTCGAGCCCGACCGCCCGGTGACCGCGCGCCGTGAAGGCCCGCAGGTCGCGGCCCGGCCCGCAGCCGAGATCGAGGATGGCGAACGGCGGCTCGCCCTCGATCGCTGCCAGCAGCGCCTCGATGTTCTGGCTGACGTCGTGCTCACGCGTGCCCGCCCAGAAGTCCTCGGCGCGCCGTTCGTAGTCGGCCAGGGTGCCGAGGCTGATCAGTTCGAGTTGGCGCGAGTTCAGCGAAGCCTCCCGCGGCCGGCCGCGTGCGGCGAAGCCGAGCGGCGCGGGCCGGCAGTTGCCAGGGGCAGCGGCCGTCGGCGATGGCCACGCGCCGGTCCGCCCCGAGCGGCGGGCCGGCGCTGCCTGTTGCCTACGGGATCGGCCGCAGCGTCAGTTCCTGGGGCGTCGCCTTGACGAAGCCGAAGCTGGCGTAGGCATCCTGCGCCGCCGGCGTGGCGAGGAAGGCGAGGTACCGCTGCGCCGCCGCCTTGTGCGGGCTGCCGGTCAGCGCGCCGATCGCATAGGAGACCTCGTCGCGCAGGCTGTCCTCGGGCGGCAGCCTGACGCTGTCGACCTTGGCGCCGTCGCGCTTGGCTTCCATCGTCTCGGTCACCCAGACGATGCCGGTGTCGGATTTACCGGCGAGGATCCGCTCGGGCGTCTCGCGGTGGTGAACCGCGGTGAACCAGTTGTTCGGCGTGGTCTGGCACGAAAAGCACTCCTTGCCACCGGAGATGTGGTCCCAGACGCCGTTGCGCTGCAGGACCTTCTTGCCGTAGAAGCGCATGATCCCCTCGTTGACCGGATTCGGCATCGAGGTGCGGATGTCCGGGCGCGCCAGGTCCTTGATGCCCTTGATCTGCTTCGGGTTGCCGGCGGCGACCATCAGCTCCATCTCGTTGTGCAGGTAGATGGCGTAGGTGTCCATCATCCCGGCCTTCTTCAGCCGCTTCAGGTGGTCGAGGTTGACCGACGCGTAGACGTCAGGCAGGCCCGGGTACTCCTTGCCGCCGTAGGCCCAGCCGCCCCCCTCGATGGCGTTGAGCAGCAACCCGGGCGGCAACGTGATGATGCCGACCTTCGTGCCCGGCGATTGCTTCTGGAACGCCGCGATCACGTCGTCCATGGCGAAGAACTGGTTGCCGGCCAGCCACAGGATGACGTCGGCCTCGCGCTGCATGCGGCCGAGCGCGTCGGCGCCCTTCACGATGCGGCCATCGCCGTAATAGAGCTTGAGGTCGTTGTCCTTGTTGGGCGGGATGGTCGCGTACTTGGTGTCGGCCTTTGGCGCCGCGGCGGGTGGCGGTGCCTGCTTGGTCGCGCAGCCGGCGACCAGCGTCGCGGCGAGCGCGCCGCCGGCCAGCGCGTGAATGAAGCGATGCATGGGTCTCTCCTCCTCGGTTCCCTATGGATACTCACTTGTAAGTGGTCGCGCGCCGCGCCGCGATGAGCGCGGCGCGGCATGCACGGGGAGCAGGCCCCTCGTCAGGGCCGGCGCGGCCTAAGGCCTGACGATGGCCCAGCCCTGCTTCTGCCGCTCGAGAATCTGGATGATGCCGCCCGGCACGTAGCCGATCTTCGGGTGCATGTCCTTTTTGTCGAGCTTGAAGCCGCGCATCGTGTTCTCGCACATCAGGACGTCGGCGCCCGAGGCGAGCGTGTCGTCGACTCGGTTGGCCAGCGTCGAATCTGCCTTCAGCATGCCGGCGCCGAGGCCGAAAACGACGAGCTCGATCTGGACGTTGTCCTTGCCTCGCGCGTTCTGGATGTTGCGTACGACGTTGAGCGCCTGGTTCCAGGTCTTCGGGTTGTCGTCGCTGACCTGGATGACGATTCCTTCCTTTGGCGCGGCCTGCGCGGTCGCGAGCGGCGCGCCACCGACTGCGAGCAGGACGGCGACAGCAGCGAGCTGAATGATGTTGCGGCGAAGCATGAAGTCTCCTCTTCTCGATGGGGGTAAGGACAAGCCGAGGTGCGGTGCGGCCTCGCCCCGAGCCTCATTGGGTTCTTACCGGATGGGCGGGGGAAATATTCCCGACCAGGCGAGGCGGGCAGCGGGAATAAGATGCCGCCGCGGGCGGTAATTACTGGAGGAAAGGGTGGCGGACGACGAGAAGTGCAGGCGCTTCGAGCGGCTGATCGTCCCGCACCTGGACGCCGCCTTCGACCTCGCCAAGTGGCTGATGCGCGACGCGACGGCGGCGGAGGAAGTCGTGCAGGAGGCCTACTTGCGCGCCTATCGCTTCTTCGATTCGTTCCACGGCGACGAGGGGCGGGCGTGGGTGCTGGCGATCGTGCGCAACACCTGCTTCTCGGCGCTGGACAAGGAGCCGCCGGCAAGCCGCTTCGAGACCTTCGACGAGGTCGTGCACGGCGGCGCGTACGACCCGATGCCGAGCGCGGAGGACGCTGCGCTGGCGCGCGAATCGGCAGCGCAGGTGCGCAAGGCGGTCGCCGCGCTGCCGCTGGAGTTTCGCGAAACCGTCGTGCTGCGTGAGCTGCACGACCTGTCGTACAAGGAGATCGCCGCGGTCACCGATGCGCCGATCGGCACCGTGATGTCGCGCCTGGCGCGCGGCCGGCTGCTGCTGGCCAGAGCGCTCGGTGCCCCGCCGGACTAGGAGTCAGCGATGGACTGTGCACGGACGCGCCAGCTGGCGCAGGCCTATGTGGACCGTGAGCTCGACCTCACGGCGACGCTCGCGCTCGAGGAGCACCTGGCCGCCTGCGGCGACTGCCGTGCCCACCACGAGGCGCTGCGGCGCGTGCGCGCCGCCGTCAGCGCCGGCATCGGCTTCGAGCCGGCGCCGGCCGAGCTGCGCCAGCGCATCACGCGGCAGGTATGCGGGCAGGCGCCCTGCGAGCAGCGCTGGTGGCAGCGTCCGGCCTCGTGGCTGGCGGTGCCGGCGGCGCTGATGCTGGTCTTCGCCACCGTGTTCGCCTCGCTGTCCTACCAGCAGTGGGCGGCAACGGGCGAGGAGAGGATCGTCTACCACATCAACGAGTCGACGAATCCCGCCACCGCGCTGCGCAACCTGGCCAACCACGTCGAGAGCAATCCCCACCTGAAGGCGGTGGTGGTGGCGCACAACAAGGGGGTCGACTTCCTGCTCGCCGGCGCCCGCGATGCCGACAGCGGCGAGCTGTTCGAAAACAGCGTCGCCAAGCTGCGCGCCCGCGGGGTCGACTTCCGCGTCTGCGGCAACACGCTGGCGCGGCGGGCGATCAGCCCGGCCGCCGTGATCCCGGAGGCCACACTCGTTCCCTCCGGCGTGGCCGAGATCGGCCGGCTGCAGGTCAAGGAGCACTACGTCTACATGCAGCTCTGAGCGCCGGCCTTCGCTGGCGTCCGGCCGCGAGGCCCTCCTCGCAGCGCCACGCCGCCGCCGGCGCCGCGTGGCGCTGCGGCAAAGCCGCTAAAGTCTCGCCTGCCCGCGGCGGCAGCCGCGAACGCCGACGGAGACCGCGCTTGAGCACGCTGCAGCAACGACTCGATGCCCTGCCGCCGGCGGTGCTGCGCGGCATCCTGCGCGGCATCGAGAAAGAGGGCCTGCGCGTGCGTCCCGACGGCACGCTGGCGCACACCCCGCATCCGGCCGGGCTGGGCTCGGCGCTCACCCACCCGCACATCACGACCGACTTTTCCGAGGCGCAGCTGGAGCTGATCACCGGCGCGCACACGACCGCCGAGGCGCTGCTGCAGGAGCTCACCGAGCTGCACCAGTTCGTCTACCGCAACATCGGCGACGAGCTGATCTGGGGCGCCAGCATGCCGTGCAAGCTGCCTGCCGAGGACGAGATCCCGCTCGGCCGCTACGGCCGCTCGAACATGGGCCGGCTGAAGACGGTGTACCGGCAGGGCCTGTCGCACCGCTACGGCCGGCGCATGCAGACCATCTCCGGCATCCACTACAACTTCTCGCTGCCGGCCGAGGCCTGGCCACTGCTGCGCGAGGCGGCCGGCAGCGACGTCCCGGTCGAGCGGTTCCAGGACGCCGGCTACTTCGCGCTGATCCGCAACTTCCGCCGCCACTCGTGGCTGCTGATGCTGCTGCTCGGCGCCTCGCCGGCCGTCTGCGGCACCTTCGTGCAGGGGCACAGCCACGGCCTGTGCGGCTGGGACACCGGCACCTACTTCGCCCCTCACGGCACCTCGCTGCGCATGGGCCGGCTCGGCTACCAGAGCGACGCGCAGGCGGCGCTGGCGGTGAGCTTCAACTGCCTGGCCAGTTACGCGCAGACGCTGCACCGCGCGCTGACCGAGACCTATCCGGCCTACGAGGCGATCGGCCTGCGCGACGGCGAGCTGTACAAGCAGCTGGCGACGACGCTGCTGCAGATCGAGAACGAGTTCTACGGCACCATCCGGCCGAAGCGCCGGATCCGGCCCGGCGAGCGGCCGCTGCGCGCGCTCGGCCTGCGCGGGGTCGAGTACGTCGAGGTGCGGCTGGTCGACATCAACCCGTTCGAGCCGGTCGGCATCGACCTGGCGCAGATGCGGCTGCTCGACGTGTTCCTGCTGCACTGCCTGCTGTCGGACAGCCCGCCCGATTCGCCGCAGGAGATCGCCGCCATGACGCGCAACCAGCGGCGCATCGCCGAGCGCGGCCGCGACCCGCAGCTGCGGCTGCATCGGACCGCCGATCTCGGCCGCATTGAAGCCCCTGCCGGCCAGCCCTCCACCGCACCGCTGTCGGCCGACCTGGCGCTGACCGACCTGAGCGAAGCCGACCAGCCGCCGGCCGAGTGGGGCGCGCGCATCCTCGCCGAGTGCGAGCCGATCGCCGTCGCGCTGGACCGCGCCTGCGGCGGCGACGGCTACCGCAGGGCCTTGGCGGCAGCGCAGGCCGCCCTGCGCGACTTCGCCTCGCTGCCCTCGGCGCGGGTGCTGCGCCAGGTCGAGCAGCAGCACGGCAGGTCGTTTCCCTCCTTCGTGCTGGCGCGCTCGGCCGAACACCGCCGCACGCTGCTCGAGCGGCCGCTGTCGCCGCAGGCCGCCGCGCGCTACCAGCAGCAGGCCGCCGAGTCGCTGCGCGAGCAGCGCGACCGCGAGGCAGCCGATGAGGTGCCGTTCGAGCAGTTCCGCCAGCAGTACCTGGCGCAGGACCTGATGGGCGGCGAGCACTTCGAGGCGGCGCGGCCGGCGACGGTAAAGCGACCATGAAGGGCAAGGCGCACGCCGAGATCACGCTGCTGATGGACGCGCTGGCGTTCTCGGCCTACAAGCACCGCAACCAGCGGCGCAAGGACGTCGACGCCTCGCCGTACATCAACCACCCGATCGCGCTGGCCCGCGTGCTGGCCGTCGAGGGCGGCGTCACCGACCACAAGACGCTGGCGGCGGCGATCCTGCACGACACGCTCGAGGACACCGAGACCACCTACGAGGAGCTGAAGGAGAAGTTCGGCCGCGTCATCGCCCAGGCGGTGCGCGAGGTCAGCGACGACAAGACGCTGTCGAAGGTCGACCGCAAGCGACTGCAGATCGAGCACGCCCGCCACCTGTCGCGCCGCGCACGGCTGGTCAAGCTCGCCGACAAGACCTGCAACGTGCGCGACATGGCCTCGCACCCGCCGCACGGCTGGGACCTCGCCCGCCGCCGCGAGTACTTCGACTGGGCGAAGAAGGTGGTCGACCAGATCCGCGGCACCAGCGCGCACCTCGAGGTGGCCTTCGACGAGGCCTTCGCCGCGCGGCCGTAGCTCAGCCGGGCGACCGGGTGAAGGCGGCGACCTCCCACTCGTCGCGGGCCTCGTCATGGCGAAGTACGTACAGGTTGCCGTCGTCGGCATCGACGCGGAACCAGCGGCTTTCCGGCGCGAACCAGCGGTCGACGATCGCGCGCACGGCGAGCCGGCGGGCGCCGAGCCAGAACGCGGCCGGCTCCTGCTCGCCCCGGTAGCCGGCGTAGCACTCGACCCGGATCGACATGCGACGACGATAGCGCGCCGGCGGCTCCCGCTTCCATGGCAGCAGCGCGAGTTTGCTGATCCAGGGACAAGGTCGCGCCGGCGGACCGGCCGACAATGAACGCATTGATACGTCGACCAGCGGCGGTTGCCTGCCGCTTGCGCGCCGCGATGAAACCGTTGCCGATGTCGCCGGTGGACGCGGCCTGGTACCACATCGACGGGCCGGCCAACACCGCCGTGATCACGGGCATCCTGCTTACGCGCAGGCCGCTCGACTTCGACCGCGTCAGGGCCGTCTACACGCAGCGGCTGGCGCAGTTCGAGCGCTTCAGCCAGCGGGTCGTCGAGAGGGGCCTGGCGCTGGCCACGCCGCACTGGGAACGGATGCCCGGCTTCGAGATCGGGCAGCAGCTGCATCACATCGCCCTGCCCGCGCCAGGCGACCGGGGCGCCCTCGCCGCGCTGGTGAGCGACCTGGCGAGCACGCCGCTGGATCGCGCCCGCCCGCTGTGGGACGTGCACGTCGTCGACGGCGTCGACGGCGGCAGCGCGCTGATCACCCGCATGCATCACTGCATCGGCGACGGCACCGCCAACGTGCTGGTCGCCCGCGCGCTGTTCGACGCCTCGCCGACCGGATGGCGCACGGCGGTCGCGCCCGCGGCGCCGCAGCCCAGCGAGCACTCGGCGCAGCCCGGCCCGATCGAGCGGCTGTTCGCGCCGGCGATCGACGCTGCCGGATGGTCGGTCGGGCAGCTGCGTGCGGCGATCGGTGGCGCCATCGACGCGGCGACGCACCCGGGGCAGCTGGCAGAGAAGGCCGGCCTGGTCCTCGCCGGCGCCGGAACGCTGGCCGCCGAATTGCTGAAGAAGGCGGACCCGCGTTCGCCGCTGAAAGGAGAGTTCGGCCTGGGCAAGCGTGTCGCCTGGTCGGAGCCGGTCGCCATCGCCGACGTGAAGGCGATCGGCGCGCCGCTCGGCGCCAAGGTCAACGACGTGCTGGTGGCGGCGATGTCCGGCGCCTTGCGCCACTACCTGAAGCGGCGCGGCGTCGATGTCGATCACATCACCGTGCGGGCGATGGTGCCGGTCGACCTGCGGCCGCCGGAGCGCGCGGCCGAGCTGGGCAACTACTTCGGGCTGGTCATCCTCGAGCTGGCCGTCGGCGCCGGCGATCCGCTGGCGCGCCTGCGACGGACCAAGGCGCGGATGGACGAGCTGAAGCGCTCGCCGGAGGCGGTCGCCGTGCTGGCGCTGTTCGACATCTTCGGCCGCGCACCGAAGGCGCTCGAGGACTTCGCCGTGCAGCTGTTCGGCACCAAGGCGAGCGTGGTGATGACCAATGTCGCCGGGCCGAGGCAGACGCTGTACCTGGCCGGCGTGCCGATCGAGCAGGTGATGTTCTGGGTGCCGCACCCGGGCCGCGAGCTCGGCATGGGCATCAGCATCCTCAGCTACCGCGGCCAGGCCACGCTGTCGGTGGTCGCCGACGCGCACCTGGTGCCCGACCCCGAGGCGATCACCGGCCGCTTCCGGCACGAGTTCGCGGCCATGCAGTCGGCTGTGCAGCGTCGCGGGCGGCGGCTGACGGCGGCCGCGACGGTGCCTCGCCGGGTGGCCGCGAACAGGAGCGCAACCGCGGCGCATCGAGGCCGCAGCTGACGGCGCGCCGGCGCTCGAACGGCTAGAGTCCCGCCTGCGCCGTGCCGCCGCGTCGCGGCGGTCGTTGCGGCGCCGTCCAGACACCGGCCTGACCCGAAGTGCCCGATCCCCTCGCCTCGCCGACGGCGCCACCGCAAGAGCTGCAGCGCCAGCGCACCGCGCTGCTGCTCGGCTTCGCGCTGGTGGTGGTCTGGGGCGCCAACTTCAGCGTGCAGAAGGCGGTGTTCGCCGCGCTCGGGCCGGGGGGCTTCCTGTTTGCCCGCTACCTGGTCATGCCGCTGTGCGCGGTGCTGCTGCTGTGGCAGCGCTACGGCGCCAGCTGGCCGCGCATCTCGAGCAGCGAGCGATGGGCGCTGGTTCGGCTCGGCATCATGGGCCACCTGCTGCACGTCGGACTGGTGACCTACGGCATCCACTGGTCGACCGCCTTCTCCAGTTCGCTGATCCTCGCCGTCGGCCCGGTGTTCACGCTGCTGCTGCTGCGCCGCGCCGGCTACGAGCGGCTCACGCGCGCCCAGGTGGCCGGGGTGGCGGTGGCCTGCGCCGGCGTGCTGCTGTTCCTGTCCGACAAGCTGCTCGCTGCCCGCTGGCAGGCGAGCAGCGGCGACCTCGTGCTGCTGGTGGCTGCCGCCTTCTTCTCCGCCTACACGGTGGCCGCCAAGCCGCTGATCGAAAGGCACGGCGGAATTACCGTGATGGCCTACGCGACGCTGGCCGGCAGCCTGCCGGTGCTGGCGCTGAGCCTGCCCGCCGGCCTGGCGGTCGACTGGCGCGCGGTGCCGATGGCGATCTGGGCCGGCACGCTGTGGGCGGTGATCGTCTCCGCCTTCATCGGCTGGCTCGTCTGGGGCTGGGTCAACACGGTGCGCGGCGTGGCCCGCACCGCGCCGCTGATGTACCTGATGCCGCCGGTGGCCGGCTTCGTGGCCTGGGTCGCGATGGGCGAGGGCTACACCTGGATCAAGATCGCCGGCGCCGCGGTCGCGCTGTCCGGCGTGGCGCTGGCGCAGTTCGGCCGGCGTGGCTAACGGCGCGCCGAGGCGTCCTGCCGCAGCTGGAAGCGGTAGGCATCGAGCCCCGGCCCGGCCGAGTCGAGCGTTTCGCCCGGCCTGCCCTTGAGGTGGCGGTCGAGGAAGGCGATGCCGTAGCGGTCGATCAGCGCCGCATTGGGCCGCGCCTGCAGGCACGAGGCCACGTCGAAGGTGCCGTTGCACAGCAGGTTGGTCCACTCGAAGTGCGTGCCGCCGGCGAGCTTGACGAAGTACTTCGGCGGCGCGGTGGCGGCGTAGGCACCCTGCGGCCCTTCGAGGCTGGTCGTCAGGCCGAAGTCGAGCGCCGCGCCCTGGTACATCACCGGCACCTGCAGCCGCGCAAGCCGGCCGTGCACGAGAAACGGCAGCGCATACGGCGACAGCGCCAGCACGGCCCTGACCTGCGGCGTCCTCCAGCTCGGCCAGCCGCCGGCCAGTGCGAGAGCCGCGTAGCCGCCCAGCGAGTGACCGATCGCGCCGACGCGGTCGGTGTCGGCGATGCGCGCCAGCTGCCGGTCGGCCGCGACGAGCGCGATCACTGCCCGCAGGTCGTGCAGGCGGCCGATCTCGCTGCGCTCGTTCCAGCTCGCCGGATCGAGGAACGACCGGTCGATGCGCAGGCGGCCGAGGTCGATCTCGTCGCTGCCTATCGCGCAGGCAGCGTCCGCGTGGTCGGGCGCCGCCACCACGTAGCCGGCGCGCGCCAGCTCCTCGGTGAGAAAGATCGACTGCAGCGCGCAGCCGCCCCAGCCATGCGAGAACAGCAGCAGCGGCACGCGCGGGCAGGCCGCCGGCGCTGCGTCGCGGGCGACCCGGCTGGCCAGGCCGTGGCTCGGGCGCGGTTGCAGCGGCCGCTGCTCGGGCGCAGCCGTCGGGTACCACACCGCGACCTTGCGGCCGCTGTCGAGCTGCAGCACCCGATAGCCGGCCGAGAAGCGGCCGCTGCAGTCGGCGGCTCGCGCGGCGCCTGCGGCGAGCACCAGGCCGGCGAGCAGCGCGGCCAGGCAATGGCGGATCGTCACCATGCGGCAGGGTAACCGGCGAACCGGCGGCGACGTTGACGACGGCCCGCCAACGCCGCAATGTGGCGCCGGATGAAACCCCGCACCGGCAACTGCGGAGCACGGCAACCGGTGGCGGCGCGGCGCGGCACGCGTGCGCCGGCCGCGGCTGCCGGCGGGTGACCGCGGCGATGCAGCTGGCGCACAACGTCTACGTGATCGAGCTCGATCCGGCGGTCCTCGCCGACCGCCGCTTCCGCGTGCGCAACCCGAATTACGTCGACGGCATGCCGTGCGTCTACGTCGGCATGACCGGCCTGCCGGTGCAGGAGCGCTTCGCCAATCATCGCGCCGGCTACAAGAGCAACCGCTACGTCCGCAGGTACGGCCGGCGGCTGCTTCCGCAGCTTTACGAATGCTTCAACCCGATGCCCTATGCAGCGGCGCGGCAGATGGAGCGCGAGCTGGCCGACGAACTGCAGGAGAAGGGCTACGCGGTATGGCAGGGATGAGCAGCCGCCTCGGAAGCCGGGCGCCGTGAACCCGTCGCGGGCGCCCTGCCTCGCCGGCGCCCGCCCTACGACGGTTCGGCCAGCTTGTGCTTGCGGCACGCCGCCCACAGCGACAGGTCGTAGGCGAGCTTCAGCACGCCGCAGGCGGCCAGCGGAGCGGCGAGCCAGCCGGCGGCGAACATCGCGCCGGCGAGCGACGGGCTCAGCGCGGCGGCGAGGCTGCGCGGCACGGCGGTCACGCTGGACGCGGCGGCCCGCTCGGCCGGCGTCACCACGCTCATCACGTAGGCGGTGCGCGTCGGCACGTCCATCTGCATCAGCAGGGCGCGGAACAGCAGCAGCGCCAGCGCCAGCGGCAGGCCGGGCGCGAACGCGGCGCCGACCAGCGCCAGGTTGGCCGGGATGTGGGTGAACACCATCGTGTTGAGCAGCCCGATGCGCCGCGCCACCCAGGGCGCGGCCAGCATCGACAGGGCCGCCAGCAGGCCGGTCCAGAAGAAGAAGGTCCCGGTGGCGGCGAGCGACAGGCCGAAGCGCTGCATCAGCCACAGCGACATCAGGCTGTTGACGATCAGCCCGCCGGCGAAGGCGTCGAGCGAGAACAGCGCCGCCAGCTTGAACACGATGCCGCGCGATGGGCCAAGCGTGCCGCGCCCGCGGCCGGGTTCGGCGTGCGGCTCGGGCAGCCGGCGGTAAAGCCGCAGCAGCACGAGGCCGACCGCGGCGTAGCCGACGAACATCAGCCGCAGCGCAGTGAGAAGCTCGACGCCGGCGCGGCTGGCCAGCCAGGCCGGCACCGCGGCGGCCAGCGCGCCGAACGACGCGGCGAGCGCGGCGAGCAGGCTGTAGCGGGCGAACAGGCGCGTGCGCGCATCACCCTGCGCCGCCCCGGCCAGCTGCGCGTGCTCCAGCGGCAGGAACACGCTGACGTCGCCCGAGCTGGGGTTCAGCGTGCCGACGAAGGCCACCACCAGCAGCGGCCAGAACTGCGACAGGCCGGCGAAACCGAGGCCGGTGGCGGCCATCAGCAGCGCCGCGGCGATCAGCAGCCGGCGCTGGGCGAAGCGATGGCCCCAGACGCCGACCGCGAGCGTGGCCAGCGCCGAGCCGAGCAGCGTCGCCGTGCCGAGCACGCCGACCGTCCAGACGTCGAAGCCGAGCGCAAGCAGGTAGGCCGGCAGCAGCACCGCGACGAAGCCGTCGACGAAGGCGCGCAGCGCACGTCCGGCGACCAGGCGGGCGGCAAAGGGTGCAGCGCCCTGCGGGATGAGCAGAGCGGTCGGTGCGTAGCGGGAGGCGGGCATCGGTCGCGCGTCCAAGGGCGCGCGACCGACACGATACGGGTTCGCCAGCCAGTCGCGGCCGGCCGGTCGCCATGCGGCGACGGCGCCTAAGGCATCGACAGCCGGATCCCCTCCGGCGCCGCGGTCAGGTAGCCGACCGCGGCGCCGAAGCGGTCGCGGTAGTTGGCGCGCAGCAGCGGCTCCAGCCGGTCGCGCACCCTGTCGTGCAGGCCGCGGACCCAGTCGCCGGGGTGCTGGAAGTTGCTGCAGATGTAGGTCCAGCCGTTGATCTCGTCGACCGCATGCAGTCCGGTCGACTCGGCGCCGGCCGGGCAGGACAGGATGCGCACCAGGTCGCCGGTGTCGACCTGGTAGGCCCACAGGAAGTTGTTGACGTGGGTGTCGCTGTCCTCGCCGATGAACAGCGTGCGCAGGGCCTCGGAGAAGCAAAGGTTGTCGGGGTTGGCCACGCGGTCGGGATCGGCGAAGTTGCCGAGCGCGTCCTGCTGCCGGTGCTGGCCGCCGCCGAGGTCCTCGGCCACCAGCCGCGGCACCGCCGCCATGTCGACCGGCACCCAGTCGCTGTCGATCGCGCGGCCGTCGCTGTCGCGCTGCCCGCCGCGCAGGTTGAGCGAGTAGACCGCGCCCGAATACGGCCCCTCGACGCGGATGCCGCCGGAGCCGTCGGTCATCGGCCGCTCGATGCGCGAGACGGCGACGTAGGCGACGCGGTCGCGCGCGTCGACCGCCGTGCCCTCCATCTTGGTGAAGCCGAGGCTGCCGCCGCGCAGCGCCGCGTAGCGGTGCGTCTCGAGGAAGGCCGCCGCCCTGTCCATGCCGGGCCTGATGCGCACCCACTCGGTCCGGCCCTCGTAAGGGATCCGCGTGAAGCCGCCGGACTCCGGCGCGCTGCTGCGTACCTCGATGATGTCGACGGCGCTGATGCCGCGATCGACCAGCGCCTCGATCTCGCCGCTGCTCGCCGCGCCGAGACGGATCCACGACAGGCGCGCCGCGCCCGGGCCCCTGCCCGAGGTCTGCTCCCACCGGGCGACGAACAGCGTGCCCGCCGACAGGTCGCGCGGCGCATCGGCGACGAACATGAACAGGCCGCCGTTGTCCCAGTCGTCGCCCATCAGCACGGTGCGCTCGTCGGGCATCACCTGCACGACTTCGTGCGAGATGCGGCCCATGCAGTAGTGCTTGCGCACGGTGCCACTGCCGTCGGCATGCACGGTGACCTCGGGAACGTGGCCGTAGTGGTACGGGTTGGCCCGGTCCGGGTCGCCGTACAGATGGCGGCTGAAGCCGCGGAACCAGTTGCTGCCGGCTGCCGTGGTGGCGTCGGGCTCGAACTCCTCGCTCGACAGGTGGGTGTTCCACGGCGACAGGCTGGCGCCGCAGGCGGTCCACAGGCCGTGCACGGGCGAGGTGTCGACCTGCCGGTACTTGACCAGCCGCAGGCGGCCGGTGGCCGGATCCTGGTCGAGGGTGAGCACCGCGAGAGGCGACGGCAGCGGCGCCGGCAGCTTGCGGCCGTTCGCCTGGCGCGAGACGTACTCGAACTGCACCACCGCGAACACCGTGTTGCCGCGCGCTCCCGGCGCCACCTGGTCGAGCTTCAGCAGCGTCATGCCGTCCGGGCAGTCGGAGAAGAACTGCCGTTCGCGTCCCGGCACCGAGCGGTCGACGATCGGCCGGTTGTCGATGTCGTAGCAGCCGCCGGCAACGACCGCGCCGCCCTGGCCGTCGGGCACGTGCTCGCCGGTGACGAACAGGGTCTCGTAGGCGAGCCTCCAGCGGTGCCGGCGGCCGTCGTCGAGTGTCACCTCCAGCGCGGAGCCGACGGCCGTGGTCGCCATCGCCGCCGGGTCGGCCAGGCCGGGCGCGGCCATCGGCGTGAAGCGCGCGCTGCGGATGCGCGGATGCGCAGTGGCCGCGGCGCCATCGGCGGGCGGCACCGCCAGCGGCAGCATCGGCATGGCGGACAGCAGCTGCAGCGTGCGTCGCCGGGAGGGCGAGAGTCGTGACATCGTCAAAGGAGGCGGATCCGCAGGCCCGAATGCTGCACCATAGGCAGGCGCGATGCCCGCGCCGCCGCGACTTGGGCATCATGGCGCCTTCGCGAGCGCCTGGGCGCCGAGCCGATGAGAAAAGCCAGTGCCGGACTGCTGCTGTACCGCCACGCCGCGGCGGGGGTCGAGGTCATGCTCGTCCACCCCGGCGGGCCGTACTGGGCGCGCAAGGATGCCGGCGCATGGTCGATCCCCAAGGGCGAGATCGAGCCGGGCGAGGAGCCGCTCGCCGCGGCCCGGCGCGAGTTCGAGGAGGAGACCGGCGCAAGCGTCGACGGCGATTTTCTGCCGCTGCAGCCGGTGAAGCTGCGCAGCGGCAAGGTGATCCACGCCTGGGCGGTGCAGGCCGAGTTCGACCCGGCGGCGCTGCGCAGCAACCTGTTCTCGATGGAATGGCCGCCGAGATCGGGCGAGCAGCGCGAGTTTCCCGAGGCCGACCGCGCCGCCTGGTTCGGCATCGACAAGGCGCGCATCAAGATCCACCCGGGGCAGGCGCCGCTGATCGACTTCCTGCTTGCCCGGCTGCAGGCGAAGCCATGATTCGGTCGCTGCTGCTCGCGGTGGCGCTCGCCGGCGCGCTGCTCGCCGCCGCGGCGCAGACGCCGCACTCGCATCGGCACGGCTTCTCCGGCGCCGAAAGCTGGGCGCGCGTGTTCGACGACCCGGCACGCGACGACTGGCAGAAGCCGCGGCAGGTGATCGCGGCGCTGAACCTTGCTGCGGCAGCGGCGGTGGCGGACATCGGCGCCGGCACCGGCTACTTCGCCGTGCGGCTGGCGCAGGCGCTGCCGAAGGGACGCGTCTATGCGGTCGACCTCGAGCCGGACATGGTGCGCTACGTCGAGCAGCGCGCGCGGCAGATGGAGCTCGCCAACCTGACGGCCGTGCTGGCGGCGGCCGATGATCCGCGGCTGCCGGCGCAGGTCGATCGGGTGCTGATCGTCAACACCTACCACCACATCGGTGGCCGCGAAGAATATTTCCGCCGCCTCGCCGGCTCGCTGAAGGCCGGCGGCGAGGTGGCGATCATCGACTACACGCGCGACTCGCCGATCGGCCCGCCGGTGGCCGCGCGGCTGCCCGCCGCCGAGGTGAAGGCCGAGATGCGGCGCGCCGGCTACGTGCTGGCGGCCGAGCACGCGTTCCTGCCGCACCAGTACTTCCTGGTCTTCAGGCGGCCGGCGGGCTGACCGTGGCGAGCGCAGCCGGCGCCGGCGAGCGGCTGTACCTGGCGATCGACCAGGGCACGCACGCCAGCCGCGCGCTGGTGCTCGACCGGCGCGGCGAGATCGTCGCCCACGGCGAGCGGCAGATCGGGCTGGTGCGGCCGCAGCCCGACTGGGCCGAGCAGGACGGCGAGGAGATCGTCGCCTCGGTGCACTCGGCGCTGGCGCAGGCGGTGGGCTCGCTCGGCGCGCGTGCGAGCGGACTGGCTGCCGCCGGCCTGGCCAGCCAGCGCGCCAGCTGCGTGTGCTGGGACCGCGCCAGCGGCGAGCCGCTGTCGCCGGTGTTCAGCTGGCAGGACCGGCGCATGCACGCCTGGATCGACGCCCTGCAGGCGCACGGCGACGACGTGCACCGCCGCACCGGCCTGTTCCTGTCGCCGCACTACGGCGCCAGCAAGCTGCGCTGGGCGCTCGACCACCTGCCGGCGGTGCGGCGTGCGCTCGACGCCGGCCGCCTGGCCTGGGGCCCGCTGGTGAGCTACCTCGCCTTCCGCCTGCTGAAGGAGCGGCCGCTGCTGGCCGACCCGCAGTGCGCCGCGCGCACGCAGCTGTGGAGCCTGCACGCGCGCGACTGGGATCCCGGCCTTCTGCAGCTGTTCGGCCTGCCCGGCGGCTGCCTGCCGGCAACCGCGCTGACCTGCCAGCGCTGGGGCACGCTCGCGTCGGCAGGCGTCGAGGTGCCGCTGACGGCGGTCAACGGCGACCAGTCGGCGGCGGTGTTCGCCTTCGGCTGGCCGGAGGCGGACTCGGCCTACGTCAACATCGGCACCAGCGCCTTCGTGCAGCGGGCGCTGCTGCACGCACCGGGCCACGTGCCGCGGCAGCTGACCGGGATCGTCCTCGCCGACGAGGCGACCTCGGTGTACACGGTCGAGGGCAACGTCAACGGCGCCGGCGCGGCGCTGGATTGGCTGTCGGCGCAGGCCGGCATCGACGACCTGACGGCGCGACTGCCGCACTGGCTCGAGCGGCCGCCGCCGCCGCTGCTGTTCCTCAACGGCATCGCCGGCCTCGGCGGACCGTTCTGGCAGGCGCGCTTCGATTCGCGTTTCGTCGGCGACGGCGATGCCGAGCCGTGGCAGAAGGCGGTGGCGCTGGTGGAGAGCATCGCCTTCCTGCTGCAGGCCAACGTCGAGCACATGGCGCCCTACGTGCCGGAGCTGTCGCGCATCCGTGTCAGCGGTGGTGTGTCCCGGCTCGACGGCCTGTGCCGCCGGCTGGCCTCGCTCAACGGCGTGCCGGTGCACCGGCGCGACGACCCCGAGGCGAGCGCGCGCGGCATCGCCTACCTGGCCGCCGGGCGACCGGCGCGCTGGCACGCGGTCGCCGCCGAGGACGTCTTCGAGCCGGCGGACGATCCGGCGCTGCGCGGGCGCTACCGCCGCTGGCGCGCGCTGATGAAGGAGGCCACCGGCGTGTAGCGCACGGCCGCCGGCGCGGCGACCGATCGGCGCGCCGAATGCACGACTTCTGATGCGTCGCATGGCGTGCGCGGAGGCGGGCGCAACAATGCAGACGGCCGATGCACGTCGCGTCGGCGTTTCGAAGGCAAAGGAGCATCGATGGCCACGCGTCGCACCACGATGAGAAGCCGCTCGGGCACCAAGCTGTACGCGGTGCGCGACAAGAGCGGGAAGTTCAAGGACGTCCAGAGCTACAAGCGGGCGCATGCCGCCGATCTGCGCCGCAAGTCGAAGGCCGAGGCCGGCGCCGGCGACAAGCTCGTGGCGATGGAGAAGCGGGTCGAGAAGGCGGCCAGGAAGGCGGTGAAGACGGTGCGCGCCAGGCTGCAGGAGGCGCAGGCCGGCGAGAAGCTGGCGGCGATGGAGAAGAAGGTCGGCCGCGCGGCCAGGAAGGCGGCGAAAACGGTGCGGGCGAAGCTCGACGAGGCGCGCAGCAACAAGAAGGTCGTCGCCATGGAAAGGAAGGTCGAGCGGGCCGCCAGGAAGGCCGCCAAGAGCGTGCGCACCTCGCTCACCGACGCGGTCGCTGCGGTCAAGCGGGCCGCCCGCAGGATGGGCAAGCCGGCCAAGGCCGCCAGGCCGGCGGCGAAGAAGGCGGCGAAGAAGACGGTGAAGAAGACGGCGCGCAAAGCGACCAGGACGCCGGCCAAGCGGGCGACCGGCCGGGCCTGAGGCCGACCGACTCCAGGCGCGGCCGCCGGGGCGGTACGCTGCGCGTCTGCCTGTTCGGGTCGTGGAGGCGACGATGAGGCGAATCCTGGCCACGCTGCTGGCCGCGGCGGCAGCCGGCCTGCTGCCGCAACCCGGCGCCGCCGCCGACCGGCTGCCGCCGGGTGTGGCGTGGCATACCGGCGACGTCGACTCGGCCTTCGCGCTCGCGCGGCAGCAGGGCAGGCCGCTGTTCCTGTACTGGGGCGCGGTGTGGTGCCCGCCGTGCAACCAGGTCAAGGCGACGGTGTTCGGCCGGCAGGACTTCATCGCCCGCGCGCAACTCTTCGTGCCGGTGTACGTCGACGGCGACGCGCCGGGCGCGCAGGCGCTCGGCACCCGCTTCAAGGTCAGCGGCTACCCGACGATGATCCTGTTCCGTCCCGACGGCGCCGAGATCACGCGGCTGCCGGGCGAAGTCGACGGCGACAGCTACATGAGCGCGCTGGCGCTGGGCGCGTCGCGGGCGCGGCCGGTGCGCGACCTGGTCGCGGCGGCACGCGCCGGCAAGGCGCTGGCGGTGGACGACTGGCGGCTGCTCGCCTTCTACTCGTGGGAGACCGACGAGCAGGCGGTGCTGCCGCGCGATCAGCGGGTGGCCGTGCTGTGGCAGCTGGCGCAGGCCTCGACCGCGGCGGCGCCGGACGCCTCGGCGCGGCTGGCGCTGAAAGCGATGTCGGCGGCCGGCCGCGCGCCGGCAGACAACCCCGCATTCGACAAGCCGGCTGCACTGCGGCGGCTGCGCGCGACGCTGGCTTCGCCGCCGCTGGCGCGCGCCAACTTCGCCGAGCTCGCCTACGGTGCCGGCGTCCTGCCCGGCTACCTGACCGAGCCGGGCACGCCGGCGCGCGAACAGCTGCTGCGCGAGTGGGACCGTGCGCTGCTGCGCCAGGTGGCCGACGGCAGCCTGGCACGGCTCGACCGTATCGCCGCCACCGATGCGCGCGTGTCGCTGGCGCGGGTCGACGCGCCCAAGGCGGCGTTGCCGCTGCCGCTGTTGACCGAGGTGCGCGCGGTGACGCACCGCGCGGTGCGCGAATCGACCGATCGCTACGAGCGCGAGGCGGTGGTCTTCGCCAGCAGCCAGCTGCTGGCCGAGGCCGGGCTGCTCGACGAGTCCGACGCGCTGCTCGACGCCGAGCTGAAACGCTCGGCCACGCCGTACTACCTGATGCTCGGCCTGGCCGCCAACGCGCGCACGCGTGGCGACACGGCCGCGGCGCTGGCCTGGTACGAACAGGCTTACGCCGGAGCACAGGGCCCGGCCACGCGGCTGCAGTGGGGCGCGGCCTACGTGCGGGCGCTGGTCGAGCTGGCGCCGGCGGACGACGCGCGGATCGAGCATGCGGCGGGCAGCGTGATCGGCGAGCTCGAGCCGAGGCCCGAGACCTTCCACGCGCGCAACACCGCGGTGCTCAACCGCATGGGTACCCGCCTGAACGACTGGAACAAGGACGGCAGCCACGGCGCGGCACTCGGCCGCCTTCGCCAGCGGCTGTCGACGGTGTGCGTGAAGCTGCCGGCAGGCGCGCCGGAGCGCGCGACCTGCAGCGGCGCGCTTGCGGAGCCGTCAGCGCGGGCGGGATAGCCGGAGCGCGACAGTGGACGCAACGGCAGCGGCCGGCACGCCGACGCCGTCACTGAGCATCTTCCTGTGCGGCGACGTGATGACCGGCCGCGGCATCGACCAGCTGCTGGCGCAGCCGAGCCGGCCGAACCTCTACGAGGGCTACGTCACCGACGCGCGCGAGTACCTGCGCCTGGCCGAGGCGGCCAGCGGGCCGATCGGCCGACCGGTCGGTCCCGACTACATCTGGGGCGAGGCGCTCGCCGAGATCGACCGCCGCGCGCCGGCGCTGCGCATCGTCAACCTGGAGACCGCGGTGACCACCGCGGAGGACGCCTGGCCCGGCAAGGGCATCCACTACCGGATGCACCCGGCCAACATCGGCTGCCTGACCGCGGCGCGCATCGACGCCTGCGTGCTCGCCAACAACCATGTGCTCGACTGGGGCCGCGACGGGCTGGCCGAGACGCTGCGCACGCTGCACGACGCGGGCATCCGCACCGCCGGCGCCGGCGCCAGCGAGGAGCAGGCGGCCGCGCCTGCCGTGCTGGATCTGCCCGGCGGCGGGCGGCTGCTGCTGTTTGCCGCCGCCGACGAGTCGAGCGGTGTACCGCGGCGCTGGCGCGCCGGCGGCAGGGACAGCGGCGTGCATCTGCTCGACCACATCAGTGCCGGCGCCGCCGGGCCGCTGGCGCGCCGCATCGACGCGCAGCGCCGTGCCGGCGACACGGTGATCGTCTCGCTGCACTGGGGCGGCAACTGGGGTTACCCGATCGGCAGCGACGAGCGCGCCCTGGCGCACGCGCTGGTGGAGGCCGGCGCCGACCTCGTGCACGGCCACTCGTCGCACCATGCGCGCGGCTTCGAGGTCCACCGCGGGCGGCTGATCCTGTACGGCTGCGGCGACTTCATCAACGACTACGAGGGCATCGGCGGCCACGAGAAGTACCGCGGCGACCTGGCGGCGGCGTACTTCGTGCGGCTGGTCGACGGCGCGCTGCGCGAACTGGTGCTGGTGCCGTTCCGGTCGCGGCAGCTGAGCCTGCGGCGCGCCTCGGCCGCCGACAGCCGCTGGCTGCTCGACACGCTGAACCGCGAGTGCCGGCCGTTCGGCGTCGAGCTGCAGCCGGCCGACGACGGCAGCCTGCGCCTGGCGCTGGAGCGCTGAGATGGGCCGGGTGCGTCGCGGCGATGCGGGCAGCGCGGCGATGCGCGATGCCGCGCTCGCCTACGCGGCGCGCGGCTGGTCGCCGATCCCGGTCGAGGCGCGCGGCAAGCGGCCGCTGGTGCCGTGGCTCGAGTTCCAGCAGCGCATTGCGACGGCGGACGAGATCGACGACTGGTTCCGCCGCTGGCCCGACGCGAACGTCGGCCTGGTGACCGGGCGCGTGTCGGGGCTGGTGGTCGTCGACGT
>CP070661.1:379315-403441 GCA_020355165.1 Burkholderiales bacterium
ACGACGCCGCTCATGCAGGTCCAGCCGGAGACCAGCCCGATGCCGCTCACAGGAGCGCCGGGGTAGGGGTTCTCGAGGTTCGTGGCCTCATTCGCGACGAATCCCACGACATCCTCCGGCGTCATCCGACTTACCGGCGTGCCGTCGCCGAGCTGGCCATTGCCGTTCGATCCCCAGCACTTGATCGCACCGCCGCCGGTCAGCGCGCAAGTGTGTCCTGCGCCGCCTGAAACCGCCGCCACTCCACTCGACAGTCCCACGACGTCCACCGGCGTCAGCCGATTCACAGGCGTCCCGTCGCCGAGCTGGCCATTGCCGTTCGATCCCCAGCACTTCACGCCGCCAGCGTTTGTAAGGGCGCAGGTGTGGTGCCCGCCTACGGCGATCGCCAGCACCCCGCTGGACAGCCCCACAACGTTCACCGGCGTCATCCGGCTCGCCGTTGTTCCATCGCCGAGCTGGCCGTTGCTGTTGTATCCCCAGCACCTGACCCCGCCGCCGCTGGTCAGCGCGCAGCTGTGTGCCCAGCCGGCCCCGATCGCCGTCACCCCGCTCGACAGCCCGACGACATCAACCGGCGTCGGCCGACTGATCGTCGTGCCATCGCCGAGATCGCCCGCGTAGTTGCCACCCCAGCACTTGACGCCGCCGGCGCTGGTCAGCGCACACGTATGACCCGTGCCTGCCGCAATCGCCGTCACCCCGCCAGAGAGTCCCACGACGTCAACGGGCGTCGCTCGTGTCGTCAATGTCCCGTCGCCGAGCTCGCCGTCGCGGTTCCGTCCCCAGCACTTGGCTCCGCCACTGCGAGTCACGGCGCAGGTATGTCCATAGCCCGGCGCAACGGCAACCGCTCCGCTTGAGAGGCCTACAACGTCTGCCGGCGTGGGCCGGTAGTAGCTCGACGAAAGACCATCGCCGATCTGGCCGAAACTGTTGTCTCCCCAACACTTGATGCCGCCGCCGTCGGTCAGCGCACACGTGTGATACCAGCCAGGCGCAAGTGCGCTGACACCGCTGGCTAGTCCGACTGTATCGACAGGCGTCCAACGATCGGTCATCGTGCCGTCGCCGAGCTCAAAGTGAGCGTTCCAGCCCCAGCATTTGGCGCCGCCGCCGTTGGTTATTGCACAGGTGTGATGACCGCCAGCAGCAGTCGAGACTGCAGACGGACCCGAAACCGCGGTCGTTACAGCGAGCGTGCGCTTGGTCTGGACACCGTCGAGGCCGTCGCCCCCGCAGGAGCCGATTGCCACGACAGCGATGCCGACCGAGCAAACACGAATCAGCGAATCGAGCCTTGTCATAGTCCACCCCTCGTCCATTGACTGGCGCACCGTTCGAGCGATGGGTCGCGGGATGCAGACTGACAGCAGAGTTGGACAGCGCGCCCCGCAGCCATCCCGGCCAGGCAGCGCTACGAAGCAGTTCTTAAAGAGCAGGCGCCGGCACGCGTCGCGTGGCGACCGCATTCGATTCGCTTTCTATTTGAAACCCCGTGCCACAGGGCCAAGCTGACTGGGGTCAACGCCCCTGGGTGGCGGTCACCCGGACAAGGGATGCTCACGCGATACGACAGGCGTCAACCGAAACAGAGATCGAAATCAGCCTCGGTCTTCGTCGTCGATAAGGAAGCTTCTCGGCGAGCCACTTCGCCGTGACTTGCACACTCCTCTTGCCTCATCGCCTACCCTCCCGCGATCCAGAGATCGTTTTCGCTGTGAGGTAGCCCCACGGCTGTTATTGAACGAAAAGCGGCGGCGCATCGATTGCTGCGGCCGCGAAGGCCGCTTTTCGGCGGCTGACCGCTTTGTCGTGACGTATGAGAACCCGCGATCGGCCGGAAGCGCTCGGGCACATCGCGTTCGACACCCGAAACCCGAAACCGTCAGGGGCACTGGGGTTGCCTCCGCTTTGGCGGTACCAAAGCGCAGTCCTTCTGTGCCGTAGGTCAACTAGGCGGCCCGCTGGGGGCGTGTAATCGGTGACACGTCGCCCGTCAGGGAGGTCGTCATGGCACGCGCAGGATTCGTTTGCCGATTCCTCAAGCCGTGTGCAGTGGCCGCCTTCCTTGTTGTGGTAGCTGCCTGCGGCGGCGGCGGTGAGCCGGTCCGCACCGTCACCACGGTCACCGTTAGCAGCCCGACGTTGATCCCGAAACAGGGCGACACCGTCCAGCTGACCGCGGTCGCCAGGGATCAGTTCGGCGATGCGGTCCCGGGCGCGACCGCGACGTGGTCCAGTTCGGCGCCGACGGTGGCGACGGTCTCGGCAACGGGTCTGCTGCAGGCCCTGGCCGGCGGATCGGTGACCGTCACGGCGACGATCAGCAGCGTGCCGGGCACGCTGACGCTGACCGTCACGGCGCGGGTGGCGACCTCCGTCACGGTCAGCAGCCCGACTCAGACCTTGCAGGTCGCCGAAACAGTTCAGCTGACGGCAAACGTGCGCGATCAATTCGGCGATGCGCTCGCCGGCAAGACGGCGGCTTGGTCCACTGCCGATTCGACGGTTGCCACCGTCTCGTCGACCGGGCTGGTGCAGGCGCTGGCGCCGGGCGCCGTAGCCATTACCGCGACCGTTGACGGAGTGGCCGGCTCCACGTCCCTGACCGTCGTGCCGCCCACGGTGGCCTCGGTTACGGTCGGCAGTCCGACCTCCACCCCGAAGGAGGGAGACAGCGTCCAGCTCACGGCGACGGCGCGGGACCAGTTCGGCAACATCATTCCGGGCGCCGCGGCGACCTGGTCGACGTCCGACATCAACATCGCGACCGTCTCGATCACCGGACTGGTGCAAACGCTCTCGAAGGGCACGGTGGTCGTGACTGCGAGCGTCAACGGGGTCGCCGGAGCGCAGCTTCTCACCATCACGCCGATCAGGATTGGCGTGGCCGTCGGCGCGAAGGAGGTCGTGTTTGACTACACGACTGATCGGTGCGAGGACCTCGACCTTCCGGATCAACCGGCGCGCTTCGTGCGTGCGGAGGACGGCAGCCTGGTGCTGATCGACGGCAACGCACCACGCCACTACCTCAGCCGCGGTACGGACTTCAATTCGCTCAAGCGCGTCTGTAATCGGCCGGCGCTCGTGTCGGCGGATCTCAGGACTGCAGAGTCCTACGAGAACTGGGAATGGCTGTGGGTCGTCTACCGCGAGGGAAGTCGCTGGCACGCGCTCATTCACAACGAGTTTCACGACGCTGTCTCGAGCACGTGCCGCGTTGCCGATCCCTCGCCCGGCAACCCTTGCTGGTACAACTCGATTACGTATGCGGTGTCCGATGACGGTGGCGGAACATTCGTGAAGCCGTCTCCGCCGCAACACGTCGTAGCGCCCGCACCGGATGTCTGGGTGCCCCCGCCTCCCGGCGCGACGTCACCCTCCGGCTTCTATTTTGCCGATGGCTACAGGGCGCCGACGAACATAGTGCAGGCCAGCGACGGCTATTACTACTCGCTGATCGAGCTCTTTCCAAGTAAGTTCTCTAACGGCCGAGGACTGTGTGTCATGCGCACCGCGAGGCTTGACGACCCGGCGAGCTGGCGTGCCTGGGACGGCAGCGGCTTCAACCTCCGCATGACGAATCCCTACGTGACCGGCAGCGCGGCACCCATGTGCACATTCCTCAGCAGGCAGGTCGACGGCATGGGCGGCGGACACATCGTCTACAGCACTTACCTGAGTCGGTACATCCTGGTGGCTCCGACGGGCGGGCAGGTTGATGGTCGGCACGTGTGCGGCTTCTTCTTCTCGCTGTCGACTGATCTGATTCATTGGAGCGAGCCGCAGCTACTCGTCGAGGCGAAGTTGATCTACTGCCCTACGGTTACGCCCGGCCCGGGCGCGGTCGAAACGTTGCTCACGTTGTATCCGTCGCTGATCGATCACGCGGACACGACCATCAACTTCGAGCGGGCAGGCCGCAGCGCTTACCTGTACTACACGCGCTTCAATGACGGCGGCCTCGATCGCGACCTTGTTCGCGTACCGCTGACGTTCACGCGTCTCGACTGAATAGGCGAACGTCTGATCTTCGCGAAGCCGATCGGCTACTTCGAGTCGGATCCGGCTGTCTGCTCGCCGCTGCGCGAACGACCGCAGGACGTCGGAAGCCGCCGAGGTTCGTTCAGTAGGACCAGCCGTCGAGTGAGCGGATCCAGAAAACGGCGCTCCGTTGCCGCCTGCGGCCGTTGCGGCTCGACGCAGCCGGTCGTCACGTGACGGCCGCCGCGGATTCATCGCGACGCCGTCGTCCTCGTTTCCGGCCCGCTCGCGCGGCCAGGCTCGGCCGCATCGTTCTTCCGCTGCTACTCGGGCATGCCGGCGATGCGCAGCCCCTCCTGCACGAGTGCCAGTCGCTCCGGGTAGCGGAAGTGCAGGAGATCCTTGTAGGCCGAGACCGTCGCGTTGGGCAGCAGCGTCAGCAGCCTGCGGGCGGCCGCGCGCGCATCGTCCAGCCGGCCCAGGTGCGCATTGGCAACACTCAGCACCAGCTGAGTGGCGTCCCAGTCGCCGTACAGCGCCGCCGAGGCGCCCGCCACTGCGACCGCCTCCTCGTAGCGCCCTTGCTGCGCGTGCCCCATCGCCAGACCCGTGAGGACGTAGAACGCCGCAGGGTCCGAAGGGCTCACTTCCCGGGCGCGCTCGAAATGCGTCATGGCCTCGTCGAGGTCGCCGGCGAAGACGTTTCCCCAGCCGGCGTTCATGCGCACGAAGGCGTTGTTCGGGTTCAGCTCGGTCGCCCGCTGCAGGGCGGCGATCGCCGCGTCGTAGTCCTCGGACAGGCGAAGCAGGATGAAGCCGGCGATGGCGATCGCGTTCTCGTCGTCGGTATCGGAAGCCAGTGCGGCGCGTGCGAGCGTGATGGCCCGCCCGGCATCGTCCTGCTGGGCGGCCGGCCAGTGCCGCGTCACGCGCTGCTCGTAGCACCACGCCGCGAATGCGGCAGCGGGTGCGAACCGCGGATCGAGCCGCCGGACCTCCTCGAACATCGCCAGCGCACGCGTGTTCTCGTCCGGCCTCATGCTGTACGCGTGCGGCAGGGCCTGCAGGAACAGGTCGTACGCCTCCAGGTTCTCCGGCCGCTTGCGCCGCAGCCGCTCGATCTCGGCGCGCCGGATCTGCGGCTCGATCGCGCCGACCACGCGGTCGGTGATCCGGTCCTGGAAGTCGAAGACATCCTCCAGATCGCCGTCGAAGCGCTCCGCCCAGAGGTGACCGCCGCTGAGCGCGTCGATCAGCTGCGCCGTGAAGCGGACCCGGTCGGCCGCCTTGCGCACGCTGCCCTCCAGCACGTAGCGCACGCCGAGGTCGCGGGCCACCTGCCGCACGTCGACCGGGCGGTTCTTGTAGACGAAGGTCGAGTTGCGGGCGATGACGAACAGCCGCCGGAAGCGCGATAGCGCCGTGATGATGTCCTCGGCCATGCCGTCGGCGAAGTACTCCTGGTCCGGGTCGTTCGACAGGTTGGCGAACGGCAGCACGGCAATCGAGGCCGCCGGCGCCGCATGGTCGAGCGCGCCCTCCATCAGGCGGCGATGCGGCGCCAGGCGCAGCGCATAGCAGTGGACCGGGCGCGCGATGTTCTTGACCTGCTGCTCGCCCATGTCGTCGAAGGCGAGGTCCGGGATGCCCTGGAGCTGGTCGTGCACGGCGCCTGAGACGCACACGCCGCCGGGCGCGGCGAGCGACTCCAGCCGCGCCGCCACGTTGACCCCCGTGCCGTAGATGTCGTCACCTTCAAGAATGATCTCGCCGAGGTTGATGCCGATGCGGACCTCGAGGCGCTGGTCGCGCGGCAGGCTGTCGTTGCGCAGCGCCATCGCATCCTGGATCTCGACGCTGCTGCGCACCGCATCGGTCACGCTCGCAAACTCCGCCAGCCATCCGTCGCCGGTCGTCTTGACGATGCGGCCACGAAGCTTCTGCGTCTGCGGGTAGACGACCTCGCTGCGCATCGCCTGCAGCCGCTGCAGCGTGCCGGCCTCGTCGTGCTCCATCAGCCGCGAGTAGCTGACCACGTCGGCCACGACGATGGTCGCCAGCCTTCGCGTCGGCTGCCGTTCGCCCACCAAGCTTCTCCGCGTCAAAGCGCTCAACGCGGCTAGCATACCGACCGTCGATGCGGCAGGAACACGGCGTCCGTGGCCCGCGCCGTCGCGGCGGCGGCCGGCTCGCCGCGCGCAAGGGTGCTCCGCGCGCGGCCGCCGGCGCCTGATGTGTTCGTTGGTCCTTTGCAGGAGCTGCGATGCGGGCAGTCAAGGGAGGAGTCCGGCGGCGGGCCGAGCAGTGGCTCGTCGGGCTGGCGATGGCAGCGCTGGCGTTCGTCCTCGAGCGGTTCGTCGCCCGCGCAATCCGGCGCGGGGCGAAGGCCGGGGCAGCCACCCGGTCGGGACGCTGAGCCGGCGTCAACGGCGCAGCGCCAGGTCCACGATCAGGACCAGCGTCAGCAGCGCGGCCGCGACCGCGAAGGCCGAGGCCACCCAGCCCGAAGTGGCGGTCGAGGCGGCGGTGAAGCCGGCGCCAAGCACGCAGGCGGCGGCGATCAGCCCGACCGCCAGCCGGCGGCCGGTGCGGCGCAGGGTGTCCTGGATGGTGTCCGAGCGGAAGTTGACCTCCAGGTTGCGCCCGGTGCGCGCGCCGACCACGCGCTCGAGCGTCTCCAGCATGCGCAGCGCCCGCATCTTCAGCTTCTGCGACTCGTAGAGGATCGCCTGCGGATCGAGCTTGGTGCGCAGGCCTTTCAGCAGGGCGCGGGTAAGGAAGGTTCCCGCCACCTCGAACGGATCGAGGTCGGGATCGAGCTGCGCCGTTGCCAGCTGGACCTGCGCCAGCGCCTTGCCCAGCAGCGTCAGCGACGCCGGCAGGGGAACGCCGTGCCGCAGCGCGATCTCGCTCATCTCGAGCAGGATCGGGCCGAGCTGCATTTCGGCCAGCCCGACCTTGCGGAACTTCGCCATCAGCGCGCCGATCTCCTCCTGCAGCGCCGCGAGATCGGGCTCGGCGCCGCCCGACGTGCCCGACAGCATCAGCGTGACGTCGGTGAGGAAGCGCGCATCCTCGCGCCAGAAGGCCGACAGCAGCCACATCAGGTGCTCGCGAAGCTCGGCGTCGAGCACGCCGACCATGCCGAAGTCGAGGAAGTAGATCCTGTCCTGCCACCACATCAGGTTGCCGGGATGCGGATCGGCGTGGAAGAAGCCTTCCGAGACCACCTGCCGGTAGTAGCTCTCGAGCAGCTGGCGCGCCGCCTCCTTGCGTGCCGGGCCTTCGGGGGCCTGGCTGATCGGCGTGCCGGGAATCTCCTGCATCACCAGCAGCCGCGAGGTGGACAGGTTGCGGTGCACCGCCGGCACGGCAAGACGGTCATAGCTGGCGATGAGCTCCCGCATCCGCTCGATGTTGGAAGCCTCCTGGAAGAAGTCGAGCTCGCGGCGCAGCGACTCCGAAAGCTGCCGGAACACCGCCTCGACGTCGATCACCTGCCGCAGCAGCGGCCGCTTGCCGACCTGCTCGGCGAACGCCTTCAGCAGGGTCAGGTCCTGCTCGATCTCGCCGGCCGCGCTCGGCCGCTGCACCTTGACGACGACCCGGTCGCCGGACACCAGCGTTGCCCGGTGGACCTGGCCGATCGTGCCGGCGGCGAGCGGCGCCGGCTCGATCGAGGCGAACACGTCCTCCCACGGCACGCCGAGTTCCTGCTCCATGACTGCGACGACCTCGCGCTCGGCCAGCGGCGGCACGCGGTCCTGCAGGGCGGCGAGTTCCTCGATGTACTCGGCCGGCAGCAGGTCGGGCCGGGTCGAGAGGACCTGGCCGAGCTTCGAGAACGTCGGCCCGAGTTCCTCCAGCGCCTGGCGCAGGTGCCGTGCCTTGCGCCTTCGCTCGTCGGCACTCGGTTCGCCGGAGCCGTCGAACAGCGCCTTCAGGCCGTGCCTGGCCATGACCGAGGCGATCTGCAGCCCGCGGCCGACCAGGCGGGGCTCGGCGGCCGCCGGCGGCGGTGCCGGTCGGCCGCTGCGCCCGGCCTCGGCCGTCGTGGCCTGCGGCAGCGCCGAGTTGACGATGATCACCGTGCAGCGCGCCTGGTGGCTGACGCGGTTGGGCACGTTGCGCAGCAGGAACTCCTTGCGGCCCGACATGCCGAGGTTGCCGACGACCAGGACGTCGCTTTGCTCCTCCTCGGCCGCCCGCACGATCGCTGTGGCCGGGTCCTGGTCGACGACGACGCGCGCCCGGCCGCGCGCTCCGGCCAGCCGCGTCGCCAGCTCGGCGAGTTCGGCCCGCGCGGTCTCGGCCCGCGCCCGCTCGGCCGCTCCCTGCGCGGTCGCCGGCGGTTCGCGGGGAACGACGACCTGCACCAGGCACAGCTCCGCGGCGCAGCGGTCGGCAAACGAGGCGGCCCACCGCACAGCGTTGTCGGCGGTCTCCGAGCGGTCGGTGGCGACCGTCACGCGCCGGGCGATGGCGCGTGCCTGCGGCGGCTCGCGGTCAGGCGGCATCGCAGCGCGGTCCCCGGTGCGCACGGCGGAGCTTCCCGGGCTTAGGCCCGGGATCCTGCGCGTGTGATCGCCCCGACATCATGTCGCTGGCCCTCGCGTTTCCCGCCCGTCGGGTGCGGACTCGGATCGGGCGAGCCTCCCGGCAGAGCGCTCACCCGGCAGCAACGCTCGACCTGACCGCCGGAGGTTCGCGTGCAGTAGAGCACCGACGGGCCTTCCGCCGCAAGGGCCGGACCACGTCGTGTCCGAAAACCGCGAAGCCGGTCGCCGATGGTGATCGCTCCGGCCGCTGCGCCGGGTTCGCCGGGCGGCGGCCGGCGCTGGCGTCTGCGCCGGCTACGGGCGTGCCGGCGGGCTGTCGACCGTCCTGGTCATGCGCTGCCGGCTCGGGGCGATGCCGAGTCGCGCCTACAGCCGGATCGGCTCGAGGTAGCCGGTCATCTCGAGGTAGCCGCGCCCGACGCGGCGGCCGCCCTCGGCGAGCCGGCTCGCTCCTTCCCAGTACACGGCGCCGGTGCTGGCGCGCGAATCGAGCTCCTGGTCGGCGAACAGCGGCTCGGTCTCGAACGTGCGCCGGCCGACGCGGATGCGCTGCGCCACCGGCCACACGCCGCGCGTGCGCGGCGAGCTCCAGCGCTCGATCGGCGTGAAGTCCACCTCGTCGGCGGTGAACAGCCGCGGTGTGGCGCTGCCCGGCTCGCGCAGCGACGCATAGGCGTAAAGCTTCTCGCCGCTGACGCGGCGGCGGATCTGGAAAGCGGTGAGCGCCGCACCGTCGTCGAGGTTCATGCCGACCCAGTCCCAGCCGGCGGCGTCGGCATCGAGCAGGGTGCTCGACCACTCGTGGTCGAGCCAGGCGCTGCCGGCGATCCTCTTCGTCGTGCCTTCGTGCTGCAGCGTCGCCTGCACCTGCAGCTGCGGCTGCGAATAGTAGTAACTCGCCTGCGCGCTCTGCGGCCCCTTGCGCGAAAAGCCGCCGTCGCCCTGCAGCAGCAGCGGCTGCGTCGGCGTGGCGCTGAACTGCAGCGCGAAGCCGCGCGCAGGCAGCGTGCACTGGTAGCTGCCATCGGCGCGGCGCGCCAAGCGCCAGCGGTCCAGCCGCACGTCGGTGTCGGCTTCCGATGCCTCGGCGACGCCGAAGCCGGCGCGCGCGATGCGCTCGTCCTTCAGCAGGCTGCCGCGCGCCGGATCGGCGATGGCGGCGTGGGCGATGACCAGCTGCCTGGCGGCGAAGCGGCTCGGGTTGGCCGGGTCGATCTCGGTGCGGGTGCGGAAGAAGGTGACCTGGAAGCCGAGCGGTGGCGCCGCGTCGAGCCAGCCGGTCAGGTACCACCACTCGGTGCGGTAATCGGGATGGGCGCCGTGGTCGCGCGGGAAGAGCAGTGGCCGCGGCGTGACGACGGCGTACTCGACGGCGTTCGCGCGCATGAGCGGCAGCGCGGCGGCAGCGAGGAAGGCGCGGCGCTTCATTGCTACCAGTCGGCGCGCACGGCCAGCACCGCGTCGGGCGCGACGGCGCGCCGTCCGGCCGCCAGCGCGGTGAGCGCCGCCGCGGCGAGCAGGGCGACGATCAGCCCTGCGACGAGGGCGAGCGGCACGCGGAAGTCCATCGTCCAGTGGAACGACTGCGGGTTGACGAAGTCGACCAGGATCCAGGCGATCGCCAGCCCGACCGCCAGGCCGATCACGATCGCCAGTGCCGTGACCAGCAGCCCCTCGATGGCCAGCAGCGCCAGGATCTGCCCCTTGGTGACGCCGAGGTGGCGCAGCATGCCGAACTCGCGCATGCGCACGATCGCCTGCGCCGAGAAGGTGGCGGCGATGCCGGTCAGGCCGATGACGATGGCGGCGATCTCCAGCACGTAGGTCACCGCGAAGCTGCGGTCGAAGATGCGCAGGCTGATGGCGCGGATCTCGCCGGCCGAGGCGAACTCGGCGCTTTTGAGCTGCATCTTCGGCTGCAGGTCGGCCGCGACCTCGGCGGCGCTGGCGCCGGGCGCCAGCCACAGCGCCGCCTCGGTCGGCGCGGCGACCCCGGCCAGCCGCGTGTAGTCGTCGGCGTCGACGATCACCGCGCCGAACTGCCGCGCGTAGTCGCGCCAGACGCCGGCGACGACGAACTCCTGCGCCTGGCCGGCGATCGGCAACGCGAGTCTGCCGCCGACCCGCGCGCCGTAGATGTCGACGATCGCCTCCGACACCCAGGCCGGCGGCGGCATGCCGTCGCGCCAGGCGAGCGCCTCGCCGGTCAGCGGCAGCTTGCGCGCGGCGTGCGAGCGGTCGAGCGGCCGCGCGATCAGCGACACCGGGGCGCGGGCCGGGTCGAGCGTGATCTTCAGGTTCAGCGAGAACTCGGCGCGCTCGACCTGCGGATGCGTCGAAAGCGTGCGCCGGTCGTCCTCGCTGAAGGTGGCGGTGGTGCTGCCGAGGCTGCCGGCCGGCGCGCTGGCCGGCCGCACGTAGATGTCGGCCGGCAGCACGCGCGCCAGCCACTGGTCGACCGAGACGCGGAAGCTCGCCACCATCGTCGCCATCGCCACCATCAGCGCGAAGCTGGCGACGATGCCGGCCGCGCCGATGGCGGCGAAGCGCGGCGTGGCGGCCAGTCGTGTCGCCGCCAGCCACCACGGCGCCGCCTCGGCGCTGAGCCGCCGGCGCGACAGCCACCTCTGCAGCGGGCCGAACAGCCGCGGCGCGAGCAGCGGCTTGGCGAGGATTGCCGCCACCAGCAGCACGGCGATCGCGAGGTAGGCGCCGAGCGGTATGCCCTGCAGCGGCGGCGCACCCAGCAGCAGCAACGCCAGTGCGGCGAGGGCGAGTGCCGGCCAGGCGCGCTGCACGCCGATGTCGCGGTCGAGGCCCGAGCCCGCCTTCAGCGCCAGCGCCGGGGCGGAGGCCGCCGCGTCGCGTGCCGGCAGCCAGCCGCCGACGGTCGCCGCGGCCACACCGAGGGTGAAGAACAGCAGCGTCGCGCCGGCATCGACCTGCAGCGGCGGCCGCACGCCGGTGAAGAAGCCGCCGCCGAGGTCGCCGCCGAGCAGGTGCAGGGCCGAGGCGGCCACCGCCAGGCCGAGCGCGATGCCCAGCGCCGAGCCGATCACGCCGAGCGCGGCCGATTCCAGCAGCAGCAGCCGCTCGACCTCGCCGCGCGTGGTGCCGATCACGCGCAGGAAGGCCAGCTGCGCGCGGCGCGCCAGCACCGCCTGCGCCTGCAGCGAGTAGACGAGGAAGGCGCCGGTGAACAGCGCCACCAGCGCCAGCACGTTCAGGTTGACGCGATACGCGCGCGACAGGTTCGACACCCGCGCGGTCGCCCCCTCGGCCGTCTGCAGGCTGACACCGGCCGGCAGCTGCCACTGTGCGGCGGCCGCCTGCGGCGCGCTGCCTGCCGCGAACTGCAGGTCGATGCGGGTCAGGCGGCCGAGACGGTCGAGCCGCCACTGGGCGAAGCCGAGGTCCATCACGGCGACGATCTGCCCCTCGCGCGCCGCCGGCAGCCGGCCGGCGATGCGGATGCGCTCGATGCGGCCGCCGACCTGCAGGCCGATCGTCTCGCCCGCTGAGAGCTGCATCGCTTCGAGCGCCGCCGGCGACAGGTAAAGGCCGTCGTCGAGCAGGGCGAAGCGTTGGTCCTTGTCGACCGGTTCGCCGATCGTCTGCGGCGCAAGTACGGCCGAGCGGAGGATGTCGACGCCCTGGATCGGCAGCGAGCGGCCGCGCAAACGCGGTGGCTCGACGATCGGCGCCTCGACGTCGAGCGCCGGGCTCGCCCACTCGACTGCTTCGGATGCGGCCACCCGGGCGTAGACCGCCTCGTCGAAGCCCTCACGCGGGCCGACCACCGAGGCATCGGCCTGGCCGCTGGCCTGCCGGACTGCGGCCGAGAACTCGGTCAGCGCCGAGGCGTTGATCAGGTGCACCGCGTAGCCGAGCGACACGCCCACCGCGATGGCGATCACCTGCACGGCGGCGCGCAGCGGATGGCCGCGCGCGTAGCCGCCGATGACGTGCGCGAGCAGCCAGAGCATCTAGTTGGCGCGCAGCCGGCCGTGGTCGAGCCGCAGCACGCGGTCGGCGGTGGCGGCGGCGTGCATCGAGTGGGTGACGAGGATGCCGGCGGCGCCCTGCGCCTTGATCGTGCGCGCCAGCAGGCTCAGCACGGTGTCGGCGGTGTCGGGGTCGAGGTTGCCGGTCGGCTCGTCGGCCAGCAGCAGGGCGGGGCGGTGCACCAGCGCGCGTGCCACCGCGACGCGCTGCAGCTCGCCGCCGGACAGCTCGCGCGGCGGCGACTCGCCGCGGTCGCCGAGGCCGACCGCCGCCAGCAGCTCGCCGGTGCGTGCGCGGCGCTCGCCGGCGTCGACGCCGAGCAGCACCAGCGGCAGCTCGACGTTCTGCGCCACCGTCAGGTGCGGCAGGACGTGAAAGGCCTGGAAGACGAAGCCGACCCTGGCCCGCCGCAGGCGGGTGCGGGCGTCCTCGTTCAGTTGCGTGAGCTCCTCGCCGCCGATCACGATGCGGCCGGCGTCCGGCGCGTCGAGCCCGGCCACCAGGTTCAGCAGCGTCGACTTGCCGGCGCCCGATTCGCCGACCACGGCGACGTATTCGCCGGCGGCCAGTTCGAGATCGAGCGAATCGAGGATCGGACGCGGGCCGAAGTGCCTGGCGAGGCCCTGGATCGACAGCATGGTGCGCATTGTAGGCAGCGGCTTCGAGGCGGCATTGCGGCGCGGCGAGCGGGGCGCGTCGGTAGACTGCACCCCGTAAGAACGTCCGCACGCCGCCCACATGCGCATCGGCATCCTCGAAGACGACGCCACCCAGGTCGAGCTGTACAGGCTGTGGTTCTCCACCGCCCAGCACGAGTGCAGGATCTTCGGCACGATCGCCGAGTTCGTCGCCGGCGCGGGCAAGGAGCGCTTCGATCTTTTCGTGCTCGACTGGGTGCTGCCCGACGGCACCGCCGAGAAGGCGCTGAAGTGGCTGCGCGAGACGGTCGGCTGGGAGGTGCCGGTGATCTGCGTCACGCTGCGCGACGCGGAACAGGACGTGGTCGGCGCGCTGCGCCTCGGTGCCGATGACTACGTGGTCAAGCCGCCCAAGTACTTCGAGCTGCTGGCGCGGATCGAGTCGCTTGCCCGTCGCAGCCGTTCCACCCGGCTGCCGGTGCTGCGGCTGGGCACCTACGAGATCGACCAGGAGAACCGCGAGATCCGCGTCGCCGGCAAACCGGTCGAGCTGACGCAGAAGGAATACGAGCTCGCCTGCTATCTGTTCGGCAACCCGGGCCGTCTGCTGTCGCGCGTGCACCTGCTCGAGGCGGTGTGGGGGCTGCGCGCCGAGATCGACACGCGCACGGTCGACACGCACGTCAGCCGCATCCGCCGCAAGCTCGCGATCTATCCCGAGTCGGGCTGGGAGATCATCTCCGTCTACGGCTACGGCTACCGGCTCGAGCAGGCCGGAGCTGCACCGAAGGCGTAGCGGCGCCGTCGGCGCCGGCGCTCAGCCGCCGGCGGCGAGCGCCACCGGCGGCCGCTTGCTCTTGCGCGGCACGACGCGCGCGGGAATGCCGACCGCCACCGCGCCGGCCGGCACGTCGTTCACCACCACCGCGTTGGCGCCGATCACCGCGCCGTCGCCGATGACGATCGGACCGAGGATCTTCGCCCCGGCGCCGATGTCGACCCGGTTGCCGATCACCGGCGCGCCGCGCACGTTGGTGTGCTTCAGGCCGATGGTGACGCCGTGGCGCAGGATGACGTCGTCGCCGATCACCGCGTCGCCGCTGACGACGATGCCGCCGAAGTGCTCGATGCGCAGCCGGCGGCCGACCTTGGCTTCGCACGGCAGGTCGATGCCGGTGAGCACGTGCATGGCGGTGCGCAGAAGCTTGTAGACGAACGACATCGGCACCCGCGCGAGCGGCGAGCGCAGGCCGTAGCGCCAGCGGCCGAAGCGGTAGACCATCATCACCCACAGGCCCTGGCGGAACGGGTCGCGCTCGTAGAGCAGCCAGTCTTCGCGCAGCGACGCGAACATCGAGGTGCTCCCGCTACCAGGGCCGCGGCGGGCACAGCACGCCGCCGGCGGTATCGGTCCAGGCCTGCCGGACCAGGCCGATTCTCCGCCGCGACGACTCGTGCTTGAGCGGATTGAAGGCGTTGGCGGCGATGCGCAGGCGGTGCCACAGCGACTCCAGCGCCGCCAGGCCCCAGGCGGCCGTCCGGCCGTGGTGCTTGCGGTAGTACAGCAGCGCGCTGCGCAGCCGCCACAGCGTCAGCTGCGAGCCGGCACAGGAGAACTCGTGCGCCTTCACCGTCTTCGACGAGGCGCCGCCGATGTGGGTGACGACGACGTCGGGCCAGTACCAGACCTCGTAGCCCGCCTGCACCATGCGGCGGCACAGGTCGACCTCTTCGTAGTACAGGAAGAAGCGCTCGTCGAAGCCGCCGGTCTCGCCGAGCGCGCGGCCGCGGATGATGGTGAAGGCGCCGGGCACCCAGTCGACCTGCGCCGCCTGGTCCGGGTCGGCCCAGGTGCGGTCGAAGCGGCCGAACAGGCGCGAGCGGGGGTAGCGGGCGGCGAGTCCCGAGATCACCATCAGCTCGTTGAGCAACGACGGGAACAGGCGCCCGGAAGGCTGCAGGCGGCCGGCCGGATCCTGCAGGCGGCCGCCGGCGATGCCGACGTGCGGCGAGCGTTCCATGTGCGCCAGGGCGCGCGCCAGCGCACCGCTGCCGAGGAAGGCGTCGGGGTTGAGCAGCACCACGTAGCGGCCGCGCGCCAGCGCGAAACCGCGGTTGTTGCCGGCGGCGAAGCCGAGGTTGACCGTGCTGCGCACCAGCTGCACCGCGGGGAATTCGTCCGCCACCATGTCGGCCGAGCCGTCGGCCGAGGCGTTGTCGACGACGATCACCTCGCCGTCGACGGTGGCCAGTTCCTCCGCGAGCCGCGCCAGGCACCGGCGCAGGATCTCGCGCGTGTTGTAGGAAACGACGATCACCGAGACATCCGGTGTCGTGCCGGCGCCTGCCGGCGCGCGGTGGGCGCCGCCGCTCATGGCTGCACGCCTTCGCGCACCGACTCGCGCGCCGTGCGCACCCACGGGTGGTCGCGCGCCGCGGCGGCGAACGTCGCCGGCAGCAGCAGGATCTTCCACAGCACGTACAAGGGTGCGACCGCGAGCAGCAGCAGTCGCGAGGCCGGCAGCCGGCAGACGACGATCGCCGCCAGCACGTGCAGCGCCAGCACCGCGAGTCCGCCCAGCCCGATCAGGCGCGCCCAGTCGAAGGGCAGCAGCGCCAGTGCGCCGAGCAGGGCGGCGTGATAGGCGAGTGGCGGCAGCAGCAGGTCGAGCAGCGGCTCGGCGGCGCGGCCGCGGCCGCGCAGCAGGTCGGCGGCCAGGCCCGGCGCGTGCTCGAGCAGCATGCGCAGGCGGCCGCCCTCCCAGCGCAGCCGCTGCTGGCGCACGCCGGCGCCGGAGGCCGGCATCTCGCCGCGCACGCGCGCGTCGTCGGCGAAGGCGACCGAGACTCCGTGGAAGACCAGCACCAGGTGGTACTCGAGGTCCTCGACGATCGAGCCGGCCGCATAGGGCAGCGCCTGCAGCACCTCACGGCGCAGGGCGAAGCCGTTGCCGAGCAGTCCGGCCGAGAAGCCGAGGGCGGCGCGGCCGCGCGGGCGCAGCACGTTGAAGGCGGCCAGCGCGAGCTCCATGAAGCGCGTGCGCAGCGAGTCGCCGGCGTTGAGCACCGTGTAGCGGGCCTGCACGACGTCGGCGCCGGCGGCGAAGTGGCGGCGGATCGCCTCGACGAAGCCGGCGTCCAGTTCCGAGTCGGCGTCGACGACGACGAAGTAGCGGAAATCTTCCGCCAGGAGCTTGCCGAAAGCGTGGTCGAGCGCGTAGCCCTTGCCGCGCTTGGCGAGGTCGTGTCGTACCAGCACGCGCGCGCCGTGGCAGCGTGCCACGTCGGCCGTGCCGTCGGTGCAGTTGTCGGCGACCACGATCACTTCGGTGTCGACGTCGCGCCGGCACTCGGCCAGCAGGCTGGCGAGCGTTCGCGGCAGGCGCAACTCCTCGTTGTGCGCCGGCACGACGATGGCGATGCGGCCGCCGGCAGGCTGCTGGCGCGGCCGCGCCGGCGGCAGCAGGCCGGCCAGTGTCAGCACGGCCAGCCACAGCGTGCCCGGCAGGGCGAGGACGGCCAGTGCCGCGGCGGCGACCGCCAGGACGGATTGCAGGTCGGGGGTCATCGGCACTCTCCATGGGTGATCGGTGCGGCGAAGAAATCGGCGTTGCGCAGGGCGACGAGTTCCGGTGACGCCGGGCCGAAGTGGTCGGCGGCAAGCTGCGGATGGCCGTACCAGCGCAGCGCCCGCGTGCGGCGCTCGAGCCGCTCGATGAGCGCGCTGACCGTGCCGATCGGCCGCGCCGGATTGCCGGCGACGACGGTGTCCGGCGCGACGTCCTTCGTCACCACGGCGCCGGCGGCGACCACCACGTTCGGGCCGATCGTCACGCCGGGCAGCACGATCGCCTGATGGCCGATGAAGACGTTGTCGCGGATGTCGATCTTGCCGACGCGGTCGAGGGTCTTGCCGCTCAGGCGCTTGAGCATGTTCACGCTGCCGTCGTGGCCGAACAGCGTGCAGCCGGACAGGCGCACGTTGTTGCCGAGGCGCACGTGCGGCGGGTCGGTGATCAGCACGTTGGTCTGCACCGAGCAGTGCTCGCCCATCGCGAACAGGCCGCCGTGACGGCGCAGCACGCGCGCCCACGCCTCGCCGTCCGGCGCGCACAGGCGCCGATACAGGCCGGTCAGCCGGCCGGTGGCCAGCACGAAACGGGTGAGCAGGCCGCGCAGGACTCCGCCTTTCATTGCAGTGCCTCCAGGCGACGGGCGAACAGCCGGCCCAGGCGGACCGTGTTGCGCTCGAGGTGATAGTCGGCGTCGACCCGCCGGCGCGCGGCGGCGCCGATGCGCGCGCGCAGGCCGGGATCGTCGATCAGGCGGGCGATCGCCGCGGCGAGCGCCTCCGCATCCGACGGCGCCACCAGCAGCCCTTCGTCGTCGCTGCGGATCAGCTCCGGAATGCCGGTGATGCGCGTCGTCACGCAGGGCACGCCGCTGGCCATCGCTTCCATCAGCACGACCGGGATGCCCTCGGCGAAGCTGGGCAGCACGAAGGCATCGGCCTCGCCGTACAGCCGGCGGACCTCGTCCTGGTTCAGTGCCCCGGTCAGGCAGACCTTGGTCTGCAGCCCGGCAGCGTCGATGGCGGCGCGCAGCCCGGTTTCGTCGGGGCCGGTGCCGACGATCGTCACGCGCACGTCGCGTCCCCCGGCAACCAGCCGGCGCGCGGCGTCGACCAGCACGTGCTGGCCCTTGGCCGCGACCAGACGGCCGACGCACAGCACGTGGAACGGGCCGTCGTCGCGGCGAGGGGCAAGGCGCGGCGCGTACTGCCCGGGGTCGACGCCGAGCCGGGCGATGTCGATCTTGGTCCACTGCGCGGGGGCGGACAGGCGCATGGCCTGGCTGCGGGCGAAGCTGCCGATGCAGAACAGGAAGTCGGCGCCGGCGATCTTCTCGGCCAGCAACTGGCCGCGCACGTCGTCGAACTCGTCCGGCCCGTGGATCATCAGCGACAGCGAGGTGCCGAACACCTTCTTCACGCACAGGCCGACGCTGGCGGCGGCGGTCGCGAAGTGCACGTGCAGGTGCGGCAGCTCGTTGGCGCGCATCCAGCGGCCGACCATCAGCGCCTCGGTGAAGTAGCCGACGCCGAGCGCGATGCGGCGCAGGTCGGTGCCGCCGAGCCGCAGCGCGTAGAGCAGGCCGGCCAGCCAGGCGCGCGGCCGCTGCCAGAGCGCGATCGCGTGCGCCGCCAGTGCGCCGGCGACGCCGTGCGCCTTGACGTAGTAGGTGCGCGCCGCCTCCTCGCGCTCGCGCGGCGGCATCTGCTGCGGCTGCTGGTCGGGCCGGTTGATCGAGGCGGTCTCGATGACGAAGCCCTGCCGGCGCAGCGCCTCGACCTCGCGCAGGATGAAGGTGTGCGACACCGCCGGGTAGCGGCTGACCAGATAGGCCATCCGTCGAACGCGTGTCTCAGGCATGCGAGGCCTCCACAGCGGCCAGCTCGTCGTAGACGGCCGCGGCGCCGGCGACCTTGGCCGGCCAGCTGAACATCTGTTCCGCGCGGCGGCGCCCGGCGATACCGCGCCGCCGCCAGGTCGCGGGATCGGCGCACACATCAGCCAGCACGGCAGCGAGGTCGGCCGTCACCTGCCCGGCGCTCACCGGTGCCAGCAGGCGGCCGACTTCGTCGTCGACGATCTCCGCCGGGCCGCCGAAGCCGACCGCGATGACCGGCCGGGCGCAGGCCATCGCCTCCAGCAGCACGGCGCCGCCGGACTCGCGCACCGACGGCAGGCAGAAGACGTGGCAGCGCGCCATCTCGGCCGCCACCTGCTCGGCCGGCAGCGCCCCCATGAAGCGGACCAGCCGTTCGATGCCGAGTGCGGCAGCTTGCGCCCGCCACGCCTGTTCCATCGGCCCGCTGCCGACGATCGTGACCTCGATCGGCCGGCCGCTCGCGGCGGCGAGCGCCGCCGCATCGAGCAGCATGCCGACCCCCTTGAAGGGCACCAGCCGTCCGACGAACAGCACGCGCAGCGGCTCGCTGGCCGACGGCGGCTGCGGCCAGGCGCTGGCGCGGAAGCGTTCGAGGTCGACGCCGTTTTCGACCATCATCCGGCAGCGCGGGCGATGCCGTGCCGGCACCGAGGCGAGCGTGGCCTGGGTGGCGGTGAGAATGCGCGCTGCGTGACGCGTCGCACCCGAGAACGCCGCCGCCAGCCGGCCGACGCCGCGCAGGCGGGTCAGCCACACCGCGTCCTTGCGCAGCACCGATTCGAAGCCCGCCGGCGTGTCGAGACCGCAGTTCAGCGGCCCCAGCACGACCGGCAGGCCGAGCCGGCCGAGCCAGCTCGGTGCGGCCAGCGTGATCGGGGTGACCCGGTGCAGCAGCGAGAAGCGCTCGCCCTGGCGCATGCGCGCGGCGAGCGCCCGCCAGGCCTGGAAGTCGAACAGGAAGTAGTCGAGCGACGACAGCATGAAGACGCTGTGCTCGCTGAACGGGAAGAGCCGGCGCGACAGCCGGTACAGCGGGCCGGCGAACCACTCGGTGTCGACGTAGACGATTCGGCTCCCGGCCAGCGGCGCCCCGGCGGCGGCGAGCGCTTCGCGGTTGCGCACGTGCGTCACCAGCGTGACCTCGTGTTCACGCGCCAGCCGCGAGTACCACTCCCAGCCGATCTGCGACACCGATCCCAGCCCGGGGCCGCACTGGTAGGCGGCGAGGATGATCTTGCGGCGCTGCATCTCAGGCCGCCTCCGCAGCGAGGCTGCGCGCCGGCACGCCGCCGACACGGGCGCCGGCCGGCACATTGCGGGTGACCACGGCATTGGCGCCGACCACCGCGCCGTCGCCGATGCGCACGCCCGGCAGCACGGTGACGCCGCGGCCGATCCAAACGTCGCGGCCGATCTCGATCGGCCGCGCGTCGTGGCCGGCGTCGCGCAGCGGGCCGCCGGTTCCGGCGCGGTGGTTGGCGTCGCGGATGCTGGCGTACTCGCCGATCATCGAGCCGTCACCGATGCGGATGCCGGCGAAGGCGACCAGGTGCGCGCCGCGCGAAATGACGACGCCGTCGCCGATCGTGATCTCGCCGCTGCCCTGCGTCTCCAGGTACAGCTCGCGGTAGAGGAACAGCCGGCGGCCGAGGCGGATGCGCCGCGAGCCACGCAGTTCCGCCGGACCCAGCACGACGTTGCTGGCGTCGAGGCGCCGGCCCGGCAGCTCGGCCCGCAGGCGGGCGAAGGCCCACAGGCGGGCGAGCTTTTCCCACGCGCCGGCCAGGCGGGCGAACGGAGCGAGCAGGGCGGCGAGCAGCCGCTTCACGACGCCCTCGCGCGGTATTCGATCAGCGCGCGGCGGCGGCCGCGCAGGCGATCGAGGTGGAAGGCCAGCTGGCCGCACAGGATCGGCAGCTGCTGCAGGTGCGAGTGCAGCGCGTACAGGGCGCGGGTCGGGCGGCTGTCCGACTTCCAGGCGCAGCGGCGGTAGGTGCGCGCGAGCAGCGCCACGCCGGCGCCGATGACGACGGCCAGCGGCAGCGGCCCGGCGACGGTGGCAGCGGCGAGCGCGACCGGCGCCGCCGCGACGGCGCCGCCGTGCACGAGGTTGCGCCGCGCCTGTGCCGTCCACAGCGGCTGTCCGGCAGCGCGCGTCAGCCGTGACACCTCGGCGTAGGCATGCCCGGCGCGGAAGGCCCGCCGCCAGTACTGGCGGAAGCTGGCGATGCCGAGGTCGTGCAGCGTCATCGGCGCGTCGATGTGCAGGATCAGCGAGCCGGCGGCGCGGATGCGCTGGCACAGCTCCGGCTCCTCGCCGGCGATCAGCCGCTCGTCGAAGCCACCGACCGCCGCCAGCACGTCGCGCCGCACCAGCGCATCGCCGCCGCAGAACGGCACGATGCCGGGGGCGTAGACCCAGTCGAGATCGAGCGCGCGCACGTACGGCGACTGTTCCGGCGCCATCTCGCGCCGGTGGCCCCAGACGACGGCGACCGTCGGCTCGGCCATCGCCGCCAGCGCCCGCGGCACGAATCCGGGATCGAGCAGCGTGTCGCCGTCGAGGAACAGCACGAACTCGCCGCGTGCGGCGCGCCAGCCGGCGTTGCGGCCGACGGCGGCGCACGGCCGCTGCGGACGCACGCGCAGGACGGTCGCCCCGGACTCGGCGGCGCGGCTGCGGCTGTCGTCGGTCGAATCGGAGTCGACGTAGATGAGCTCGGAATCGATCGGCGAGCCGAGCGCCCGGCCGACCGACGCCAGGCAACGCGTCAGCCGCTCGCCTTCGTTGCGGCCGATGACGACGACCGACAGGCGCGGCGCGCCGTCTTCCGGGGTCGCCGCGGCGGGGCTTTGGGCGTTCGTTTCCATGGGCCGAATTACAGCGGGGCGCCGGCGGCGATTTGTGTCGGAGTTGAAAACTGTTTGGAAAACCTCGGCCAAGATCGGTCACGGGCCGCCGCGGCGCGCTCCAATGCGGTCCTCCCCATTCCGCGCCGTCGCACCGCCCGATGTATCCGCTGGTCTTTGTCGCGCTGCTCGTCAGCGGCTGGGTCGCCATCCGCGTCTCGCCGCTGCGCGCGCTGCTGGCGGTGTACCTGCCGCTGCTGCTGCTCGTGCCGGAGGCGTTCCGGGCGACGCTGCAGGGCATCCCGAAGATGAACTTCAACCAGGCGGCGATCGTGCCGATCGTGCTGGTCGCGCTGGTGCGCTACGGACGCCACTGGCGGCCGAGCGTCACCGACGTCGCCGTGTTCGCGCTGGCCGCCCTGATCGCCGCTTCCGAGTTCCTCGCCGCGGGCTACAAGGAAGCGCAGAACCTGATGTTTGCCACGCTGGCCTCGATGGCCGGCCCGTACCTGGCGGCGCGCCTGCTGCTCGACGGGCGCGACAAGGACGTTGCCGTCGCCCGCCGCTTCGTGATCCTGGTGTTCGCGGTGACGATCATCGGCGCCTACGAGTTCCGCTTCGGCGTCAATCCCTTCCTGCGTTACCTCGGCAATCTGTTCCCCGGCCAGGGGCTGGGCTGGGTCACCACCTTCCGGCACGGCTTCGCCCGCGTGGCCGGCCCGTACTCGCATGCGATCCTGGCCGGGATCATGGTGGTCGTCGCCTACCGGCTTGCGCGCTGGCTGCAGTGGGGCAGGCAATGGGAGCCGCGTTTCCCGCTGCTGCCGGCACTGCCGTGGTCGAAGGCGGCGGTCATCTCGCTGGTGCTCGCCGTGGGCAGCGTGATGACGATCGCCCGCGGGCCGCTGCTCGGCGCGCTGCTGGGCGCGGTGCTGATCATGGTCGCCAGTTCGCCGCGCCGGCGCCAGCTTCTGCCGGCGGTGGTGGCCGGCTTCGTCGTGCTGGTGCCGGTCGGCTACCTCGCGCTGATGGCCTACCTCGACGTGCAGCCGGGCATGCCGATGACGATGTCGCAGGAGTCGGCCATGTACCGCAAGGTGATGATCGAGCGCTACATCGACATCGCCATCGAGCACACCGCGCTCGGCTGGGGGCGCAACACCTGGCCCAAGCTGCCGGGCATGGCGTCGATCGACAACTACTACCTGCTGCTGTCGCTGATGCACGGGCTGGTCGCCACCGGACTGCTGCTGTTCCTCTTCGCCTGGCAGGGGGGACGCCTGTTCCGCCGAGGAATGGCCGAGGCGCACGACTCGAACAGCCTGGCGCTGACCTTCGCCGGCATCCTGCTGGCGGTGTTCGTCACGCTCGGCACCGTCTACCTGGGCGAGCAGGTGATGCCGGCGCTGTTCCTGATCCTCGGCTGGTCCGAGGCGCTATTGCAGCGCGCGCCCGCGCGGGCCGCCGCACCGGTCCGGGCTGCCGCCGTGCGCATGGCGTCGCCGCGCCTGCGGGTGATCCGCTGAGCGGCGTTCGCCCCTGCCTCGCCCGCGCGTCGCGGTGCAGCGCATGAGGGAATTTGCGAACAGTTTGCATTCTCGCCACGCTCGGCGCCGCGGCGCTGATGCAATCCGTTCCGTGATTCGGACACCCATAGGGAAGGCCAGGAAGGTCATGGGCGATGCATACGACGAGATTGGACCGGCTGCCGTGCCGGAGGCTTCGCGCCTGACCCAGCGGCTGCGGCGCCTGCGGCGCGACCTGCTGTGCCGCGGCTGGCTCGCCGTCGAGCGACTGCGCCGGCTGGCCAAGCGCGCCCTCGACGTCACGGTCGCGGCGTTCGCGCTGCTTGCACTGCTGCCGCTGTTCGCGCTGGTCGCGCTGCTCATCTGGCTGACCGACCGCGGCCCGGTGCTGTACTGGCAGCAGCGCGTCGGTCAATACGGCCGCGTCTTCCGCTTTCCCAAGTTCCGCTCGATGGTGATGAACGCGGAGTCGCTGGTCGAGCAGCTCAGCGCGCAGAACCAGCACGGCGCTAAGGGCGTCACCTTCAAGATGCGCGCTGATCCGCGCATCACGTGGATCGGCCGCATCATCCGCCGCACCAGCATCGACGAGCTGCCGCAGCTGTGGTGCGTGCTGGTCGGCGACATGTCGCTGGTCGGCCCGCGGCCGGCGCTGCCGCGGGAGGTGGTTCGCTACTCGCTTGCCGACCGCCGGCGGCTCGAGGCGGTGCCTGGTCTGACCTGCCACTGGCAGGTGCAGGGTCGTTCCGAGATTCCGTTTCCGCGCCAGGTCGAGCTCGACGTCGATTACATCGAGAAGGGCAACCTCGGCGTCGACATCAAGCTGCTCGGGCAGACGATTCCCGCCGTCGTCAAGGGGCGGGGGGCGTACTGATGAGGCACCTCGCCTACGAGGCGACCAAGCGCGCCGTCGACCTGCTGGTGGCGCTGGCGCTGCTGGCGATCGCCGTGCCGCTGGCGGCGCTGGCGCTGGTGCCGGCGCGGCGCGGCCTGCTGCCGCGGCTGGCCGCGACGATGTGCGCCGGCCGCGGCGGCCGCCCGTTTGCGTTGCGCCGCGAAGTCCTCGGCGGGCAGGGCGGTCGCCTGCGGTGGCTGGCCGATTGGCCGGTG
>CP070661.1:403541-425518 GCA_020355165.1 Burkholderiales bacterium
CGCATGTGGCGGCAGGCATGCCGGTCGAGCCCGTGCTCGGCGAGCAGGCGCGTGTAGTGTGTCGGCACGCCCATGAACACCGTGGCGCGCGGCAGCGCGGCGATCACCTGCCGCGGCTCGAACTTCGGCAGGAAGATCATCGAGCCGCCGGCCAGAAGCGCCGCATGCAGCGCCACGAACAGCCCGTGCACATGGAAGATCGGCAGCGCGTGCAGCAGCACGTCGCGTCCGCCGGCATCGCGTTCCTCGAGGAAGCCCCAGAATTCGTCGAGCACCAGCGCATTGGACGACAGGTTCCGGTGCGACAGCATCGCCCCCTTGCTGCGGCCGGTCGTGCCCGAGGTGTAGAGGATCGCCGCCAGGTCGGAGCCGGCGCGCGCGGCGGTGCCGAACCGGTCGGGAAACGGCGCCGCCGCCTCGAGCAGGCTGCCGTCGCGGCTCTCGCCGAGGGTCGCCACCCGCGCGCAGCCGGCCTGCTCGGCCAGCGGCGCCAGCTGCGCCAGCCGCTGCGGCGTGCAGACGAATACGCCCGGCTTGACGTCGTTCAGGAAGTATTCGATCTCGGCCGCCTGGTAGGCGGTGTTCAGCGGCACGTAGGCAAAGCCCGCGCGCAGGGCGGCCAGGTAGAGCATCACCGCCTCCGGCGACTTCTCCACCTGCACGGCGATCCGCGGCGGCGCGCCGTCGGCATCGGCGGGCAGGCCGAGGCTGGTCAGCCAGCCGGCGATGCGCGCCGAGCCGGAGTGCAGGTCGCGATAGGAGTAAACGAGGCCGTCGGGCGTCTCCATGCAGACCGCCGCCAGGTCGCGCGGCATCCGGCTCTCGATCAGTGCGTACAGGTTGTGGTTCTTCATTTGCCGGTGAAGTTCGGATGGCGTTTGGCGATGAAGGCGGCAATGCCTTCGCGGTAGTCCTCGGAATCCAGGAACTCGAAGCTCGCGTCCAGGTCGTGCGCCGTGTACTGCATGCCACGCTCGACCAGCAGGCGGATCTGCGCCTTGTTGCGGCTCGCCGCCAGCGGCGAGCCGGCGGCAATCGCGTGCGCCGACTCGATCAGCCTCAACTCGAGTTCGGCCGCCGGCACCACGCGCGAGACGACGCCCCGGTCGCGCGCCTCCTTGGCGTCGAGCAGCCGCCCCGTCAGCAGCAGCTCGGTGGTCAGCACCTGCCCCAGCCGCTCCAGCACCAGCCGCAGCTCCGGCAGCACCACCGGAAGGCCGAGCCGGCCGACCGGCAGGCCGAAGCGGGCGTTGTCGGCGGCAATCCTGATGTCGCAGGCGAGCGCGATCTCCAGGCCGCCGCCGGCGCAGATGCCCTCGATGGCCGCCAGCACCGGCTGCCGCACATCGCGGATCGCCGCCAGCGACGGCAGCACCGTCTCGAGGTGGAACCTTCGTCCACTCGCCACGTCGTGGTGCACTTCGCCGAACTCGTCGAGGTCGGCGCCGGCGGCGAAGTTGCCGCCGGCCCCGCGCACGACGACGCAGCGCACCGTGTCGTCGCCGTCGAGCGCCTCGAACACCCGACGCAGCTCCTGCCACATGGCCACGTTGACCGCGTTCAGCTTGCCAGGCGAGTCGAGCCTGACCGTCGCAATCCCGGCATCAGCAACGAAGTGGATGGTTCCCGCCATGACAGCTGCCCTCCGGAACGAATCAGTGGATCCCGCAAGCCATCGCCGCCGATCGCGGTGCCGCAGGGCGGACCACGCGCGTCCTCGGCTGTCGCTTCCTACCGCCGCGCGCCTCGCGCCGCCGGCGCCGGGGACCCGCCTGCGTGCCGGGAGAAGCGAAAGTAAACGAAAAGCCCGATGCCGGCGATGATCATCGGCAACGACAGCCACTGCCCCATCGACAGACGCAGCGCCAGCAGGCCGAGGAATGCGTCCGGTTCGCGGCCGAACTCGGCAATGAACCGCAGTGCCCCGTAGCCGATCAGGAACGCCGAACCGACGCATCCCGGCGGCCGCGGCTTGCGCGAATAGATCCACAGGATCACGAACAGCAGCACGCCCTCGAGCGTGGCCTGGTACAGCTGCGACGGATGGCGTGGCACCCCGTCGCCCGCCTGCGGAAAGACCATCGCCCACGGCCAGACGCCCGGATCGGCCGGCCGCCCCCACAGCTCGCCGTTGATGAAGTTGCCGAGCCTGCCCACCGCCAGTCCGAGCGGCACCAGCGGCACGACGAAGTCGGCCACCTGCAGGAACGACTTGCCGCGGGCGCGGGCGAACAGCCACATCACCACGATCACGCCGATGATGCCGCCGTGCGAGGCCATCCCGCCCTTCCACGGCATCAGCGCCTCGAGGGGATGGCCCAGGTAGTACCCCGGCTTGTAGAACAGGACGTAGCCGAGGCGGCCGCCGATGATCACGCCCAGCACGCCAAAGAACAGCAGGTCCTCGACGTCCTGCCGGCTCATGCCCCGCCACGCATCGCGTGCGCGCAGACGGCCCAGCCACCAGAACAGCGCAAACCCCACCAGGTACATCAGGCCGTACCAGCGCACGGCGATCGGACCGAGGGAGAAGGCCACCGGGTCGAACTGCGGATGGACGAGCATGGCAGGCGCGCGCACTAGAATCCGTCGATTGTAGGTAATCGACCGCGTTGCCCAAATAACGGATCACCGATCACTTCTCACGGCTCACCCGTACCCATGCCTTACAACCGCCGCTCCCGCAACGTCACCCAGGGAATCGCCCGCTCGGCCAACCGCGCCATGTACTACGCGATGGGCTACCGGGACGACGATTTCGACAAGCCGATGATCGGCGTGGCCAACGGCCACTCGACGATCACGCCGTGCAACTCCGGCCTGCAGCGGCTGGCCGACGCGGCGATCGACGAGATCGCCCGCTGCAACGCCAATTCGCAGGTCTTCGGCACACCGACCATTTCCGATGGCATCGGCATGGGCACCGAGGGCATGAAGTACTCGCTGGTCAGCCGCGAGGTGATCGCCGACTGCATCGAGACCTGCGTCAACGGCCAGTGGATGGACGGCGTGATCGTCATCGGCGGCTGCGACAAGAACATGCCCGGCGGCGTGATGGCGATCGCCCGCTGCGACGTGCCGGCGATCTACGTCTATGGCGGCACGGTCAAGCCCGGCCACTACAAGGGCAAGGACCTGACCATCGTCTCCGCCTTCGAGGCGGTCGGCGAGTTCACCGCCGGCCGCCTGAACGAGACCGACTTCAAGGAGATCGAGCGGCGCTGCATCCCCGGCTCGGGCTCCTGCGGCGGCATGTACACCGCCAACACGATGAGCTCGTCGTTCGAGGCGCTCGGCATGAGCCTGCTGTACTCGTCGACGCAGGCCAACCCCGACCAGGAGAAGGTCGACTCCACGGCCGAGGCCGCGCGGGTGCTGATCGAGGCAGTGAAGAAGGACCTGCGCCCGTCGCAGATCATCACCCGCGAGTCGATCGAGAACGCGGTCAGCCTGATCATGGCGGTCGGCGGCTCGACCAACGCCGTGCTGCACTACCTGGCGATCGCGCATTCGGCCGGCATCGAGTGGACCATCGATGACTTCGAGCGCATCCGCCGCCGGGTGCCGGTGCTGTGCGACCTGAAGCCGTCCGGCCGCTACGTGGCGACCGACCTGCACGCCGCCGGCGGCATCCCGCAGGTGCTGAAGATGCTGCTCGCCAACGGCCTGCTGCACGGCGACTGCATGACGATCACCGGCAGGACGATGGCCGAGATGCTCGAGGACGTACCGGCCGAGCCGCGCGCCGACCAGGACGTGATCCGGCCTTTCGGCAAGCCGCTGTATGCGCAGGGGCACCTCGCGATCCTGAAGGGCAACCTGGCGCAGGAAGGCTGCGTCGCCAAGATCACCGGCCTGAAGAACCCGGTGATGACCGGCCCGGCGCGCGTGTTCGACTCCGAGGACGCGGCGATGGAGGCGATCCTCGCCGACCGGATCCGGCCCGGCGACGTCGTCGTGATCCGCTACGAGGGGCCGAAGGGCGGTCCGGGCATGCGAGAGATGCTCAGCCCGACCTCGGCGATCATCGGCAAGGGCCTCGGCGAGAGCGTCGGACTGATCACCGACGGGCGCTTCTCCGGCGGCACCTGGGGGATGGTGGTCGGCCACGTCGCGCCGGAAGCCTACGTCGGCGGCAACCTGGCGTTGGTGCGCGAGGGCGACCCGATCACCATCGACGCCCACCAGCTGCTGCTGCAGGTCAACGTCGACGATGCGGAACTGGCACGCCGGCGCGCCGCCTGGAAGGCGCCGACGCCGCGCTACACACGGGGCACGCTGGCCAAGTTCGCCGCCCTGGCGTCGACCGCCAGCCGTGGCGCGATCACCGACGAGAAGCTGTTCGAGGCGAAGTAGCGGCGCCGGCCCGCTGCCGGCAGTCCCGCCGGATCAGCGGCGCAGGTGGCGCGACGACTTTTCTCGCTCGAGCGCGCGGGCGATGCGCTCCTGCTTGGCCTTCTCCAGCTCGTCGAAGGCCTTCTTCTTGTCCAGGCCCAGCCGCCGCTCGAAGAACTCCCACCAGACCAGCGCGATCACGAATGGCAGCACGACCCACCACCAGGACAGCTCCGCCAGCGGGCCGAAGTCCAGCAGCTTGCCAACCAGCAGCGCGAGTCCGATCAGGAAGATCCACATGGTCGTTTGCGGACGATGGGCCGACGGTCACTATAGACTGGCTGCCCCTCGCTCCCAAGGCAGGTCAACGGCCGGCTGTCAGTTCCCGTTACACTCCTGACCCATTTTTCCGCCCCCTCCCTCTCGACCCTCCACGGAGCACCCGATGAAAATCCTGGCTGTCAGCGTCCTTGCCACCCTTGCCCTGGCGAGCGGCGGCGCCTTCGCCAGCGCCGATCTGGCCAAGGCCAAGAACTGCATGGCCTGCCATGCGCTGGACAAGAAGCTGGTCGGCCCGGCCTACAAGGACGTCGCCGCCAAGTACGGCGGCGACAAGGACGCCGCCACCAAGCTGGCCAAGAAGATCCGCGAAGGCGGCACCGGCGTCTGGGGCCAGGTACCGATGCCCGCCAACCCGCAGGTCAGCGAAGCCGAGGCGCTGACCCTGGCCAAGTGGGTCCTGACGGTCAAGTAACGCAGGGCCGGCCCGGCGCCTGCTCTGGCGCCGCTTCCGGCCGGGCATGCCGCCAAGACGTGAGGAACGGCGCTTGACCATCCACCACGGCAACGCGGGCAGCGCGGCTTGCCGCACCGACCGGTGCAGGTAGAATTGCCCGCTTTTCAAAGTGGGGCCATCGGACGTCGTCGCCGGCGTCGCCGGGCCCAATAATCGAATCTGGACACCTGGCAGGAGAAGGTCGAATGAACTACATGCTGAAACTCGCTCCGCTGGCGATCGCCGCCGCGGTCGCGCTCGCCGCTTGCGGCAAGAAGGAAGAGCCGGTCAAGGCCGAGCCCGCCAAAGCACCGGCACCGGTGGCCGCACCGCCGGTGGCGATCAAGATCGGCCACGTCGCACCGCTGACCGGCGGCATCGCGCACCTGGGCAAGGACAACGAGAATGGCGCGCGGCTGGCCGTCGACGAGATCAACGCCGCCGGCGGCCTCAAGGTCGGCGACAAGACCTACACGCTCGAGCTGTTCGCCGAGGACGACAAGGCTGACCCGAAGGAAGGCACTCTGGCCGCGCAGAAGCTGGTCGATGCCGGCGTGGTGGCGGTGGTCGGCCACCTGAATTCCGGCACCACGATCCCGGCATCGAAGATCTACTCCGACGCCAGCATCGTGCAGATCTCGCCGTCGGCGACCAACCCGAAGTACACCGAGCAGGGCTTCAAGACCGCCTTCCGCGTCGTCGCCAACGACAACCAGCAGGGCGCCGTGCTCGCCAACTACGCCGCCGGCGAACTGAAGGCCAAGACGATCGCCATCATCGACGACCGCACCGCCTACGGCCAGGGCCTGGCCGACGTCGTCGAGCGCGTGGCCAAGGAAAAGGGCCTGAAGGTCGTCGCGCGCGAGTTCACGACCGACAAGGCGACTGACTTCAACGCCATCCTGACCAAGATCCGCGCCGCCAAGCCGGAAGTGGTCATGTACGGCGGCATGGACGCCACGGCCGGCCCGATGGCCAAGCAGATGAAGCAGCTCGGCATCAAGGCCAAGTACCTGACCGGCGACGGCGTGTGCTCGCCCGAGTTCATCAAGCTGGCCGGCGACGCCGGCGAAGGCATGCTCTGCTCGATGGCCGGCGAGGCGGTCGAGAAGCTGGCCAAGGGCGAGGAATTCAAGGCCAAGTACAAGGCCAAGTTCAACCAGGACGTGCAGATCTACTCGCCTTACAGCTACGACGCGATCTACGTGGTCGCCGAGGCGATCAAGCGCGCCGGCGGGCCGGACAAGGCCAAGGTCGTCGAGGAAGTGGCCAAGACTGACTACCCCGGCGTCACCGGCACGATCACCTTCGACGAGAAGGGCGACATCAAGAACGGCGCCATCTCGATGTTCGTCGTCAAGGAAGGCAAGCTCGAGTACATCTCGACCTCGCGCTGAGACCCGGCGACGGGCGAAAGACGGCACCTTCGGGTGCCGTTTTTTTTTCCATCGACGCCGGCTGCGGGCTGCCTAGAATCCGGCCGGCCAGCCCAGCTTGCGCAGCCGCCGCGCAAGCCCGCACCGAGATCGAGCAACCATGAGCGCCGACGAACTGCGCCGTGCGATCGCCGCCACCAACCGTGCCGACGAGGCAGCGGTCGTCCGGCAGCTGATCGCCGAGGCGCGTCTGGCCGAGCCGCAACTGAATGCAGCGCGCCGGGTCGCCCGCGAACTGATCGAGACGCTGCGCCAGCGTCGCGGCCGCGCCGGCGGCATGGACGCGCTGATGCACGAGTTCTCGCTGTCGAGCAGCGAGGGCGTGGCGCTGATGTGCCTGGCCGAGGCACTGCTGCGCATTCCCGATGCCGCCACCGCCGACGCGCTGATCCGCGACAAGGTCGGCGGCGGCGACTGGCGCGCGCATCTCGGGCGCAGCCAGTCGCTGTTCGTCAACGCGGCTGCCTGGGGCCTGATGATCACCGGCCGCCTCGTCGCCACGCACAGCGACGAAGGCCTCGGCCGCAGCCTGACGCAGCTCGTCGCGCGCGGCGGCGAGCCGCTGATCCGCAAGGGCGTCGACCTGGCGATGCGCCTGCTCGGCCAGCAGTTCGTCACCGGGCAGACGATCGACGAGGCGCTGGCGAACGCGCGCGGCCGGCGCGCGATGGGCTACCGATACACGTTCGACATGCTCGGCGAGGCGGCACTCACCGCCGACGACGCCGATGCCTACTTCGCCGCCTACCGCTCGGCCATCGGCGCCATCGGCGCCACCTCGGGCGGGCTCGGCGCGGAGGCCGGCCCGGGGATCTCGGTCAAGCTCTCCGCGCTGCACCCGCGCTACTACCGCGCCCAGCGAGAGCGCGTGCTGGCCGAACTGCTGCCGCGCCTGCGCGAACTGTGCGCGCTGGCCCGCGCCCGGGACATGGGACTGGCGATCGACGCCGAGGAGAGCGAGCGCCTGGACCTGTCGCTGGAGCTGACCGAAAGGCTGGCCCTCGACACCAGCCTTGGCGGCTTCAACGGTCTCGGCGTGGTGGTGCAGTCGTACCAGAAGCGCGGCCCGCTGGTGGTCGACTGGCTGGTCGACCTGGCGCGGCGCAGCGGCCGGCGGCTGAGCGTGCGCCTGGTCAAGGGCGCCTACTGGGACAGCGAGATCAAGCGCGCGCAGGTCGAGGGCCAGGCCGGCTATCCGGTGTTCACCCGCAAGGTGCACACCGACGTGTGCTACCTCGCCTGCGCAAAGCGGCTGCTGGCGGCCGCCGAGGCGATCTACCCGCAGTTCGCCACCCACAACGCGCTGACGCTGGCCAGCGTGCGCGAGATGGCGCTCGCCGCCGGCGTCGGCCACTACGAATTCCAGTGCCTGCACGGCATGGGCGAGCCCCTGTACGACCAGGTGCTCGGCGCTGACAGGCTCGATGTCGCCTGCCGCATCTACGCGCCGGTCGGCAGCCACCAGACGCTGCTGGCGTATCTGGTGCGGCGGCTGCTGGAGAACGGCTCGAACTCGTCGTTCGTCAACCAGATCCTCGACCCGGCGGTGACGATCGACGAACTGCTGCGCGATCCGGTCGGCCTGGCAGCGGAGCACGACGGCGCGCCGCATCCGCGCATCGGCCTGCCGCCCGACCTGTTCGCGCCCGGCCGGCGCAACTCGGCCGGTCTCGACCTGAACGACGAGCCGACCCTGCTCGCCCTCGAGGCCTCGTTCGCCCGGGCCGGCCGCCAGTCGTGGCACGCCGCGCCGCTGCTCGCCGAAGGCACCGCCGGCGAGGCAGAGCCGCGCGCCGTGCGCAACCCGGCCCGCCTGCAGGAGCTGGTCGGGCAGGTGCGGGACGCTGGCCGCCACGACGTCGAGTCGGCGCTTGCCGCCGCGCAGGCGTACACCACGCGCTGGTCGGCGACGACCGCCGCCGAGCGCTCGACGATGCTCGACCGCGCCGCCGACCTGCTCGAGTCGCAGCACGCCGAGCTGATGTGGCTGGCGGTGCACGAGGCCGGCAAGACGCTCGGCAACGCACTCGGCGAAGTGCGCGAGGCGGTCGACTTCTGCCGCTACTACGCCGGCCAGCTGCGCGCGCCGGGCTTCGACGCCGACGGCAGCCCGCTCGGCGTGGTCGCCTGCATCAGCCCGTGGAACTTCCCGCTCGCCATCTTCGTCGGCCAGGTCAGCGCGGCGCTGGCCGCCGGCAACGTCGTGGTCGCCAAGCCGGCGGAGCAGACGCCGCTGACCGCCGCGCGCGCGGTGCGGCTGCTGCACGAGGCCGGCGTGCCGCGCGCCGCGCTGCAGCTGCTGCCCGGCGACGGCCGGGTCGGCGCGCAGCTCGCCGCCGACGCGCGCGTACGCGGCGTGCTGTTCACCGGCTCGAGCGAAGTGGCGGCGCTGATCGACCGCCAGCTCGCCGCGCGAAGCGTGCAGGAGGAGATCGTGCTGGTCGCCGAGACCGGCGGCATCAACGCCATGGTGGTCGATTCGAGCAGCCTGCCGGAGCAGGTGGTCCACGACGTGCTGGCCTCGGCATTCGACAGCGCCGGCCAGCGCTGCTCGGCGCTGCGCGTGCTGTGCCTGCAGGAGGAAATCGCCGCGCGCGTGCTGTCGATGCTCAACGGCGCGCTCCGGCAACTCAGCGTCGGCGACCCGTCCCGGCTGGCCACCGACATCGGTCCGGTGATCGACGCCGAGGCACGCGAGCGGCTCGAGGCGCACGTCGAACGCCTGCGCGCCGGCCATCGCCTCGACCGGCTGCCGCTGCCTGCGCAGGCCGCGCATGGCCACTTCGTCGCGCCGACGATCGTCGAGATCGACGCGCTCGCCGAGCTCGACCGCGAGGTGTTCGGCCCGGTGCTGCACGTGCTGCGCTATCGCCGCGACGGGCTCGGTCAGCTGGTCGACGCGATCAACGCCACCGGCTACGGCCTGACCTTCGGCGTGCACAGCCGGATCGACGAGACGATCGACTTCGTCGTCGCGCGCATCCGTGCCGGCAACGTCTATGTCAACCGCAACATGATCGGTGCCGTGGTCGGCGTGCAGCCGTTCGGTGGCCTCGGCCTGTCGGGCACCGGCCCGAAGGCCGGCGGGCCGCTGATGCTGCCGCGGCTGCGGCGCAACGCCCGGTCGCCGTCGCTGCCTGCCGCCGCCGATGCCGCGCTGCCGCCGGCGTTCAGCGCGCTGTGGCAGTGGGCACAGGCCAGCGGGCGCGCCGATCTGGCCGCCGCCTGCGCGAGGCTGGCCCAGCAAGCGCCGCTGGCTCGTGCGGTCGAACTGCCGGGACCGACCGGCGAGTCGAACCACCTTCGCTTCATCGCCCGCGGACGCGTCCTCTGTGTCGCCGACGACGCGAGCGAGCTGCTGCGGCAGGCGGCGGCGGCGCTGGTCGGCGGCAACCGCGTCGTCCTGTGCGCGCCCGGCGCCGAGGCGGTACTGGCGCAGCTGCCGCCGGAAATCGGGCCGCTGGTGCGGGCGGCGCACGGGGCCGCCGACGCTGCCGCCGACCTCGTCCTGTGCGGGCCGCAGCAGGCGCCGACCCTGCGCCGCCTGATGGCCGAGCGAGACGGCCCGCGCGTGCGCGTCGTGACGCCGGCCGATGACGGCAGCTACCCGGTCTCGGCGCTGGTGGCCGAGCAGACGGTGACCGTCAACACCGCGGCCGCCGGCGGCAACGCCAGCCTGATGACGCTGGCACCGGCGTAGCGGCCCCGGCGGGCCGGGCGCGGCAGCCTGTTAGCATCGCCCCCTGCGCGTGCCGGGCTACGGCGCGTGCCACAGGGCTTTCGCATCCGCCGTCATGGACACTTTCTTCCAGCAGATCATCAACGGGCTCGTGCTCGGCAGCCTGTATGCGCTGATCGCGCTCGGCTACACGATGGTCTACGGCATCCTGAACCTGATCAATTTCGCCCACGGCGACGTGCTGATGGTCGGCGCGCTGACCGCGCTGACCGCCATCGTCGCGCTGCAGGCGCAGTTCCCCGACCTGCCGGGCTGGCTGCTGATGATCGCCGGAATGGCCGTGGCGATCCCCACCTGCGTGGTCACCAGCCTGATCATCGAGCGGGTCGCCTACCGGCCGCTGCGCGGCGCGCCGCGACTGGCGCCGCTGATCACCGCCATCGGCGTGTCGATCGTGCTGCAGACGGTGGCGATGCTGGTCTGGGGCCGCAACTACATGACCTTCCCGACCCTGCTTCCGTCGGAGCCGATCCATGTCTTCGGCGCCACGGTGACCGTGACCAAGCTGGTGGTCATCGGCCTGTCGGCGCTGATCATGGCCGGCCTGATGACGCTGGTGAACCGCAGCAAGCTCGGCCGGGCGATGCGCGCCACCGCCGAGAACCAGCGGGTGGCCGGCCTGATGGGAGTCAATCCGAACTTCGTCATCATGGTCACCTTCGCGATCGGCGCGTCGCTGGCGGCGGTGGCCGGCGTGATGCTCGCCGCCACCTACTCGGTGGCGCACTTCTACATGGGCTTCATGCCCGGCCTGAAGGCCTTCACCGCGGCGGTGCTCGGCGGCATCGGCAACATCCCCGGCGCCATGCTCGGCGGGCTGCTGCTCGGCCTGATCGAGGCGCTCGGCGCCGGCTACATCGGCCAGCTCACGGGCGGCGTGCTCGGCTCGCACTACCAGGACGTGTTCGCCTTCATCGTGCTGTGCGCGGTGCTGATCCTGCGGCCGAGCGGGCTGCTCGGCGAACGCGTCTCCGACCGCGCGTGAGGCTCGGGCGGTGACGCTGCTCTTCCCCTCGCTGCGCGACAAGCCGGCCGCGGCGCTCGCCGCCACCTTCGTCATCGCCGCGGTGCTGGTGGCGCTGCCGTTCGTCGTCGGCTCGATGGGCAACGCCTGGGTACGGGCGCTCGCCTTCGCCGCGCTGTACGTGATGCTGGCGCTGGGACTGAACGTCGTGGTCGGCTTCGCCGGCCTGCTCGACCTCGGCTACATCGCCTTTTACGCGGTCGGCGCCTACATGTACGCGCTGCTCGCCTCGCCGCACCTGACCAGCAACTTCCCGGCGCTGGCGGCGATCTTCCCGCAGGGCTTCCACAGCTCGGTCTGGATGGTGGTCCCGCTCGGCGCGGCGCTGGCCGCGTTCTTCGGCGTCATCCTCGGCGCACCGGTGCTGAAGCTGCGCGGCGACTACCTGGCGATCGTCACGCTCGGCTTCGGCGAGATCATCCGCATCTTCCTCAACAACCTGAACGCGCCGCTGAACATCACCAACGGCCCGCAGGGCATCACCCTGATCGACCCGGTGCGCATCGCCGGCATCAATTTCGCCCGCACGCTCGACCTGGGCTTCGTCAAGCTGCCCTCCGTCTACCTCTACTACTACCTGTTCCTGCTGCTGACGGTGATCACCATCATCGTCTGCGTCCGCCTGCAGGACTCGCGCCTCGGCCGCGCCTGGATGGCCATCCGCGAGGACGACACCGCCGCCAAGGCGATGGGCATCAACGTGCGCAACGTCAAGCTGCTCGCCTTCGCGCTCGGCGCCACCTTCGGCGGCGTGTCGGGCGCGATGTTCGCCGCCTTCCAGGGCTTCGTCTCGCCGGAGTCGTTCGCCCTGATGGAGTCGATCATCGTGCTGGCGATGGTCGTGCTCGGTGGGCTCGGCCACATTCCCGGCGTGATCCTCGGCGCGGTGCTGCTGTCGGTGTTCCCGGAGGTGCTGCGCCACACCGTGGTACCGGTGCAGGAGCAGGTGTTCGGCCGCGTGCTGATCGACGCCGAGGTGCTGCGCATGATGCTTTACGGCCTGGCGATGGTGGTGATCATGCTGTACCGGCCCAAGGGCCTGTGGCCGGCGCCCGAGCACGGCGTCAACCCGGCGATGCGCGGCCCGGCCAAGGCGGGAGCCGCCGGGTGAGCGCCGCCAGCGAGGCGCCGGTCCTGCGTGCCGCTGGCGTCAACAAGCGCTTCGGCGGGCTGCAGGCGCTGGCCGACGTCGGCGTCACCATCCGCCGCGGCCAGATCTACGGCCTGATCGGGCCGAACGGCGCCGGCAAGACCACCTTCTTCAACGTGATCACCGGCCTGTACACGCCGGACTCGGGCAGCTTCGAGCTGGCCGGCAGGCCGTACTCGCCGAGCGAGCCGCACAGGGTCGCCGAGGCGGGCATCGCCCGCACCTTCCAGAACATCCGCCTTTTCCCCGAGATGACGGCGCTGGAGAACGTGATGGTCGGCCGGCACGTGCGCACGAAGTCGACCGCGCTCGGCGCGGTGCTGCGCACGAAGTCGCAGCGCGTCGAGGAAGCCGCCATCCGCGCCCGTGCGCTCGAGCTGCTCGACTACGTCGGCATCCGCCGCTACGCCGACTTCCAGGCACGGACGCTGGCCTACGGCGACCAGCGGCGGCTGGAGATCGCCCGCGCCCTGGCCACCGATCCGAAGCTGCTGGCGCTCGACGAGCCGGCCGCCGGCATGAACGCCACCGAGAAGATGTCGCTGCGCGAGCTGCTGTCGCACATCCGCGACGACGGCACGACCATCCTGCTGATCGAACACGACGTGAAGCTGGTGATGGGCCTGTGCGACCGCGTCACCGTGCTCGACTACGGCAAGATCATCGCCGAGGGCACGCCCGCCGACGTGCAGCGCGACCCGGCCGTGATCGAGGCCTATCTCGGCGGCGCGCAGGCCCCGGCGCCAGCGCCGGCGCCGCAGACGGTGTCATGAGCACTTCGCGCCCGATCCTGAAGGTCGCCGGACTGAAGGTCGCCTACGGCGGCATCCAGGCGGTCAAGGGAATCGACCTCGAGATCCACGAGGGCGAGCTGGTCACGCTGATCGGCGCCAACGGCGCCGGCAAGACGACGACGCTGAAGGCGATCACCGGCACGCAGGCGTGGGCCGGCAGCATCGAGTACTTCGGCGCCTCGACCAGCGGCCAGGCGCCGTATCAGCTGCTGCGCCGCGGCCTGGTGATGGTGCCGGAGGGCCGCGGCGTGTTCACGCGGATGACGGTCACCGAGAACCTGCAGATGGGTGCCTTCGTCCGCAACGACGCGGCCGGCATCGAAGAGGACATGGAGCGGATGTTCTCGACCTTCCCGCGGCTGAAGGAGCGCGCCAAACAGGTGGCCGGCACCCTGTCAGGCGGCGAGCAGCAGATGCTGGCCATGGCGCGCGCGATGATGAGCCGGCCGAAGCTGCTGCTGCTCGACGAGCCGTCGATGGGCCTGTCGCCGCTGATGGTCGAGAAGATCTTCGAGGTCGTCCGCTCGGTGGCGGCACAGAAGATCCCGATGCTGCTGGTCGAGCAGAACGCGCGGCTGGCGCTCGAGTCGGCCCATCGCGCCTACGTGATGGACTCGGGCCTGATCACGCTGTCCGGCGACGCCCGGGAGATGCTGCACGACCCGAAGGTGCGGGCGGCCTACCTCGGCGAGGCGGCCGCCTGAAGCGGCGCGCCGGCGCTGCTGCTCACCAGTAGCGCAGGGCGTTGCGGTACAGGCCCTCGAGGTCCTGCTTGGACACGCTGCGCGGCGCCATGACCAGCGGCCGCTGCTGCGCATAAGCGCCCTCGGCCAGCGCCGGCACGTCGGCCTCGCCGTAGCCCAGCGCGGTGATGCCGTTCGGCAGGCCGGTGGCGCGCATCAGCGAGAGGAACGCCTGGGCCAGGATTTCGCCGGCATCCTGCGGCGCGGCGCCTGCCGTTTCGGCGCCCATGGCCGCGGCCGCCTCGAGATGCCGCGCCGGGTTGGCGGCCGCGGTGAAGCGGAAGGCGGCCGGCGCATTGATCACCACCGCGATCCCGTGCGGCACCATCGGCTCGCGCTCCTCGTAGCCGGTGGCGGTGAATTCGTGCTTCAGCGTCGCAACCGAATAGGACATCGCATGCGGGATGTGCACGCCGGCGCTGCCGAAAGCCAGCCCGGCCAGCGTCGAGGCGAACATCAGCTGGTGGCGCGCCTCCGTGTCGGCGGCGTCGCGCACCGCCCGCAACAGGTACCTGCCGCCGATGCGGATCGCGGCGATGGCGCCGATGTCGTTGTAAGGCGTCGAGCCCTGGTAAGGCGGGCGCTGGCTCGGCTGCGCAGGCCGCGGCCGGCTGGTGTAGGGCCGCGCCGTGTACGACTCGACCGCATGGGTCAGCACGTCGAAGCCCGAGGCGGCGACCACCCCTCCGGGCAGGCTCTCGGTGGTGGTCGGGTCGACGATGGCGAGCGAAGGCTTGAGCAGCGGCGAGGCAATGCCCGTCTTCAGTCCGGCCGACTTCAGGTCGACGATGGTGATGCCGGTGGTCTCGCTGCCTGTGCCGCAGGTGGTCGGACAGGCGATGTGCGGCTTGAGCTTGCCCGGGATCGGCTTGGCCTTGCCGATCGGCGCGTTGATGTAGGCGACGAGCTCGTCCGGGTAGCTGGCGAGCAGGTTGGCCGCCTTGGCGGTGTCCATCACCGAGCCGCCGCCCAGCGAGACGAAGCCGTCGAAGGCGCCGTCGCGGGCGAAGGCGGCGGCGGCCTCGAACGAATCGCTGTTCGGCTCGCAGCGGGCCTGGTCGAAAACGGCGACGTCCAGCCCGGCTCCGCGCAGCGACGCCAGCGCCGTTTCGCCGGGAGGGCTGGCCAGCACGTGCGGATCGACGAACAACGCGACCCGCTTCATGCCGAGCGACTGCGCGTCGGCGCCCAGTTCGCGCAGGGCACCGGGGCCGAACTTGATCGGCACCGAACTGACCGCGAAGACGGTTTCCCCGTCACCGGGCGCCAGATAGGTTGGATTCGCCGACATGGCAGAGGTCTCCGTGTGGTGGTTGCAGCGCCACGCCCCGGACGGATCGGGCTTTCGAGGCGACGACGGCAGCGACAGCCTGCATTCTGCTTCAGTATCGCGCCGGTTGCCGGCCGGCTGCAGCAGCCGCGCGCCTACCGCTTCACGGTGCGCTGCCGCCGGACAGCGCCTGAATCACCTCGGGCGGCGCCTGCACCAGCTCGATCAGCACGCCCTCGCCGCCGAGCGGGAATTCGTCGTTGCCCTTGGGGTGGATGAAGCAGATGTCGTGTCCGGCGGCGCCCCTGCGGATGCCGCCGGGCGCGAAGCGCACGCCTCGCGCGGTCATCCACGCCACCGCGGCCGGCAGGTCGTCGATCCACAGGCCGACGTGATTCAGCGCGGTGGCGTGCACCGCCGGCTTTTTCTCCGGGTCGAGCGGCTGCATCAGGTCGACCTCGACTTCGTGCGCGCCGCTGCCGAGCGCGCAGATGTCTTCGTCGACGTTCTCGCGCTCGGAAACGAAGCTGCCCTTGACGGCCAGCCCGAAGACCTCGACCCACAGCGCCCGCAGCCGCTGCTTGTCGACGCCACCGACGGCGATCTGCTGGATGCCCAGCACCCGGAACGGACGGCCCGGTGCGCTCATGACGCCGCGAACCTGAGGATCGGCTGGTCGACGGCCAGGCTGTCGCCCTTGCTGGCGAGCACCTGCTCGACCACCGAGTCGGCGTGCGCCAGCAGCACGTTCTCCATCTTCATCGCCTCGATCACCGCCAGCCGCTGGCCGGCCTTGACCTCGTCGCCCTCCGCCACCGCCAGGTCGACCAGCAGACCCGGCATCGGCGACAGCAGGAAGGCCGACAGGTCCGGCGGCGGCTTGAACGGCATCTTGCGCAGCAGCTCGTCGCCGCGCGGCGGCAGCACCTGCGCCTCGACGGTCCGGCCGTTGTGCGTGAGGCGGTAGCGCAGCCCGACCCGGTCGACCTGCAGCACGATCGGCTGCCCGTCCAGGTGCGCCTCGAAGCGGGTGTCGCGCAGCTGCCAGTCGGTGGTCAGGGTGTGCGTGCGACCGTCGCAGGTCAGCGTGTAGCCGCCGGCCACCGGCGTGATGCCGACCGGATGGCCGGCTTCGCCGAGCCGCACGACGAAGTGCGTCGGCACCTTGACCTCGTGACCGGGCAGCTGGCCGCTGATGCGCACCGCGCGCTCGCGCATGCGGCGGTGGATGGCCGCCGCCGCGCAGACCAGGACCCCGGTGTTGTCCTCGCCGTGCTCGGCACCCTTGAAGCCGGACGGATAGTGCTGCGGGATGAAGCCGGTCGTGTACTGCCCGGCGACGAACTGCGGGTGGTTGAGCAGCGCCGCCTGGAACGGGATGTTGGTGCCGACGCCGCGGATGACGAAGGCGTTCAGCGCCTCGCGCATGCGCATGATCGCGTCGCGCCGGTCGGTTCCGTGCACGATCAGCTTGGCGATCATCGAGTCGTAGTACACGGGGATCTCGCCGCCTTCGTACACGCCGGTGTCGACGCGCACGCCGCCGGCGGCCGGCGGGCCGGCGGCGACGATGTCCACCCGCGGCGGCTGGAACTGCACCAGGCGCCCGGTCGAGGGCAGGAAGCCGCGGTACGGGTCCTCGGCGTTGATCCGGCACTCCATCGCCCAGCCGTTGCGGACGATGTCGGCCTGGGCAAACGGCAGCTTCTCGCCGGCGGCCACGCGCAGCATCATCTCGACCAGGTCGAGGCCGGTGATGCACTCGGTGACCGGGTGCTCGACCTGCAGCCGCGTGTTCATCTCGAGGAAGTAGAAGCTCTGGTCCTTGCCGACCACGAACTCCACCGTGCCGGCGCTCTGGTACTTGACCGCGCGCGCGAGCGCCACCGCCTGCTCGCCCATCGCCCGGCGGACGGCGTCGCTGATGAAGGGGCTGGGCGCCTCCTCGATCACCTTCTGGTGGCGCCGCTGGATCGAGCACTCGCGCTCCCACAGGTAGACGCAGTTGCCGTGCGCGTCGCCGAGCACCTGGATCTCGATGTGGTGCGGCTCCTCGACGTACTTCTCGACGAACACCCGGTCGTCGCCGAAGCTGGCCGCCGCCTCGTTGCGGCACGAGGTGAAGCCGTCGAACGCCTCGCGGTCGGAAAACGCCACCCGCAGGCCCTTGCCGCCACCGCCGGCGCTGGCCTTGATCATCACCGGGTAGCCGATGCCGCGGGCGATCTCGACCGCCTGCTCGGCCGACTCGACCGGCGCGTTGTGGCCCGGGATCGTGTTGACCCCGGCGCCGATCGCCAGCTTCTTGGAGGCGATCTTGTCGCCCATGGCGGCGATCGAGTAGTGCTTCGGGCCGATGAAGACGATGCCCTCCTCCTCGATGCGGCGGGCGAAGCCCTCGTTCTCCGACAGGAAGCCGTAGCCCGGGTGCACGGCCTGCGCGCCGGTGCGCCTGCAGGCGTCGATGATGCGGTCCATCAGCAGGTAGGACTCGCGGCTCGGCGGCGGGCCGATCTCCACCGCCTCGTCGGCCAGCTCGACGTGCAGCGCGTCGCGGTCGGCCTCGGAGTGCACGGCGACCGTCTCGATTCCCATCTTCTTCGCCGTCTTGATGACCCGGCAGGCGATTTCGCCGCGGTTGGCAATGAGGATCTTCTTGAACATGGCTACCTCGCGGCGCAATCGCCACGCGCTGCGCGCGCCGGCAGGACCGGGCTCGCAGCGGCAAGCCGCTGCTCGGCGCCGCGGTTGGCGATCAGGATCTTGGTGAACATGCGTGCTCCCGGCGCCCGGTCAGAGCGGAATGTTGCCGTGCTTGCGCCACGGGTTGTCGAGCTTCTTGTCGCGCAGCATGGCCAGCGAGCGGCAGATCCGCTTGCGCGTCTCGTGCGGCTGGATCACGTCGTCGATGTAGCCGCGGCTGCCGGCGACGAACGGGTTGGCGAAGCGGTCCTTGTACTCGGCCTCGCGCGCGGCGAGCTTGGCCGGGTCCGATTTGTCCTCGCGGAAGATGATCTCGACCGCCCCCTTGGCGCCCATCACCGCGATCTCGGCGTTCGGCCAGGCGAAGTTGACGTCGCCGCGCAGGTGCTTGGAGCTCATCACGTCGTAGGCGCCGCCGTAGGCCTTGCGCGTGATCACGGTGATCTTCGGCACCGTGCACTCGGCGAAGGCGTACAGCAGCTTGGCGCCGTGCTTGATGATGCCGCCGTACTCCTGCGCCGTTCCCGGCATGAAGCCCGGCACGTCGACGAAGGTGATCACCGGGAAGTTGAAGGCGTCGCAGAAGCGGACGAAGCGCGCCGCCTTGATCGAGCTCTTGATGTCAAGGCAGCCGGCCAGCACCAGCGGCTGGTTGGCGACGATCCCGACCGGCTGCCCGTTCATGCGGGCGAAGCCGACCACGATGTTCTTGGCGTTGTCCGGCTGGATCTCGAAGAAGTCGTGGTCGTCGACCGCCTTGACGATCAGCTCCTTGATGTCGTACGGCTTGTTCGGGTTGTCGGGCACCAGCGTGTCGAGCGAGAAGTCGAGCCGGTCGGCGGGGTCGTCGGTGCGGCGCACCGGCGGCTTCTCCTTGTTGTTCAGCGGCAGGTAGTTGAACATCCGCCGCAGCATCAGCAGCGCCTCGACGTCGTTCTCGAAGGCGAGGTCGGCCACGCCGGAACGCGTGCTGTGCGTCACCGCGCCGCCGAGCTCCTCGGCGGTGACCGACTCGTGGGTCACGGTCTTCACCACCTCCGGCCCGGTGACGAACATGTACGAGCTGTCCTTGACCATGTAGATGAAGTCGGTCATCGCCGGGCTGTAGACGGCGCCGCCGGCGCACGGCCCCATGATCACGCTGATCTGCGGGATGACGCCCGAGCACATCACGTTGCGCTGGAACACCTCGGCGTAGCCGCCGAGCGAGGCCACGCCCTCCTGGATGCGCGCGCCGCCGGAGTCGTTCAGGCCGATCACCGGCGCGCCGACCTTCATCGCCTGGTCCATGATCTTGCAGATCTTCTCGGCGTGGGCCTCCGACAGCGCGCCGCCGAAGACCGTGAAGTCCTGGCTGAAGACGAACACCAGCCGTCCGTTGATCATCCCGTAGCCGGTCACCACGCCGTCGCCGGGAATCTTGTTCTGCGCCATGCCGAAGTCGAGGCAGCGGTGCTCGACGAACATGTCCCATTCCTCGAACGTGCCCTCGTCGAGCAGCAGCTCGATGCGCTCGCGCGCGGTGAGCTTGCCCTTGGCGTGCTGCGCGTCGATGCGCTTGCTGCCGCCGCCCAGGCGCGCCTTGGCGCGCTTGTCCTCGAGCATTTGCTGGATGCTGTGCATGGCTGCCGTTCTCCGGGTCAGTCAGTGAAACAGGTCGAGCAGGCGGCGCGCCGCCACCGAGGCCGCCAGGCGGCCGGCGCGCACCTGCTCGCTGCACTCGGCCAGCGCCGCACTCACCGCCGGGTGGGTGCGGAAGCGCGCCTTCAGGCCGGCGTCGATGCGCTCCCACATCCAGGCCTGGTCCTGCTGGTGGCGGCGCGCGCCGATCCGGCCGCTGCCGGTGGCCAGTTCGCGGAAGCACTTCACCGCGTCCCAGAACGCGGCGAGGCCCTGGCCGGTCAGGGCACTGACGAGCAGGACCTGCGGATGCCAGGCCGCCGCCTCCCGGTGCGCGCGCTCGCGGCTGCCGAGCAGGCCCATCAGGCGCAGCGACGAGGTGACCTGCGCCTGCGCCCGCATCGCCGCGTCCTCGTCGAGATCGGCCTTGTTGATCAGCACCAGGTCCGCCAGTTCCATCACGCCGCGCTTGATCGCCTGCAGGTCGTCGCCGGCGTTGGGCAGCTGCAGCAGCACGAAGATGTCGGTCATGCCGGCCACCGCCGTCTCGCTCTGGCCGACGCCGACCGTCTCGACGATCACCACGTCGTAGCCGGCGGCCTCGGCGACGCGCATCGCCTCGCGCGTCTTCTCGGCCACGCCACCAAGGGTGCCGCTCGACGGGCTCGGCCGGATGAAGGCCTGCGGATGGACCGACAGTTTCTCCATCCGCGTCTTGTCGCCGAGGATCGAGCCGCCGGAGACGCTCGACGACGGGTCGACGGCGAGCACCGCCACCCGGTGGCCCTGCCCGATCAGGTACAGCCCCAGCGTCTCGATGAAGGTCGACTTGCCGACCCCGGGCACGCCGGAGATGCCGAGTCGCAGCGAGTTGCCGGCCGCCGGCAGCAGTGCGTTGAGCACCTCGTCGGCGCGGGTGCGGTGATCGGGCCGCGTCGACTCCAGCAGCGTGATCGCCTTGGCGATCGCGCGCCGCTGCGCCGGGCCGGGTTCGCCCAGCACGCCGTCGACCAGTGCCCGATCAGCCGCCGCCAGCATCTGCCTGCGCGCCTCAGCCGCCGTGCGCCTTGCGGATCTGCGCCAGCACCTCGCGCGCACTGACCGGAATCGGCGTGCCCGGGCCGAAGATGCCCTTCACGCCCGCCGCGTAGAGGAACTCGTAGTCCTGCCGCGGCACCACGCCGCCGACGAACACGACGATGTCCCCGCCGCCCTGCTTGCTCAGCTCGTCGACGATCGCCGGCACCAGCGTCTTGTGGCCGGCGGCCAGCGTCGAGACGCCGATCGCGTGCACGTCGTTCTCGATCGCCTGCCGCGCGCACTCCTCCGGCGTCTGGAACAGCGGGCCGATGTCGATGTCGAAGCCGAGGTCGGCGAAGGCGGTGGCCACCACCTTCGAGCCGCGGTCATGGCCGTCCTGGCCGAGCTTGGCGATCATCACCCGCGGCCGCCGGCCGTGCTGCTGCGCGAAGGCCTCGATGTCGGCCCGCACCGCGTCCCAACCCTCGGCCTCGTCGTAGGCGGCGGCGTACACGCCGGCGACCTTCTGGATGTCGGCGCGGTGGCGGCCGAAGACCTGCTCCAGCGCGTCGCTGACCTCGCCGACGGTGGCGCGCGCCCGCATCGCGGCGATCGACAGTTCGAGCAGGTTGCCCCGGCCGCTGGCCGCCGCCTCGGCCAGCGCCCCGAGCGCTGCCTCGACCTTGGCCGCGTCGCGCGTGGCGCGGATCCTCTGCAGCCGGGCGATCTGGTTCTCGCGCACCTTGTGGTTGTCGACCTCGAGGATCTGCACCGCGTCCTGCTTCGGCGGCCGGTACTTGTTCACGCCGACGATCACGTCGCGGCCGGAGTCGATGCGCGCCTGCTTCTCGGCGGCGGCGGCCTCGATCTTCAGCTTGGCCCAGCCGGAGGCGACCGCGCGCGTCATGCCGCCCTGCGCCTCGACCTCGCCGATGATCGACCACGCCTTGTCGGCCATGTCCTGGGTCAGCCGCTCCATCAGGTAGCTGCCGGCCCACGGGTCGACCACGTGGGTGATGTGCGTCTCCTCCTGCAGGATCAGCTGCGTGTTGCGGGCGATGCGGGCGGAGAATTCCGACGGCAGCGCGATCGCCTCGTCGAACGAGTTGGTGTGCAGGCTCTGCGTGCCGCCGAACACCGCCGCCATCGCCTCGATGGCCGTGCGCACGATGTTGTTGTACGGGTCCTGCTCGGTCAGGCTCCAGCCGGAGGTCTGGCAGTGGGTGCGCAGCATCAGGCTCTTGGGGTTCTTCGCACCGAAGCCTTTCATGATCCGGCACCACAGCAGGCGCGCCGCGCGCATCTTGGCGATCTCGAGGTAGAAGTTCATGCCGATCGCCCAGAAGAACGACAGGCGGCCGGCGAACT
>CP070661.1:425618-447378 GCA_020355165.1 Burkholderiales bacterium
TCGCCGAGCACGGGGTCAAGGTTCGCTACCTGCACTCGGACGTCGACACCGTGGAGCGGGTGGAGATCATCCGCGACCTGCGTGCCGGCGCCTTCGACGTGCTGGTCGGCATCAACCTGCTGCGCGAGGGGCTGGATCTGCCCGAGGTGTCGCTGGTGGCGATCCTCGACGCCGACAAGGAAGGGTTCCTGCGCTCGGAGCGCTCGCTGATCCAGACGGTCGGCCGGGCGGCGCGCAACCTCAACGGCGCGGCGATCATGTACGCCGACGTCGTCACCGACTCGATGAGGCGGGCGATCGGCGAAATGGATCGCCGGCGCGCCAGGCAGGTGGAGTTCAACCGCGCGCACGGCATCGAGCCGCGCGGCGTGCGCAAGGACGTCAAGGAGCTGATCGATGGCGTCTTCGACGCCTCGGGCCGCGGCGAGCGGGCGGCCGCCGCGGTGGAGCAGGCGGCGCCGGTCGGCGAGAAGCAGGCGGCGCGCGAGATCAAGCGGCTGGAGAAGCTGATGTTCGAGCACGCCAGGAACCTCGAGTTCGAGAAGGCGGCGCGGGTGCGCGACCAGCTGGCCGCGCTGCGCGAGCAGGTCTTCGGCGGCCCGGGGGCGGACAAGGTGGTGCCGCTGGTGCCGCGGCAGAAGGCGGCCTGATTGAACTCTTGCCGGCGCGGGCGGTCATTTTCTCGGTGCCGGCGGCAGTGGGGTCAACGAAGTTGGTGGTGGGGAGTTGACTGTTTTTTGGCTTGGCGACGGTTGCTTGACTAATCGGAATCTGCCGTCACATACGGGCTCGAACACGCCAGCCCGAAACGGAAAGGCGCTATACAGATGACCAAAGTACTGTTCGTTTGCATGGGCAACATCTGCCGCTCGCCGACCGCGGAGGGGGTGTTCCGCAAGATGGTGCGCGAGGCGGGGCTGGAGGACGCCGTGCAGATTGCCTCCGCCGGCACCCACGCCTATCACGTCGGCGAGGCGCCCGACCTGCGCGCCCAGCAGGCGGCCCTGAAGCGCGGCTACGACCTCGGCAACCTGAAGGCCAGGCAGGTCGCGCAGGACGACTTCCGCGACTTCGACCTGATCCTGGCGATGGACTGGGAGAACCTGTCGCTGCTGCAGCAGCAGTGCCCGCGCGGGTTCAAGCACAAGCTTCACCTGCTGATGCGCTTCGCCGGCGAGCACGATGCGGCGACCGTGCCCGACCCGTACTACGGCGGACCGGAAGGCTTCAACACCGTGCTCGACTACGTCGAGGACGCCTGCCAGGGCCTGATCGACGTGGTACGCCGTCGGGCGACCATGTACGCGGCCGCGTAGGCCGCCCGCACCGAGCGGACCGGTTCACCGCGGGCAGGAACCGGCGCTACCCGGCCGCGGGCAGCGCCGGTTTTGCCGTCCAGGGCTCGCCGAGCCGGGCCAGGCGTCAGCCGACCCATGGAAGCGGGGAGCCCTAAGGTTGATCAAAACAGTCGGATACCGGTACAATCCCGACCGTGTTGATCGGGAATTTGTCGCCCGGCGGCTGGTCGAAGGTACCAAGGCGGCAGATTGTCGTGTTCGACCGAAAAGGGGGTAAGAGATGCGATTGACGACCAAGGGGCGGTTCGCGGTGACCGCCATGATCGACCTGGGCCTGCGCCAGCACCACGGTCCGGTGACGCTGGCATCGATCAGTCAGCGGCAGGACATCTCGCTGTCGTATCTGGAGCAGCTGTTCGGCAAGCTGCGCCGGCATGAACTGGTGGCCAGCACGCGCGGTCCCGGCGGCGGCTACACGATGGGCCGGCCGATGGCCGAGATCTCGGTCGCCGACGTGATCTACGCGGTGGACGAGCCGCTCGACGCCACCCAGTGCGGCGGCCGGGAGAACTGCAGCAGCAAGGAAGAGCGCTGCATGACCCACGACCTGTGGGCCAGCCTGAACCGGGTGATGGTCGACTACCTCGACTCGGTCACGCTGCAGCAGCTGGTCGACGAGCAGCGGGAACGGCTGGCCCGCCAGGGTGTCAGCCTCAGCACGCTGCAGGATAATCGTGGGCTGCGCGACCGCGCCGAGGCCGGCAAGAGCGGCAAGTCGGTGGCGGCGCTCTCCTGAGGTTCGTCCGGTCATGCAACTGCCCGTTTATCTCGACTATTCGGCCACCACGCCGGTGGACCCGCGCGTGGTCGACAAGATGGTGCCCTACCTGCGCCAGCACTTCGGCAACCCGGCCTCGCGCAGCCACTCGTATGGCTGGGAGGCGGAGCAGGCGGTCGAGGAGGCGCGCGAGCAGGTGGCGAAGCTGGTGAACGCCGACCCGCGCGAGATCATCTGGACCTCGGGCGCGACCGAAGCGACCAACCTGGCGATCAAGGGCGCGGCGCACTTCTACAAGGACAAGGGCAGGCACCTGGTGACGGTGAAGACCGAGCACAAGGCGACCCTGGACACGGTGCGCGAGCTCGAGCGCGAGGGCTACGAGGCCACCTACCTCGACGTGCTGCCGAACGGCCTGCTCGACCTGGAGGTGCTGAAGGCGGCGCTGCGGCCGGACACCGTCGTCGTGTCGGTGATGCTCGTCAACAACGAGATCGGCGTGATCCAGGACATCGCCGCCATCGGCGAGATCTGCCGCAGCCGCGGCATCGTCTTTCACTGCGACGCGGCGCAGGCCACCGGCAAGGTGGTGATCGACCTGGCCAGGCTGAAGGTCGACCTGATGTCGTTCTCGGCGCACAAGACCTACGGGCCGAAGGGCGTCGGCGCGCTGTACGTCCGCCGCAAGCCGCGGGTGCGGCTCGAGGCGCAGATGCACGGCGGCGGCCACGAGCGCGGGCTGCGCTCGGGCACGCTGCCGACGCACCAGATCGTCGGCATGGGCGAGGCGTTCCGCATCGCGCGCGAGGAGATGGGCGCCGAGAACGAGCGCATCCGCATGCTGCGCGACCGGCTGCTCAATGGACTGACGCAGATCGAGGAGGTCTACGTCAACGGCGACCTCGAGCATCGCGTGCCGCACAACCTGAACATGAGCTTCAACTACGTCGAGGGCGAGAGCCTGATCATGGCGATCAAGGACATCGCCGTGTCCTCGGGCTCGGCCTGCACCTCGGCCAGCCTGGAGCCGTCGTACGTCCTGCGCGCGCTCGGCCGCAGCGACGAGCTGGCGCACAGCTCGATCCGCTTCTCGGTCGGCCGCTTCACCACGGTCGAGGAGATCGACTTCGCGGTCGACCTGATCAAGCGCAAGGTCGCCAAGCTGCGCGACCTGTCGCCGCTGTGGGAGATGTACAAGGAAGGCGTCGATCTGAACACCGTGCAGTGGGCCGCCCACTGAGGCACGGATCCGGAGAGCAACATGGCATACAGCAACAAGGTCATCGATCACTACGAGAACCCGCGCAACGTCGGTTCGTTCGACAGGAACGACGAGGCGGTCGGCACCGGCATGGTCGGTGCGCCTGCCTGCGGCGACGTGATGAAGCTGCAGATCAAGGTGGGCGCCGACGGCGTCATCGAGGACGCGCGGTTCAAGACCTACGGCTGCGGCTCGGCGATCGCCTCCAGCTCGCTGGTGACCGAGTGGGTCAAGGGCAAGACGCTCGAGGAGGCGGCGAAGATCAAGAACACGCAGATCGCCGAGGAACTCGCGCTGCCGCCGGTGAAGATCCACTGCTCGATCCTGGCCGAGGACGCGATCAAGGCCGCGGTGGACGACTACCGCAGGAAGCACCTCGCCGAGGCGCAGCCGAAGGCGGCCTGAGCGAGCGACCGAGGAAAGGAGAAAGACCGTCATGGCAGTCACGATGACCGAACGCGCGGCCAAGCATGTGGCCGGCTTCCTCGCCCGCCGAGGCAAGGGCATCGGGTTGCGGCTGGGCGTTCGCACGACGGGCTGCTCGGGCATGGCCTACAAGCTCGAGTACGCCGATGCCGCGGATCCGGAGGATCAGCAGTTCGAGAGCCACGGCGTCAGGATCCTGGTCGACCCGAAGAGCCTGGCCTACCTGGACGGCACCGAGCTGGACTTCGTGCGCGAGGGGCTGAACGAGGGCTTCCGCTTCAACAACCCCCGCGAGAAGGACCGCTGCGGCTGCGGCGAGTCGTTCCGCGTCTGACCGCTCCATCCTGGCGGCCGCCGCGCAGGCCGCCGCCGCGGCGGCACTTCCTGCCGAGCGCAACTCCGTGACCGACCCGCGCCACGATCACTTCGCCCTGTTCGGACTGCCGCCGCGCTTCGCCATCGACGAAGCATCGCTCGAGCAGGCGTATCGGCGCGTGCAGTCGCAGGTGCACCCGGACCGCTTCGCCTCGGCGGGGGCGGCCGAGCGCCGGGTGGCGATGCAGTGGGCTGCCCGCGCCAACGAGGCATTCCGCACGCTGCGCTCGCCGGTGGCGCGGGCGGCCTACCTGTGCGAACGCCACGGCCAGCCGATCGAGGCCGAATCCAATACGGCGATGCCGGCCGAATTCCTGATGCAGCAGATGCAGTGGCGCGAGGAACTCGACGAGGCACGCGGCGGCAGGCCCGAGGCCGCGCAGGCGCTGGCGCGTGAGGTCGAGGAGCGGCGCGAGGCGGTGCTGGCGCGCGTGGCAGCGGCCCTCGACGAGCGTCACGACTACGCGGATGCCGCGGCCGGCGTGCGCGAACTGCACTTCATCGACCGCTTCCGCGACGAGCTGACCGCGCATCTTGCCGGCGACCTGGCCGGGGCGCCGGAGCACTGATGGCGCTGCTGCAGATCGCCGAGCCCGGCCAGTCGGCCGCGCCGCACCAGCACCGGCTCGCTGTCGGCATCGACCTGGGCACCACCAACTCCCTGGTGGCGACGGTGCGGCACGGGCTGGCCGAGGTGCTGCGCGACGAGGAGGGCAGGGCGCTGCTGCCGTCGATCGTGCGCTATCTGCCCGACGGCGACACCGAGGTCGGCCCGGCGGCGCAGGCGCACCAGGCGAGCGACCCGCGCAACACCATCGTCTCGGTCAAGCGCTTCATGGGGCGCGGGGTCAAGGACGTCGCCCACGTGGAGAACCTGCCGTACGACTTCGTCGACGCGCCGGGGATGCTGCAGATCAAGACCGCGGCCGGCATCAAGAGCCCGGTGGAGGTCTCGGCCGAGATCCTGAAGACGCTGCGCAAGCGGGCCGAGGCCTCGCTCGGCGGCGAACTGGTCGGCGCGGTGGTCACCGTGCCGGCCTACTTCGACGACGCGCAGCGGCAGGCCACCCGGGACGCCGCGCGGCTGGCCGGCCTGAACGTGCTGCGGCTGCTGAACGAGCCGACCGCGGCGGCGCTGGCCTACGGGCTCGACAACGCCGCCGAGGGCATCTACGCCATCTACGACCTAGGCGGCGGCACCTTCGACATCTCGATCCTGAAGCTCACCAAGGGAGTGTTCGAGGTGATGTCCACCGGCGGCGACTCGGCGCTCGGCGGCGACGACTTCGACCACCGCCTGTACTGCTGGGCGCTGGAGCAGGCCAGCCTGTCGCTGCTGCCACCGGCGGATCAGCGCCTGCTGACGGTCAGGGCGCGCGCCGCCAAGGAGGCGCTGAGCAGCAGGCCGAAAGCGACGCTGCAGGCACGGCTGTCGAGCGGGCAGTGGGTGAACCTGAGCATCGGCGCCGACGCGTTCGCCGGCATGACGCAGCACCTGGTGGCCAAGACGCTGACGGCGTCGCGCAAGGCGCTCGCCGACGCCGGGCTCAAGGCCTCCGACATCAAGGGCGTGGTGCTGGTCGGTGGCGCCACCCGCATGCCGCAGGTCCGACAGGCGGTGGCCGAGCTGTTCGGCCGCGAGCCGCTGACCGACATCGATCCGGACCAGGTGGTGGCGGTCGGGGCGGCGATGCAGGCCAACGTGCTGGCGGGCAACCGGACCGCCGACGACTGGCTGCTGCTGGACGTCATTCCGCTGTCGCTCGGCCTGGAAACGATGGGTGGACTGGTCGAGAAGGTCATCGCCCGCAACTCGACGATCCCGGTGGCCCGGGCGCAGGAGTTCACGACCTTCCGCGACGGCCAGACGGCGATGGCGATTCACGTCGTGCAGGGCGAGCGCGAGCTGGCCGACGACTGCCGCTCGCTGGCCCGCTTCGAGCTGCACGGCATCCCGCCGATGGTGGCGGGCGCCGCGCGCATCCGCGTCGCCTTCCAGGTCGACGCCGACGGCCTGCTGGCGGTGTCGGCACGCGAGACCACCAGCGGCGTGGAGGCGTCGGTCACGGTCAAGCCCTCGTACGGCCTGCACGACGAGGACATCACGCGCATGCTGGCCGAGTCGATGGGCTCGGCCGAGGTCGACATGCAGGCGCGCGCCCTGCGCGAACTGCAAGTCGAGGCCAAGCGGCTGCTCGAGGCCACCCAGCAGGCGCTCGCCGCCGACCGCGACCTGCTCGACCAGGACGAGTTCAACCGGATCGCCTTGCTGATGACGGAACTCGTCGAGCGCGCCGGTGCGGCCGACCAGCCGGCGCTGAAGCTGGCGATCGACCGCCTGGCGCGCGGCACCGAGGAGTTCGCGGCGCGCCGCATGGACCGCAGCATCCGCGCCGCGCTGGCCGGCCGCCGGGTCGACGACGTGCTGGCGAAGTAGGCAGCGAAGCGCCGCAGGATGACACGCATCACCGTACTGCCGCACGAGGAGGTCTGCCCGGCGGGCGCCGAGATCGACGCCGAGCCGGGCAAGAGCATCTGCCGCGCGCTGCTCGACGCCGAGATCGAGATCGAGCACGCCTGCGAGCTGTCGTGCGCCTGCACCACCTGCCACGTCGTCGTGCGCGAGGGCTTCGACTCGCTCGACCCGAGCGACGAGGACGAGGACGACATGCTCGACCAGGCCTGGGGGCTGACGCCGCAGTCGCGGCTTTCCTGCCAGGCGATCGTCAAGGACACGCCGCTGGTGATCGAGATTCCCAAGTACTCGATCAACCAGGTCAAGGAGGGCCACGGCAAATGAAGTGGATCGATTCGCAGGAGATCGCCATCGCGCTGGCGGAGAAGTTTCCCGACGTCGATCCGGAAACGGTCCGGTTCACCGACCTGCGCCAGTGGGTCATCGACCTGCCGGGATTCGACGACGACCCGAAGCATTCGGGCGAGAAGATCCTCGAAGCGATCCAGATGGCGTGGATCGGCGAAGTCGACTGACGAGGCGCAGTCGGAGGTCGCGAACGGCGCGTCGCCGGCAATACGAGGTCTGTTCCGCCAGCGCGGACCGGCACGGTTTCGCGTCGAATGCCGCAGGCGCAGGGCGGCGGATACCGGGACAGGCGCTAGAACTTCTGCGGCCGGAACACGCCGACGTCGGCGGTAAACAGCGTCAGCGCGTAGTCGGCCGCGTAGGTCTGCAGCACGTGCTGCGCCAGCCTTTGCGCCAGCGCCTCGTCGCAGATCACCTTCATCTCGATCGAGCGGTCGGCTTCCCAGCGCGCCTCGCGGTCGCCGCGTTCGCCGCCGCCGCGTACTTCGCTGACCGTATAGCCGTGCGCGCCGAAACTGCGCGCGTCGCGGACCAGTGCCTTCTCCAGCGCCGCCTCGCCGATGATCACCAGCAGTTTCCTGGCATGCGTGTTCATGGAGAGCCTCCGATCCAGCGCGCGTATTGCAGATAAACCGGGATGCCGACGAAGATGTTGAACGGAAACGTGACGCCGAGCGACACGCCGATCGACAGTGCCGGACTCGCCGCCGGCACCGCAATCCGCATCGCCGTCGGCGCGGCGATGTAAGAGGCACTGGCCGCCAGGGTGGCGAGCAGGGCGGTGCCGCCGGTCGACAGGCCGACCCAGTGGCCGACCAGCGCGCCCAGCAGGCCGAGCAGCAGCGGCGCGCCGATGCCGAAGCCGAGCAGGAAGGCGCCGGCGCGCTTCAGGTCGTCGAGCCTGCTGCCCGCCACCAGTCCCATTTCGAGCAGGAACAGCGCCAGCACGCCCTTGAACAGGTCGGTGAACAGCGGCGCGATCGGGGCGGCGCCGGCCGGCCCGATCACGGCGCCGATCGCCAGCCCGCCGAGCAGCAGCAGCACGCTCTTGCCGAACAGCACCTCGTGCGCCAGCGCGCCCCAGGCCATGCGCTGCCCGCCGCCGGCGCGCGCCAGCACGATGCCGACGACGATTCCGGGCGCCTCCATCAGGGCGACGATCAGCGGCATGTAGCTCTCCGCCGCGATGTCGCGGGCGGCCAGGAAACTGGTGCCCACCGCGAAGGTCACCACCGACACCGAGCCGTAATGGGCCGCGATCGACGCCGCGTCGGGCCGGGAAAAGCGGCCCGCCTTGCGCAGCACCGGGAACGCCAGCAGCGGAATCGCCGCGCCCAGCGCGATGGCCGCCATCGCCTGCGGCAGCACGGTCGCCACCGGCTGCTGCGCCAGTTGCACGCCGCCCTTCAGGCCGATCGCCAGCAGCAGGTAGATGGCCAGCGCGTCGTACAGGGCCTCGGGCAGGCGCAGATCGCTCTTCGCAAGGCGCGCGATCAGGCCGAGCAGGAAGAACAGGACGACCGGGTCCATCGAGCGGCGCTCCTAGCCGGGACCGACCGCGCGGGCGCGCAGCGCGTCGGGCTTGCCGTCGTGCGGTCCGCGCAGCACCGTCGGCGCGTCGCGCCAGTGCGAGGCGCCGATCTCGGCGTTGCGCTCGGGGTGCAGCGGGTAGTGGATCCGCGAGCCGGGCCGGCTGCGTTCGCCGACGACCAGCAGCCGTACATCGCTGTCGGTGTTGTTGATGAACGTATGGGCGATGCCGGTGCCGGCAGGGAAGCCGACGCCGTCGCCCGGCGCCAGCCGATGCAGCTCGCCGTCGATCCATACGTCGGGCGCGCCGTCGATGACGAAGACGAATTCTTCTTCGTCGCGTTCCGCGTGCGGCCAGGAGGTGCGCCGGCCTGGCGGCAGCACTTCGTGGTGGACGCCGAGCCTGGCCAGGCCCAGCGCCCTGCCGAACGGCGAGCCGATCGACAGCAGCTCGGGCGAGCCGGGATAGTGCGCGTCATCGGCCAGCTGCAGGTCCTGCCAGTTGCGGATGAACCCGGGACGTGTGCTCATCTGTCGCCTCCTTCCTGCCGCAACAGCGCATCGAGGATCACCAGCGCCGACTCCAGCGTGAATTGGTCGCCTTCGATCGCGTCGACCACGGCCTCGGCGCGACGACGCTCGATCGCCGCGACTTCGCCGTCCTGGTTGCGCAGCGCGATGCCGTCCGGCACTACGGCGTCGAACACCTGCACGATCTCGGACTGGAAGCCCTCGGGCACGCGCCGCGTCACGTGGACGCGTCCGCCGCGCTCGAGCCGCAGCGGCGCCAGATCGAGCCCGGCCTCCTCCTGCGCCTCGCGCGCCAGCGCCGCCATCTCGCTCTCGCCGGCCGGCACCATGCCGCCGACCAGGTTGTCCCACAGCCCGGGGTCGATCTGCTTGTGCAGCGCCCGCCGGGCGACGATCAACTCGCCGCCGACCGTGAACGCGTTCAGGTGGACGGCGGTGGTCGTGATGCCGAGCGTGCGGCAGGCGGCGCGCTCGATCGTCGCCAGCGGTGGCGAGTCCGGCTCGGCGCGCACGTCGAGCGGCTCGTCGCGCCAGCCGGTCAGCAGGCCGGCGTCGCGCAGGCGCAGGGCGCAGTCGGCCAGCAGCGCGGAGCGCCCGCGCAGGTCGGCCTGCTCGTCGAGCAGCAGCAGCCGGTAGTCGGCGAGCGTGAAGTGCGGCGTCTGCGTGGCCAGGAAGCTCGCCACCTCGGGGCTGGCCACGCCGACCTCGGCGCCTGCCATCACCACGGCCAGCCAGTCGCGTGGCGGCCGCTGCTGCGCGCGCGCCAGCAGGCGCGCCTGCAGCGCGCGCAGTCGCGCGGCGTCGGTCAACCGCCTTCCTCCGGCCGCATGTGCGGAAACAGGATCACGTCGCGGATGCTCTGCGCGTCGGTCAGCAGCATGACGAAGCGGTCGACGCCGACGCCGCAGCCGGCGGTCGGCGGCATGCCGTACTCCAGCGCGCGGATGTAGTCGGCGTCGTAGTACATCGCTTCCTCGTCGCCGGCCTGCCGCGCCTTGACCTGCTCGGCGAACCGCGCCGCCTGGTCCTCCGGATCGTTCAGCTCCGAGAACCCGTTGGCCATTTCGCGGCCGGTGATGAACAGCTCGAAGCGCTCGGTCACCCCGGGCCGGGTGTCGGAAGCACGCGCCAGCGGCGACACCTCGACCGGGTAGTCGACGATGTAGGTCGGCTGCACCAGCTTCGATTCCGCCACTTCCTCGAACAGCGCCAGCTGCAGCGCGCCCAGGCCCGCTTCCTCGGCGTGCGTGCTGCCCATCGCGCGCAGCGTCGCGTGCAGGAAGTCGCGGTCGGCGAGCTGGGCCTCGGCGTACTGCGGCGCGTACCTGCGGATCGCCTCGACGATCGTCAGGCGCGCAAACGGCGTGCCGAGGTCGATCTGCTGGCCCTGGAAGGTAAACACCGCGGTGCCGGCCGCGCGCAGCGCGGTCTCGCGCAGCAGCATCTCGGTGAAGTCCATCATCCAGCGCACGTCGTGGTAGGCGGCGTAGAACTCGAGCATCGTGAACTCGGGGTTGTGCTTCGGGCTCAACCCTTCGTTGCGGAAGTTGCGGTTGATCTCGAAGACGCGCTCGAAGCCGCCGACCACCAGCCGCTTGAGGAACAGCTCCGGCGCGATGCGCAGGAACATGTCGATGCCCAGCGCGTTGTGGTGCGTGATGAACGGCTTGGCCGCCGCGCCGCCGGGGATCACCTGCAGCATCGGCGTCTCGACCTCGAGGAAACCCTGTTCGACCATCACCGCGCGCATCGCCGCGATCGCCCGGCTGCGGATCACGAAGGCGTGCCGCGTCTGCTCGTTCATCATCAGGTCGACATAGCGCTGCCGGTAGCGCAGCTCGCGGTCTTCCAGGCCGTGGAACTTGTCGGGCAGCGGCCGCAGCGACTTGACCAGCAGCCGCAGCCGCCGGCAGCGAATCGACAGCTCGCCCTTCTGGGTCTTGAACAGCAACCCTTCGGCGCCGACGATGTCGCCGAGGTCCCAGTGCTTGAACGCCTCGTAGAGGTCGGCGCCGAGGTCCTCGGGCGTGACGTAGAACTGGACCCGGCCGGAGCCGTCGGCCACCGTGGCGAAGCTGGCCTTGCCCATGACGCGCTTGAGCATCATGCGGCCGGCGAGCTTCACTTCGACGCCTGCCGCCGCGATCTCGTCGCGGTCGAGCGCGCCGTACTTCGCCTGCAACTCGCCGGCGTGGTGGGTCCGCGCGAAGTCGTTCGGATACGCCGGGCCCTGCTGGCGCAGCCTGGCCAGCTTGGCGCGCCGCTCGGCGATGATCTGGTTGTCGTCCTGTGCTGCTGGCTCTTGCGGTTCGCTCATGGCGGCTTCTTCGTCTCTACACGTCGCGCACGTCGGCCACCGGGTTGGCGCCGAAGTCCGGCCGGGCAAGGTAGGCGAGGACGCGCGCCGCCGCGTCTTCCGCGCTCGACAGCTGCCCGCTGGCCTTCATTTCCCTGAAGCGCGGCTGATCCGGAAAACCCCCCGCACTCGCAGCCCGCAGTTGCGACTGCATGTCGGTGTCGATCACGCCAGGGGCCAGCGAGACGATCCTGGCGCCGTTCGGGCGCAGCGCCTCGTCCTGCGCCATGACGCGCGAGAGGTGATCCAGCCCCGCCTTGGCCGCGCAGTACACGGCCCATCCGGCGATGGCGCGCCGGCCGGCGCCGGATGAGATGTTCAGCACCTTGCGCGGCACCGCCCATTGGTCTGTGCCGCGCAGGAATGCCGCCGACAGCAGCGCCGGCGCCTCGAGCCCGACGCGCAGGGCCGTCGCGGTGTCCTCGCCGGCGGCGCCCTGCAGCGGCCCCACGGTGCCTAGCTGGCCGGCGTTGTTGACCAGCGTGGCGCCGCTGAACTGCGTCGGGTCCTGGCCGCGCAGCCAGGCTTCGAGCCGGGCGGCGGCATCGATGCTCCGCGCCAGGTCGAGCGCCCACTGCTCGAGCCTGGCGCCGCGGCCCGTCGCCGACGCCTGCAGCGCGGCGTCGGGGCGGCGCGAGATGGTCAGCAGCAACCGGTCGGGCGAGAGCAACTGCTCGGCGATGGCGCGACCGAGTCCGCGCGAGGCGCCGGTGAGGATGACAAGTTCCATGATCGTCAGGCGAAGGGCAGGTCAGCCGGGTAGGTGAAGTCGGTCGTGTCGTTGATATGAGGGAGGGCTTGGTGCCGCGGCATGGTCGGCTGCCGGACTACACCCCCTGCTTGAGGCTCGCCTCGATGAACGGATCGAGGTCGCCGTCGAGCACGGCCTGGGTGTTGCCGATCTCGACGTCGGTGCGCAGGTCCTTGATGCGCGACTGGTCGAGCACGTAGGAGCGGATCTGGTGGCCCCAGCCGATGTCGGTCTTGGAGTCCTCCAGCTTGGCCTGCTCGGCCATCCGCTTGCGCATCTCCAGCTCGAACAGCTTGGACTTGAGCATCGCCATCGCCTCGGCCCGGTTGCGGTGCTGGCTGCGGTCGTTCTGGCTCTGCACGACGATGTTGGTCGGCAGGTGGGTGATGCGCACCGCGCTCTCGGTCTTGTTGACGTGCTGCCCGCCGGCGCCGCTGGCGCGGTAGACGTCGACGCGCAGGTCGGCCGGGTTGATGTCGACCTCGATCGAGTCGTCGACCTCGGGGTAGACGAACACGCTGGCGAAGGACGTGTGCCGGCGCGCGTTGGCGTCGAACGGCGACTTGCGCACCAGCCGGTGCACCCCGGTCTCGGTGCGCAGCGTGCCGTAGGCGTAGGGGCCGCTGACCTTGATGGTCGCGCTCTTCAGCCCGGCCACCTCGCCCTCGGTCTCCTCGAGCAGCTCCGGCCTGAAGTCCTTGCGCTCGGCATAGCGCAGGTACATCCGCTCGAGCATCGCGCACCAGTCCTGCGCCTCGGTGCCGCCGGCGCCGGCCTGGATCTCGATGAAGCAGTTGTTGGGGTCGAGCGGATTGCCGAACATCCGCTGGAACTCGAGGTCGGCGACCTCGCTTCCGAGCTTGCCGACGTCCGCCTCGATCGACTCCAGCGTGGCGCTGTCGTCGTCGGCGCGCGCCATCTCGAACAGCTCCTGCGCGTCGGCCAGGCCGGCGGTCAGCCGCTGCAGGCGGCCGACCACGTCGTCGAGCAGCTTCTTCTCGCGGCCGAGCTCCTGCGCCCGCTTGGGCTCGCTCCACACGCCGGGATCCTCCAGCGCGCGGGTGACTTCGGTCAGCCGACGCTCCTTGGCGTCGACGTCAAAGATACCTCCGCAGGTCGCCGAGCCGGATGTTCAGGTCGGCGACGGTGGCTGCCAGCGCGTTGATGCGTTCCGCTTCCATGGTGGGCTGCACGATCCAAAGGCGCGAATTATAGGGACGCGTGCTCGATGTGCAGGCCGACGCTGCGGCTGCCCCGGTACTCCTCCTCGGCCGGCCGGTAGGCCAGCCGCACCCGGGTGGGCAACGGCTGGGTGCGGCGGAACCAGATGGCATTGAAGCGCCGCCCGTCCAGTTCGAGGGTCAGCTTCAGGTGCGCCTCCTTGACCAGGCGCTGCTCGACCACCGCGAACTCGTTGTCGAACAGCGGTGGCGCGAATCCCTGGCCCCAGATCTGGCGGTCGATCGCCTCGGTCAGCGCCAGGGTGATGTCGGCCGGCGCGAGCGGTCCGTCGGTGGCGACGCGTCGGGCGAACAGCTCGGCGCTGGTGCTGGCGCGGGTGGCCGCTTCGAAGGCCTCGACGAAGCCCTCGTAGCGCTCGGCGGCGAGCGTCAGGCCGGCGGCCATCGCATGGCCGCCGAACCGGTCGATCATCGCCGGTGCTGCCTTGGTCACGAGGTCGAGGACGTCGCGCAGGTGCACGCCCTCGATCGAGCGGCCCGAGCCGCGCAGGCTGCGCTCGTCGGCGCGGGCAAAGGCGATCGTCGGCCGATGATGGCGCTCCTTGACGCGCGAGGCCACCAGGCCGACCACGCCCTGGTGCCAGTCCTCGTTGAACAGCGTGATGGTGCGGCGGCTGGCGAGATCGACGTCGTCGAGCTCGGCCAGCGCCTCGAACTGCATGTCGGCCTCGATCGCGCGCCGCTCGCGGTTCAGCTCGTCGAGCTGGCGGGCCAGGGCGACGGCGCGGGCGGGGTCGTCGGTCAGCAGGCACTCGATGCCGACCGTCATGTCGGTGAGCCGCCCGGCGGCGTTGATCCGCGGGCCGACCGCGAAGCCGAGGTCGGCGGCGCGCGCGGTGCGCGGGCTGCGGCCGGCGACCTGGAACAGCGCCGCCACGCCGGCCGCCGCCAGCCCGTTGCGGATGCGTTCGAGGCCGGCGGCAACGAGGATCCGGTTGTTGCGATCCAGCGTCACCACGTCGGCCACGGTGCCGAGCGCCACCAGGTCGAGCAGGGCATTCAGGCGCGGCTGCGTCGACTCGGTGTAGCGGCCGCGCGCGCGCAGCTCGGCGCGCAGCGCCAGCAGCACGTAGAACATCACGCCGACGCCGGCCAGGTGCTTGCTCGGAAAGCCGCAGCCGCGCTGGTTGGGATTGACGATCACCGCCGCGTCCGGCAGCCGCTCGCCGGGCAGATGATGATCGGTGACCAGTACCTCGATGCCGAGCTCGCGCGCCCGCGCGACACCGGCGATGCTGGCGATGCCGTTGTCGACCGTGATCAGCAGGTCCGGGCGGCCGGCCGCGCTGCCGGCGGCCAGATCGACGATCTCGGGCGTCAGGCCATAGCCGTAGTCGAAGCGGTTGGGCACCAGGTAATCGACGCGACCGCCCATCATGCGCAGGCCGCGCATGCCGACCGCGCAGGCGGTGGCGCCGTCACAGTCGTAGTCGGCGACGATCAGCAGGCGCGCGTCGTCCTCGATGCGGTCGGCAAGCAGCCTGGCGGCCTCGGAGACGTGCGACAACTGCAGTGGCGGGATCAGGTCACGCGGCGGCAGCTCGAGTTCGCGCAGGCTGGTGACCCCGCGCGCGGCGAGCACGCGTGCCAGCGCCGGCGCGATTCCCTCGGCGGCCAGCCGTCGCGCGGCGTCGGCGTCGAACAGGCGGCGGACGAGTTGGGCGTTCACTCGGCCTCCGCCAGCAGCGGCCCCAGCGGCGCCCGCCGCCACAGCCGCCACGAGTCGCCACGGCGGATGCGAACGATGCGGGCCTGCCGGCGCCCGCACAGCACCAGGGCCAGTTCGTCGCAGCCGGCGGCGAAGGCGTCCTGCTGCAGCTGGCGCAACGCGGCCTGCAGCTGGGTCAGGCGGTCGAGCCACTGGCCCCAGGCGTCGAACTGCGCCGGCAGCAGCAGGTCGCGGCGAATCGAGACGGTGTCGCCTGCTGCGGCAACCTCGGCGTCGTCATGCAGCGCTTCGCGCGGCAGGCCGGAGGCCAGCGCCCAGCCGCGCAGCACAGGGTCGGCATCGGCGACCGCGGCGAACGGCCGTGCCGGCAGGCCCGCCCAGGCTCCACCGCCGTGCAGCCAGAGCCCGTTGATCGCCCGGCTGCCGCTTGCTTCGCGCGCCTCGTTCAGCGGTTCCTGGTGCCAGCGCATCTGCACGTCGTTCAGCAGCCTGCGCCAGCCGACAGCATCGGTGCCGGTCGGCCAGTGCTCGTGCACCGGCTGGCCGAAAGCGGCGTCGAGCGGAGTGGACCGCAGCGACCATGGCCGCGCCAGCGCCAGCAGCCAGTGGCCGCGATGGATGTGCAGCGCCGGGCCGGCGTCGGCCGCGAGTTCGTCGAGCGCGGCCTGCAGGTGTGCAGCGAGGAGGGCGTCCTCCCGCGGCGTGGGCGGGACATCGACCGGACCGACCAGCAGGTGGTCGCGGGCGAACGCGAAGTGCACCGGATCGACGTGCCAGCACTGCGCACCCGGATCGGCCGTCTCGTCGAGGGCGCGCAACGCGTACGGCGCCGTCACCGGCTCACCGGCGCCGCCAAAGCGGGCCCATAGCCAGGACAGATGCGGCACGCTGCCGGCGTCGAAGCGGGTCGCCGGCTCGCTGTGAGCCCGCGCGAGCGCCTGCGCGAGCCATCCGGTGTCCGCCGCGGCGAGCACGTCGGCGGCGATGGCTGAGGGCAGCAGGGCTCCCGGGACGACGACGGTCCAGCGCATGGCGGCAGATTCTATGGGCCGGTCGCTCCCTCTCCCCGAATCGCGTCGCCCCGGGAGACCCGATTCACTTCGCGCGGCCTGCGGGGGACCGCGGCGGCTTCCGCCGCCCGGCGAGACGCGCCTTTTTGAGTGCGGTCCGCGCCTTCTGGCCCCGTGCCGGCCTCGCGATGTCGCACTGCGGGCTAAGCGAACCGCCGATCGGCGCCTGTCACCCTCTGATGGCATGTCCGTCGCCTCGCTGCCCCGACATTGATCTCGGTCTGCTTTCGGCCGATCCGCGCGGGTTACATTGCCTGAAAAGGTAACGGTGTCTGATACTTACGGACACCGGGTCGTCACCATGACCGGCACTCGCCACCGCGTCCACGCCTGTCCGGAATGTGGGCAGAACGTGAGCCGTGTGCACCGGCACCTGCGCGACCACGTGATGAGCTTGGTGCTGCGGGTGCATCGATACCGCTGCGCCAACCCGCAGTGCAAGTGGGAAGGCGTGGTGTCGATTCCGCCGCCGCCACCGACGCCGCGAAACTGGTTCGGCTGGCTCTCGGCTTCGTCGGCCGGCTGGGGCGCGCGCGCCGCCTGGATGCTGGTCGGCGCGGTGTGCATCGTCGCTCCCATCGAAGGCGGGCGCTACCTGCTCGAGCGGCAGCGCGAGCGCGCGGCGGCGGCCGCGCTGGCAAGCCTGCGGCGGGCGGAACCGCAACTGCTCGCGCCGCTGCCGGGCGAGAGCGTCGACGGCCTGCTGCTGGCGGTGCAGGAGACGCCGGCACCGGGACGGATCAAGCCGCTCGAGCGCCGGACCGGCTGCCTGTGGGGCGTGCCGGGGCGCAACCCGTACCAGGGAACCGTGCGCCAGGTCCTGAGCGGGGCCAAGCTGCCGCAGGAGGTGGTCGGCAAGATCGACTCGATGGTCATCGGGGGCCGCAAGACCGGCCGGGTCGAGATCTCGAGCAGGGGAATCTGGACCGAAGACGGCCGGCGCCACTTCGACACCAACGTGGTGGCGATGGGCTTCGGCAACACGCTCTGCTTCAACACCAAGGTCAACTTCAAGCAGGCGCACGTCGAGGTGGCCGACCTGTACGAGGCCACCGACGCCAGCGGCGCCAAGTACTCGGTGATGGTGCCGTACGTGTGCGGCAACGTCGCCGTGCTGGCCGAGCGCGCGGAGCGGCCGCCGCCGGTCGTCTCCATTCCGGAGCCGGCAACCTGGGCGAGCGTGCTCGCTGCGCTTGCTGCGATGGCCGTGGCGCTGCAAGGGCGCCGTCGCCGCGGCCGGCGGGTGCCGGCCAGCGCCGCGCGCGCCGGGCATTGAAAGGAGGCGAACGTGAACCGTTCGACGCTGCTGCTCGTCGCTGCAATGGTCAGCCTGGCCAACGTCGCATCCGGCCAGACTGCCGGCGGCGGCGCGGCGGCCGCCAAGGCCGAGGTGCGGACCATCGAGGCACCCGACATCGCGGCGCTGCGGCTCGCGGCGGCGCGCAACGAGGCCTGGGCGCAGTTCGACCTCGGGGTGGCGCTTGCCTGCGGGCGTGGCGTGACTCGCAATCGCGCCGAGGCTGCCGCATGGTTCAGCCGCGCCGCCGAGCAGGGGCACACCGAAGCGCAGAGCGTGCTCGGCTGGATCTACATGACCGGCAGCGGCGTGCGCCGCGACGACAAGCAGGCCCTGCGCTGGTTGAGCAGTGCCGCCGAGAGGGGCAGCACGACGGCGCAGAACAACCTCGGCATCGTCTACGCGCAGGGGCGCGGGGTCCCGGTGAACCGCGCCGAGGCCGAGAAGTGGTTCCGCAAGGCCGCCGCGCAGGGTGCCGCTGACGGCGCACGCAATCTCGACATCCTGCTGAAGGGCAACGGCGGCGCGGTCCGTCCGAGTGCCCAGCCTCCCGTATATCCGGGCTGATCGCCTGGTCTGAGGCCCTGGTCGCTGCCCCCGGCTACCGCGAGGGGCCGGTCGCCGGCCCGCGTGCCTCGATGCCGAGGCAGCGGCCCGCCGCAGCTTCGCTGCCCGACCCGCCCGCAGGACAGCCCTGAATCACGCCACGGGCCGAGGCCCCGGATGAAGCGCATCCGGCCGGCTTACGACGTTCGTCGCATTTCCCCTACGCATTGCTGCCGCTAAAAAGGTCCGAAGCGGACCTAGCCGGAAGGCGGCATCTGCAGGCCGTCGGCGTTGCCGCCGGCAACCACCTGCGTTTAAGGTGCCCGCTTTTTGCCGGCGGCGGCGCGCGCCGCGCCTGGTTGGCCCGCTGCGGCACCGGCGCGAAGAACCAGCGAGGTTGAGGATGGAAGCGAGGGGCTTGGCGGGAATCATCGTGGCGGTGCTGCTTGGCTTTCCGCCGGCGTTTGCCGCCGAACGTTCGGTGCAGCTTGCGTCGGCTGCGGGCAGCAGTCCGACGGCGGCGGCCGGCGGCTATGCCAGGCGACTTGCCGATCTGATCAACGATTACCGCCGGGACCATGGCCTCGGCCCGCTTGCCGTCGTCGAAGATCTGAAGGCCATCGCCAGCGAGCACTCGTCGCGGATGGCCAGTCAGCGGCGCCTGAGCCACGATGGCTTCCGCAACCGCTTCGAGCGGACCAACGCCCGCATCTGCGTTGAAAACGTCGGCTGGAACTTCCCGTTCCCCGAAGCCCAGCTCGAGGGCTGGCGGGCGTCGCCGGGGCACCATCGCAATCTGCTCGAACCGAAGGTCGGGCGCATGGGGCTCGCGGTGGCCGGACCCTACGTCACCTTCTTCGCCTGCAGCTGAGCCGCCGCCGGCCGCACCGCCGCGCCGGCGCGCAGGTCTGAGAAAATCGAGCTCGCCGCACGCGCGGCGATGGCGTGCGCCAGCCCGTTCGCGAGGCGGGCGGCGCGCCCTTCGTCGTGACCCGCCGACGGTCCAATGCCGGCGACGCGGGACGCGGAGTCACTCGGCCGGGGAGAGCGCATGGACGTCCGCAAGCAGGGGAAAGTGAAGCCGGCCCGCCGCAGGATCGTCGGCGCGGCTGCCGTCGCGCTCGGTGCGCCGATGATCGGCAGCGCGAGGGCGGCGGGGCCGATCGTGATGCGCTGGCAGTCGACCTGGCCGGCCGGGGAGATCTTTCACGAGTACGCGACCGACTTCGCGCGCAAGGTCAACGACCTGGCCGGAGGCGAGATGAGGATCGACGTTCTCGGCGCCGGGACGGTCGCATCGGCCTCGGGACTGCTCGACGCGGTGTCCAAGGGCAGCCTCGACGGCGGTCACGGCATGTTCGTCCACCACTACCACAAGCACAGCGCGCTGGCGCTTTGGGGTTCCGGGCCGGCGTTCGGCATGGATGCCAACATGCTGCTGGCGTGGCACCGCTACGGCGGCGGCAAGCAACTGCTTGCCAAGCTGTACGACTCGATCGGCGCCAATGTCGTGTCGTTTCCCTACGGGCCGATGCCCACCCAGCCGCTGGGCTGGTTCGGCCGGCCGGTGTCACGGGTCGAGCACTTCAAGGGCCTGAAGTTCCGCACCGACGGACTGGCGGTCGACCTGTTCAACGCGATGGGTGCAGCTGTCGACCCGGTGCCGCCGGGCGAGATCGCGGCGGCGATGAAGAGCACCCGGATCGAGGCGGCCGAGTACAACAACGCGACCTCCGACAACGGCCTCGGACTGGCGGAGCTGTCGAAGGTGTGCATGCTGCAGAGCTACCACCAGAACGCCGAGCAGTTCGAAATCCTGTTCAACAAGACCCGTTTCGATGCGCTGCCGGCGAGGCTGAAGGCGGTCATCGAGATCGCGGTCGAAGCGGCTTCGGCCGAGATGTCGTGGAAGGCGATCGACCGTTACTCGAGGGACTACTTCGACCTGCAGCGCAAGGGCGTCAAGTTCTACAGGACGCCCGATGCCGTGCTGCAGCGCCAGCTCGACAGCTACGACGCGGCTGCCGCCAAGCGCGGCGATGGCAACCCGCTGTTCGGCGAGATCCAGGCGTCGCAGAAGCAGTTCGCTGAGCGCACGGTCCGGTGGGAACAGGACACCGTGGTCAGCCGGCGGGCGGCCTACAACCATTACTTCAGGGACGTCGCGAAGAAGCCGGGCACGGTCTGAGGCGGCCGGCGCGGCGAACGGGCGGCCCGATGGCGTTCGGCGCCACGGACGTCGGAGCATTCCCACGATCGCAGCGACGAGGGTTGAGCCCAGCCGCGCGCCGGCGCCGGCCGTGCGCGCGCGGCCGCCACCGATCGGCCGCGGCAGCAACCGGTCGCTTCTTTAGAATGCGCGGCTCGCATCGCCCGGCTGTGTCGCCGTGAATCTTCCCTACGAAATCCGCATCGGTCTGCGCTACACGCGCGCCGGCCGCCGAGCGCGCCGGCGCAACGGGTTCATCTCGTTCATCTCGGCCGTGTCGATGGCCGGCATCGCGCTCGGCGTGGCGGCGCTGATCGTCGTGCTGTCGGTGATGAACGGATTCGTCAAGGAAGTGCGCGAGCGGATGCTGGCGGCCGTCTCGCACGTCGAGATCGGCAGCATGGGCGGCCAGCTCTTCGACGTGCAGACGGTGATGGCGCAGGCCAGGCGCAATCCGCAGGTGCTGGCCGCCGCGCCGTTCGTCAACGCGCAGGGCATGTTCGCCCACGACGACATCGTGCGCGGCGCCCTGGTGCGCGGCATCGACCCGGCGCTGGAGCCGTCGGTGTCGGACATTGCGCGCAAGACGGCGGGCGGCGACGTCAACGCGCTGGTCGACGGGCAGTTCAACATCCTGCTCGGCATCGAGCTGGCGCGCGCGCTGCGGGTGGCGGTCGGCGACAAGGTGACGCTGATCTCGCCGCAGGGCACGGTCACCCCGGCCGGGGTGATGCCGCGATTGCGCCAGTTCACGGTCGCGGGCACGTTCTCCTCCGGGCATTTCGAGTTCGACAGCTCGCTGGCGATGATCCACATCGGCGACGCGCAGCGGCTGTACCGGGCCGAAGGGCCGACCGGTGTGCGGCTGCGCCTGAAGGACGCCGAAAGGGCGCCGCAGGTGGCGGGCGAGCTGGCCGCGGCGCTGCCGGCAGGGCTGCTGGTGCGCGACTGGTCGCGGCAGAACCCGACCTACTTCGCGGCGGTGCGTGCCGAGAAGCGGATGATGTTCATCATCCTGACGCTGATCGTCGCCGTGGCCGCGTTCAATCTGGTTGCGACGCTGGTGATGACGGTGACGGAGAAGCAGTCCGACATCGCGATCCTGCGCACGCTCGGCGCCAGCCCGCGTAGCGTGATGACGGTGTTCATCGTGCAGGGCGCGCTGATCGGCGTCTTCGGCACGCTGATCGGCGTGGCCGGCGGTCTGCTGCTGGCGACCAACCTCGACGTCATCGTGCCGGCGATCGAGCGGCTGGTGAACGTGCAGTTCCTGCCGCGCGAGATCTACTTCATCAGTTCGCTGCCGTCGGACCCGCGTGCGGCCGACATCGTGCCGATCACGGTGATCTCGCTGATCCTGTCGCTGCTGGCGACGCTGTACCCGAGCTGGCGCGCCGCGCGCACGCGGCCGGCCGATGCGCTTCGATATGACTAGCGGCGCAGCCGCCGACCGTTTCCCCTCTCCTTCAAGGAGAGGGGGAAGGGGTGAGGATGGGGTCAGCCATGACTAGCGGCGCAGCCGCCGACCGTTTCCCCTCTCCTTCAAGGGCAGGGGGAAGGGGCGAGGATGGGGTCAGCCATGACTAGCGGCGCAGCCG
>CP070661.1:447478-467711 GCA_020355165.1 Burkholderiales bacterium
ACACAGGCCGGCGTACTGCCGGGTGGCGCGCAGAGCCGGCGGCGCCTCCTCCCTGCCGATCGCCCGGTAGCCGCGGCCGGCGAAGTAGGCGGCCGCGCCGGTGGTCAGCAGGTAGACCTCGGCGCAGCCCGCGCGCCTGGCCTGTTCTTCGGCACTCGCCACGAGCAGCGCCCCGACGCCGCGGCCGCGGGCCGGGGACTCGACCGCCAGCGAGCGCAGCAGGGCGACGCCGCCGAGCGGCTGCAGGCCGACCATGCCGACCAGGCGCCCGCCTTCGCGAACTGCAAACAGGCGCAGGCTGTCCTCGTCGCCCAGGTCGTCAGCCGGCAGTCCCGCCTGGGCGAGCAGCGCCCGCGCCTCCGGCAGCGTCGGCGGCAGCTCGGCGATGCGCGACGGCACTGGCGAGCCCGCGACGGCAGCCGCCGCCTCAGCGCGGCGCGCCGCCGAGCCTGGCCTCGACCGCCGAGCGGGCGGCTTGCGCCTCTCGCTCGCTGCGGCCGGTGCGCCCGACCGGCCAGCCCTGCAGGTGGCTGGCGGCGAGCTCGGCCAGCGCGTGGATGAAGGCCGGCGACTCGTTCAGGCAGTCGATGTAGTGGAAGACCTTGCCGCCGGCGGTCAGGAACTCCTGCCTGCCTTCCATGTTGATCTCCTCCAGCGTTTCGAGGCAGTCGGCGACGAAGCCCGGGCAGATCACGTCCGCCCGCTGCACGCCCTGGCGGGCGAGCGAGTGCAGCGTCGGCGCCGTGTACGGCTGCAGCCACTCGGCCTTGCCGAAGCGCGACTGGAAGGTCACCACGTACTCGTCCTTGCCCAGGTCGAGCGACTCGGCAAGCAGGCGGCCGGTCTTGCGGCACTCGCAGTGATAGGGATCGCCGAGGTCGAGCGTGCGCCTCGGCACGCCGTGGAAGCTCATCACCAGCTTGCCGCCCGCGTCGCGCAGGCTGCCGTGCTTGCGCCAGTGCGCCAGCACCGACTGCTTCAGCGCCTCGATGTAGCCAGGATGGTCGTGGAAGTGCTTGACCGTGCGCAGCTCCGGCACGTTGCGGCAGCGGGCCAGCTCGGCGCCGATGGCGTCGAACACGGTCGCGGTGGTGGTCGCCGAGTACTGCGGATACAGCGGCAGCACCAGGACGCGCTCGGTGTTCGCCGCGCGCATCTCGGCCAGCACGCGCGGCAGCGACGGCTCGCCGTAGCGCATCGCCAGCCGCACGTCGACGTCGAGCCCGCGCTCGCCCAGGTAGCCGCGCAGCAGCACCGCCTGCTGCTCCGAGTGGTACAGCAGCGGCGAGCCCTTCTCGGTCCAGATCGCCGCGTACTTGGCCGCCGACTTCTTCGGCCGCACGGTCAGGATCACGCCGTGCAGGATCGGCAGCCACACGGCGCGCGGGATCTCGACCACGCGCGGATCGGACAGGAACTGCTTCAGGTAGCGGCGCACCGCACCGGGCTCGGGCGCCTGCGGCGTGCCGAGGTTGACCAGCAGCACGGCCGTGCGCGCCAGTGTGCCGTGGGTGTACCCGGGTTCAACGTCGAAACGCATCTCGGTGTTCCGTACTCCGTTGCCGGCGATCCGTCGCTGCCGCCTGGCCGGCGGGTTGTGACCAGCGGCTCGCCGCCCTCACTCGCGCGACAGCGCCGAGGACAGCAGCCTCGCCGTGATGTCGACGATCGGGATCACGCGCTCGTAGGCCATTCGCGTGGGACCGATCACGCCTAGCGTGCCCACCACCTTGCCGTCGACCTCGTAGGGCGCCACGACCATGCTGGTCTCGTCCAGCGGCACCTTGTTCGAGTCGCCGCCGATGTAGATCTGCACGCCCTGCGCGCGCCCCGAGGTCTCCAGCAGCTGCATCAGCCGCGTCTTCTGCTCGAACAGCTCGAACAGCGCCCGCAGCTTGCCCAGGTTGGCGGCCAGGTCGCTCACCTCGAGCAGGTTGCGCTCGCCGGCAACGACCACGGCGTCGTCTTCCTCGGCCGCCTGCTCGCCGGCGGCAACGGCCGCCTCCATCAGCGCCGCGATCTCCGAGCGCAGCGCGGTCAGCTCGCCATGCAGCCGCGCCCTCGCCTGGTCGAAGCTCAGGCCGGCGAAGTGCTGGTTGAAGACGTTGGCCGCCTCGATCAGCTGCGCGGCGCTGTACGGCTGCTGGGTGACCAGGATGCGGTTCTGCACGTCGCCCTGGGGGGTGACGATGATCAGCAGCACCCGCTTGTCCGACAGGCGCACGAACTCGATCTGCCGGAAGGCGCTCGCCCGCCGCGGCGTCAGCACGACGCCGGCGAAGTGCGTCAGGCTGCCGAGCAGCTGCGCCGCCGCCTGCAGGGCGCGCTGCGGGTCGGCCAGCTGCAGCTGGCCCTTGATCAGCTCGGCCTGCTGCTGCTCGACCGGCCGCACGGTGAGCAGCGCGTCGACGAACAGCCGGTAGCCACGCGGGGTCGGCACGCGGCCGGCCGAGGTGTGCGGACTGGCGATGAAACCCATGTCCTCGAGATCGGCCATGACGTTGCGGATGGTGGCCGGCGAGACCTCGAGGCCCGGCATCTTGGCCAGTGCGCGCGAGCCGACCGGCTGGCCGTCGGCGATGTAACGCTCGATCAGCGTCTTCAGCAGCAGGCGGGCGCGGTCGTCGAGCATGCGTCTATGTTACGTAAATTGGCGAACGGCCCGCTTGACCGGCCGTTTGCGGCGCGGGAAGGCCGTCCCTTGCGGACCGTCCTGCTACATTTTGGCCATGGCTCAGGCTTTCAAGAACGTCGCGATCTTCGGCAAACCGCGGGTCGAGGGCAGCCGCCACTCGCTGACCGCGGCGCTGCGCCAGATCGCCGGCATCGTCGAGGCGGCCGGGCTGCAGGTGATGTTCGACGCCTCGACCCTCGATCTGCTCGACCTGTCACCGTACAGCGGCTACGCGCTGCAGACGATCGGCCGCCAGGCCGACGTCGCGGTCGTGCTCGGCGGCGACGGCACGATGCTCGGCATCGCCCGCGAGCTGTCCTCGTTCGGCGTGCCGCTGATCGGCATCAACCACGGCCGCCTCGGCTTCATCACCGACATTCCGGTCGAGCAGATTCCCGACGTCCTGCCGACGATGCTCGCCGGCCAGTTCGAAAGCGACCGGCGGGCGATGCTCGAGGCCGAGGTGCGCCGCCGCGGCGAGGTGATCTACCGCGCGCGGGCGGTCAACGACGTGGTGGTCTCGCGCGGCGTCTCGGGCGGCATGGTCGAATTCACGGTGCGCGTCGACGGCGTGACGATGTACAACCAGCGCGCCGACGGCGTGATCCTCGCCACACCGACCGGCTCGACCGCCTACGCGCTGTCGGCCAGCGGGCCGATCCTGCACCCCGCCCTCGGCGGACTGGTGCTGGTGCCGATCGCGCCGCAGACGCTGTCGCACCGCCCGATCACCCTGCCCGACGACCGCGTGATCGAGTTCGAGCTCACCGACGTGCGCCAGGCAAGCGCGCACTTCGACATGCAGTCGTTCACGCAGCTGGCGCCCGGCGACGTGGTGCGCGCGCGCCGCAGCGCCGACGTGGTGACCCTGCTGCACCCGATCGGCTACAACTACTTCGCCACGCTTCGCGGCAAGCTGCAGTGGAACGTCATGCCGAGTGACGCCCACACGCGCGCCTAGCGGCCGCCGAAAACCGCCACCATCCCGGCCCACGCCGCCGCCCGCCGCTGACGCCATGCTGCTGTCGCTTGCGGTCCGGAACTTCGTGATCGTCGACGAGCTGGCGATCGACTTTTCGCCGGGCTTCACCGTGCTGACCGGCGAGACCGGCGCCGGCAAGTCGATCCTGATCGATGCGCTGCAACTGGCGCTCGGCGAGCGTGCCGAGGCCGACGTCGTGCGCGAAGGCGCGGCACGCGCCGAGGTCAGCGCCGAGTTCCGCGTCGGCGGCGAGGCTGCCGCCTGGCTGCGCGAGAACGAGCTGGCGGGCGACGCCGATACCGCCCTGCTGCGGCGCGTGGTCGACGCCGGCGGCCGCAGCCGCGCCTTCGTCAACGGCACCGCGGTCACGCTGGCGCAGCTGCGCGTGCTCGGCGATCTGCTGCTCGACGTGCACGGGCAGCACGCGCACCAGTCGCTGCTGCGGCCGATGGCCCAGCTGGCGCTGCTCGATTCGCACGCCGGCCTGGCGACGATGGCCCACGCCGTCGCCGCCGCCTACGCGGCGTGGCGGCAGGCGGTGAGGGCACTCGACGAGGCGCAGGCGATGGAAGGCAGCGCGCGAGCCGAGCAGGACCGGCTGCGCTGGATCGTCGAGGAGCTCGAACCGGTGGCGCCGCGGGCCGGCGAGTGGGCCGAGGTCGAAGCCGAGCACCGCCGCCTGGCGCACGGGGCCAGCCTGCTCGAGGGTTCGCAGGCGGCGGTGGAGCAGCTGGCCGAGGCCGAGGACTCGGCGCTGGCGCGCGTCGACCGCGCCGCCGACCAGCTCAGCCGGCTCAGCGACTACGACGGCCGGCTGCAGCCGGTGGTCGAGGCGCTCGCCGGCGCGCGGGCGCAACTCGACGACGCCGCCCGGACGCTGAACCGCTACCTGGACGCCGCCGACCTCGACCAGGCGCGCCTGGCCGAGGTCGAGGCGCGCGTGGCCGAACTGCACGCGGCGGCGCGCAGGTTCCGCTGCGCGCCCGAGGAACTGGCGCCGCTGCTGGACTCCTCGCGCGAGAAGCTGGCCGCGCTCGCCGCTGCCGGCGACCTGCAGGCCCTGCGCGCGCGCGAAGCCAGCGCACGGGACGAGTACGACCGCGCCGCCGCGGCGCTTGGCCGCAAGCGGGCGAAGGCCGCAGACGACATGGCGCGCGAGGTCACGCGCGCCATGCAGGAGCTGTCGATGGCCGGCGGCCGCTTCAAGGTCGAGCTCTCGCCCTGCGAGCGGTCGGCAAGCGGCGCCGAACGAGCCGAGTTCCTCGTCGCCGGCCACGCCGGCGTGAGCCCCAGGCCGCTCGCCAGGGTCGCGTCGGGCGGCGAGCTGGCTCGCATCAGCCTGGCCATCGCGGTGATCGCCGCCAAGGCCACTCCGGTCGCCACCCTGATCTTCGACGAAGTGGATGCCGGGATCGGCGGCGCGGTGGCCGAGACCGTCGGGCGGCTGCTGAAGCGGCTCGGCGGGGAGCGGCAGGTGCTGTGCGTCACCCACCTGCCACAGGTCGCCGCGCGCGGCGACCAGCACCTGCTGGTCAGCAAGGAACAGGCAGGCGACCGCCGGCCGGTGTGCCGGATCGTGCCGCTGGACCGCCGAGCCCGGATCGACGAGATCGCCCGCATGCTGGGCGGCCTGCAGATCACGGACACCACCCGCAAGCACGCCCGCGAGATGCTCGCCTCATGAACCCTCGCTGCAACGCATCGCGCCGTCGCCTGCTGGTGGCGACGGCGGCGGCCCTGGCAATGCCGCCCGCACGGCCGAAGGCACGCTGGCCATACCCGACGCTGAGCGGTGAACCGCCGCTGGTGATCGCCCATCGCGGCGCCAGCGGCTACCGACCAGAGCACACGCTGGCGGCCTACGAGCTGGCGATCGAGCAAGGCGCCGACTACATCGAGCCCGACCTGGTCGTGACGCGCGACGGCGTGCTGATCGCGCGGCACGAGAGCGAGCTGTCGCGGACCACGGATGTGGGCACACGGGCGGAGTTCGCCGCGCGCCGCCGCACGCAGATGATCGACGGCCGCAGCGTCACCGGCTGGTTCAGCGAGGACTTCACGCTCGAGGAGATCCGCAGGCTGCGCGCCGTCGAGCGGTTCGCGCGCGAACGGCCCGCCAACGCCGAACTGAGCGGCCGCCTGGGCATCGTCACCCTCGATGAGGTGATCGCGCTGGTGCTTCGGGCGAACGAGTCGGGCCGCCGCGTCGGCATCTATCCGGAACTGAAGCATGCCGCGCACTTCGCCGCAGTGGGACTGGCGCCGGAAGAGCGGCTGGCCGGCGCGCTCAGGCAGGCAAGCGCGCGCGGAGCAATGCCGGCGTTCGTGCAGAGCTTCGAACTGCCGGCGCTGCGCCGCTTCGCTCAGCTCTCCGAAGCGCCGCGGGTGATGCTGCTGGACCGCAGCCCGTCGGCGGGCGAGCTGCGCGAACTCGCCACACAGGTGCAGGCAGTCGGCGTGGCGAAGTCGCTGGTCTTCCCGCGCGACGCCACCGGCGCGGTCGGCGCGCCGAGCTCGCTCATCGGCGACGCGCACGCGCTCGGCCTCGCCGTGCACGCCTGGACCTTCCGCAACGAGGACGTGTTCCTGCCCGCCAACCTGCGCGGCCGGCCTCAGCGGGAAATCGAGATGTTCTTCGAAGCGGGCGTCGACGGCATCTTCGCCGACTCGCCGGACACCGCGACCACGGTCAGGAACGCGTTGCGCCGTTGACCGCGGCGAGCGCCGGCTGCTGCTGCGGCGTAGTCCCTGGCGGTCAGTGCCCAGGCTCGGCCAGCCGCTGCGCCAGCTGACGGTGCACCTGCATGAACGGCGAGCGGTCGGCGGCTTCCGCCAGGTAGCCGTCGAGGTCGTCCACGCTGGCGACCAGGCGGCGGACCATCGCGACGAACTGCGGCACCAGCAACGGATCATGGAGGCTGCCAGCGCCCTTCTGCAGCTGCGCGAGCGCTTCTTCGGCGCCGAGGCGAGGCTCATGCGGACGGCCGGCCGTCATCTCGGCAAACGCGTCGGCGATCGCCACGATGCGCGCGGCGAGCGGAATCGCCGTGCCGCCGATTCCGTGCGGGTAACCCGAGCCATCCCAGGCCTCGTGGTGATACGCGGCAACGTCGATGGCAAGCCGCGCGTTCTCGAGTTCGGTCTGCCGGAGCAGGTCGGCGCCGGCGTGGCAATGGCCGCGCATCGACTGGACCTCGTCGGCCATCAGCGGCCGACGGGAGGAAACGATGTCGTCGGCAACGCTGATCTTGCCGATGTCGTGCAGGCGCGCCGCCACCTCGAGCGCCTCGGCGTCGGGATCGGACCAGCCGAGCTCCTGCGCCAGCAGCCGCGACAGGCGGCCGACGCGGAACAGGCGCAGTCCGCTCGGGTCCTCGCGCATCGCGGTGGTGATTGCCAGCCGCTCGACCATCTCCGCCTCGCGTTCCAGCGTCGCCGGTGAGTCACCTTCCTCGGCTCGAAGCCGACTCAAGTGCGCGCGGTGCTGTTCGAGCATGCCTTCTTCCTGCGCCAATCGATTATGCAGGGATAGCTCTCGCCGATATATTGATGCGATCGCGATCTCACCTGCCAACTCGTGCGCCCGAATCGCGACCAAAAGGCCATCTCGCAATTCCGCCTTAAGGCTGCGAAGCGAATCGAGTCCTCGTTGCACACGCTCGAGTCCTGCCACGACACTCCCCTCAAACACGTGACATAGCCCATCGACGACTTCAATATCTAGGGCGAGTGCGCGCCCCTCAACCTTTGCCGCCATCTCAAGCAACTCGTCACAGATTGCTCGCGCCCGTTCAGTCTGGCCAGTCTCAAGAAGCAAACGAACAAGATAACGCCCACCAATCAGTTTCGACGCTTGCGCGCGGGGTGAGTTGTCCCCTTCAACTAGGCGCCTCGCCTCCTTCGCCGCACAAAGGCCACGCTCGAAGTGGCCCAAGTACAGCTCCGAGAGCGCCAAATTGGTTAAGGCCGCCGAGCGAGTAGCATGGCCCGCCTCGCTCGTCGAATTTGTGCATTCCGCTTGAGCGATCTCGAAGCAACGACGGCTTGCCTCGAGCAGCCCCGCCCCGCCAAGCGCGATCCCCAGGTTGTTCCAACTAGCAGCAATGCCCCCAGGTTCGCCAACAGCCCGAGCAAACGTCAACGCTGCCCATGCGTGCTCCATTCCGACTGCGTAATTTCCGCCGAAGCAAAGCATCGACGAGGACAGCATGTAGCCCTTTCGCTTCCACTCGAGGCTTCCGATTAGTCCGCCGACGTCGACGAGTCTGCGCGCCACTTCTATGGCAAGCACAGCGTTTATCCGTCGTATCCCATTAAACCGTGCAACCTCCCAAAGCGCTTCCGCAACGACTTGTGAGTAGAGTGTTAGGGGCAGCCGCAAGATCGAGTTGCAGGCTCTCGCCCCCAGGTCTCGCGAGTTCGCCAAGCGGACGGAATCGCCGACCGTAGCATCTCTGAACGCAACCGCCACCTCAGACAGCATTGACTCAACGCGCGAGTCTTCGCCTTGCAACGCGCCAAACGGGAGCGCTTCGAGCCGCCGGACTAGGACATCGATTGTGGCCGTGCCTGACGCTTTTGCCATGGCGCGGACTAGCTCACTTAGACGCAGGCAAGAACCGAGGTCGCCCGCACATTTCTGACGCGTCGGCGACCACAGTCGTACTAACGAGTCGTGAAGGTGCGGCGAACCCGAATTCATGACTGCGAGTGCCTGGCCGGCAATGCTTATGCAGCCTCGAGCGTTCTCGAGTCCAAGCGTGCCGACCTGGGTCAAGTCCGCGCATCTTCGGAGAATTGGCGAAGCGAAGCGGCGATGGCGCCGATCGTCGCCCGAGTCAGCGGTTTTTCGAAAATGGACGTCTCGTCGACAAGCGCCAACTGCGGATGACTCGCGTTGGCCGTGAGGATAATCACCCTCGTACGCCACCCAAACCGCTTCTTCAGCCAGGCGAAGTCGTTTGCGGTCGTTGCCTTTACGCCATCAAGGCCGCTAGCACCGCGCCGTCCGAGAACGAAGTCGAGGACGCACAGATCTGGGGGGGCCTCCAGCTGTTCGATCTCGTTCCAGAACTCCACCTGGCTGCGGGCCGCGATAACCGAAGCCCCGTACTGCTTGAAGGCGAGGCGCGTCGCCTCCAGTTGGCTGGCATCGTCTTCGAGCAGCACGACAACCCTTCCATCGAGGCGGATGCGACTCGGGCACGCCGCTCGTAGCGCGCTTGGCGCCCACACCACTGGACCAGGCAGCGTGATCCTGAGGCAGCTGCCCCGACCCGCATCCGCCCGGACGTCGAGTTCGCCACCGAGCAGCACCGCAAACCGGCTGGCGATCCAGAGACCGAGGCCGCGCCCGGAGCCTTCCGTCCAGCGTCGTCCATCGATCCCGAGCGCCTCTTCAGCATCGATGCCTCGACCGTTGTCGCGCACCTCGATCACGCAGCCGTCGTCGCGGCGGCGCACGCCGATCAAGACGCGCGTCGCGCCGCTGTGCTCGATCGCGTTGGTCACCAGGTTGCCGACACAGCGTCCCAGGAGCTGCCGATCGACCGTTGCCACCGCGCCGGTCGGAAGGGCGTGCAGGTCAATGCCGGCCAGTTCGGCAGCTGCGCGCCTGGCCATCTCGACTTCGCGCAGGATCGGTTCAAGCGCCATGGGCTCCGGCACTGGCGCGATGTCGTCGACACCCAGCGAAAGCAGCTCGAGGCCGCGCTCCGAGTGCGCCCTGACTTCGCCGACCGCCGCCTTCAGGCCAGCGAGCACCGGTTCCAGGCGCTCGTCCTGCACGAGATCGTCGAGCTGGCGCAGCGAGGCGTCGGCGGCGAGGTGCGCATTCTTCAGGTCGTGCCGGATGTCGGCAACGATCGCCCGGCGGCGGTCTGCGACGGCGGACCGCCCGTTGCCCGGCGCCCATGGCGAGCTCCGATCCGGCGATGTCATCGGGCAAGGAGGACCAAGCTGCCGGCGGCAGATCAGGCCTTCGGGCGGTGCGGACAGTCCGGCTTGACGCACTCGCCGTACAGCGCGAGCGCATGGTCGCGCAGCTCGAAGCCCTTGTCCGCCGCGATCCGCCGCTGCCGCTGCTCGATCTCGGCGTCGACGAATTCCTCGACGCGGCCGCAGGTCAGGCAGACCAGATGATCGTGGTGCGCGCCTTCGTTCAGCTCGAACACCGCGCGGCCGGCCTCGAAGTTGCTGCGCGTCAGCAGCCCGGCCTGCTCGAACTGCGTCAGCACGCGGTAGACGGTGGCCAGGCCGACGTCGAGCTGCACGGCGAGCAGCGCCTTGTAGACGTCCTCGGCGCTCAGGTGCCGCACGCCCTCCTGCGACGAGCGCTGGAAGATCTCCAGGATCTTCATCCGCGGCAGCGTCGCCTTCAGGCCGCTGGCCTTCAGCTCGGTGGAGGTGCTCTGCTGGCGGTTCGGCATCGCTGGAACAGGCGGCACAGGCGCGTCGCTCGAGGAGGGCGCCGGTATCATAGCGTCCGACCCCTGCCGATCCCGCTCGGTTGCTTCCCCGCCATGCCCCTGCACCCGCTGCTTCGACCCGCCCTTGCCGCAGTCGTTCTGCCGCTGCTCGTCGCCTGCGAGTCGGCGCGCCAGTGGACGCCGCCGATCCTGCAGCCGTACCGGCCCGACGTGCAGCAGGGCAACGTGGTGACGAAGGAGATGGCCGACCAGCTGGCCGTCGGCATGACGCGCGACCAGGTGCGGTTCCTGATGGGCACGCCGGCGCTGGTCAGCGTCTTTCACCAGGACCGCTGGGACTACGTCTACCTGCTGAAGCGTGGCAAGGGCGCGGAGGTGCAGTCGCGCCGGCTGACCGTCTTCTTCAAGGACAACCGGCTCGAGCGCTTCGAGGCGGACGAGTTGCCACCCGAGGCGCTCGCCGACAACCTCATCCTCGGGCGCAAGCCGAAGCCGCAACCCAAGGCGCCGCCCAGCCCCGCCGATCCGCTCAGATCACGTGACATCGATCCGAAGACCGGCGTCGAGGTCATCACGCCGACGATCCCGCCGGTGGGCTTCTGAGGACGGCATGGGAGTCAGGCTAGCCATTGCCGGCGCCAGCGGCCGTATGGGCCGCATGCTCGTCGAAGCGGCGCTCGCCGACCCGGCCATGGAGATCACCGTGGCGCTCGACCGGGCCGACAGCCCGGAACTCGGCCGCGACTGCGGCGACTTCCTCGGCCGACGAACCGGTGTGGCGATCGACGCCGACCTCGACCGCCTGGCCGGCGCCGACGTGCTGATCGACTTCACCCGGCCGGCGGCCACCGCGGCGCACCTGGCCGCCTGCCGCGAGCGCGGCGTCAGGATGGTGATCGGCACCACCGGCTTCGACGAGGCCGGGAAGGCCGCGATCCGAGCCGCCGCCGATGCGATCGCCATCGTCTTCGCGCCCAACATGAGCGTCGGCGTGAACGCAACGTTCAAGCTGCTCGAGGTGGCGGCGGCGATACTCGCCTCGGGCTACGACGTCGAGATCGTCGAGGCGCATCACAGGCACAAGGTCGACGCGCCATCGGGCACCGCGCTGAAGATGGGCGAGGTGGTCGCGGCGGCACAGGGCAAGGCGCTGAAGGAACTCGCCGTCTACGCGCGGGAGGGCGTCACCGGCGAGCGGCGGCCGGGGACGATCGGTTTCGCCGCCGTGCGTGGCGGCGACATCGTCGGTGACCACACGGTCATGTTCGCCGGCACCGGCGAGCGTATCGAGATCACCCACCGCGCCGGCAGCCGCATGCCCTATGCGCTCGGCAGCCTGCGCGCGGCGCGCTTCGTCGCCGGCCGGCCGCGCGGGCTGTTCGACATGCACGACGTGCTCGGACTGACCTGAACCGATGGGCGGCAGCGCGCTGGGCATCGCCCACTACTGGGCGCAGGCCGACGGCGTGATCCGTGCCACCGCCTGGCTGCTGCTCGCCATGTCGGTGGCCAGCTGGTTCCTGATCCTCTGGAAGTCGCTGGCCTGGCTGCGCGTGCGCCGCGCCTCGCGCTCGCTCGACCAGTTCTGGACTGCCCGTTCGATGGACGAGGCCGTCGCCGCCTTCCGCCCACTAGACCGCGAGACGATCTTCGTGCCGCTGGCTGCCTCGGCGCAGCAGGCGGCCACGCGGCGGCTCGACGAGTCGAGCATGGCCGCGCGCATCGACCGCTCGGAGCTGATCACTCGGGCGCTGCGGCAGCGGATCAACGAGGCGGCAGCCAGGCTCGAGTCGGGACAGACGCTGCTCGCCTCGGTCGGCGCCACCGCGCCGTTCGTGGGCCTGTTCGGCACGGTCTGGGGCATCTACCACGCGCTGACCGGCATCGCCGCTGCCGGCACGATCGCCATCGACAAGGTCGCGGGGCCGGTGGGCGAGGCGCTGCTGATGACGGCCTTCGGCCTCGTCGTCGCCGTGCCCGCGGTGCTCGGCTACAACGCATTCACGCGCGTGAACCGCAAGCTGCTCGCCGAGCTCGACGGCTTCGCGCACGACCTGCACGCATACCTCACGCTCGGCGCGCGCCCGCAGGACCATGACTGAGACGACGGGCGCCGCGCATCCGCGCCGAGTCGGGCAAACCCTGCCGGTCGCGCCGGCAAGGACACGAGTTCGGCTGCGCGCCGGGACGGTGCGCAGGGCGACGGGGGTCGAGTGAGCTTCGGCGGCTTCGAGCGCAGCCGCGCCCCGGCGCAGCCGATGGCGGAGATCAACGTCACGCCACTGGTCGACGTGATGCTGGTGCTGGTGGTCATCTTCATCATCACCGCCCCGCTGCTGGCCCGCGCACTGAAGCTCGACCTGCCGCAGGCCGACGCGCCGCCGGCCGCGGTGCAGCCGCAGACGATCCAGCTGGCGATCGACGCCGCAGGCGCCATGCGCTGGAACGGCGAGCCGTTGGCTGGGGACGAGCTCGGCGCGCGGCTGGAAGCGGCTGCGCAGCAGGCGCCGCAGCCCGAGCTTCACCTCGGCGCCGACAAGGCGGTGCGCTACGAGCACGTCGCGGCGGTGCTGGCCGCCGCGCAGAAGGCGGGGCTGAGGCAGATCGGTTTCCTGACCGAGCGGCCGCCGTCGGCGCCAGGTGAGAATCGCTAGCCTGTTGGCCGCGGCGCTGCTGCTTGCGGCCGGCATCGCCAGTGCCGCCGTGCAGGCCACCGACGATGCCGGCGCGCGGATCGTGCTGGCGCAACCGGCGCGGCGCGTCGTCAGCCTGGCACCCCACCTGACCGAGCAGTTGTTTGCCATCGGCGCGGGAAGCCGGATCGTCGCCACGACCGACTTCGCCGACTACCCGGAGCAGGCGCGCACGCTGCCGCGCGTGGCGCGCGCGCACAACGTCGACCTCGAGCGCGTCGCCGCCGCGCGGCCCGACCTGATCGTCGTCTGGGGCAGCGGCTTTCCGCCGGCCACGCTCGCCGCGCTGCGCCGGCTCGGCGCGCCGGTCTACGTCGACGAGCCGTCGTCGCTCGACGGCATCGCCGCGTCGATGCTGCGCCTCGGCGAACTGACGGCTGCGACCGATGCGGAAAGAGCGGCGACGGCCTTCCGCGCCTCGGTTCAGCGCCTGCGCAGCCGCTATGCGGAGCGCCGCCAGGTCAGCGTCTTCTACCAGGTCTGGCCGCAGCCGCTGATGACGCTCGGCGGCCGGCACGTGCTGAGCGAGGGGCTGCGCACCTGCGGAGCGCGCAACATCTTCGAGGCGCTGGAACCGATCGCGCCACAGGTTTCGGTCGAAGCGGTGCTGGCTGCCGATCCGCAGATGATCGTCACCGCCGAGCCGGGCGGCGTCGACCGCGGCGCGCTCGACGTGTGGAAGCGTTTCCCCCGGCAGCGGGCGGTCGCCGGCGGCCACCTGGTCACGGTCGATGCCGACCGGATCAACCGCCACACGCCGCGCCTGGCCGAGGAGCTGGCCGTGCTGTGCGAGCGGATCGACGCGGTGCGCCAGGCCGGCGACGCAGTAAAGTCCCGGCCATGACCCCGGAAACCCTGGCCCAGGGCGCCAGCCAGCTCGACTCGGTCGTTCACTTCATCCAGCTGGCGATCGCACCGGTGTTCCTGCTGACGGCGATCGGTTCGATGCTCGGCACGATGGCCAACCGCATCGCCCGCATCGTCGACCGCGCGCGCGAGCTCGAGGCGCGGCTGGCCGCCGTCGATGATCCGTCCTTGCGCGAGCACCGCGAGCTGCGGGTGCTGGCCCGGCGGGCCAGGCTGATCAACATGGCGATCACCTTCACCGTGCTGTCGGCGCTGCTGGTGTGCGTGTCGATCGGCGGCCTGTTCCTCGACGCCTACTGGCAGCGCAGCCTCACGACGCTGGTGGCCTGGATCTTCGGCGTGTCGCTGCTTTCGCTGATCGTCGGGCTGGGCCTGTTCCTGCGCGAGATCTACGTCGGCACGGCGACGCTGCGCATCGGCATCCGCTAGCCCGTGACTGGCGGGCCGGCGAGGAACGCGCCGGCCCGTTGACCCCTGCCTGCCGCCGCCCTGGTCGCTGATGCCCGAACGAGGACAAGCGTGAAGTGCCGTCCCGGATGCGGCGCCTGCTGCATCGCGCCGTCGATATCGAGCGCCGTTCCCGGCTTGCCGGCCGGCAAGCCGGCCGGCGTGCGCTGCATCCAGTTGACGGACGACTCGCGCTGCGCAGTCTTCGGCCATCCGGATCGGCCCTCCTGTTGCGCCGGGCTGCGGCCATCGATCGAGATGTGCGGCGGCGGCCGCGAACACGCCCTCGCCTACCTGGCCCGCCTCGAGGCAGCGACGCGGCCGTGAGGCCGCCACGGGCAGCCGCTAACGTGGCGGCCGCACCATGAAGAATCCGCCGCCCGACGCGGCAGGCAACCTGTCGATCGGCGCGCCGAACAGCATCGACAGCCGTTCCGCCGTCAGCACTTCGCCGGCCGGCCCCGCCATCCAGTCGCCGCGACCGTTCAGCAGCAGCGCGTGCGTCGCCAGCCGTACCGCCGCATTCAGGTCGTGCAGCGAGGCGACCAGCGTCATTGCCTGCAGGCGCGCGAGCTCGTCGATGACCAGCGCCTGGTGGCGCGGATCCTGGTGCGCGATCGGCTCGTCGAGGAACAGCAGCGGTGCTTCCTGCGACAGCACCGTGGCGATCGCCACCCGCTGCCGCTCGCCGCGCGACAGGCTGCGGACATCGTTGTGCAGCAGTCCGGCGCAGTCGAAGCGCGCCAGCCACTGCTCGGCAATGCGGCTGCCGTGCCGGTCGGCATCGCCCAGTCGGTAGCGCGCCGTCAGCACGGTGTCGAGCACGGTGGCGGCAAACGGGTCGAGCCAGCCGTCCGGCAGCAGCGCGCGCTGCGCCGCCAGCGCCTGCGCGTCCCACACGCCGGGCGGCCGTCCCTCAAGCAGCACCTCGCCGCCGTCGGCGCGGCGCGCGCCGGCCAGCGTGGCGAGCAGCGTCGACTTGCCGGCGCCGTTGGGCCCCAGCACGACCCAGCGGCTGCCGGCCTGCACCTGCAGGTCGAGCCCGCTGATCAGCACACGCGCGCCGGCGCGCAGCGTCAGCGCCCGGCATTCGACCACCGGGCCGCTCATAACCGGCGCACCAGGCTGATGAACACCGGCACGCCGATCAGCGCGGTGAGCACGCCGACCGGAAGCTGCAGCGGCGCCATCGCCGTGCGCGCCACCGTGTCGGCGAGAAGCACGAGAACGGCACCGGCCAGCACGGCGGCCGGCAGCAGCACGCGCTGGTCATTGCCCACCAGCTGCCGCATCAGGTGCGGCGCCACGAAGCCGACGAAGCCGACCGCCCCGGCCAGCGTCACCGCCGTGGCGGTGGCCAGCGCCGACACCAGCACCAGCTGCCGCCGCACACGGCGCACGTCGACGCCCTGCACGAAGGCCTGCAGGTCGCCGCGCAGCAGCAGGTTCAGCGGCCGGGCCTGCCTTGCCGCCGCCGCCAGCAGCAGGACGAGGATGACCAGCGCCGCCACCGCCGCTCGGATGTCGGTCGCGCCGGCCAGGTCGCCCAGCAGCCAGAACATGATCGAGCGCATCGGCAGATCGGGCGCCAGCGCCAGCAGCAGCGAAAGCAGCGCCGCCGAGAACGCCGCCAGCATCACGCCCGTCAGCAGCACGCGCGTGCTGGCCTCCTCGGCAATGCGTGCCGCGGTGTGCAGCCGGCCGAAGAAGGCGCGGCGGGCCAGCAGGAACAGCGCCGCCAGGGTCGCGAAGGCGCCGACCGCGCTGCCGACCTGCATGCCCAGCAGGCCGGCGCCGGCGAGCAGCGCCAGCATGGCCCCGACCGCCGCGCCGCCGGAGACGCCGAGCACGTAGGCGTCGGCGAGCGGATTGCGCAGCAGGGCCTGCAGCAGGCTTCCCGCCATCGCGAGCAGGCCGCCGGCGGCGAACGCCGACAGCGCACGCGGCAGCCGCAGCTGCCACAGCACCGCCGACTTCGAGGCGGCGCCGTCCGACGGATCGACCAGCGCCGAGAGCACGCCGGACACGCTGCCCGTTGCCAGGGCGAGCACCAAGCTGGCCAGCGCCGCCAGCAACAGCACGGCCAGCACCTGCCGCGGCGGCAGCGTCATCATCAAAGTCGCACGGCGAGGCCGGCGAACACGCTGCGGCCCGGCGTGTTGTAGCCGTCGACCTGCTCGTAGTCGGCGTCGAACAGGTTCTCCACGCGCAGCGTCAGCCGCAGCCAGTCGGTGGCACGCCATGCCAGTGCCAGCCGGGCCAGCGTGTAGGCGGCAAGCTCGGTGCGGGCGAAGCTGTTGATGTCGGCGTCATCGCGCCCGGCGTTGTAGGTCAGCTCGAACAGGCCGTCGAGGCGCCCGAACGCACGGGCCGCCGCCAGGTGGATCTTGTACGGGGCGCGCCGCAGCAGCCGCTCGCCGGTGCCGCTGTCCCGTGCGCGGGTGTAGCTCGCGTCGGCCTGCAGCCGCCAGGCCTGCAGGTGGCCGGCCGCGGTCAGCTCGATCCCGTCGATGTCGGCGCTGGCGATGTTGCGGGCCTGCTGAGCGGCACTGTCGTAGACGATCAGGTCGCTGATCCGGTTCAGGAACGCGGTGGCGCGCAGCGAGGCGCTTTCGTCCCCGTAGCGCAGCGCCAGCTCACCGCTGCGGGAGCGCTCCGGCGCGAGCTCGGGGTTGCCGAAGTAGGGGTAATAGAGGTCGTTGAAGCTCGGCGCGCGAAACGCCGTGGCCAGCTGCGCCGACACGCGCCAGCGCGCATCGATGTCGTAGCCATAGGCTGCCAGGCCGGTGGTCGCGGCGCCGACGTCCGAGTAGTCGTCCCAGCGGACGTTGGCCTGGAGCCGGTGCGGGCCCTGCCGCGCCTCGATGCCGGCCCGCAGCGAGTTCACCCGCCGCTCGAAGCGGGTGAGCGCGCCGCCGAAGTCGGGGTCGTAGGCCGTCGCCGCGCCGCGCTGCTGCAGGTACTCGTAGGCAAGCGTGCCGGTGACGCGCTCGGCCAGGCGGACCTCGTTGGCCAGCGTCACCGTGCGGTTGCTCGACTCGAACTCGCCGTTGTTGAACGACCACGGCTCGCTCGACCTGTTGCGCGTGTCGTCGTCGGCGCGCGCCACCGTCAGCTGCGCGCGCCAGCGGTCGACCAGCTGGCCGGCGGCGCTCGCCTGCATCGCGCGCTGGCGCGACTTCTCCTCGTGGGTCGCCGTCGGACCGTCGGCGGTGCTGTCGAAGTCGGTGTCGTTGCGGCTGCCCCAGACGCTGGCGGCGAGCTCGAGCGGGCCCGCCTGCGCCTGCGCGCGCAGCGATGCGCTTGCGTTGCGGTTGCCGTCGATGTCGGCATTGGCGCCCGGCGCGAAGGGGCCGGGAACCACCTGTGCCGTGTCGATCGCCGAGAAGGGCGAACTGCGGCGGCCGCCGGCCGACAGCGCGATTGAGCCGCCGTCGAAGCGCGCGGCCGCGTAAAGGCTGGCCGCGCGGCCGTCGCCCGATCCGAGCTCACCGCCGATCTCGAGACCCGAGCGGTCGGCGCCGCGGGTGAAGATCTGGATCACGCCGCCGACCGCTTCCGAGCCGTACAGGCTCGACAGGTTGCCGCGGACGATCTCGATGCGCTCGATCGAATCGACGCTCACGCCGCCGAGCGCGGCGGCGCCGGTCAGCGCGGTGTTCAGTCGCACCCCGTCGATCAGCACCAGCGTCTGGCTGGAGTTGGTGCCGCGCAGGAACAGCGACGCCTGGCTGCCCGCCCCGCCGGTTCGCGCGAACTCGATGCCCGCCTGCCGGCCCAGCAGCTCGATCAGCTCCGGCGTCTGCGCCGCCTCGATCTGGCCGCGCGTGATCACCGTCGCCGACGGCAGCGAATCGGCCAGCCTCTGCTCGGTCCGGGTCGCGGTGACCAGCACCTCGTCGAGCGCGTAGGCCCCGGTCTGCGCCGCCGCCGGCGACGCCGCCATCACGCCAGCGACCCCGCACGCGGCAGCCCGCCAGCGAGCGGGCAAGCAACCGAACCGATTCATCCTCTCCCTCGCGACCCGCCGGCCCACCGCCGGCAACGAACCCCGTTCGATCGCGAGAAGGGATGCGGTCTTCGGGCGCGCGAGCATCTGCTGCCTCGACGCTGCCCGCGGCCGTTCTGCCGTCTCCCCGCGGCTCGAATCACCGCACCGGTCCGACGCCTCGGGGCGCCTAGCCGGTGGCTTGCGGCCGGTCTCCGGGCTGCGGATGCTTCTCGCTGCGCCTTCCCGCGGCGCCGGGCGGCGCACGCAGTGGCAGTTGCATCGAGCACCACGCCGTCGCCGGCGCGGCATCCGCTTACCGTTGCGGGGGCAGCACAGGTTGGTGCGCCGGGCGCACTCCTGTTTCCCGTTTCACCCGCGCGCAGGCACTACGCGCGGGCACCGAAAGCGGAATCAGTCTAACAGCCGAGGCTCGGCCTCGTTGGCCGGTGCTACGATTTACGCCATGCTCGACGAGCTCGACAGCCTGACCGAGAAGATGACGCTTCTGGCGGCGCAGCTGCGCGCGCTGCGCGACGAGAACCAGCGCCTGCGCACGCAGGTCGCCGGCGCCAACGTCGAACTCGACGCGCTGCGGACCCGCGTTGCCGGCGCAATGCAGCGCATCGACGAGCTGCTCGGGCGGCTGCCCGCCGAGCAGCCCGAGGCGGCGCCGACGGAGAAGGCCTGAGGAGCGCTCGATGCCGCAGGAATCGCTGGTGCTGACCATCTTCGGCCGCGACTACCGGATCGCCTGCGCGCCGGAAGAGCGCGCCGACCTGATCGCCTGTGCCCGCTACGTCGACGCGCGGATGAACGACATCCGCGACACCGGCAAGGTGATGGGCGCCGACCGGGTGGCGGTGATGGCGGCACTGCAGATTGCGCAGGAGCTCTTCTCGGCCAAGGCCGGCGGCGGCGCCTCGCTGGGCGAGGTCAAGCAGCGCGTCAGGCGGCTGAACGAGATCGCCGACGAGATGCTGGCAACACAGGAGAAGCTCTTCTAGGCCGTAGAATCCGGGCGGGAGTTGTTGCGCGAGCGCATTGCGGCGGTTCGGTGCAGTGCGTTCGCGGAACAAGTCTTCCCTGCGGTGCCCGCGCAAAGGCCCTTAGTTCCTTGAACCGATGCGCAATGCGCAAGGTTGCGGGCTCGCACCGTGGTGCGATCGGCACGCGTTTGCTGAACCTAAGCGGTGCGCGAAGCGACCACCCTGAACCGATGGTTCAGGACATCGGCCGGGCGGCATGCGCGGGGAACCCTTTGAGCGACCGGCAGGCGCCGGCGCGAAGGTCGCGGCCTGGCCCTGCCAGGCCGCTTTTTCTTTCGACGCGCCGATGGCCAAGAACTACTGGCTGATGAAGTCCGAGCCCGACGAGTGCTCGATCGACGACGTGCTGGCCGCGCCGCGGCAGACCGTGCCCTGGACCGGCGTGCGCAACTACCAGGCGCGCAACTTCATGCGCGATGCGATGAAACCCGGCGACGGCGTGCTCTTCTATCACTCCAGCTGCGCCGAGCCGGGCATCGCCGGCATTGCCACGGTCGCCAGCCGACCCTATCCCGATGCAACCCAGTTCGACCGCGACAGCGAGTACTACGATCCGGCCTCGACGCCGGAGAACCCGCGCTGGGTGAACGTCGACGTTCGCGCGGTGCGCAGGACGCAGCTGATCACGCTGGCGCAGCTGCGCGCCACGCCGCAGCTGACGGAGATGGCCGTACTGCGCCGAGGCAACCGGCTGTCGATCACGCCGGTGACCGCCGGCCAGTGGCGCTGCATCACGACGCGCCTCGTCAGGGACGGCTGAACCCTGCCTAGGCCAGCCCGAGCTTCTGCGCCAGCCCGATGCGCTGCAGCTTGCCGGTGGCGCCCTTCGGGATCTCGTCCATGAACAGGATCTTGCGCGGCACCTTGTAGTCGGCGAGCCGCTTGCCGACGAAATCGCGCAGCTCCCGTTCGGTTGCCTGACTGCCCTCGCGCAGCACCACCACGGCGCCGACGTCCTCGCCGAGCTTCTCGTGCGGGATGGCGAAGGTCACCACCTGTGCGACCGCGGGATGGTCCATCAGCACCTCATCGACCTCGCGCGGCGAGATCTTCTCGCCGCCGCGGTTGATGATCTCCTTCAGCCGGCCGGTGATCGACAGGTAGC
>CP070661.1:467811-487876 GCA_020355165.1 Burkholderiales bacterium
AGGTGCTGGCTCGCCTGCGCGAAGCCGGGATGCCGGCGGACCTTGATCCGTACTGACGTGCGGTCTGCGGCTCGTCGCATCGAACGCGCAAACGCCGCTCGTCTCCCGCATTCAGGTGTTGTTTGGGAGAGACGAAAGGACCGCTACGGTGAAGCTAGAAAAGCCTCCACGTGCGCCGCCTCCCGGCTCCCGCGCCTGAGCGTGGGGAGAGGCAGCGATGCGGAGAACTTAAGCGGGCGCTGCGCTTGCGCGATCAGCGCCCGCTAATGCCGCCAACAACTTGTTGCCCCTAGCCGGGCAACTGCAAGGGAGAACTTTGCTTCCCCAGTCGCTGGCTGTCGCCCCCGGCCGTTAGCGGCCAGGTAACCCGCTCAGGCGAAGACCACCTGCATCAGGCCACCACCGACGTAAGCCATGTCCGTGCTGGTCAGCGTGACGACCTGCTCTTCGTCTTGAGCCTCGGCAGAGACGATTTCGGCAGCTTGGCAAACGATGGCGTCCATGATTGAATCCTATAAATACGTTACGGGAAGTGAATCGATTGCGTGACTGCTATCGATGGACGGGATGGTTATCGATCGGCAGCCGTTGATCGATGCCTCAAAAACGGGATGTGGCCGCATACATGCGAGCGCTGATTGAAAGACTCGAGCAGGCCGAATCGCGCGTAAGCGTGATGCAGGCGAACGAGGCGCTCGGTCTGCTTGACGACGTGGTGGCTGCCCTGCGATCTGCGATCACGTCGCCGAATGCAGAGGCGCACCGGTTGTTCACGTCGGCGAAGAAGGCATTGCACGGTCTGCCGCTAGAGGTGTACTCGGAAGCGCGGGTCGAAGGCCTTTTGCTGTCGGCACAGTTCGCGTATCTGTCGGGGCAGCCGTTCTCGGGCCTGGAGCACGCCAGTCTCGCTGTTGAGTGCGCGCGGCGAGTGAACGATGCGGCCGCGCTGCGCAAGGCGCTGACGTTCCACGGAATCCTGCTGGCCGACACAGGCAACATTGCCACCGCCGTAGAGGCCTACGCGGAAGCGCTCGAGCTCGCGGAGTCGATGCATGATCTGCGGGCCGAAACGCCGGTGTGGGTGAACTTGGGATCGGCCTTGACGTATGCGGGCCAGCTGAACGACGCGGTGTCGTGTTTCGAGCGTGTCGTGTCTCTGGCCGGTTCCGAGCCGCAACTGGCGCCCTTCGGACCGCCGGCGCTGGCCAACATCGCGAACATCTGCCTTTACCTGGAGGACTACGCCAAGGGCCTGCGCAGCATCAAGGCGTCGATCGAGTCGGCCGGTGAACCGCAGGGGGCAACGGCACGCATGAACCGGGCGATTGCCGAGTGCTCGTACACGCGACTGCTGCTCGAGGTCGACAGTCTCGAGCGCGCGAGGGAGCGCTGCGAGCTGGCCAAGCGGTTCGCGCATGAGTCGAAGTCGGAGCGCGCAGAGCTGCAGGCATCGCTCGCCGAAGGCCTTTGCGAGGTGCACGCCGGGCTGATCGATCTCGGCATGTCGCGCCTGTCGCAGGCGCTCGACCGCGCGCGCGTGTTGAAGTCTGAGCTCCGCTACGCGCTGCTGGCGATGGTCAAGGCGCAGGAGGTCGCCGGCAAGCCCGACGTCGCGCTGGTGTACCTGCGCGAGCTGATGATGCACACCAAGAAGACGCAGCAGGAAAACGCGCTGCGTCACCATCGCCTGCACCTCGAGAACCTGGCGCGCCAGCAGCAGGAGGCCTCGGAAGAGGTGGTGATGGAGCGCCACGAGCAGTCGCTGCGCGGCAAGCTCGCCGAGCAGGTGGCGCAGCAGGAGCTGATGCGCTCGCGCATCGAGATGCTCGAGCGGCTGGCGGTCACCGCCGAGCTGCGCGACGACTCCACCGGCGAGCACTCGTACCGCGTCGGCCGGCTGTCGTCGCTGCTGGGGCAGGACTTCGGCTGCGACGACCAGACCTGCTTCATGCTGGATCTGGCGGCGCGGCTGCACGACATCGGCAAGATCGGCATCCCCGACGGCATCCTGCTGAAGCCGGACCGGCTGAGCGAGGCCGAACGCGAGATCATGAAGACGCACACCACGGTCGGCGCGGAATTGCTGGCGCAGAGCGAGATGCCGCACATGCAGATGGCCGAGGACATCGCCCGCTTCCACCACGAGTGGTGGGACGGCTCGGGCTATCCGAACGGCATCGGCGGGGCAGCCATTCCGATCGCCGCCCGCATCACCGCGCTTTCCGACGTGTTCGACGCGCTGACCCACCGCCGCCCGTACAAGGAGCCGTGGCCGGTGGCACGGGCGCTCGAGGAGATCGCCTACCTGAAGGGCCACCAGTTCGATCCGGAGCTGACCGATCTGTTCCTGGCGCTGGTGCGCCGGCTGCAGCGCGAAGTGGGCGACCTCGACGAGTACCTGGGCCAGGCCGCACGCCTGTCGCCGTTCATCCGGGCGCGCGAGAAGATCGCCACCACGCTGCGCCGCTCCAGCGGCCGCGACGTCGGCTACCGCAGCCGCGTCGACGCGCAGCGCTGAACGCCGGCGCCGTCAGTGCGGCGCGCCGCCCAGCCGCACCGTGCGGTCGACGGCGCGCACCGTCTCGGGACGGTGGCTGACGATCACCAGGCCGATGCCGAGCGTCTTCAGCCGTTCGGTGATCTCGCGCTCGCGCGCCAGGTCGAGCTGGTCGAAGGCCTCGTCGAGGAACAGCACCTCCGGGCGCCGGTACAGCGCGCGGGCCAGCAGCACCCGCTGCTTCTGGCCGCCTGACAGCGCCACGCCGAGGCTGCCGACGATGGTGTTGTACTGCATCGGCATCGTCTCGATGTCCTCGGCGATGCCGGCCAGGCGCGCGCATTCGCGCACCCGCGCCGGATCGTGCTGCAGGTCGAAGAAGCTGATGTTGTCCTCGAGCGTGCCGACGAACAGCTGGTCGTCCTGCAGCACGACGCCGAGGCGGCTGCGGTAGGCGGCGCGGTCCCATTCGCGCACGTCGCGGCTGGAGTAGGTGAGCCGGCCCTCGGTGCGGTCGAGCAGCCCGACCAGCACCTTGACCAGGGTCGTCTTGCCGGCGCCGGAGGGGCCGACGATGGCGACCGTCTCGCCGGGCCGCACCGCGAAGTCGACGTTGCGGAAGGCGAAGCCCTCGACGCCGTAGGAGAAGCCGAGCGCCTCGCCCTCGATCGCGATCGGCGCGGCGCCCGGAGTGAAGGTCGCCACCGGCGTGACCTCGGGCTCGGCCAGCGCGATGTCGGCGATCCGCTCGGCGTGCAGGTCGAGCATGCGGAACTCGATCGCCTTGTCGACCAGGTTGCTGACGCGGGTGATGAACAGCAGCTTGAAGGCGAGGAAGCCGAACAGCATGCCGACCGAGAAGCGGCCATCGATCACCAGCAGTGCCGCCAGCCAGATCACCGCCACGTTCTCGAGGCCGAAGATCAGGCCGTTGGCGGCACGGTGGACGATCGCCAGGTTCTGCACCTTGACGCCGGCATTGGTGTGCTCGACGACCAGGTTCTGGTAGGCGGTGCGGCGCTGCGTCTCGCGCAGGTTCAGCTTGATCGCCAGCATGCCGCGCAGCGTCTCGATGAAGTGGGTGTTCGACTTCGCCTCGTGCGCGATCTGCTCGTCGGCGGCGCGCCGCTGCGGGCCGTAGAAGGCCCAGCGCACCAGCCCGTAGGCAGCGGCGGCGGCGATCACGATCGTCGTCAGCAGGCCGCTGTACCAGGACATCACCGCCAGCGTGAGCAGCACCATTGCGCCGTCGATCAGCGTCTCGACGAAGGCCAGCGTCAGCGTGCGCTGGATCGCGTCGACGCTCTTGAAGCGCGAGAAGATGTCGCCGATGTGCCGCTTCTCGAACCAAGCCAGCGGCAGCCGCAGCAGCTGGCCGAACAGCGTGTCGAGCAGCCTCAGGTTCAGGTGCGTCGACAGGTACACGCCGAGCCAGGCGCGCACCGCGGTCGTCGCCACCTGCATCAGCACCAGCAGCGAGAAGCCCAGACCGAGCAGTGTCAGCAGGTCCTGGTCGCGGCCGACGATCACCCGGTCGATGACCAGCTGCACGAAGAACGGCGAGGCGACCGCGAACACCTCGAGCGCCAGCGACAGCAGCATCACCTGGCCGATGGTGCCGCCCATGCCGCCGGCCGCCGCCAGCAGCTGCCAGGCGGTGATGTGCTCGCGCTCGTCCTGCCTGACGAAGCCCTCGGCCGGAGTGAGTTCCATCGCCACGCCGGTGTAGTGGCGCGACGCCTCCGTAAGCGGCAGCACGCGCTTGCCGCGCGCCGGGTCGAGCACCGTGATCCGGCGTCCGTCGGCCCGGGTCAGGACCACGAAGTGGTTCATGTCCCAGTGCAGGATCGCCGGCAGGCGCAGCTTGTTCAGTACCTCGAGCGGTGCCTGCACGCCGCGCGGCGACAGGTTCATCGACTGGGCGATGCTGGCGATGTGCTGCAGGGTCACGCCCTTCATCGATGGCGCCAGGCGCATGCGCATGGCGGCGAGGTCGGTGCGGTGGCCGTGGTAGCTGGCGACCATCGCCACGCAGGCGATGCCGCACTCCGGCGCCTCGGACTGCAGGATCAGCGGTACGTGCTTACCGAACAAGGGGCCCGCCTCGCTGATCGGTTCGCTCCGCGCCGGTCATTGCAGCCGTCCGCGCAGCTCGAGCACCGGCTCGAAGATCCACTCGAAGACCGTGCGCTTCTCCAGCAGGATGTCGGCGCTGACCAGCATGCCGGGGCGCAGCGGCACTTCCTGGCCGCTGACGGCCACCGTCTGCCGCTCGAGCTCGACGTCGATGCGGTAGACCGGTTCGCGCACCGTCATCGGCCCGACCTTTTCACCGGGCGACCAGACGGTGCGGCTGACGTTGTGCACGACGCCCCGGTACTGGCCGAAGCGCTGGAAGGGGAATGCCTCGTAGCGCAGCACCACGGCATTGCCCGGCTGGACGAAGCCGGCCGCGCGCGTCGGCACCAGCAGCTGCGCCTCCAGGCCGCTGCCGGCGGGCAGCACGGTTGCCAGCGGCGCGTCGGCGGCCAGCGACTGGCCGCGGGCGACCGCGATGTTGGTGACGGTGCCGGCGATCGGTGCGCGGATCACCGTTTCGCGGCGCGCCTCCTGCTGCACCAGGTCCTGCTGCAGCTCGCCTCCCTCGCGCGTCAGCTGGTCGGTCTGCTGGCGGGCACGCAGGTCGATCGCCGGCAGGTCGCTCTGCGCACTACGCAAGTCGCGGGCGATCGCCGCGCGGCTGCGGCGCAGCGTCTCGAGCTTGACCTGCTGGTCGAGCTGCTCGTTGCGCTTGGCCGCCAGCGCGGTGTCGGAGACGAAGCCGTCCTTGACCAGCTGCTGGGTGCGCTGGAAGTCCTCGCGCGCCGAGGCCACGCGGGTCGACTGCAGGCGGATCTCGGTGTCGGCCTGCGCCAGCTCCTTCTTCAGGTCGTCGATGCGCCGCCGCAGCTGCTCCTTCTGCTGCTCGGCGAGCAGGCGGACGTTCTCCTTTTCCGCTTCGAGGTTGGCGACCCGCTGCTTCAGCTCCCGCTGCATCAAATCGGCCGAGGTCGCGCCGGACGCCGTGCCGCGCTCCAGCGACAGCCGGGCGATCGGTGCCCCGGCATCGACCGGGTCGCCTTCCTTGACCATCAGCTCGGCCAGCGTGCCGGCCTCCGGCGCCAGGATCGGCGCCGCGCCGACGTCGGGCACGAGGAAGCCCGCGACCCGCTCGCGCCGCGTGTACTCGCCCCAGAACATGAAGCCGATGATCAGCGCCGCGAACGACAGCGCCAGCAGGGTGAAGACCCAGGTCGGCACCGGACGCGCGGTCGAGACCTCGCCCAGCAGCTTCTCGCGCTGGGCGTCGATCGCTTCCTGCCGGAACAGCTTGCGCATCTGCTAGTCGTCGTCGCGCGGACTCGGGGCGCCGCGATTATGCGCGATCGTGCGCGCTGCCGCGATCACGCATCTCCCTGCTGATCGGGCGCTCGGCCCCCGGCCTGCACGCCGAGGCCGGCCGACCGCTGCTTCAGCGCCGCACGAACACGCGCGGCGGGCCGGCCTTCAGTTCGCCGATCACCTGTGCTTCGGCGAAGCCCTCGTCGCGGAAGACCTGCAGCACCGCGTTGACCTCGGCCGCGTCGCAGGCCACCAGCAGGCCGCCGCTGGTCTGCGGGTCGGTCAGCAGCGCCTGGTCGACCAGGCTCGCGCCACCGAGGTCGACGTCGTGTCCATAGCCCGCCCAGTTGCGGCTTGACGCGCCGGTGACGAAGCCCTGTTCGGCCAGCGATCGCGCCTGGCCGAGCAGCGGCACGTCGGCGAGCCGGACCTCGGCGGCCAGGCCGGCGCCGCGGCAGACCTCGAGCAGGTGGCCGAGCAGGCCGAAGCCGGTGATGTCGGTCAGCGCGTGCACGCCGGCCAGTTCGGACAGCCGCGAGCCGGGCGTGTTCAGCCGTGTCGTGCTGGCGATCATCTGCGCGTAGCCGTCGGCGTCGAGGCGGTCCTTCTTCAGCGCTGCCGAGTAGACGCCGACGCCGATCGGCTTGCCCAGCACCAGCAGGTCGCCGGGGCGCGCCGCGCTGTTGCGCTTGATGCGGTCGGGATGCGCCAGGCCCAGCGCCACCAGGCCATAGATCGGCTCCACCGAGTCGATCGTGTGGCCGCCGGCGATCGGAATGCCGGCGGCGGCGCACACCGATTCGCCGCCCTCGATGATGCGGCGGATGACCTCCAGCGGCAGCTTGTCGATCGGCATCGCCACCAGAGCGAGCGCCATGATCGGCGTGCCGCCCATCGCGTAGACGTCGGAGATGGCGTTGGTGGCGGCGATGCGGCCGAAGTCGTACGGGTCGTCGACGATCGGCATGAAGAAGTCGGTCGTCGCGATCAAGGCCTGCTGGTCGTTCAGCCGGTAGACGGCGGCGTCGTCGGCGGTCTCGATGCCGACCAGCAGGGCCGGCGGAATCGCGCCGCCGGCGCCCTTGAGGATCTCGCCGAGCACGCCCGGCGCGATCTTGCAGCCGCAGCCGCCGCCGTGCGAGAAGGACGTCAGTCGCAGGATCCGTGCTTCCGGGGCGTTCATCGGTTGGTGCGCGCGCTATGGAGCAGGCAATTATCCACAAGGCGAAGCAGCTTCGCGCGCTCGCGCTCCGGGGTGAACAGCGGCGCCCGCCGCTCGCACAGCCGACGCAGGCGCTGCACGAAGCGTGGCTGGCGCGCCGCCCGCAGCACCAGCTCGCAGGCGGCGTCGACGTCGTTCTCGGTGAACAGGCCCTCGTAGTCCTCGCCGAGCAGACCGGCGTTGCCGTCGATGCCGCTGGCGAGCACGGCGGTGTGCGAGGTGACCGCCTCGATCACTGCCTGCGCGCCACCTTCCATGCTCGACGGGTGCAGCAGCAGATGGCTGCGGCGCATGACCTCACGCGCTCTTGCGCGCGAGCGGCCGCCCAGCCAGCGGTAGCGCGGGTCGGTCATCGCGGCGATCGCGCCGGCCTCGAGCCGCGCATCGAACGCACTGCCGACGTGGCGGATACGCAGCGGCAGGCCGGCCGGCAGCCTGTCGAGCAGCGCCCACACCAGCTGCGGATTCTTCTCGTCGCGCAGATGACCGACCACCGCGATGGCCAGGTGCTGCGCCGGCTTCGGTGCCGCCGGCAGCGGCCGCGCCGACTGCAGGATCACCTCGGTCTTGTCGCGCACCGCCGGCGGCAGCCGCCGCGGGCCGAGTTCGTTCAGCACCACCAGCCGGCTCGCCAGGTCCAGCGACCGGCGTGCCTCGGGGCTTTCGGCGAGGTCGCGATACAGGTCGGTGCCGGTGAGCACCACCACCAGCGGCCGGCCGGGGTGCGCCTCGGCAAAGCGCCGGATCGACTCGGCGCAGCGTCCGGCGTGCAGCGCCAGCAGCAGGTCGCACGACGAGCCGTCCCACGACTGCTCGATGGCGACCCGGTAGCGGCGGCCGAGGAATGATGCCCAGCGCGCCGCCGTATGCCAGTTGCCGTTGTTCGCCGCCGCGGTGTAGGGAGTGACGATCGCCACCCGCGGCCTTGCGGCGTGCGTCATCGCTTCACGCGGTCGCTCATGCGTGTGTCAGGCCAGCCGGCAGGTCGCCGTCGCTCAACCGCCGCCGCCGGACTCGACGCCGACCGCGGCCAGCCCGAAGGCCACCGAGCGGAAGCCGCAGTCGACATGGACCACCTCGCCGGTCATGCCGGAGGCGAGGTCCGAAAGCAGGAACGCCGCCACGTTGCCGACTTCGTCGATCGTCACGTTCCGCCGCAGCGGCGCATTGGCCTCGTTGAAGGCGAGCATCCGCGAGAAGCCCTTGATGCCGCTGGCGGCCAGCGTCTTGATCGGTCCGGCCGAGATGCCGTTCACACGGATGCCGCGCGGGCCGAGGTCGTTCGCCAGATAGCGCACCGACGCCTCCAGCGAGGCCTTGGCCAGCCCCATCGTGTTGTAGTGGGGCACGACCCGCTCGGCGCCGAGGTAGGTCAGCGTCAGCAGCGAGGCGGGGCGCCCCTCGAGCATCGGCAGCGCCGCCTTGGCCAGCGCCGGGAAGCTGTAGGCCGAGATCTCGTGCGCGATACGGAAGTTCTCCCTGCTCAGGCCGTCGAGGAACTCGCCGGCGATCGCCTCCCTCGGTGCGAAGCCGATCGAGTGCACCAGCCCGTCGAGCCCGTCCCAGCGGCTGCGCAGGCCGGCAACGGCGCCGGCGATCTGCTCGTCTTCGCCGACGTCGCAGGGCAGGATGATCTCCGAGCCGAACTCGTCGGCGAACTCGCGGATGCGGTCGCGGAAGCGGTCGCCGACGTAGGTGAAGGCGAGCTGTGCGCCCTCGCGATAGCAGGCCTGCGCGATGCCGTAGGCGATCGAGCGGTTGGACAGCAGGCCGGTGATCAGGATCCGCTTGCCGGAGAGAAAGGCCATGTTCGGGAACGAGTGCGTTGACAGGCCCGCATCGTACCGGCAGCCGGGCTCAGCGCTTGCGGGAGGCGGGCTTCTGCGTGCTTGCCACCGTGGAGCTCGCCTTCGGGCTGTACGCCACGGCGAGGTTGAGCCTCTGGCCGGCGAACAGATCGTGGCCTCGCAGCCGGTTCATCTCGACGATCTCGTCCATGCTCAGCCGATAGCGCCGCGCGATGCCGCTGAGCGTGTCGCCGCGGCGCACCCGGTAGGTGATGATGCGCCGGCCGCTGCGCTCGGGCAGCAGCGACAGCGCGGCATTCAGCTGCTCGGGCGCGATGTCCTCGGCCATCGTCTCGTCGCGCGGAATCAGAATCGTCGAGCCGGCCGCCAGCCGGTGCCGCTTCGGGATGCGGTTGGCCTCGCGCAGGTGGTCGGCGCTGACGCCGACCCGCGCGGCGATGTTCTCGACGGTGTCGGTGGTCTGCACCGTGTAGGCGGTCCAGCTCGCCAGCGGCTGGCCGGTCGACTCGAAGGCGGCCAGATTGGCGACGAAGATCTCGGCGCGGTCGGCCGGCAGCAGGATGTTCGCCTCGCCGGCGCCGACGATCACCGGCCGGTTGAAGGAGGGGTTCAGCGCGCGGAATTCGTCGACCGGCATCTCGGCCAGGCGGGCCGCGGTCTCGACGTCGATGTCGCGCGTCTTGCGCAGCACGGCGAAGTAGGGCTCGTTGCGGATCTCCGGCAGTTCGACGCCGTTGGCGGCCGGGTCACGGACGATGTTCTTGATCGCCTGCAGCTTCGGCACGTAACCGAGCGTCTCGCGCGGCAGCCGCAGCCGCGCGTAGTCGGTCGACTGCCGGCGCGCCTTGGCCCGGGCGACCGCGCGCGCGACGCAGCCCTCGCCGCAGTTGTAGGCGGCCAGCGCCAGGTGCCAGTGGCCGAACTCGTCGTACAGCTTCTGCAGATAGTCGAGCGCGGCGCGGGTCGATTCGAGCACGTCGCGCCGCTCGTCCTGCCACAGGTTCTGCTCCAGTTCGTAGAGCTTGCCTGTCGACGGGATGAACTGCCACAGCCCGGCGGCCTTGGCGCGCGACTCGGCCTCGGGCTGCATCGCGCTCTCGACGAACGGCAGCAACGCCAGCTCGGTCGGCATGCCGCGCCGCTCGATCTCCTCGACGATGTGGAACAGGTACAGGTTGGCGCGGCCGGCCATGCGGCCGATGTAGTCGGGCTGGCCGGCGTACCAGCGGGTGCTGTTCTCGGCGGCGCGCGTCTCCAAGTCCGGCATCGCGAAGCCGCGACGGATGCGCTGCCACAGGTCGATGCTCGGATCGGAGGCAGGCAGCGGTTCCAGCCGGGCCGCGTCGGCCGGGTGCTCGGAGGACAGCTTCTTCAGCAGCGTGCCGAGCGGGTCGGGCGTCTCGGTGACCGCCCTGCTCGAGGCCGCCGTGCCGGCGATGGTCGCGGTGGCGGCGACCGGATCGGATCCCTTGGCGGAACCGGCATTCTGTGCTGCCGCCAGCGGCACGACGGCGGCAACGGCCAGCGCCAGACTGATGCGGCCGATCAGCTTCGACTTCGGCATCGCGACTTCGGTGCGGGGAACGGCGCGAGTATAGGCGCGGATCGCCGGTGGCGGCCACTCAGAAGACGTTCTTCCACTGGCGAATCACCGTGAACACCGACTCGGCGGTCGGCAGCGGCCCGCCGGCGCGGGCCTCGGCGGCGCGGCGCACGTCAGGCTCGCTGCAGCGAAGGAACGGGTTGGTCGCGAGTTCTTCGGCGATCGTCGACGGCAGCGTCGGTTCGCCGCGCCGGCGCAGCGCGGCGCAGGCCTGCTGGCGGCGGCGCAGCGCCTCGCTGTCCGGCTCGACGGCAAGCGCGAAGCGCAGGTTCGACAGCGTGTATTCGTGCGCGCAGTACACCCGCGTGTCGGCGGGCAGGCTGGCCAGCTTGGCCAGCGAGGCGGTCATCTGCGCGGCCGTGCCCTCGAACAGGCGGCCGCAGCCGGCGGCGAACAACGTGTCGCCGCAGAACAGCGCGCGCAGCGCGGGGGCGTGGTAGGCGATGTGGCCTAGCGTGTGTCCGGGCACGTCGAGGACGTCGAAGGCGACGCCGAGGACGTCGATCCGGCTGCCGCCGGCCAGCGCCACGTCGCGCGCCGGGATCGCCTCGGCGCCCGGGCCGTGCACCCGGGCACCGGTGGCACGCGACAGCGACGCGACGCCGCCGACGTGGTCGCCGTGGTGGTGAGTGACTAGAATGGCCTGCAGGCTGAGATTGCGCTGCTGCAGGCGCTGCAGCACCGGTGCGGCGTCGCCGGGGTCGACGACCGCGGCCTGCGATCCGCGCACCAGCAGCCAGAGGTAGTTGTCGTCGAAGGCCGGGATCGGCTCGATGGTGACATCGAAGTCAGGTTTCATTTTCCGAACGGGAGAGCGGATGGGCGACCGGGCGATTGTCGGCGATGTCCGCGGCAGTTCCCAGCGGCCATGAGGGACGACGCCACGCCCGCAGCCAGCGCCGGCGAGGCCCTGTCGGCCTTCCTGCGCTCGCCGCCCGGGCGCTATGCGCTCGCCTGGGAGCAGCAGCACCTGGGCGCGTGCGTGGCCGACATCTTCGGCTATCACGCGCTGCAGCTGGGCCTGCCCGAGATCGACGCGCTGCGTGACAACCGCATGCCGCTGCGCTTCTGCGCCTCCGACCGGCTGCTCGACGCGCGCCTGTCCAACGGCGACGGCGAGCACACCCGGGTGGCGGTGATCAACCGCTACGAGGAGCTGCCGTTCGCCAGCGCCTCGATCGACCTGGTGGTGATGCCGCACATCCTCGAATTCGCGCACGAGCCGCACCAGGTGCTGCGCGAGGTGGACCGGGTGCTGGTGCCGGAAGGGCACGTCGTCATCACCGGCTTCAACCCCGGCAGTTTGTGGGGCCTGCGGCAGATGACGGTGCGCCTGGGCATGTCCGGCTACCTGCCGCGCGCCGGCCAGTTCATCGCCCTGTCGCGGCTGAAGGACTGGCTGAAGCTGCTGTCGTTCGAGGTCAATCGCGGCCGCTTCGGCTGCTACGCGCCGTGGGCGCGCAGCGACAAGTGGCTGGGACGCTGGCGCTTCATGGAAAAGGCCGGCGACCGCTGGTGGCCGGTGCTCGGCTCGGTGTACATGCTGACGGCGGTGAAGCGCGTGCACGGCATGCGCCTGATCGGCGCCGCCTGGAAGCGCAAGGAGGAACCGGCGCGGGCGCTGGTGCCGGTGGCCAACCGGTCGCTGCTGGTCACCGGCGAGGCGGCCAGCGTGCGCGTCGACGGCGACCGGTGCGCGGCCAACGACGGCGCGCCGCGCGTGCAGCGGCGATGAGGCACGACCGCAGCGTGCACCTGGTCGATCCGTCAGCGCCGGGCGAGGCGCCGGAACTGGCGCTGGGATCGACGGCACGGCCCCAGGTGGAGATCTGGACCGATGGCGCCTGCAAGGGCAACCCGGGCCCGGGCGGCTGGGGGGCGCTGCTGCGCGCCGGCGTGCACGAGAAGGAACTGTTCGGCGGCGATCCGGCCACCACCAACAACCGGATGGAGCTGACGGCGGTGATCGAGGCGCTCGGCCTGCTCAAGCGGCGCTGCCGCGTCGTCGTTCACACGGACTCCCAGTACGTCAAGCTGGGCGTGACCGAGTGGCTGCCGACCTGGATCCGCCGCGGCTGGAAGACCGCCGGCAACAAGGCGGTGAAGAACGCCGACCTCTGGCGGCGGCTGGCGCAGCTGGCCGCCGAGCACGACATCGACTGGCGCTGGGTCAGGGGTCACGCCGGCGTGCCGGGCAACGAGCGCGCCGACGCGCTCGCCAACCGCGGCGTGGCTGCCGTCAGCCGCCGCTGAGCAATCGGCCTGCCACGTCTGCGGTGCACGCGGTGCTACATTGCGGCGGTCTGGGCGCGGCGTGCTGCGCCCGTTTTTGATTGCGCTCCTTGATGGCCAGACACACCGTGACCGTGGTGGCGCTGATCGGCCTGCTGGCCGCCGGTGGTGTCGCCTACTACCTGAACCAGAGTGCGCCGGAGGCGCCGGCCGGCTCGGCTGGCGGCCGCTCGGAGCCGGCGAAGAGCGCGACCGACAAGGCAGGTGATGCGGCCAAGGCGCCAGGCAAGGGGCCCATGGGGCCGGGGGGGCCGGCGCCGGTCGAGGTGGTGCAGCTCAAGCCGATGCGGGTGCAGGAGTCGATCACCGCCGTCGGCTCGCTGCGCTCGAATGAAAGCGTGGTGCTGCGGCCCGAGGTTTCGGGGCGGATCGCCTCGATCGGCTTCCGCGACGGCCAGCCGGTGCGGCGCGGCCAGCTGCTGGTAGGACTGGATGCGGCACTGAACGAGGCCGAGGTGGCGCAGGCGAGGGCCGAGTTCGACCTCGCGCGGAGCAACCTGAAGCGCACCGAGGACCTCGCCAGCAAGAGTTTCATCAGCTCGAGCGCGCAGGACCAGGCCGAGTCGAGCCTGCAGGTGGCCGAGGCGAAGCTGAAGCTGGTCGAGGCGCGGCTGGCGAAGATGCGCATCGTGGCGCCGTTCGACGGCGTGGTCGGCATCCGCAACGTCAGCGTCGGCGACTACGTCAAGGACGGCGCCGAGCTGATCAACATCGAGGACATCGGCACGCTGAAGGTCGACTTCCGCCTTCCCGAGCGCTACTTCACGCAGCTGAAAGCAGGGCTGCCGGTCGAGGTGAGCGCCGATGCGCTGCCGGGGGCGCGATACCTCGGCAGCGTCGACGCGATCAATCCGCGCATCGACGCCAGCGGCCGCTCGCTCGAGGTGCGGGCCAAGCTCGGCAACACCGACGGCAGGCTGCGCCCCGGCATGTTCGCGCGGGTGCGGGTGCTGCTCGGCGATCGCCCCAATGCGCTGATGGTTCCGGAGGAGGCGGTGGTGCCGCTCGGCGACGAGTTCTTCGTCTACACGGTGGCCGACGGCAAGGCCAGGCGCGTGGCGGTCAAGCTCGGCGTGCGGCGCGAGGCGCAGGTCGAACTGCTCGACGGCGTGCGTGCCGGCGACATGGTCGTGATCGCCGGCATCCGCGTGCAGCGCGACGGCCAGCCGGTGCGGGTGGTCGGCCCGGCGCCGGCTGCCGGCGAGGCGGCACCGTCGGCGCCGGGGCGTGCAGGCGCCGGTACGCAGGAACAGAAGGGCGGCGCGTCGCAGGATCCGAAGAACACTGCTCCGTCCAAGGGCTGACCGCGAGGTTCCGGTGTCGCTGTTCGAGATCTGCATCCGCCGCCCGGTGCTGGCCAGCGTGCTGTCGCTGCTGGTGCTGGTGATCGGCCTGATCTCGTACACCAGGCTGGCGGTGCGCGAGTATCCGAAGATCGACGAGCCGGTGGTCAGCGTGCAGACCAACTACGCCGGTGCCTCGGCCGAGGTGGTCGAGTCGCAGATCACCAAGGTGCTCGAGGACTCGCTGGCCGGCATCGAGGGCGTCGAATTGATGACGTCGTCCTCGCGTGCCGAGCGCAGCAACATCAACGTGCGCTTCCGCATCACGCGCGATCCCGACTCGGCGGCGGCCGACGTGCGCGACAAGGTGGCGCGGGTGCGGGCCCGCCTGCCGGACGAGGTCGACGAGCCGGTGATCGCCAAGGTCGAGGCCGATGCCTTCCCGATCATCTGGATGGCGGTCACCCAGGGCGCGCGCACGCCGATCGAGGTCTCCGACTACCTGGCCCGCTACGTCAAGCCGCGGCTGTCGGTCCTTCCGGGCGCGGCCGACGTGTGGATCTTCGGCGAGCGGCGGCCGTCGATGCGCATCAACGTCGACCGCGACCGGCTGGCCGGCTACCGGCTGACCGTGCAGGACGTCGAGGACGCGCTGCGTCGCCAGAACGTCGAGCTGCCGTCGGGACGGATCGAGTCGGCGATGCGCGAGTTCAACATCGTCGCCGCCACCGACCTGCAGACGGTGCGGCAGTTCGAGGGCGCGATCATCGCCAACGTCGGCGGCTACCCGGTGCGGCTCGGCGACGTGGCGGCGGTGGCGATCGGCGCGCAGAACGAGCGGGTGATCGCCCGTTTCAACGGCGAGCCGTCGCTGAACATGGGGGTGGTCAAGCAGGCCACCGGCAACCCGCTCGAGCTGTCGAAGGCGGTGCGGGACGAGGTCGCCAGGATCAACGAGACGCTGCCGCCGGGCATGAAGATCACCGTCGCTTACGACTCGTCGGTGTTCATCGACCGCTCGATCGACTCGGTGTTCACCGCGGTCGCCGAGGCGGTGCTGCTGGTGGTGCTGGTGATCTTCTTCTTCCTGCGCAACCTGCGCGCCACCCTGATCCCGCTGGTGACGATCCCGGTGTCGCTGGTCGGCGCCTTCGCGCTGATGTACGCCTTCGGCTTCACCATCAACACGCTGACCCTGCTGGCGATGGTGCTGGCGATCGGCCTGGTGGTCGACGACGCGATCGTCGTGCTGGAGAACATCTTCCGCAACATCGAGGCCGGCATGGCGCGGGTCGAGGCGGCGGTCAAGGGCATCAAGGAAATCGGCTTCGCGGTGGTGGCGATGACGCTGACCCTGGTGGCCGTGTTCGCGCCGCTGGCCTTTTCCACCGGCCGCACCGGGCGCCTGTTCATCGAGTTCGCGCTGGCCCTGGCCGGCGCGGTGCTGGTCTCGGGCTTCGTCGCGCTGACCCTGTCGCCGATGATGTGCAGCAAGCTGCTGCGCCACGAGACGAAGCACGGCGCGCTGTACCGCGCGATCGAAACCTTCCTCGACGGCCTGACGCGTGGCTACACCCGCACGCTGGCCTGGGTGCTGGCGCACCGCTCGACGGTGCTGATCGGCTGGCTGGCGGTCGTCGCCGGCGGCGGCTGGCTGTTCACGCTGCTGCCGTCGGAACTGGCGCCGCTGGAGGACCGCGGCGTGATCTTCGGCCGCCTGCAGGGGCCGCCCGGGTCGACGGTCGATGCCACCTCGGAGGCGTTGCGCGCCGTGGAGACCTACTACGACAGCATTCCGGACGCGGTGGCGTACAACGCGATCGCCGGCTTCCCGACGGTCGAGTACGGCAACGCGATCCTGCGCCTGAAGCCGTGGGAGCAGCGCACGCGCAAGCAGCAGGACATCGCGCGCGAGCTGAACCAGAAGTTCGCCACGTTGCCGGGAGTGATCGGCTTCGCGGTCAACCCGCCGTCGCTCGGCCAGTCGTCGCGGACGCTGCCGATCGAGTACGTGATCATGGCGCAGGTGCCGTATCCAGAGCTCGACCAGATGGTGGACCGGTTTCTTGCCGAGATGGTGAAGTATCCGGGCGTGCAGAACCTGCAGTCCGACCTGCGCCTGAACACGCCGGAACTGCGGGTGGCGGTCAACCGCGACAAGCTTTCCGACGTCGGCGTGTCGGTGCAGACGGTCGGCCTGACCCTGCAGACGATGCTCGGCGGCCGCCAGGTCACGCGCTTCAAGCGCGACGGCGAGCAGTACGACGTCATCGTGCAGGTGGCGCCGCGCGAGCGCACGCGGCCGAACGACATCAGCGACATCTACGTCCGGGCCCGCGACGGCACCATGGTGCAGCTGGCCAACGTGGTCGACGTGATCGAAGGAGTCAGCCCGCAGTCGCTGAACCACTTCCAGCGGCTGCGCGCGGTGACCATCAGCGGCCAGCTGGCGCCCGGCTACGCGCTCGGCGACGTGCTGCCGGTGATGGACGCCACCGCGAAGCGCGTGCTGCCACCGTCGGCGGCCACCGACCTGGGTGGCATCTCGCGCGAGTTCCGCGACACCCGCGGCAGCATCTACCTGACCTTCGTGCTGGCGCTTGTCTTCATCTACCTGGTGCTGTCGGCGCAGTTCGAGAGCTTTGCCGATCCGTTCGTGATCATGCTGTCGGTGCCGCTGTCGATGACCGGCGCGCTGCTGGCGCTTTGGGCCACCGGCGGCACGCTCAACATCTACAGCCAGATCGGCCTGATCACGCTGGTCGGCCTGATCACCAAGCACGGCATCCTGATCGTCGAGTTCACCGAGCAGCTGCGCAGCCGCGGCGAGGACATGTTCGCGGCGGTCAAGCACGCGGCGGAGCTGCGCCTGCGGCCGATCCTGATGACCACCGGCGCGATGGTGCTCGGCGCGGTGCCGCTGGCGATCTCGGTCGGCGCCGGGGCCGAGAGCCGCAAGCAGATCGGCTGGGTGATCGTCGGCGGGCTGCTGCTCGGCACGGTGCTGACGCTGTACGTGGTGCCGACGATGTACACGCTGATGCGCCAGCTGATCGAGCGGCCGGGGCGGGGCGAGCCGCAGCCTGCACATGCCGCCGAGCAGGCGGCGGAGTAGGGCGGTGAGGCAGATCGTTCTCGACACCGAGACCACCGGACTGGCGGCACGCGAGGGGCACCGCATCATCGAGGTCGGCGCCATCGAGATCGTCGGCCGCCGCGTCACCGAGCGCCGCCTGCACCATTACGTCAACCCGGAGCGCGACAGCGACGAGGGTGCGCTGGCGGTGCACGGGCTGACCAGGCACTTCCTGGAGGACAAGCCGAAGTTCGCCGAGATCGTCGATGAGCTGCTTGCCTTCGTTCGCGACGCCGAGGTGATCATCCACAACGCCAGCTTCGACCTCGAGTTCCTCGACGAGGAGCTGAAGCGGATCGCCCGGCCGCCGTTTGCCGAGCACTGCGCCAGGGTCACCGACTCGCTGACCCTCGCCCGCGAGCTGCATCCCGGCAAGCGCAATTCGCTCGACGCGCTGTGCGAGCGCTACGGCGTGTCGAACCGGCACCGCACGCTGCACGGCGCGCTCCTCGACGCGGGGCTGCTGGCCGACGTCTACCTGGCGATGACGCGCGGGCAGGACAGCCTGGTGATCGATCTGGAGGCGGCCGGCGCGGCCGCCGACACGGCGCCGCTCGAGCTGGGCAGGCTGCGCGTGCTCGCTGCCAGCGCCGCCGAGGTGCAGGCGCACGAGGCGGTGCTCGACGCGATCGAAAAGGACTGCAAGGAAGGCGCCGTCTGGCGCCGGGCGCTCAGCGCGGCGGGCTGAGCCCGAGCTGCTCGCGCAGCTCGCGCTTGAGCACCTTGCCGGTGGCGTTCTTCGGCAGCTCGTCGACGAACACGTAGCGCTTCGGCCGCTTGAAGCGGGCGATGTGCTGCAGGCACAGTGCGTCGAGCTCCTGCTCGGTCGGTCGGGCGCCTGGCTGCGCGGCCACCACCGCCACTGCGATTTCGCCCCAGTCGGCGTCGGCCAGGCCTACCACCGCCGCCTCGCGCAGCTGCGGGTGTCGCAGCAGCACTTCCTCGACCTCGCGCGGGTAGATGTTCGAGCCGCCCGAGATGATCAGGTCCTTGCTGCGGTCGACCAGCGTCAGGTAACCCTGCGCGTCGAGGTGGCCGAGGTCGCCGGTGTGCAGCCAGCCGGCGGCCAGGGTGCGCGCCGTCGCCTCGGCGTTGTTCAGGTAGCCGCGCATCACCATCTCGCCGCGCACGGCGACCTCGCCGACCTCGCCCTCGGCGAGCGGCCGGTCGTCGGCGCCGAGCACCGCCAGCTCGACCCCGGTCTGCGCACGGCCGACCGAGGCCAGCCGCTGCAGCCGCCGCCCGTCGTGGTCGTCGACGTGCTCGGCCGCCGGCAGCACGGTGATCGTCATCGGCGCCTCGCCCTGGCCGTAGATCTGCACCAGCCGGGGGCCGAGCCGATCGAGCGCACGCAGGCAGTCGGCCACGTACATCGGCCCGCCGCCGTAGATGACCGACTTCAGCCCTTCGGCATCGCCCTTGATGCCGTCGACCAGCCGCATCAGCATCGTCGGCGCAGCGAAGAACTTCACCTTGGGCACGAGGGCGAGAATTTCGTCGATCTCGGCGACCTCGAAGCCGCGCGAGGCCGGGATCAGCTGGGTGGCGGCGGCAGCGACGTTGGGCAGGACGTAGATGCCGGAGCCGTGCGACATCGGTGCCGCGTGCAGCAGGTGCTCGCCGGCGGCGGCCGCGTCGACGTCGGCCAGGTAGTTGAGCGTCATCGACAGCAGGTTGCGGTGCGTGAGCATCACGCCCTTGGGCTGGCCGGTGGTGCCGCTGGTGTAGAACAGCCACGCCACGTCGTCCGGCGCGACGTCGGCGACGGCAATCGGCGCCTCGTGCAGCAGCGCCCGGTACTCGCGCGAGTCGACATCGACGAACCTGGTCGGGCCGCCGGTACGGGCCGCGTCGATGGCGCCGGCATCGACGTCGTCGGTGACGAAACACACCTGCGCCCGGGCGTCGTCGAGGATGAAGGCGAGCTCGCGCGCGTGCAGCTTGACGTTGACCGGGATCGCCGCTGCGCCCGCGGCCCAGCAGGCGTACAGCGATTCGACATAGGCGGCGTTGTTGCGCATCACCAGCGCCACCCGGCCGCCCGCGGCCACGCCCAGCCGCGAGCGCAGCGCCCCGGCCAGCGCAAGCGTGCGCCGCGCCAGCACCGAATAGGTGTGCTCGACGCGGTCGCGCTCGATGACCGCCGGCTGGCCGGGCAGGCGCTGCGCGCTGAGCAACAGATGGCGGGCGAGGTTCATCGGCCCGACGATTCTAGGCTTGCCACCTCATGTAAACTTCGCGCCGCCCGACCAGCAGGGTGGTTAGCTCAGCGGTAGAGCACTGCCTTCACACGGCAGGGGCCACAGGTTCGAACCCTGTACCACCCACCACGATGCCGAAGGCCCGCCTGCGCGGGCTTTTTCGTTGATGACCGTCCGCACCCGCATCGCCCCCAGCCCGACCGGCATGCTGCACCTCGGCACGGCGCGCACCGCGCTGTTCTCGTGGGCGTTCGCCCGCCACCACGGCGGGCGGTTCGTGCTGCGCATCGAGGACACCGATCTGGAACGGTCGACCGAGGAAGCGGTGCAGGTCATCCTCGACAGCATGGCCTGGCTGGCGCTCGACTACGACGAGGGGCCGGTGCGGCAGACCTCGCGGCTGCCGCGCTACCGCGAGCTGATCGAGCAGATGCTGGCCGCCGGCCAGGCCTACCGCTGCTACGCCTCGCGGGAAGAGCTCGACCAGCTGCGCGAGGCGCAGATGGCGCGCGGCGAGAAGCCTCGCTACGACGGCCGCTGGCGGCCGGAGAACGCGGCGGGCAAAGTGCCGCCGGCGGGCGTGGCGCCGGTGATCCGTTTCCGCAACCCCGATGCCGGCGAGGTGTCGTGGTACGACCTCGT
>CP070661.1:487976-507965 GCA_020355165.1 Burkholderiales bacterium
GATCAAGGACTCGGCGCAGCAGATCTGGCTGGCCGGCGTCGGCGCCTTCGCCAAGGCGCAGCTGGAAGGCAACAAGGTCTTCGAGGCGCTGGCGCGCGAAGGCAACTCGATCCAGAAGCGCACGATGCGGGTCACGGAGGACAAGGTGAACGAGGTCACCAGCAGGATCGGCAAGTTCGCCGGCCGCTTCCAGCATCAGGCCAACCGCAACTGGGACAAGCTGGAAGGCGTGTTCGAGGAGCGGGTCGAGCGCGCCCTGAAGCGGCTCGGCGTGCCGACCCACAAGGAGATCACCGAGCTGACCCATCGGGTCGAGAAGCTGACGGCCAGCGTCAACAAGCTCGGCGCCGCGCCGGCGAAGAAGGCCGCGCCACGCAAGCGCGCCGCGAAGAAAGCCCGCGCCGCCGCCTGACGCTTACGCCGGCACGCCGCCCGGCGATCCTGGCGGCTGCCACCGACAGTGCCGCCCACGCGTCGCTGACGCGCGGGCGGATTTCGCGAGCGTGTCGCCGTCGCCGCTTGTAATGAAAGCAAAGCAGAGCGAGCAGCCGTCATTCCCGCGCAGGCGGGAATCCAGCGACTTTCGCAAAACGACACTGGGTCCCCGCCTTCGCGGGGACGACGCGACGTCGATCCGCTAGAGGCGAGGATGGCGCGCGCCGACTCCCCCCAACGTCCCCGCATCGGCCTCGCGCTGGCCGGCGGCGGACTTTCCGGCGCTGCGCGCCGCAAAGTCGTCGAGGTGGGGAACGGTCCGCCACCGGCCTGAACGTCGTCGATGGCCCGCGCCCCGTCCAGCCACCGTCCCCGCATCGGCCTCGCGCTGGCCGGCGGCGGACCGTTGGGGGCGATCTACGAGATCGGCGTGCTGTCGGCGCTCGCCGAGGCGCTGCGTGGCGTGGACTTCAACGAGGCGGAGGTCTACGTCGGCGTCAGCGCCGGCAGCTTCATCGCCGCCGGACTGGCCAACGGCTACACGCCGCAGGATCTGTCGCGGCTGTTCATCGAGGACACCCACTCCGAGGACCGCTTCGACCCGGCGCTGCTGCTGCGCCCGGCGCTGCGCGAGTACGGGCGGCGCATCGCCTCGCTGCCGCCGCTCGCCGCCGAGGCCGCCTGGGCCTACCTGACCGGTCCGGGCGATGCGCTCGGCGCGCTGCAGCGGCTCGGTCGCGCGCTGCCGACCGGGCTGTTCGACGGCGGCGAAATCGACCGCTACCTGTCGCGCATCTTCGCCGCCGCCGGCCGCACCAACGACTTCCGCAGGCTGCGGCACAGGCTGTACATCGTCGCCGCGGAACTGGACACCGGCGAGTCGGTCGCCTTCGGCAGCCCGGGCGTCGATCACGTGCCGATATCGCGCGCCGTGCAGGCGTCCTCGGCGCTGCCGGGGCTGTTCCCGCCGGTCGACATCGGCGGCCACTACTTCGTCGACGGCGCCCTGCGTAAGACGCTGCACGCCTCGGTGGCGCTGGCGCACGGCGTCGACCTGCTGATCTGCGTCAACCCGCTGGTGCCGTACTACGCGCGCCATCACAGCCTTGGCGCCGGCGGCATGCGCCACCGCGATCACCGGCTCGAGAAACTGGTCGAAGGCGGCCTGCCGGTGGTGCTGGCGCAGACCTACCGCGCGATCATCCACTCGCGGCTCGACGCCGGCATGGAGCGCTACAAGACCGCCTACCCGGACGCCGACATCGTGCTGTTCCAGCCGAACCGCTCCGACGCCGACATGTTCTTCACCAACCTGTTCTCCTACTCCGGCCGCCACCGGCTGTGCGAGCACGCCTACCAGAAGATGCGGCGCGAACTGTGGGAGCGTCGCCACGAGCTGGCGCCGACGCTGGCGCGGCACGGCATCGGCATCGACGCGGCGGTGCTGCGCGACGAGAAGCGCACACTGGTGCGCAGCCTGCGCCGCCGGCGCGAGTACCGCATCGACAGCACCGCCAGCCGGACCGCGCGTTCGCTGGCGCACACGCTCGACGACCTGCAGCGCTGGCTCGCCGGCCGCGGCATCGCCTGAAGTTGCGCATCGGCCTGCTGCGCGGCCGGTCGAGCGGCCGGTGCTATCCTCGATCGCGTCCGCAGAGCCCCGCAAGCACACTTGCCGAGCGCCGCACGGCGCGCGTCTGACCGATGGAACGCAAAGCGCCGCGTCGAACCCGCGAACGGATCCTCGAGCTGTCGCTGCACCTGTTCAACACCTACGGCGAGCCGAACGTCAACACGACGATCATCGCCGAGGAGATGCGCATCTCGCCGGGCAACCTGTACTACCACTTCAAGAACAAGGACGACATCGTCAACAGCATCTTCCAGCAGTTCGAGCGCGAGATCGACCAGCTGCTGACGGTGCCGGCGGACCGCCGGCCCGACGTCGAGGACGCCTGGCTCTTCCTGCACGTGCTGTTCGAGCTGATCTGGAAGTACCGGTTCTTCTACCGCGACCTGAACAACCTGCTGATCAACAACCGGATGCTCGAGCTGCGCTTCAAGGAGCTGCTGGCGCAGAAGGTGAAGATGGCCCACTGGCTGTGCGAAGGGCTGGCCGCGCAGGACCTGCTGCGCGCCTCGCCGGCCGAGCACGACGCGCTGGCGACCAACATGGTCGTCGTCGCCACCTACTGGCTGTCTTACGAGTACGTGCGCAACCCGCGCCGCTTCCACGAGCCCGAGGTCGTGGGCAGCGCCCTGGCCCGCGGCTGCTACCAGGTGATGTCGCTGACGGCGCCCTACCTGGTCGGCGACGCGCGGGCGCTGTTCGAGAAGCTGGCTGCGAAGTACGTCGAAGGCTGAGCCCGGGCCTGCCGGAGACGATGGCGTGAACCGGCCCTGACGACGAGGAGAGCGAGCAATGGCGAAAGGCTGGGCGAAGTTCCCCTACGCGGACAGGAAGTACGTCCACACCGCGGCCACGCTGAAGAAGGCCTGGAGCCGCCTGCATCGCGGCGACCAGGAGCCGCCGCCGAAGGAGGCCGCGGTCATCGAGGCCTGGATCGCCTTCCACGCCGGCGATTTCGAGCAGGCCGCCAAGGCCGGCCTCGCTGCCGGCGCGGCCGGGGTCACCGCCGCCAACAAGGCCACCGCGATCTACGCCAACTACCTCGAGGAAAACGAGAAGCGGAAGCTGGCGCTGTTCGAGGAAGTGGCCGCGCGCGCCGAGAAGCAGCAGGCCGCCGAGCCGGGCAATGCCAACGCCTTCTACTGGCAGGCCTATGCGCTCGGCCGCTACGCGCAGGGCATCTCGATCGCCAAGGCGCTGGCACAGGGCATCGGCGGCAAGGTGAAGAGCGCGCTGGAGACGACCATCAGGCTGGCGCCGAAGCACGCCGACGCGCACATCGCGCTTGCCGCCTACCACGCCGAGGTGATCGACAAGGTCGGCAGCATGATCGGCGGCCTGACCTACGGCGCCAAGAAGGAAACGGCGCTGAAGCTGTACGACACGGCGCTGAAGCTGATGCCCGAGTCGGCGATCGCCCGCATCGAGTACGCCAACGGGCTGGTGCTGCTCGAAGGGAAGAAGGCACTGAGCCGGGCCGAGAAGATGTATGCGGAGGCTGCCGCCTGCCAGCCGCTCGACGCGATGGAACGGCTCGACGTCGAACTGGCGAAGACCGAACTGGAAGACTGACCGAGCGGATGACACAGCAGCCGTCGGCGCCGAAACGCGAACCGCTCACCTACCGGCAGGCCGGCGTCGACTACGGTCGCATCGACCCGCTGAAGATCCGCGCCCAGCAGGCGGCGGCGGCTACCGCCGGCAATCTGGCGCGACTCGGCCTAGCCGAGGTCGGCGCCTCGCGCGGCGAGTCGGCCTACGTGGTCGACTGCGGCGAGTTCTACCTCGCCTCGATCACCGAGTGCCTCGGCACCAAGGCGCTGGTTGCCGACCAGATGCGTGCGGTCACCGGCCGCACCTACTACGACCGCATCGCGCAGGACACGCTGGCGATGGCGATCAACGACATCATCACCGTCGGCGCCACGCCGGTGTCGGTGCACGCCTACTGGGCGACCGGCGGCAGCGACTGGTTCGACGACGAGGCGCGTGCGCGCGCCCTGATCGACGGCTGGAAGGCCGCCTGCGACGCCTGCGGTGTCGCCTGGGGTGGCGGCGAGACGCCGGCGCTGGCCGGCGTGGTCGCGCCGGGGCGAATCGATCTGGCCGCATCCTGCGTCGGCCTGGTGCGGCCGAAGTCGAGGCTGACGCTCGGCGAGAAGCTGGCCGCCGGCGACGTCATCGTGCTGCTCGAGTCGAACGGCATCCACGCCAACGGCGTGACGCTGGCCCGCCGGCTGGCCGAGCGCATCGCCGGCGGCTTCGGCGCTGAAATGGAGGGCGGCCAGCTCTACGGCGAGGCGCTGCTGGCACCGACGGTGCTGTACTCGCCGGTGACGGAGGCACTGGCCGCCGCCGGCATCCTGCCGCACTACTGCGCCAACGTGACCGGACACGGCTGGCGCAAGCTGATGCGCCACCCGGCAAGCTTCAGCTACCGCATCCACACGCTGCCGCCGGTGCCGCCGGTGCTGCGCTTCATCGAGAAGCACGCCGCCATCGACGCGCGCGAGGCCTACGGCAACCTGAACATGGGCGCCGGCTTCGCGCTGTACCTTGCCGCGGCCGAGGCGGCGCGCGCGCTCGAGATCGCCGCCTCGGTTGGCGTCAGGGGCTGGATCGCCGGCACCGTCGAGGCCGGCGACAAGCGCGTGCTGATCGAGCCGCTCGGCCTGACCTTCGCCGCCGACGACCTGCACGTGCGCGCCTGAGCCGCGCGCGGGCCCGCCGCGCTGAGCGCCGCTGCCTGGTTCAGCGCCGAATCGCGCGCAGCGCCGCCGCCTCGTTCAGCACCAGCGCACCGAGCACCAGCGCGCCGCCGGCGAGCGTCGCGGTCGCCGGCACCTCGCCGGCACCGAGCCACGCCCACAGCGGTCCGAGCACGACTTCGAGCAGGGCCAGCAGCGACACCGCCGGCGCCGACAGCTGGCGCGCCGCCACCACCATCAGCATGCACGGCAGGCCGAGCTGGAAGAAGCCGAGGACCGCCAGCAGGAACAGGTCGCGCAGCGCCGCCTGCAACGGCAGCGCCAGCGGCAGCATCAGCGCCGCCGAGATCACTCCGCCGAGGAACACCGCCGGCACCAGGTCGACGCGGGCGCGCGTCTTCTGCAGCGTGACCAGGTTGATCGCCGAGGCGACCGGCACGGTGAACGCGATCAGCATGCCGGCGAGCGGCCGGCCGCCGATCGCCGCCGGCGCCGCCTGCGTGGCCATCCACACGATGCCGGCAGTGGCCGCGGCGATGGCGGTCCAGGTGCGCGGCGCGATCGGCACCTGCAGCACCGCGCGGGCCAGCAGTGCCGTGATCAGCGGGCCGAGGCTCAGCACCAGCAGGGTGTTGGCCACCGTCGTGAGGGTCAGCGCCAGCATGAAGGCGATGAACATCACCGCCCACATCAGCCCCGAGACGACGCCGGGCCAGCCGGCGGCGGCCAGCGGCCGCCAGCCCTCGCGACGGACCAGCAGGAAGTAGCCGCCGACGAACAGCGCCGCGAACAGGCTGCGCCAGAAGGTGATCTCGAAGCGGCCTTCGGTCTGCAGCGACGGCGCCAGCTGGCGGGTGACGACGCCGGCGATGCTCCACAGCGTCGCCGCGACGATCATCAGCCCGATCGCCCGCCGGTGCGGCAGCGTGTTCAACGGTCCAACCTCATCGCGTCGCTGAACGTGCCGCGAGGACTCCGTCATCCCGGTTGCGCGAAGCGCAGACCGGGATCCAAGCGCGGTGCACCGGAAACTGGGCCCCGGCCTTCGCCGGGGCGACGAATCGTAGCCGCCAGCCATCCCGACGCGGGCCGGGATCGCGTTTCGCCCGCGCGTTGTGCCGCGGCGAGATCTGCCGACCCAATCGCAAGGACCTGTGCAGCATGTCCCCGGCTTGCACTGTCAGGGGTGTGCCCGTACCAGCACGCCCGCGCTGTTTGCCCCGGCAGAGGCACTAGGCCACTGCCGTCATCCCGGCGTAGGCCGGGATCCAATTTGCCACGCGGCCGGTCACGACCCGGATCAGGCCGCCTCCCGCTCGGCCCGCTTGCGCTCGTGCTCCTTGAGGAAGCGCTTGCGCAGGCGGATGCTCTGCGGCGTCACCTCGACCAGTTCGTCGTCGGCGATGAACTCCACCGCGTACTCGAGCGTCAGCCGGATCGGCGGCACCAGGTCGATGTGCTCGTCCTTGCCGGCGGCGCGCACGTTGGTCAGCTTCTTCTCGCGGATCGGGTTGACCACCAGGTCGTTGTCGCGCGAGTGGATGCCGATGATCATCCCCTCGTACAGCTTCTCGCCCGGGCTGACGAACATCCGGCCGCGCTCCTGCAGCTTCCACAGCGCGTAGGCCACCGCCTCGCCGTCGTCCTGGCTGACCAGCACGCCGTTGCGCCGCTCGGCCAGCTCGCCCGGCTTCGCCGGTGCGTACTCGTCGAAGACGTGGCTCATCAGGCCGGTGCCGCGGGTGGTGGTCAGGAACTCGCCCTGGAAGCCGATCAGCCCGCGCGCCGGGATCCGGTACTCGAGCCGCACGCGGCCGCGGCCGTCGGGCTGCATGTCCTGCAGCTCGCCCTTGCGCCGGCCGAGCTCCTCCATCACCGCGCCCTGGTGCTGCTCCTCGACGTCGACGGTGAGCAGCTCGTACGGCTCGCAGCGGAGGCCGTCGATCTCCTTGAACAGCACGCGCGGGCGCGACACCGCCAGCTCGTAGCCCTCGCGGCGCATGTTCTCGATCAGGATCGTCAGGTGCAGCTCGCCGCGGCCGGCGACCTCGAACACCGTCTCGTCGGCGGTCTCGCGCATGCGCATCGCGACGTTCGACTTCAGCTCGCGCTCGAGCCGCTCGCGCAGCTGCCGGCTGGTGACGAACCTGCCCTCGCGGCCGGCCAGCGGGCTGGTGTTGACGCAGAAGTTCATCATCAGCGTCGGCTCGTCGACCTTCAGCAGCGGCAGCGCGTCCGGCTCGTCGAGCGGGCACAGCGTGGTGCCGATGCCGATCTCCTCGATGCCGTTGACCAGCACGATGTCGCCCGCCTCGGCCTCGTCGACCAGCTCGCGCGACAGGCCCTTGAACTTCAGCACCTGGTTGACGCGGCCGCGCAGCGGCGCCGCCTCCGGACCGTTGAGCACCGCCACCTCCTGTCCGCTGCGGATGCGGCCGCGGCTGATGCGGCCGATGCCGATCTTGCCGACGTAGCTGGAGTAGTCGAGCGAGCAGATCTGCAGCTGCAGCGGTCCGTTCGGGTCGTCGTCGCGCACCGGCACTTGCTCGAGGATGGCGTCGAACAGCGGCCGCATGTCGAGGCCGTGGTGCGCGACCGCGCCGCGCCGCCCTCCCCCCTGCCCCTCAGGCGGAGCGGCGGCAGTGGGGGTGGGGTTGCCCGGCGAAACGGCGTGCGGCAGGTGCCGCAGGTCGGTCACCGCGTAGCCGGCGAGCGCCGACGCGTAGATCACCGGGAAATCGAGCTGCTCCTCGGTGGCGCCGAGCTTGTCGAACAGGTCGAAGGTGGCATTGACCACGTAGTCGGGCCGGCTGCCTTCGCGGTCGATCTTGTTGACCACCACGATCGGCTTCAGGCCGAGGGCCAGCGCCTTGCGCGTGACGAAGCGGGTCTGCGGCATCGGCCCCTCGACCGCGTCGACCAGCAGCAGCACGCCGTCGACCATCGACAGCACGCGCTCGACCTCGCCGCCGAAGTCGGCGTGGCCGGGCGTGTCGATGATGTTCACGTGCGTGCCGGCGTACTCGACCGCGCAGTTCTTGGCCAGGATGGTGATGCCGCGCTCGCGCTCGAGGTCGTTGGAATCCATCACCCGCTCGGCGACCTGCTGGTTGTCGCGGAAGGTGCCGGACTGCGCGAGCAGCTTGTCGACCAGGGTGGTCTTGCCGTGGTCGACGTGGGCGATGATGGCGATGTTGCGCAGGGCGCGTCTCATGGTGAGTCCTGTATTCCTCTATCCGGCAGCCGCCTGGATCAGCCGCCGCGGCGCCAGCACGCCGTGCTCGTCGACGCTGGCCACGCCGAGCAGCCGCGCGTCGCGCCCGTAGACGCGCACCCGCGGCGCCGGCGCGATCGCCAGCGGCAGTCGCTGTCCGTGGCAGAAGCGGCCGGCCTCCTGCTCGCCGAGTTCGACCCGCGGCAGGCCGCCCAGCAGCGCGTCGAGCGGCAGCAGGCGGGCGCGCCGCGCCGGCACCTCGAGCGCCTCCAGTTCGGCGAGCGTCACCGCCGCCTCGATCGACAGCGGCCCGACGCGCGTGCGCCTCAGTCCGGACAGGCAGGCGCCGCAGCCCATGGCCTGGCCGAGATCCTCGGCGAGCACGCGCACGTAGGTGCCCTTGCTGCAGTCGACCGACAGCACCGCCTCGGCGCCGTCCAGGGCAAGCAGCCGCAGGGAATTGATCCGCACCGGCCGCGGCCTGCGCTCGATGACCTCGCCGGCGCGCGCCAGCGCGTACAGCGGCCGGCCCTGCCGCTTCAGTGCCGAGTGCATCGGCGGCACCTGCACGATCTCGCCGGTGAAGCGCGCGAGCACGGCTTCGAGCTGCGCCCGGCCGAAGCTCACGGGGCGGCGCGCCGTGACCTCGCCTTCGAGGTCGCCGGTGGTCGTGGTGACGCCGAAGTCCACCCGCGCTTCGTACGCCTTGTCGGCGTCGAGCAGGTCGGCGGCGAACTTGCTGGCTTCGCCGAAGGTGAGCGGCAGCAGTCCTTCGGCCAGCGGATCGAGCGTGCCGGTGTGCCCGGCCTTGCGCGCGGCGAGCAGCCAGCGCGCCCTGGCCACGGCGGCGCTCGAGGTCATGCGCGCCGCTTTGTCCAGCAGCAGCACGCCGTCGACCGCCTCGCCTTTCGGTCGTCCCATCCGCCTCGGACCCCGGAACTAGCTGCCGTCGCGGCCGACGGCCTGGTCGATCAGCCGATCGATCTCGAAGCCGCGCTCGACCGAGGTGTCGTGCACGAAGGTCAGCCGCGGCACGGTGTGGATGCGCAGCCGCTTGAACAGCAGGTTGTGCAGGTGGCCGGCGGCCGAGTTCAGCCCCCGGGCCGCAACCTCGGCGTCGGCACCGATCACCGTGAAATAGACCCGCGCGTGCGCGTAGTCGGGCGACACCTCGACGCCGCTCACGGTGATCAGCCCGACCCGCGGGTCGCGCACTTCGCTGCGGATCAGCTCCGCCAGGTCGCGCTGGATCTGGTCGGCGATGCGCTGGCCGCGATGGGGCTTGGTGCTGCGCTTCATGGCCTGGCGCATCGCTCAGGCCGGTTCGACGCGCGGCCGGCCGCGGGCGTTCCCGCCCGCCGCCGCGCTTCGGAATCGGCCTACAGCGTCCTCGCCACCTCCTGCACCTCGAAGATCTCGAGCTGGTCGCCTTCCTTGATGTCGTCGTAGCCCTTCAGGCTCAGGCCGCACTCGAAACCGGCCTTGACCTCGCGCACGTCGTCCTTGAACCGCTTCAGCGACGACAGCTCGCCGGTCCAGATGACCACGTTGTCGCGCAGCAGGCGGGCGCTGGCGCCGCGCCTGACCAGGCCGTCGAGCACCATGCAGCCGGCCACCGAGCCGACCTTCGGCACGCGGAAGATCTGGCGGATCTCCACCAGGCCCAGCACCTGCTCGCGCTGCTCCGGCGCCAGCATGCCCGACAGGGCCGCCTTCACCTCGTCGACCGCGTCGTAGATGATGTTGTAGTAGCGGATGTCGACGCCGCTCGTCTCGGCCATCTTGCGCGCCTGCGGGTCGGCGCGCACGTTGAAGCCGATGATCACCGCCTTCGAGGCGCCGGCCAGGCCGACGTCCGACTCGGAGATGCCGCCCACCGCGGCGTGCACGACCTGCACCTTGACCTCGTCGGTCGACAGCTTGGTCAGCGCGTGCACCAGCGCCTCCTGCGAGCCCTGCACGTCGGCCTTGATGATCAGCGGCAGCGTGCGCACCTCGCCCTCGCCCATCTGCTCGAACATGTTCTCGAGCTTGGCCGCCTGCTGCTTGGCGAGCTTGGTGTCGCGGAACTTGCCCTGGCGGTACAGCGCGATCTCGCGCGCCTTGCGCTCGTCGCCGAGCACGATCAGCTCGTCGCCCGCCGCCGGCACGTCCGACAGGCCCTGGATCTCGACCGGGATCGACGGGCCGGCATCGTGCACCGCCTTGCCCTTCTCGTCGAGCATCGCCCGCACGCGGCCGAAGGCGGCGCCGGCGAGCACCACGTCGCCGCGCTTCAGCGTCCCCGACTGCACCAGCACGGTCGCCACCGGGCCGCGGCCCTTGTCCAGCCGCGACTCGATGATCAGGCCCTTGGCCGGCGCGTCCTTCTGCGCCTTCAGCTCCAGCACCTCGGCCTGCAGCAGCACGTTCTCCAGCAGGTCGTCGATGCCCTGCCCGGTCTTGGCCGACACCGGCACGAACGGCGAGTCGCCGCCGTACTCCTCGGGCACCACCTGGTTGGCGACCAGCTCCTGCCTGACGCGGTCGGGATTCGCCTCCGCCTTGTCGATCTTGTTCAGCGCCACCACCAGCGGCACGCCGGCGGCGCGCGCGTGCGCGATCGCCTCCTTGGTCTGCGGCATCACGCCGTCGTCGGCGGCCACCACCAGGATCACGATGTCGGTCGCCTTGGCGCCGCGCGCGCGCATGGCGGTGAACGCCTCGTGGCCCGGCGTGTCGAGGAAGGTGACGATGCCGCGCGGCGTCTCGACGTGATAGGCACCGATGTGCTGGGTGATGCCGCCCGCCTCGCCCGCCGCCACCTTGGTGCGGCGGATGTAGTCGAGCAGCGAGGTCTTGCCGTGGTCGACGTGGCCCATGATGGTGACCACCGGCGGCCGCGGCTCCTCGGGCACGTCGACCGCCTCGACGCCGGCCTCGGCGAGCAGCGCCTCGGGGTCGTCGAGCTTGGCCGCCATCGCCTTGTGGCCCATCTCCTCGGCGATGATGATGGCCGTGTCCTGGTCGAGCATCTGGTTGATGGTGACCATCTGGCCCATCTTCATCAGGACCTTGATCACCTCGGAGGCCTTGACCGCCATCTTGTGCGCCAGGTCGGCCACCGTGATCGTCTCCGGCACCACCACGTCGCGCACGATCGGCTCGGCCGCCGTCACCGCCGCCGGCCGCTCCTCGTGCCTGTCGCCGCGGCGGGCACCGCGCGGACCGCGCCAGCCGATGCTGCGCCCGGCGCTGATGTCGCCGCGCGTCTTCAGCGCCCGCTTCTTGGCCGCGTCCTCCGACCAGCTGGAGGCGAGCTTGCCCGACTTGATCTCCTTGACGCCGGGCTTCTTCTCCTCCTTCTTCGCCTCCGCCGCCTTGGCCTCGGCCCTGGTCGCCGGCTTGTGCAGCGTACCGGTCGCGGCCGGCTCGGGTGCCTTCAGCACCTTGCGCGGCGTCGCCATCATGTCCTTGATCGCCGCCACCTCGGCGTCGACGGCGCTACGGGCGCGCTCCTGCTGGACCTGCGCCTCCTGCGCCGCGGCTTCCGCCGCCGCCTGCTCGACGCGCGCCTTCTCCAGCGCCTCCCGTTCGGCCCGCTCGCGTGCCGCCGTCTCCTCCTCGGTCTCCTGTTCGCGGCGCTGCGCCTCGGCGATCTCGCGCTGGGCGCGTTCGGCACGCTGCCTCGCCTCCTCGGCCTGGCGGGCGGTCAGCGCCGCCTGCCGGCGCGCCTCTTCCTCGCGCTTGCGCAGCTCGGCCTCGTCGATCACCGCTGCCGACGGCGCCGGTGCGGCCTCGACCTCGGCCTCGGTGTCGCGCTTGACGAAGGTCCGCTTCTTGCGCACCTCGACCTGGATCGTGCGCGCGCGGCCGCTGCCGTCGGCCTGCTTGATCTCCGAGGTCTGCTTGCGCGTCAGCGTGATCTTCCTCTTCTCCGGCGTCGCGCCACCGTGGGCCTTGCGCAGGGAGTCGAGCAGGCGCGCCTTGTCCGCCTCGGTGAGGCCGTCGTTCTCGCCGTGCTTGTCGACCCCGGCCGCGCGCAGCTGCTCCAGCAGCAGCGCGGGGGCCACTTTCAGCTCGGCGGCGAATTGGGCAACTGTATTGCTCTGCATGTGTTCCTCGGACTGGATGTCTCGGCTCGTTGCTGCGCGGCGTCTCCCCGGCTCAGCCCTGCTCGCCTTCCTCGGCGAACCAGTGCGCGCGCGCGGCCAGGATCAGGTTCTTGGCGCGCTCTTCGTCGGCCGAATCGATCAGCCGCGTGTCGTCGTCGGTGACACCCTCGAAACCGCTGTCGATCAGTGCGCGGGCCCGCTCGGCCGGCAGCGCCATCACCGCCCGCAGCTCGTCGACCGCCAGCTCGGCCAGGTCGTCGCGCGTGTGCACGGCGCAGCTCACCAGCCGTGCCGCCAGCTCGCGGTCCATGCCGTCGAGCTCGAGCAGCGAGGCGTCGGCCTGCTCGATGTTCTCCTCGCGGGCGATCGCCTCGGTCAGCAGCGCGTTGCGGGCGCGCGTGCGCAGCTCCTCGACGGTCTCCTCGTCGAAGGCCTCGATGTCGAGCAGCTCCTGCATCGGCACGTAGGCGATCTCGTCGAGCGTCGAGAACCCCTCGTCGATCAGGATGTCGGCGATCTCCTGGTCGACGTCGAGCCGCTCCATGAACAGGGTCCGCACCGCCGCCTTCTCGGTGTCGCGCTTCTCGGCCGACTCCTCGGCGGTCATGATGTTGATCTGCCAGCCGGTCAGCTCGGAGGCCAGGCGCACGTTCTGGCCGCCGCGGCCGATGGCGATCGCCAGGTTCTCCTCGTCGACCACCACGTCCATCGCGTGGCGCTCCTCGTCGACGACGATCGAGCTGACGTTGGCCGGCGCCAGCGCACCGATGACGAACTGCGCCGGGTCCTCCGACCACAGCACGATGTCGACGCGCTCGCCGGACAGCTCGTTGGTCACCGCCTGCACGCGCGAGCCGCGCATGCCCACGCAGGTGCCGATCGGGTCGATGCGCCGGTCGTTGGTCCAGACGGCGATCTTGGCCCGCACGCCGGGATCGCGCGCCGCCGACTTGATCTGCAGCAGCCCCTGCTCGATCTCCGGCACCTCGAGCTCGAACAGCTTCATCAGGAACTCGGGCGAGGTGCGCGACAGGATCACCGCCGGGCCGCGCTGCAGGCGGTCGATCTTGGCCACGTAGGCACGCACGCGGTCGCCGATGCGCAGGTTCTCCTTGCCGATCGTCTCCGATCGCGGCAGGCGCGCCTCGATCTTGCCGATCTCGACGATGAAGTCGCCCTTGTCCATCCGCTTGATGGTGCCGTTGATGACCTCGTCGCCGCGGGCGAGGAACTCGGTCAGCAGCTGCTCGCGCTCGGCGTCGCGGATCTTCTGCAGGATCACCTGCTTGGTGTCCTGGGCGAAGCGGCGGCCGAACTCCTGCCTCGGCAGCTGCTCCTCGAGGAACTCGTCGACCTCGATGTCGGGGATCTGGTCGCGCGCGTCGGACAGGATCACCTGGTGCCCCGGCTCCTGCAGGCCCGCCTCGTCGGGCACCACCAGCCAGCGGCGGAAGGCGTCGTAGTCGCCGGTCTCGCGGTCGACCGCGACCCGGATGTCGACATCCTCCTCGTCGAACAGCCGCTTGGTCGCCGCGGCCAGCGCCGCCTCCAGCGCGCCGAAGACGATCTCGCGCGGCACGTTCTTCTCGCGCGCCAGCGCGTCGACCAGCATAAGAATCTCACGGCTCATTGCGAGCGCTCCTTTGTCGGCGCGGCTGGCCGCGCCTTCGATCCAAAATCCACCTGCGGCACCAGCCGGGCCTTGTCGACCTCGGCCAGCGCCAGTTCGAACACCGGCATCTCCGGTGCCGCCGCCTTCTTCGGCCGCGCGCCGCGCGCCCTGCCGGCGGCCGGCGCCGGCTGCGGCGGCGACTCGCGCAGCCGGACCCACTCGGCGCCCGGCTCGCCGCCGGTGGCCAGCACGGTGCCGCGCAGCCGGCGCCGCCCCTGGTGCGGCAGCAGCAGCTGCAGCGCGACCTCGGCGCCGACGAAGCGCGCGAAGTCGCGCGGCCCGTGCAGCGGCCGGTCCAGCCCGGGCGAGGAGACCTCGAGCCGGTCGTACTCCACGTGCTCGACCGCGAACAGGTGCGTCAGCTGACGGCTGACCTTCTCGCAGTCGTCCAGGCCGATGCCGCCCGGATGTGCCGTGTCGAGCGAGACGCGCAGCAGCCCGTGGCCGAACCGTTCCAGCTCGACCAGCTCGTAGCCGAGCCCCGCCACCGTGCGCTCGACCAATGCCCGCAGTTCGCTCGAAATCCTCGCCACACCCACGTCACCGGCCGCTACGCCCTAGATGCGATCGCGGCACGGAAAAAAAAATGGGCCACAAGCCCATTTGTTGTTTTCAACAGGCTCGCGCGCCGCACCGCCGGCGACCGTCCCGCAGGGGACGGTCCGCCGCCGTTGGTGGCGCGCGGGCGGCCGTGAGCCTGAATCGGATCGGGCTGAAGCCGCAACCGGCGAATTATACGTGCTAAGCGGGGTGCCTCAAGCGAGCGACCGGCCCCTTCCTGCCACGGCGGCCGCCGGCCGCCGGCGACAGCTTCGTCCAGCGCTCAGGAACCGAAGCGGCGCGGCTTGCCGCGCTGATGGCTGCGGCCGCCGCCGTGCCCCTGGCCGGGTCGCCCCAGCCCGCCGAAGCCCGGCCGGCCGCCGGCGATGATGTACTGCACCGTGCTGGTCATCGGGTCCGGCTGCCGCGGCGGCCCCTGCCGCTGCGGCTTGTGCTTGCGCCCGCCCTGGCCCTGCGGCTTGCCGCCCTTGCCGCGGCGCACCTCGTCCTCGGCGATGCCGAGGTCGTGCATCCACGCCCGCACCCACTCCGGCGACAGCTCGCTGTAGCGGCCGCGCGCCAGGGAGCGGGGCAGCCGGACGGCGCCGTAGCGGATGCGGATCAGGCGGCTCACCTCCAGGCCGACCGCCGAGAACATCCGCCGCACCTCGCGGTTGCGCCCTTCGCCGATCGCCACCCGGTACCAGTGGTTGGCGCCGCTGCCGCCCTCGTCGTCGAGGCGCGAGAACTTCGCCATGCCGTCGTCGAGCGCCACGCCCTCGAGCAGGCGGCCGCGCGCCTCCGGCGTCAGCTCGCCGAGCACCCGCACCGCGTACTCGCGCTCGACCTCGTAGCGCGGGTGCATCAGCCGGTTGGCGAGGTCGCCCGAGGTGGTCAGGATCAGCAGGCCCTCGGTGTTGAAGTCGAGCCGGCCCACCGCCACCCAGCGGCCGCCCGAGACCTTCGGCAGCCGGTCGAACACGGTCGGCCGCTCGCCGGGATCGTCCTGCGAGACGATCTCGCCCGGCGGCTTGTGGTAGATCAGCACGCGCGGCAGCCGGCCCGGCTGCTTGCGCTGCAGCGGCTTGCCGTTGACCCGCACCTGGTCGGTCGGCGACACGCGCTGGCCGATGTGCGCCGGCTCGCCGTTGACCGACACCCGGCCGGCGATGATCAGCTCCTCCATGTCACGCCGCGAGCCGATGCCGGCGTCGGCGAGGATCTTCTGCAGCTTCTCCGACTGGGCGCTGGCCGCCTGCCTGGCGGCGCGCCGGCCGCGCTCGAGCAGTTCGCGCGGCAGCGGCACCGGCGCCAGGCCCTCCGGATTCAGGTCCTCGCCCTCGCCGACCACCAGCGGCGCCAGCGGCCGGGCTTCGGGCGCTGCGCCGGAAGCCTCGTCGCCCGCGGCCGCGCCCTCGCCGGTGGGCGGCGCGTTCGGACCGCTTCGTCCGCGACCTCCGCGGCCGCGCCTGCGCCGTCCGCGCGGCCCGCGCGGGCCGCGCATCTCGCCTTCCGCACCCGGCTGCGCCTCGTCGGTCGCGCCGTCGGCCTCGACGCCGCCGGCTTCGCCGTCGGGGTCGCGCGTGCGCGCGTCTTCCGCAGGCTCGTTGGCGTCGTTGAAGTCGTCGTCGTCGGCCGGCGGCCGGGCTGCATGGGTCATGGTGGAAGTGCTCTAGTGGGACGGTTGAATGGCGGCGTCGTCCGACGCGGGCTCGGTGTCGGCGGCGGCGACGTGCGCCACCGCGGCGGTGTCGGTCGGCATCTCGGCGACGGCGGCGCCGAGCTGCAGTTCGAACTCGGCGGCGGCGGCCTCGCCCTGCCCCGACAGCGGTGGCAGCTGCTCGAGCGAGCGCAGCCCGAGGTCGTCGAGAAACACGCGCGTGGTGGCGAACAGCGCCGGACGGCCCGGCGTCTCGCGGTGGCCGATGCACTCGATCCAGCCGCGCTCCTCGAGCGTCTTGATCACCTGCGGCGAGACGACCACACCGCGGATGTCCTCGATGTCGCCGCGCGTGACCGGCTGGCGGTAGGCGATGATGGCCAGCGTCTCGAGCACCGCCCGCGAATAGCGCGGCGGCTTCTCGGCGTTCAGCCGGTCAAGGTACACGCGCATCGCCGCCGTGCTCTGGAAGCGCCAGCCGGAGGCCAGCGCCACCAGTTCGACGCCGCGGCCGCTCCAGTCGTTGCGCAGCTCGTCGAGCAGCAGCCGCAGCGTGTCGGCGTTCAGCTCGTCGGCGAACAGCTTGCGCAGTTCCGCCAGCGGCAGCGGCTGCTCGGCCGTCAGCAGTGCCGTCTCGAGGACGATCTTGGCCTCTTGTGTGTTCATCTGTTCCGATTACTCGTCGGACCGCTGCGGCGGCACGAACCGAAAGCCGTCCACATGCGTCGTGCATGTGCCGCGGATCGCCGGCGGACCGAAAAAACGAATTCCGATATCCCAGCTACGGGACCGCGGTCACCGGCGGGCTGCAGTTGGCCCGCGACGGGGACGGCGGCAAGCGCCGTGCAAGCAACTCTCTGAATACGTGAACCGGCGGCGATCTGTCCCGGCGGGCCGTCCAGCAATCACCGTCCCCGCTCGCTGCACTCGCTCCCCTGCGAGGGCAGCGCCACCGTCCTGGGCAGGCCGGTGACAGCGGCTGGGGCGTGAATCTCGGCTTCGGGTCGCGGCGCGAGGCCTTGCAAATATCGCCGCCGACTGATGTCGAACAGGAAAAAGTCTAGCACGGCGTCCCGTCTGAACAAGCCTCGTGGGTTCGCGTATGGCCTTGCCGCAACAGGAACGGACGCTTGCAATTTCGCCCGGATACTGTATAAATCACCAGTAACGCGATTGCCGGTGAACGCCGCCATGAACCCAGACACCGCCCCGACCGCCCGCCAGAGCGAGATCCTCGCCTTCATCCGCGCCGCCGTGCGCGAGACCGGCGCGCCGCCCACCCGCGAGGAGATCGCCCGCGCCTTCGGCTTCCGCTCGCCCAATGCCGCCGAGCAGCACCTGCAGGCGCTGCACCGCAAGGGGCTGATCGAGCTGGTGGCCGGCACCTCGCGCGGCATCCGCCTGAAGGAATCGGCGCGCGCCACCATGAAGGCGGTGGCCGCTGCCGTCAGCCTGCCGCTGATCGGCAAGGTAGCCGCCGGCAGCCCGATCCTGGCGCAGGAGAACGTGCTGCGCACGCCGGCGGTCGACCCGCTGCTGTTCAAGCCGCGCGCCGACTACCTGCTCGAGGTGCGCGGCATGAGCATGCGCGACGCCGGCATCCTCGACGGCGACTGGCTCGCCGTGCACAGGCAGGCGCAGGCCGACAACGGCCAGGTGGTGGTGGCGCGGCTCGACGACGAGGTCACCGTCAAGCGGCTGAAGCTGCGCGGCGCCCGCGCCGAACTGCTTGCCGAGAATCCCGATTACTCGCCGATCGTCCTCGACCTGCGGCGCGAGCCGCTGGTGATCGAGGGCATTGCCGTCGGCGTCATCCGCCCGTCGCTCTAGCGGCCGATCCCTCGCGCCGCCGCGGCGCTTCCCAACCCCCTTTGCAGAGGCGTCATGCGTGTCGCCATGGACTCCCTTTCCCTTTTTTCCGACGCCGACATCGTCGTGCCGGCCGCTGCCGCCGAGGCCGAGGCGCCCGGCACCGGCATCGCGCCCCCGGCCACGGCCATCGAGCCGGTGTCCGCGGCGCGCGCCGCCGGGCTGAAGGCACTGGCGCACCTGTGGCGCGCCGACGACCTGGCGCATGTCGCCGGCCGCGACGCCACCGTCGCCAGCGGCTTTGCCGCGCTCGATGCCGAGCTGCCCGGCGGCGGCTGGCCGCAGGGGCAGCTGGTCGAATTGCTGCTCGACGCGCCGGGCATCGGCGAGCTGTCGCTGCTCGCCCCGGCGCTGGCCCGCTGCACGCAGGACGCCCGCGCCTGCGTGTGGGTGCTGCCGTGCGAGCGCGGCGCGCCGGTGGCGTTGCCGAACTTGCCCTATCCGCCGGCGCTGGCCGCTGCCGGCATCGATCTCGCGCACGCGCTGTTCGTGCAGCCGGAGACGCCGCGCGAGGCCTTCTGGACGATCGAGCAGTCGCTGCGCGCCGCGCACCTCGGCGCGCTGGTCGGCTGGCTGCCGCACACCTCCTCCTCGCGCGAAGAGAGTGTGGAGATTTCGTCGCGAGCGTTGCAGGGTCGCGCCGAGCAGCGGACCCGTACAGAGGAGTACGGCGAGCAGCGCAGGCGCGAGATTGGCCCGCGCAGCAGAAAGATCCACACCTTCGAAGGCGAGTTCCGCGCGATGCGCCGGCTGCAGCTGCTGGCCGGCCGCCAGCAGGCGCCGGTGTTCCTGCTGCGCGATATGCGTGCGCTGCACGCGCCGTCGCCCGCCGCGCTGCGCCTGCAACTGGCCGTGCGCGACGGCGAACTCGCCGTCACGATCCTGAAGCGTCGCGGCCGGCCGCTGCTCGAGCCGGTCGCGCTGCAGGTCCATCCGGCGCACTGGCGCAAGGCGCAGCTCGTCGCGCCCGCCGCCGAAGGACCGGCAGTGCAGCCGCAAGCGGCCGGCCTGCTGCAACAGGCGGCGCTGGTGGCGCAGCGCTGGTCGGCGAAGGCGATCTTCAGCCACTGAGCGCGACGGCCTCGCTCGCGCATCACGCCCTGCGCGCGGTCCGAGCAGCCGCATCGCACCGATGTCCTGTCGGCCCGCCGCTGCCACACCATGCCGCTCTGGTTGGCCATCGTCCTGCCCGCGCTGCCGCTGCAACTGGCGGCGCGCGCGATCGAAACGACTTCGTCGCTGGTCATTGTCGAAGGACCGGCGCAGCGGCTGCAGGTGGCCTTCTGCAACGACGCCGCCCGCCGCGCCGGCGTCACGCCGGGACAGAAGCTCGCCGCCGCGCAGGCGCTGGCCGCCGAGCTCATCGCCGTCGAGCGCCGGCCGGAACGCGAGCGCGACGCGCTGCTCGAGCTCGCCGGCTGGGCCTACCAGTTCAGCGCCGCGGTCAGCGTGCGCGACGACGGTTTGCTCGCCGAAACCGGCGGCAGCCGGCGCCTGTTCGGCGGCCGCGCGCGGCTGAACCGCGAGATCGCCGCGCAACTCGCCGGCCTCGGCTACCGGGCGGCGTTCGGCGAGGCGGCCACGCCGCAGGCGGCGTGGTGGCTGGCGCGGGCGCGCGGGTGCGGCCTCGCCGTCGCCTCGCCCATTGCACTTGAGCAGTTGCCCGCCGCACTCGCGCCGCTGCCGCTGGCCGTGCTCGGCTGGCCGGCCGACACGGTGGACACGCTGCAATCGCTCGGCCTGCGCACGCTGCACGACCTGCTGCAGCTGCCGCGCGAGGGGGTCAACCGGCGCTTCGGCGCCGGCCTGCTCGCCGACGTCGACCGGGCGCTGGGCCGCCTGCCCGACCCGCAGCCGGCGTTCGAGCCGCCGCAGCGCTTCTTTGCCGCGATCGAACTGCCGGCCGACGTCGTCGACACCGCGCGACTGATGCTGCCCGCGCAGCGGCTGCTGCGCTCGCTCGAAGGCTTCCTGCGCGGCCGCGGCGCCGGCGCGACCGAACTGCTGTTCACCGCGCGGCACAGCCCGCGCCGCGCCGTCGCCCGGCCGCCGACGGAGATCGCGCTCGCCCTGGCCGCGCCCGAGCGCGATGCCAGCCGGCTGGCGCAGTTGCTCGGCGAGCGCCTCGATCGCGTGCGCCTGCCCGAGCCCGCCATCGCGCTGTCGC
>CP070661.1:508065-527333 GCA_020355165.1 Burkholderiales bacterium
AGCACGAGGCGCTCGGGCAGCTCGCCGACTACGTGATCGACAGCTTCTACCCGCAGTGCCGGGCGGCGGGCGACGGTCCGGCCCCGTACCTGGCGCTGCTGCGCGAGGTTTCGCGGCGCACCGCGCGTCTGATCGCCCGGTGGCAGGGAGTCGGCTTCTGCCACGGCGTGATGAACTCGGACAACATGTCGGTCCTCGGGCTGACGATCGATTACGGCCCGTTCGGCTTCATCGATGCCTTCGATGCCGGGCATGTCTGCAACCACTCCGACGAGCATGGCCGCTACGCCTACAACCAGCAGCCGGCCGTGGCGCACTGGAACCTGTACTGCCTCGGCCAGGCGCTGATTCCCCTGACGCAGGATGTCGAGGCGACGCAGGCGGTGCTCGAGACGTACAAGGACGACTACGCGCAGGCGATCGACGAGGTGATGCGCGCCAAGCTCGGCCTGGTGGCCTCGGAACCCGGCGACGAGGCGCTGATCGAGCGCCTGGTCGGCCTGCTGCACGCCAACCGGGTCGACTGGACGCTGTTCTGGCGCGGCCTCTCCGCGCTGCCGGTCGCGGCTGCCGGCAATACCGACGCCGCCGCACGCGATCTGTTCGTCGACCGCGCTGCCTTCGACGACTGGGCAGTCGACTACCGGGACCGCCTGCGCCGCGAAGGCAGCGTCGACGGCGAGCGGGCGGCGCGGATGAACCGCGTCAACCCGAAGTACGTGCTGCGCAACCACCTGGCCGAGGTCGCCATCAGCAAGGCGCGTGGCGACGGCGGCCAGCCGCGCGACTTTTCCGAGGTCGAACGGCTGCTGCGCGTGCTGGCGCGGCCCTATGACGATCAACCCGGGTTCGACGACTACGCCAAGGCGCCGCCGGATTGGGCGGCCGGCCTCAGCCTGTCGTGCTCGTCCTGACGATGAAGAAAGTCAACAAGACCGACGCCGAGTGGCGCGACCGCCTGCCGACGATCTCCTATGCCGTCACGCGGCACAAGGCGACCGAACCGCCGTTCACCGGCCGCTACTGCAATCACAAGGCGGCCGGCATCTACCGCTGCATCTGCTGTGGCACCGAGCTCTTCGCTTCCGACACCAAGTTCGACGCCGGCTGCGGCTGGCCGAGCTATTTCGAGCCGATCGACCCGGCCAACGTGCGCGAGGAGGCCGACCGCAGCCACGGCATGGTGCGCACCGAGATCCTGTGCAACGTCTGTGACGCTCACCTCGGCCACGTCTTCGACGACGGCCCGCCGCCGACCGGCCGCCGTTACTGCATCAACTCGGCGTCGCTGGTCTTCGAGCCCGTTCAGAAGGGCGAGGCACGATGAAGCTGCTGTTCGACCTGTTCCCGGTCATCCTGTTCTTCGTCGTCTACAAGCTCGGCGGCGCCTACCCGCACGAGGCCGGCCAGCTGGCCTCGACCTTGCTGTCCGGCCTGATCGCCAGCGGCCACGTCTCCGAGGCCCAGGCGCCGATCCTGCTCGCCACCGCGGTGGCGATCGTCGCCTCGCTGGCGCAGGTGGGCTGGCTGCTGGCGCGCGGCCGGCGGGTGGAGCCGATGCTGTGGGTGTCGCTCGGCGTGATCAGCGTCTTCGGCGGCGCGACGATCTGGCTGAACGACGAGACCTTCATCAAGTGGAAGCCGTCGATCCTCTACCTGCTGTTCGCCGGCAGCCTGCTGGTCGGCCGACTGTTCTGGCGGCGCAATTTCGTCCGAGCCCTGCTCGGCAAGCAGATCGAACTGCCCGATCCGGTATGGGAAAGGCTGCTGTGGGTGTGGAGCGGCTTCTTCACGCTGCTTGCCGCCGCCAACCTGTACGTCGCCTACAGCTTCTCGACCGACACCTGGGTCAACTTCAAGCTGTTCGGCCTGATGGGCCTGACGCTGGCCTTCGTCATCGGCATCGGCGTGTGGCTGTCGCAGCACATCAGGGAAGCGCCGGATGCCTGAGGGCACCGTCGAGCGGATCCGCGAGCGGCTGCAGGCGCTGCAGCCGCTCGCGCTCGCGATCGACGACGACAGCGCGCTGCACGCCGGCCACGAGGGCGCCCGCAGCGGCGGCGGTCACTACCGGCTGCGCATGGTCAGCCAGCGCTTCGCCGGCCTGCCGCGGCTGGCCCGCCACCGCCTTGTGTATGATTCGCTCGGCCCGATGATGCAGCGCGAGGTTCACGCGCTGTCCCTGGTGCTGCAGACGCCCGAAGAAGCAGGCGTCGCTCCCCCTCCCCTTTCAGGAAAGTAAAGCTATGTTGCGAGTCCTTGCCTTTTCGGCAGCCCTGGTTGCGAGCACCGCCGTGTTCGCGCAGAACATTGCGACGGTGAACGGCAAGCCGATCGCCAAGGCGCGCGAGGACGCCTGGGTCGAGCAGCTGAAGAAGCAGGGCCAGCAGGACACGCCGCAGCTGCGCGAGCAGATCAAGGACCAGCTGATCCAGCGCGAGATCTTCATGCAGGAAGTGGGCAAGCGCGGCATCGCCGAGCGGCCCGACGTCAAGTTCCAGCTCGACGTCCAGCGCCAGAACGCGCTGATCCAGGCCCTGATGCGCGACGAGCTGGCCAAGAGCCCGATCACCGACGAGCAGATCAAGGCGGCCTACGAGGAGCAGAAGAAGGCCACCGGCGCCAAGGAGTACAAGGTCCGCCACATCCTGGTCGAGTCCGAGGTCGAGGCCAAGGATGTCACCGCCCAGCTGAAGAAGGGCGGCAAGTGGGAGGACCTGGCCAAGAAGTCGAAGGATCCGGGCTCGGCGCAGCGCGGCGGCGAACTCGAGTGGGCCGGCGCCGGCGCTTACGTCAAGCCGTTCTCCGATGCGATGGTCAAGCTGGACAAGGGCCAGATGACCGACGCCCCCGTTCAGTCACAGTTCGGCTGGCACGTCATCAAGGTCGACGACATCCGCGACGCACAGTTCCCGCCGCTGGAACAGGTGGCGCCGCAGATCCGCGAGGCCCTGCAGCAGCGGAAGATGGCGGCCTTCGCCGAGCAGCTGCGCAAGAACGCCAAGGTGCAGTAGCGCGGCGGCCGGCGACGCGCATCAAAGACAAAGGGCGCCTCGGCGCCCTTTGCTTTCTCTTGTGCCCGCCAGGCAGAGGCGCCGAGCGGCGACCGCGGCCCGGCGCGACGACAAGCCCCGGCCGTGTAGTCAAAGCTACCTGGGAGTGATCCGCGTGATCTTGTTGCCCTGTATGCCGAGACCGGCCATCAGCCCCTTCTGCGCAAAGACAAACGCATAGATGTCGTTGGTCAGCGTGGTGGTGCTCGTCTGCTTGGCCATGCCCTCGTCGACGACGACCACGCTCGGCCCGACACCGACCTCGAAGCCCTCTGCCTTGTCCAGCGCGGCGACGGCCTTCTCGTTCATCAGGAACATCGCATAGCCGTACTTCTGTACGCCTGCCTGCAGCCCATACGAAGCGCCCGCGGTGTTGTAGTAGGCGACCGCCTTGCCGTTGCGCAGCAGCGCGCCCTCGCCGTACTGGCCGCCGACGCCCAGCCCGGCCTTGGTGATCGCGGGAAAGACGAGGATCGAGTGCGCCTTAGGACCAAGCGCCTTGGCGGCAGGCACGCTGGCGTAGAGCTTGTTCAACGCTGCCACCGATTGGCTGGCCAGCTGCGCGCCGGCGGTCTTTCCCTTTTCCGCGGCCGCCGAGCTTCCGGCAACCAGGGCCAGCGTGGCGGCAACGAGCGCGGTTGCGGCGGTCGTTGCGATCCTGCGCAACGGGCTGGAACCTGCGACGCGGCGACTGGTAGCGTTCATGTTCATCTCCTTTCTGTGCATCATGCCACGCCCGGGCGCACGCGACCGCAAGGACCGGCAATCACCGCTCGACTCCGCGGTCTGTTGATCGGCTCGATCGTCAGTCGGTAAAGACGAGGTCGTCGAGCTGCCACGTCCGGTCGAGCAACGGCTGTTGCGGTCGCTGGACGCGCGCGCCGGGGCGCTTGCGGCGCGCACCCTCAGCCCAGCCAGCGGCGCGCGTTGCGGAACATCCGCATCCACGGCGAGTCCTCTGCCAGCCCCGCCGGCTGCCAGGACATCTGCACCGTGCGGCGAACGCGCTCCGGGTGCGGCATCATGATCGTGAAGCGGCCATCTGGCGTGGTCAGCCCGGTGATGCCTGCGGGCGAACCGTTCGGGTTGTATGGGTAGCGCTCGGTCGCTCCGCCCTCGGAGTCGACATAGCGCACCGCCACCAGCCCTTGCCGCTCGGCCTGCGCCCGCTGCTCGGCATGCCCGAAGGACGCACAGCCCTCGCCGTGCGCATTGGCGATCGGCATCCGGCTGCCGGCCATGCCGCTGAAGAACAGCGACGGCGAGTCGAGCACCTCGACCATCACCAGCCGGCCCTCGAACTGTTCCGAGCGGTTGCGGCTGAAGCGCGGCCAGCACTGCGCCCCGGGGATCATCATCGACAGCTGACTCATCATCTGGCAGCCGTTGCACACACCGAGCGCGAACGAATCGCCGCGCAGGAAGAAGGCGGCGAACTCCTCGGCCAGCTTCGGGTTGTGCAGGATCGTCTTGGCCCAGCCGCCGCCGCCGCCGAGCACGTCGCCGTAGGAAAAGCCGCCGCAGGCCGCCAAGCCCTTGAACTCGGCAAGGCTTGCCCGGCCGGCGAGCAGGTCGGTCATGTGCAGGTCGACCGCCGTGAAGCCGGCACGGTCGAAGGCGGAGGCCATCTCGTAGTGGCTGTTGACCCCCTGCTCGCGCAGGATGGCGATGCCGGGCCGGGCCCCGGTGGCGATCATCGGCGCCGCCACGTCCTCGGCCGGATCGAAGCCGAGCCGCATCGAAAGGCCGCGATCGTCGGGGTCGCCGGCGCGGGCAAACTCGGCGTCGGCACACTCGGGGTTGTCGCGCAGGCGGGCGATCCGCCACGACACCTCGCTCCAAGCCTGCTGCAGCTCCGCCCGCGGCATGGCAAAGACCGATCTTGCGTCGCGCCAGATCTCGATCGCGTCGCGCGCCTGGCTGCCGGTCTGAACCTTGCCGACGATGTGGCTGATCGCGCCGAGCCCCTCGGCACGCAAGGCGTCCATCACCTCGCTGCGCCCGGCCTCGCGCACCTGCAGGACCAGGCCCAGCTCCTCGTTGAGCAGCGCCCGCAGCGTCTGCTCGTCGCGCCGCACCGAGACCTGCTCGGGGCGGATCTTGAAGTCGCCCCAGTCGCTGGCTACCGGGTCCATCGCCAGCACGTCGATGTTCAGCGTCACGCCGCAGTGGCCGGCGAACGCCATCTCGCACACCGCCGCGAACAGTCCGCCGTCCGACCGGTCGTGATACGCCAGCACCCGGCCGTCCGCCGCCAGCCGCCGCAGCGCCCGGATCGCCGCCGCGAGTTGCGCCGGCTGCTCGAGGTCGGGCGCGTCGTTGCCGATCTGCTGCGTCACCTGGGCGAAGATCGAGCCGCCGAGCCGCTGCCGGCCGTTGCCCAGGTCGACCAGGATCAGCACCGTGTCGCCGCAGTCGGTGCGCAGCTGCGGCGTCAGGCTCCGTCGCACGTCGTCGACCGTCGCTGCGGCGGAGACGATCAGCGACACCGGGGCCGCGACGCGCTTGTCCTCGTCGCCGTCGCGCCAGACCGTACGCATCGACAGCGAATCCTTGCCGACCGGGATGCTGATGCCGAGGCTGCGGCACAATTCGCTCGCCGCGCGCACCGCGTCGAATAGCCTGGCGTCCTCGCCGGGCAGCCCGCAGGCCGCCATCCAGTTGGCCGACAGCTTCACCCGCGCCACGTCGATGTCGGCCGCGGCGATGTTGGTCAGCGCCTCGCCAATCGCCAGCCGTGAGGCGGCGGCCGCGTCGATCACCGCCACCGGCGTGCGCTCGCCCATCGACATCGCCTCGCCGGCATAGCCGTCGAAGTCGGCCAGCGTCACCGCGCAGTCGGCCACCGGCACCTGCCACGGGCCGACCATCGGGTCGCGGCAGTTCATTCCGCCGACGCTGCGGTCACCGATCGTCACGAGGAAGCTCTTGCTGGCGACGGTCGGGTGGCGCAGCACGTCGAGCAGCACCGTGCGCAGATCATGGCCCGCCGTTTCGATCGGCGGCAGCACGACCGGCACGCGCCTGACGTCGCGGTGCATCTTCGGCGGCTTGCCGAGCAGCACGTCCATCGGCATGTCGACCGCACGCTGCCCGTCGCCGCCTTCGACCACCAGCTGCCGGTCCTGCGAAATACGGCCGATGACGGCGTACGGCGCGCGCTCGCGCTTGCAGATCCAGTCGAAGGCAGGAAGCTTCTCCGGCGCCACCGCCAGCGCGTAGCGCTCCTGCGACTCGTTGCACCAGACCTCGAGCGGGCTCATGCCGCTTTCCTCGACCGGCACCTGCGGCAGCTCGAAGCGGGCGCCGCGGCGGGCGCTGTCGGCCAGCTCCGGCATCGCGTTCGACAGCCCGCCGGCGCCGACGTCGTGGATCGACAGGATCGGGCTCGCGGCGCCCAGCATCCAGCAGCGGTCGATGACTTCCTGCGCGCGCCGCTGCATCTCGGCGTTGCCGCGCTGCACCGAGTCGAAGTCGAGCTGCTCGGTGTTGGCGCCGGCGCCCATGCTGGAGGCGGCGCCGCCGCCCAGGCCGATGCGCATGCCGGGACCGCCGAGCTGGATCAGCAGCGTGCCGGGCGGCAGCTCCAGCTTGTGCGTCAGGTCGGCGCGTATCGCGCCGATGCCGCCGGCGATCATGATCGGCTTGTGGTAGCCGTAGCGGCACCCCGCCACGTTGGCCTCGAACGAGCGGAAGTAGCCGACCAGGTTCGGCCGGCCGAACTCGTTGTTGAAGGCCGCCGCGCCGATCGGCCCCTCGATCATGATCGCCAGCGCATCGGCGATGCGCGACGGGAAGCCGTAGTCGCGCTCGCTCCTGTCGCCCCCGGCCACGTCGCCGTCGTCTTCCCAGCGCATGCGGAACTCGGGCAGCCGCAGCGCCGAGACGGAGAAGCCGCACAGCCCGGCCTTCGGCTTGGCGCCGCGGCCGGTGGCGCCTTCGTCACGGATCTCGCCGCCGGCGCCGGTCGCCGCGCCCGGGAACGGCGAGATCGCCGTCGGGTGGTTGTGCGTCTCGACCTTGAAGACGGTGTGGGTCAGCTCGTCGCGGGCGGCGAATTCGGTGCCGATGGCCTGATCGCCGCCGCTGCGCGGATGGAAGCGCCGCACCACCTTGCCCTCGATCACCGCGGCGTTGTCCGAGTACGCGACCACGGTCGCCTGCGGCGCCGCCTCGTGCGTGGCGCGGATCATGCCGAACAGGCTCGCCGGCTGCGCTTCGCCGTCGATGGTCCAGCGGGCGTTGAAGATCTTGTGCCGGCAGTGCTCGGAGTTGGCCTGCGCGAACATCATCAGCTCGACGTCGGTCGGATCGCGCCGCATCGTCGAATAGGCGTCGAGCAGGTAGTCGATCTCGTCGTCCGACAGCGCCAGGCCCATCTCGGCGTTGGCCCGCAGCAGCGCCGCGCGGCCGCCCGCGCCCACCGCCACCCTCGCCATCGGCTTGCCGGGCAGCTCGCGGAACAGCTGCGCGCAGTCGACGTCGGTCGCCACCACGCTCTCGGTCATCCGGTCGTGCAGCAGCGCGGCGATGCGGCTGCCCTGGTCGGCGTCGAGGCCGCTGCTGCCAAGAAACCCGCCTTTGAGCAGCAGGCTGTAGCGGGTGCCGCGCTCGATGCGCGAGACGCGATCGAGCCCGCAGTTGCGGGCGATGTCGGTCGCCTTGCTGGCCCATGGCGAGATCGTTCCGAGCCGCGGCACCACCAGCCACTGTTGCGCCGCGGTTGCGGCGACCGGCGGCGCCGGCTCGCCGTAGTCGAGCAGGGCGGCCAGCCGAGCGCGCTCGTGCTCGTCGAGTTCGGCCCTGGCGTGGACGAAGTGCACGTGCTGCGCGTGCAGCTGCCTCGCCGCCGGCTCGATCGCCCGGATGCGGGCCAGCAGGCCACGCGCACGAAAGGCCGACAGCGCGCTCGGACCGTCGAGCGCGAGGAAGAAATCGTCGGAAGACATTGAGGCGGGGCGCCGCCCCCAACAAGAAGGAACCAGCGGCGGGAGCGCGGCGCGAAGTATAGCCGCGCCCCCTTGGTGATCCTCAGCCGTCGGCGCTGCCGAAGCCGCCGCCGCCCGGCGTCTCGACGACGAACACGTCGTCGACGCCCATCTGAACGCTGCCGATGTGCGACAGCCGCTCGACGCGGCCGTCGGCGCGCTCGACATAGTTGCGCCCCGGCTGCCCCGCTTCGCCGCCGGCCTGGCCGAACGGCGCCACCGCGCGGTTGTTCGACAGGATCGACGCGGTCATCGGCTCGAGGAAGCGCACCCGGCGGATGCCGCCGTTGCCGCCCTGCCAGCGCCCGCGCCCGCCGGAGCCGTGGCGGATCGAATAGCTGTCCAGCCGCACCGGGAAGCGGAACTCCAGCACCTCCGGATCGGTCAGGCGCGAGTTGGTCATGTGCGTCTGCACGACGTCGGTGCCGTCGAAGCCCTCCTTCGATGCGGCACCGGCTGCCAGATCGACGATGCCGGCGCCGGAACCGCCGGAAATCGTCTCGTAGTACTGGTAGCTCGCGTTGCCGAAGGTGAAGTTGTTCATCGTGCCCTGGCTCGAGGCGAGCACGCCGAGCGCGCCGAACAGCGCGTTGGTGATGCAGCTGGAGGTCTCGACGTTGCCGGCGACCACCGCCGCCGGGTAGCGCGGGTTGAGCATCGAGCCCTCGGGGATGACGATCGCCAGCGGCTTCAGGCACCCGGCGTTCAGCGGGATCTCGTCGTCGACCAGCGTGCGGAACACGTACAGCACCGCCGCCACGCAGATCGCCGACGGCGCGTTGAAGTTGTTCGGCAGCTCGGCCGAGGTGCCCGTGAAGTCGATCGTCGCCTCGCGTCGTTCGCGGTCGACGGTGATTCGCACGCGGATCAGCGCGCCGTTGTCGAGCCGGTAGTCGAACGAGCCGTCGCGCAGCACCGTGATCACCCGTCGCACCGACTCCTCGGCATTGTCCTGCACGTGCCGCATGTAGGCCTGCACCACGTCCAGCCCGAACTGCTCGACCATTCGCAGCAGTTCCTCGCGCCCCTTCTCGTTGGCGGCGATCTGCGCCTTCAGGTCGGCCATGTTCTGCTGCGGGTTGCGCGCCGGGTGCGGGCCGCCGGCGAGGATCGCCAGGCACTCGGTCTCGCGCAGCCGTCCCGGCCGGCCCGCGCCCTGCCCGTCGACCAGCTTGAAGTTGGTGAACAGCACGCCTTCCTCGTCGAGCGAGGTCGAAAACGGCGGCATCGATCCCGGCGTGATGCCGCCGATGTCGGCGTGGTGGCCGCGCGAGCCGACGTAGAAGAGGATCTCCTGCCCGGCGTGGTCGAACACCGGCGTGATGACGGTGACGTCGGGCAGGTGCGTGCCCCCGTGGTACGGGTCGTTGATCACGTAGGCGTCGCCGGGCCGCATCTTGCCGGCGTTCTCGCGCATCACCGTCTTGATCGACTCGCTCATCGAGCCGAGGTGCACCGGCATGTGCGGCGCGTTGGCGATCAGGTTGCCGTCGGCATCGAACAGCGCGCAGGAGAAGTCCAGCCGCTCCTTGATGTTGACCGAGTAGGCGGTGTTCTGCAGCCGCATGCCCATCTGCTCGGCGATCGACATGAACAGGTTGTTGAAGATCTCCAGCAGCACCGGGTCGACTGCGGTGCCGACCGCCGTGCGCTTCGGCCGCGGCGCAACGCGGGTCAGCACCACGTGGTCGAGCGGCGTGATCGCCGCCTGCCAGCCCGGCTCGACCAGCGTGGTGGCGTTGCGCTCGGCGATGATCGCCGGCCCGTCGATCGCGTCGCCGGGCCGCGTGTCCTCGCGCACGTACAGCGGCGTGTCGTGCCAGGCGCCGTCGAAGTACGCCCGCACGCGGCGGGCTGGACGCAGTCCGCCGGTGCGCGGTGCCGCATCCGCGGGCCGCTCGTCGCTGGCGTCGCCGGCGCCGATCGCCTCCACCGACACCGCCTCGATGATCAGTCGCCGCTCCGGCATCAGGAAGGAAAAGCGGCTGCGGTACGACGACTCGAAGGCGGCGCGCATCGACTCGGCCGCGCCGAAGTCGACCGCCAGCGAGCTGTCCGTGCCCTCGTACTTCAGGTGTGCCCGGGCGAGCCTTCGCACCCGCCCGGCCGGCACGCCCTGCCGTGCCAGTTCGCCGGCGGCCGCCTCGCCCAGCCGTTCGACGGTGGCGCTCACCTGTGCCATCGCTGCCTGCCCCAGCGGCAGCTCGACGGTGGTCTCGCGCATCGCCGTCTGGTCGGCCAGTCCCATCCCGTAGGCCGACAGCACGCCGGCCAGCGGATGGGCGAAGATGCGCGTCATCGCCAGCTGGTCGGCCACCGCGCAGGCGTGCTGCCCGCCGGCGCCGCCGAATACGGTCAGCGTGTACTTCGTCACGTCGTGGCCGCGCTGCACCGAGATCTTCTTGATCGCCTCGGCCATGTTGCGCACGGCGATGTCGAGGAAGCCGGCGGCCACCTCTTCCGGCGTCTTGCGCGTGCCGGCAGCCGCCTCGATCTGCGCCGCCAGCCGGGCGAAGCCCTGCGCGACGACCTCGCGGTCGAGCGGCTGGTCGGCGCGCGGCCCGAACACGTGCGGGAAGAAATCGGGCTGGATGCGGCCGAGCATCACGTTGGCGTCGGTCACCGCCAGCGGCCCGCCGCGCCGGTAGCAGGCCGGACCGGGGTTGGCGCCGGCCGAGTCGGGGCCGACGCGCAGCCGCGCCCCGTCGAAGTGCAGGATCGACCCGCCGCCGGCCGCCACCGTGTGGATGCTCATCATCGGCGCCCGCATGCGCACGCCGGCCACCAGCGTGTCGAACTCCCGCTCGTACTCGCCGGCGTAGTGGGAGACGTCGGTCGAGGTGCCGCCCATGTCGAAGCCGATCACGCGGTCGAAGCCCGCCATGCGGCTGGTGCGCACCATGCCGACGATGCCGCCGGCCGGGCCGGAGAGGATCGCGTCCTTGCCCTGGAAGCGGTGCGCATCGGTCAGGCCGCCGCTCGACTGCATGAACAGCAGCCGCGTGTCGGGCAGCTCGCCTGCCACCTGCGCGACGTAGCGGCGCAGGATCGGCGACAGGTAGGCGTCGACCACCGTCGTGTCGCCGCGCGCCACCAGCTTCATCATCGGGCTGGCCTCGTGCGACACCGACACCTGGGCGAAGCCGGCCGCGCGCGCCAGCGCCGCGCCGCGCGCCTCGTGCACCGTGTAGCGGTAGCCGTGCATCAGCACGATCGCGCAGGAACGGAAACCCTCGCCGAAAGCCGCCTTCAGCTCGCCGGCCAGCGTCGCCTCGTCCAGCGGCCTGACGATCTCGCCGTGCGCGCCGATGCGCTCGTCGGCCTCGATGACCTTCGCGTAGAGCAGCTCCGGCAGCACGATGTGGCGGTCGAACAGCCGCGGCCGGTTCTGGTAGGCGATGCGCAGCGCGTCACGGAAGCCGCGGGTGATCACCAGCACCGTCGGCTCGCCCTTGCGCTCGAGCAGCGCATTGGTCGCGACGGTGGTCCCCATCTTGACCGCATCGATCGCCGCCACCGGCAGCGGCTCGCCCGCGCCGATGCCGAGCAGGCCGCGGATGCCGGCGATCGCCGCATCGGCGTACTGCTCGGGGTTGTCCGAGAGCAGCTTGTGCGTGGCCAGCGTGCCGTCCGGCCGGCGCGCCACGATGTCGGTGAAGGTGCCGCCGCGGTCGATCCAGAACTGCCAGTGGCCGGCGGGTGGGTCGGGTAGGCTCATCTTCGATCGGCGGGTCGGAGGCGCAGCGCAGTATGCCCGCTTTGCGCCGGCGCGACGGCGGCCGTTGCGGCAGATCACGCGCCGCTGCAGACGGCGGCCGCTCGCGGTACATTGCGCACGCTTCACTCAGACACCGATGGAGGAGGAACCATGAAAGTCGTTCGTTCGGTCGCCGCCCTGCTGCTGGCCGGCGCCGCGCTGGCGGTCTCGGCGCAGACCAAGTGGGATCTGCCGGCGGGTTACCCGGCGGGCAACCCGCACACGCAGAACCTGAACCAGTTCGCCGCCGACATTGCGAAGGCGACCGGCGGCAAGCTGACCATCACCGTGCACCCCGGTGGTGCGCTGTTCAAGGCGCAGGAGATCAAGCGCGCCGTGCAGAGTGGCCAAGCCCAGATCGGCGAGGTGCTGATGAGCCTGCTGGTCAACGAGAACGCGGTATTCGGCGCCGACTCGATCCCGTTCGTCGCCACCGGCTTCGACGCCGCCTTCAAGCTGTGGCAGGCGCAGAAGCCGATCACCGAGAAGATCCTCGCCGGCCAGGGAATCAAGCTGCTGTACGCGGTGGCCTGGCCGCCGCAGGGCATCTACTCGAAGAAGATGCTGAACTCGACCGCCGACATGAATGGGCTGAAGTGGCGCGCCTACAACGCGGCCACCACGCGCATTGCCCAGCTGGTCGGCGCGCAGCCGTTGACCATCCAGGCCGCCGAGCTGTCGCAGGCGCTGGCCACCGGCGTGGTCGACTCGTTCATGACCTCGGGCGCCACCGGCGTCGACTCGAAGGTCTGGGAGAGCCTGACCCACTTCGCCAGTGCCGACGCCTGGCTGCCGAAGAACATGGTGATCGTCAACCAGAAGGAGTTCGACAAGCTCGACAAGGCCACCCAGAACGCCGTGCTGGCCGCCGCCAAGGACGCCGAGGAGCGTGGCTGGAAGCGTATGCGCGAGTACACGGCGGAGACGCTCAACACGCTGCGGGCCAACAAGATGACCGTCTACGAGCCGAACGCGCAGTTCAAGGCCGAGCTGACCAAGATCGGTGACACGATGCTGGAGGAGTGGCTGAAGAGCGCCGGCGCCGACGGCCAGACGATCATCACCAACTTCCGCAAATAAGGGCAGCGGGCGCCTGCGCGGTCGTGCGCGCAGGCGCCTTGCTCGCCGCCAACCCTTGGCAGCAGTCCTGACCGCGTGCGTACCTGGCTCGACCCGCTGTACAAGGCGCTGGGCGCGCTCGGCGCGCTGTTCATCCTCGCCACGCTGCTCATCGAGGTCGCCAACATCGGCGGCCGGATGGTCGGCTTCTCGATGGCCGGGGTCGACGCCTACGCCGGCTACACGCTGGCTGCCGGCTCGTTCCTGGCGATGGCGGCGGCGCTGCGCCATGGCGACCACATCCGCGTCACCCTGATCATCCAGCGCCTGGTCGGCCGCCGACGCTGGTGGGCCGAAGTGTTCTGCCTGGCGGTGGCCACCTTCCTGTCGGGCTACTTCGCCTGGTTCGCCGGGCGGCTGGTCTGGGGTTCCTACGTCTTCAACGACGTGTCGCAGAACGTCGACGCGACGCCGCTGTGGATCCCGCAGCTCTCGATGGCGATCGGGCTGGCCGCCCTGTTCCTGGCTTTCCTGGAGGAACTGGTCCAGACGCTGCGCACGCGGCAGGTGGTGACGCCAACGAAGTCGGGCCACCTCGAGTAGCGGCGATGGACGTGCTGATCGCCACCGTACTGATCGTCGCGATGTTCGCGATCCTCGGCGCCGGCGTCTGGATCGGCATCGCCGTGCTCGGCGTGGCGTGGATCGGCATGGAGCTGTTCACCACGCGTCCCGGCGGCGACGCGCTGGCACTGACGGTCTGGGGCTCGCTGTCGAGCTGGACGCTGACTGCACTGCCGCTGTTCATCTGGATGGGCGAGATCCTGCTCAAGACGCGCCTTTCCGAAGGGCTGTTCCGTGGTCTGGCCCCCTGGCTGCAGGCAGTGCCCGGGCGGCTGCTGCACTCGAACATCGTCGGCTGCACGATCTTCGCCGCGGTGTCGGGCTCGTCGGCGGCAACCTGCGCGACGATCGGCAAGATGTCGCTGCCGGAGCTGCGCCGCCGCGGCTATCCGGAGATCATGTCGGTCGGCACGCTGGCCGGCGCCGGCACGCTCGGCCTGCTGATCCCGCCGTCGATCATCATGATCGTCTACGGCGTCGCGGCCGACGTTTCGATCGGCAAGCTGTTCATCGCCGGCATCATTCCCGGCGCGCTGCTCGCCGGCCTGTTCATGGGCTACACGATGCTGTGGGCAATGCGCCACCGCGGTGCCATTCCGCCGGCCGACCAGGCGCGCTCCCTGCGCGAGAAGGTTTCCGAGTCGCTGCATCTGGTGCCGGTGATGCTGCTGATCCTCGCCGTCCTCGGCTCGATCTACACCGGTGTCGCCACCGCCACCGAAGCAGCCGCGCTCGGCGTGCTCGGCGCACTGGTGATCGCCGCTGCGCAGCGTTCTCTGACCTGGCGCAGCTTCTGGGACTCGCTGATGGGTGCGACGCGCCTGTACTGCATGATCGCCCTGATCCTCGCCGGGTCCTCGTTCCTGTCGCTGGCGATGGGCTTCATCGGACTGCCGCGCAATCTGGCCGAGGCGATCGGCGCCATGAACCTGCCGCCGTTCGCCCTGATCATGCTGCTGATGGTCTTCTACATCGTGCTCGGTTGCTTCCTCGACGGCATCTCGATGGTGGTTCTGACGATGGCCGTGCTGCTGCCGACACTGCAGGCGGCCGGAATCGACCTGCTGTGGTTCGGCGTCTACATCGTGATCGTCGTCGAGATGGCGCAGATCACGCCGCCGGTCGGCTTCAACCTGTTTGTTTTGCAGGGCATGACCGGCCACCAGATCAACTACATCGCCCGCGCCGCCTTCCCGTACTTCCTGATGATGGTGATCGCAGTGCTGCTGATCTATTTCTTCCCGCCGCTGGTCACCTATCTGCCGTCACAGATGAAGCTCTGAGCGGCAGCGCGGAAGAGCAAGAATGCACGTGCTCGTCATCGGCGCCGGCATCATCGGCGTCACCACCGCCTACGAGCTGTGCCAGCGCGGTTTCAAGGTCACCGTCCTCGATCGACGCCCCGGCGTCGCCCAGGAGGCCAGCTACGGCAATGCCGGCGTGATCTCGACCGCCTACGCCGGTCCGTGGGCGCAGCCGGGGATGCCGGGCCGGATCCTCGGCCAAGTGCTGCGCAGCGCCTCGCCGGTGATCTTCCGGCCGACCTTCGATCCCGCGCAGTGGCGGTGGCTTGCCCGCTGGCTGGGCGAATGCAGGCTGCAGCGCTTCCGCATCAACAAGCAGCGCATGCAGCGCCTGGCCGAGTACAGCCGATCCGTCCTGCACGAGCTTCGCCGGCGCCATTCGATCGATTACGAGCAGACGCAGGGATGGCTGCAGCTGTTCCGCACCGAGTCCGATCTGGCGCGCGCGAGGCCGTCGATCGAGGTGCTGTCGCAGGCGGGGATGCCGCACCGCCTGCTCGACGCCGCGAAGTGCCGGGCCCTGGAGCCGGCGCTGGTCGACGGCACCCCGCTGGCGGGCGGGCTGCATCTGCCCGAGGAGGAAACCGGTAACTGCGCCTACTTCGCGCACCGCATCAAGGACCTGGCCGCTGCCGGCGGCGTCGACTTCCGCTTCGGCACGCGGGTCACGCGGCTCGCCATCGAGGGGGGCCGAGTTGCTTCGGTGGCAACGAGCGCCGGTGCGATTGCCGCCGACGCGCTCGTCCTCGCTGCCGGCGCCGACAGCGGCCAGCTGCTCCGTGGCACCGGCGTGCGGCTGCCGCTGTATCCGGTCAAGGGCTACTCGCTGACGGCGCGCGTGACCCGCCACGAGTTCGCACCGCTGACCTCGGTAATGGACGAGGCCTACAAGGTCGCCATCACCCGCATGGGCAACCGGCTGCGCATCGCCGGCACGGCGGAACTCGGCACCCGCCGGCTGGCGCTGCGCGACTCGGCACTCGGCACCCTGCTCAGGGTGGTGCGAGACTGGTTTCCCGGGGCTGCCGACTACCGGCAGGCGCGCCCCTGGGTCGGCGCCCGCCCGATGCTGCCCGACGGACCGCCGGCGCTGGGCAGCACGCCGGTGGCAAACCTGTTCGTCAACCTCGGCCACGGCTCGACCGGCTGGGCGATGGCCTGCGGCTCGGCGCGCGTGGTGGCCGACATCGTCGCCGGCGCCAAGCCACAGATCGACCTCGACGGACTGACCATCGAGCGCTTCGTTCGACGCGGCAAGGCTTAGCATTGCGCCATGGGCGAACCTCTGTACCGGGTCGCAGAGCTGCGCCGGCTCGAGCAGGCGGCGCAGGCCGCGCTGCCGCCCGGAACGCTGATGCAGCGTGCCGGGGCGGCCGCCGCCACCGTCATCGCGCGGCGCCTGCCCGAGGGCCGTAGACGCGTGTGCGTCGTCTGCGGCCCCGGCAACAACGGCGGCGACGGCTATGTCTGCGCGCTCGAGCTGGCGAGGCAGGGCATCGACGTGCTGTGCGTCTCGCTCGGCTCCCCCGGCGCCGAGGATGCGCGCGCCGCCTTCTTCCGCTGGACCGAGGCCGGCGGCACCACCGTTACCGAGCTGCCGGCGGACGACCGCTGCGACGCGGTGATCGACGCGATGTTCGGCATCGGCATGGCGCGGCCGCTGGCCGGGCCTTACCTGGCGGCGGCCGAATGGATCAACCGCCAGCGCGCGCAGGTGCTGGCAATCGACCTGCCGAGCGGACTGGATGCCGACCGTGGCTGCTGGGTCGGCAACGTGGCCGGCGTGCGGGCCGCGGCTACGGTCACCTTCATCGGCGCCAAGACCGGGCTGTTCACCGGCGCGGGATGCGACGCGGCCGGAACGGTCGACATCGAGCCGATCGGCGTGGCACCCGGGCAATGCGACGGCAAACTGCTTGCGGCGGACGACTTCGCGTCCGTGCTGGCGCCCCGCGCGCGCAACACGCACAAGGGCACCTATGGAAGCGTGGCGGTGGTCGGCGGCAACGTCGGCATGGTCGGTGCACCGCTGCTTGCCGCGCGTGCGGCGCTGCGCCTCGGCGCCGGCCGCGTCTACGTCGACTGCATCGGTGCCCCCGAGCTGCGGCTGGATCCGCTGCAGCCCGAGCTGATGTTCCGTCCACTTGCCGGCCTGCAGGGGCTGACCTCGTGCGTGGTCGGCTGCGGCCTCGGCGAGGATGCCGCCGCCCGCGCCGCGCTGTCGGCGGCGCTCGCCAGCAATTGCCCGGTCGTCATCGACGCCGACGCGCTGAACGTGCTGGCGGCAGCGGCGCCTCTGGCAATCGCATGCCGGGGCCGCGACGCCGCCACGGTGCTGACCCCGCACCCGCTCGAGGCGGCGCGCCTGCTGGGCACCGACGCGTCGAGCGTCCAGGACGATCGTGTTGGACATGCGATCGAACTGGCGCGACGGTTCACGGCGCTGGTCGTGCTCAAGGGTGCCGGTTCCGTCATCGCGGGCGCCGACGGCCGCTACGCGATCAATCCGACCGGATCGCCGGCGCTGGCCACGGCTGGTACCGGCGACGTGCTGGCCGGAATGATCGGCGCGCTGCTTGGCCAGACCGACGATCCCCTGCAGGCGGTTCACGCAGCAGTGTGGCTGCACGGCGCGGCGGCCGACGCGTTCGGCGCCGACATCGGGCTGGCGGCGACCGATCTGGCGCCGCTCGCGGCGCGGCAGCTGGCCGAACTGCGCGCCGGCCGCTGAAGCGCCGCGCTCCCCGCGTCAGGCGCCGACGATGCGGCCGGCCTGGATCTCGATGCGCCGGCCGCAGCGCGAGGCGATCTGCGGATCGTGGGTCACCAGCACCAGGGTCGAGCCACGCTCGCGATTCAGCTCGAACATCAGCTCGATCACCGCCTCGCCGGTGCGCGCATCGAGGCTGCCGGTCGGCTCGTCGGCCAGCAGCAGCCGCGGCCGCAGCACGAAGGCACGGGCCAGCGCGACACGCTGCTGCTCACCGCCCGACAATGTCTTCGGGTAGTGCGACAGGCGCTCGCCGAGTCCGACCCGGGCCAGCATCTCGCGCGCGGCGGCGGCCGGCGGCATGCCGTCCGGCGTGCGACCCGCCAGTTCCATCGGCAGCAGCACGTTCTCCAGCGCACTCAGGTGCGGCAACAGCTGGAACGACTGGAAGACGAAGCCGACGTTTCGTGCCCGCAATGCGGCACGCCCGTCCTCGTCATTGGCGAACAGGTCGGCGCCGAACAGCCTCACCTCGCCACGGGTGGGCACGTCAAGTCCGGCCAGCAGTCCGAGCAGAGTCGATTTGCCCGAGCCGGAGGCGCCGACGATCGCCACCGTTTCGCCGCTGGCGATTTCGAGGTTGATATCATCGAGGATCGTCAGGCTGCCGGTGGCGTCCTGCACGATCTTCGTGAGACCTTTGGCCTGGAGCGCCACTGTCGGCGCGTCGTTGGCGGGTTGTCCTGCTTTCATCTGCCGTGCTGAATCTGACCGCTGCGTGGCTGCGCGTCGCGCTGCTCGCCGCGATGCTCTTGACGGGAAGTGCAGCCGGCGCCAAGCCGTCCGCGATCCTGATCTTCGGCGACAGCCTGTCGGCCGAGTACGGACTGCCGCGCGGCACCGGTTGGGTGCAGCTGCTGTCGGGCCGGCTGGCGAAGGAAGCGGGGCAGTATAGCGTCGTCAATGCGAGCATCAGCGGCGAAACCACGAGCGGCGGGCGGACGCGGCTGCCGCAGCTGCTGCAGCGGCACCGGCCGTCGATCGTCGTTCTGCAGCTCGGCGCCAACGATGGCCTGCGCGGGCTCTCGCTGGCCTCGATGCGCGATAACCTGGCCGCGATGATCGAGGCGAGCCGCGAAGCGGGAGCGCGCGTCCTGCTGGTCGGGATGCGCATTCCACCCAACTACGGCCGCGGCTACGCTGAGCGCTTTGCCGGCGTCTACGCGCAGCTGGCGAGCGACCAGAAAGTGGCGCTGGTGCCGTTCCTGCTCGACGGCTTTGCCGACGACCTCGAGTTCTTCCAGGCCGACCGCATCCATCCGAACGAGCGGGCGCAGACGCGCATGCTGGACACCGTGTGGCCACAGCTGGCGCCGCTGCTGCGCTCCGGGCGGCGCTGACATGCTGCGCACGACGATCCCTTGCGACGAGGCGCTTGCGCGGCTCGATTCATTCGACGCGATCATCGACGTCCGCAGTCCGGCCGAATTCGCGCTCGACTGCCTGCCTGGCGCCGTCAGCTGCCCGGTGCTCGACGACGACGAACGCGCCCGCGTCGGCACCCTGCACAGTACCGACTCGGCGTTCGCCGCCAGGCGCCTCGGCGCCGTCCTGGTCGCGCGCAACATAGCCCGCCACATCGAGCAGCGGTTCGCCGGCAAGCCGCGCCAGTGGCGGCCGCTGGTGTACTGCTGGCGTGGCGGCCAGCGCAGTGGCGCGATGGTCCACGTGCTTTCGGCGATCGGCTGGCCCGCGCGCCAGCTCGACGGTGGC
>CP070661.1:527433-544642 GCA_020355165.1 Burkholderiales bacterium
CGAACGCCTGGTGGCTGCCCCGCAGACCGCAACAGAGGAGGAACGATGAACCTGAACGGCAAGACGATCTTCATCTCCGGGGCCTCGCGCGGCATCGGCCTGGCCATCGCCAGGCGCTGCGCTGCCGACGGCGCCAACGTGGCGATCGCCGCCAAGACCGCAGAGCCGAACCCGAAGCTGCCGGGAACGATCCACAGCGCCGCACGGGAAATCGAGGCCGCCGGCGGCCGTGCGCTGGCCCTGCAGGTCGACATCCGCGACGAGTCGCAGGTCGTCGAGGCGGCCCGGCAGGCGGCCGAGAGATTCGGCGGCATCGACATCCTGGTCAACAACGCCAGCGCCATCAGCCTGACGCCGACCGAGGCGACGCCGATGAAGCGCTTCGACCTGATGTTCGGCGTCAACGTGCGCGGCACCTACCTGTGCACGCAGGCCTGCCTGCCGTACCTGAAGCAGTCGGCCGAACGCGGGCGCAACCCGCACGTGCTGACGCTGTCGCCGCCGTTGAACATGGACGCGCGCTGGTTCGCGCCGCACGTCGCCTACACGATGGCCAAGTACGGCATGAGCATGTGCGTGCTCGGCCACGCCGAGGAGTTCCGTCCCCACGGCATCGCGGTCAACGCGCTGTGGCCGCGCACGGTGATCCAGACGGCGGCGCTGCAGATGATCCCCGGCGTGCGGCCCGAGCACTGCCGCTCGGTGGCGATCATGGCCGACGCCGCCCACGCGATCCTGACCTCGGATGCCGCGACGACCACCGGCAACTTCTTCATCGACGAGCAGGTGCTGAAGCGGGCCGGGGTCAGCGATTTCGAGCGCTACTCGGTGGTGCCGGGGTCGAAGCAGCTGCTGCCGGACCTGTTCCTGTAGCGTCGCCGCGCGGCCTGGCCGCGGACCGCGCCGGCTTTTTGACAGCGGCCGGTGCCGGGTGCTACACGTCTGCCCGGACGCGGACCCGGCCGGGCAACGGCCGTCGGCTCCGTTGGCCTGCAAGCCGGACCTGCGGAATCGGCGCGGCGGCAGACGGCTGTCGCACCACCCGCAGGGCAAACGCGATTCAAACAGGGGGATCAATGTCGAAGACTTTTGCAGACGTGCTGGTCCACGTGGACCAGACCTTGGACCACGATCGGCTGGCGACGCTGACCAAGGCGATCGCGGCGATCGACGGCGTCAGCACGGCCGAAGGCCATGACGCCAAGCCGCACCTGGTGATCGTCACCTACGACCCGGCGAAGGTGAACTCGCAGGCCATCCTCGCCGCGGTCAAGGCGCAGGGGGTCAGCGCCGAGCTCATCGGCCTGTAGCGTTCGCCGCCCGGCGAGGCGGTTCAGGCCCGCGCGCCGATCTTCCTGAACAAGGCAACCGCGGCGAGCGCCAGCGCGCCGGCGGCGATGCCGACCACGGCGTCGGCAAGCAGCGGCACCACCGCGCCGAGCGCACCGGCGGCCCGTGCCAGCGCCTCGACGGCGTGGTGCAGGGCCGGCACCCCGTGGGCGAGGATGCCGCCGCCGACGAGGAACATCGCCGCGGTGCCGGCGACCGACAGCCCCTTCATCAGCCAGGGCGCGGCGCCGAGGATGGCGCCGCCGAGCGCGCGGCGCGTGCGCGCGAAGACCGAATCGCCGGCCGACCGGTGCAGGTGCAACCCGGCGTCGTCGAGCTTGACGATGCCGGCGACCAGGCCGTAGACGCCGACGGTCATGATCAGGGCGATGCCCACCAGCACGCCCAACCGCTGCGGCAGCGGCGCCGCGGCGACGGTGCCGAGGCTGATGACGATGATCTCGGCCGACAGGATGAAGTCGGTGCGCACGGCGCCCTTGATCTTCTCCTTCTCAAGCGCCATCAGGTCCACCGCAGGGTCGGCGACCGCCTGCGCCAGCTGCTGCCGGTGCGCCTCGTCGGCGCCGCGGTGCAGCCAGCGGTGGGCCAGCTTCTCGAAGCCCTCGTAGCACAGGAAGGCGCCGCCGACCATCAGCAGCGGCGTCACCGCCCACGGCGCGAAGGCGCTGATCGCCAGCGCCGCCGGCACCAGGATCGCCTTGTTGGCGAGCGAGCCCCTGGCCACCGCAAACACCACCGGCAGTTCGCGCGCCGCGGCCACGCCGCTGACCTGCTGCGCGTTGAGCGCCAGGTCGTCGCCGAGCACGCCTGCGGTCTTCTTGGCGGCGACCTTGGTCATCACCGAGACGTCGTCGAGGATCGTCGCGATGTCGTCGAGCAGGGCGAGCAGGCTTGAAGCCATGGCTTGTTCTTCGTGGCACGGCGTGCGGAGGGCCGGCGCAGCCGGATTGTGCCGGTCGGTGAGCGCTCGCCGCGAGGCCTGCGGCTTTGGGCTATCGTTGCCCTCGGGGCGGCGACACCGGGTCGGATCGTCCCGCCAGGCCAATAAGCGAGGAGAGGGCACGCAATGAGAGAACCGCTGCATCGCCTGTCGGCCGTGCAACTGGCGCAGCTGATCACCGCCGGCGAAGCCTCGCCCGAGACCGTCACCCGTTCGTTCATCGACGCCATCCACGAGCGCGAACGCGATGTCCAGGCCTTCGCCTGGTTCGATGCCGACCGGGCGATCGCGGCGGCGCGCGAGCTGCACCTGGTGGCGCGGCGGGGGCCGCTGCACGGCCTGCCGGTGGCGGTCAAGGACAACATCGACACCGCAGACATCGCCACCAGCTACGGCTCGGCGATCTACGTCGGGCACCGCCCGAACGCCGACGCCGCCTGCGTGGCGGCGCTGAAGGATGCCGGCGCCTACGTGCTCGGCAAGACCGTCAGCACCGAGCTCGCCAACTTCACGCCCGGCCCGACGCGCAACCCGCACAACCTCGCGCACACGCCCGGCGGTTCCTCGAGCGGCAGCGCGGCGGCCGTGGCGGCGCACTTCGCGCCGCTGGCGATCGGCACGCAGACGGCGGGCTCGGTGATCCGCCCGGCGGCCTTCTGCGGCGTGGTCGGCTACAAGCCCTCGCCGCGGCTGATCCCGCGTTCCGGCGTGAAGCCCAACTCGGACACGCTCGACGAGGTCGGCTTGTTCACGCGCACGGTCGAGGATGCGGCGTTCGCCGCCTCGGTGCTGGCCGGCAAGCCGGCGTGGAAGGACCTGCCGGCGCAGGCGGTGCGGATGAACAAGGCGCCGGCGATCGGCTGGGTGGCCACCTCCCAGCGCGCTGCCGCGGCGCCGAGCATGCTCGACGCACTGGAGCGCGCCGGCCTGCGGCTGCTGCAGAAGGGCGCGCGGCGGGCCGAGATCGTCTGGCCGCGCGTGTTCGACGGCCTGTTCGACGCGCAGAAGACGGTGCAGCTGTTCGAGACGGCGCGCGCGCTGGCGCCGGAGTTCATCTACCGGCGCGAGCAGCTTTCATCCAGGCTCATCGCGCTGATCGAGGAAGGGCGGGCGGTCAGCGCGCACGACTACGTGCTATCGATGCAGCTGGGCCGCGCCTGCGTGGCGGCGATCGACAGCCTGTTTGCCGAGGCCGACGTGCTGCTGACGCCGAGCGCGCCCGGCGGCGCGCCGGTGGGGCTTTCGTCGACCGGCGACCCGCTGTTCAACCGGCCGTGGCAGCTGCTCGGCTGCCCGATGGTCACCCTGCCGGTACCGGCGTCGCTCGGCCAGGCCGAAGGCGGCCTGCCGCTCGGCATCACCGTGGTGGCGCGGCCCGGCGACGACGCCAAGATGTTCGGCGCGGCGGCCTGGATCGAGGCGCACTGGGCCGGCTGACGAGAACGCGGCGACCGTCAGCGCCGCTTCCTGGCGGTCGACGGAGCGGCAGGCTTGCCGGCGCCCTGCTGCATCGCCTCGGTCAGGCCGATCAGCACGCCGCTGGCCAGGGTGGCGAAGTTCTGCGCCAGCGCATGCACGGCGCGGAAGCCGGCGTCGCGCTGGGCGCGCGCCGCCTTGCGCACCTGGTCGCCGTACTGATCCATCATCGCCACCACCTGCGCGCCGGTGGCGGTGCCGGCGCTCATCGATTCCTGCAGCGCGCCGCTCCACTGCGACTTGAAGGGCGCGCCGGCACCGGAGGTCGCCTTCTTGACCGTGGCGAGGAATTCGTCCTCCAGGCGTTCGAGGTCGTCCAGCGACTTCTTCAGCTTCGAGTCGCGGAACTCGCGCTCGCCGGTGATCTGGTGCAGGGCGATCCGGCTGGCCTCGACCACCTTCAGCAGCGCGTCGTCCATGCCGGCCAGCGCCTGCGAGAACACCTTGTCGGTGTCGAGCTGGCCCTGGATCGCGCCGAGGTTCACGCCCTCGGCGACCGAGCCGACCACCGACTTGATCTGCGCCAGCGACAGCTCGCGCGACTGCAGCGCCTGCAGCGTCAGGTCGCGCACGGTCGAGCGCAGGCTCTCGCCCTGGGACACCGCCTGCGCGGTCATCTGCTTGAGCATCTCGTCGGCGTCGATCATCGGTCTCATGGTCGGTTCTCCGTGTGCGGCGGGTTCGTCATCGGGGTTGCATGCGAATCGTAGTTCCGGCGCCGCCGGCCCGGGCATCCCGCGTGCGCAGCGGCGCCGGCCTGCCCCGCAGCCGGGCTCAGCCGTCGACCGTGCCGGCCAGCGGCGGCAAGGGCCGCGGCCGGCGGTCCTCGCCGGTGGCGACGTAGACGAGCGTCGCCTCGGTCACCTTGACTACCTCGGACTGCAGGCGGTTGCGCTCGGCGTAGACCTCGACCTCGACCGTGATCGAGGTGTGTCCGGTCTTCAGCACCCGCGCGTAGAAGGACAGCAGGTCGCCGACGAAGACCGGGTTCTTGAACAGGAAGCTGGTCACGGCGATGGTCGCCACGCGGCCGTTGGCGCGGCGCGCGGCCGGTATCGCGCCGGCGACGTCGACGTTGGCCATGATCCAGCCGCCGAACACGTCGCCGTGGATGTTGGCGTCGGCCGGCATCGGCATCACGCGCAGGACCGGACTGGCGTCCGGCAGCCGGAGCGGGGCATCGCTCATCACGCTTCGTCCTTCCTCAGGGCCTTGCGCGCCAGATTGTCCACCCGGCCGGGGGCGATCAGCTTCAGCCACAGGCCGAGCCGGCCCCGGGCGGTCATCACCAGCTCGCGGCGGCGGCCCTGGATCGCGCGGACGATCTGCCGCGCGCACTCGTCGACCGGCATCGCGCGGCTCTCGTCGAGGCGGGACACGCCGGCCGGCTCGCCCTTGCCGTCCAGGCCCCGGTGCCGGATCGCGGTGGCCACCACGCCCGGGTAGACGACGGTCACCGCGATGCCGTGCTCGGCGGCCTCGATGCGCAGCGCCTCGAGGAACCCGGCCTGCGCGAACTTGCTGGCGCAGTAGGTCGTGCGTTCCGGCACGCCGGTGCGGCCGGCCAGCGAATTGATGCCGACGATCTGCCCGCCGCGCTTGCCCGGCGCCGCCTTCAGGTACGGCCAGGCGAAGCGCGTGCACTGGATGGTGCCGAGGCAGTTGACCCGCCACAGCCGCTCGAAGGTCGACCAGTCGCTGATCTCGTCGAAGGCCGCGTGCATCGACACGCCGGCGTTGTTGACCAGCACGTCGATGCGGCCGAATGCCTCCAGCGCCCGCTCGATCAGGCGCCTGCAGTCGTCCTCGACCGTGACGTCGGTCCTGCAGGCGACCGCCTGCGAGCCGCCGTGCTGGCAGTCGGCGGCGACCTTGCGCAGGCCGTCTTCGTTGCGCGCGGCCAGCACCAGGCGATGGCCGCGATCGGCGAGCTGCAGCGCCAGTTCGGCGCCGATGCCGGTGCTGGCGCCGGTGATGACGAAGATTTTGGTGGGCTGCCGGCTGGGCATGGTGGCCGAAAGGAGGCGCCGGAAAAGAGCGGGCGCGCTGGCTGCCGTCGCCCGCGGGCATCGTCAATAATGCCGGCTCAAATGGCGATTGCCTCTTCGTGTTAGTCCAAGCGACAGTCCAGGCGGGCCGAGCGTCTCTGAGGTTACGCCGATGCGCGGCGTGAGGCTCTCGCGCGGCGGGGAGCCGAGCGCGGCGCCGGCGCCCGGCGAGCCGCGCGGCGACTGGAGCACGCTGCGGCTGCTGCTGCCGTACCTGTGGCGGTACCGGCGGCGGGTGCTGTTCGCACTCGGCTGCCTGATCGGCGCCAAGCTGGCCATCGTCGGCGTGCCGATCCTGCTCAAGCACATCGTCGATGCGCTGGCACAGGCGCCGGGCGGCAGCCTGCTGGCGATTCCCGCCGGGCTGATCCTCGGCTACGGGCTGCTGCGGCTGTCGACCTCGCTGTTCACCGAGCTGCGCGAGTTCTTCTTTGCCAAGGTGACGCAGGCGGCGGTGCACACGCTGTCGCTGCAGTCGTTCCGCCACCTGCATTCGCTGAGCCTGCGCTTCCACCTCGAGCGGCGCACCGGCAGCGTGACGCGCGAGATCGACCACGGCATCCGCGGCGTGACGACGCTGATCAGCTTCTCGCTGTACTCGATCCTGCCGACGCTGGTCGAGCTGACGCTGGTCATCGGCTACCTGCTGTGGCACTACGAGATCTGGTTCGCGGCCATCGTGGCGGTCAGCCTGGCGCTTTACGTGACCTTCACCTTCGTCGTCACCAACTGGCGCACCAAGTTCCGCCGCCAGGTCAACGAGCTCGACGCGCGCGCCAGCTCGAGCGCGGTCGACAGCCTGCTGAACTTCGAGACGGTCAAGTACTTCGGCAACGAGGAGTTCGAGGCGCGCCGCTACGACGCCACGCTCGCCGAGAGCGAGACGATGGCGATCAAGTCGCAGCAGTCGCTGAACCTGCTCAACTCGGGGCAGCAGCTGATCATCGCCACCGCGGTCACGCTGATCCTGTGGCGCGCGGCGCTCGGCGTCCAGGCGGGCGCGATGACGATCGGCGACCTGGTGCTGGTCAACGCCTTCCTGATCCAGCTGTGGATCCCGCTGAACTTCCTCGGCGTGCTGTATCGGGAGATCAAGCAGGCGCTGGTCGACCTCGATCGCCTGTTCCGCCTGATGCGCGTGAACCGCGAGATCGCCGACGCGCCCGATGCGCAGCCGCTGCAGCTGCGCGGCGGTTCGATCCGCTTCGACCACGTCGACTTCTCCTACGACCCGCGCCGCCAGGTGCTGTTCGGGGTCGACTTCACCGTTGCGGCAGGCAGCACGACCGCGGTGGTCGGTCCGACGGGTTCCGGCAAGTCGACGCTGGCGCGGCTGCTGTTCCGCTTCTACGACGTGCAGGGCGGCCGCGTGCTGATCGACGGCCAGGACGTGCGCGACGTGACGCAGCAGTCGCTGCGGGCGGCGATCGGCACCGTGCCGCAGGACACCGTGCTGTTCAACGAAACGATCGGCTACAACATCGCCTACGGCCGGCCCGGCGCCGCGAGCGACGAGGTGATCGCCGCCGCGCGTGCAGCGCACATCCACGAGTTCGTCAGCCGCCTGCCCGACGGCTACGACTCCATGGTCGGCGAGCGCGGGCTGAAACTGTCGGGCGGCGAGAAGCAGCGGGTGGCGATCGCCCGCACGCTGCTCAAGCAGCCGGCGATCCTGGTCTTCGACGAGGCGACCTCGGCGCTGGACAGCAAGACCGAGCGCGTGATCCAGGCCGAGCTGGAAGCGATCGCCGCCGGCCGCACCACGCTGGTGATCGCCCATCGGCTGTCGACCATCGTCAACGCCGACCAGATCGTCGTGCTCGACGGCGGCCGCGTGGTCGAGCGCGGCACGCACGCCCAGCTGCTCGCCGCCGGCGGCGCCTACGCGCGGCTGTGGGCGCTGCAGGCCCGGCACGAGTCATCGGCAAGCGGCGCGGAACCGGTCGGGCGCGAAGCCGAAGTGACCGAGCCACGGGCCTAGCGCCGTGGCGCACCGGCGGCGGCGCTTCGCGCCGCCTCGACGCCGCCGGCCGCGGTCCGATCCGATGCTGCGCCGCAGCGATTCGCAGGCGGAATGTCGGGATTGCCCTACGAAGCTCGCGAATTGCTGCCGTGTCTGCCGCGGTGCTAGATTGCACCGCCGGTCGCGTGCCGGGAGATACGGGGCGCGTCGAGGTTCGAAATCCAAACAAGGAGGCTCTGCCAACATGAACAAGACATCAATCAAAGCGCTGCTGGGCAGCGCGGCGATCGCCGCTGCGGCGGTGGCCACGCCGGCGCACGCCGGCAAGACGCTCGACGCGATCAAGGCCCGCGGTGCTGTGGTCTGCGGCGTGAACACCGGCCTGGCCGGCTTCTCGGCGGCCGACAGCCAGGGCAACTGGACCGGGCTGGACGTCGACACCTGCCGCGCCATTGCGGCAGCCGTGCTGGGCGACGGCAACAAGGTCAAGTGGGTGCCGCTGACGGCGCAGCAGCGCTTCACCGCGCTGCAGTCCGGCGAAGTCGACATCCTCGCCCGCAACACCACCTGGACGCTGACCCGCGACGCCTCGCTGGGCCTGAGCTTCACCGGCGTCACCTACTACGACGGCCAGGGTTTCATGGTGCCGGTCAAGGCCAAGATCAAGAGCGCCAAGCAGCTGAAGGGCGCCACCGTCTGCGTGCAGTCGGGCACGACGACCGAGAAGAACCTGACCGACTTCTCGCGCGCCAACAACCTGAACATGAAGCCGGTCGTGTTCGAGAAGCAGGAAGCCGCCACCGGCGCCTACTTCTCGGGTCGCTGCATCGCATTCACCACCGACGCGTCGGGCCTGGCCTCGGTGCGTAACAAGGAAGCCAAGGATCCGAAGGAGCACGTGATCCTGCCCGAGCTGATCTCGAAGGAGCCGCTCGGCCCGGTGGTGCGCCGCGGCGACGACGAGTGGTTCGCGATCGCCAAGTGGGTCATCTTCGGGCTGATCGAGGCCGAGGAATACGGCATCACGCAGGCGAACGTCGAGAAGATGGCCAAGGAAAGCCAGGACCCGGTGGTGATGCGCATCGTCGGCACGTCCGAGGACACCGGCAAGCTGCTCGGCCTGGACAAGGACTGGATGGTCCGCGCGATCAAGACCACCGGCAACTACGGCGAGATCTTCGAGCGCAACGTCGGCCCGAAGACGCCGATCGGCCTGCCGCGCGGCGTCAACGAGCTGTGGAGCAAGGGCGGCATCATGTACGCGCCGCCGGTGCGCTGATGCACTGACGCGCGGCCCGGCGACCGCCGGGGCCGCGCGCGCCGCGCTCTTCTCCGCAAGAGCGCTGCGCAAAGCCGGTGCGCGATGAGCGCCGGCTTTGCGCAGATCCGAACAGAGCCGCACAGCGGCCAACGTCGCAAGGAGTCGATCGATGCCTGAGCGCGCACCGCCGAAGCGGCGCGACTGGTCATGGCGAAGCCAGGCGTTTCGCGGCCTCGTCTACCAGGTGATCGCCGTGCTGGCCATCGGCTTCGGCGTCTGGTACCTGGCGCAGAACACGCTCGCCAACATGGAGGCGCGCGGCATCCAGAGCGGCTTCGACTTCCTCGGCGGTGCGGCGGGCTTCGACATCGGTGAAACGATCATCCCGTACGAGTCGCTCGACCCGTACTGGATGGCCTTCGTGATCGGCGTCCTGAACACGCTGCGCGTGGCGATCATCGGCATCGTTCTGGCCACGCTGCTCGGCACCGTGCTCGGCATCGGTCGCTTTTCGCACAACGCCATCGTGCGCGGCATCTGCTACGGCTATGTCGAGTTCTTCCGCAACGTGCCGGTGCTGCTGCAGCTGCTGATGTGGTACCTGGTGCTGACCGACGCGCTGCCGCCGCTGTTCGACGCCATTTCCATCGGCGGCGTGGCTTTCCTCAGCAACAACGGTTTCGTCTTTCCCGTGCCGGTGTGGGGCCTGGGCCAGGCGCTGGCTGGGATCGGCATGCTGGCTGGCGCGGTCATTGCGTGGTTCTATCGCCGCTGGGTCGTGCGCCGCTTCGAGCAGACCGGCCAGCCCGGCAGCATGGTGCTGGTGCCGATTGCGATCGTGATCGGCGCCGGAGTGGCGGGCTGGATCGCCGGCGGCGCCCCGACCTCATGGAGCGTTCCGGTGATCGACGGCTTCCAGACCAAGGGAGGCGCGACCGCAACGCCGGAGTTCATGGCGGTGCTGCTGGGACTGGTGCTGTATACGTCGGCGTTCATCGCCGAGGTCGTGCGCGCCGGCATCGCCTCGGTCTCGCACGGGCAGGTCGAGGCGGCCGGCAGCATCGGCCTGTCGAAAGGGCAGTCGATGCGGCTGGTTATCCTGCCGCAGGCGCTGCGCGTGATCATCCCGCCGATGACCAGCCAGTACCTGAACCTGACCAAGAACTCGTCGCTGGCGGTGGCGATCGGCTACCCCGACGTGGTCTCGATCGCCAATACGGCACTGAACCAGACCGGCCGCGCGGTCGAGTGCATCGCCATCATCATGGCCGTCTACCTGACGACGTCGCTTTCGACCAGCGCGTTCATGAACTGGTACAACAAGCGCGCCGCGATCAAGGAGCGGTAGATGTCGGCTGTCTTCGAACCGATCCAGTCGCGCCCGGCGCCGGTCAGGACCGAGGGGTTCGTTCCCTGGATCCGCAGCAACCTGTTCGGCGACCTGCGCAGCAGCGCGGTCACGCTGGTGATCATCGCGCTCGCCGCTTACGTGCTGCCGGACCTCGTCAAGTGGGCGGTGCTCAATGCCGTCGTCGTCACCAACGCGGAAACCTGCCAGGCTGCGCGCGGCACCGGCGCCTGCTGGGGCGTGGTCGTCGAGAAGTTCCGTCTGATCATCTTCGGCCGCTACCCGTACGAAGCGCAGTGGCGGCCGGAGGTGGCGACGATCCTGCTGGTGGCGCTGCTGATCGTCAGTTGCATCCGTGCCTTCTGGAAGCCGTGGCTGGCCGCGCTCTGGGTGGCGGTCGTGCCGGCGTTCTTCGTGCTGATGGGCGGCGGCTGGTTCGGCCTCGAACCGGTGACGACCGATCAGTGGGGGGGGCTGCCGCTGACCATCATGCTGGCCACCTTCGGCATCGTGCTGGCCTATCCGATCTCGATCGTCGTTGCGCTGGGGCGCCGCTCCGACCTGCCGGCGATCCGCTCGCTGTGCATCATCTACATCGAGCTGATCCGCGGCGTGCCGCTGATCTCGGTGCTGTTCATGGCGAGCTTTCTGTTCCCGCTGTTCATGCCGGTCGGCAAGTCGCCGGACGTCCTGCTGCGGGTGCTGGTCGGCATCACCCTGTTTTCCGCGGCGTACCTGGCCGAGGTGGTGCGCGGCGGCCTGCAGGCGATCCCGAAGGGACAGATCGAGGCGGCGCAGTCGCTGGGGCTGTCGTACTGGCAGACGCAGCGCAAGATCGTGCTGCCGCAGGCGCTGGCGATGGTGGTGCCGGGGATCATGAACAGCTTCATCGCCATCTTCAAGGACACCTCGCTGGTGACCATCGTCTCGCTGTACGAGCTGACCGGCGCGCTCGGCCTGGCGTTGAATTCCGACGCCGACTGGCGGCCGTTCAAGATCGAGGGCTACCTGTTCATCACCGTGGTCTATTTCGTGTTCTGTTTCGCGATGTCGCGCTACAGCCTGTGGATCGAAGGCCAGCTGGGCCGCAGCAAGACCCGCTAGGAGTTCGGATGCCCGAGCACATCATCGTCTTCGACAAGGTCAACAAGTGGTACGGCAACAACTTCCACGTGTTGCGCGACATCGAGCTGAAGGTCAGGCCGGGCGAGCGGATCGTCATCTGCGGTCCGTCGGGCTCGGGCAAGTCGACCCTGATCCGCTGCATCAACCGCCTCGAGGAGCACCAGGAGGGTCACATCTTCGTCGACGGCGTCGAGCTGACCGACAACATCAAGGCGATCGAGCAGGTGCGCAAGGAAGTCGGCATGGTGTTCCAGCAGTTCAACCTGTTCCCGCACCTGACCGTGCTGGAGAACCTGACGCTGGCGCCGATGTGGGTCGGCAGGATGCCGAAGAAGGCGGCCGAGGAACGGGCGATGCAGCAGCTCACCCGGGTGAAGATCGCCGAGCAGGCCGGCAAGTACCCGCTGCAGCTTTCCGGCGGGCAGCAGCAGCGGGTGGCGATCGCCCGCGCGCTGTGCCTGAAGCCGAAGATCATGCTGTTCGACGAGCCGACCTCGGCGCTCGACCCGGAGATGATCAAGGAAGTGCTCGACGTGATGATCGAGCTGGCCGAAGGCGGCATCACCATGCTGTGCGTCACCCACGAGATGGGCTTCGCCAAGGCGGTGGCCGACCGCGTGATCTTCATGGACCAGGGCCAGATCGTCGAGGAGAACAACCCGCACGAGTTCTTCAACAACCCGAAGAGCGACCGCACCAAGGATTTCCTGTCGAAGATCCTCGGCCACTGACGAGTTGTGAATAGACCTGCTGCGCCCCCGATCTCGGCCTTGCAGTCCGCGCTCGCGCCTGCACCCGATCGCCCGTTCGCAGGCGTCCGGCATGCCGCAGTCGCATGCCGGATGTCCGGCTTGCGCCTGCGCTGCTAAACGTACGGGCCAGTACGTTTCCGCTCCTCGGCGCAACCTCGGGCCGCTCGCTACGGTTTCTTCACGACTCCTAGGGCGCCGCTGCTGAGGGCGACCCAGGCCGCCAGGCCGATGCTCATCAGGCCGGCCGAGGCGATGGCCAGCGCCAGCGTCGAGTGCATCACCAGCGGCGACAGCGCGCCGGCGACCGCGCCGTTGGTCACGCTGGCGATGACCGCCTGCAGCGAGGCCGCCATCCCGCGCCGCTGCGGAACGACGTCGAGCAGCAGCAGCGTGACCACCGGCGTGACCAGCGCCCAGCCGAACGAGTAGATCGCGATCGGCCACAGCGCCCACGCCACGTGGGCGTCGAACAGCGCGTTGGCGGCGACGTTCACCAGCGAGATGCCGGCCATGATCGCGTAGCCCCAGCGCACCTGGCGGCGCGGCTCGATGCGGCCGGGCAGCCTGCCGCTGACCCAGGCGCCGCCCATGATGCCGGCGATGTTGATGACGAAGAACCAGTAGAACTGGGTCGGCGCCAGCTGCAGCAGCTCGCCGAGGAAGGCCGGCGCCGACAGCACGTACAGGAACATGCCGTTGAACGGCACGCCGCTGGCCAGCGCCAGCAGGATGAAGCGCGGCTTGCCGAGCAGGCTGGCGTAGCCGCGCAGCAGGTTGCGCAGGTTGAACGGCTGCCGGCCGTCGGCGTGCAGCGTCTCCGGCAGCAGGCGGAAGTTGGCGAGCCACAGCAGCGCGCCGATTGCGGCGAGGAACCAGAAGATCGACTGCCAGCCGGCGTGCACGAACAGCGCGCCGCCGATCAGCGGCGCGATGGCCGGCGCCACGCCGAAGAACAGCGTCACCTGCGACATCACGCGCTGGGCATCCTCGGGCGGGAACATGTCGCGGACCACGGCGCGCGAGACGACCGTGCCGGCGCCGGCGGCCAGCCCCTGCAGGGCCCGGCAGGCGATCAGCTGCGCCGGCGTCGCCGCCAGTGCGCAGCCGACCGACGCGGCGGTGAACAGCAGCACGCCGCCGAGGATCACCGGCCGCCGGCCGAAGCTGTCGGCCAGCGCCCCGTGGAACAGGTTCATGAAGGCGAAGCCGAACAGGTACGCCGACAGCGTCTGCTGCAGCTGCAGCGGGCTGGCGGCGAGCGTGCCGGCGATGCCGGTAAACGCCGGCAGGTAGGTGTCGATCGAGAACGGCCCGAGCATGCTCAGGCAGGCGAGCAGCAGCGCCAGCGCCCAGCGCGGCGCGCTCCACAGTTGGGCGGCGTTCGGGTTCAAGCGGGAGCCGAGGGTTGCCCGGCGAGGGTAACCGAATAAGCAAATAGCGCAGGATGTCGCCATCCGGCCGGCAGCCGTGCGATGCTGTGCCATCGGACCTCGAACAGGGAGCCCGCGATGAAGGCCGCCAGCATCCTGCAGACCATCGGCGACACGCCGCACATCCGCATCAACCGCCTGTTCGGCGCCGCTCACGAGGTGTGGGTCAAGTCCGAGCGCGCCAATCCCGGCGGCTCGATCAAGGACCGAATCGCGCTGGCGATGGTCGAGGACGCCGAGGCGCGCGGGGTGCTGAAGCCGGGCGGCACGATCATCGAGCCGACCTCGGGCAACACCGGCATCGGCCTGGCGATGGTGGCTGCGGTGAAGGGCTACCGCCTGATCCTGGTGATGCCGGAGAGCATGAGCGTCGAGCGCCGCCGCCTGATGCTGGCCTACGGGGCCAGCTTCGACCTGACGCCGCGCGAGAAGGGGATGAAAGGCGCGATCGCCCGCGCCGAGGAACTGCTGGCCTCGACGACGGGCGCCTGGATGCCGCAGCAGTTCGACAACCCGGCCAACGTCGCCGTGCATGCGCGCACGACGGCGAAGGAGATCCTCGCCGACTTCGCCGACGGGCTCGATGCGCTGATCACCGGCGTCGGCACCGGCGGCCACATCAGCGGCTGCGCGCAGGTGCTGAAGCAGGCGTGGCCGAAGCTGCGCGTGTTCGCGGTCGAGCCGGCCGCCTCGCCGGTGATCTCCGGCGGCACCCCGGCGCCGCATCCGATCCAGGGCATCGGCGCCGGCTTCGTGCCGAGCAACCTGCATACGGCGCTGCTCGACGGCGTGATCACGGTCGACGCCGAGGACGCGCGCGAGATGGCCCGCCGCGCCGCGCGCGAGGAGGGCATGCTGATTGGCATCAGTTCGGGAGCGACCCTGGCGGCGATCGCGCAGAAACTGCCGGAGCTGCCTGCCGGCAGCCGCGTGCTCGGCTTCAACTACGACACCGGCGAGCGCTACCTGTCGACCGAGGGCTTCCTGCCGACCGGCGACTGATCCGCGGCTTCCGGCGCCGCCGTCGCCATCAGGCGGCACGGCGCGCCCGCACCGCCTTTTCGGCGCCAAGCGCGCGCGGGGTTTCTTCCGGATCAAAAAGGCGAGCCGCGAAGGCCGGCCGCGGTATTGCAGTCGGCCGCGCCGCGGCGGATGATGGCTCAGGTGGGATTGCCTCGCCGCCAAAGGCAGGTGGACCCACCTCGGCGTTACAGGTTCGCCGCCTGGCCGAGCCGGCTAACGACCTGCCCGAGCACGGCGGCGTCGCACCCGACGGGGAGGTTAGCCATGACCGAGCAGACCCACGCTCCCGACCATCACCCGTCAGGACATCATCTCAGGCCGCACCGGCGCGCGGCCGGCCGCGGTCTCGACTGGTGGAAACAGGCGTGGACCCTGTTCGCGGCCAGCGCCGGCGTCTGGGTCGCGATGGCGCTGATCCTGATGGTGATCTCGATCCTTCTCGGCCTCGTCCCGGTGCTCGGCGCGCTGCTCAGCTCGCTGCTGCTGCCGGTATTCGCCGGTGGCTGGATGCTGGCTGCCCGCAAGGCCGATACCGAGGGCAAGCCCGGCATCGGTGACCTGTTCAGCGGCTTCCGCGAGAACCTGACCTCGCTGCTCGTGCTTGGCGCGGTCGTGCTGGCGGCAACGCTGGTGATCGCCGTGGCGGCCGACCTGCTCGGCGCGCGGCCGATCCTGCAACTGCTCACCGGCGCCGAACGTTACGAAGGCAGCGTCATGGTGACCGTGCTGGCTGCCAGCATGCTGGGCCTGCTGGTGGCGGTCGCGCTGTCGCTGATGCTGTCGATGGCGATGTGGTTTGCGCCGGCGCTGGTCGTGTTCCGCGGCGTGCCTCCGGTGCGGGCGATGAGCGCCAGCCTCACCGCCTGCCTGGAAAACGTCCTGCCGTTCCTGGTCCACGGCGTGCTGTTCATCGTCGCCGCCGCCGTCGCCTCGATTCCGTTCGGACTCGGCTGGATCATCCTGCTGCCGGTGCTGGGGCTGACCGTCTACGCCAGCTACCGGGACGTCTACGGCTTCTAGCCGCCGGCGCACAGCCGCTTCGCCCGGTCGGCGCGGGCGCGCCCTGGCCGGTACGTATGATCGGCGGCTCGCGCCTGTCCGCGCCGCAGTCATGGCCGCCACCGCTTCCTCGCCTGCCGCCGTCGTATCGCCGGCGGCAGTCGCGCCCTACGCCGCGACGATCTTCCTGTCGGCGTTCCTGCTGTTCCTGGTGCAGCCGATCATTGCCAGGCAGATCCTGCCGTGGTTCGGCGGCGCGGCCAGCGTCTGGGCCACCTGCCTGGTGTTCTTCCAGAGCGCGCTGCTCGCCGGCTATGCCTACGCCGATGCCACCGTGCGGCTGGGCAGCCGGCGGCAGACGATGCTGCACGTTGCGCTGCTGCTGATCTCGCTGGCCACGCTGCCGATCCTCGCCGCCGACAGCTGGAAGCCGCACGGTGACGAGCAGCCCGTCGCGCGCATCCTGCTGCTGCTGGCGGCGACCATCGGCCTGCCTTACTTCCTGCTGTCGACCACCACGCCGCTCGCGCAGTCGTGGTACTGGCGGCGCTTCCGCACCGGGGTGCCGTACCGACTGTTCGCGCTGTCGAACTTCGCCTCGCTGCTGGCGCTGCTGGGCTTCCCGCTGCTCGCCGAGCCGTGGCTCGACCTGCGGCAGCTCGGCCACGCCTGGTCGGTGCTGTACGCGGCCTTCGTGCTGCTGTGCGCGTCGATCGCCTGGCGCTCGCTGCAGGCGGCGCCGGCAGGCGAGGGCGAGGCGCCGCTGGCCGCGGCGGGCGGCGCGGCGGCCGTCGTCAGGGCCGCGCCGCCGGGCATCGCCGCCCAGGCGCGGTGGCTGGCGCTGTCGGCGATGGGCTCGGTGATGCTGCTGGCGGTGACCAACCACGTGACGCAGAACATCGCCAGCGTGCCGCTGCTGTGGGTGGTGCCGCTGTCGCTGTACCTGCTGACCTTCATCCTGTGCTTCGACCATCCGCGCTGGTACCTGCGGTGGCTGTTCCTCGGCGCGGCGCTGCTGCTGGTGCCGGCGATGGCCTCGCAGATCGCCTCGCTCGAGCTGCGCACCGCCGTGCCGCTGTACTTGGCCGGACTGTTCGCCGCCTGCATGGTCTGCCACGGCGAGCTGGCGCGCGGCAGGCCGGCGCCCGAGCACCTGACGCGCTTTTACCTGATGCTTTCGCTCGGCGGTGCGACGGGCGCGGTGCTGGTGGCGCTGGTGGCACCGAACGTGCTCGCCGGCTACTTCGAGCTGAACATCGCGCTGGTGGCGCTGGCGGTCCTGCTGGTGCTGCAGCTGGACGGCCCGGTGCGCCTGGCCGGGCTGCTCGCGGCCGCGTTCACCGTCTACTTCGCGGTGAGCGCGGCGATCGACTACGGCGCCGGCAAGCGGGTGATGGCGCGCGACTTCTACGGCGTGGTGCGCACGCACGACCGCCAGGTCGACGGGGTGAACTACCGCGCCATGCTGCACGGCGCGATCATGCACGGCGGCCA
>CP070661.1:544742-561946 GCA_020355165.1 Burkholderiales bacterium
TACTCGACGATTTTGGCGACGACGCCGGCGCCGACGGTGCGACCGCCCTCGCGCACGGCAAAGCGCAGCCCTTCCTCCATCGCGATCGGCGCAATCAGCGCCACGTCCATCGTGATGTTGTCCCCCGGCATCACCATCTCGGTGCCCGCCGGCAGCTGGATCGATCCGGTCACATCGGTGGTGCGGAAGTAAAACTGCGGCCGGTAACCATTGAAGAACGGCGTGTGCCGCCCGCCCTCCTCCTTGGAAAGCACGTACACCTCGGCCTTGAACTTGGTGTGCGGCGTGATCGTGCCCGGCTTGGCCAGCACCTGCCCGCGCTCGACCTCCTCCCGCTTGGTGCCCCGCAGCAGCACCCCGACGTTGTCGCCCGCCTGCCCCTGATCAAGCAGCTTGCGGAACATCTCCACCCCCGTGCAGGTGGTCTTCACCGTCGGCCGGATGCCAACGATCTCGATCTCCTCGCCCACCTTGACCACCCCCCGCTCGACCCGCCCGGTGACCACCGTGCCGCGACCCGAAATCGAGAACACGTCCTCGATCGGCATCAGAAACGGCTGGTCAATGGCCCGCTCCGGCGTCGGGATGTAGCTGTCCAGCGCCTCGGCCAGCTTGTAGATCGACTCCTCGCCCATCTCGCCCTTGTCGCCTTCCAGCGCCAGCTTGGCCGAACCCTTGATGATCGGAATCGCATCGCCCGGAAACTCGTACTTGCTCAGCAGCTCGCGCACCTCCATCTCCACCAGCTCGAGCAGCTCCGCATCGTCGACCATGTCGCACTTGTTCATGTACACGATGATGTACGGCACCCCCACCTGCCGCGCCAGCAAAATGTGCTCGCGCGTCTGCGGCATCGGCCCGTCGGCAGCCGACACCACCAGAATCGCCCCGTCCATCTGCGCCGCCCCAGTGATCATGTTCTTCACATAGTCGGCATGCCCCGGGCAGTCCACGTGCGCATAGTGCCGCTTGGCCGTCTCGTACTCCACGTGCGCCGTGTTGATCGTGATGCCACGCGCCTTCTCCTCCGGCGCCGCATCAATCTGGTCGTACGCCTTCGCCTCGCCCCCATACTTCCTGCTCAGCACCAGCGTGATCGCCGCCGTCAGCGTCGTCTTGCCATGGTCCACGTGCCCAATCGTCCCGACGTTCACGTGCGGCTTCGTCCGCTCAAACTTGCCCTTTGCCATGATGTCCTCTTGCTAAAGAACGGTTGTTGATGCCTGCAGGCGCTACTTCGCCTTGGCCGAGATCACCGCCTCGGCGACGTTCTTCGGCGCCTCGGCGTAGTGCTTGAACTCCATCGTGTAGGTGGCGCGGCCCTGGGTCAGCGACCGCAGCGTCGTCGAATAGCCGAACATCTCCGCCAGCGGCACTTCCGCCTTGACCGCCTTGCCGCCGCCACCGGCGATGTCGTCCATGCCCTGGATCACGCCGCGACGCGACGACAGATCGCCCATCACGTCGCCCATCTTCTCCTCCGGCGTCTCCACTTCGACCGCCATGATCGGCTCGAGCAGCGTCGGGCTGGCGGCGCGCATGCCGTCCTTGAAGCCGATCGAGGCCGCCATCTTGAAGGCATTCTCGTTCGAGTCGACCTCGTGGTAGGAGCCGAAGTGCAGCGTCACCTTGACGTCGACCACCGGGTAGCCGGCCAGCACGCCGGCCTTGAGCGTTTCCTCGACCCCCTTCTGCACCGCCGGGATGTACTCGCGCGGCACCACGCCGCCCTTGATGGCGTCGACGAACTCGAAGCCCTTGCCCGGCTCCTGCGGCTCGAGCTTGAGCACGACGTGGCCGTACTGGCCGCGGCCGCCTGACTGCTTGATGAACTTGCCCTCGGCGCTGTCGACCGGCCGGCGGATCGTCTCGCGGTAGGCGACCTGCGGCTTGCCGACCGTCGCCTCGACGTTGAATTCGCGCTTCATCCGGTCGACCAGGATCTCCAGGTGCAGCTCGCCCATGCCGGAGATGATGGTCTGTCCGGACTCCTCGTCGGTGCGCACCCGGAACGAGGGGTCCTCCTGCGCCAGGCGGTTCAGGGCGATGCCCATCTTCTCCTGGTCGGCCTTGGTCTTCGGCTCGACCGCCTGCGAGATGACGGGGTCCGGGAACTCCATGCGCTCGAGCGTGATGATCCGCTCCGGATCGCACAGCGTGTCGCCGGTCGTGACGTCCTTCAGTCCCACCGCCGCCGCGATGTCGCCGGCGCGGACCTCCTTGATCTCCTCGCGCTCGTTGGCGTGCATCTGCAGCAGGCGGCCGATGCGCTCCTTCTTGCCCTTGACGGCGTTGTAGACCGTGTCGCCGCTCGCCAGCACGCCGCTGTACACGCGCAGGAAAGTCAGCTGCCCGACGTACGGGTCGGTCATGATCTTGAATGCCAGTGCCGAGAACTTCTCGTCGTCGTCGGGCCGCCGCTCGACCGGCTTCTCGGCCGCGTCGGTGCCCGCCACCGGCGGGATGTCGGCCGGCGACGGCAGGTACTCGACGACCGCGTCGAGCATCGCCTGCACGCCCTTGTTCTTGAACGCCGAGCCGCACAGCATCGGCGTGATCTCCTGCGCGATCGTGCGGGCCCGGATCGCCGCCTTGATCTCCGCCTCGCTCAGCTCGCCCGACTCGAGGTACTTGTTCATCAGTTCCTCGTTCGCCTCGGCAGCGGCCTCGACCAGCTTCTCGCGCCACTCCTTGCAGGTGTCGGCCAGCTCGGCCGGGACCTCGACGTACTCGAACTTCATGCCCTGGCTGGCCTCGTCCCACAGGATCGCCTTCATCTTGACCAGGTCGACCACGCCCTTGAAGTGCTCCTCGGCGCCGATCGGCACCTGGATCGGGATCGGATTGGCCTTCAGCCGCGAGCGCATCTGCTCGTAGACCTTGAAGAAGTTGGCTCCGGTGCGGTCCATCTTGTTGACGAACGCCAGCCGCGGCACCCGGTACTTGTTGGCCTGCCGCCAGACGGTCTCCGACTGCGGCTGCACGCCGCCGACCGCGCAGTACACCATGCAGGCGCCATCGAGCACGCGCATGCTGCGCTCGACCTCGATCGTGAAGTCGACGTGGCCCGGCGTATCGATGATGTTGATCCGGTGCTCCGCGAACGACAGGTCCATGCCGCGCCAGAAGGTGGTCGTGGCCGCCGAGGTGATGGTGATGCCGCGCTCCTGCTCCTGCTCCATCCAGTCCATCGTCGCGGCGCCGTCGTGCACCTCGCCGATCTTGTGGTTGATCCCGGTGTAGAAGAGGATGCGCTCGGTCGTGGTCGTCTTGCCGGCGTCGATGTGAGCCGAGATGCCGATGTTCCGGTAGCGCTCGATGGGAGTCTTGCGTGGCATAAAGCCTTCCTGAAACTCTTCAGTGCGCGGCGAGCATCGCCCGCGGCGCGGTGCGGGTTGCCTAGAACCTGAAGTGCGCGAACGCCTTGTTCGCCTCGGCCATGCGGTGCACTTCCTCGCGTTTCTTCATTGCCCCGCCGCGGCCCTCGGCGGCCTCGCTCAGTTCCCCCGCCAGCCGCAGCGGCATCGACTTCTCGCCCCGCTTCTTCGCCGCCTCGCGCAGCCAGCGCATCGCCAGCGCCAGCCGCCGCACGGGACGGACCTCGACGGGAACCTGGTAATTGGCACCGCCGACCCTGCGACTCTTGACCTCGACCATCGGCTTGACGTTGTTGATCGCCAGCGTGAACACCTCAAGCGGGTCCTTGCCGCTCTTCTTGCCGATCTGCTCGAGGGCACCGTAGACGATGCGCTCGGCGACCGCCTTCTTGCCGTCGAGCATGATCACGTTGACGAACTTGGTCAGCTCGGTGCTGCTGAACTTCGGATCCGGAAGGATCTCGCGCTTCGGGACTTCGCGGCGACGCGGCATCTGCTTTACCTCTGGTCTTCAGTCTCAAGCGGCCTAAGGCCGCACGATGCGGCCCCATGCAGACGGGCCGCGACTTACTCGGCGTTCCCGGCCTGGCGGCGGGAACGGCCGAAGAAACGGGGAATCAGGCTGCCTTCGGACGCTTGGCGCCGTACTTGGAGCGCGCCTGCTTGCGGTCCTTGACGCCCTGCGTGTCGAGCGACCCGCGCACGATGTGGTAGCGGACGCCAGGCAGGTCCTTGACGCGGCCGCCGCGGATCAGCACCACCGAGTGCTCCTGCAGGTTGTGGCCCTCGCCGCCGATGTACGAGATCACCTCGAAGCCGTTGGTCAGGCGGACTTTTGCCACCTTGCGCAGCGCCGAGTTGGGCTTCTTCGGCGTGGTCGTGTACACGCGCGTGCATACGCCGCGCTTCTGCGGGCTGTTCTTCAGCGCCGGGCTCTTGCTCTTGACGCCCTCGACGACGCGAGGCTTGCGCACGAGCTGGTTGATGGTCGGCATGGGAGGGACTCTCGCCTGGTTCCGTGTTCGAATCGACTGTCGAAGCGCTCGGCCGCCTATGGCGACCGTCGCGCGGGCTGCGGAGCCGGCGCACCGGTCCAGCGCCCCACCGGACCACCCGGCGACCGCTGGCCGCCGGGGGAGCAAAGAGCGCTGGATCCGAGGCCCGGATCCGAAGAGCCTGCGATTTTCCGACGCTTCGCTCTAGAGTGTCAAGTCGACTGCCGCCGGCGTACGCCGGCGGCGCCGATCGTGCCGAACGCCGGTCCGCGCCTTTCTCAGGCGAGGAGCCTCGGCGTTACGGCGCCGCGGGAGCCTCGTCGCCGCCCGCCTCGCCTTCGCCGGCCGCCTCCAGCGCCTCCTCGGCCGCCCGCCCGCTCGCCTCGAGCGCCGCCAGCGCATCGCGCTCTGCGGCGTCGAACTCCTCTTTCTCCTTGCGGGCGCGGTGGTAGGCGAGGCCCGTTCCGGCCGGGATCAGCCGGCCGACGATCACGTTCTCCTTCAGCCCGCGGAGCTCGTCGCGCTTGCCCATGATCGCCGCCTCGGTCAGCACGCGGGTCGTCTCCTGGAACGACGCCGCCGAGATGAACGAATCGGTCGACAGCGAGGCCTTGGTGATGCCGAGCAGGATGTTGTCGTAGAGCGCCGGCCGGCCGCCGCGGGCGACCGCCTTGTCGTTCTCGTCGAGCAGCTCCGAGCGCTCGACCTGCTCGCCGGGGATGAACGGCGCGTCGCCGGCGTCGGTGATCTGCACCCGGCGCAGCATCTGGCGGACGATGACCTCGATGTGCTTGTCGTTGATCTTCACGCCCTGCAGCCGGTAGACGTCCTGCACCTCGTCGACGATGTAGCGGGCCAGCGCCTCGATGCCGATCAGGCGCAGGATGTCGTGCGGGTCGGCCGGCCCGTCGACGATCAGCTCGCCCTTGTTCACCACCTGGCCGTCGTGCACCAGCACGTGCTTGTCCTTCGGGATCAGGAACTCGCTTTCCTTGCCGTCGAGGTCGGTGATGATCAGCCGCTGCTTGCCCTTGGTGTCCTTGCCGAACGAGACGGTGCCGGTGACCTCGGCCAGCATGCCGGCATCCTTGGGCGAGCGCGCCTCGAACAGCTCGGCCACGCGCGGCAGGCCGCCGGTGATGTCGCGCGTCTTCTGCGACTCCTGCGGAATGCGCGCCAGCACCTCGCCGACCGCGACCTGCTGGCCGTCGCGCACGACGATCAGCGCGCCGACCGGGAAGCTGATCGTCACCGCGTGGTCGGTGCCGGGAATCTTCACTTCCTCGCCGGCGTCGTTGGTGAGCTTGACCTGCGGCCGCAGGCCCTTCGACGCCGCAGCTCGCCGCTTGGCGTCGATCACGACCAGCGTCGACAGGCCGGTGACCTCGTCGATCTGCTTGGCCACGGTCACGCCTTCCTCGACGTTCTCGAACTTCACCGTACCGGCGTACTCGGTGATGATCGGCCGGGTCAGCGGGTCCCAGCTCGCCAGCGCGGTTCCCGGCTTGACCGCCTTGCCGTCACTGGCCAGCAGCGTGGCGCCGTAGGGCACCTTGTGCCGTTCGCGTTCGCGCCCGGCCTCGTCGGTGACGATCGCCTCGCCGGAGCGGGAGATGACGACCTGCTCGCCCTTGGCGTTGGTGACGTAGCGCATCTGCGCGCTGAAGCGGACCGTGCCGGTGCTCTTCGCCTCGACGCCCGAGGCCACCGCCGCCCGCGAGGCCGCGCCGCCGATGTGGAAGGTGCGCATCGTCAGCTGCGTGCCCGGCTCGCCGATCGACTGGGCGGCGATCACGCCGACCGCCTCGCCGACATTGACCAGCGAGCCACGGCCGAGATCGCGGCCGTAGCACTTGGCGCAGATGCCGTACCGCGTGTCGCAGCTCAACGGCGTGCGCACCTTGACCTCGTCGATGCCGAGCTGCTCGATTCGCTCGACCGCGTCCTCGTCGAACAGGGCTCCGGCGGCGTACAGCACGTCCTGGGTGTCGGGGTCGATCACGTCCTGCGCCGCCACCCGGCCGAGGATGCGGTCGCGCAGGGCCTCGATCACCTCGCCGCCCTCGACCAGCGCCCGCATCGCGACGCCGTTGGTCGTTCCGCAATCCTCCTCGGTGACCACCAGGTCCTGCGTGACGTCGACCAGGCGCCGTGTCAGGTAACCCGAGTTCGCCGTCTTCAGCGCAGTGTCGGCCAGGCCCTTGCGCGCGCCGTGGGTCGAGATGAAGTACTGCAGGACGTTCAGGCCCTCGCGGAAGTTGGCCGTGATCGGCGTCTCGATGATCGAGCCGTCCGGCTTGGCCATCAGCCCGCGCATGCCCGCCAGCTGACGGATCTGCGCCACCGAACCGCGGGCGCCGGAGTCGGCCATCATGAAGATCGAGTTGAACGACTCCTGGCGGGTCAGCTCGCCATGGCGGTCGCGGGCCTCCTCGGTCGCCAGCTGCTCCATCATCACCTTGCCGACGTGGTCGCCGGCGCGGCCCCAGATGTCGACCACCTTGTTGTAGCGCTCGCCCTGCGTGACCAGACCCGAGGTGTACTGCGCCTCGATCTCCTTAACCTCGCGCTCGGCGCCGCGGATGATCTCGGCCTTCTGCTCCGGGATCAGCATGTCGTCGATGGCGATCGACAGCCCAGCCCGCGTCGCCAGCGCGAAGCCTGACTGCAGCAGCTTGTCGGCGAAGATCACCGTCTCGCGCAGCCCGCAGCGGCGGAAGGCGGTGTTGATCAGCCGGGAGATCTCCTTCTTCTTCAGCGGCCGGTTCAGCACCGAGAACGGCAGCCCGGCCGGAAGGATCTCCGACAGCAGCGCACGGCCGACGGTGGTTTCGTAGCGCGTCAGCCGCTCGCTGCGCTCGCCGCTGGCGCGGTCGACGTCGAACTCGCGGATCCGCACCGTGATCCGCGTCTGCAGCTCGACTTCCTTGTTCTCGTAGGCGCGCCGAACCTCGGCCACGTCGGCGAAGAACGCACCCTCGTTCCGGCCGTTGATCTTCTCGCGGGTGGCGTAGTACAGGCCGAGCACGACGTCCTGGCTCGGCACGATCGACGGGTCGCCGTTGCTCGGGAACAGGATGTTGTTCGACGCCAGCATCAGCGCCCGCGCCTCCAGCTGCGCCTCCAGCGACAGCGGCACGTGCACGGCCATCTGGTCGCCGTCGAAGTCGGCGTTGAAGGCAGCGCACACCAGCGGGTGCAGCTGGATCGCCTTGCCTTCGATCAGCACCGGCTCGAAGGCCTGGATGCCCAGCCGGTGCAGCGTCGGCGCGCGGTTCAGCAGCACCGGGTGCTGGCGGATCACCTCTTCGAGGATGTCCCAGACGATCGCCTCCTGCGCGTCGACCATCTTCTTGGCCGCCTTGATGGTGGTGGCCATGCCCATCAGCTCGAGCTTGTTGAAGATGAAGGGCTTGAACAGCTCGAGCGCCATCAGCTTCGGCAGCCCGCACTGGTGCAGCTTCAGCTGCGGGCCGACGACGATCACCGAGCGGCCCGAGTAGTCGACGCGCTTGCCGAGCAGGTTCTGGCGGAAGCGGCCGCCCTTGCCCTTGATCATGTCGGCCAGCGACTTCAGCGGCCGCTTGTTGGCGCCGGTCATGGCCTTGCCGCGGCGGCCGTTGTCGAGCAGCGAGTCGACCGCCTCCTGCAGCATGCGCTTCTCGTTGCGCACGATGATCTCGGGTGCCTTCAGCTCGAGCAGCCGCTTCAGCCGGTTGTTGCGGTTGATGACGCGGCGGTACAGGTCGTTCAGATCCGAGGTCGCGAAGCGGCCGCCATCGAGCGGCACCAGCGGGCGCAGCTCGGGCGGCAGCACCGGCAGCACTTCCATGATCATGTACTCGGGCTTGATGCCCGAGCGCTGGAAGCCCTCCAGCGTCTTCAGCCGCTTGGCGAACTTCTTGATCTTGGCCTCGGAGCCGGTCGCCGCCAGGTCCTTGCGCAGCGATTCGATCTCCTTGTCGACGTCGATCGCCCGCAGCAGCTCGCGGATCGCCTCGGCGCCCATCACCGCGCGGAATTCGTCGCCGTACTCCTCGGTCTTGGCGATGAAGTCGTCCTCGGTCATCAGCTGGCCGCGCTTCAGTGGCGTGAAGCCCGGATCGACCACGCAGTAAGCCTCGAAGTACAGCACGCGCTCGATGTCGCGCAGCGTCATGTCGAGGACCATCCCCATCCGCGACGGCAGGCTCTTGAGGAACCAGATGTGCGCGGTCGGGCTGGCCAGCTCGATATGACCCATCCGCTCGCGCCGCACCTTGGCCAGCGTCACCTCGACGCCGCACTTCTCGCAGATCACGCCGCGGTGCTTCAGCCGCTTGTACTTGCCGCACAGGCACTCGTAGTCCTTGATCGGCCCGAAGATCTTGGCGCAGAACAGCCCGTCGCGTTCCGGCTTGAAGGTCCGGTAGTTGATCGTCTCCGGCTTCTTGACCTCGCCGAACGACCACGAGCGGATCTTCGTTGGCGCGGCGATGCCGATCTTGATCGCGTCGAACTGCTCCTGCTGCTGAACCTGTTTGAATAGATCGAGTAGCGCTTTCATGCGTCTGCTCCAAAAGCCGTGAAGGGTGAAAGTGTGGTTTCCGCTGCGTTCACCGCGGGGCTTTGACGCCGGCGGCGCCCGACGCCCCGCTCCTCACGCTTCACGTTCTTTCCAGATCGATGTCGATGCCGAGCGAGCGGATCTCCTTGACCAGTACGTTGAACGACTCCGGCATGCCGGCGTCGATCGAGTGCTCGCCCTTGACGATGTTCTCGTACAGCTTGGTGCGGCCCTGCACGTCGTCTGACTTGACCGTGAGCATCTCCTGCAGCGTGTAGGCGGCGCCGTAGGCCTCCAGCGCCCACACCTCCATCTCGCCGAAGCGCTGGCCGCCGAACTGCGCCTTGCCGCCCAGTGGCTGCTGCGTCACCAGCGAGTACGGGCCCGTCGATCGGGCGTGCATCTTGTCGTCGACCAGGTGGTGCAGCTTCAGCATGTGCATGTAGCCGACGGTGACCGGGCGCTCGAAGGGCTCGCCGGTGCGGCCGTCGTACAGGCGTGCCTGCGTGCGGGTTGCCGTCAGCCCGAGCCGCTCGGCGACCTGGGCCGGATAGGCCATCTCGAGCATGGCCCGGATCTCCGACTCGGAGGCGCCGTCGAACACCGGGGTGGCGAACGGCACGCCGGCGCCGAGGTGCTCGGCCAGCTGCAGCAGCTCGTCGTCGGACAGCGCGTCGACCTCCTCGGCCTTGCCCGACTTGTTGTACAGGTCACGCACGAAGGTGCGCACCTGCGCCGCCCTGGCCTCGCGCATCAGCTCGCCGATGCGGCTGCCCAGTCCCCTGGCTGCCCAGCCGAGGTGAGTCTCGAGGATCTGCCCGACGTTCATCCGCGATGGCACCCCGAGCGGGTTGAGCACGATGTCCACCGGCGTGCCGTCGGCCATGTGCGGCATGTCCTCGACCGGGACGATCTTCGACACCACGCCCTTGTTGCCGTGGCGGCCGGCCATCTTGTCGCCGGGCTGCAGGCGCCGCTTCACCGCCAGGTAGACCTTGACCATCTTGAGCACGCCGGGCGGCAGCTCGTCGCCCTGCGTCAGCTTGCGGCGCTTGTCCTCGAAGGCCTCGTCGAACGACCGCCGCTTGGCTTCGACCGACTCCTTCAGCGCCTCGAGCTGGGCCGCCGCCGCCTCGTCGGCCAGACGGATGTCGAACCAGTGGTACTTCTCCAGCGAGTCGAGGTAGTCCTTGGTGATCACCGTTCCCTTGGCGATCTTGCGCGGGCCGCCGGTGGCCTCCTTGCGCAGCAGCAGCTTCTCGATGCGGGCAAAGGCATCCGCCTCGACGATGCGCAGCTGGTCGTTGAGGTCCTGCCGGTAGCGCTTCAGCGCGTCGTCGATGATCTGCTGGGCGCGCTTGTCGCGCTCGATGCCCTCGCGGGTGAACACCTGCACGTCGATCACCGTGCCGTTCATGCCCGAGGGCACGCGCAGCGAAGTGTCCTTCACGTCGGAGGCCTTCTCGCCGAAGATCGCGCGCAGCAGCTTCTCCTCCGGCGTCAGCTGCGTCTCGCCCTTCGGCGTGACCTTGCCGACCAGCACGTCGCCGGCCTGTGCCTCGGCGCCGATGTAGACGATGCCGGAATCGTCGAGCCGCGCCAGCTGGCTCTCCGACAGGTTGGAGATGTCGCGGGTGATCTCCTCCGAGCCCAGCTTGGTGTCGCGCGCGACGACGTTCAGCTCCTCGATGTGGATGGAGGTGAACCGGTCGTCGGCGACCACCCGCTCCGAGATCAGGATCGAGTCCTCGAAGTTGTAGCCGTTCCACGGCATGAAGGCGACCAGCATGTTCTGGCCGAGCGCCAGCTCGCCGAGGTCGGTCGAGGCGCCATCGGCGATGACGTCGCCCTTGGCGATGAGGTCGCCCTTCTTGACGATCGGCCGCTGGTTGATGTTGGTGTTCTGGTTGCTGCGCGTGTACTTGACCAGGTTGTAGATGTCGACGCCGACGCCGCCGGCGACGTTCTCCTTCTCGTGCACCCGCACCACGATGCGGTCGGCGTCGACGTAGTCGACCACGCCGCCGCGCAGCGCCTGCACGGTCGTGCCCGAGTCGACCGCGACCGTGCGCTCGACCCCGGTGCCGACGTAGGGCTTCTCTGGCCGCAGGCAGGGCACCGCCTGCCGCTGCATGTTCGAGCCCATCAGCGCGCGGTTGGCGTCGTCGTGCTCGAGGAACGGGATCAGCGAGGCGGCCACCGAGACGATCTGGCTCGGCGCCACATCCATGAAGTCGATTCGCTCCGGGCTCATCAGCACGAACTCGCCACTCTCGCGGCAGCTGACCAGCTCGTCCTGGAAGCGGCCGTTCTTGTCGAGCGGCGCGTTGGCCTGCGCGATCACGTACTTGTGCTCCTCGATCGCCGACAGGTAGGTGATGTCGTTGGTCACCCGCCCGGCGTCGACGCGCCGGTACGGCGTTTCGAGGAAGCCGTACTCGTTCAGCCGGGCGTACAGCGCCAGCGAGTTGATCAGGCCGATGTTCGGGCCCTCCGGCGTCTCGATCGGGCAGACGCGGCCGTAGTGCGTCGGGTGCACGTCGCGCACCTCGAAGCCGGCGCGCTCGCGCGTCAGGCCGCCGGGTCCGAGCGCCGAGACGCGCCGCTTGTGCGTGATCTCGGACAGCGGGTTGGTCTGGTCCATGAACTGCGACAGCTGCGAACTGCCGAAGAACTCGCGGATCGACGCGCTGATCGGCTTGGAGTTGATCAGGTCGTGCGGCATCAGGTTCTCGGTCTCGGCCTGACCGAGGCGCTCGCGCACGGCCCGCTCGACGCGCACCAGGCCGGCACGGAACTGGTTCTCCGCCAGTTCGCCGACGCAGCGCACGCGGCGGTTGCCCAGGTGGTCGATGTCGTCGATCTCGCCACGCCCGTTGCGCAGCTCGACCAGCACCTTCATCGTGTCGATGATGTCCTCGTGGGTGAGCACCATCGGCCCGGTGATGTCGGCCCGTCCGAAGCGGCTGTTGACCTTCATCCGGCCGACCCGCGACAGGTCGTAGGTCTCGTCGTCGAAGAACAGGCGCCGGAACAGGGTCTCGACGGCATCTTCGGTCGGCGGCTCGCCCGGCCGCATCATGCGGTAGATCGCGATGCGCGCGCCGAGCTGGTCGACCGTCTCGTCGACGCGCAGGGTGTTGGAGATGAACGGCCCCTGGTCGAGGTCGTTGGTGTAGATGGTGCGGATCTCCTTGACTGCGGCGGTGCGCAGCTTGCCGAGCAGTTCCTCGGTCAGCTCGTCGTTGGCGTTGGCCAGCACCTCGCCGGTATCCGCGTCGACCACGCCGGCGGCCAGCACGCGGCCGATCAGGTAGTCCTCGGGCACCTCGATGCGCTTCATGCCGGCCGCTTCCATGTCGCGGATGTGCCTGGCGTTGATCCGCTTGTCGCGGGCGACGATCACCTTGCCGGTCCTGTCGACGACGTCGAAGCGTGCCGTCTCGCCGCGCAGCCGCTCGGCGACCAGTTCCATCTGCGCGCCGCCGCTCGCCGACAGCGTGAAGGTGTCGGACGAGAAGAAGTGGCCGAGGATCTGCTCCGGCATCAGGCCGATGGCCTTCAGCAGGATCGTCGCCGGCATCTTGCGGCGGCGGTCGACGCGGAAGTAGACGATGTCCTTGGGGTCGAACTCGAAGTCCAGCCAGGAGCCGCGGTAGGGGATCACCCGCGCCGAGAACAGCAGCTTGCCGCTGGAGTGCGTCTTGCCGCGGTCATGCTCGAAGAACACGCCCGGCGAGCGGTGCAGCTGCGAGACGATCACCCGCTCGGTGCCGTTGATGACGAACGAGCCGGTGGTGGTCATGAGCGGAATCTCGCCCATGTACACCTCCTGCTCCTTGACCTCCTTGACGGTCGGCTTCGACGCCTCGCGGTCCATGATCACCAGCCGCACCCTGGCGCGCAGCGGCGAGGCAAAGGTCAGTCCACGCTGCTGGCACTCCTTGACGTCGAAAGGCGGGTCGCCGAGGTTGAAGCCGCCGAACTCAAGTCGCGCCATGCCGTTGTGACTGGAGATCGGGAAGATCGACAGGAAGGCCGCCTGCAGGCCCTCGGGCCTGCGCTGCGAAGGCGCGACGTCGGCCTGCAGGAACTGCATGTAGGACTCGAGCTGGGTCGCCAGCAGGAAGGGCACGGTCTGCACGGCCGGCCGCTTGGCGAAGCTCTTGCGGATGCGTTTCTTTTCGGTGAACGAGTACGGCATGGGCGCTCCGTTCAGGAGGAAATCAGGGATGCGCGGGCGACCGGGGCGCAGACAGCCGCGCGGGGCATGCGCCCCGCGTGGCCATCTGCCGCGCAAGTTGTCTGCTCATCAGGGGAAGACTTTGATGTGCGCTCGGCCCGCAGCGGCGCCAAGCGGACATCGAAGCCTTCCGGTGAAGACTTCGAGGCGGCCGCGGCAATGCCTCGGCCGCCGCACCGCAGCTACTTGACCTGCACCTTGGCGCCGGCCTCCTCCAGCTTCTTCTTCGCCGCCTCGGCGTCGGCCTTGCTCACGGCTTCCTTGACCGGCTTGGGCGCGCCGTCGACCAGGTCCTTGGCCTCCTTCAGGCCCAGGCCGGTCAGTTCACGCACGGCCTTGATGACATTGACCTTGTTGGGGCCGGTCTCGGCCAGGACCACGGTGAACTCGGTCTGCTCCTCGGCCGGCGCGGCAGCCGCACCGCCGGCGGCCGGCGCCGCCACCGCCACCGCGGCGGCGGCAGCCGAAACGCCGAACTTCTCTTCCATCATCTTGATCAGTTCGCTGACCTCGAGCACCGACTTGGCGGCGATCGCGTCGAGGATTTCAGTGTTCGAAAGTGCCATTGCAATACTCCTGATGCGTTGTGAACGTGTGAATTGGCTTCCGGATGGGACTCAGGCAGCCTGCTCCTTGGCGTCGCGCACGGCAGCCAGCGTACGGACGAAGCGCGCCGGCACTTCGTTCAGGGTACGCACGAGCTGACCGATCGGCGCCTGCATCGTTGCCATCAGCTTGGCGAGCAGTTCGCCACGGCTGGGCATCGTTGCCAGCGACTTGACGCCCGCCTCGTCGATGACGAAGTTGGGCATCGCGCCGCCCTTGAGCACGAGCTTGTCGTTGTCCTTCGCGAATGCGGCGAGCACCTTGGCGGCCGCGACCGGATCGGCGGAAAAGCCGTACACCAGCGGACCGACCATCTGGTCGGCCAGGCCGGCGAACGCTGTGCCGCTGACGGCGCGACGTGCCAGGGTGTTCTTCAACACCCGCAGCTGGACACCCTCGCCGCGCGCCTGCCTGCGCAGCTTGGTGACCGACTCCACATCCAGACCACGGTATTCGGCCAAGACGATCGTGTGCGCCTTCGCCACAAGGGCGGAGACCTCCTCGACCTTGGCCGCCTTCTGCTGCCGGTTCATACCCACGGTACTGGCTCCATCTACTCAATTGGTGCTCGCCTTGCGGCGTTCGCACCGGTTCCAAAATCCGGCGACCAATCGAGATGCCCTTGAGCCGCTTGCCCCCTGCGGGGCACACAACGCAAAAACTCTCTTCGGGTTCACCGTCTGCGCTGGATCCGGCCCGTCGGTCGTCAAGCGTCTGGCGCCGAGCGTGCACGCTTGCCGAAACTGCCGGTCATTAACGAAGGCTGGGACGGACACTTCACGCTCGACGCTGCATGTCCGGCTTCCGCCTTCTTCCAGCGGTCTTTGACAGCCGCGCCGCCGTCGCCGGCGACGCTGCCCAAAGCCCTGTCCGGGCCCGGCCGTCGCCGGGCCCCGCTTTCCTCTCCTATGCGTTCAGGCTGGCCTGATCGATGCGCACGCCGATGCCCATCGTCGAGGACAGCGCGATCTTGCGCACGAAAACGCCCTTTGCCGACGCCGGCTTGGCCTTGTTCAGCGCGTCGATCAGCGCCGCCAGGTTCGTGCGCAGGCGTGCCGCGTCGAACGAGGCGCGGCCGATCGTGCAGTGAACGATGCCGCCCTTGTCGGTGCGGAACTGGACCTGCCCGGCCTTGGCGTTCTTCACCGCCCCGGCGACGTCGGCGGTCACCGTCCCGACCTTCGGATTCGGCATCAGGCCGCGCGGACCGAGGATCTGGCCGAGCTGGCCGACGACCCGCATCGCGTCGGGCGAGGCGATGACGACGTCGAAGTCCATGAATCCTTCCTTGACCCTGGCCGCCAGATCTTCGAAGCCAACCAGGTCGGCGCCGGCCGCCTTCGCCTCATCGACCTTGGCGCCCTGGGTGAAGACGGCGACGCGGACCGTCTTGCCGGTGCCTTCGGGCAGCACCACCGAGCCGCGCACCGCCTGGTCGGATTTCTTGGCATCGACGCCGAGTACCACCGCGGCGTCGACCGATTCGTCGAATTTCGCCGTCGCTGTCTGCTTGATCAGCGACAGCGCGTCGTCGATCGCGTAGCTCTTGTTAGCTTCCGCCTTGGCGCGGATCGTCCTCGTTCGCTTCGAAAGCCGCGGCATTTAGACGCCCTCCACCGTGATGCCCATGCTGCGGGCGGAGCCGGCGATGGTGCGCACTGCCGCGTCCAGATCGGCAGCGGTGAGGTCCGGCATCTTGGTCTTGGCGATCTCCTCGGCCTGCGCCCGCGTGATCTTGCCGACCTTGTCGGTGTGCGGCCGCGGCGATCCCTTCTCGATCTTGGCGGCCTTCTTGATCAGGATCGTCGCCGGCGGAGTCTTCATCACGAAGGTGAAGCTCTTGTCGGCGTAGGCGGTGATCACCACCGGGATCGGCAGGCCGGGTTCGACGCCCTGCGTCTGGGCGTTGAATGCCTTGCAGAACTCCATGATGTTCAGGCCGCGCTGGCCGAGCGCCGGGCCGATCGGCGGCGACGGATTGGCCTTGCCGGCCGGCACCTGCAGCTTGATGAAGCCGACTATCTTCTTTGCCATCTACTAAGCTCCCTGAGTGCAAACGTCGGTTCGGGCGAGCCCTACTTCGACTCCTCGTTTCAACCACTTCCTGCGCGACCTCTGACGCGGGTCGGGTTGCGGCCGCCAGGGCGGCAGAAAAGCTCGGGCCCTCCGGCTTCGGCCGCCCGCTGCGCGGGCTTGACCCGCCTTGCGGGTTGGCCTTCGCCAAGAGGTTTGAGTTCGCCCAGCGAACTCAAACCTTCTCAACCTGACCGAACTCCAGGTCCACCGGCGTCGAGCGACCGAAGATCGTCACCGACACCCGGACCCGGCTCTTGTCGTAGTTCACTTCCTCGACGTTGCCGTTGAAGTCGGCGAACGGGCCGTCCTTGACACGCACCATCTCGCCCACCTCGAACAGCACCTTCGGCTTCGGCTTCTCGTAGCCCTCCTGCATGCGCAGCAGGATCTCGTCGACCTCGCGCTGCGGCAGCGGCGACGGCCGGTTGGCGCTGCCGCCGAGGAAGCCGGTCACCTTGGGCGTGCTCTTGACCAGGTGCCAGGCTTCGTCGGTCATCTGCATCTCGACCAGCACGTAGCCCGAATACAGGCGCCGCTCGCTGATCGCCTTCTTGCCGCCCTTGACCTCGACCACCTCTTCGGTGGGCACCAGGATGCGGCCGAACTGCGGCTGCAGGCCCTCGCGGTCGATGCGCTCCTGCAGGGCCTTGGCCACGCTCTTCTCCATCCCGGAGTACGCGTGGACCACGTACCAGCGCTTGCTGCCGCCTTCCTTCGCGGCATCGGGGCTCGTCGCCGCCTCGGTCATCATCTCCACCCCAGCAGCAGGTCGTACAAGCCCCACTCCAGCAGCTTGTCGACGATGAACAGGAACAGCGCCACCGCCACGACCAGCGCGAACACGATGCCGGTCATGTTGACCGTCTCCTTCCGCGACGGCCAGACGACCCGCCGGGTCTCGTCGTAGGCCTCGCGGGCGAAGACGAGAAAGCGCTTGCCGGGCGGCGAGAACCACGCGATGCCGATTCCGAGCAGGATGCCGCCGGCCAGGATGCCGACCCGAGCCAGCATCGGCTGATCGGTCATGAAGCTGAAGCCGAGCACGCCGGCGAGCACGGCGGCCACCGCCAGGGCCACCAGAGCCGAGGCGGCCTTGCTTCCCACCGTTTCGATGTTCTGTGTAGTCATCCACGTTGCGCGCCGCGACGCTGCGGCGGCGGTTCGGGCGCCTGCCACGGCGCCCCGGTTAATGTGGCAGGGGCAGAGGGAATCGAACCCCCAACCTTCGGTTTTGGAGACCGACGCTCTGCCAGTTGAGCTATGCCCCTGCGTCGATCCGGCAGTTACTCGACGATTTTGGCGACGACGCCGGCGCCGACGGTGCGACCGCCCTCGCGCACGGCAAAGCGCAGCCCTTCCTC
>CP070661.1:562046-578858 GCA_020355165.1 Burkholderiales bacterium
TGCCCTCGTCCATGTCGGCGCCGAGCGACGGCAGGCGCAATTCGATCATCGCCTCGACCCTAGTGTTTGCCGCAGGCCTGGCGCACCGCGGCGACGATCTTCGGCGGCAGCGGCAGCGCCGCCTCTTCCATGTGCTTGGCGTAGGGGATCGGCACCTCCTCGCTGCACACGCGCGCCGGCGGCGCGTCGAGTTCGAAGAAGGCGCGTTCGCCGACGCCGGCGATGATCTCGGCCGCCAGGCTGCAGGTGCGCCAGCCTTCGTCGACCACCGCCAGCCGGTGGGTCCGGCCCACCGAGGCGACGATCGTCTCCCAGTCCAGCGGCCGCAGCACGCGCAGGTCGATCACCTCGGCCTCGATCCCTTGGCCGGCCAGTTCCCCGGCGGCCGCCATCGCCCGCGGCAGGCTGCCGCCGTAGGTGACGATGGTCGCGTCGCGGCCATCGCGCCGCACGGCGGCGTGCTCGATGTCGACCGCCGGCGGCGGATCGGCCAGCTCGCCCTCGAGGTTGTACAGCTGCGCGTGCTCGAAGATCACCACCGGGTCGGGGTCGGCCAGCGCCGGCGCCAGCATGCCGCGCGCGTCGTCGATCGTCGCCGGCGCCAGCACGCGGATGCCGGGCACGTGCGCGTACCAGACCTCGAGGCTGTGCGAGTGCTGCGCCGCCAGCTGGCGGCCGGCGCCGGTGGCCATGCGGATGACGATCGGCACCGAGAACTGGCCGCCCGACATGTGGCGCAGCGTCGCCGCCGTGTTGACGATCTGGTCGAGCGCCAGCAGCGAAAAGTTGACGGTCATCACCTCGACGATCGGCCGCATGCCGCCGAGCGCCGCGCCGATGCCGGCGCCGACGAAGGCCAGCTCCGACAGCGGCGTGTCGCGGATGCGGTCCGGGCCGAACTCCTCGTAGAAGCCCTTGCTCACTGCGTAGGCGCCGCCGTAGCGGCCGACGTCCTCGCCCATCAGGAACACGCGCTCATCGCTGGCCAGCGCCTCGCGGTGCGCCTCGCGCAGCGCTTCGCGGTAGGTGGTCCTGCGCGCCGGTGCCATCCGCATCACTCCTGTTGCGCCGGCGTGCAGACGTCGCGCGTCAGCTCCTCGACCGGCTCCCACGTGCCGGCCTCGGCGAAGCGCACCGCGGCGTCGACCTCGGCGATCGCCTCGCGGTCGATCGCCTGGAAGTCCTCCTCGCCGATCATGCCCGCCGCCTTCAGCCGCTCGGTGAAGGTGTGGATCGGCCCGTGCTCCTTCCACCGCTCGACCTCGGCCTTGTCACGGTACAGCTCGGCGTCGAACATCGAATGGGCGCGGAAGCGGTAGGTGTGCAGCTCGAGGAAGAACGGCGCCTGGGCGGTGCGCACCTGCGCCACCGCGTCTTTCGCCGCCTCGTGCACCGCCAGCACGTTCATGCCGTTGATGTGCGCGGTCGGCAGGCCGTGGCTGGCCGCCAGCCGGGTCAGGTCGAGCTGTGCCTCCGAGCGGGCCAGCGCGGTGCCCATCGCGTACAGGTTGTTCTCGCAGACGAACAGCACCGGCAGCCGCCACAGTGCGGCCAGGTTCAGCGACTCGTGGAAGGCGCCCTCGGCCACCGCGCCTTCGCCGAAGAAGCAGGCGGTGACGCAGTCCGGGCGGGGCTGCCGCCTGCGCGCCGGGCCGCCCCGAGCAAGGGCGGCGTCCCCCTCGGGGCGACGGGAGCCGCGGCCGACCGGGGGCAAACACGAGAGCTTGTCGGCCAGCGCGAATCCCACCGCCAGCGGCAGGCCGCCGCCGACGATGGCGTTGCCGCCGTAGAAGCGGGCGGCGGCGTCGAACAGGTGCATCGAGCCGCCGCGGCCGCGCGAGCAGCCTTCGACCTTGCCGTACATCTCGGCCATGATCGAGTCCATGCTCACGCCGCGCAGCAGCGCCTGGCCGTGCTCGCGATAGGTGGCGACCACGTTGTCCTCGGCGCGCAGGTTGGGCATCACGCCGGCGGCGACCGCCTCCTCGCCGATGTACAGGTGCAGGAAGCCGCGGATCTTGCCCTCGCCGTACAGTTCGGCGCAGCGCTCCTCGAGCCGGCGGATGCGCACCATGTCGCGCAGGCGCGCCAGGCAGAACTCGCGTTCGTAGCGCGTCACGTCGGTCGTGAAGCGCGACAGCTCGGCGATCCGCTGTTCGGCGTTCATTGGCTGGGATGGCCGACCGACTGCGCCAGCGCGATGCGCTGCTGCGGCGCCAGGCCGGCCGCCTGGGCGAAGGCCGCGCGGTCGATCATCGCGAAGACGACGGCGGCCAGCCCCTCGGAGGCGCAGAACAGGTACACGTTCTGGGCGATGAAGGCGGCGTCCGCCGCCGCGTAGGTGCGCCGCGACTGCTCGTCGGCGCCGCCCATCCTGCGCTCGTCGGCGACGAACACCAGCGTCAGCGGCGCCTCGCGGGAATGCGGCTGCGCGCCGATCTGCGCCCGCACGTCGCGGCCGACGACGCGCTTCAGCGCGTGCGCTGCGGCGTCGTAGACGTACAGCCCGTCGGCGAGCGCGACGTACAGGTCGATCTCCTGCCAGTTGCGCGCCGACGGCGCCGTGCGGCGGCCGTCGGTGCGGTTGATGCCCCAGGCGGCCCACAGCAGGTTCGACAGCACCTGCGGCGCCAGCGGCCGCGCGTCGAAGCTGCGCGTCGTGCGCCGCTCCTTCAGCGCCTGCATCAGCGGCTTGCCGCCCTCGGTCTGCGGCGGCGGCAGCACGACGTCGACCGGCTGCGCGACCGCCTGGGCGATGGCGAGCAGGGCAGCCAGCAGCGCCGCCTTCAGCGCGGCCAGGCGCAGGCGGGCGAGGCGAAGCCGAGCCGTCGGGCTCATGCCGGTTCTCGGCCGGGCTCAGGCGGGCGCGTGCACTTGCGAGTGGCGCGGCGCCGCCGGCCTGCGGCGGCCGCCGCCCTGCAGTTCGTGCACGAAGGCGTCGAGCCGGCGGTCCAGCTGCCCGTCGACCTGCGCTTCGAGCAGCGGCAGGGTTGCCACCGGCTTGTGCTTCGCCAGCTCGCGCATGGCGGCGAACACGCGCTGTGCGCCCGAGCCGCCCATCGTGCAGAAGAAGGCGACCCGGCGCTTCAGCGGGTGCGCCTCGAGCCAGCTGCGCACCGGGCTGGCGACGCTCCAGAACCACACCGGCGTGCCGATGACCACCAGCTCGTAGGCGGCGGGGTCGCGGTGCATCGGCCGCAGCGCCGGCGTCAGGCCGGCGATGGCCTCGATCGCGCACATCGCGTAGCCGGCGATGCCGCCGAGAGGCTGCACGATGCGGATCTCTTCGAGGTCGGCATCGAGCCGGCGGGCCAGTGCCTCGGCCACCCGCTCGGTGTGGCCGCTGCGGGAGTGATAGACGATCAGTGTCTTCTTCATTGCATCCTCGCTCATTGCGGCTGCCTGTCGTCCGCCTCGAGGGTCGAGGTGTCGCCTTCGGGCAGGCCGAGCTCGCGCGCCTTCAGCAGCCGCCTCATGATCTTGCCGCTGCGCGTGCGCGGCAGCTTCGCCGTGAAGTCGATCTCCTTCGGTGCCACCGTCGGGCCGAGCCGCCTGCGCGCGTGGCCGAGCAGCTCGCGGCGCAGCTCCTCTCCGGCCGTGTAGCCGCCCTTCAGCGAGACGAAGGCCTTGACGGTTTCGCCGAGCACCGGATCGGGCTTGCCGATCACGCCGGCTTCGGCCACCGCCGGGTGCTCCATCAGCGCGCTCTCGACCTCGAACGGGCCGATCAGGTGGCCGGCCGACTTGATCACGTCGTCGGCGCGGCCGACGAACCAGTAGTAGCCGTCGGCGTCGCGCTTGACCAGGTCGCCGGTCAGGTACAGGTCGCGCACGAAGCACCTGCGGTAGCGTTCGTCGTCGTTGAGGTAGCCGCGGAACATCGACGGCCAGCCGGCGCGCAGCGCCAGCTCGCCCTCGACGTCCGGCGCATCGACGATCTCGACCTCGCCGTCGCGCCGCTGCACGACGAATGCCTCGATCCCCGGCAGCGGCAGGCCCATCGAGCCCGGCTTGATGTCCTGCGCCACCGTGTTGGCGATCATGATTCCGCCGGTCTCGGTCTGCCACCAGTTGTCGTGGATCGGCAGGCCGAACACGTCCTGGCCCCACCACACGGCCTGCGGATTGAGCGGCTCGCCGACGCTGGCGATGAAGCGCAGGCCGTCGAAGCGGTAGCGGTCGGCGATCCCGGCGCCGGCCTTCATCAGCATGCGCACCGCGGTCGGTGCCGTGTACCAGACGGTGACCCGCTCGTCCTGCAGGATGCGGTACCAGCGCTCCGGATCGAACTCGGCCTCGTCGACGACCATCGTCACGCCGTGCACCAGCGGCGCGATGATCCCGTAGGACATGCCGGTGACCCAGCCGGGATCGGCAGTGCACCAGAAGACGTCGTCGGCGTGCAGGTCGAGCGCGTACAGGCCGGTGGCGTAGTGCGCCACCACTGCCTCATGCACGTGGACCGCCCCCTTCGGCTTGCCGGTGGTGCCGCTGGTGAAGTGCAGCAGTGCCATCTCGTCGGGCGCGGTTGCCACGGTGGCGAACTCGTCGGACGCCCGCTGCAGCAGCGCGTCGAGGTCGTGCGCGCCGGCGGGCGCCGGCGTGTCGCCGCCGCAGCCGGCGAGCAGCACGTGCTCGAGCGTCGGGATCCGCTCGCGCACCGGCGCCACCTTGCGCGCATACAGGGCTGCCGTGCTGACGAGCGCGCGGCCGCCGCCGAGGTTCATCCGCGTGGCGATCGGCTCCGGCCCGAAGGCGGAAAACAGCGGCGACACCACCACGCCGGCCTTCAGCGCGCCGAGCACGGCGACGTACAGCGCCGGAATGCGCGGCGCCAGCACGAACAGGCGGTCGCCGCGCTGCAGCCCGAGGGCGATGATCGCGTTGGCGAAGCGGCTGCTGCGCCGCTGCAGTTCGCCGTAGGTGATCGTCTGCCGCCCGCCATCGGCGCCCAGCCAGACGATCGCCGGGTGCTCGGCGCGGGCGCCGCGCCCGTGCCGCTCGACGGCCTCGGCCGCGATGTTCAGCGCTCCGCCCGGCAGGCCGGCCAGCTGCCGGCGCGCGTCGCTCCAGCGGAAGGTGTCGCAGATCGCCTGGCGGTCGAGCAGGTGCGGCCTGACGAGGAAAGCGGCCGTCTTGCTGATCCGCGAAGGTCGGTTGCTGGGCGCAACGTCGGGCATCCGCCGTTCCTGCGTCGGGGTGCAGCGCCTCGACGCACGTATCCACCATACGGCGCAGCCCGAGGTGCGCGTTGACCCGAGTCAACCGGGGAGCCGCCGTCGTCGACCTTCGCTGCGGCCGTCGCTTCGTCGGTACTGCGTTTCGGTGACGCCGCGTGGCGCGCTGCCTTGGGATCAGTCAAAGGCCGGCGCGCGCAAAGGAGTACAAGAAATTGCAGTGCTTGGGCGGCTCCGTCCACCGGAGTAGCCACCGCTGAGCGTGGCACGGTGCGGAGCCATTGAAGGAGGAAGTATGAGCAACATCGTTCGCACCGATCCGTTCGACGTGGCATTCCGCGAGTTCTTCCGCAACATGCTGCGGCCGACACGGCTTGACCTGGAGACCGAGCCCGAATTCCGCCTCGACCTGAAGGAGACCGAGAAGGCCTACATGATCCATGCCGAGATCCCTGGCGTGAAGAAGGAGGACATCGAAGTCTCGATCGACGGCAACCTCGTCACGATCCGCGCCGAGGTCAAGCGCGAGAAAGAGGAAAAGGGCGAGACCATGCTGCGTTCCGAGCGCTACTACGGCGCAATGACGCGCAGCTTCACGCTGACCAGCGACGTCGACGAGAAGACGGCCGCCGCCAGGTACACCGACGGCGTGCTCGAGCTGACGCTACCGAAGAAGGCCGGCGCCACCAGCCGTCGGCTGGCGGTCCAGTAACGCCGCGAACGCGGCGACTCGCGTCGCCGGCCGCGCGCTGCTGAGCCGAGCGCCGGGCGGGCACAGTCCGGCGCGCGCCAGTGCGCTGCTCGAGGCGACCAACGCGGCACCCGTGTCGCAACGGGTGCCGCGTGTTTGTTCTAGCGCAGGGCCTGCGCGGCTGTCGCGCCGAGAATGAACGCTGGCGGGGACCCTGATGACTGCCACCGCACTGAGCGTCGAGCAGCTTGCCCGCCGGGTCGATCCGGCGTCGCTGCCGCTGCGCACGACCGCCGACGTGGCGGCGCACGACGAGGCGATCGGCCAGGCGCGGGCGCTCGACGCGCTGCGCTTCGGCGCGCGCATGCAGGCGCCGGGATTCAACCTGTTCGTGATCGGCACGCCCGGCGCAGGCATCGATCGCACGGTGCGCGCGCTGCTGCAGGAAAAGGCGCGCGGCGAGGCGGCGCCGGAGGACTGGGTCTACGTCAACAACTTCGCCCAGGCCTACAAGCCGCGGGCGCTTCGCCTGCCTTCGGGGCGCGGGCCGCAGTTCCGCGACGCCATCGCCGAGCTGATCCGCGACCTCGGCGCCGCGCTGCCGGCGGCGTTCGAGGCCCAGGACTACCAGGCGCGCCGGCGGGCGATCGACGAGGCCTTCCGCCGCAAGCAGGAGCAGGCGTTCTCGGCGCTGACCAAGGAGGCCGGCGAGAGCAACGTCGCCATCGTGCGCACGCCGTTCGGCTTCGGCGTGGCGCCGCTGGCCGACGGCGGCGAGGTGCTCAAGCCGGAGGCGTTCAACGCGCTGCCCGAGTCGGAGCGCGACCGGCTGCACGCGCTGCTCAAGCAGTTCGAGGCCAGGCTGCAGGAGATCCTGCAGAACGTGCCGCGCTGGGACAAGGAGCGGCGCGAGGAGGCGCGCACGCTCGACCGCGACACGGCACGCTTCGCGGTCAGCCATTCGATCGACGAGACCAAGACCCGCTTCGCCGACCTGCCGGTGGCGCTCGAGCACCTCGACGCGATGCGCAACGACCTGCTCGACAACGTCGGCGTGTTCATCGGCCCGGCGCAGGCGGCGGCGCGCGAGGAGGGCGGCGAGGAGCAGGAGTGGGCGACGATCGGCCCGCTGGAGCGCTACGAGGTCAACGTGCTGGTGACCGCCGAAGGGTCGGCCGGCGGTGCGCCGGTGGTCGAGGAACTGCACCCGACGCTGCGCAACCTGGTCGGCCGCATCGAGCACGTCTGGCACCGCGGCCTGCTTTCGACCGACTTCCGGCGGCTGAAGGCGGGCGCCCTGCACCGGGCCAACGGCGGCTACCTGCTGCTCGATGCGCGCAGCCTGCTGACCGAGCCGTTCTCGTGGGCGGCGCTCAAGCGCGCGCTGAAGACGCGCCGCATCCGTTTCGAGAGCGTCGACGACATCCTGAGCCTCACCAGCACCGTGTCGCTCGAACCCGACCCGATCCCGCTCGACCTGAAGGTGGTGCTGGTCGGCGAGCGCTGGCTGTACTGGCTGCTGGCGGCCTTCGATCCCGAGCTGGCGGTGCACTTCAAGGTGCTGGCCGACTTCGAGGACGCGCTCGACCGCGCGCCGGCGGCCGAGGCCGGCTACGCGCAGATGGTCGCCGCGCTGGCCCGCGACGCCTCGCTGCAGCCGCTCGACGCAGCGGCGGTGGCGCGGGTGATCGAGCACGCCGCCCGCCTGGCCGAGGACGCGGAGAAGCTCACGCTGCACGTCGAACGCGTGCGCGACCTGCTCGCCGAGGCCGATTTCTGGGCCCGCGACGCCGGCCGGCCGGTGACGACGAGGGACGACGTGCAGCGGGCGATCGACGAGCAGATCCGCCGCGCCGGGCGGCTGCGCGAGCGCGTGCAGGAGGCGATGCTGCGCGAGATCGCGCTGATCGCCACCAGCGGCTCGAAGGTGGCGCAGATCAACGGCCTGTCGGTGCTGACGCTGGGCGACACCTCGTTCGGCCGGCCGACGCGGATCACCGCGCGCGTGCGGCCGGGCGCCGGCAAGCTGGTCGACATCGAGCGCGAGGTCGAGCTCGGCGGGCCGCTGCACTCGAAAGGGGTGCTGATCCTCAACGGTTTCCTCGCCGGCCGTTACGCGCTCGACGCGCCGATGTCGCTGCACGCCAGCCTGGTGTTCGAGCAGAGCTACGGCGGCGTCGAGGGCGATTCGGCGTCGCTGGCCGAGGCCTGCGCGCTGCTGTCGGCGCTGGCTGACGCGCCGCTGCGCCAGGACCTGGCGGTGACCGGGTCGATCAACCAGCACGGCGAGGTGCAGGCCATCGGCGGGGTGAACGAGAAGATCGAGGGCTTCTTCGACCTGTGCACGGCGCGGGGACTGAGCGGCACGCAGGGCGTGCTGATCCCGGCGGCCAACGCGCAGCACCTGATGCTGCGTGCCGACGTCGTCGAGGCGTGCAAGGCCGGGCGCTTCTCGGTGTCGACGGTGGCCAGCGTCGACGACGCGCTGGCCGCACTGACCGGCATGCCGGCCGGCGAGCGCGACGCCGAGGGGCACTTCCCGGCCGACAGCGTCAACGGCCGCGTCGAGGCGCGGCTGCTGTCGTACGCGCAGACGCGCCGCCAGTACGGCGCTGCTCCGGCGGCGGAAGGCAAGTAGGCGAAGATGGCCGCCCCGGTCCTGTACACGCGGCTGGTGGCGAGTTTCCCGGCCGGTGTGGCGCCCGCCGCGGTGGACGCCGTGATCGATCTGGCGCGGGCGCTCGGCGCCGAGCTGCAGGCGCTGCTGCTGGAGGACATCGCCTCGCTGGCGATGGCCGGGCTGCCGTCGCCGCGCACCTTCGATCCGCGCGGGGCCGTGTGGCGCGAGATGCAGCCGACCGAGGTGCAGCGCGAGCTCGAGCTCGCCGCTGCCGTGCTGCGCCGCCAGCTCGAGCTCGCGCAGCGAGCGGGGCTGCACGCGCAGCTCACCGTGGCGCGCGGCGGCCCGGGCGCGGTGCTGGCGCAGTACGCGCAGCAGGACGACCTGCTGGTGGTCACCGAGCCGGCCGACCCGATGGCGCGCTGGGTGCAGCCGTTCACCGAGCTGCTGCAGGCGGCGCTCGCCTCGCCGGCGGCGCTGCTGTACCTGCCGCACCAGGGCGCGCGCGCGAGCGGCGCCATCGCTTTCCTAGGCTCCGCAGTGGCGGGCGAGCTGGCGCGGCGCATGGCGCAGGCGCTCGGCGCGCCGCGCGTCGACGCCGAGGCCGGGCAGCCGCAGCTGCGCACGCACTCGCTGCAGGCGCTGCTGGCGCAACTGGCCGAGCGGCGCGTGCGGGTGGTCGTCTGCGACCGCGCGGCGCTCGGCGAGCACCCGCAGCGCACCCTGCTGGAAGCCGGCGACCGGCGGCTGGCGGTGCTGCTCGCACCGGCGCGAGGGGGCGGCTGAGCCGCCGCGATGGCACCGAGGCAACGTCGGAGCGCGCCGGTCAACGGTGCGATGGCGCGGCACGCAGCGCTGGTGGCGGCGCTGCGCAGCCGGCTCAGGGCGAGCAGCGGGCGGCCGGTGACGCTGATCCAGACGCACATCTCGAGCGTGCTGCTGGCCGGCGGGTACGCCTACAAGCTGAAGAAGCCGGTCGCCTTCGGCTTCGTCGACTTCAGCACGCTGGCCGCGCGGCAACGCTGCTGCGAGGAGGAGTTGCGGCTGAACCGGCGCACTGCGCCGCAGATCTATCTGGACGTGGTGCGCATCACCGGCAGCGAAGCGGCGCCGCGGATCGGCGGCCGGGGTCCGGTGATCGAGTACGCGGTGCGCATGCGCCGCTTCGCCACCCGCAACCTCGCCGACCGCCGCGCCCGCGCCGGCCGCCTGAGCGCCGCCCACGTCGACCGGCTGGCCGAAGAAGTGGCGGCGTTTCACGCCGCGGCGGCGCCGGCGCCGGCCGGGTCGGACTACGGGGCGCCGGAGAAGGTGCTGCGCTGGGCGCGCGAGAACTTCGCCCTGTGCCAGCTGCGGCTCGACGACGAGCCGCGGCGGGCGCGGCTGCAGCGGCTGGCGCAGTGGACAGAGGCCGAGTTCCGGCTGCGCGCCGGCTGGTTCGCGGCGCGCCAGGCGGGCGGCTTCATCCGCGAGTGCCACGGCGACCTGCACCTGGCCAACATCGTGCTGCTCGACGAGGTGCCGGTGCCGTTCGACGGCATCGAGTTCAACCCCGAGCTGCGCTTCATCGACGTGGCGAGCGACATCGCCTTCACCTTCATGGACCTGATCGAGCACGGACTGCCGCGGCTGGCGTGGCGGTTCGTCGACCGCGTGCTGGCGCAAAGCGGCGACTACGGCCTGCTGGCCGGCCTGCGCTTCTACGCCGTCTACCGGGCGCTGGTGCGGGCCAAGGTCTCGCTGATCCGGGCGCACCAGCCGGACACCCCGGCAGCCGAGCGCACCCGGGCAGGCGCCGCCTTCGCACGCGACCTGGCGCTGGCCGAGAGGCTGGCGGTACCGCCGTCGCCGCTGCTGGTCGCCGTCGGCGGCCTGTCCGGCTCGGGCAAGACCACCGTTGCCGGGCTGCTGCTCGAGCACCTCGGCGCCGTGCGGGTGCGCTCGGACGTCGAGCGCAAGCGGCTCGCCGGCCCGTGGACCGGCGCACGCAAGGCGGCGGCCTTCGGCGCCGGGCTTTATTCTGCCGAGATGACATTGCGAACCTACCGGCGGCTGCACGAGGTGGCGGCGACCGTGCTCGATGCCGGCTACCCGGTCATCGTCGATGCGGCGATGCTCAAGCGTGCCGAGCGCACTGCGCTGCGCGAGCTGGCGGCGACGCTCAGGGCGCGCTTCGCCTGCGTCTGGTGCGAAGCGCCGCCGGCGACCCTGCGCGCGCGCATCGCCCGCCGCCAGGCCAGTGGTGCCGACGCCTCCGATGCGACGCTGGCCGTGCTCGAGAGGCAGTACTCGTTCGTCGAGAACCCCGGGGCCGGCGAGCGCGTGCTGCGCTTCGACACGCGCATCGGCCGCGCGCGGCTCGACGGCCAGGTCGAGCGCCTGGCGGCACGGCTGCGACAGCGATGAGGCCGGTCGAGATCGACGTCTTCAACGGCGACGCCGACGGGCTGTTCGCCGCCCACCAGCTGCGGCTGGCCGAGCCCGGCCCCGACCCGGGCGCGGTGCGAATCGTCACCGGGCTGAAGCGCGAGATCGCGCTGCTCGACCGCATCGCGCCGGATGCCGCCGCGGGCGGCGCGCTGCAGCTGCGCGTGTTCGACATCGCGCTCGGCCGCAACCTGGCGCCGCTGCAGCGGCTGCTGGCGGCCGGCGCCACGGTGCGCTGGTTCGACCACCATCACGCGGGCCGCATCCCCGAGCATCCCGCGCTGCAGACGCTGATCGATGTCGCGCCGGATGTCTGCACCAGCCTGCTGGTCGATCGCGTGCTGGGCGGCCGCTACCGGCGCTGGGCGGTGGCGGCGGCCTTCGGCGACAACCTCGCCGCGGTCGCGCACGCGCTCGGCACATCGAGCGGCCTGAACGAAGGCGAGCTGGCGCAGCTGCGCGAGCTCGGCGAGGCGGTCAACTACAACGGCTACGGCGAAACGGCGGCGGACGTGCTGATCGAGCCGGCGGCGCTGTACGGGCGGCTGTCGGTCTACGGCGATCCGCTCGAATTCGTCGGCGACGATCCGATCGTCAGCGAGCTGGCGGCGCGCCGACGCGCCGATCTGGCCACCGCGATGCAGGTGCGGCCCTGGCGCGAGAGCGCGGCCGGCGCGGTGTTCCTGCTGCCCGACGCAGGCTGGAGCCGTCGCGTGCTCGGGGCCTTCGCCAACCTGCTCGCCGAGCGTTCGTCGTCGGGCGCCTCTGCCGTGCTCAAGGCGCGCGACGACGGCAGCTACATGGCGAGCGTGCGCGCGCCGGTCGAGCGCCCCAGGGGCACCGACCGCCTGTGCCGTCGCTTCGGCGGCGACGGCCGCGCCGGCGCCGGCGGCATCGACCGGCTGGCCGCGGAGGACCTGGAGGCCTTCGCGCGCGCCTTCGAGCAGCACGACTGGGGCCGCTGAGGGCGGCGGCGCGCCGCGCCGGCCGCCGGCTACATGAACTGCGCCAGGCGCACGAAGTCGGCCTCGGCGACGGTGGCCTTGCCCAGCGCCATCAGCGTCGCCGCCGCTTCCTCGGTCGCCACGTCGATGCCCAGCCCGGCGTCGCGCGGCCACGGCGCATCGAGGTGCAGGTAGCGGTCGCCGAGGCGGTCCTCCATCATCGCCTCGACGTGCTGCTGCTGCACCGAGATCAGGGTCAGGATCAGCCGGCCGTCGGTGAGCCAGCCGATCGCGCCGTCGTCCTCGTCGGCCGAGTCGTCCGGCTGGTAGCGCTCGGTGGCGGTGCCGACCGACAGCATCGTCACCCGCTCCGGCGGCACGCCGAAGAAGTGCTCCGCCTCGTGCAGCGCCACCTGGTCGGGCGCGGTGGCGAACAGCCCGCCGTCGGCGTACAGCGTGTCGCCGATGCGCATTGAGGGGAAGTAGGCCGGCGCGGCGCAGGCGGCCATCGCCACGTCGACCGCGGCGAGGTCCTCGTCGCCGGTGGACTGCTCGGTGTGCGGCGTCTTGAAGACCTTGGTCTGGCTGTGCGTGACGTCGACCGCCGGGATCACCACGTTGTGCATCGCCTCGCCGAGCGTGCGGCGGCCGAGGTCGCGCATCAGCACCTCGCGCAGGGCAGTGCCGGTGTACTTGGGGCCGAGCACCGAGCGCGACAGGTCCAGCAGCCGCGTCACCGCGCGGCGCGGCCGCGCCCGCGGCGAGAAGACCTCCGAGCCGCGGCCCTGGAAGAGGCGCACCACCCGCAGCATCGGCACTTCGAACGCCAGCGCGAGCGCGGCGATCGCGCCGACCGAGGTGCCGGCAATGAGGTCGAAGCGGCGGCCGAGCGGCTCGCCCACCCGCTTCTCCAGCTCGGCCAGCACGGTGGCCGTGTACAGGCCCAGGTAGCCGCCGCCGGCGAGCGCCAGGATGCGCATCATGCTGCCGCGGCCGCGTGCCGTCGCGTTCACTTCCGCCGCCTTGCGCTTCAGGGTTGAGTTCACTGTAGGAGCAGGCGCGCCGGCGCAGTTGACCTGCGTCATCGGAGCGACGCAGCCGGCGTGCCGGGCCGCTGGCGCAGGCGTAACCTGTCTGGCGCGGTGGTTTGGTTGCGCAACGAGAAGGAGGCGTGATCATGAGAATCCTGGTACCGCTCGATGGCAGCGACTACAGCAGGCGGGCGCTGTCTTTCCTGACCACGCGCAGCACGCTGATCGGCGCCAGCCCCGAGGTGCACCTCGTTAACGTGCAGCCGACGATCTCGGCTCCGGCGGCGGCGCAGCTCGGCCGCGCCTTGACGCGGCGCATCTACGAGGGCGAGGCGGAGGCGGTGCTGGCGCCGGCGCGCAAGAAGCTGGCCAAGGCCGGCATCGAGGCGCAGACGCATGCCGAGAACGGCCACGCGGCCGAGCGGATTGCCGCGGTGGCCGACGAGCTGAAGGCCGACCTGATCGTGCTCGGCGCGCACGGCTATGCGGAGTTCAAGGGCCTGCTGTTCGGCTCGGTCACGCACGGCGTGCTGGCGCGAAGCAAGCGGCCGGTGCTGGTCGTGCGCGGCCTGGCTGCGCCGAGGGGCGACCTGCTGCGCACCGGCATCGCGGTGGACGGCAGCAAGTTCGGCCTGGCGGCGGTGAAGTTCGCGCTGCGCCACCGCAGCCTGTTCGGCGCCAAGGCGCGGATGACGCTGATCCACGTCGTGCCCGACTTCGTGATGCCGGTGATGGCCGACCTCGGCGGCGTTGCGGTGCCGACCTTCACCGAGCAGGAGATCAAGCGGCTGCAGGACCGGGACTTCGAGAAGGCCGTCGATCCGGCGCGCCGTCTGTTCGAGAAGGCCAATGTGCACGCCGACGAAGTGCGCCTGACCGGCATGCCGGGCGACCAGGTCGCCGCCTACGCGAAGAAGAACCTCGACGTGCTGCTGGTCGGCTCGCACGGCTACGGCGGCTTCAAGACCGTCGTGCTCGGTTCGGTGGCGACGCGGATCGCCGCCAAGTGCGAGACGCCGCTGCTGATCGTGCGGGCGTAGAAAGAACTCGTGCGCCTCGCTGCCGCCCGGCCAGCGCCGGGCGAGGGCGGTGCACGGCGCTGCGCGGCCGCGCGCGGCGCCGATAGTCCGGCAGCGTCTGCGTCCGCTAGGTCGCCGCCGGGCGGCAATGGCGCGCGAACCACCGCGCCGCCAGTTCCTGCACCTGCTCGAGCGTTCCCGGCTCCTCGAACAGATGCGTCGCGCGCGGCACCACCGCGAGTTCCTGCTCGCACTTCATCTGCCGCGCGGCGGCGCGGTTCAGCATCAGCACCTCGACATCGGCACCGCCGACGATCAGCAGCGTCGGCGCCCTGACCAGCGGCAGCGCGTCGCCGGCCAGGTCCGGCCGGCCGCCGCGGGAGACGACGGCGCTGATCTCGCCGGGCCGCTGCGCGGCGGCGACCAGCGCCGCCGCCGCGCCGGTGCTGGCGCCGAACAGGCCGATCGGCAGCGCGCGCGTCGCCGCGTTCGCGCGCAGGAATTCGATCGCCTCGCCGAGCCGCTCGGCCAGCAGCGGGATGTCGAACACGTTGCGGCGGTCGTCGGCCTCGGCCTCGGTGAGCAGGTCGAACAGCAGCGTGCCGAGGTTCTCCTGCTGCAGCCGCGCCGCCACCTGCCGGTTGCGCGGCGAGAAGCGCCCGGAGCCGCTGCCGTGCGCGAAGGCGACCACCGCCTGCGCCTGCGCCGGGAGGATCAGCGTGCCGGGGAGGTTGTGGGGAGGTATGCGGATTTCGGACATGGGTGTCGGACCGATTCCGTCAGTCGAAGACGGATGCGAAGTGCAAGGAGCCGGGTCGAGGATAGGCCCGCAGAAACGGTACTTTGTCTTGTACAATTGGTACTGTTTTTAGTACCGTTTGGAGGGCAACGATGAACACCCTGACAGCAGCGGAACTGAAACGTCGCGGGATGGCAGCCATCGAGGAGCGACTGCGGCGAGGCCCCGTGCATCTGGTCAAGCGCAACAAGGCAGCCGCCGTCGTGCTGACCGAGAAGCAGTACGCGGAACTGTCCATGGGGAAGGGCGGCGTAGTGCAGCCCGGGATGACCGCGATCCAATGGCTGCTCAGCCAGCCGGTGAAGGGGTCGAAATCACGCCGCCTGCTCGATCGCCAGCTGCGCGCCGAGCGGGAGAGCTGGGCGTGATCGCCTTCTTCGACGCAAGCGCGCTGATCTACCTGATCGAAGGCGGCCCGCCGTTCGCGCAGCGGCTGCGGGCCGAGCTGTCGCGATGGGCGAAGAATCATCCGGACGCCGGAGCCGCGGTGAGCCGCCTGTCGTGGCTCGAATGCCGGGTCCGGCCCGCAAGAGACGGCGACCAGGAGACGCTGGCCGCCTTCGACGCCTTTTTCGCGCGGCCGGACCTGATCTGGGTCGAGCTGACCCGGGACGTGGTCGAGCTGGCCACCGCCATACGCGTCAGGCACGGGCTGCGCACGCCGGATGCCCTGCAGGCGGCGAGCTGCCTGCAGTTCGGCGCCGAGCACATGTTCCTCACCGGTGACGGCGCGTTCGCGCGGGTCGCCGCACTGAACGTGCGGCTGCTGTCGTAGCGACGCGGCGGCGCGATCACCCCTTCACGCAGACCTTCGGCCGCAGGAAGGCGACCCGGCGCGCCAGGCCGGCGCCCTCGGTCGCAAGCGCCACCGCGTCGACGTCCTTGTAGGCGCCCGGCGCCTCCTCGGCGGCGCCGCGCATCGAGCGGGTGCGGATCAGTATCCCGTGGCTGCGCAGCTCGTCGACCAGCTGCCGGCCGTGCCACTGCTTCAGCGCCTGGTGCCGGCTCATCTGCCGGCCGGCGCCGTGGCTGGCCGAGCTGAACGCGCGCGCCTCGGACTGCCTGGTGCCGGCGAGGATGTACGAGCCGGTGCCCATGCTGCCGCCGATGATCACCGGCTGGCCGGCCTCGCGGTAGCGCGCCGGCAGATCGGCGTGCCCGGGGCCGAAGGCGCGCGTGGCGCCCTTGCGGTGCACGTACAGCCGGCGGCGCCGGCCGTCGACGACGTGCGTCTCCGGCTTGCAGGTGTTGTGCGAGACGTCGAACAGCGTCTCGATCTGCGCCTGCGGAAAGATCTCGTGCACGGTGTCGCGGGTCAGCGCGGTGAGGATCTGCCGGTTGGCCAGCGCCACGTTGATCGCCGCGTTCATCGCGCCGATGTACTCCTGTCCCTCCGGCGAGTTGATCGGCGCGCAGGCCAGCTCGCGGTCCGGCAGGCGGATGCCGAGCCGGCCGGCCGCCTTGGCCAGGCTCACCAGGTAGTCGGTGCCGATCTGGTGGCCGAGCCCGCGCGAGCCGCAGTGGATCGAGATGACGATCTGCCCCTCGCGGATGCCGTAGGCCTGCGCCGCGGCCGCGTCGTCGATCCGGTCGACCACCTGCACCTCGAGGTAGTGGTTGCCCGAGCCGAGCGTGCCCATCTCGCCGCGCTGGCGCTTCTTCGCCGTCTGCGAGACGTTGCCGGGCACGCTGCCTGCGACCCGGCCGCGCTCCTCGACGTACTGCAGGTCGTCGCCCGAGCCGAAGCCGCGGCGCACCGCCCACTCGGCGCCGTCGCGCATCACCGTGTCGAGTTCGTCGATCGAGAGCTTCAGGTCGCCCTCGACGCCGACGCCGGCCGGAATGGTGCGGAACAGCCGCTCGCCGAGCTGCTCCAGCCTCGGCGCGATCTCGGGCAGCGTGAGATCGGTGCGCAGGCAGCGGATGCCGCAGGAGATGTCGAAGCCGACGCCGCCGGCGGAGATGATCCCGCCCTGGTCCGGGTCGAACGCCGCCACGCCGCCGATCGGGAAGCCGTAGCCCCAGTGCGCGTCGGGCATCGCCATCGCGCTGCCGACGATGCCCGGCAGCTGCGCGACGTTGCCGATCTGCTCGAGCACCTTGT
>CP070661.1:578958-595067 GCA_020355165.1 Burkholderiales bacterium
CGGCGGCAGCACCGCGATCGCGCGCAGCTGCCGTGCGAGCCCGCGCAGCGCGTCGGTCGGTGTGGCGATCAGCAGCAGGCCGCCGCCGGCATGCGCGACCGCGTCCGAAAGCTCCCCCGCGTAGTGCAAGGCTGCCGGCAGCTCGATGCCGGGAAGGTAGCGTTCGTTGCGCCTGCTCGCGGCCATCGACGACAGGGCAGCCCTGTCGCGCGCCCACAGGCGCACCTCATGTCGCGGCGCCAGCGCGGCCGCCAGCGCCGTGCCCCAGGAGCCGGCACCCAGAACCGTGATCTGCACGAGCGAACGCCCGCTGCCGCCGCCGGCAGCCGAGCCGTGCCGGTTACTGCGTCGGCGCCGCCGCGGCGGGCGCGCCCGCCTGCGCCTGCTGCTGCGCCAGGCGCTGCTGGTACAGGGCCTCGAAGTTGATCTCCGCCAGGTGGATCGGCGGCAGGCCGGTGCGGTTGATCAGGTCGGCGACGTTGGCGCGCAGATAGGGATAGACGATGTTCGGGCAGACGATGCCGATGATCGGCTCGAACTGTTCCTTGGGAACGTTGCGGATCTCGAAGATGCCGCCCTGCTTGCCTTCGACGAGGAACAGCACCTTGTCGCCGTACTTGGCGGTGGCGGTCACCCGCACCACGACCTCGTAGATGCCCTCGAGCACGGCGCTGTTGCTGACCTCGAGCTGCACGTCGATGTTCGGCGACTGCTGCTCGAGGAAGATGTGCGGCGCATGCGGCAGCTCGAGCGAGGCGTCCTTCAGGTAGCAGCGCTGCAGCTGGAAGGTCGGTCCGGCGGCGGCGCCCTGCGCATTGCTGCCGGCCGGCTGGCCGGCGCCGTTGTTCTCTGCCATGAGGGTTCCTGGTGGTCTGGTTGGATCGGGCCGGCGTCAGCCGGCGAGCATGGGAACGAGCCGGCCTTCGTGGTCGAGGGCCGACAGGTCGTCGAAGCCGCCGACGTGGGTGCTGCCGATGAAGATCTGCGGCACGGTGCGGCGGCCGGTTCGCGAAACCATCTCGTCGCGGCGGGCCGGGTCGACGTCGACGCGCACCGCCTCTATCTCGGTGACTCCTCGCGCCCTGAGCAGCGCCTCCGCGCGGTGGCAGTACGGGCAATGCTCGGTGCGGTAGATCAGCACGTGGGCGGTCATCGTCGGCTCCGGGTCGGACGGTGGCGCAGGAGACTCGCTCAGCTCTTGGTCGGCAGGCCGGCCTCGCGCCAGGCGTTAAGGCCGCCGGCCAGCACGTAGACCTCGGCGAGCCCCGCGGCACGCAGCTGGGCGGCGGCGCGGCCGGCGATGTTGCCCGAATTGCACAGGACGATCACCGGCCGGTCCTTCTTCAGTTCCTTCGGCCCGCGTGCGCCGAGCTCGGCGAGCGGGATGTGTCTGGCGTTGGGCAGCGTGCCGCGGGCGAACTCGGCGCCGTCGCGCACGTCGATCACCTGTGCGTGCTTGCCGTTGATCAGCTGCGTCGCCTGCAGCGTCGTCAGCGCCGGTCCGGCGGCACGCGAGCGCAGCAGAGGCCACAGCAGCATGCCGCCGCTGACGAAGGCCACCGCGATCAGCAGCGCATTGTCGATGAAGAACTGCACGGATGCCCCCCGCCGGCGGGAAAAGAGGCGAATTATAAAATGACGCGGCCAACCATCCGCCGGAAACCGACATGTACAAGCTCGTGCTGCTGCGCCACGGCGAAAGCCAGTGGAACCTCGACAACCGCTTCACCGGCTGGACCGACGTCGACCTGACCGAGGCCGGCATCCGCGAAGCGCGCGCTGCCGGCGAACTGCTGAAGCGCGAGGGCTACGGTTTCGAGATCGCCTACACCTCGGTGCTGAAGCGGGCCATCCGCACGCTGTGGCTGGCGCTGGACGCGCTCGACCTGATGTGGATCCCGGTGGTGCACTCTTGGCGGCTGAACGAGCGGCACTACGGCAGCCTGCAGGGCCTGAACAAGGCCGAGACGGCGGCCAGGTACGGCGAGCAGCAGGTGTTGATCTGGCGCCGCGCCTATGCGATCGCCCCCGAGCCGCTGAGCCGCGACGATCCGCGCTGGGCCGGCAACGACCCGCGCTATCGGAACCTGAAGCCTGAGGAGATCCCGGCCACCGAGTGCCTGAAGGACACGGTCGCCCGCGTGCTGCCGTTCTGGAACGACTCGATCGCGCCGGCCATCCGGCGCGGCCGCCGGGTGCTGGTGGCGGCGCACGGCAATTCGCTGCGCGCGCTGGTCAAGTACCTGGACGGCGTCTCCGACGAGGACATCGTCGGGCTGAACATCCCGACGGCGCGGCCGCTCGTCTACGAGCTCGACGCCGAGCTGAAGCCGTTGCGCAACTACTACCTCGGCGACCCCGAGGAGATCGCCCGCGCCATGGCGGCCGTGGCAGCGCAGGGCAAGGCCAAGCCCTGAGAGCCGCTTGCTCAGGTCGACCAGAGCACGGCTGGGCGGCGTCCTGTTGGCGCTCGCCGTCGCCGCCGCCGGCGGCCAGCTGCCTGCCGCGGCGCAGCCTTCCGGCGGCAAGCAGGCCGCCGCCAAGCCCAGCGCGCAGCGGCAGCAGCAGCTGCAGGAGGAGCAGCGTCGCCTGAAGCAGCAGCTGGTCCGGCTCAGGCAGCAGGTCGCCCGTGCCGAGGCGTCGCAGGCGGAAGCCGCCGACGCGCTGCGCGATTCCGAGGCGGCGATCTCCGGGACCAACCGGCAGCTGCGCGAGCTGGCACAGCAGAGGCGGCAGGTGCAGCAGGAGATCGAGTCGCTGGCCACGCGCAGCCGCGCCGTCAGCGCGCAGCACCGGGAAGAAGAGCGGGGCCTCGGCTTCGTGCTGCGCAGCCAGTTCGTGCTCGCCCGCCAGGCGCCGCTGCAGCGGCTGCTCGAAGGCGCCAGTCCGGGCGAGCTGCAGCGCGAGCTGATCTACCTCGATTACCTCGCCCGCGGCCGTGCCCGCTCGCTCGGCGAGCTGCGCACGCGTGGCGAGGAGCTGGCCGAGCTGCAGGCGCAGTCGGAGATCAGGCAGCGCGAGCTGGCCGCGCTGGCCGACGACGAACAGCGCAAGCGCAGCGAACTGCTGCGGCAGCAGGCGGAGCGCAGCCGTACCCTCGACCGTATCGGCAGGCAGCTCGCCGGTCAGCGGCGCTCGCTGCAGACGCTGCAGCGGGACGAGAAGCGGCTCGCCTCGCTGATCGGCGAGATCGAGCGGCTGCTCGCCGAACAGGCGCGGCGGCAGCCACGCGAGCCGGCGCGCGCCGGCCGGCCGCCGGCCGGCGCCGCCCCGCCGGATGCGGACCTGCCGGGCGACGGCAGCTTCGCCCAGCTGCGCGGCAAGCTGGCGCTGCCGGTGGCCGGCGAGGTGGTGGCGCGGTTCGGCAGCCCGCGACCGACCGAGGCGCAGGTCGACGCGCCGACCTGGAAGGGAATCTTCATCCGCGCCGCCCCGGGCGCCGAGGTGCACGCGGTGGCCGCCGGTCGGGTGGTATTCGCCGACTGGCTGCGCGGGTTCGGCAACCTGCTGGTGATCGACCACGGCGAGAACTTCCTCTCCGTTTACGGCAACAACGAGGCGCTGCTGGCCGACGTCGGGGCGACGGTCGGCGCCGGAGACCCGGTGGCCACCGTGGGCAGCACCGGTGGCGTGGCCGAGCCGGGCCTATACTTCGAACTGCGTTTCAAGGGTCGACCGATCGACCCGCTGCGCTGGGCCCAGGTGCGCTGAAGGTGGACAGTCCTGCTTCGGCGCTCGCACCGTGCCCGGCTCCGCTTCCGGAGGTCTCATGAGCGGACGTTTGCGGACTTTCGCATTGATCAGCGTCGGCGCCTTTGCGGGCGTCGCGGTCAGTCTCGGCATCTCGGCCTACGCGTTCCGCGACACCCGCGGCCCGATCCCGCTCGAGGAGATCCGCCAGCTGACCGACGTCTTCGGCGCGATCAAGAACCATTACGTCGAGCCGGTCGAGGATCGCAAGCTGATCCAGGAAGCCATCTCCGGCATGCTCACCGGGCTGGATCCGCACTCGGCGTTCCTCGATGCCGATGCCTTCAAGGACCTGCAGACCAGCACGCAGGGCGAGTTCGGCGGCCTCGGCATCGAGGTCGCCCCCGAGGACGGCGCGGTGCGCGTGGTGGCGCCGATCGACGACACGCCGGCGTTCCGCGCCGGCATCAAGGCCGGCGACCTGATCATCAAGATCGACGAGACCCTCACGCGCGGCATGCCGCTGTCCGAGGCGGTGAAGCTGATGCGCGGCAAGAAGGGCACCGCGGTCACGCTGACCGTGGCGCGCAAGGGCGAGGCCAAGCCGCTCGAGTTCAGGCTCGTGCGCGACGTCATCCGCACGCAGTCGGTGAAGATCAAGGTCATCGAGCCCGGCTACGCGTTCGTCCGCATCTCGCAGTTCCAGGAGCGCACCGTCGAGGATCTGGCCAGGCATCTGGGCGATGCCTACAAGTCGGGGCCGCTGAAGGGGCTGGTGCTCGACCTGCGCAACGATCCGGGCGGACTGCTGCACTCGGCCATTGGCGTGTCGGCCGCGTTCCTGCCCAAGGGAGCGCTGGTGGTCAGCACCGACGGCCGGATGAGCGACGCCAAGCGCCGTTTCGTCGCTTCGCCGGATGACTACCAGCGTGGCCGCCGCGACGACCTGCTGGCGCGACTGCCCCAGGAGGTCAAGTCGGTGCCGATGGTGGTGCTGGTCAACGGCGCCAGCGCCTCGGCCTCGGAAATCGTCGCCGGCGCGCTGCAGGACCACAAGCGGGCGACGGTGATGGGCGTGCAGACGTTCGGCAAGGGATCGGTGCAGACGATCATCCCGCTGCGCGCCGACGGCGACCGCCCGGCGGCGATCAAGCTGACCACGGCCCGCTACTACACCCCCAGCGGCCGTTCGATCCAGGCCAAGGGCATCGAGCCGGACCTGATGGTTGATGACACCGCGCAGGGCAGTTTCGCCGGCCTGCAGATCCGCGAGGCCGATCTGGCTCGCCACCTCGAGCAGAAGAAGGATTCGACCGCGCCGGTGGGCGCTTCGCGCGACGGCGCGACGGCCGACCCGCACGGCGAGTCGCGCACCGAGGCCCCGGTGGCGAAGCGCTACGAGTTCGGATCGACCGAGGACTTCCAGCTGCAGCAGGCGATGAATCACCTCAAGGGGCTGCCGGTCGAGACGGCGAAGAAGCCGGAGAGCGTCGCCGCCTCGTCCGCCCCCAGCCGCTGAGGCACCGGCGCAACGCCGGCGTCGCGCGGCAGCGGCGTCGGCGCAGCGCTCGCGGGCATCGCCGGCGCCGGCCGGCGCCTGCCTCCGCCGGCAGCCAACCATGAACGACGACGAGCTGCTGCGCTATTCGCGCCACATCCTGCTGCAGGAGATCGGCATCGAAGGGCAGGCGCGCATCCGCGCCGCCTCGGCGCTGGTCGTCGGCGCCGGCGGGCTCGGCTCGCCCGCATCGATGTACCTGGCTGCGGCGGGCATCGGCCGGCTGACACTGGTCGACGGCGACGCGGTCGATCTCACCAACCTGCAGCGCCAGATCCTGCACGACTCCGGTCGAATCGGCTTCAACAAGGCGGCTTCCGGGCTGACGACGCTGTCGGCGCTCAATCCGCAGGTCGAACTGGCCGCGGTCGGCGAACGTGTCGGTCCGGCCGAGCTCGACTGCCTGGTGGCCGGCGCCGACGTGGTGCTCGACTGCACCGACAACTTCGCCACCCGGCACGCCATCAACCGGGCCTGCGTGGCCCGCCGGCGGCCGCTGGTGTCCGGGGCGGCGGTCCGCTTCGACGGCCAGCTCGCCGTGTTCGACCTGCGCCGACCCGGGTCGCCCTGCTATGCGTGCCTGTTCCCGGAGGGCGACGGCCAGGACGACCTGTGCTCGGTGATGGGCGTGTTCGCGCCGCTGACCGGCATCGTCGGCGCCATGCAGGCGGCCGAAGCGCTCAAGCTCGCCGCCCAGGCCGGCACGGCGCACGCCGACCGACTCTTGATCCTCGACGCCCTGAGCATGGACTTCCGCGCGGTACGATTCGCTCCGGACCCGAGCTGCGCCGTCTGCGGCGCCGGCTCAGGCGGTTGAGCGTGCGTCCGGGCGCGGACCCGGGCGCGTTCATTTCCCACCATGGGTGTACTTGCCGACTGGTTCCACCGCGCAACACCGCGCGTGCTGCTGGCGCTGATCGTCACGATCGTCGTGCTGGCGATGGCCGGCGGACTGTACTTCCAGCACGTCCTGCAGCTGGAACCCTGTCCGCTGTGCGTCCTGCAGCGGGTGGCGATCATCAGCGTCGCCATCTTCGCCGTGGTCGGGCTGCTGTCGCGGGGCGTGCGCGGCCAGTTGGTGGGGGCGATCCTGGCTGCGGTCTGTGCGCTGGTCGGCGCCGGCATTGCCGGCTGGCACAGCTGGATCCTCGTCTATCCGCCCGAGTCGATGACCTGCGGCCGGCCGTTCGAGTGGTTCCACCAGGACTTCCCGCTCGAAACCTGGCTGCCCAAGCTGTTTGCCGGGCACGGCGACTGCCTGAAGGTCGACTGGACCTTCCTCGGGCTGGCGATCCCGAACATGTCGCTGATCGCCTTCATGCTGCTGAGCGCCGCCACCATGCTGGCGGTGCGGCGGGCCTGGGTGCGGCTGCGCTGAGCCGGCGCGGGGACCGCGGCTAGACGAGCAGCACCGGCAGCTGCGCGTCGACGCCGTCAGCCGGCAGCTTGCGGAAGCCGCTCTTGGCGAAGCGGTGCCAGCGGCCGATCACGTAGGCGACGACCAGCCCCGCCCTTGCGGCGGCGTCGAACTCCGGCGGCAGCTCCTTCTCCGTCACGGCAAGGCGGAAGCTCTGCTTCAGAGACGACTCGATGCGCTCGAACATCTGGTTCATGCGCTCCTGCAGCCGCTCGTTCTCGTTGACCAGCGCGTCGCCGATCAGCACCCGCGTCATGCCGCGGTTGGTCTGCGCGAACTCGAGCAGCATCAGCACGGTGCTGCGCGCCTGCTTCAGTCCCGACGTCTCGCGCGCGGCGATGTCGTTGATCAGGCCGAAGATGGTGGTCTCGATGAACTCGATCAGGCCCTCGAACATCTGCGCCTTGCTGGCGAAGTGGCGGTAAAGCGCCGCCTCCGACACCGACAGCCGCTCGGCGAGCGCGGCGGTGGTGACCTTCTCGCCCTTCGGGTCCTCGAGCATCGACGCCAGCGTCTGCAGGATCTGCAGGCGGCGTGCGCCGGGCCTGCGTCGCGTCGACTCGCCCAGCGTGGTGACGGTTTCCATCTTCATCGTTCCTCGATGGCGCGGCGCGGACGCGGCGAGGGTCGGCTCGCCCGCAGCGAGCGGCCGCTTTGTCCATTGCTGCGCTCATTCATGCTCGGAGACCTCGATGCCTGCCGGGAGGCGGTTGCCCGATTCTGGCCGAAGCGGAACCGACGTGGGGAGTTACTTTCGTATTAGGTCTTGCGGATACTCGGTGCGCGCCCGGGCGACGCCGTCGGCCGTGCTCCGCCGTCGATCCCTCGCTGTGCGCCGTCAGTCCGGCCCGAGCAGGGCGTCGGCCGAGCACAGGCAGTGCGAGTGCGCGGCCAGCGGGTCAGCGGCGGCGCTGCGCAGCCAGCGCAGATCCGCGCCCAGCGACTGCAGCGCGTCCGGCACCACACCGGCAGCGGGCGCCAGCGGGCCCAGCAGCGGCAGTGCGGACAGCGACGCTTCGCCGAGCAGCATGCCGAGCAGGCGGTCGATGCCGCGCGGCTCGCGCTCGATGTAGGCGACGCGGAAGTCCTCGCCCAGGCCGCCGCGCTTGGCGGCCGCCTGCAGCGCCTCGCGGTAGGTACCGAGGCGGTCGACCAGCTTGTGCTCGTGCGCCTGGCGGCCGGTCCACACGCGGCCCTGCGCCAGTTCCTCCACCTGCTCGGTGGTGAGGTTGCGCGCGGCGGCAGTGCGGCGGACGAATTCCCTGTACGTGTGCGCCACCCCGCTGTGCAGCAGCTCGCGCGCGCGCGGGTCGAGCGGCCGGCGCGGGTCGAAGGCGCCGGCCAGCCAGGTCGTCGTCGTGCCGTGCGTGTGCAGCGACAGCTTCTCCCAGGCGCGATCGGCCGACGGCAGCAGCGCCAGGACGCCGATCGAGCCGGTGATGGTGGCCGGATCGGCGATCACCTCGTCGGCCGCCAGCGCCACCCAGTAGCCGCCCGAGGCGGCGACGTCGCCGAACGAGACCACGACCGGCTTGCCGGCCTTGCGGGTGACTTCGAGTTCGTGGCGGATCTGTTCGCCGGGGAAGACGACGCCACCAGGCGAGCGCACGCGCAGCACGACCGCCTTGACCGAGTCGTCCTCACGGGCGCGGCGGATCAGCTCGGCGGTCGAACGGCCGCCGACCAGCCCCTGCGGCTGGTCGCCGGGAAGGATCTCGCCGGAGGCGACCACCACGCCGACCGCGTCGCCTTCCTTCTCCGGCAGCGTCGCCAGGTACTGCGCCAGGCCGATCTGGCGGAAGCTCTTGTGCTTCGGATCCGCCGTGCCCTTCTCGATCATCATGGCGCGCAGCTCGTCGCGCGTCTGCAGTCCGTCGACCAGCTTCTCCTGCAGCGCCAGCTTCGCCGGGTCGCCGTCGACCGCGGCGAAGCGCTGCGGCAGCTCGTCGATCAGCCGGGTGATGCTGCCGGCGGGCAGCCTGCGCGCGGCTTCGACTGCCGTCAGGTACTGCGACCAGAGGTCGCCGAGCAGCGCCGCCTCGTCGCGCTGCGCCTCCTCCGACGGCTCGTTTTGCGAGAACGGCTCGGCCGCGCTCTTGTAGCGGCCGACCTTGAACACGTTCACCGTGACGCCGATCGATTCGAGCGCATCGCGGTAGTAGTTGCGGTAGCCGCCGAAGCCCCGCAGGACGACGCCGCCGAACGGGTGCAGCAGCACCTGATCGGCGTGTGCGGCGAGGTAGTAGCGGCGCTGGTCGAAGGCCACGCCCCAGGCGATCACCGCCTTGCCGCTGGCGCGGAAGCGGCCGATGGCGTCGGCGATCTCGCGCAGCGTCGCCAGCCCGGCGCTGCCCATGTCGTCGAACAGGAGCAGGACGCGACCGATCTTGGGGTCGGCGGCCGCCGCGTCGAGCGCGGTCAGCACGTCGCGCAGCTGCGTCTCGCGCTCGCGCTCGGCCAGCGCCTGCAGCGCCGTGAATCCGGCCGCCGAGCCGGTGTGCTGCTCGACGATCGGTCCGGCCAGGTCGAGCACCAGCGCCGTGTCCGACTCCAGCTCGGGCGCGGCCTCGTAGAACCAGGCCGCCACCAGTGCCGCGACGATGGCCACGAACAGCAGGTTCAGCACCAGCGTGCGCAAGAAACCGATCGTTCTCCAGAAGAAGCCGAAAAACCGGCGAATCAGGCCCGGGCGCGACGCCATGGACGACTCCGTTGGCAAGCAGGTGCGGGAGGGAAAGCTTACTCGCCACCTGCGGCCCGTCAGCCGCGCAGGCGGCTGCGGGCGCGCGGAAGCTCGAGCACAGAGCGCACGCGCAGCCCGACGTAGCCCGCGCGGCTCGGCCGCGCCAGCGTGCGGCTGTGCCTGGTCACCAGCACCGTGCGGAAGCCGACCGCCCGCGCCGCCCGCAGATTGACGGCGCTGTCCTCGACCAGCACGGCGCGGCCCTTCGGCACCCGCTCGCGCGCCAGCATGTGGCGCAGCATGCCGCGCGATGGCTTGGGGCGGAAGGTCCGGTGCACGCGCATCTGCTCGATCGCATAGCGCGCCAGCACGCGCCGATGCAGGCCGAGGGCGCGCAGCACTTCATCGGCGTAGGCGCCGGGCGCATTGGTGAGCAGCACCTTGCGCCCCGGCAGCAGCGCCAGCAGGCGGGCCAGCCCGCGCTCGGCGCGCAGCAGGGCAGCGACGTCGAAGTCATGTGTTTCGCGCAGGAAGTGGTGCGGATCGACGGCGTGATGGCGCATCAGGCCGAGCATCGTGGCGCCGTAACGGCGCCAGTAGGTCAGCCGCAGCTGGTTGGCGTGCTCGAGGTCGACCTCGAGGTAGCGCTGTACGAAGTCCGTCATGCGGCCGTCGATGGCGCGGAAGATCGCGTGCGACGCGTCGTGCAGCGTGTTGTCGAGGTCGAAGAACCAGACCGGCGGCCGGTGCAGAGGCGCTGTCTCGAACGGCCGGTGCGCGCCGGCCGGCTCCGCTGGCGGGCCACCTCCGGCGCGGCGGTAAGGGCGGCGCGGCATCAGCGGCAACGGCGACGCGCCGCTGCGCGCATGGCGGACACGGCAGCCGACCGCGTCAGTGGCTCCGGATCATCGTGCCGACGCCGGCGTCGGTCAGGATCTCGAGCAGCAGGCAGTGGTCGACCCGGCCGTCGATGATGTGCACGGCATTGACGCCGCTCCTGGCCGCCTCCAGCGCCGAGGAGATCTTCGGCAGCATGCCGCCCGAGATCGTGCCTTCGGCGAACAGCTCGTCGATCTGCCGCGAGGTCAGCCCGGTCAGCAGCCGGCCGCTCTTGTCGAGCACGCCGGGCGTGTTGGTCAGCATCACCAGCTTCTCGGCCTTGAGGATCTCGGCGATCTTGCCGGCCACCACGTCGGCGTTGATGTTGTAGGTCGCCCCGTCGGCGCCGAAGCCGATCGGCGAGATCACCGGGATGAAGGCGTCGTCCTGCAGCGCCTTGACCACCGCCGGATTGATCGCCTCGATCTCGCCGACGTGGCCGATGTCGTGGCTCTTGGTCGGGTCGTCCTTGTCCGGCATGCGCAGCTTGCGGGCGCGGATCAGCGCGCCGTCCTTGCCGGTGAGGCCGACCGCCATCCCGCCGAAGCTGTTGATCATCGTCACCAGTTCGCCCTGCACCTCCCCGGCCAGCACCCACTCGACGACTTCCATCGTCTCGGCGTCGGTCACCCGCATGCCCTGGACGAACTGCGACTTCTTGCCGACCCGCTCGAGTGCCTCGTCGATCTGCGGCCCGCCGCCGTGCACGACCACCGGATTCATGCCGACCAGCTTCAGCAGCACCACGTCGTGCGCGAAGCTCTCCTTGAGCTGCCGGTCGATCATCGCGTTGCCGCCGTACTTGACCACGATCGTCTTGCCGTGGAAGCGGCGGATGTACGGCAGCGCCTCGGACAGGATGTCGGCCTTGATCTCGGGCGTGATCTGCGAGCGATCCATTGGTGGCGGTCTGTTTGGTCGACTCCCGGGCCGGCTGGCAGTCTAGCAAGCGCCTGCGGGCTCGCGCCGGCGCGGGCAGCGGCGGCGTTCTAAGATGCGGCCACTTGCGGAGACAGAACCATGGCCCAGCAATTCGAGATCAGCGGCATGCACTGCGGCGGTTGCGTCAACCGGGTCGCCAAGGCGTTGCGGGCGATCGACGCCGGCGTCGCCGTGACGCTCGAGCCGCCGCGCGCTCAGTTCTCCGAAGCGGCGCAGGTCTCGCTCGATGAGGTCAACGCGCTGCTCGCCGGGATCGGCGAGTACCGCGCCAGCGAAGTCGCGTAGCGCGGCGCGGCCCGCCTACAGCACGTAGCGGGCCAGGTCCTCGTTGCGCGACAGGTCGGCCAGCCGCGCATCGACGTACGCCGCGTCGACGCGCAGCTCGCGCCGCTGGCCGCTGCCGGCGTCGAACGAAATCTCCTCCAGCAGCCGCTCCATCACCGTGTAAAGGCGGCGGGCGCCGATGTTCTCGGTCTTCTCGTTGACCGAGTAGGCGATCTCGGCCAGCCGCCGGATGCCGTCGGGCGCGAAGCTCAGCAGCACCTCGTCGGTCGCCAGCAGCGCCTCGTACTGACGGGTCAGGCAGGCGTCGGTGCCGGTGAGGATCTGCTCGAAGTCCTGCACCGACAGCGAGGCCAGCTCGACCCTGATCGGCAAGCGCCCCTGCAGTTCCGGGATCAGGTCCGACGGCTTCGCGTAATGAAAGGCGCCGGAGGCGATGAACAGGATGTGATCGGTCTTGACCATGCCGTACTTGGTGTTGACCGTGGTTCCCTCGACCAGTGGCAGCAGGTCGCGCTGCACGCCCTGGCGCGAGACGTCCGCCCCGCCGACCTCGGAGCGGGCGGCGATCTTGTCGATCTCGTCGAGAAAGACGATGCCGTTGTTCTCGACGCTCGCCAGCGCCCGGCCCTTCAGCTCCTCCTCGTTGACCAGCTTGGCGGCCTCCTCGTCGACCAGCATCCTGAGCGCCTCGCGCACGCGCAGCTTGCGGCTGCGGCTGCGGCCCTGGCCGATGTTGGCGAACATCGACTGGATCTGCTGCGTCAGTTCCTCCATGCCCGGCGGCGCCATCACCTCCATGGTCGGCGCCGGCTGCGCCACCTGGATTTCGATCTCGGTGTCGTCGAGCTGGCCCTCGCGCAGCTTCTTGCGGAACTTCTGCCGCGCCGCGCCTTCGTCGTCGCGGCGGCCGTCGCCTGCCGGCATCGGCACCAGCGCGTCGAGGATGCGGTCCTCGGCGGCGTCCTCGGCGCGGGATCGCATCTTCTTCATCTCGGCCTCGCGGGTCTGCTTCACCGCGATGTCGACCAGGTCGCGGATGATCGAGTCCACGTCGCGGCCGACGTAGCCGACCTCGGTGAACTTGGTCGCCTCCACCTTGATGAACGGCGCGTCGGCCAGCCGCGCCAGGCGGCGGGCGATCTCGGTCTTGCCGACGCCGGTCGGCCCGATCATCAGGATGTTCTTCGGCGTGATCTCGCCGCGCAGCGGCTCCTCGACCTGCTGCCGGCGCCAGCGGTTGCGCAGGGCGATGGCCACCGCGCGCTTGGCGCGCTCCTGGCCGATGATGTTCTTGTTCAGCTCGTGGACGATCTCGCGCGGGGTCATCATGGGGCGTGGCGCCCCTCGCGTACGCGACCCTGCGGGTCGCACGTGCGCTCGGGGCGATTGAAGTTAGGTGCCCGCCCTTTGGGCGGAGCCGGGTGAGGCAAGTGCACCTGCGTGCACTTGCCCCGGCGAAGCCTGCCAGCCGCGCCGTGGAACGGCCGGGCGGGCGCGCGCGGGACAAAGACGGAAAGTGCTCGTCACTTCGTCGGCGCCGGTCAGTCGATCGACTCGATGGTGTGCGACTGGTTGGTGTAGATGCACAGGTCGCCGGCGATCGCCAGGGCCCTGCTGACGATTTCGGCCGGCGCCAGCTCGGTATTGTCGATCAGCGCGCGGGCGGCGGCCTGGGCGTACGGGCCGCCGGAGCCGATGGCGATCAAGCCGAACTCCGGCTCGAGCACGTCGCCGCTGCCGGTGATGATCAGCGAGGTCTCGCGATCGGCCACCGCCAGCATCGCCTCGAGCCGGCGCAGGATGCGGTCGGTGCGCCAGTCCTTGGCCAGTTCGACCGCCGAGCGCAGCAAATTGCCCTGGTGCTTCTCCAGCTTCGCCTCGAAGCGCTCGAACAGGGTGAATGCGTCAGCGGTGGCGCCGGCGAAGCCGGCGAGGATGCGGTCGTGATGCAGGCGGCGCACCTTGCGCGCGGTCTGCTTGACGACCACGTTGCCGAGGGTGACCTGGCCGTCGCCGCCCATCGCTACCCGGCTGCCGCGCCGGGCGCTGAGGATCGTGGTGCCGTGGAACGCTTCCATCCCTGCGACTTGGGGGCGGCGGCGCCGGATTCAACCGCGGGCGGCCGCTCGCTCAGCCGTGGCGCGTGCTCACCGGGGCGATCGCATTGACTCCGAGCAGGTGCAGCAGCGCCGCGACCAGGGTGTTGGCGTTGCGCAGTTCGACGCTCGTGCCGCCCTTGCGGATCTTCTGCAGCGTGCTCAGCAGCGCCGAACCGGCGGAGAAGGCCAGCCGGCGCAGCTGCAGGCAGTCGACCACCACCTGCTGCTGGTTCTTCGACGCCGCGAGCAGGCGGCCGAAGTGCGGCTCGCCGTCGCCCTCGACCACGCCGCGCAGTTCCAGCGGCGCCCCGGCCGCGGGCTCGGCCGCGGCGGGCGCATTGGAGGCGGCAGAGACCTTCAGGTTGGCCGGCGGCGGCTCCCAGGACGGCGGCGAGACCTCGAAGGTGATGCAGTACTGGATGGCCGCTTCCTCGAACTCCTCGCTGCGGTTGAGCATGCGCAGCACTTCGAGCAGCAGCATCCAGAGGGCATCGGCGGGATCGCGGCGGCCCGACTCGACCGAGCGTGACAGCACCTCGGCAAAGCCGGCCGCGCCGACCAGCGTCAGCTCGCGTTGCGAGCGCTTGAAGGCGCCGATCACGCGCAGCAGCAGGCTGGCGCCGGCGACGTCGATCGACCGTGCATCCGACACGTCGAGCTGCACCGCCGCGTGCGCCGCCGTCAGGCCGCGCAGCTGCTCGAGGTGGCCGACGATGCCGGCGTCGATCAGGGGCGGCAGCCGCACGCTCGGGGCGCCGCTGCGGGCCGCCGGTGCCGGCGTCGTGCCGACGGCCGGCCGGCTGGGCGCGGCCTCGACGTAATCCATCCAGGCCGGCGGGGAGTCCTCGAAGCGCAGCGCGTAATCCATCGTCAGCTGCTCGAACGCCGCCCGGTCGCCGCGCTGGTTGACCAGCTCGAAGAGCATCAGCCAGGCCATGCGGGCGCCGCTGCCGACCTCGTCGCTGCGCAGACCGGTGCGCAGCACGGCCTCGGCTGCATCGAGCTGGCCGTTGGAGAACAGGATCGCGGCCTCGTCGACGACCGAACTGCCGCCCGAGGTGTTGATCTCGATCGCATCGATGTCGCCAACGAGCATCTCCGAGTTGACCTCGGGCGGGGCCGTGACCGTGGTCGATCTGCCCACTGGCGGCAGCGTGTTGCCGGATCTGACGACCGTCGCAGGCGCCGGCGTCTTCGGCGCGATCGTCGCCGGCGCGCCTGAATCGCGGCCGCCGCCGCGCAGCAGGTCGCGCGCCATCTCGGCCTCGATCGCGTCGATCTTCGCTGCTGTCTTGCGGGCGTTATCGCGATGGCGGTCGCGCTCCGGCAGCGCGGTTTCGGTCATCGGGAAGCCGGTGCTGGGCAGGCTTGGCCGGTCGAGCGAACGGTTCGCCGGGCCCGGCAGCGGCCGGCCGATCGGCTTCGGCAGGGGCCGGGTCGCCACTTCGGTGCCGCCGCCGGTGCGCGGCGCCGCCGGCGGCTTGCCTCGGCCGCCCGCTCCCTTCTTCGCGTCCTTCGGATCCTTCTTGAAAAAGGAGAAAACCACCGCCCGTCCCGATCAGTTGCAGCTGTCCCGCGGCCCGATGTCCGCGCCGGCGGGACGAGACCCTCACCCTGCCGCTGCCGCTGCCGCCGAGGTGGCAGCGGCTCTTGCCGGCGCGACGCCGGCAAGAGCAACACGGGAGTGCCGCCGGCGACTATATCAACTTTGATTTCTTGCGCACCGATGCGTACGGACTAGGGCACCGCGTCGGTCGTACCGCCAACGGGCTAGCACGTTGCGATCGCAGCCGCCCGCCGCAAGGCGATGACGGGCACAGGCGGGCGGCGCCGCCCGCCCGCCGTGTCAGTCGCCGAACAGCTTCTGCTTCAGCTCGCGACGCTGCTGGGCCTCGAGCGACAGCGTCGCGGTGGGGCGCGCGAGCAGGCGCGGGATGCCGATCGGGTCGCCGGTTTCCTCGCAGAAACCGTACTCGCCGCTGTCGATCCGCTGCAGCGAGGCCTGCACCTTCTTCAGCAGCTTGCGCTCGCGATCGCGCGTGCGCAGCTCCAGCGCGTGCTCTTCCTCGATCGTCGCCCGGTCGGCCGGGTCGGGGACGATCACCGTCTCGCGCAGGTGCTCGGTGGTCTCGCCGGCATTGGCGAGCAGTTCCTGCTCCATCCGCTGCAGGCGGTATCGGAAGAAGGCCAGCTGCTCGTCATTCATGTAGTCCGCATCCGCCATCTTGAGCAGCTGCTCCTCGGTCAGCAGCCGGCGGCCGTTCAGCACGATCGGCTCCTCGCTGCGGTCGGCGGAGCGGCTGAGCAGATACTCGTGCGCGGCTGCGACTTCCTTGGCGCTGGCCGCGGCCACCGCCTTGGGCGCCCGCGCGGCGCGCTGCGCCGCCAGCGACGTCGCCGCCGCCCTGACGGCCGTGCCGCGTGCCTTGGTCGCCGGCGCCGTCCTGGCCGCGGCCTTCGGTGCCGCCTTCGGCGCCGGTCGCGCTGCCGCCTTCGCGGCCACCTTGGTCGTCGACTTCGTCGCGGCCTTCGTCGCGGCCTTCGTCGCTGGCTTGG
>CP070661.1:595167-611230 GCA_020355165.1 Burkholderiales bacterium
GTGGTGGTCACCATCTCGCCGCCGAGCGCGCTGGCCACGACATCCTGCAGTTCGCCCACGGTCAGGCCGTATCGGGCAAGCTGGGCGCGGTCCGGCTCGATATCGAGGTAGAAGCCGCCGGTCAGCCGCTCGGCGTAGGCGCTGGTGGTGCCGGGCACGTTGCGCACGACCGTCTCGATCTCGCGCGCCACCTTCTCCATCTCGGCGAGGTCGGCGCCGTAGACCTTGATGCCGATCGGCGTGCGGATGCCGGTGGACAGCATGTCGATGCGGGCGCGGATCGGCATCGTCCAGGAGTTGGCCACGCCGGGGAACTGCAGCGCCTTGTCCATCTCGGCGATCAGCTTGTCGATGTTCATTCCCGGGCGCCACTGCGACTCGGGCTTGAGGTTGATCACCGTCTCGAACATCTCGATCGGTGCCGGGTCGGTCGCCGTCAGGGCGCGGCCGGCCTTGCCGATCACCGACTCGACCTCGGGGAAGCTCTTGATGATGCGGTCCTGCACCTGCACCAGCTCGGCGGCCTTGGTCACCGACATGCCGGGCAGCGACGTCGGCATGTAGAAAAGCGTGCCCTCGTTCAGCGTCGGCATGAACTCGGTGCCCAGGCGCGCCGCCGGCCACAGGGTGGCGGCGCTGACGGCGAGCGCCGCCACGATGGTCACGACCTTGTTGTTCAGCACCCAGTTGATGATCGGCCGGTACAGCGCGATCAGCGCCCGGTTCACCGGGTTTTTCGATTCGGGCAGGATGCGGCCGCGGATCAGCCAGATCATCAGCGGCGGCACCAGCGTGACCGACAGCAGCGCGGCGCCGGCCATGGCGAAGGTCTTGGTGTAGGCCAGCGGCGCGAACAGCCGGCCTTCCTGCGCCTCCAGCGTGAACACCGGCAGGAAGCTCACGGTGATGATCAGCAGCGAGAAGAACAGCGCCGGGCCGACCTCCTTGCCGGCGTCGATGATCGCCTGCGCCCGTCCCCGGGCGCCATCCTCGCCCGGCGGCAGCCGCTCCAGGTGCTTGTGCGCGTTCTCGATCATCACGATCGCCGCGTCGATCATCGCGCCGATGGCGATGGCGATGCCGCCCAGGCTCATGATGTTCGAGTTGATGCCGAGCCAGCGCATGCAGATGAAGGCGATCAGCACGCCGACCGGCAGCATGATGATGGCCACCAGCGCGCTCCTGACGTGCAGCAGGAACACCACGCAGACGGCGGCGACGATCAGCGACTCCTCGAGCAGCGTCGTGGTCAGCGTGCGGATCGCGCGGTGGATCAGGTCCGAGCGGTCGTACACGGCCTCGATCGACACCCCCTCGGGCAGCCCGGGCTTCAGCTCCTCGATGCGCTTCTTGATGTTGTCGATCACGCGCAGCGCGTTCTCGCCGAACCGCGCCACCGCGATGCCGGAGACCACCTCGCCCTCGCCGTTCAGCTCGGCCATCCCGCGCCGCTCGTCCGGGCCGAGCTCGACCCGCGCCACGTCGCGCACGCGCACCGGCGTTCCCTGCTCGGCGCGCAGCACCAGCGCCTCGATGTCGGCGGCGCCGCGCAGGTAGCCGCGGCCGCGCACCATGTACTCGGTCTCGGCCATCTCGACCACGCGCCCGCCGACGTCGCGGTTCGAGTCGCGGATCACCTGGGCCACGCGCATCAGCGGGATGCCGTAGGCGCGCAGCTTCACCGGGTCGACGATCACCTGGTACTGCTGCACGAAGCCGCCGATCGAGGCGACCTCGGAGACGCCCTGCGCCTTGGTCAGCTGGTAGCGCAGGTACCAGTCCTGCAGCGTGCGCAGCTCCGCCAGCGTGCGGTCCTTGGCCCGCACCACGTACTGGTAGACCCAGCCGACGCCGGTGGCGTCGGGGCCGATCTGCGGCGAGACGTTGGCCGGCAGCCGGGCGGCGGCGAAGTTCAGGTATTCGAGAACGCGCGAGCGGGCCCAGTAGATGTCGGTGCCGTCCTCGAAGATCACGTAGACGAAGCTGGCGCCGAAGAAGGAGAAGCCGCGCACGACCTTCGACTTCGGCACGCCGAGCATGGCCGTCGTCAGCGGGTAGGTGACCTGGTCCTCGACCACCTGCGGCGCCTGGCCGGGGTACTCGGTGTAGACGATGACCTGCACGTCGGACAGGTCGGGCAGCGCATCGAGCGGCGTGCGCAGGACCGCCAGTGCGCCGGCGAACACGATCGCCAGCGTGGCCAGCCCGACCAGGAACGGGTTGCGCGCCGACCAGTTGATCAGTCGTTCAAGCATGGTCTTCCGCCCCCGGCCAGCGACCCGGCGCGCCGCGGCGCAGCCTGGCCGCAGCGAACTCCGGCGCCGCGTCGGCGGATCGGGCGAGGTCGCTGCAGGTCATTTCTTCGCTCCCGCTGCCGACGGTGCGGGTGCTGCCTCGATCCGGGTGACGACCCATTCGCCGGCATTGCGCTCGACGAACTCGAAGCGGATCGGCGCGCCCGGCCTGACCGCCTTGGCGATCGACTCGTTGGCCGGCGCGAACTCCATCGTCATCCGCGGCCACTTCAGGCTGTCGATCGGCTCGTGGGTGATGAGCAGCATGCCGCTGCCGGCATCGACATCGTCGAGCGTGCCGGTGGCGCTGTGCGTCACCTGCTTCTTGCCGGCGACGTCGGTGCCGCCGCTCAGGCCGCCGAGGGCCGCCTGCAGGTTGCTCTCGGCGTCGATCAGGAAGTTGGCCGAGACGACCACGCGCTCGCCCTCGCGGACACCTTCGGTGATGGCGACGAACTCGTCGCCGCGGGCGCCCAGCTTCACGTCGCGCGGCTCGAAACGGCCCTCGCCCTGGTCGACCAGCACGATCTGCCGCGTGCCGCTGTCGATGACGGCCGAGCTCGGCACCGCCACCACGGAGCCGCCGGCGGCCGGCAGTTCGACCTGCGCGTACATGGCCGGCTTGATGCGGCCGCCGCGGTTGGCCAGCTCGATGCGCACCTGTGCCGAGCGGGTGTCGGCCTTCAGCGTCGGGTAGACGTAGGTGACGCGACCGTCGAAGCGGCTGCCCGGATAGGCCTCGAGCCGCACCACGGCCGGCTGGCCGACCCGCACGCGGCCGATGTCCTGCTCGAAGACGTCGGCGATCACCCACACCGTCGACAGGTCGGCGATCTGGTACAGCATCTCGCCCGGCATGAAGCGCATGCCCTGGGTCACCTTGCGCTCGATCACGTAGCCGGAGGCCGGCGCGCGGAAGGTCAGCGCCCGCTGCGGCGCGCCGCCGGCGGCCAGCCGCGCGATCTGCTCGTCGGTGACGTCCCAGTTGCGCAGCCGCTCCAGCGCCGATTCGGCCAGCCGCTTCATGCCGGCCACCGTGATGTCGTCGGCGCCGCCGACCTGGGCGAGTCCCTGCGCGGCGATCGCGTATTCGCGCTGGGTGGCCAGCAGTTCGGGGCTGTAGGCCTCGAACAGCGGCGCGCCGCGGGCGACGTACTGGCCGGTGGTGTTGACGAACAGCTTCTCGACGTAGCCTTCGAACTTCGGCGTGATCGTCGCCAGCCTGCGCTCGTCGACCTCGACCCGGCCGGTGGCCCGCACCGTCGCATCGAGCAGCCGCTTCTCGACGGCGACGCTGCGCACGCCGAGGCGTTGCACCTTGGCGGTGCTGAGCTTCACGCCGGTGCCCGCCTCCTCCTCGCCCTCGTAGACCGGGATGTAGTCCATGCCCATCGAGTCCTTCTTCGGCGTCTGCGAGATGTCGGGCAGGCCCATCGGATTGCGGTAGTAGAGGATCTTTCGCTCGCCCTTGGCCGGCTGCGCGGCGCCTGCCGCCTCGTCGTGCACCGCCGGCGCGTGCCGGCCGCCGTACCAGTAGCCGCCGGCGGCGGCGATGCCCAGTGCCGCCAGCAGGGCGATGCCCTTGCCGAATGAGGCAGAGCTCATAGATCCTCCCCGACCAGTCGTTCGATCTCCGCCAGCCGCATCTGCGCCTCGACTTCGGCGGCGAGCAGGCTCAGCCGGGCCTGCCGCAGCTGCCGCTCCGCATCGAGCAGCGCCGGGAAGTCGACCTTGCCGGTTTCGTAGGCGGCGAGCGCCGCCTCCAGGTTGACGCGCGCCTGCGGCAGCAGGCTCGCCTCGGTCAGCCGCGCCATCTCGCGCGCGCCCTCGAGCTGCGCCAGTGCCGTTCCCAGCTCGCCGATCGAGCGCTGCATCGTCGCCTCGCGACGCGCGCTGGCCGCCGCGACCATCGCCTCGGCTTCCTGCTCCTGGGCGCGCCGGGTGCCCTGCTGCAGCGGAATGGTGATCTCGAACATCACGTCCCAGTCGGCGAGGCGGTTGTCGCGCTGGATCGGCGACACGGCCAGCGCGAAGTCCGGATAGCGGTTGCGGTAGGCGAGCTCGCGCGAGCGATCGGCGCTGTCGACGCGGGCGCGGTCGGCTGCCAGATCGGGATTGCGATCGCGCAGCCGCTCGGCCAGCGGCGCGAACCGCATTTCTTCGGCCGGCATCTGCAGCCGCACCGGCTCGGCGAGCGGCGCATCGGGCGGGCGCGCCAGCAGCGCATTGAGCTGGGCGTCGATCGTTCGCGCCTGGGCGGCCAGCGAAATCAGCTCGCCGCGCAGCATCGTGCGCTCGGACAGTGCGCGCACGGCGTCGGCCTGCGAGGCGAGGCCGCCGGCGTAGCGGGTTCGGGTGACCGATTCGAGGTTGGCCAGCAGGGCGTCGATCTCGCCGACGATCGCGCGCCGCTGCGCCAGCTCGTAGCGGCGCGCGTGGGCAACCTTCAGCCTCATCGCCAGCTCGTTCCACGTCGAGCGGGCGGCCTGGTTCGACTGCTCGGCCGATGCCTCGGCCGCGGCGCGCGCGAGGTCCCGCTTGCCCGGCCAGGGGAACATCTGGCGCACGGTGTACTTGGTGCTGCCGACGTTCGACGGGTTCAGCGTCGGGCTGATGGTTCGGTCGCGCGTGATGTCGCGCAGCTCGATCGAGAACGACGGGTCGGGCAGGTTGCCGGCCGGCGCGATCCGCGCTGCCGCCGCGTCGGCCTCGCGCAGCATCAAGGCGAACTCCGGGTTCGACTGCCGCGCGTACGACAGCAGCGAGTCGACCGTCGCACCGGGCGGCTGGGCGGCTGCTGCGGCGCACAACAAGGAGGTCGCAAGGAGGGTGCAACGGGCGTGATTCGGGACGGACATCTTTGCTCCTGCTGGACTGGGGTGACGCGCGGCGGCGCGTCAACACTCACGGCGGCGTGCCTGGCACGCGGCGCGGCTAACGCAGGAAGCGATGGAACAGCAGGTGCAGTGGTGGTCCGCTGCCGGGCGGCGGCGCAGCGTTGTCGCCGGCGTCCAGTGCGGCAAGAAGCAGGGGTGCGGCGGGCCGTGGTGCGTCCAGCGGCGCCGCGGCGGGCAAGTCGAAACCGAAGGATAGGCGCGCGCTCTGTGTATCGGTCCGGCAGTGCGATTCACAGACCAGCTGCACGACGCCGGCCTCGCCATGGCACGGCGCGCCGTCGCCGCCATCGGCGTCCGCCGCATGGGCGTGGGTGGCCAGCACCGTCGGCAGGCAGGCGCGCGCGGCCTGCACGCCGAGGCCGAACAGCAGCGTGCCCAGCATCAGCAGCATCAGGGTCCGCCGCACGACGCCAGCGCGTCGGGCGATCGACCAGGGAGTGGCGGCGGGCAGCATGCGCGGATACTAGACGTCGCCTAAGTAGTCACCACTTGATGACGGTCAAGGCAGTGCTACCCGCCGGACTGTGCAGCGTGCCGGCGTTGCAACTCGTCATGCGTCGAGCGCACGCGGTCCGACCAGCGGCTGCGGATGTAGGCGAGCACGTTCCAGATGTCCTCGTCGGAGAGCCGGTCGGCGAACGCCGGCATGTCGCTCTGATAACCCTGCGGTGCGTAGGGTGGAACGAGACCGTGCTTGGTGATGGCGAACAGCACTTCGAGCGGGTGGTGCCAGGTGTGACCGGAATCGTCGTGCGGCGGCGCCGGCAGCCGGCCGCTCGGCAGGCGGTCACGCCAGTCGGACTGGCCTTCGAGCCGCACGCCGTGGCAGGCAGCACAGTGCAGGTCGTAGATCGGGCGGCCGGCGGTGACGCGTTCGGCCGCGTCGAGGTCGGGCACGGCGGAGTGTCGCGCGGTGCGCACCTGCGCATCCCACCAGATCAGCGCGCCGAGCCCGACCGCCAGTGCAGCCGCCGCAATGACGATCGTTGACCGGCGCACGGGACCGACCGTTCAGGACGCTGGCCGGATCGCGGCGATGAGGCAGGCCGATGCCGGCCTGCCCCTTGCCGTGATCCGCACCCGCGCGCCCGCACGCACCGCACCGCGCCCCGCGGCGCCCGCAGTCGCCATCCCGGTGGCCGCGCGCATCATGGCCGACGCGTTCAGCTGTAGGTCGCGTACACCTTCGAACTGCCGTCGGCGAGGACCAGCACCACGTCGTACGGATCCTTCTGGCCCTTGTACTCTGGGCCGTCCATCCCGGGCGAGCCGATCGGCATCCCGGGCACGGCGATGCCGACCGCCTTCGGTCGCTCGGCGAGCAGGCGGCGAATCTCGCGCACGGGAACGTGACCCTCGACGACATAGCCGGCGGTGACGGCGGTGTGGCACGAGCCGTAGCGCGCAGGCAGGCCGAAGCGGGCGCGGACCGGCGCGGTGTCGGTGACGCTGGTGGTCTTGACGGTGAAGCCGTTGGCCTGCAGGTGCTTGATCCAGTCGTTGCAGCAGCCGCAGGTCGGCGACTTGTAGACCTCGATCTCGGTCTTGAGCTGTGCCCGCGCTGCCAGGGGCAGCAGGGCGGCGGCGGCGACAAGCGCGCGGCGTCGCGAACTGATGATCGTCATGATGGTGCTCCTCGATTCAATGGGATGTGACCTTGATGCGCCCGGCCATGCCGGCCTCGAAGTGGCCGGCGACCAGGCAACCGAAATAGAACTCCCCGCCCTGCGTGAACTGCCAGATCATCTCGCCGCTCTGCCCGGGCCCGACGTGAACCATGAACGGCTCCTCGTGCTCCATGTTCGGGAACCTGCGCATCATCGCGGCGTGTTCCTGCAGGTCGGCCATCGTGCCGAGCACGGCCTCGTGCGCGGCCTTGCCGCGGTTGCGGACCACGAAGCGGATCGTCTCGCCCTGGCGGACGGTGACCTGCGACGGCTCGAACCGCATCGAGTCGCTGGCGTCGATCCGGATGGTCCGCGCGACCCGTTCCGGATCGCCGGTTCGACCGAAGCTTTTCTCGACCGGGTCCAGGTTGGCCGGACGGTGTTTCGGCGCGCCGTCAGCCGGCGCTCCGTGGCCGTGCGCGGCGGGCAACGCGGCCAGCCCGATGGCGGCAACGAAGACACCGGAGAAGCGACGCATGAACTGCTCCTGCAGCAAAGCGGGGGATGGCGCACCGGCTCGCGCCGATGCGCGCGGCGAGACTGCGCGTCAGCCGCGCAGTGCAGGAGACCGGCCCAGCGGCGGCGGATGGAGGACGTCGAGGACGACCGACACGAACGGGCGCGCGGGCGCGAGCGGCCCGCTACCGCGGTCGCGGTCGACCGCGGTAATCGCCGGCGACGGCGCCAGCAGCGGCATCGCCAGGTGCGGACACTCGTGGGTCAGGGCAGCGCCATCGCCGACGTCGCAGCAGCTGGATCCGCCGCCGGCAAGATCGGTGCCGGCGTGCGCCGCGTCGACCGGGTGATGATGGGCGTCCGGCGCGCTCGCGTGGCTGCTGCCGGTCGGCAACGCGACCACGGACGCAAGCGCCTTCAGCGGCAGGACCAGTACCAGCAGGATGACGAGCAGCCGTCGCATGAGCCGGAAGGATAGCGCCTTCTAGTATCGGGCAGGGCGTGGGGAAACCCCTTGCCCGTGCCGCGCCTAGACTCGCGCCATGTCCAAGCGGTCAAGCAAGCGATGGCTGATCTGCGGCCTGTTGTGCTGCGCCGTCGCGCCGGCCGCGCAGGCGGGCGACGGCTTCGCCTTCGACATCGCCGCCGGCAAGTTCGATGAGCACTGCCTGAAGATCGACGCCGGCCGCGCCGTGTCGTACCGCTTCACGGCGAGCGGGCCGGTCGACTTCAACATCCACCATCACCGCGGCAAGGACGTCCTGTACCCGGTCAGGCGCGACGCCGTCGCACGCGCCGAAGGGGAATTCCGCGCCCCGGCGAGCGAGGACTACTGCCTGATGTGGACCAACAAGACGCAGGCCGCCGTGCGTGTCGAAGGCGAGATCCGCCGCTGAACCGCCGCCGTCGCCGCCTCAGGCGTCGATGCGGAAGCTGCGCATCATGCCCATGTCCTCGTGCTCGAGGTTGTGGCAGTGGTACAGGAACAGGCCGGCATGCGCATCGAAGCGCACCTGCACGCGTACGCGTTCGCCGGGCAGCACCAGCACGGTGTCCTTGAAACCCTGGTCGACCAGCCCCTCGCGCAGCCGCTGCCAGTAGGCGGCGGCGGGCGTCGACATCCGTCGTTCGAGGACGCGGAACTGCACGCCGTGCACGTGCATCGGGTGCGGCTGCGCGCCCATCATGCCCATGCCGCCGAAGTTCTCGAACGCCCAGACCTCGGCCGTGCCGAGGCGCACTATCTCGTCGTCGGCCACCTCGTCGTGCTGGTACGTGCGGCCGTTGATCGTCCATCGCATGTGCGCGCCCTGAAGGCGGAACACGCGCTCGCGGCCGCTGAATGCCGCCGCCGCGTCCAGCGGCGGCAGCGCTGCCAGCCGCGCCGGCAGGCGGTCGGCGCCGGCAGCGCCGCTGCGCACGAGAAAGCGGGCCAGTTGCAGCGGCGCGCCCTGGCCTGCGGCGTGTCCGCCGCCCATCATGCCGGGCCGCATCATGCCGCCCATGCCGGCGCCGTTGCCGGCGTCGAAGGCCTCGCTGACCAGCGCGATCGTGCCGCCGCGGTCGCCGCTGAAGTCGACCCACAGCTCGATCCGTTCACCGGGTGCCAGCGTGACGGCGCGTCGCTGCAGCGGCTGCGGCAGCAGCCCGCCGTCGGTGCCGATCACCGCCATCGCCCGGCCGTCGCCGAACGCGAGGCGGTAGATGCGGGCATTCGACCCGTTCAGCAGCCGCAGGCGATAGGCGCGCCGCTCGACCTCCTGCGCGAAGCCGGCGCGGCCGTTGACCAGTACGGTGTCGCCGAAGAAGCCGAGCATGCCGCTCATCATCCGGCCCATGCCCGTGCCGCCGCCGTCGTAGACGAGCCGGTTGTTCGGCCCGAACAGCCGGTCCTGCAGCACCAGCGCGAGATCGTGCTCTTGAGCCGGCAGGCCGAGGCTGCGTTCCTCGTCGTCGTGGACGATCAGCAGTCCGGCGAGTCCGCCGTAGACCTGCGGCCCGGTCAGGCCGTGCGGGTGGGGGTGGTACCAGTACGTGCCGGCGCGGTTGCGCACGTCGAAGCGGTACTCGTAATGCGCGCCCGGCGCGATCGCCAGCCGCGGGTGCCCGTCGGCCGAATCCGGCACCAGCATCCCGTGCCAGTGCACGATGCTCGGCTGCGGCAGGCCGTTGTCGAAGCGCACGCGCACCGACTGGCCGTGCCGCAGGCGCAGCGTCGGCCCGAGATAGCTTTCGCCCAGCGGCTGCACCGAATCGCCGCCACCGGCGTCGAGCCGTGCGCGGAACTGCCAGACGCCGGTCGGCGGCCCGTCGAGGATCCGTGCCTCGCCGGGCGCCGCGGTGAGCACGAGGTCGACGTCGGCGGCCGGTGCCGCCGCCGCTGGCAGCGCCGCCGCCGCCGGTGTCGCGACGGCGGCCTGCAGCAGCGCGCGACGGTGACTGTCCATCGCGTTCGCGTTCAGTAGCCGGGGCAGCCGAAGCGGCCGCCGCGCTGGTGCCCGCGCTTGACCTGCTCGCGCTGCTCCGGCGTGAGCACGGCTTCCATCTGCTGCTCCGACTGCACGTGCGATTCGATCATCTGCCGCTGCACGTCGGCGACCTGCGCGTATGCCTTGCCGATCGCCGCCGGGTCGCGCTCGTCGGCCGCCGACGCGTCGCGCAGCCGGTCCTGCGCCTCCCACAGCTGCGGCATCAGGCCGCGCTGCTTGCGGTGCAGTTCGTCGTGGATCCGCTCGATGCGCCGCGCCTGCTCGTCGGTCAGGTCGAGCGACCAGATCAGGTGCATCCGGCCCATGGCGCCCGGCCCCGTCATGCCCATGCCGTAGCCGCCCATCGTTCCGGGGCCCATGTGGGGATGGCCGCCGTAGCCGCCCATCATCCCGGGGCCCATGTGAGGATGGCTGCCGTAGCCGCCCATCATTCCGGGGCCCATGTGGGGATGGCTGCCGTAGCCGCCCATCGCGCCCGGGCCCATGCCGTGCCACGGCCCATATGCCTCGGGGCATCCTTCTCTCATGCCGGGGTGCGTGCCGCAGTGAGGTCCGGGGCCAGGACCGTAGGGCCGCGCTTGCTCCATCATCCCGTGGTGCCCGGGCCCCATCATGCCCGGCCCCATCCCGTAGCCGGGTCCGTGGCCCGGGTGGTAGGGCTCCGCCCGCTCGCTGCGCGGCGCGGGCTCCGTCTTCTTCTCCTGCGCGACCAGCGTCGGTGCGGCGGCGATCAGCGCGACGGCCGCTGCCGCAGCCGCAAGTTTGTGCGCACCGTTCATGGCGATTCCTTGGTGAGTGTCATTGGAGGATCAGAGGTCCTGTGGCGAAGTGCGCGAGCCGGCCGGCATGCACCGCCGCCGCGACGGCAGGGCTCGCTCGCCCAGCTCCTGCGCGGGCGCAAGGCCGGCGGCTGCGCGGAAGTGCCGGCCGGCGCGAGGACGACTTCTCGGGTCGTTCATCTTCTTGCGGCTGCAGCGGCGAGTCGGTGCGGGAGCTGCGCGCGGCTGGCCATCTGGTCAACCGGCCCCGGTGCACCCGCCGAGCGACAGGTTCGGCACGGGCGGGCGAGGAAAGTTCCCCTGCCCCGGCCGCCCCGGTGGCCCTTCGATCAATCGCCGGGAACTCGCGGCGTGGCGGCAGAAGGGGCTGGCTTATGCTGCCCCGGCTGACCTGCCACCGATGAATTCGCCGAGAGAGATCGAGCTGAAGCTCGCGCTTCGCGCCGCCGACCTGCCGGCCCTGCAACGGCGGCTGGCCCGCCTCGGCGGCGGCACCGATGTGCAGGTCGACAACGTCTACTTCGACACCGCCGACGGGCTGCTGCGCCGCCACCGCATGGCGCTGCGCGTACGCCGGATCGGCCGGCGCTGGGTGCAGACGCTGAAGACGGAGGCCGCCGCCGGCGCCCTTGCCGAGCGCGGCGAATGGGAGGTGCCGGCACCGCGCGGCCGGCTCGATGCCCGACGCTTCGGGCAGACGCCGCTGGTGAAGCTGCTGCAGGCGCACCCCGGGGCGCGCCTGCAGCCGGTGTTTCGCACCTGCTTCCGCCGAACGGTGTGGACGACCGGCGACGGGGCGATCGAGGTCGCGCTCGACCGCGGCGAGATCGTTGCCGGCGACCGTCGCGCACCGATCCTCGAACTCGAGCTGGAACTGAAGTCCGGCACCGCCGCGGCGCTCTTCCGGCTGGCCGCCGATCTGGCGGGCCACGGCGCTGGCGCGCTGCCGCTGCTGCCGGCGGTGGATTCGAAGGCCGTGCGCGGTCACCGGCTGGCCGCCGGCGAAGCGGCCGCGCCGCTGAAGGCGAACGCCGCTGCGGTGGCGGCCGGCCTGCAGCGCGACACGACGCTCGCCGCAGCGCTGCGCATCGTCGCCGGGCGCGGCGTGACGCTGCTGCTCGCCAATGGCGCCGGCGCCATTGGCGGCGATGACCCGGAGTTCGTCCATCAGGCGCGCGTGGCGGTACGGCGCCTGCGCTCGGCGGCGCGGCTGATCGGCAAGGCAGCGGGCTGGCCGGAGATCATCGACCGCGATCTGCGCTGGATCGCGCGGCGGCTCGGCGCCGTGCGCGACTGGGACGTGCTGCAGGCACAGACGCTGCCGGCACTGATCGCCGCGGTGCCGGCGGCCGCGCCGATCGCCGCCGCGGTGGCGCCGCTTCGGCGTCGCGACGACGCGGCGCTGCGCGAGGCGCTGGCCGGCGCGCGTTACGCGCGGCTGGCCCTTCGCCTGATGCGCTGGTCGGGCACGACGGCAGCCGAGGACTCGCCGCCGCTTGCCGCCACCGCCGGCGAGCGGCTGGCGCGGCTGCAGCGGCGCCTGCTCGATTCGGCGTCGTTCTTCATCGCGTTGCCGGAGAAGCAGCAGCACCGCGTCCGCATCCGCACCAAGCGGCTGCGCTATGCGCTCGATCTGTTTGCCTGCGCGCTGCCCGTCAAGCCGACCAGGCGCCATGTGGAGCAGCTCGCGCAGCTGCAGGACGAACTCGGTGCGCTCAACGATGCGGTGGTGGCCGCGCAACGTGTGCCGGCGCTCGCCCGTACCGCAGGCGCCGATCCGACGGCGGCACTCGACTGGCTGGCGGCGCAGCGTCGCCGGCACGCCATCGGCGCCGAAGCGGCGCTGGCCGGGCTGGCCGGCCTGCCGCGGCCCTGGGATCGAAGCCGCGCGCCTTGATCTCGGTGCAATGGCGGCGCGGCCGCCGGGGTATCGTCGAAGCCTGACCGGCACGCTGCAGAGGAGCACGCGATGAAGAACCGCTACGGATTCGGCAAGACCGTGGACATGGATTTCGACGCCGCCCTGAAGAAGGTCGGCGAGGAGCTGGCCAAGGAAGGCTTCGGCATCCTGACCGAGATCGACGTGCAGGCGACGCTGAAGAAGAAGCTGGACGCCGACGTGCCGCCGTACCGCATCCTCGGCGCCTGCAACCCGCCGTTCGCCCACCGGGCGCTCGGCGCCGAGCCGACGATCGGGCTGCTGCTGCCGTGCAACGTCGTCGTGCGCCAGGACGCGGCCGGCAAGGTGCAGGTCGAGTTCCTGGATCCCGACGTGATGGTGCAGCTGGTCGACAACCCGCAGGTGCACATCGTCGCCGCCGAGGTCAATGCCCGCCTGCAGCGCGTCTGCGATGCGATCTGAGCGAAGACGGCGCTAGAGAGAGTCCTCGGTCGCGGCGCGGTTGCGCAGATACCCCTGGGGGTATATGATGCGCGCCATGCCAGACCATGGAGCCGACATGTCACTGATGCAACGGGTCGCCGCGGGCGCGCTCGCCGTCGCCGCGCTGCTCGTCGCCGGGCCGGCGGCCGCGCAGGCCGGCGCCGCGGCCACCGTCGAGCTGCGCCAGGTCGACGACTTCTACGCCGCCGACGCGATCATCGAGTCGGTGCACCAGGCCACCGTGTCGGCGCAGATCTCGGGCCAGCTGACCCGGCTGCTCGTCGATGCCGGCGACCGCGTCAGGCGCGGCCAGCTGCTGGCGCGCATCGACACCCGCGAGGTCGACGCGCAGCTCGCCAGTGCCGGTGCGCAGGTGGCACAGGCCGAGGCGGCGCTGGCCCAGGCGCAGCTCGAGTACGACCGCACCCGCAGCCTGGTGGCGCAGGGCTTCCTCAGCCAGTCGGCCCTCGACAAGGCCAACGCCGACCTGAAGACCGCGCGCGCCGCGCTCGATGCCGCCCGCGCGGGTACGGCGCAGGCGGCGACCGGACGCAGCTTCGCCGAGCTGCGCGCGCCGATCGACGGCGTGGTGACGCGCCGGCTGATGGAACCCGGCGAGCTGGCCACGCCCGGCCGCGGCGTGCTCGAGATCCACGACCCGGCGGCGCTGCGCGCGGTGGGAACGATCCCGCAGTTCGTGCTGCCGCGCACGGCGCGCCTCGAGCGGGCCGAGATCGAGCTGCCGTCGGTGCAGCGGCGCGTCAAGGCGGCCAGCGTGACGATGATGCCGGCGGCCGACCCGCGGCTGCTGTCGACCCAGATCCGCGCCGAACTGCCGGCCGACGCGCCGGCCGGCATCGTCCCGGGCACGGCGGCCAAGGTGCTAGTGCCGATCGGCCGCAGCCAGAAGCTGGTGGTGCCGGCGGCGGCGGTGATCCGCCGCAGCGAGCTGACCGCCGTCTACGTGCTTGGCGAGGGCGGCGCCAGGCAGCTGCGCCAGGTGCGGGTCGGCAACCGCGTCAGCGACGACGCGGTCGAGGTGCTGGCGGGGCTCTCCGCCGGCGAACGGGTCGCGCTCGACCCGCTGCGCGGCAGCGGCGCCATCTGAGGCGACGACAGAAACCCACATTCCGGGAGACAGGCAATGGCACATGTCGTGGTGATGGGCGCCGGCCTCGGCGGCATGCCGATGGCCTACGAGATGAAGGAGCTGCTGCGGCCGCAGGACCGCGTCACCCTGGTCGGTCAGGGCGAGAACTACCACTTCGTGCCGTCCAACCCCTGGGTGGCGGTGCGCTGGCGCAAGCGCTCCGACATCGAGATCCCGATCGCGCCGCACGTCGGCAGGAAAGGGATCGCCTACGACGGCCGCGGAGTGAAGCGGGTCCAGCCGAAGGAGAACCGGCTCGAGATGAACGACGGCTCGAGCCTGGAGTACGACTACCTGGTGATCGCCACCGGGCCGAAGCTGGCCTTCGACGAGGTCGAGGGCCTGGGCCCGGACGGCAACACGCAGTCGATCTGCCACGTCGACCACGCCGAGAAGGGCGCCTCCGCCTGGGACGAGTTCGTCAAGGCGCCGGGCCCGATCGTCGTCGGCGCGGTGCAGGGCGCCTCGTGCTTCGGTCCGGCCTACGAGTTCTGCTTCATCATGGAAACGGACCTTCGCCGGCGCAAGATCCGCGACAAGGTGCCGATGACCTTCGTCACCGCCGAGCCGTACATCGGCCACCTCGGCCTGGGCGGCGTCGGCGACTCGAAGTCGATGCTCGAGTCGGCGATGCGCGACAAGCACGTCAAGTGGATCTGCAACGCCAAGGTCACCAAGGTCGAGCCCGGCAAGATGCACGTCACCGAGCACGACGAGGACGGCAAGCCGAAGAAGGAGCACGTGCTGCCGTTCGCCTACTCGATGATGCTGCCGGCGTTCAAGGGCGTCGACGCGGTGTTCGGCATCGAGGGGCTGACCAACCCGCGCGGCTTCATCCTGATCGACGAGCACCAGCGCAACCCCACCTACAAGAACATCTACTCGGTCGGCGTCTGCGTGGCGATCCCGCCGGTCGAGGTCACCCCGGTGCCGACCGGGGCGCCGAAGACCGGCTTCATGATCGAGTCGATGGTCACCGCCGCCGCGCACAACATCCGCGAGGAGCTCGACGGCAAGGCGCCGAGCCACAAGGCGACCTGGAACGCGGTTTGCCTGGCCGACATGGGCGACACCGGCATCGCCTTCGTCGCGCTGCCGCAGATACCGCCGCGCAACGTCAACTGGTTCTCCGAGGGCAAGTGGGTGCACCTGGCCAAGGTCGGCTTCGAGAAGTACTTCCTGCGCAAGCTCAGGAAGGGCGTCATCGAGCCGGCGTTCGAGAGGTACATCATGAGAGCGATCGGCATCACCAAGCTGAAGGCCAAGCACTGAGGTGAGCACCGAGCCACACCAGGGCGCCGGCGGCGGGCTCGGCGTCTCCGGCCGCATCGCGCGCGCCTTCCTGACCACGCAGATCACGCCGCTGCTGGCGCTGATCGGCCTGCTGCTCGGCGTGTTCGCCGTGCTGATCACGCCGAAGGAGGAGGAGCCGCAGATCAACGTGACGATGGCCAACGTGCTGATCCCGTTCCCCGGCGCGGGGACCGAGGACGTGCACAACATCGTCACGGTGCCGGCCGAGCAGGTGATCTCGCAGATCACCGGCATCGAGCACGTCTTCTCGGTCACCCGCCCCGGGCTGGCCATCCTGACCGTGCAGTTCAAGGTCGGCGAGGACCGCATCGCCGCGCTGGTGCGCCTGCACGACACGCTGATGGCCAACCGCGACTGGATCAAGCCGCACGTCGGCGTGCTCGACCCGATCGTCAAGCCGAAGGGGATCGACGACGTGCCGATCGTCGCGCTGACGCTGTACAGCGAGCGGCCGCAGGTGGGCAGCCTGGCGCTGGCCAAGGTCGCGCACGCGGTGGAGATCGAGCTGAAGCGGGTGGCCGGCGCGCGCGAGGTCGCCACCCTCGGCGGGCCGGACCACGTCGTGCGGGTGACCATCGAGCCGGAGCGGATGAACGTGCACGGCATCACGCTGGCCGACGTCGAGCGGGCGCTG
>CP070661.1:611330-627110 GCA_020355165.1 Burkholderiales bacterium
ATGGGTCCGGCGCCAGGCGGCGGGGGAGGCGGCCATGGCGCGGCCCGAGCACGACGTCGCAGCGGCGGATGCGCCGTCGGCGCAGCGCGAGGCGGCGATCGCCGCCATGGACTGGGAGCAGCTGCAGGCCGCCGTGGCCGGCTGCACGGCCTGCGGGCTGTGCCAGTCACGAACGCAGACGGTCTTCGGCGTCGGCAGCCGCACCGCTTCCTGGATGATCGTCGGCGAGGCGCCCGGCGCGGAAGAGGATGCGCGCGGCGAGCCGTTCGTCGGCCAGGCGGGTCGCCTGCTCGACAACATGCTGGCGGCGATCGGCCGCTCGCGGCAGGTCGATGCGCGCGAGCCGGTGTTCATCGCCAATGTCCTGAAGTGCCGACCGCCGGGCAACCGCAACCCGCAGCCGGAGGAGGTCGCGGCCTGCGAGCCGTTCCTGCTGCGGCAGATCGAGCTGCTGCGGCCGCAGCTGGTGCTGGTGATGGGCCGCTTCGCCGCGCAGTCCTTGCTGCACACCGATGCGCCGATTTCAGCGCTGCGCGGCCGCGTCCACCGGCTGCGCGTCGGCGGCCGCGAGGTACCGGCGATCGTCAGCTATCACCCGGCCTATCTGCTGCGCAACCTGGCCGACAAGGCCAAGGCGTGGGCCGACCTCTGCCTGGCGCTGGATGTGGCGCGCGGCGACGGAGGCTGAGCGCCGGCGCCCGGTCAGTGCTTCGCCTGGCCGATCAGCGACACGGAGTCGAACTGGCGCTGGTTGTGGCGGTGGCGCAGCAAGACCAGCAGCATCGTTACGGAGACGAACAGACCGAACACGATGATGATCGTCTCGATGTGCAGGCCGAGCGCGATGAACAGCGCGTAGATGGCGAGCATCAGCAGGATGTTCAGGTTTTCGTTGAAGTTCTGCACGGCGATCGAGTGGCCGGCCGACAGCAGCACGTGGCCGCGGTGCTGCAGCAGCGCGTTCATCGGCACGACAAAGTAGCCGGCCAGCGCGCCGACGAGGACCATCAGCGCGGCCGCAATCCACATGGCCCAGGTGACCGTCATCGCGCCGAAGGCGACGCCGCCGGCGGGCAGCCGCGAGAAGTCGATCAGCGCCATCGCGCAGACGACCAGTCCCATCGCCACGCCGACCGGCAGCACCGAAAGCGACCGTTTCAGCGACACCCGCGCCGCCGCGATCACCGAGCCGATGGCGATGCCGATGGCGACCACCGCCTGCATGATCGCTCCCTGCGACAGCGTCATGCCGAGCACCGTCTCGCACCATTTGAGGATGATGAACTGCAGCGTCGCGCCGGCGCCCCAGAACAGCGTCGTCACCGCCAGCGAGATCTGGCCGAGCTTGTCGCGCCACAGCGTGGAGACGCAGCGGCTGAAGGAAGCCGCCATCTGCAGCGGGTGGAAGGTCTGGCGCGGGTAGCGCGCTCCGGTGTCGGGAATCCGCAGGTTGACCAGCGCCGCGGCGACATAGATCAGGGCGGTCACCGCCACCGCTGCTTCGCCGGCCTGGTCGACCCCGGTGTCGATCAACGGCACGTCGAACGACAGCAGGCTCGCGGCCACCACCGGCGAGACGAGGATGCCGCCGACGACGAAGCCGAGGATGATCGAGGCGACCGTCAGCCCCTCGATCCAGCCGTTGGCGACGACCAGTTTCTCTGGCGGCAGCAGCTCGGTCAGGATGCCGTACTTGGCCGGCGAATAGGCGGCGGCGCCAAGCCCGACCAGCGCGTAGGCGGCCAGCGGATGCGCGCCGAACAGCATCAGCAGGCAGCCGCCGACCTTGACCAGGTTGCTGATCATCATCACCAGGCCCTTGGGCAACGAGTCGGCGAAGGCGGCGACGAAGGCCGCCAGCACGACGTAGGAGACGAAGAAGAACAGCTTGAGCATCGGCGTCATCCACTCGGGCGCGTGGATGTCGCGCAGCAGCGCGATGGCGGCGATCAGCAGCGCGTTGTCGGCCAGCGACGACAGGAACTGCGCGACCATGATCGTGTAGAAGCCGCGCTTCATCGCCGGGACGATCGGTTCATTGGGGGAGCGGTGGTCTCTTGGCTGCCGGAGGGCGCGGGTCTTATATCACGCACCTCGGCGAGACCGTACGGCCGAGTACGACGGCTTATGCTGCAGGCTTTGCGCTTCCCGCAGCGATGCCGCGCCCGATCCTCGCCACCATCGACCTTGACGCGTTGAGGCATAACCTCGCCGTGGCGCGGCGGCACGCTGCCGGACGCAAGATCTGGGCGGTGGTCAAGGCCAATGCCTATGGCCATGGACTGCAGCGCGCGTTGCGCGGCTTCGCGGACGCCGACGGCCTGGCGCTGCTCGACCTCGACGAGGCCGCGCGCGCCCGCGACAGCGGCTGGCGCAGGCCGATCCTGCTGCTGGAGGGCTTCTTCACGCCGGCCGATCTGCTGGAGGTCGCGGGCCTGCGGCTGACTGCGGTCGTGCATCACCCGCAGCAGGTCGAGCTGCTGCGGGCGCACCCGCCGTCGACGCCGATCGAGGTCTACGTCAAGGTCAACACCGGCATGAACCGGCTCGGCTTCCCGCCGCCGCAGACTGCCGCCGTGGTCGCGCGCCTGACCGCCGTGCCGGGGGTGCGCGTGGCCGCGCTGATGACGCACTTCGCCAATGCCGACCGCGACGACGCCGATGCCTCGCCGGTCGGCATCGCCGAGCAGCTGCGCGTCTTCGATCGGGCCTGCAGCGGCCTGCGGCTGGCGCGCTGCTTGGCCAACTCGGCGGCGCTTGTCCTGCACCCGCAGGTCGGCGGCGAGGCCGTGCGGCCGGGCATCGCGCTGTACGGGGCGACGCCGATGGCCGGCCGCCCGGCGGCTTCGTTCGGGCTGCGGCCGGCGATGTCGCTGACCGCCAGGGTGCTGTCGGTGCAGGCGGTGGCGGCCGGCGAGTCGGTCGGCTACGGCAGCCGCTGGAAGGCGACGCGCGCATCGCGCATCGGCGTGCTGGCATGCGGCTACGCCGACGGCTATCCGCGCGTGGCCCCGGACGAAACGCCGGTGTGGATCGGCAACCGGCGGGTGCCGCTGGTCGGGCGCGTATCGATGGACATGATCACGGTCGATCTGACCGACGCGCCGGAAGCGGACGTCGGCGACGAGGCGGAACTGTGGGGGCGGCACATCCCCGTCGACGAGGTGGCGGAGTTCAGCGGCACCATCGGCTACGAGCTGCTGTGCGCGCTGGCGCAGCGCGTTCCGGTGCGGCAGATCGGCTGACATGGCCAGGGCGAAGTCGCAATACGTCTGCAGCGAGTGCGGCGGGGCCAGCCCGAAATGGCAGGGCCAGTGCCCGCAGTGCGGCGCCTGGAATTCGCTGCTCGAGACGTCGGTGGCGGCGGCGCCGTCGGACCGCTTTGCGTCGATCGCGCCGACGGCCGAGGTCCGAACGCTCGGTGACATCGCCGCTGCCGAGCTGCCGCGCGAGTCGAGCGGGCTGAGCGAGTTCGACCGCGTGCTCGGCGGCGGGCTCGTGCCGGGAGGCGTGGTGCTGATCGGCGGCGATCCCGGCATCGGCAAGTCGACGCTGCTGCTGCAGGCCCTGGCGGCGATGGCGCCGCGGATGAAGGTGCTCTACGTCAGCGGGGAGGAGTCGGCGGCGCAGGTGGCGCTGCGGGCGCGCCGCCTCGGCGTCGATGGGCAGCAGGTGCGGCTGATGGCCGAAATCGGGCTGGAGCGGATCCTCGCCGCCCTGCAGTCGGAGCGGCCGCAGGTCGCGGTGATCGACTCCATCCAGACCCTGTACTGCGGTGAACTGCAGTCGGCCCCCGGCTCGGTGGCGCAGGTTCGCGAGTGCGCCGCGCAGCTGACCCGCGCCGCCAAGCGCTCGGGCATCAGCCTGGTCCTGGTCGGCCACGTGACCAAGGAGGGAGCGCTGGCCGGCCCGCGGGTGCTGGAGCACATGGTCGACACGGTGCTGTACTTCGAAGGCGACCCGCACTCGTCGTTCCGCCTGGTGCGGGCGGCGAAGAACCGCTACGGCGCGGTCAACGAGCTCGGCGTCTTTGCCATGACCGAGCGCGGGCTGCGCGGGGTGGCCAATCCGTCGGCGCTGTTCCTGTCCCGCCACGACACCCAGGTGCCCGGCTCCTGCGTGCTGGTCACACAGGAGGGAACGCGGCCGTTGCTGGTCGAGATCCAGGCGCTGGTCGACACGGCGCACGTGCCCAACCCGAGAAGGCTGGCGGTCGGCCTTGAGCCGCAGCGGCTGGCGCTGCTGCTGGCGGTGCTGCACCGGCACGCGGGAATCGCCACCTTCGACCAGGATGTGTTCGTCAACGCCGTGGGCGGGGTGCGGATCGAAGAGCCGGCGGCCGACCTCGCGGTGCTGATCGCGATCGTCTCGTCGATACGCGACAGGCCGTTGCCGCGCGGGCTGATCGCCTTCGGCGAGGTGGGCCTGGCCGGCGAGGTGCGGCCGGCGCCGCGCGGACAGGAGCGGCTGCGTGAGGCGGCGAAACTCGGCTTCTCGGTCGCCGTCATTCCGAAGGCCAATGCGCCCAAGCAGCCGATCGAGGGCATGACGATCGTCGCCGTCGACCGGCTGACCGAGGCGATCGAACGCGTCCGCTAGCGTCCGCCCCGGTCCGGCCGCAGGTCGGCCTCGACAGCGCGCGCCGCGGCAAGACCGGCACGCACCGATCCTTCGAGCGTGGACGGATAGTCGCCGTCGGCCGCGTCGCCGGCCAGGTACAGCGAAGCAAGCGCAAGGCGCGCCGGCGGCCGCTGCAGACCCGGCGCTGGAACGATCGTGGCCCGCTGCTCGGTGAGCACGGCGCTCGCCAGCGGCTGCGGCAGGCCGAGGTCGGCGCTCAGCTGGCGGGCGACAGAGGCGGCAAGTACGGGTGGCTCGACCGCAACAGCGGGACCGGCGGCGCTGACCACCACCGCCAGTACCCCGGCGTTGACCGGATCGAGCCGCCCGCGGTCGAAGACCCATTGGCCGAAGCGGCCCTGCCCCGGGTCGTCGAGCAGGGTGCTGGCGGCCCACGGCAGGCGCAGCGTCGGGGCGAAGCGCAGATAGACGGTGGCGATGGGCGCCATGGCGATCGCGCCGAGCAGCCGGATCGCGGGGGCGAGGGCGGCGTGCTGCGCAGAGGCGAGCAGCGCCGCTGCGCGTGGCGGCGGCAGGGCCAGCACGACGGCGTCGGCGGTGCTCGTCTCGCCGCGGCTCACGATGTGCCAGCGCGAGCCGGCCGCACTCAACTGCTGCACCGGGCAGCGCAACCGCACGTCGGCACCGCGGGCAGCCAGCGCCTGCAGCGCCGGTCCGGCGAAGACCTGGGTCAGGTCGCGGCGGGGAACCAGCAGATCCGCTGACCGCGCCTGTGCGGCCAGCGAGTCGCGCAGCACATTGAGCAGCACCTGCGCCGAGGCCTGGTGCAGTTCGGCGTTCAGCGCCGCCAGGCACAGCGGCCGCCAGAGCCGGCGAACGGCCTCGGCCGATGCTCCGTCGAACAGCGTGCTGGCAGGCGCATCGGCTGCGATCCGCCAGCGCCGCCGCTGCCAGCGCAGCACGAACGCCAGCACCTGGCGGCGGTCGGCCCAGCTCAATCCGTTCGCGCGCAGCAGGCCGGCGGCCAGGTGCAGCGGCACCGGCAGACGGCGCGCCCGCAGCAGGAAGCCGTCGGGATAGCGAAGCTCGAAGGGCAGGCGCAGCAGCGCGTCGTCGACGTCGACGCCGATCCGGCGCATCAGCGCCAGCGTGCAGCGGTAGGCGCCGATCAGCAGGTGCTGGCCGTTGTCGAGCTCGAAGTGCCGGTCGCCGAGCCGGACCGTGACGGCACGGGCGCGACCGCCCGGCTGCGGCGCCGCATCGAACAGTGTGACCGCATGTCCGCCGGCAACGAGTTCGAGCGCGCAGGCAAGCCCCGACCAGCCGGCGCCGATCACCGCGACCCGGCGACTCACCGGCTGCTCACCGGGGATGAGATTGCCCGAAGGCCGGGCCGAAGACCCACGTGCGCCAGGCAATCCACAGCTTGCGCAGCGGCGTCAGCGCGATGCGCTGGTGCAGCACGCGGAAGTCCTCGCGTTCGATCTCGTCGAGCAGCGTGGCGTAGATGGCACCCATGATCAGGCCCGGCCGCTGCGCGCGCCGGTCGGCGGCGGGCAAGGCTTCAAGCGCCTCTGCGTAGGTGCCGCGGGCCCGCTGCGCCTGGGCCCGCATCATCGGCAGGTAGCCCTCGACGTAGCGCCCCGCCAGCAGGTCGTCCACCCTGACGCCATGGCTCTTCAGCTCGTCGAGAGGCAGGTAGACGCGGCCCCGGCGCGCGTCCTCGCCGACGTCGCGCAGGATGTTGGTCAGCTGCAGGGCCAGGCCGAGCTTGCGCGCGTACTCGAAGGTGCGGTCGTCGCTGGCGCCGAAGATGCCCGCCGACAGTTCGCCGACCACGCCCGCGACCTTGTGGCAGTACCTGGCCAGCGCTGCGTAGTCGAGGTAACGGTTCTGCTGCAGGTCCATTGCCATCCCTTCGAGCACCAGCTCGAGGTTTGCGCGACGGATGCCGAAGGCCTGCAGGTGCGGCGCCAGCGCTCGGCTGACCGGGTGCTGCGGCTCGCCGGCGTACAGGCGACCGATCTCGTCAGCCCACCAGGCGAGCCGGGCCTGCGCGACCGCGGGCTCCTGCATCTCGTCGACCACGTCGTCGACCTCGCGGCAATAGGCGTAAAGCGCGGTGATCGCCCGCCGGCGCTGCGCCGGCAGGAACAGGAAGCTGTAATAGAAGCTCGATCCGCTGGCGGCGGCCTTGCGCTGGCAGTACTCGTCCGGATCCATCGTCTGAGCCCGGCAGGTGCCTACGACGCCACGGCGCGGGTCGCCATGACGAGCCAGTCGGCCGCCTGCAACCTCGGCCGGCGGCGGAAGACGTCGCCGTCGACGCGGTCGATGCGCTCGAGGATGCGCAAACCACCCTGGATGACGAGCCGCAACTCCCAGCCGATGCGACCCGGCAACCGGCGGGCCAGTGGCGCGCCGGACTCTAGCATCCGTCGGGCGCGCTCTGTCTGGGCGCGCATCAGCGCCGGCCAGTTGCGGTGGCGGCCGCCGCGGGCGATGGCCGACTCCTCGACGCCGAATCGGGCCAGCTCCGCCTGCGGCAGGTAGACCCGGCCCTTGCCCCAGTCGAGGTCGACGTCCTGCCAGAAGTTGGCGAGCTGCAGGCCGGTGCAGATCCCGTCGGACCACTGCGCTGCCTGCGGCTCGTCGACCCGGTGCAGCGCGAGCATGAGCCGGCCCACCGGGTTGGCCGAGCGGCGGCAGTAGTCGAGCAGCGACTCGTAATCGACGTAGCGCCTGACGGTCACGTCCTGTGCGAACGCCGACAGCAGGTCACGCAGCGGCGCCAGCGGCAGGCGGTGCTCGCGCACCGCCGCCGCGAGGTCGGGCCAGCCGCCGTCCTCGCCCGAGCCGATGCGGTCGATCGCGGCCTGCAGGGCGGCGAGCGAGGCGAGGCGATCGGCATCCGGGGCATCGCCCTCGTCGGCGATGTCGTCGGCGGTGCGCGCAAAGCGATAGATCGCCCGCACCGCCGGCCGCAGCCTGGCCGGCATGAGCCAGGAGGCGACCGGGAAGTTCTCATAGTGGCCGACACCCATTGGGCCAAGCTACCACGCCGGCCGCGCAGGCGCGTTGCGCGCGAAGCCTTCGATTAGAATCGCGCGTCGCCTGGCGTCGAGGCGCCAGTTGCGTCGCGAAGGTGGCGAAATTGGTAGACGCACCAGGTTTAGGTCCTGACGCCTTCACCGGCGTGGGGGTTCGAGTCCCCCCCTTCGCACCACAGGCTCGATGAGAAACCCTGCCGGCGCACGACCGGCATCCGGACGAACCCTGAACATGCTGCAAGAAGTGGAAAACCTGGGCGCGCTGCAGCGCCGACTGGAGATCTCGGTCTCGGCCGACGCGCTTGCCAAGGAAGTGTCGGCGCGACTGGCCAGGCTGGCACGCTCGGTGAAGATGCCTGGCTTCCGGCCGGGGAAAGTGCCGATGAAAATGGTCGCCTCGAGCTACGGCGCGCAGGTGCAGGCCGAGGTGCTGAACGACAAGATCGGCGAGGCGTTCAACGCGCAGATCAGCGCCCGCCAGCTGCGCGTCGCCGGCACGCCGACGGTGTCGCCCAAGACCGGCGGCGAGGACGGGCAGCTGACGTTCTCTGCGACCTTCGAGGTCTATCCGGAGATCGGTATCGGCGACCTGAGCGACGTGGCGGTCGAGCGGGCGGTGTGCCCGGTCGGCGAGGCCGAGGTCGACAAGACCATCGAGATCATGCGTCGCCAGCGGGCCAAGCCGCGCGCGGTCGAGCGCGCGGCGGCCGACGGCGACCGGGTGACGGTCGACTACCGGGGGTCGGTCGACGGCGTCGCCTTCGACGGCGGATCCGCGACCGACTTCGCCTTCACCGTCGGAGAGGGCCGGATGCTGCCGGAGTTCGAGGCGGCGGTGCGTGGCATGGCGCGTGGCGAATCGAAGACCTTCCCGCTCACCTTTCCGGCCGACTACCGGGCCAAGGAGCTGGCCGGCAGGACGGCGTCGTTCGAAGTCACGGTCAAGAAGGTCGAGCAGGCCGACCTGCCGCCGGTCGATGCGGCATTCGCCCGTGAGCTCGGCGTGCGCAGCGGCGACGTGGCCAAGATGCGCGACGAGGTGCGCGGCAACCTGGAGCGAGAGGTGAGGACCCGCCTGCGCGCGCGGACGAAGGACCGCGTGATGGAGGCGCTGCTGGGCGTCGCCGACTTCGAACTGCCTCAGTCGCTGGTTGAGGCCGACAGCCAGCGGCTGGTCGAGCTGGCCAAGTCGGATCTTGCCGCCCGCGGCATCGGCGGCGGCGCCATGGACCTCAAGCCCGAGGACTTCTCGCCGCAGGCGCAGCGCCGGGTCCGCCTCGGGCTGCTGATCGGCGAGCTGGTCCGCTCGCAGAACCTGGCGCCGCGCCAGGAGCAGATCCGCGCGCGCCTGGAGGAGCTGGCGCAGAGCTACGAGAAGCCGGCCGAGGTGATCCAGTGGTACCTCGGTAACCGGCAGCGGCTGGCGGAGGTGGAGACGATGGTGATGGAGGACAACGTCGTCGACTGGGCGCTGCAGCGGGCGAAGATCACTGACACGCCGGTCGCCTTCGACGAACTGATGGGCGGCAACGCCGGCTGAGCAAGGCAGAGTAGGACAGAGGATCAGGATGGGCGACAGACGAGAAATGCAGGACCCGCAGGCGCTCGGCATGGTGCCGATGGTCATCGAGCAGAGCGGCCGCGGCGAGCGCGCCTACGACATCTACTCGCGGCTGCTGCGCGACCGCGTGGTGTTCCTGGTCGGCCCGGTGAACGAGCAGACGGCCAACCTGGTGGTGGCGCAGCTGCTGTTCCTCGAGTCGGAGAACCCGGACAAGGACATCTCGCTTTACATCAACTCGCCCGGCGGATCGGTGTACGCCGGCATGGCGATCCACGACACGATGCAGTTCGTCAAGCCGGACATCTCGACGATCTGCGTCGGCATGGCCGCCAGCATGGGCGCCTTCCTGCTCGCCGCCGGCGCCAAGGGCAAGCGCTACGCGCTGCCCAACTCGCGCATCATGATCCATCAGCCGTCGAGCGGCGCCCAGGGCCAGGCCTCGGACATCGAGATCGCGGCGCGCGAGATCCTCGACATCCGCAAGCGACTGAACGCCATCCTGGCCGAGCGCACCGGCCAGCCGATCGAGCGCATCGAGAAGGACACCGACCGCGACAACTTCATGTCCGCGGAGGATGCAGTAAGCTATGGAATCATCGACAAGATCTTCGTCAAACGCGGAGACGGCAACTAGGGCGGCACGAGCATGTCGGACAAGAAGGGCTCGGGCGAGAAGCTGCTGTATTGCTCCTTCTGTGGCAAGAGCCAGCACGAGGTCAAGAAGCTGATCGCCGGCCCGTCGGTGTTCATCTGCGACGAGTGCATCGACCTGTGCAACGACATCATCCGCGACGAGAACACCACCGACCCGTCGACCGCGGTCGCCAAGAGTGATCTGCCGACGCCGCAGGAGATCTGCGGCATCCTCGACCAGTACGTGATCGGCCAGGAGAAGGCCAAGCGGATCCTGTCGGTCGCCGTCTACAACCACTACAAGCGGCTGAAGAACCTCTCGGCCAAGGACGAGGTCGAGCTGTCGAAGAGCAACATCCTGCTGATCGGCCCGACCGGGTCGGGCAAGACGCTGCTGGCGCAGACGCTGGCCCGGCTGCTCAACGTTCCGTTCGTGATGGCCGATGCCACCACGCTGACCGAGGCCGGCTACGTCGGCGAGGACGTCGAGAACATCATCCAGAAGCTGCTGCAGAACTGCAACTACGAGATCGAGAAGGCGCAGCGGGGCATCGTCTACATCGACGAGATCGACAAGATCTCGCGCAAGTCGGACAACCCGAGCATCACCCGCGACGTGTCGGGCGAGGGCGTGCAGCAGGCGCTGCTGAAGCTGATCGAAGGCACGATCGCCAGCGTGCCGCCGCAGGGCGGACGCAAGCATCCCAACCAGGACTTCGTGCAGATCGACACCACGAACATCCTGTTCATCTGCGGCGGCGCCTTCGACGGGTTGGAGAAGGTGATCCGCAACCGCTCGGAGAAGAGCGGCATCGGCTTCGGCGCCGAGGTGATGTCGCCGACCGACCGCTCGGTCGGCGAGCTGCTGCGCGAAGTCGAGCCGGAGGACCTGATCAAGTTCGGGCTGATCCCCGAGCTGGTCGGACGGCTGCCGGTGGTCGCGACGCTGGACGAGCTGTCCGAGGGTGCGCTGGTCGAGATCCTGGTCGAGCCGAAGAACGCGCTGGTCAAGCAGTTCCAGCGCCTGCTCAAGATGGAAGGCGTCGAGCTGGAGGTCCGCGCCGACGCGCTGGTGGCGATCGCCCGCAAGGCGCTGAAGCGCCGCACCGGCGCCCGTGGCCTGCGTTCGATCGTCGAAGGCGCGCTGCTCGACGTGATGTACGACCTGCCGGGCCAGAAGAACGTGGTCAAGGTCGTGCTCGACGAGAACGCGGTGGCCGGCGGCCACCCGATCCTGATCTACGCCGACGCGCCGAAGGTGGCCGGGGCGCCACGCTAGCGGCGCAGCGGCCGACGGCGGCCCTGCGTGCTAGATTCCTGCTGCTAGCCCCTCGGCGCTGCCTGGCGCCCTTGTGATTCGCCCGCGGCGCCCGCATCTTCGGGTCTGATCCCGCAGAGGACCCCACATGTCCACCGTGCTCCTGCCCTCCGAACGCATCGCGCTGCCGCTGCTGCCGCTGCGCGACGTCGTCGTTTTCCCGCACATGGTGATCCCGCTGTTCGTCGGCCGGCCGAAGTCGATAAAGGCCCTGGAAACGGCGATGGAATCCGGCAAGAGCATCATGCTGGTGGCGCAGAAAAACGCCGCCAAGGACGAGCCGGTCGCCGAGGACATCTATCCGATCGGCTGCGTGGCCAACATCCTGCAGATGCTGAAGCTGCCCGACGGCACGATGAAGGTGCTGGTCGAAGGCGCCCAGCGGGCCCACATCCACGCGATCTCCGACGCGCAGACCCACTTCACCTGCGAGCTGACGCCGGTGGCGCCGGAGCAGAACGCCGGAGCCGAGCTGGAGGCGCTGCGGCGGGCGATCGTCGCGCAGTTCGACCAGTACGTGAAGCTGAACAAGAAGATCCCGGCCGAGATCCTGACCTCGATCGCCGGCATCGACGACCCGGGCCGGCTGGCCGACACGATCGCCGCCCACCTGCCGCTGAAGCTCGAGCAGAAGCAGAAGGTGCTGGAGATGTTCGGCCTCGGCGAGCGGCTGGAGCATCTGCTGGCGCAGCTGGAGACCGAGATCGACATCCTGCAGGTCGAGAAGCGGATCCGCGGCCGCGTCAAGCGGCAGATGGAGAAGAGCCAGCGCGAGTACTACCTGAACGAGCAGGTCAAGGCGATCCAGAAGGAGCTGGGCGAAGGCGAGGAGGGCGCCGACATCGAGGAGCTCGACCGCAAGGTCAAGGCGGCCCGGATGCCCAAGCAGGCCCGCCAGAAGGCCGAGGCGGAGCTGAAGAAGCTCAGGCTGATGTCGCCGATGTCGGCCGAGGCGACCGTCGTGCGCAACTACATCGACACGCTGATCGGCCTGCCGTGGAAGAAGAAGAGCAAGATCAACAACGATCTGGCCAACGCCCAGAAGGTGCTCGACGAGGACCACTATGGCCTGGAGAAGGTCAAGGACCGCATCGTCGAGTACCTGGCCGTGCAGCAGCGCGTCGACCGGCTGAAGGCGCCGATCCTGTGCCTGGTCGGTCCGCCCGGGGTCGGCAAGACCTCGCTGGGCCAGTCGATCGCACGGGCCACCAACCGCAAGTTCGTCCGCATGGCCCTCGGCGGCGTGCGCGACGAGGCGGAGATCCGCGGTCACCGGCGCACCTACATCGGCTCGATGCCCGGCAAGATCCTGCAGAACCTGTCGAAGGCCGGCGTGCGCAACCCGCTGTACCTGCTCGACGAGGTCGACAAGATGGGGCAGGACTTCCGCGGCGACCCGTCCTCGGCGCTGCTCGAGGTGCTCGACCCGGAGCAGAACCACACCTTCGTCGACCACTACGTCGAGGTCGACTACGACCTGTCTGACGTGATGTTCGTCGCCACGGCGAACACCATGAACATCCCGCCGCCGCTGCTCGACCGGATGGAGGTGATCCGCCTTTCGGGTTATACGGAGGACGAGAAGGTCAACATCGCGATGCGCTACCTGCTGCCGAAGCAGATGACCAACAACGGCGTCAAGAAGGGCGAACTCGACGTCAGCGAGGCGGCCGTGCGCGACATCATCCGCTACTACACCCGCGAGGCGGGCGTGCGGGCGCTGGAGCGCGAGCTGTCGAAGATCTGCCGCAAGGTGGTCAAGGGCTCGCTGCTGAAGAAGGAACGGGTCAAGTCGAAGATCACGCCCCGCAACCTCGACAAGTACCTAGGCGTGCGGCGCTACACGTTCGGCATGGCCGAGAAGGAGCCGCAGGTCGGACAGGTCACTGGGCTGGCGTGGACCGAGGTCGGCGGCGAGTTGCTGACGATCGAGGCGGCGGTGATGCCGGGCAAGGGCAACACGATCCGCACCGGCTCGCTCGGCGACGTCATGAAGGAGTCGGTCGAGGCGGCGCGCTCGGTCGTGCGCAGCCGCGCGCGGCGGCTCGGCATCCGTGACGACGTCTTCGACAAGACCGATATCCACGTGCACATGCCCGAGGGTGCGACGCCGAAGGACGGCCCGAGCGCCGGCATCGCCATCACGACCGCGCTCGTCTCGGCCCTGACCGGCATCGCGGTGCGGCCGGATGTGGCGATGACCGGGGAGATCACCCTGCGCGGCGACGTGCTGGCCATCGGCGGGCTGAAGGAGAAGCTGCTGGCGGCCCTGCGCGGCGGCATCAAGATGGTGCTCATCCCGGAGGAAAACGTCAAGGATCTGGCGGAGATACCGGACAACGTGAAGAACCGCCTGGAGCTGGTGCCCGTCAAGTGGATCGACCGCGTGCTCGAGATCGCGCTGCAGCGGCAGCCGCAGCCGCTGACCGACGACGATGGCCAGCCGTCGAAGGCAAGCACCACCGAGTCGCCTGCGGGTCGGGGCGAGGTGGTCAAGCACTGAACGGCGAGATTCGGGGCGGCACCGTTCGCGCTGTCGCCTCCTTGCGGGCGAATTCGTTGTTTGTGGCTTGACACTGCTGATGGCGCGCGGTGGAATAGCTGCGCCGTCCGACTCGCCGCTTCGGCGCTGCGTGCGTGGGGTCGGCGGACAGGGGATTGCACAGACAGGCGCGGACATCGGATCCGGCGCCGGTCCAGGTGAGCGGGACCAGACGAGGGGGACTAAGTGAACAAGATCGAACTGATCGAGCACGTCGCCAAGCAGGCGGACATTTCCAAGGCGGCTGCTGGGCGGGCGCTCGAGGCGGTTGTCGGCGGCATCCGCGCGTCGCTCAGGAGGGGCAATTCGGTGACGCTGGTCGGCTTCGGGACCTTCTCGATCGGCAAGCGGGCTGCGCGCGCCGGCCGCAACCCGCGGACCGGCGCGGCGATCAAGATCAAGGCGGCGAAGGTTCCGAAGTTCAGAGCCGGCAAGGCCCTGAAGGATGCTGTAAACTGACGGGCCTTTCGCAGCCTGGCCGGAAGGGTGTGGTTGGGCCGGATGGTGCGGCACCCCGAGCATCGGCGGGTGCTTAGCTCAGTTGGTAGAGCGGCGCCCTTACAAGGCGTAGGTCGGGAGTTCGAGCCTCTCAGCACCCACCAGACTGCGTTCAGGTCGTCGCCGCTGCCGCAATGCTGCGGCGGGCGGCGAGTGAAGATTGCGGGGAGTGGTAGTTCAGTCGGTTAGAATACCGGCCTGTCACGCCGGGGGTCGCGGGTTCGAGTCCCGTCCACTCCGCCAGCATCTCCAAAGGCGAACGAAAGTTCGCCTTTTTGTTTTCCGCGCACCGCTTGGGCCGGCAACCTGACCTCGCAACCTCAAGATGTTCGAAACGATCCGTTCGCACCGCCGCTGGCTGGTGATCTTCCTGACGCTGCTGGTGTTCCCGTCGTTCGTCGCCACGGGTATCTACAGCTACAACCGTTTCATGTCGAGCGAGGAGGCGGTCGCCAGGATCGGTGGCGAGTTGATCTCGCCGCAGCAGTTCGAGGCCGCGCACCGCGAGCGCCTTGGGCAGATCCGTCAGGCGCTCGGCGAAAACTTCGACCCGGCGGTGTTCGACACGCCGGCGGCGCGCCAGGCGAGCCTCAGTGCGATGCTGGGCGATCGCGCGTTGCGCAAGGAGGCGAGCGATTCCTATCTGATGGTCAGCGAGAACCGTCTGCGCGAGGTCATCGCGTCGATCGAGGCATTCCAGGAAGACGGCAAGTTCTCCTACGAACGGTACAAGACGCTGCTCACCGCGCAGGGGATGAACGAGGCGTCCTTCGAGCAACGCATGCGCGAGGACCTGGCGCGGCAGGCTCTGGTCGAGGCGGTGGGGCGCTCGGCGATCGTGCCGGGCGCCGTGGCCGACCGCCTGGCCGCCTTGGTGCAGGAGACGCGGATCGTTCGCGAGCGGCAGTTCCGGCCGGAGGACTTCATCGGCCAGGTGACCGTAGGCGACGGGGAGATCAAGGCTCACTACGAAGCCAATCGGGCGCAGTTCGAGACCAAGGAGAGCATCGACGTGCAGGTGCTGGCGCTGACGCTCGATGACATCGCCAGGCAGATCAGCGTGCCGCCGGCCGAGCTGCAGTCGTACTACGAACAGAACAAGGCGAGTTTCGCCGAGCCGGAACAGCGGCGCACCAGCCACATCCTGCTGACCGTCGGCGAAGGCGGATCGGCGAAGGACAAGGAAGCTGCGCGCAAGCTGGCCGAGGAGCTGCTGGCCAAGGTGCGGGCGCGGCCCGATGAGTTCGCCAAGCTGGCCACGGAGTACTCGAAGGATCCCGGCTCGGCGTCGAAGGGCGGCGACCTGGGCTTCTTCGGACGCGGCATGATGGTCAAGCCGTTCGAACAGGCTGCCTTCGGCCTGAAGCCGGGTGAGATCAGCGACATCGTCGAGACCGAGTTTGGCCTTCACCTGATCCGTGTGACGGAGGTCAAGGGCGGTTCGGTGCCGGCCTTCGATCAGGTCAAGGACAAGATCGAGTCGACCTTCCGCCAGCAGCAGGCGCAGAAACGGTTCGCCGAGGCGGCGGAGCAGTTCACCAACATCGTCTACGAACAGGCCGACAGCCTGCAGCCTGCTGCCGACAAGCTGGGG
>CP070661.1:627210-642616 GCA_020355165.1 Burkholderiales bacterium
AGTTCTTTGTCTCCGGCCGGCACGTGCTCCCGCACGCGCCTTGACTTCGGCTTCGCCGAGGTCAGCCTGCGACGAAAAACAGCCTGGATACCCCCGCCGAGGAGCCTACTTGAGTAGGCTCCTCAGCATCCAGGCTGTTTTTTCATGCACCTGCAGCCGCTGGGTCAGCAGGTCGGCGGTGGACTCGTCGCCGGCCTTCTCGGCCGGGGCGAAGGCGGCGCGGGCGGTGCGGGTGACCGCCTCGTGGCCCTTGACCAGCTGGCGAACCATCTCCATCGCCTCAGGCGCGCCCTCGGCGTCGTCGATCGAGCCGAGCTTGGCGAAAGCCTTGAAACTGCCGGGCGCCGGATAGCCGAGCGAGCGGATCCGCTCGGCGATCTCGTCGAGTGCGTTCCACAGCTCGGTGTACTGCTCCATGAACATCAGGTGCAGCGTGTTGAACATCGGCCCCTCGACGTTCCAGTGGAAGTTGTGCGTCTTCAGGTACAGGCCGAAGGTGTCGGCGAGCAGGCGCGACAGCGCCTGGGCAACCTTCTCGCGGTCCTTGGCGTCGATGCCGATGTCGATCGATGGTGCCGTGACGGCGGCCTTCATCTCCGCTTTCCTCTTCGCCATCTGCTTGCTCCTTCTTCTGTCTTGACTGCCCCGATGCTAGCGGCCGTTCGCCGCAGCGACCAATTGCCATTTCGCACCGCTGCCATAGCTTTTCACGATGACTCGGCGGGCAGGTCGAGCCTCTCGGCGCCGTGCAGCGGACACCTGAGGATCGCCTTGCGCAGCGCCTCGATCGCCGCGCCGCGGGTGAAGCTCTTGCGCCAGGCCAGCACGACCCGGCGCTCGGGCACCGGCCGGCGGAACGGCAGGTAGGCGATCAGCGAGTCGCGCGGCACCTTCTCCGGGATCGAGCTCTTCGGCAGCACCGTGATGCCCAGGCCGGAGGCGACCATGTGGCGGATCGTCTCCAGCGACGAGCCCTCGAAGGTCTTCTGGATGCCCTCGGCGTCGGTGGAGAAGCGCGACAGCTCCGGGCAGACCTCGAGAACCTGGTCGCGGAAGCAGTGGCCGCTGCCGAGCAGCAGCATGGTCTCCTTCTTCAGGTCGTCGGCGGACACCGAGCGCTTGCGCGCCCACGGGTGCGAGCGCGGCACCGCGACCATGAACTGTTCGTCGTACACGGGCTGGATCATCACGCCCGCTTCGGGCAGCGGCAGCGCGAGGATCGCCACGTCGATCTCGCCGTTCTTCAGCAGCTCGAGCAGCCTGACGGTGAAGTTCTCGTTCAGCAGCAGCGGCATCTGCGGCGCGTCGCGCAGCAGCTGGCGGACCAGCGCCGGCAGCAGGTAGGGGCCGATCGTGTAGATCACGCCGACCCGCAAGGCGCCGCTGAGCGGATCCTTGCCCTGCTTGGCGAGCTCCTTCACCCGCGCCGCCTCGTCGAGCACGCGCTGCGCCTGCACCACGATGCGCTCGCCGTAGGGCGTCAGCGACACCTCGCTGCTGCCGCGCTCGAACAGCACCACGCCAAGCTCGTCCTCCAGCTTCTTGATCGCCACCGACAGCGTCGGCTGGCTGACGAAGCAGGCTTCCGCCGCGCGCCCGAAGTGCCTCTCGCGGGCGACGGCGACGATGTATTTCAGTTCGGTCAGGGTCATCGCATCAAAGTTCAGCGCGCCGGCAGGCAGGAATCATAGGCTGCGCCGCGGCCGGCGGCCGCAGCCGGGCCGGTCAGGCGACCAGGTACTCGGCACGCCCGCCGAGCCAGCGCTGCACGTGCGCGGCCGCCTGCTGCGGATGCCGCGCCAGCATCTGCAGCGCCACCTCGCGCGCACGCCCGAGCAGATCCGCATCGCGCTCGAGGTCGGCGAAGCGCAGCAGCGGCACGCCCGACTGCCGCGCGCCGAGGAACTCGCCCGGCCCGCGCAGCGCGAGGTCGCGACGGGCGATCTCGAAGCCGTCGGTCGACTCGTACAGCACCCGCAGCCGCTCGCGCGCCGCCTCCGACAGCGGCTCGTCGTACAGCAGCACGCAGAAGCTCCTGTCGGCGCCGCGGCCGACGCGCCCGCGCAGCTGGTGCAGCTGCGCCAGGCCGAAGCGCTGCGCGTGCTCGATCACCATCAGCGACGCCCTCGGCACGTCCACCCCGACCTCGATCACGGTGGTGGCGACGAGCACGTCGATCTCGCCGGCGGCGAACGCATGCATCACCGCCGTCTTCTCGGCCGGCGGCAGCTGGCCGTGCAGCAGGCCCAGGCGCAGCTCCGGCAGCAGTGCGTGCGTTTCCTCGTACATGCGGGTGGCGGCGGTCAGCTCCGCCGTCGACTCGTCCTCGCCCTCGTTGACCAGCGGGCAGACCCAGTAGACCTGGGCACCGCGCGCAGCCTCGGCCCGGACCCGGTCGAGCACCTCGTCGCGGCGGCCGGCCGCGACCAGCTTGGTGACCACCGGCTGCCGGCCCGGCGGCAGCTCGTCGATCACGGAGACGTCCAGATCGGCGTAGTAGCTCATCGCCAGCGTGCGCGGGATCGGCGTGGCCGAAAGCATCAGCAGGTGTGGCTGCGGCTGCGCTTCGCCCGTTCGCGAGCGCAGCCGCAGCCGTTGCGCCACGCCGAAGCGGTGCTGCTCGTCGACGATCGCCAGCCCGAGGCTGGCGAAGTCGACCGCCTCCTGGATCAGCGCATGGGTGCCGATCACGATCTGCGCCTCGCCGGAGGCCGCCGCCTGCTGCACGGCCCGCTTCTGGCCCGCCTTCAGCTTGCCCGCCAGCCACGTCACCCGCACGCCGAGCGGCGCCAGCCACTGCACGATGCGGCCGAAGTGCTGCTCGGCCAGGATCTCGGTCGGCGCCATCAGCGCCGCCTGGAAGCCGGCGTCGATCGCCTGCGCCGCGGCCAGCGCCGCCACCACGGTCTTGCCGCTGCCGACGTCGCCCTGCAGCAGCCGCTGCATCGGCACGGTGCGCGCCAGGTCCGCCTCGATCTCGCGCCAGACCCGCTGCTGCGCGCCGGTCAGCGCAAACGGCAGCGTCGCGTGCAGCCGGCTGACCAGCGCGCCCGACGAGGCGAGCGCCGGCGCCGATCGCTCGGCCCGGCGCGCCCGCGCCGTGCGCAGCGAGATCTGCTGCGCCAGCAGCTCGTCGAAGCGGATCCGCTCCCACCACGGCCCCTGCTGCTGCGCCAGGGCCGCCGCTGCGACGCCCGGCGACGGCTGGTGCAGTCCGCGGATCGCTTCGTCGAGCGGCCGCAGTCCGGTGCCGGCCAGCAGCGACGCCGGCACGGTCTCGGCGATCTCGACGTCGCGCAGCGCGCGGGCGATGCGCGAGCGCAGCCAGCCCTGGCCAACGCCCTCGGTGGTCGGATAGATCGGCGTCAGCCGCTGCGGCAGCGGTTCGTCCGGACGCGCCGCGTGCACGCGCGGATGGACCATCTCCAGCCCCATCAGGCCGCCGCGGGCGACGCCGTAGGCGCGCACGCGCCGGCCCACCGCCAGCTGCTGCCTCGTCGACGGATAGAAGTGGAAGAAGCGCAGCAGCAGCTCGCCGCTCGCATCCGCCAGGCGCACCAGCAGCTGGCGCCGGCCGCGCACGGCCACCTCGCAGGCCATCACCTCGCCCTCGACCTGCTGTTCGGCGCCGGAAACGAGCCCGGCGATCGGCGTGACCTGCGTCTCGTCGATGTAGCGCAGCGGCAGGTGCAGCAGGAAGTCCCAGTCGCGCCTCAGGCCGAGCCGCTCGAGGCGGGCGGCGCGAGTGGCGGCCTCGCCGGATGGCGGGCCGCGACCGGTCGCCGGCAAGCCGTCGTCGTTGGCGCCGCCGGCGCCTTGCCCTTTCGGTGCCGGCGCGCTGGCCCGCCGCGCCGGCGCCTTGCGGCGGCTACGCGCCACCGCTGTCCTCAGCGGCCCCTCGGCCGCGGGGTCCACCGGTCACGGACGACCGTCAACGGATCACAGGACGAAGACCGCCTCGACCTCGAACTGCGCGCCCTTCGGCAGGCTGGCCACGCCCACCGTCGAGCGCGCCGGGTACGGCTGCGGCACCACCTCGCCCATGATCCGGTTGACGGCGGCGAACTGCGACAGGTCGGTGAGGAACAGCGTGAACTTCACCGCGTTGGCCAGTGAACCGCCGGCGGCGTGCGCCACGGCCTCGAGGTTGCGGAAGGCCTGCCTGGCCTGCGGCTCGAACTCGGCGCTGACCAGTTCGCCGGTGGCCGGGTCCAGGCCGACCTGCCCCGAGGCGAACACCACCAGCCCGGTCCTGACCGCCTGCGAATACGGGCCGATCGCCGACGGCGCCGACGAGGTCGAGATGATTTCCTTGTTCATCGAATGAGCTCCTGAGCAGGGTCGGCGTCGCCGGCCCGACCGGCCGGCCCCGACCGCGTCGCGATGATCGCACGCGCCGCCGGCTAGGCTGAACGGCTCAGACACCCGCATGCTGTGCTGCCGCCGGCGGCGCCGATACAGTGAGCCGGCGAAGCGCGAGCCTTCCCGCGCAGCGCAGACGGAGAACGGCCGACGCCGACACGATGATCCTGTTCCTCGATTTCGACGGGGTACTGCACGAGGACCCGTGCTACGACGAGGCGCGGCTGTTCGTCCGTGCGCCGGACCTGGCGCAGGCGCTCGAGCCGTTCGCCGAAGTGCGGATCGTCCTGTCGACCTCGTGGCGCACGCAGCGCACGCTCGACGAGATGTCGCAGCCGCTGCCGCCAGCCCTGCGCCAGCGGATCATCGACGCCACGCCACTGGTTGCGCCGTCCGAGACGCCGGCCGCGCTGCGGCCTTACCGACGCCACGCCGAGTGCGCCTGCTGGCTGCAGCGGCACGGCCACGACGGCACGCCGTGGTTCGCGCTCGACGACCGGCCGTCGCTGTTCGCGCCCCACTGCGAGCAGCTGGTCCTGTGCGAGTCGAACGTGGGCTTCGTCGACGCGACCGCCCGCCGGCTGCAGGCGGCGCTGCTGCGCGGCCGGTTCCGCCACCGCCAGCCGGTCGGCGCGGCAGCCTGAGCCGGCGGCCGCTACAGCGGCCGCATCTGCAGCCAGATCGCCACCGCGATCCAGACGGCCAGCGTCAGCACCAGGTTCAGCGGCCCGTGGTTCTGCCGGAACAGCTTCCAGCTCCACGTGGCCACCGGCTGGCCGGCCGGCGGCAGGCCCGGGACGAAGCGCCGCACCTGCGCGCAGTACCGCTCGTAGGACTCGCCGAAGATCTGCCGCAGCCGCGCCTCCTCGCGACCGACCCGCGAGTCCATGTACAGCCAGTAGCCGACTGCGTACGGCAGCAGGATCCACGGCTGGCCGAGCAGCAGCAGGAAGCCGCCGACGATGAAGAAGCGGCCGAGGTACATCGGGTTGCGCACCAGGGCGTACGGCCCGCGTGCGGCCAGGTCGGCGTTCTTGTCCAGCGAGGCGAAGCACCACAGCTGGATCAGCTCGCCGACCATCGACACCGCGAATCCCGCCGGCAGCCACTCGCGCTTGAGCAACGGCACCAGCAGCACGATCGCGGCGATGGTCAGCGGCACCCGCATCGCGACCACGAAGCGCCGCAGCTGCGGCTGGGCGAAGAGCGACTTCAGCGCCTGCATCATGGCTGTCCCGTTCCCCGATGGCGCTCCTTGCGGACGCCGAAGTAGCCGCGGCCGATCCACAGCCGGCGCAGCCGCGTGCTGCGCTCGTAACGGGCGCGCCGCTCGGCGTCGAGCGATTGCGGCGCGTAGCGCAGCCAGTTCTTGTAGACCCCGCCCATGTCGACCGCCTCGAGCAGCCGCCGCAGCGGCGCCGGCATCAGCGTCGTGCGCAGCGCCGCCTGGAAGTCGATCACCGCCGGCTGCCCCTGCGGCGTGGCCAGCAGGTTGCTCGAGCCGCGCGAATCGAGGTGCACCAGTCCGCGCGCGTGCACCTGCCGCAACAGCGACTCCAGCGCCAGGAAGAACGCCTGGTCCAGCTGCTCGCGCGGTGCCCGGTCGAGCGTCAGCCCCGGCACGAAGCGCGCTGCGATCGCGTGCGCGTCGACGCGGAAGGCCTGCTGCGGCACGCCGTCGATGCCGGCCAGAGTGCCGAGCGCACGCAGCTCGCGGCGCAGCAGCCAGCGGCCGAACAGGTTGCGTACCCACCAGGAACGCGAGCCGAAGTCCTTCACCGTCCAGTCGATGCCGCCGATCGTCGCCCTGCTCACCCGCGCGTTGGCCCAGCGCCCTTCGCGCAGGATCGCGCGGCTTGCCGCCTGCAGCTGCGCGCGGGTGAAGGGCTTCGAGTCGGGGGTCATCGGCGCTCGGACTGCGCGAAGCTTAAGCGATGCGACTCGCACGGCGCCCCGTCCGGGACGGGCGCCGGCGCGGCGCGGCGCGGCGCGGCAGGCGCGCGAACCGACCTTTTGATTGACAACTAAAATACTTGCTCCTAAAGTCTCTGTGCAGCGCGCCCGCTGCGCGCGGCAGCGGCGGAGACCCCATGAAGATCGTCTGCATCGGCGGCGGACCGGCCGGTCTGTACTTCGGGCTGCTGATGAAGAAGCTCGACCCGGCGCACGACATCACCGTCGTCGAGCGCAACCGCCCCTACGACACCTTCGGCTGGGGCGTGGTGTTCTCCGACGCGACGATGGACAACATGCGGCGGCGGGACGCCGTCACCGCCGACCAGATCGAGCAGGCGTTCAACCACTGGGACGACATCGAGCTGCACTTCAAGGGCCGGGTGATCCGCTCCGGCGGCCACGGCTTCGTCGGCATCGGCCGCAGGAAGCTGCTGAACATCCTGCAGGCGCGCTGCGAGCAGCTCGGCGTGAAGCTCGTCTTCGAGCGCGAGGTCGACTCCGACCTAGACTTCCCCGACGCCGACCTGATCGTCGCCAGCGACGGCATCAACTCGCGCATCCGCGGCCGCTACGCCGAGGTGTTCCGGCCCGACGTCGTCAGCCGCCCCAACCGCTACATCTGGCTGGGCACGCACAGGCCGTACGACGCCTTCACCTTCCTGTTCGAGAAGACCGAGCACGGCTGGTTCCAGGCGCACGTCTACCGCTTCGACCGCGACACCTCGACCTTCATCGTCGAGTGCCCCGAGCACGTCTGGCAGGCGCACGGGCTGGACCGGGCCGACCAGGCGCAGTCGGTCGCCTTCTGCGAGAAGCTGTTCGCCGCCAACCTGCAGGGGGCGCGGCTGATGACCAACGCCCGCCACCTGCGCGGCTCGGCCTGGCTCAACTTCCAGCGCGTGCGCTGCGAGCAGTGGTCGCACTTCAACGGCGCCAGCCACGTGGTGCTGATGGGCGACGCGGTGCACACGGCGCACTTCGCCATCGGCTCTGGCACCAAGCTGGCGCTGGAGGACGCGATCGAGCTGACGGCGCAGTTCGAGCGGCTCGGCGGCGGGCGCGACAACCTCGGCGAGGTGCTGGCCCGCTACCAGGAGGTGCGCGCGGTCGACGTGCTGCGGCTGCAGAACGCGGCGTGGAACGCGATGGAGTGGTTCGAGGTCTGCGGCGGCCGCTACTGCGATGCGCTCGAGCCCGAGCAGTTCATGTACTCGATGCTCACCCGCAGCCAGCGGATCAGCCACGAGAACCTGCGCCTGCGCGACAGGGCCTGGCTCGAGGGCTACGAGCGCTGGTTCGCCGAGCGCAGCGCGGCCGCGATCGACCGCGCCGGCCGGCCGGCGGCCGGGCCGGTGCCGCCGATGTTCACGCCGTACGCCGTGCGCGGCGTGCGGCTGAAGAACCGCGTCGTCGTCTCGCCGATGGCGCAGTACTGCTGCGTCGACGGGCTGCCCGGCGAGTTCCACCTGGTGCACCTCGGCGCACGGGCGCTCGGCGGCGCCGCGATGGTGGTCGCCGAGATGACCTGTCCCTCGCCCGAGGCGCGCATCACGCCGGGCTGCCCGGGCATGTGGAACGACGCGCAGGCCGCCGCGTGGCGGCGGATCGTCGACTTCGTCCACCGCGAGAGCACTGCCGCGATCGCCATCCAGCTCGGCCACGCCGGCCCGAAGGGCTCGACCTGCGCGCCGTGGCAGGACGCCGGCGCCGACCGGCCGCTGCCGGAGGGCAACTGGCCGCTGCTCGCCGCCTCCGCCCTGCCCTACCTGCCCGACGGCCGGCGACCGCAGCCGATGACGCGCGCCGACATGGACCGCGTGCGCGACGATTTCGTCGCCGCCACGCGACGCGCCGCCGCGGCCGGCTTCGACTGGCTGGAGCTGCACTGCGCGCACGGCTACCTGCTGTCGAGCTTCATCTCGCCGCTGACCAACCGGCGCGACGACGCGTACGGCGGCTCGCTCGCCAGCCGCCTGCGCTATCCGCTCGAGGTCTTCGCGGCGATGCGCGCCGTCTGGCCGCCGCAGCGGCCGATGTCGGTGCGCATCTCGGCGCACGACTGGGTCGACGGCGGCATCCTGCCCTCCGACGCGGTCGAGATCGCGCGCGCCTTCAAGGCCGCCGGCGCCGACATGATCGACTGCTCGTCCGGCCAGGTCAGCGTCGAGCAGAAGCCCACCTACGGCCGCATGTACCAGACGCCGTTCGCCGACCGCATCCGCAACGAGGCCGGCATCGCCACCATCGCGGTGGGCGCGATCTCCGAGGCCGACCACGTCAACTCGATCATCGCCGCCGGCCGCGCCGACCTGTGCGCGATCGCCCGGCCGCACCTGGCCAATCCGGCGTGGACGCACCTCGAGGCGGCGAGGATCGGCTTCGCCGCCATCGACTGGCCGCCGCAGTACCTCGCCGGAAAGGCGCAGCTCGAGGCGGGCTTCGCCCGCGAAAAGGCGGCAGCACCGGGGCCGTCGAAATGACCGACAGCTTCCTGCGAGAACGGCACGCCGTCGTCACCGGCGCGGGCCGCGGCATCGGCGCGGCGATCGCGGCGTCGCTTGCCGCCCGCGGCGCCCGCCTGACGCTGCTCGGTCGCAATCGTCAGCCGCTGGACGAGCTGGGCGCCACGCTGCCCGGCGGTCCGCACGGTGTGGCGATCGCCGACGTCACCGATCCGGCGCAGGTGCAGGCCGCGTTCGGCGCGGCGCGCTCGGCGCGCGGCCCCCTGGCGATCCTCATCAACAACGCCGGCGCCGCCGAGAGCGCTCCGTTTGGCAGGACGTCGCTCGAGCTGTGGCAGCGGATGCTGTCGGTCAACCTGACCGGCACCTTCCTGTGCACGCAGGCCGCGCTGCCCGACATGCTGGCGGCCGGCTGGGGCCGCGTCGTCAACATCGCCAGCACGGCGGGCCAGAAGGGCTACCCCTACGTCAGCGCCTACGCCGCAGCCAAGCACGGCGTGGTCGGCCTGACGCGCTCGCTGGCGCTGGAGACGGCGCGCGGTGGCGTCACCGTCAACGCGGTCTGCCCCGGCTACACCGACACCGGGCTGCTGCGCGCCAGCGTCCGCAACATCGTCGAGCGGACCGGCCGCAGCGCGGACGCGGTGCGCGCCGAACTGGCCGCCGCCAATCCGCAGCGTCGGCTGGTGCAGCCCGCCGAGGTCGCCGACGCGGTGCTGTGGCTGTGCGGCGACGGCGCGGCCTCGATCAACGGCCAGTCGATCTCGGTGTCGGGCGGGGAGGTGATGTGAAGTCCGGCGGCAGCCCGCGTGCGCTGCCCGCCGAGGCGGCCGAGCTCGGCCACGAGGCGCGCGCCGCCGCCGGCGACCATGCGGCGCTGAAGCTGTGGCTGCGCATGCTGTCGTGCACGACGCAGATCGAGACCGAGATCCGCCGCCGCCTGCGGCGCAGCTTCGGCGTCACGCTGGCCCGCTTCGACTACATGGCTCAGCTGCATCGCCGGCCCGAGGGGCTGAGGATGGGCGAGCTGTCGAGCCGCCTGATGGTCACCGGCGGCAACGTCACCGGGCTGACCGACGAGCTGCAGCGCGACGGGCTGGTGGTGCGAGCCAGCCACGCGACCGACCGCCGCGCCTGGATCGTCCGCCTGACGCCGAAGGGCCGGCGCAGCTTCGAGGCGATGGCGCGCGCCCACGAGGAGTGGATCCTCGAGCTGATCGGCGGGCTCGACCGTTCGCGCATCGCCCAGCTGCACGGGCTGCTCGGCGAGCTGCGCACCCACCTGCTGCGCAACGAACAACCTGCCGAGGAGAAGTGATGGCCTCCGACACCCCGTCCCGCGTCGACCCTGCCCTCGTCGCCGGCAACCGCCGGGCGCTCGCCGGCTACCGCGCCACGCACTTCCTCTGGCAGGCCGACGGCGGCGTGGCGACGATCACGCTCGACCGCGCCGAGCGCAAGAACCCGCTGACCTTCGACTCCTACGCCGAGCTGCGCGACCTCTTCGCTCAGCTGAAGTACGCCGACGACGTGCACGCGGTCGTCGTCACCGGCGCCGGCGGCAACTTCTGCTCCGGCGGCGACGTGCACGAGATCATCGGCCCGCTGGTGCGGCTGGCGGCGCCGGAGCTGCTGATGTTCACCCGCATGACCGGCGACCTGGTCAGGCACATGCGCGCCTGCCGGCAGCCGGTCGTCGCCGCGGTCGACGGCGTGTGCGCCGGCGCCGGTGCGATCGTCGCCATGGCAAGCGACCTGCGGCTGGGCACGGCGCGCAGCAGGACCGCGTTCCTGTTCAACCGCGTCGGGCTGGCCGGCTGCGACATGGGCGCCTGCGCCATCCTGCCGCGCATCATCGGCCAGGGCCGGGCCAGTGAGCTGCTGTACACCGGCCGCGCGATGAGCGGCGAGGAAGGCGAGCGCTGGGGGTTCTTCAACCGGCTGGTGGAGCCCGAAGCCCTGCTCGCCGAAGCCCGGCTGCTGGCGCGCGAGCTGGCGGCCGGGCCGACCTTCGCCAACGGCATCACCAAGACCATGCTGCACCAGGAGTGGAGCATGACAGTCGAGCAGGCGCTCGAGGCGGAGGCGCAGGCGCAGGCGATCTGCATGATGACCGAGGACTTCCGCCGCGCCTACCGCGCCTTCGTCGACAGACAGAAGCCTCAGTTCGAAGGCAACTGAGCCGCGGCGATGAGCGACACGCGTTACCTCGACTGGCCGTTCTTCGAACCGCGGCACCGGCAGCTCGCCCGCGATCTCGACGCCTGGGCGGCGGACAGGGTCCCGCAATCGCACGGTGACGACGTCGACGCGGACTGCCGCGCGCTCGTCGCGCGGCTGGGCGCCGGCGGCTGGCTGCGCCATGCGGTGGCCGGCCGCGACTACGGCGGCAGCGCCGAGGCGATCGACACGCGCGCCGTCTGCCTGATCCGCGAGACGCTGGCACGCCACTCGGGGCTGGCCGACTTCGCCTTCGCCATGCAGGGGCTGGGCTCCGGCGCCATCAGCCTCGCCGGCACGCCGCAGCAGAAGGCGGACTACCTGCCGCGGGTGGCGCGCGGCGAGGCGATCGCCGCCTTTGCGCTTTCGGAGCCGGACGCCGGCTCCGACGTCGCCGCGCTGTCGTGTGCGGCGCGCGCCGACGGCGGCGAGTACGTGCTCGACGGCGAGAAGACCTGGATCTCCAACGGCGGCATCGCCGACTTCTACGTCGTCTTCGCGCGCACCGGCGAGGCGGCGGGCCCGCGCGGCATCTCGGCGTTCATCGTCGACGCCGGCGCGCCGGGCCTCTCGATCGCCGAGCGCATCGACCTCATCGCGCCGCACCCGCTGGCGCGGCTGCGCTTCACCGCCTGCCGCGTGCCGGCCAGCCGGCGGCTCGGCGCCGCGGCCGAGGGCTTCAAGATCGCCATGCGCACGCTCGACGTGTTCCGCACCTCGGTCGCGGCGGCGGCGCTCGGCTTCGCGCGGCGCGCACTCGACGAGGCGCTGGCGCGCGCCGCCTCGCGCACGATGTTCGGCCAGCGGCTGGCCGACTTCCAGCTGACCCAGGCGAAGCTGGCGACCATGGCCACCACCATCGACAGCACGGCGCTGCTCACCTACCGCGCCGCCTGGCAGCGCGACGCGGGCGGCAACGTCACCGGCGAGGCAGCGATGGCCAAGATGGCGGCCACCGAGGGCGCGCAGCAGGTGATCGACGCCGCGGTCCAGCTGTGGGGCGGGCTCGGCGTCACCCGCGGCGTGACCGTCGAGCGCCTGTACCGCGACATCCGTGCGCTGCGCATCTACGAAGGCGCCACCGAGGTGCAGCAGCTGATCATCGCCCGCGAGCTGCTGCGCGAAACCGGCGCGCACGGCGCGCACTGACCGACCGCCAAGCGAGGTCGCCATGCCCACTGCCCACGTCGACACGTTTGCCCGCGACAACCTGCCGCCCGCCGCCGAGCAGCCGCAGTTCCTGTTCGCCCTGCCGGAGCTGCAGTTCCCGGCGCAGCTCAATTGCGCCTCGGAACTGCTCGACCGCCACGTCGCCGACGGAAGCGGCGGCCGGGTCTGCATCCGCGCGCCGGGCGTGACCTGGACCTACGCCGAGCTGCAGGAGAAGGCCAACCGCATCGCCCACGTGCTGGCGAGCGACCTGGGCCTGGTGCCGGGCAACCGCGTGCTGCTGCGCGCGCCGAACAACCCGATGCTCGCGGCCTGCTGGTTCGGCGTCATCAAGGCCGGCGGCATCGCGGTCGGCACCATGCCGTTGCTGCGCGCCAAGGAGCTGAAGGCGATCATCGACAAGGCGCAGGTCTCGCACGCGCTGTGCGACGCCGCGCTGGCCGACGAGCTGCGGGAGGCGGCCGCCGCCTGCCCGACGCTGCGCCGGCTGCGCCACTTCAACCACGCCGGCCCCGACAGCCTGGAGGCGGCGATGCAGCGCCACGGCGCCACGTTCGCCAACGTCGACACCGCGGCCGACGACACCTGCCTGCTCGCCTTCACGTCGGGCACCACCGGCGTGCCCAAGGCGACCATGCACTTCCATCGCGACATCATGGCCACCTGTGCCTGCTGGCCGCCGCACGTGCTGCGGCCGCAGCCGGACGACGTGTTCATCGGCAGCCCGCCGCTGGCGTTCACCTTCGGCCTCGGCGGCCTGCTGCTGTTCCCGCTCGCAGTCGGTGCCTCGACCGTGCTGCTGGAGAAGGCCGCGCCGCCGCAGCTGCTCGATGGCATCGCCCAATTCGGCGCCACCGTGCTGTTCACCGCGCCGACCACCTACCGCACGCTCGCCGCGCGCGGCATCGAACTGCGGCGCACCCGGCTGCGCAAGTGCGTCTCCGCCGGCGAGGCGCTGCCCGCCTCCACCCGCGCGCTGTGGAAGGAGGCCACCGGCATCGAGATCATCGACGGCATCGGCGCCACCGAGATGCTGCACATCTTCATCTCCGCCGACGAGGCGAGCGCGCGGCCCGGCGCCACCGGCAAGGTGGTGCCGGGCTACGTCGCCCGGGTGGTCGACGACGACGGCAACGAGCTGCCGCCAGGCACGGTCGGCCGGCTGGCGGTCAAGGGCCCGACCGGCTGCCGCTACCTCGCCGACGAGCGGCAGAAGTCATACGTGAAGGACGGCTGGAACTACACCGGCGACGCCTACCTGACGGACGCCGACGGCTACTTCCACTACCACGCCCGCACCGACGACATGATCATCTCGGCCGGCTACAACATCGCCTCGCCCGAGGTCGAGGACGCGCTGATGGCGCACCCGGCGGTGGCCGAGTGCGGCGTGATCGGCGCAGCGGACGAGGAGCGCGGCCAGATCGTCAAGGCCTACGTCGTGCTGCGCCCCGGCCAGGCCGCCGGCGAGGCGATGGCCGCCGAGCTGCAGCAGTTCGTCAAGCAGACCATCGCGCCGTACAAGTACCCGCGCGCAATCGAGTTCATCGACGCCCTGCCGCGCACCGCCACCGGCAAGCTGCAGCGCTTCCGGCTGCACGAGCTGCACCGGGAGCAGACGAAGTGACCGGCCGATTCGAACGGCCACGCCACATCCGCTTCGCCCACTGCGACCCGGCCGGCATCGTCTTCTACCCCCAGTACCTGGTGATGTTCAACGGCCTGGTCGAGGACTGGATCACCGACGGCCTGGGCATCCCCTACCCCGATCTGATCGGCCGCCGCCGCATCGGCCTGCCGACGGTCAGCCTGCACTGCGAGTTCAAGGCGGTGAGCAGGATGGGCGACGACGTCACGCTCGGCCTGCAGGTCGAGGCGATCGGCAGCCGCTCGCTGACGCTGCGGCTGGACTGCGTGAGCGGCGAGGAGCGCCGCGTGCAGGTGCGCAACGTGATCGTCACCACCCGCCTCGACACCCATCGCGCCGTCGCCCTGCCCGACGACCTGCGCGCCGCGGTGGCGCGCTTCCGCGACGGCGGCTGACCTCGAACGCCGGGAGACCCACGATGCAGGTGCTGCTTCCCCCGGGCTGGCCGCGGCCGCGCGGCTATGCCAACGGCGTCGCTGCGCGCGGAACGATGATCTTCCTCGCCGGCATGGTCGGCTGGGACGCGCAGTCGCGCTTCGCCACCGACGAGCTCGCCGGCCAGGCGCGGCAGGCGCTGGCCAACGCGGTCGCCGTGCTGGCCGCGGGCGGCGCGAAGCCCGAGCACATCGTGCGCATGACCTGGTACGTCACCGACAGGCGCGAGTACCTCGCCGCCGGCGCCGAGATCGGCAAGGCCTACCGCGAGCTGATCGGCAGCTATTCGGTGGCGATGACCGCGGTCGAGGTCACCGCGCTGATGGAAGACCGGGCCAAGGTCGAGATCGAGGTGACCGCGGTGGTGCCGGACTGAGCGGGCTGCGGTCCCCCTCGCGCAACCGGCCTTCTCCGGCTGTGCCCACGCGCAGGCCTGGCGCCGCCCCTGGCGGGCAGAGGTCGCCGCCGTGCGCCCTCGCTAGACTGCCCGCTTCTCGCCACGTCGCGCCGATCCTCCCATGCCCTCCTTCGACATCGTCTGCAGACCGGATCTGGTCGAGCTGCGCAACGCCAACGACCAGGCGAACAAGGAAATCGCCAACCGCTTCGACTTCAAGGGCTCGGATGCGCGCGTCGAGCTGAAGGAGCTGGAGCTCGCCGCCTACGCCGACAGCGAGTTCCAGCTCGGCCAGGTGCGCGACGTTCTGCTCGGCAAGCTGGCCAGGCGCAGCGTCGACGTGCGCTTCGTCGACCTGACCGGCAAGGTCGAGAAGATCGGCGGCGACAAGGTCAGGCAGGTCCTCAAGGTGCGCAGCGGCATCGAGCAGGCGCTCGCCAAGCGCATCGTGCAGACGATCAAGGACTCGAAGCTGAAGGTCACCGCCAGCATCCAGGGCGACGCGGTGCGGGTCGCCGGCGCCAAGCGCGACACGCTGCAGGAGTGCATCGCGCTGGTGCGCGCCGAGGTCAAGGACCTGCCGCTTTCCTTCGAGAACTTCCGCGACTGACGCGCCGCGCGCGCCTCGCCCGGCCGAGCTCGCGCGCACGGCCCGATTCAGGACCGCGAAGGCGTCGGTCCGGGCGGCCGCTCAGGCCGCCCGCTCCCACGGCAGGTCGAGGTCGTCGCGGCCGAAGTGGCCGTAGGCCGCCGTCG
>CP070661.1:642716-657998 GCA_020355165.1 Burkholderiales bacterium
GTCCTCCAGGTAACAGGGCAGCGAGGCGACCACCTCGACTCCCTGCGCGGCGAGGAACTCGGCAAGATCCTCCTGCCCGGGTTCGAAAAGGATGGTCAGGTTGCAGCGGTCGATCACGTGCACGCCGCGGCGACGCGCCTGCCGCACCAGGTCGCGGAAGTGCGGGTTCAGCTCGGGCGCGCCGCCGGTGAGGTCGAGCGTGCCGACCGCCTTGGCCACCAGCACGTCGAGGACCAGCTCGACGGTGGCCCGGTCCATCTGCTCCCTGCGGTTCGGCCCCGCATTGACGTGGCAGTGCTGGCACGACTGGTTGCAGGTGTAGCCGAGGTTGACCTGCAGGATCTCGACCGCGCGCCGGCGCAGGGCCGGGAAGTCGGTAGCCTTCAGCAGGGGCAGGGTAGCGTGCATCGGGGTCGGCTCGGGCGTCGATACCTGGACTGTCGCGGTAGTCGCACGGAACTTACGGTGGCCGACCCTGCCGGGCAAGGGGTCGGCGGCAGCGCGGCTGCGCTACTGGCCCAGCCGGCGCATCGCGCTGCGCATGAACTGCAGCTGCTGATCGACCCGCGCGCAGGCGTCGCAGATTCTCAGGTGCAGCCACAGGCGCAGCCGGTCGGCGGCGGACAGCGGTTGGTCCAACCGCTCCGACAACAGCTCGTGCGCCTGGCGGCACGGGATCAGCACCCAGCCGCGCTTCATCGGCGTTGCTCCATCGCGAACCAGTTCGTTTCCAGGCACTCGCGCAGCCGCAGCCGGGCCCGGTGCAGCAGCACGAAGCAGTTGGTCGAGGTGATGCGCAGTTCCTTACAGATCTGGGCGGTGTCCAGTTCCAGCCACTCGCGCATCATGAACGCCCGGCCCATCGCCGCCGGCAGGTGCTCGACGCAGGCCTGCAGCACGTCGAAGAACTGCGTCCGCGACAGCGAAGCCTCCGGGTCGCCCCAGTCCAGCGGCGGGCTGAGCCGGTGACCGTCCGGCCCGTACAGTTCGTCGATCGACTCGGCGCCTGCGGCTTCCATCTGTGCCTCGGCCGAGACCTCGCGGCCGCCGCGGCGGAACTGGTCGACGATCTTGTGCTTGAGGATGCCGACCACCCACGTCTTGACCTGTGACTGGCCGGCGAAGTCGGCCGCGCCCTCGAGCGCGGCAAGCAGCGCTTCGGATACCGCGTCCTCCGCCCACGCCTCGTTGCGCAGCTGCAGCCGGGCGATCTTCAGCAGCATCGGCCGCAGGCGCTCGAGGTCGGCGTGCAGCGCGTCGGCATCCATGCCGCGGGCCTATTCCTTGCGATGGCGCAGCCGGCGGACCAGGCTCGACGTGTCCCAGCGGCTGCCGCCCATCGCCTGGATGTCGGCGTAGAACTGGTCGATCAGCGCCGCCGTGGGTAGCGGCGCGCCATTGCGGCGGGCCTCCTCGAGGCACAAGCCGAGGTCCTTGCGCATCCAGTCGACCGCGAAGCCGAAGTCGAACTTGTCCTCGATCATCGTCGAGCCGCGGTTTTCCATCTGCCAGCTCTGCGCCGCGCCCTTGCTAATGACTTCCAGCACCAGCTTCATGTCGAGGCCGGCGGCCAGGCCGAAGGCGATTCCCTCCGACAGGCCCTGCAGCACGCCGACCACCGTGATCTGGTTGACCATCTTCGCCAGCTGACCGCTGCCGCTCGGCCCGATCAGCGTCACCGCGCGGGCGAACGCCATCGCCACCGGTTGGGCGCGGGCGAACGCCTCCTTCTCGCCGCCGCACATCACGGTGAGCATGCCGTTGACCGCACCGGCCTGGCCGCCGGACACCGGCGCATCGATGAAGTGCAGGCCCTGCTGGCGGCCGGCGGCGTGCAGTTCGCGCGCCACCGAGGCGGAGGCGGTCGTGTTGTCGAAGAAGATCGCGTCCCTGGCCATGCCGGCGAAGGCGCCGTCCTTGCCCAGCACCACGCTGCGCAGGTCGTCGTCGTTGCCGACGCAGGCGAAGACGATCTGTGCTCCCTCGGCCGCCTCGCGCGGCGTGGCGGCGATGCGGCCGCCGTATTCGTCGGCCCAGCGCTCCGCCTTCTTCAGCGTGCGGTTGTAGACGGCGACATGGTGCCCTGCGCGCGCCAGGTGGCCTGCCATCGGAAAGCCCATCACGCCGAGGCCGAGGAAGGCGACCTTGTGCGGGGTGACGGGTTCGTAGGTCTTCTGATTGCTCATGTCAAGGCTGCTCCGGTGGATGGCGGCGGAAGGATTCTAAGGTTCCCGCGGGTGCGCTTGGCTCAGGCGAAAGGTGAAGGCGGTGCTGCGCAGGAAGAGGAAGCACCGCTCGGCCGGTCCCGCAGCCGCAAGGCGGCTACGCTTGCCCGCGGCCTCGGCCGGCGGTCGCGACCGGCTCGCTGATCCCGGTTGTTGGCCCGTCCGACCAGGCCAGCGTGCGGTAGTCGAAGTCCGCTGGCAGCGCCGGCTTGACCACGTCGAAGTACGGCGAGACATCGAAGTCGCGCGGTGCGAACAGGCTGTGGTGGCGCACCTGCAGCAGTTCGCGGTAGCAGCCGGCACAGCGCGGGTCGTCGAGCTCCTCACGGGTGATCTCGGGCAGGATCGGGTAACGGATCGCCTGAAAGGCCTGGGCGATCAGCGTCGAGCAGATGGCGCGGGTCGGATCGCCGCTGCCCAGGGCGATCAGCCGCCGCCGGAAGCGCGACGGCACCGGTGGCGTGCTGATCAGATAGCGGGCGAGGTCGAGCACGTTCTTCAGGTCGTACTGGTGGCCGATCCGGTCGATCACGTAGCGGATCAGTTGCTGCCGGTCTTCGCTGCTCAGGCCGATCGGCCGGCAGATGCGGGTGTGCAACTGCGCATACTCGGCCAGCGATACCGCGCGAACCCCTTCGTTCAGGTCGGCCTCGACCAGGGAGACGATCTCGCCGTCGCGGCGCGGCAGATCAGGCTGCGGACCGACGTAGATCGCTGCGTGCGACCAGGTCGACTGGGTCAGGTACTTGATGGCGACGCTGATTCGCGTGTCGCCCTCGACAAGCAACACGTCGCCGGGCAGCAGCACGGCGGCAAGCTGTGCCGGCGGACTCGACGACACCGGCGTGCCCGGCCTCGGCCGGGTGAGATAGCGGGCGAGGACGCGGCCGAGGCTGCGCGGGATCGAGAAGGCCACGTCGATCGGTCGAATGATCGGGCGAGCCGGCAACCCGAATCAGGAATCGCCCATGCGCAGCGCGGCCCGGCGCAGCAGGCCGAACTGGCGTTCGACGCGCTGGCACATCGAGCACATGGTCAGATGAAGGCGCAGGCGGGCCCGCTCGCCGAGCCCGAGGGGCCGGTCCATGCCTGCGGAGATCAGCCGGTGCGCGCCTCGGCACGAAATCAAGATCCAGCCTGCTTTCAAGCGGCAACCCTCCCGCCGAACCAGTTCAACTCGACGCACTCGCGCAGCCTCATGCGGGCCCGGTAGAGCATCACGTGACAATGGGTCGTGCTGATCGACAGTTCCTTGCAGATCTCGGCCGTGTCGAACTCCATCCACTCGCGCAGCAGGAACACCCGGCCGAGGCTCGCCGGCAGCGCGTCGACACACGCCTGCAGGACGCTGACGAACTGCTGCCGCGACAGGGCCTGCTCGGGGTCGCCCCAGTCGAGCGGCGCGCGCACGCGCCGGCCCTCATCGGTGTAGAGCTCGTCGAAGGTGTCGACTTCGCCGGACTCTACCAGCGCCTCGGCGGAGACTTCGCGCATGCGGCGGCGAAGCTGGTCGGTGATCTTGTGCTTGAGGATGCCAATGACCCAGGTGCGGAATTTCGACCGCCCCTCGAAGCCGTTGCGGCCTTCGAGGGCGGCGATCGTCGCATCGGAAACCACGTCCTCGGCCCAGGCATCGTTGCGCAGCTGCAGCCGCGCCAGCTTCAACAGCAGCGGCTGAAGTTCGGCCAGGGCCGTATCGATCCGCGTCGGTTCATTCATCGCTGTTTCCCGGAACAACGCCGTTCGCGCGCGATCGGTCGGTGACGCAGCGGATTCCTTACGGCGCGAGTGCGCGATGGCGGCGGGCGAGACTCCCGTAAGCGATTCCGCTTCAGCGCGACAGACGGGCATGCAGTGGCGATTCGCGAGGCGAGCGGTGCTGCAGGAGACCAACTCACCAGTCGAACCCTGAAGGAGATCACCATGAAAGCGAAGCAACTCTTCACCGCCGCTGTTGCCGTGTTTGCCTTCTCGCCGCTGGCCGTGCTTGCCGAGGGTGGCGACGAGGCGTTGAACCGGTGGCTGGAGCCGACGCGCAGCACCCGCAGCGTCGAGGAGGTGCGGGCCGAAGCTCGGACCGCGGTGAACTACGGTGAGCGGCACCCGGTGGAAGTGCAGGCAGCGTCGGCCTCGACGCGCAGCCGCGCCGAGGTCAAGGCGGAGCTTGCGACGCACGGCGTGCCCGACGTCCGCGCCTGAACCGACGTGGCGCCGCCGGCCGCGGGCGCGCTGCGCCCGCGGCTGCTCGCGCCGGCGGGGAAGGCGGCGCGCGTCGCGGCGCCTACTTCCTCTTCTTCGGTCGGGACTTGCCCTGCCCGGACTTGTCGGCCGGCTGCTCGTCGGTCTTGACCTGGTCGCCGAGCACGGTCTTCAACGGACAGACGGAAAAGGCCGGGCACTTGCGGCAACCGGCAACGACGGCGATCGGGCATAACGTCATGGCAACTCTCCAGCAGGATGGGTTGACGCCCCTCGCCCGTTGCGGGCTGGAGGCGGCGGGGCACCGCGGCGGCGCCGGTTGCTGCGCCGCCGTCGTTCGCCGGTGCCGGCGCTGATTGCTGACTCTCTCATTGCGCAGCGTCCACTTCGGCAAAGCGCGGCCAAAGCAGGCCGTCCGCCGACGCATCGTAGGTACCCTTGCGGGCGCGGATGTCGTTGACCAGTTCGAGCGCCGTGCGCGTGCACGGCGGCAGCTCGGCGTCGCTGGCGGCCAGCGGCGTGACACGGTCGCCCCAGCGGACCAGGTGCGAGCACAGCGTCAGGCCGCCGCCGAAGCCCGGCATCAGCACCGTCGAGCCGGGCCGCACCCGGCCGGCCTCTATGGCGTCGACCAGCGCCACCGGCACGGTGGCGGCCGACATGTTGCCGTACTGCTGCACCGTCAGGAACACCTTGTCCATCGGCAGCCCGGCATGCTTGGCGACCGATTCGATGATGCGCAGGTTGGCCTGGTGAGGCACCACCAGGTCGATGCTCTCCGCCGTCAGGCCGCACCTGGCGATCACCTTCTGCGATGCCAGCGCCATGCCCTTGACCGCCTTCTTGAAGATCTCGCCGCCGTCGAAGTCCCACAGGGTGTTGCCGAGCTGCGCGCCGCGATTGGTGTACACGCCGCCGGCGCCGCGCACGCGCAGGATCTGCCGCGCGTCGGCGTAGCAGCCGAGCTGCTCGCCGAGCAGGCCTTCCTCCTTCTCGCTCGGCTGCAGCACCACCGCGGCGCAGCCGTCGCCGAACAGCACGGCGACGTTGCGGTTGCTCCAGTCCATGTACGGCGAGATCACCTCGACGCCGATCACCAGCGCGTTGCGCACGGCGCCGGTGCGCACCATCGCCGAGGCCGCCGACAGCCCGTACAGGAAGCTGGTGCAGGCGGTATTCACGTCCATCGACGCCGCGTTGACGGCGCCGAGCTTCACCTGCACGCCGGAGGCGCTGTTCGGCACCTGCTCGTCGAAGGTGCAGCTGCCGTGGACGATCAGGTCCAGGTCCTCGGCCGCCAGGCCGGCGCAGGCCAGCGCCCGCCGGCCCGCCACCGTGGCCAGGTCTATGCCGGGCACGTGCGAGATGCGCCGCTGCTTCATGCCGGTGCGCGAGACGATCCACTCGTCGCTGGTGTCGAGGAAGGTGGACAGGTCCTCGTTGGACAGGACGGCCGGTGGCATGCACTTGCCCCAGCCGGTGATGGCGGCATAGGTCATCGGACTGCCTCGCAGATCCGGCCGGTTCGCGGCTGCCGGCTTCGGTGGCGGCGATTGTCCCAGAACGGGCGCGCGGCGCAGCCTGCCGAACGGAAGGCTTGCCACACGTCAAGAAGCGGCGTTTGCCGGACGCGGCGGCGCTAGAAGCCGGCGGCCAGCCCGTCGCGCCGCGAATCGCTGGCGGCCACGAAGCCGTCGACGGCCGGGTCGCCCAGCCGCCAGATGAACTGGCCGCTGCCGTAGTCCATGTACGAGTCGTCGGTCCGGGCAATGGCGTGGCCGCGCCGCTGCAGCTCGTCGCGCACCGCCGGCGGCATGGTCGGCTCGATGTCGATCTTCAGCTCCGAGCCCCACTTCCAGCGCGGCGCGTCGCAGGCCGCCTGCGGCTGCTGCCCGGCGAGCAGCATCCGCGTCAGCGTCTGCACGTGACCCTGCGGCTGCATGTTGCCTCCCATCACGCCGAAGCTCATCTGCGGCTGGCCGTCCTTCATCAGGAAGGCGGGGATGATGGTGTGGAACGGCCGCTTGCCGGGACCGACGCAGTTGGCGCTGGCCGGGTCGAACGAGAAGCCGGTGCCGCGGTTCTGCAGCGATACGCCGTAGCCCGGGATCACCACCCCGGAACCGAACCCCATGTAGTTGCTCTGGATGAAGCTGACCATCATGCCGCTCGCGTCGGCGGCGGACAGGTACACGGTGCCGCCCCTGGGCGGCGAGCCCGCGGCGAAGGGCTGTGCGCGCGCCATGTCGATCAGCGCCGCGCGCGACTTCAGGTAGCTCTCGTCGAGCATCTGCGCCGGCGTCGCCCGCATCGCCCGCGGATCGGCGACGAAGGCGTAGGTGTCGGCGAAGGCGAGCTTCATCGCCTCGATCATCACGTGGTGCCAGTCGGCCGAGTCGACCGGGTAGCCGGCGAGCTCCGTGTGCCGCAGGATGCCGAGGCAGGCCAGCGCGGCGATGCCCTGGCCGTTGGGCGGGAGTTCGTGCAGCTGGTAGGCGTGCCCGTCGGCGGCGGCCAGCTCCTGGCTGATCGTGTCGACCCAGCCGTGTTCGCCCACGAACTCCCAGAATGCGGCGAGGTCGGCCGCCGTCATCGCGCCGCCTTGCTCCCGCGCGTGACGGCCGATCGCCTCGGCGACCTCGCCGCAATAGAAGGCCTCGGCGCCGCAGTCGGCGACGAGCTTCAGGGTGCGCGCGGCGCCCTTCAGAACGAAGTGCTCGCCGATGCGCGGTGCGCGGCCGCGCGGCAGGAAGTGCTCGGCAAAGCCTGGCTGGTCGCGCAGCAGCGGCTCGGCCAGCTGCCACTTTTCGCACACCACGCCGCTGACCGCGAAGCCACGCTCGGCGTAGTCGATCGCCGGCGCCAGCACGTCGCCAAAGGGCAGCCTGCCGAGCCTGCCGTGCAGCAGCGCCCAGCTGGCCACCGCGCCCGGCACCGTCACCGTGTCCCAGCCGCGCTTCGGCGCGCTCGAGGCCAGCTCTTCGCCGTACTTGCGGCGGAAGTAGTCGACCGTCCACGCCGCCGGCGCCGTGCCGCTGGCGTTCAGGCCGTGCAGCCGGCGGCCGTCCCAGACGATCGCGAAGCTGTCCGAGCCCAGGCCGTTGCTGCACGGCTCGGTCAGCGCAACGACCGCCGCCGCGGCCACCGCCGCGTCGACCGCGTTGCCGCCGCGCGCCAGCACGGCGAGACCGGCCTGCGCCGCCAGCGGCTGGCTGGTGGCGACGATGTTGCGGGCGAACACCGGCCGGCGCGTGGTCGGGTAGGGGTTGGTCCAGTCGAAGCTCATCGTCCGTTGCTTGATCGAGGCAGAGTGCCGTGACGAAAACGGCCGCGACCGCCGCCGTAGAGAGGGAAAAACGGCGACGAACGGGGCCAGGACATGACGAAACGCCAAAACGCGGGAGCGGGCGGCGAATTGTGCCAGCTGGCGACGAACGACCCCTGCGCAACTCGCCCCTCGATTTGCGCACTTTGTCGCAATCCGCTCGCGGCGGCTGCTGCGCCCGCCTACAGTGCGTCTCAGAGGGCAACAGCAGCAACGATCGACGAGACAGACCGAAGGAGTCCACCATGTACGCAACGTCAAGGACCGTCCGCTTCCTCAGTGCCGCGGTGGCCGCGTTCATCGGTGTCACGCTGGTGCTGGGCAAGGCCTACTTCAGCAACGAGTACACCCGGCTGACCGCGCGTGGCGACGTGGTCGTGCTGCCGGTGGCCGAGGTGATCGGCGAGCGGCCGGCGAGCCTGGCGGCCACCCCGGGCGAAAGCCGCGCCAACTGAGCGCGGCGGCACAGCGAAAAGCTCCCCCGAGACGGTCGGTGCCCCGGCGCCGGTCGTGAAAAAGCCCGGCGGATGCCGGGCTTTTTCGTCGGTCGCGTCGGATCGTTTCAGTCGCCTTCCTGGAAGGCCTCCTCGCGCCGCGACTTGATCGCCGGCAGGGCGACCAGCACGACCAGCGCCGCCGCCATCGCGAGCAGGGTCAGCGACAGCGGGCGGGTGAAGAACACCGTCGGGTCGCCGCGCGACAGCAGCAAAGCCCGGCGCAGGTTCTCTTCCATCATCGGTCCGAGGATGAAACCGAGGATCAGCGGCGCCGGCTCGCAGCCGAGCTTGTAGAACAGGTAGCCGACCGCGCCGAAGATGGCCGTCATGTAGACGTCGAAAGGGTTGTTGTTGATCGAGTAGGCGCCGATGCAGCAGAAGGCGAGGATCGCCGGGTACAGCCATTTGTACGGCACCTTTAGCAGCTGCACCCAGATGCCGATCAGCGGCAGGTTCAGCACCACCAGCATCAGGTTGCCGACCCACATCGACGCGATCAGGCCCCAGAACAGCGCCGGGTTGCTCGACATCACCTGCGGGCCCGGCTGGATGTTGTGGATCGTCATCGCGCCGATCATCAGCGCCAGCACCGCATTGGGCGGGATGCCGAGGGTGAGCATCGGGATGAAGGCGGTCTGCGCGCCGGCGTTGTTGGCCGACTCCGGGCCGGCCACGCCGCGGATGTTGCCCTGGCCGAACGGCGGCGTTGCCCGGGGGCCGGCCAGCTTCTTCTCGATGGTGTAGGCGGCGAACGACGACAGCAGGGCGCCGCCGCCGGGCAGCACGCCGAGCAGCGAGCCGAGCGCGGTGCCGCGGCCGATCGCCGGCGCCGCTTCCCGCAGGTCGGCCCAGGTCGGCAGCAGGTTCTTCACGCTGTCGGTGAAGACCTCGCGCTTCTCGTGCTTCTCGACGTTAACGACGATCTCGGCGAAGGCGAACACGCCCATCGCCACCGCGACGAAGCCGATGCCGTCGGTCAGTTCCGGCACGTCGAAGGCAAAGCGGGCGACGCCGGAGTTCACGTCGGTGCCGACCAGCCCCAGCAGCAGGCCGAGCAGGACCATCGCGATCGCCTTGATCAGCGAGCCGGAGGCGAGCACCACCGCGCCGACCAGGCCGAGCACCATCAGCGAGAAGTACTCGGCCGGGCCGAACTTGAACGCCAGTTCGACCAGCGGCGCGGCGAAGGCGGCGATCAGCATGGTGGCGACGGTGCCGGCGAAGAACGAACCGATGGCCGCGATGCCGAGCGCCGTGCCGGCGCGGCCGCGGCGCGCCATCTGGTAGCCGTCGAGGCAGGTGACCACCGACGACGATTCGCCCGGCAGGTTGACCAGGATCGCCGTGGTCGAGCCGCCGTACTGCGCGCCGTAGTAGATGCCGGCCAGCATGATCAGCGCCGAGGTCGGCTCCAGCGCGTAGGTGAAGGGCAGCAGCATCGCCAGCGTGGCCACCGGGCCGAGCCCCGGCAGGACGCCGATCAGCGTGCCGATCAGCGTGCCGACGAAGCAGTAGGCGAGGTTCTGCAGCGTCAGCGCGGTGGCCAGGCCGAGCCCGAGGTTGTTCAGCAGTTCCACGTCGAGGCGCCGTCCTTCAACGATCGAGGAACGCCGGCCACACCGGCACCACCATGCCGAGCCCCCAGATGAACACCGCCAGCACCAGCAGGACCAGGAAGGCGGCGAGCGGGATCACCTCTCGCAAGCGGAACTCGTGGCTGGCATAGGCGGAGACTCCGATCAGTACCAGCAGCGCCACCACCAGCCCGGCCGGTCGCAGCAGCAAGGCAAACAACGCCACCGCGCCGAGTACGACCGCCAGCGGCCCGAAGTGGAATCGCTCGACCTCGCCGCCAGCCTCGGCGCGCGCCAGGCCCCTGATCGTGATGATCAGTCCGAGCAGCGCCAGCAGGCCGCCGAGCACGGTGGGGAAGTAGCCCGGCCCCATCCGCTGCGCGGTCCCCAGCGCGTACTGCTGCGCGAAGCCGGCGAAGGCCAGCCCGATGACGAGGAACATCAGGCCGGACCAGAAGTCCTTCTGGTGCTTGATGCGCACGGCGGACCCGGCTCGCCTCTCGACGCTCGACCTAGACGCGCGTCAGTCGACCGTGGCGCCGGAGAACTTCACCACTTCTCGTACGCGGCCGGATCGGCCCTGACCGGGGCAGCGAACTGCTCGGGCGAGGGCGCCGCCGGCAGCCGGCCGGTTCTCGACGAGCACCGCGCCGAGCGAGTCCTCGATGCGCTCGGCCAGCGTCCGCGCGCCGATGTCGAGCCCACCGCCGGGCGGACAACGCACGATCAAGCGGATCGGCTTGCTGCGGTACGCTGCGCCCTGCGCGAGAGCGAGCGGCGAAGCCGCGAGGCCGACGGTGGCGGCGATGGCGAACGGTAGGCGTCGGCGCACAGGGCGTTCCTCCGGGCGGGCGGTGGTGAAGAAAGCGAATTACACCGGAAATCGCGGGGCTCTGTCGGCCGCAGATGGCGACGGCACCGAAGAGCAGCTCCGGCGGCGGCGGGGCATGCCGCTGCCGCAACTCGTCACCTCCCGCCTGTACATCGAGCTGGCCACACCGGCGCACGCCGAACTGCATGCGGCGCACTTCGCCCGCAACCGGGAACACTTTGCGCGCTGGGACCCGCCGCGCGGCGAGGTGGAATCGGGCGGCTACTGGAGGCGCGTGCTGGCCGACGGGCTGCGCGACTTCGAGGCCGGGCGCAACGTGCCGCTGATCGCGCTGCCGCGCATCGAGCAGGCCGAGGTCCTGGTGGCGCGCGTCAACTTCACCCAGATCGCACGCGGTGCCTTTCACTCGTGCATGCTGGGCTTCGCCATCGACCGCGAATTCGAGGGCCGTGGCCTGATGCACGAGGCGCTTTCGGCGAGCATCGACTGGCTGTTCGGCACGCTGAACCTGCACCGCGTGCAGGCCAGCCATCGTCCCGAGAACGAACGCAGCCGACGGCTGCTCGAGCGGCTTGGCTTCGTCCGCGAAGGCTTCGCGCGCGAGTACCTTTTCATCGACGGCGCCTGGCGCGACCACGTGATAAACGCCAGGCTCAATCCACGCTTCGACGCCTCGGCGCTGGCGCCCCGCTGAGCGGGCGGGCGTGCAGCTGCCGAGTCGACCCGCAGGCCACGGCACCCATGGAAGATTCCGACCACGACCAGCGCGTTGCCCGCGCGCTGCACCACCCCGGTGCGCAGCCGACCGGCGCGCCGCTGACGCCGCCGCTGGTGCTGACCACGGCCTACGTGCTGCCGGGCGATCCGGCCGGCGATTACCAGTACGCGCGCTGGGCCAACCCGACCTGGACTGCGCTCGACGAGGCGCTGGCGCGGCTCGAGGACGCGCCGGTGGTGACGTTTCCCTCCGGCATGGCGGCGATCGCCGCCGTCTTCTACGGCCTGCTGAAGACCGGCGACCGCGTCCTTCTGCCGGCCGACGGCTACTACACGACGCGCATCCTCGCCGAGCGCTTCCTGGCGCCGATGGGAGTGGCGTTCGACCTGGTGGCGACCGCCGCGCTCGACGCCAGATCGTTCGACGGCTACCGGCTGGTGCTGATCGAGACGCCGTCGAATCCGGCGCTCGACCTGGCCGACATCCGCGCCGTGTCGGCGCGGGCCAAGGCGGCCGGCAGCATCGTCGCCGTCGACAACACGATGATGACGCCGCTCGGACAGCGACCGCTCGATCTCGGCGCCGATCTGCTCGTCAGTGCCGACACCAAGGCGGTCAACGGACACTCGGACGTGCTGTTCGGTCACGTCGCCTCACGCGAGGCGACGCTGCTCGACGCGGTGCGCGACTGGCGAAGGATCGCGGGCAGCATTCCGGGGCCGTTCGAGGCTTGGCTGGTGCACCGGGGCATCGAGACGCTCGAGCTGCGCTTTGCGCGGATGTGCGAGTCGGCGCTCGTGCTGGCGCAGCGCCTGCAGGGGCATCGCGCGGTGCGATCGGTCGTCTACCCGGGACTGGCCGGGCACCCGGCGCACCAACTGGCGCGGCGGCAGATGCGCGGCTACGGCTCGATCGTCGGCGTGACGCTGGCCGGCAAGGCCGCCGCCGAGGGATTCATCGGCGGCTGCCGCTTCGTGCGCGCCGCCACCAGCTTCGGCGGCCTGCACACCAGCGCCGAGCGCCGCGCGCGCTGGGGCGACCAGGTGCCGGAAGGATTCGTCAGGCTGTCGGTCGGCTGCGAGCCGGTCGGCGCGCTGTGGCACGACATCGAGCAGGCGCTCGACGCGCTGTGAGCGGTCTGCGGTGACGCCTCAGCCGTGCTGCGCCGGCGGCCGGCGGATCACGAGCAGCCGACCACGCTCAGCGGATCACGAATCGGCCAGCGGCTCGAAGCCGCGGCCGACCAAGGCGGCTTCCTCGGCGGTCGCCCTGCGGGTCTCGACCTCGTCGACCCGCGCCGCGCGCGGCCCGCGGCGGGCCCAGCGCAGCATCGCGGCGACGACCGCGTCGTCGCCGTCGACCACTGCTTCGACACGGCCGTCGAGCCGGTTGCGCACCCAGCCGCGCGCGCCGTGCTCGAGCGCCGCCTCGCACATCGACCAGCGGAAGCCGACGCCCTGGACGCGGCCGCGGATGAGCAGGTGCAGGGCGGCCATCGTCCTTGCCGACCGCCGCTCAGACGACGCCGCGCGCGCGTAGCGCGGCGATCTCGCCGGCGTCCATCCCGGCCAGTTCGCGCAGCACCTCGTCGGTGTGCTGGCCGAGCAGCGGCGGCGGCCGTTCGTAGTTCGGGCTCGATCCGCTCATGCGGATCGGCATGCCGACCAGCGGCACCGTGCCGCCGACCGGGTGCGGCAGGTCGACCCGGATGCCGCGCGCGACCGCCTGCGGATCGCCGAGCGCCTGTGCGATCGAGTTGATCGGCCCGCAGGGCACGCCGGCCGCCTCCAGTTTCTCGGCCCAGAAGGCAGCCGGCCTGTCGCGCACGATCGCCTCCAGCAGCGGCACCAGCGCGGCGCGATTGCGTACCCGCCCGGCGTTGCTGGCGAAGCGCGGATCGGCCGCGAGGTCGGGCCGGCCGGCGATCTCGCAGAACTTCGCGTACTGGCTGTCGTTGCCCACCGCAATCACCACGTGGCCGTCGGCGGCGGCGAAGACCTGGTACGGCACGATGTTCTGGTGCGCGTTTCCGGCGCGGCCGGGCGCCTTTCCGGTCGTCAGGTAGTTCATGTTCATGTTGGCCAGCATGGCGATCATCGTGTCGAACAGCGCCATGTCGATGTACTGGCCGACGCCGCTGCGGCTGCGCTGCGCCACCGCGGCGAGAATGGCCACGGTCGAGTACATGCCGGTCATCAGGTCGCTGACCGCGACACCGGCCTTCTGCGGGCCGCCGCCGGGCAGGTCGTCGCGCTCGCCGGTGATCGACATGAAGCCGCCCATCGCCTGGATGATGAAGTCGTAGCCGGCGCGGTCCTTGTACGGCCCGTCCTGGCCGAAGCCGGTGATCGAGCAGTAGATGAGGCGCGGATTGACTTCCGACAGCCGCGCGTAGTCGAGCCCGTACTTCGCCAGCTGGCCGACCTTGTAGTTCTCGACGACGACGTCGGCTGCCGCGGCGAGCCGGCGCACGAGCTGCTGGCCTTCCGGCTTGCTGATGTCGACCGTGACCGAGCGCTTGCCGCGGTTCGCCGACAGGTAGTAGGCGGCCTCGCTGGTGTCGCGGCCGGTCGGGTCGCTCAGGTACGGCGGGCCCCAGGCGCGCGTGTCGTCGCCGCTGCCGGGCCGCTCGATCTTGACCACGTCGGCGCCGAGGTCGGCGAGCAGCTGCGTGCACCACGGGCCGGCCAGCACGCGCGTGAGGTCGAGCACGCGCAGGTGCTCGAGAGCCTTGATCGAGGTCATTGGCGGTCTGCTTTGGTGGCCTGCCACGAAGCTTAATCGCCGCCGCCGTGCGCTAATGTTCGCTCGCCCTTCGCCGACCGCCGATGGCCCGCAAGTACCCGCCCTGGCTGCTCCGCCGCGCCATGAACCTGTGGCCGCCGTATCTCGGCGCCGGCATCCGGGTGCGGCGGATCGCCGCCGACTGGCGCGAGGTCGTCGTCGAGATGCCGCTGCGGCTGCGCAACCGCAACAACTTCGGCGCCCACTTCGGCGGCTCGCTGTACTCGATGACCGACCCGTTCTTCGCCCTGATGGTGCTGCACAACCTGCCGGGCGACTACGTGGTGTGGGACAAGGCGGCGTCGATCGAATTCCTCGCCCCCGGCCGCTCGCGGATGCGGGCGACCTTCGTGCTGACCGGCGACGACCTCGAGCGCATCGTCGCGATGACGGCCAGCGGCGACAAGCACCTGCACCTGTTCAAGGTCGACGTGGTCGACGAGGAAGGCCTCGTCGTCGCCCGGGTCGACAAGATCGTCTACGTGCGAAGAAGGCGAAGCCGACCATGAGTCATCACCGGCCCTGGCCCTGGCCGCGGATCCTGGCGCATCGCGGCGCCGGAGCGCTGGCGCCCGAGAACACGCTGGCGGCGATCCGCCACGGCTACGCGCTGGGCTTCCGTGCCATCGAGATCGACGCTCGGCTGACGAAGGACGAGGTGCCGGTGGTGATCCACGACCGCACCCTGGAGCGCACCACCGACGGCGGCGGCGCGGTGGCCGAGGCGACGGCGGCCGACATCGCACGGCTCGATGCCGGCGGCTGGTTCGGGCCGCAGTACCGTGGCGAGCCGGTGCCGACGCTCGCCGAGACGATCGCCTACTGTCGCGCGCAGGGGATCTGGATCAACCTCGAGATCAAGCGTGCGACCGGCCAGGTCGCCCGCATCGGCGAGGTCGTCGCGCGCACGGCGGCGCGGCTGTACGCCGACCTGCTGCGCCCCGGCGGCGGCCGCGCGGAGAACGTGGCCGTGCAGGCACCGCTGTTGTCGTCGTTCGGCCGCGACGCGTTGCTGGCGGCACGCGCCGCGGCGCCCGATCTGCCGCGCGGCCTGCTGGTCGATGCAGTGCCGGCCGACTGGCGCGACGAGCTCCAGGCGCTCGGCTGCGTCAGCCTGCATGCCGACCA
>CP070661.1:658098-672489 GCA_020355165.1 Burkholderiales bacterium
TGATGTCGGCGACGATGCGCATCGACGGCTCGGGCGGATAGATGTAGGTGTTGCGGACCATGAACTCCTTGAGGATGTCGTTCTGGATGGTCCCCGCCAGCTGCGCCTGCGGCACGCCCTGCTCCTCGCCGGCGACGACGAACCCGGCCAGCACCGGCAGCACGGCGCCGTTCATCGTCATGCTGACGCTGACCTTCTGCAGCGGGATGCCGTCGAACAGGATCTTCATGTCCTCGACCGAGTCGATCGCCACCCCGGCCTTGCCGACGTCGCCGGTCACGCGCGGGTGGTCCGAGTCGTAGCCGCGGTGGGTGGCCAGGTCGAAGGCGACCGAGACGCCCTGCCCGCCGCCGGCCAGCGTCTGCCGGTAGAAGGCGTTGCTCTCCTCGGCGGTGGAAAACCCGGCGTACTGGCGGATGGTCCACGGCCGCACGGCGTACATCGTCGCCTGCGGGCCGCGCAGGTACGGCTCGAAGCCCGGCAGGGTGTTCGTGTACGGCAGGCCGGCCAGATCGGCCGCGGTGTACAGCGGCTTGACGGTGATGCCCTCCGGCGTCACCCAGTCCAGCGCCTGGAGCCGGCCGCCCGGGGCCGACTTGGCCGCCGCCTGCGCCCACTGCTCCAGTGTCGCCGGCGCGAATTCCGAAGGTGTGCTCATCGCTTCTCTCCTGGCCACGGCAGCCGCCGCCGGCCGGCCTGCTGCCGGCCGGCGGCGCGGCCCGGTTGCCATCGATCATACATGATGCATAATTATGAATGCAAAAACTCTCGAGACCGCTGCACCCGCCGATGCCCGCCGCCGACCACCCGCCCGCGCCGCGCTCGCTGTCGCCGCGCGCCCTGTACCAGGAGGTCGCCGAGCGGCTGCGGCAGCAGATCTTCGCCCGCGAGCTGGAACCCGGCAGCTGGATCGACGAGCAGAAGCTGGCCGCCGAGTACGGTATCAGCCGCACGCCGCTGCGCGAAGCCCTGAAGGTGCTCGCCGTCGAGGGGCTGGTGACGATGCGGGTGCGGCGCGGCGCCTACGTCACCGAGATGTCGCGCCAGGACGTGGCGCAGGTCTACCACCTGCTCGGCCTGCTGGAGGCCGACGCCGCCGGCGAGGCGGCACGCAAGGCGAGCGAGGCGCAGCTCGCCGAGCTGCGCCGGCTGCACGAGCGGCTCGAGAAGCTGGTGCGCAGCCGCGACGCCTTCTTCGCCACCAACGAGGCGTTCCACCTGAAGCTGCTGGACGTCGCCGGCAACCGCTGGCGCACGCAGCTGGTCACCGACCTGCGCAAGGTGATGAAGCTGAACCGCCACCACTCGCTGTTCAAGCAGGGACGGCTGGCCGAGTCGCTGGCCGAGCATCGCGCGCTGATGCAGGCGATCGACAGCCGCGACGCGCGCGCCGCCGCCCGGCTGATGCGCGCGCACTTCGACAACGGCCTGCTGGCGGCGAGCCACTGACCGCCGCGGGCGCGGCGGCGGCCGGCCTCAGTGCCGCTGCAGCACGTCCATCCGCTTGCCGGCGGTGCTCATCCGCGAGCCGACCAGCGGGATCTGGCGGCCCGGCAGCAGCATGTTCCAGTAGATCGGCTTGAAGGCAAGCTTGCCGAGGTGGTTGGTCCGCGTCTCCTTCAGCAGCGACATCGGGCCGAGCACCGGTAGCGGGAACCTGCCGGGAACGGGCTGGATGTCGTAGTTGAAGTCGATCAGGATCGCCTTGCCGAAGCCGGTCTCGATGAAGCAGTTGGCGTGACCGTCGGCCAGCGGCAGCGCCGGCTTGCCGTCGATCTCGCGCAGCAGGTTGTGCACGACGACCTCGGCCTGGAAGTGCGCCACCGAGCCCGCCTTCGACGTCGGCACGTTGGTGTTGTCGCCGAGCAGGAAGACGCGCTCGGCCTTGACCGCCTTCAGCGTCTGCTTGTCGGTGAAGCCGAAGCCGAGGCCGTCGCCGAGCCCGGCCTCGTCGATCAGCTCAGAGCCTTCGTGCGGCGGGATCGTCACCAGCATGTCGTACGGCACCTGCTTGCCGTCCGGGCAGCCGATCGCCTTCTCGGTCACGCTCGCCAGCGACGCGTTCGGCACCACGCTGACGTTCTTGCCGGCCAGCATGTCGGTCAGCATCTCGTTGCAGATCGGCTTGGTGAAGGCGCCGGTCAGCGGCGTGACCAGGGTGAGGTTGGTCTTGCCGCGCAGGCCGCGCTCGGTCAGGAACTCGTCGAGCAGGCAGGCGAACTCGATCGGCGCCACCGGGCACTTGATCGGCATCTCGGCGACGTCGATCAGCAGGTCGCCGCCCTTGAACTCCTGCAGCGCCTGCGCCAGCCGCAGCGCGCTGTCCGGCGTGTAGAAGCCGAAGGCCCGCTTGCCCCAGTGCTGCTCCAGGCCGTCGACGGCGTCCAGCACGGTGCGGCAGCCGAGCGACAGCACCAGCCAGTCGTATTCGTGGCTGCCCTTGTCGGTGGTCACCGTTCGCGCCTGCGTGTCGATCGCCGTGATGCGCTCGACCAGGTAGTGCACGCCGGCGCCGACGAACTGCGCCGTCTCGCGCTGGATGTCGGCGAGCGTGCGGTAGCCGGGCTTCTGGAACGGCAGGAACAGCATGCCCGGCTGATAGGTGTGCATCGGCGAGTTGCCGATCAGCTTGATCTGCAGCGCCACCTTGCGGCGCCGGGCTTCCTTGGCCAGCAGGTTGGCGGCCACCAGGCCGCCAGTACCGTCGCCGAGCACGAGAACCCTGGTCGTCATGTTCCCCTCCCTGCCGTCGATGCGCCATCGCATCGAACGGTGCGGCCGATGGTAACCGGGGTGGGTATCGGCGATCTGCGGTGACGGGCCGCCGTGCTGAGGCATATCAAGGATCGCCCCCGCCCGCGGCGGCTGCGCCGCCGGGCAGCGGCGGCACCGGCGCGCGCAGTGACCCGGCGCCGCGCTCAGTCTTCGGTGCCGATGCCGAGCCGCTGCATCCAGGCGGCAAGCGCGCGCCCGCTTCGGTCCGTGGCGCCGATCTCGGCGCGCACGCGGCGACGGTCCTGCGCCGGCCGGTTCTGGCTCAGCTTGAACTTGCCCTCGAGTCGATCGACTTCGATGCTCAGGCCGACAATGGCGCGCTTCATCTTCTCGCGGTACTCCTCGCCCAGTTCGTCCCACTGGGCGCGGTAGGCCGGGTCGTGGCGGTCGATCAGCGCCTTCAGGATCCGCTCCTTCGCCTCGCTGTCATCAGTGACGGCGATGCGGCCGCAGGCATGCACGACGATGTAGTTCCAGGTCGGCACCGCCTCGCGGCTCGAATACCAGCGCGGCGACACGTAGCCGTCGGGCCCGCGGAAGATCGCCGTCACCGCCGCCCCGTCGACCCACTGCGACCAGTGCGGGTTGGCGCGCGCGACGTGGCCGAGCAGGCGCAGCCCGTCGCCCCGCTGCTCGACTTCCAGCGGCAGGTGAGTGAAGCCCGGTTCGCCGCCCGACACCGACACCAGCGTCGCCAGTGGCTGCTCGCGCATCAGCGCCACCAGCGTGGCACGGTCGACGACCTCGAAGTGGGCGGGCTGATACAAGCTCATTTCAGCCCCGCGTCTTCCGGCAGGCCGAGCATGAGATTCATGTTCTGCACCGCCGCCCCGCTGGCGCCCTTGCCGAGGTTGTCCAGCCGCGCCGCCAGCAGCGCCTGCCGCGCGTCGTCGTTGGCGAAGACGAACAGTTCCAGCCGGTTGGTGCCGTTCAGTGCCTCCGGCTCGAGGAAGGTCCCTTCGCGCAGGCCTGCGGTGTCGTTCAGCGGCCGGACGGTGACGAAGCGCTCGCCGGCGTAGTGCTCGGCCAGCGCGTCGCGCAGATCGCGGCCGCCGACGGCGCGCGGCAGCGCCGACAGCTGCAGCGGCACCTGCACCAGCATGCCGCGCCGGAAGTAGCCGACCGCCGGCGCGAACAGCGGCGCCGAGTCGAGCAGCGCATGCGCGCGCATCTCGTCGACGTGCTTGTGCTCGAGCGTCAGGCCGTAGGCGCCGAAGTTCTGCGGCCGCGCGCCGGGCGCCGGCTGCTCGAAGCTCTCGATCATCCTGCGGCCGCCGCCGGAGTAGCCCGAGATCGCGTGCACCGTCAGCGCCGCGGCGGCGGGCAGCAGGTCGCGCTCGCGCAGCGGCCGCACCAGCGACAGGAAGCCGGTCGGGTAGCAGCCGGGGTTGGACACCCGTCGCGACTGCGCGACCTGCACGCGCTGCGCCTTGGTCAGTTCCGGGAAGCCGTAGATCCAGCCGGCGGCAGTGCGGTGCGCCGTGCTGGCGTCGATGACGCGCGTGCGTCCGCTGTCGATCAGCGAGACGGTTTCGCGTGCCGCGTCGTCGGGCAAACAGAGGATCACCAGGTCGACGGCGTTGACCATCTCGCGCTTGGCCGCCGGATCCTTGGCGCGCTCGCGCGGCAGGCTGGCCAGCTCGACGTCGCCGCGCGCGGCCAGCCGTTCGCGGATCTCCAGTCCGGTGGTGCCGTGTTCGCCGTCGATATAGACGCTCGGCTTGCTCATTGTTCTCTCCGTTCTCGTGGTGCCGGCGCAGGGCGCGGTTGCGATTGTGCCTGCGTCCCCGCCCCGGCTTCAGCCCATCTTCGCCAGCAGGCCGTCCAGCTGCGCCGCCGCGCGGTCGATGTCCTCGAAGGGCACGTTCAGCGCCGGCATGAAGCGCAGCAGGTGCTCCCGCGGCGAGTTCAGCAGCAGGCCCTCGGGCTGCAGCCCGCGCGCCGCCTCCACCACCGCAGCGCCGATCGGCCGGCCGAGGTCGAGCGCACGCAGCAGCCCGCGGCCACGCTCGCCCGCCAGGCCGTGCCTCGAGGTCAGCCGCTGCAGGTGCCGTTGCAGATGCGCGCCGCGCTCGACCACGCCGGCGAGGAATTCCGGCTGCGCCACTGCGTCGAGCACCGCATTGCCGACCGCCGCCATCAGCGGATTGCCGCAGTAGGTGCCGCCCTGGTCGCCGTGCGCGAAGCAGGAAACCTCCTGCTTCGCCAGCAGCGCCGCCAGCGGCACGCCGCCGCCGAGCCCCTTGCCCAGCGTCATGACGTCCGGCGCCACCCCGGCCTGCTCGCAGGCGAACAGCGTCCCCGTGCGGCCGACGCCGGTCTGCACCTCGTCGAGGATCAGCAGCAGGCCGTGCTGGTCGCACAGCGCGCGCAGCGACCGCAGGAACTCGGTCGTCGCCGGCACCACGCCAGCCTCGCCCTGGATCGGCTCGAGCATCACCGCCACGGTGCTTGGGCCGACCAGCGCCTGCACCGAATCGAGGTCGTTCAGCCGCGCCTTCGGGAAGCCGGGCACCTTCGGCTCGAACAGGCCGACATGTTCGCCCCCGGTCGCTTCGCGCCCGCCCCCCGCAGGTGCAGGCAACGGGCTTGGGGCAGCCCGGCGCCCGTTGCCATTCCAGCCCGCCTTGCCGCTCGCCGACATGGTCGCCAGCGTGCGGCCGTGGAAAGCGCCGGCAAAGGTGATGATCTCGAAGGCGCCATCCCTGTGCAGCGCGCCCCACTTGCGCGCCAGCTTGATCGCGCCTTCATTGGCCTCGGCACCGCTGGAGGCGAGGAACACGCGCGAGAGGCCGGACAGCGCGGCCAGTCGCCGCGACAGCTCGATTGCCGCGTCGTTGAAGAAGGCCGGACTCGGCGAGATCAGCCGCTGCGCCTGCGCCGCCAGCGCGGCGGCGATCTGCGCGGGGCAGTGGCCGAGCGAGTTGACCGCCCAGCCCTGCACGAAGTCCAGGTAGCGGCGGCCGGCGTGATCGGTGAGCCACGAGCCGCGACCTTCGACCATCACCAGCGGCGGCCGGGCCGCGACGTCCATCAACGCGTCGGTTTCGAAGTGGTCGATTCTCATCAGCGTGGCTCCTGGAAGCGGGCAACAAAAAAGGCCGCGGAGTCCGCGGCCTTTGCTGGTTCCGGCACTCGGGTGCCGAAGCGCAACTCGCTCAGTGCGCGCGTGGACTCCTGCGGTGCTCCGCAGTACGTCGTTCGCGTCGGACGAGTCGGTTCATCATGGCCGGCAGTGTAGCCGAGCCTGTCTCGGCGTGGTGCGTCGGCCCGATATCACTTCTGTATCAGGTCGGCCTGGGAAGTGAAGGCGTCGGCGAAGAACTCGTCCTCGGGCAGGCCGCAGCGCTGCGTGAAGTCCTTCTTCGCCGCATCGACCATCACCGGCGCGCCGCAGGCATAGACCTGGTAGCCGGACAGGTCGGGCAGGTCCTCCATGACAGCGCGGTGGACGAAGCCCGTGCGGCCGGTCCAGCCATCCTCCGGCGTCGCGTCGGACAGCACGGGCACGTAGCTGAAGTTCGGCTGCTCGCGCGCCCACTGCCCGGGCAGGTCCGGCAGGTACAGGTCGCGCCGCGCCCGGCAGCCCCAGTACAGGTGCACGGCGCGCGCCGGCCTGCCCGGCTCGTCGCGGTTCAGCCGCTTGTGGAAGATGTGCTCGGCGATCGCCTTGATCGGCGCGAAGCCGGTGCCGCTGGCCAGCAGCACGATCGGCCGCGCGCTTTCCTCGCGCAGGAAGAACGTGCCGAGCGGCGCCTCGATGCGCAGGATGTCGCGCTCCTTGAGCGCCGGCTGGGCGACGCCGAACAGCGCGTCGGTGAAAAGGCCCCCCGGCATGTGGCGGATGTGCAGCGCGATCTTCTCGTCGGCGTGCGGCGCGGTGGCCATCGAATAGCTGCGCCGCGACCCGTCCCGCAGAATGAACTCCAGGTACTGGCCGGCGCGGAACTGCAGCCGCTCGCTGGCCGGCAACTGCAGCGTGACGATCGCCACGTCGGGCGCCGGCCGCTCGATCGAGGCGATCCGGCACGGCATCTTCTTGATCGGGATGTCGCCGAACCCGGTCAGCTCGCGCGCCTCGATGACGAGGTCGGTCAGTGGCCGGCTGCAGCACACCAGCAGCCGGCCCTGCGCCTGTTCGTCGGCGGTGAGCGCCGACGACGAGTGCGGACCCTGCGCCCATTCGCCCTCGAGGCCCTTCGACTTGCAGGTGCCGCAGGCGCCGTTCTTGCAGCCATACGGCAGGCCGACGCCGCTGCGCAGCGCTGCGGCGAGGATGGTTTCCTCGCCCTCGACCGTGAACTCGCGGCCGGACGGGCGGACGGTGACCTTGTAGCTCATAGAATGCGCCGATGGAAAAGGCAACGCCCGCGCAATGCGGGCACAGTCCGCGCGGGCGTCGTCGCCTGGGCCGGCCGCCGCTGCTCATCGTCGGCTGCGGTGACATAGGCGGCCGGATTGTCGCACGCCTGGCGGCGCGCTTTCGCATCGTTGCCCTGACTTCGTCGCCGCCGCGCGTGCCGCTGCTGCGCGCTGCGGGCGTGGCACCGATCGTCGGCAACCTCGATCGCCGCCGGTCGCTCGACCGGCTGGCGGGCTTCCGGCAGCGGGTCATTCACCTGGCGCCGCCGCCGGAATCAGGCGGTCGTCGCGACCCGCGCACCCACGCGCTGCTGGCTGCCCTGCGCCGGCGGCCGGGGCGTCTCGTCTATGTCAGCACCACCGGCGTGTACGGCGACCGGGCCGGCGGCCGGGTCGACGAGACCGCGCCGGCGGCACCGACGAGCGACCGTGCGCGGCGGCGACTCGACGCCGAACTTGCCGTGCGGGCGGCGCATGGCGCCGTCGTGCGCGCGCCGGGCATCTACGGGCACGACCGCCTGCCGCTGGCGCGACTGCGCAGCGGCGCGCCGGCCCTGGCCGCCGAGGACGACGTCTTCACCAACCACATCCACGCCGACGACCTGGCGCGCATCTGCATCGCGGCGCTGTTCCGCGGCCGCCGCGGCCGCGTCTACAACGCGGTGGACCGCTCGCAGCTGAAGATGGGCGAGTATTTCGATCTCGTGGCCGACCGCTGCGGCCTGCCCCGCCCGCCGCGGCTGCCGCGGGCGCAATTGCGCGCCGCCGTCAGTCCGATGATGTATTCCTTCATGAGCGAGTCGCGACGGATCATCGGCGGGCGGATCGAGCGCGAACTGCGCTTGCGCCTGGCCTGGCCGACGGTGGCGGACACGCTGGCCAGCTTGTGATCACGAACCGGCGAAGGACGCGCCATGGCACAAGACGACCCTGCGACCCCCGGCACCGCCGCGGGACCGGGACTGATCGGCAACCTGATGCGGCTGGTCGGCCGCTCGAACGCGCAGGATCTGGCCAAGCTTGCCGAGGCGCTGCTGTCCGAGCGCGGTGAAGCCTCGGGCGTCGCCCTGGCCGGCGAACTGCTGTCCGCCTACGCGTCGCAGACGACCGAAGAGCGAATCGAGTTCCTGCTGAAGCTGGCCAGTCGCTTCGGCCCCGACCGCCAGCGGCTGGAGCGCGCCATCGATCGCTACCGCAACGACCCGTCGGCAGCCAACGGCATGGCCCTGCACACGGCCGCCGAATCGCGGCGCCAGGAGCTGTTCCGCCGCCTGAATCTCGCCGCCGGCGGTACCGAGCAGCTGGTGCGCATGCGCGAGGACGTGCTGGCCGCCGCGGTGGTCCACCCCGAACTCGAGCCCGTCGATGCGGACTTCCAGCACCTGTTCTCCTCCTGGTTCAACCGAGGATTCCTCGAGCTGAAGCGCATCGACTGGAACACCCCGGCCCTGGTGCTGGAGCGGATCATCCGCTACGAGGCGGTGCACGAGATCACCAGCTGGGACGACCTGCGCCGCCGCATCGACCCGGACGACCGCCGATGCTTCGCCTTCTTCCATCCGCAGCTGCCCGGCGAGCCGCTGATCTTCGTCGAGGTGGCGCTGGCACGCGAGATCCCCGAGGCCATCTCGCCGCTGCTGGCCGCCGACCGGCGGCCGATCGCCGCGCGGCGGGCGACGACCGCCATCTTCTATTCGATCTCCACCTGCCAGGACGGCCTGCGCGGCGTGCCGCTGGGCAATTTCCTGATCAAGCAGGTGGTCGACGTGCTCAAGCGCGAGCTGTCGAACCTGCGGACCTTCGTCACGCTGTCGCCGGTGCCCGGATTCATGGGCTGGCTGCGCCGCGAACGCAGTGCGCGCGCTTCGACCTGGCTGACCGACAAGGACCGGCAGTCGCTCGCTGCGATCGACGCGCCGGGATGGACGCAGGCCGCCGCGCAGACGCGCGCCCTGCGTCCCGTGCTGATGGCCGCGCTGGCCGAGTACCTGCTGCGCGGCCGCGACGGCAAGGGCCGGCCGCTCGATGCGGTGGCACGTTTTCACCTGAACAACGGCGCCCGCCTGGAGCGGCTCAACTGGCTGGGCGACGTCTCGGACAAGGGCATTTCGCAGGCCGCCGGCTTCATGGTCAACTACCTGTACGACGTCGGCCAGATCGAGCGCAACCACGAGGCCTTCGCCCGCGAAGGACGGGTGATTGCCGCGCGATCGGTGCAAAAGGCGCTGCGGGCGCCGGTCGCTGCAGCCTGAGCCGGGCGGCTGGCGCGGCCCGTCAGCGGGCGCCCCAGATCGCCTGCATCGCCGCTTCGAAGCGCCGCGCGATGGTCTCGCCCAGCGCGTGCCGATGGCCGCTGACCACCCAGCGGCCGGCGACCATCACGTCGCGCCACGGCCGGCCCGGACTTGAGAACACCAGCGCGTCGAGCAGTTGCTCCGGCGGCATGCCCAGCAGCGGCCCGGCGCTGTGGTCGACCACCAGCGCATCGGCGCGCGCGCCCACCCGCAGGCCCCACGGCGCCATTGCCGCGGCCGCTGCTCCGCCATCGACGGCCAGGCCGAGCAGGCGCGCGGCCGTCGACGGCACGCCGTCGTGCGGCGCCGCGCTGACATTGCGCCGGTGCAGCGCAAGGCGCTGGCCGTAGTCGAGCCAGCGCAATTCCTCGAGCATGTCGCGCGCGACGTGGCTGTCGGAGCCGATGGCCAGCGGCACGCCGGCGGCGAGCCAGCCGGGCAGGTCGGCGAGGCCATCGCCCAGGTTTGCCTCGGTGCTCGGGCAGACGACCACCGTGGCACCGCTTTGCGCCACCGCCTCGATCTCCGCTGCCACGGTGTGCGTGGCGTGCACCAGATGCCAGCGCCTGTCGAGCAGCTTCGCCTTCGCCAGCCACTCGATCGGCCGCGCGCCGGTCGCCTTCAGGCAGTCGTCGACCTCGCCGGTCTGCTCGGCGACGTGAATGTGGATCGGCCCGTCGAACCCGCCAGCCAGGCGCTGCAGCTCGGCGATCGACGCCGGCGCCGCGGCGCGCAGCGAGTGGATCGCCACGCCGGCGTTGAGCAGCGGCCGGCCGCTGTCGTTCAGCGCCTGCGCCGCCCGCCAGACGTCGGCGGCGCCCATGGCGAAGCGGCGCTGGTCGTCGCGCAGTGCCGGCCGGTCGAAGCCTGCGCGCTCGTACAGCACCGGCAGCAAGGTCAGGCCGATGCCCGCCTCGGCGGCTGCGTCGGCCAGCGCCCACGACAGCTCGAGCGGGTCGGCATACGGGCGGCCGTCGCGGTCGTGCTGCAGGTAGTGGAACTCGCACACCTGCGTGTAGCCGCCGGCGAGCAGCTCGACGTACAGCTGGGCGGCGACCGCTCGCAGCTCGCCCGGCCCGATGCGCAGCGCCACGTCGTACATGCGATCGCGCCACGACCAGAAATCGTCGGCCGCCGACTGGCGCCGTTCGGCCAGGCCGGCGAAGGCGCGCTGGAAGGCGTGACTGTGCGCATCGACCAGGCCCGGCAGCAACGCGCCGGCGAGCACCTGCGCGTCCGCCGGCGGCTGCGCCACGTTGGCGCTGATCTCCGAGAAGCGGCCGTCGGCGCCGATGCGCAGCAGGACGCGGTCGTGCCAGCCGCCCCTGGCCGCCTGATCCGGCAGCCAGGCGCGCGGCGCCCACAACGCTGCCGGCCGCGCCTCAGCCACCGGGACTCCAGGCAACTGCCGCCTGCAACAGCGCGCGCAGCACCGGTGCGAGCCGAGCGGCGCGCCGCGGATCCACCTCGTACGGCGGCTGCTCGTCCATGTAGGCCGACCAGCACATCTCCAGCTGCACGGCGTGAACGCCGGCGTCCGGCTGGCCGTAGTGGCGCGTGATGTAGCCGCCCTTGAAGCGGCCGTCGGTCACCTGCGAGTAGCGGTCCTGCGCCGAAAGCACCTGCATCAGCGCCGTGCGCAGCGAGCCGGCGCAGCTGGCGCCACCGGCAGTGCCGAGGTTGAGGTCCGGCAGCCTGCCGTCGAACAGCCACGGCAGCACCGAGCGGATGCTGTGGCCGTCCCACAGCACCGCGTGCCCGTGCGATTGCCTCAGCCGGGCGAGTTCGCCGGCCAGTGCCTCGTGGTATGGCCGCCAGTAGCGGTCGAGGCGTTCCTGCACCTCGGCGTCGTTCGGCGCCTTGTCGTCGCGGTACAGCGCTTCGCCGCTGAAGAAGCGCGTCGGACAGAGCTCGGTGTTGTTGGCGCCGGCGTACATCGGCGTGTTCTCCGGCGGCCGGTTCAGGTCGACCACGTAGCGCGAGTAACGCGGCACGATGAGGCTGGCGCCGAGATCGCGGGCGAAGGCGTACAGCCGGTCGAGATGCCAGTCGGCGTCTTCCGCCGTCAGCGCGCGCCCGACCAGCCGCGGCCTGAGCCAATCGGGGATCAGCGTGCCGACGTGCGGCAGGCTGACCAGCAGCGGCCGCGAGCCGCGGTGAAGGGTGAAGACGTCGCCGCTCATGCGGTTCGTTCGGCCCCGGCGTTCACGACAAGCCGGCACGGGTTGCCGCCACCGAATCGGTAGGCGAGTTCATTCGGGTGCTCGAGGTCCCAGACCGCGAAGTCCGCGCGCTGGCCCGCCGCCAGCCGACCACGGTCGGCAAGGCCCAGCGCCTTGGCGGCGATCGCCGTCATGCCGAGCAGCGCCTGCTCGGGCGTGAGGCGAAAAAGCGTGCAGGCCATGTTCAGCATCAGCAGCGGCGACAGCGTCGGCGACGAGCCTGGATTGTGATCGGTAGCCACCGCCATCGGCACGCCGGCGGCGCGCAGCTTCTCCACCGGCGGCAGCCGGGTCTCGCCCAGGAAGTAGAACGCCCCCGGCAGCAGCACCGCCACCGTGCCGGCCTGCGCCATTGCCGCGACGCCGTCGTCGCCGAGGTACTCGAGGTGGTCGCACGACAGCGCCCCGAACTGCGCCGCCAGCCGCGCGCCGCCCTGGTCGGACAGCTGCTCGGCGTGCAGCTTGACCGGCAGGCCGAGCGCGCGCGCCGCCTCGAACACGCGCCGCGTCTGCGCCGGCGTGAAGCCGATGCGATCGCAGAACGCGTCGACCGCGTCGACCAGCCCCTCGGCGTGCAGCCGCGGCAGCCAGGCACAGACCGCATCGACGTACTCGTCGGCGCGGCCGTCGAACTCGGGCGGCAGCGCGTGCGCCGCCAGGCAGGTCGCGCGCACCGTCAGCGGCAGAACCTCGCCCAGCCGGCGGGCGACGCGCAGCAGGCGCGCCTCGTGCTCGAGGCTCAGCCCGTAGCCGGACTTGATCTCGACGGTGGTGACGCCCTCGGCCATCAGCGCCAGGGCGCGGCGACGCGCCGATGCGAGCAGTTGGTCGTCGCTGGCCGACCGCGTGGCCGCGACCGTGGCACGAATGCCGCCACCGGCGCGGGCGATCTGCTCGTAGCTCGCGCCTTGCAGCCGCAGTTCGAACTCGCGCGCGCGATCGCCGGCGTAGACGAGGTGCGTGTGGCAGTCGATCAGGCCGGGCGTCGCCAGCCGGCCCTCGAGGTCGTGCTCCCGCTCGACCGCCAGTCCGCGCGGCAGATCCCGCTGCGCGCCGACCCAGCTCAGGCGGCTGCCGTCGAGCAGCATCGCGCCGTGCTCGACCAGGCCCCAGGCAGCGGCCCCGTCGAGCGTCACCAGCCGTGCGTTGCGGTAAAGCGTCAGGCCCACGCGGCCTGCTCCTGCGGCGTGGCCGCCAGCCACCAGCCGACGGCCGCCGCGCCTGCCTCGAGCGGCTCGAACGAAAGCGATGCCGGCGCCTGGTCGAACCACAGCAGGCTGCCGGCCGGCACGACGCCTCCGGTCGCGGCGCTGCAACGTCCGGCCACCGCCGCGAACAGCCCGCACTTCGCCGCCCGCGGCCGCCAGGGCTGGCCCGCCGAAGCGACGAACATGCCGCCGCGCATGCCGCGCAGCATCAGGTTCAGGTCGCGCGTCGGGCCGTCGAGCAGCCGGCAGGTGGTCGACTCGTCGCCGCTGAAATGCAGCGGCGCGCTGTCCGCCGTCAGCCGATGCGCCGTGCCGGCGACCGTCAGTTCGACGCCATTGCCGTCGAGTACCGTGAACCAGCGCTCGACCGACGGGAACGAGGAGAACGGGCCGTCGGCCTCGACGTCGGCGACGCTCACGCGCAGCCGCCAGGCCTCGGCCCGAGGCCAGGTGAGCAGCTCGCGCGTCAGGCCGCCGCCGTTGCGCCAGCGCTGCGCCGCCACCTCGTCGACACGGATCATGCGGACGCTCACGGGTTGAACCTCCCGGCGAGCCGGTAGCGCGAGCCCGGATGAACCAGCCGCGCCAGCGTGATCGGCACGCCGCGGCTGACCGTGCGGCGGACGATCACCAGGCACGGCTCGTCGCGCCCGATGCCCAGCAGCTTCGCTTCCTGCGCCGTGGCGCGATCGGCCTCGATCGTGTACTGCGCTTCCCACAGCGGCGCCACCTCGAGCAGGTAGCTGGTCGGCGTCGTGCGGCTGAAGTCGACGCCGAGGTAGTCGGGCGCGGCGGCGGGGTTCACATAGCGGTCCTCGCACTGCAGCGGCACGCCGTTCTCGTGATGCACGATCAGCGTGTGGAACACGGCGCCGCCGGCGGCGAGGCCGAGGCTCGCCGCCAGTCCGGTGCCGGCCGGCTCGCGCCGCTGCAGGTGCACCTCGGCGTGGTGGCGGTGGCCGCGCGCCGCGATCTCCTCCTGCAGGTCGCGGATCGTCAGCGTCGAGGAAATCCGGTGCAGCTGCGCGGCGAAGGTGCCGACGCCCTGCACCCGCTCGACCAGTCCTTCCGAGGCCAGCTCGCGCAGCGCCCGGTGCACCGTCATCCGGCTGACGCCGAACTGCGCCACCAGCTCGGCCTCCGAGGGCATCAGCTCGCCGGGCCGCCAGCGGCCGGCGGCCAGCCCGGCCTTCAGGTGCTCCTTGACGCGCGAATACGGGGCGACGGGGCGGGCGGCGGTGTCCATGCCGTGATGGTACTTGCACAGACCTGTCTAGACAAGTACAGTAGCGACATTTCCTACACTGCCCGCCGAGGATGCCGATGACCGACCTCTCTACCCCGCCGCTGGCCCGGCCGCGGCCGGTACGCGCCCCGCGCGGCGCCGCCATCACCTGCCGCAACTGGCAGATCGAGGCCGCCTACCGGATGATCCAGAACAACCTCGATCCCGAGGTGGCCGAGAACCCCGACGCACTGGTCGTCTACGGCGGCATCGGCAAGGCGGCGCGCAACTGGGACTGCTTCGAG
>CP070661.1:672589-686504 GCA_020355165.1 Burkholderiales bacterium
GCCGATGCCGCCCATGCCGCCGGTGACGTATGCAACTTTTGCCATTCTTGTCTCCTCGTCGTTGAGTCGTAATTGCCGAAGCGAGAAAGCCGGGCGGCGCCTCGCTGGCGCGCCGCCCGGGTCGACTTATCTCTCGACCGCCAGCGCCACCCCCATGCCGCCACCGATGCAAAGCGAGGCCAGCCCCTTCTTGGCGTCGCGCCGCTGCATCTCGTGCAGCAGCGTGACCAGGATCCGGCAGCCGCTGGCACCGATCGGATGGCCGAGCGCGATCGCGCCGCCGTTGACATTGATCTTGCCCGTATCCCAGCCCATTTCCTTGTTCACCGCGCAGGCCTGGGCGGCGAAGGCCTCGTTGATCTCCATCAGGTCGAGATCGGCGGCGTTCCAGCCGGCCTTCTCCAGCGCCCGGCGCGACGCCGGCACCGGCCCCATGCCCATGATCTTCGGGTCGACGCCGCTCGAGGCGAAGGCCTTGATCCGCGCCAGCGGCTTCAGCCCGAGCGAGCTCGCCTTGGCCTCCGACATCACCACCACCGCGGCCGCGCCGTCGTTGATCCCCGAGGCATTGCCGGCAGTGACCGAGCCTTCCTTGTCGAACGCCGGCTTCAGGCCGCCCAGGGCCTCGGCATTGGTCTTGCGGTTGATGAACTCGTCGGCATCGAAGGCGACCGGATCGCCTTTGCGCTGCGGCAGCATGACCGCGACGATCTCGTCCTTGAAGCGACCGGCATCCTGGGCGGCAATCGCCTTGGCCTGCGAGGCCAGAGCGAACTCGTCCTGCATCGCGCGGGCGATGCCGTACTGCTTGGCGACGTTCTCCGCCGTGATGCCCATGTGGTACTTGTTGTAGACGTCCCACAGGCCGTCGACGATCATGCTGTCGATCATCCTGGCGTCGCCCATGCGGAAGCCGTCGCGCGAATTCATCAGCACGTGCGGCGCCAGGCTCATGTTTTCCTGCCCGCCGGCGATCACCACCTCGGCGTCGCCGTTGGCGATCGCCTGCGCGGCCAGCATCACCGCCTTCAGCCCCGAGCCGCAGACCTTGTTGATGGTCATCGCCGGCACCGCCACCGGCAGGCCGGCCTTGATCAAGGCCTGCCGGGCGGGGTTCTGCCCCGAGCCGGCGGCCAGCACCTGGCCGAGGATCACCTCGTCGACCTGTTCCGGCGCCAGCTTGGCGCGCTTGAGCAGTTCCTTGATGACCACCGCACCGAGTTCCGGCGCCGGCGTCTTCGCCAGCGAGCCGCCGAACTTGCCGATCGCGGTACGGGTGGCGGCGACGATGACTGCCTGCTGCATATGTCCTCCTGCGTGAATCGTGTCTGACGCGTGCGCGGCCCGGCCGCGCCGCAACCGGTCGGCTAGCCCGCTCGCTCAGGCCCTTTCCTGCACGTAACTGCCGGGCGCCGGCTCGATCACCTTGTACTTGGCGCTGCCGTAGGTCTTCGGCGCCACCTTCTCGCCGCCGGTGAACTGCTGCAGCCAGTCGTTCCAGTCGGTCCACCAGCTGCCCGGCATCTCGGTGGCGTTGTGCAGCCAGACGTCGGCGGTGGCCGGCAGCGACCGGTCCTTGGCCAACCAGTAGCTGCGGCGGTTCTTCGAAGGCGGGTTGATCGAGCCGGCGATGTGGCCGCTGGCGCCCAAAACGAAGCGCGTGCCGTGCTTCTTGTCGCCGGGGATCAGCCGTGCCGACGCATAGCCCGCCTTCCACGGCACGATGTGGTCCTCGACCGCCGCGAACACGTAGGTCGGCACCTTGATGCGGCCGAGGTCGAGCTTCTGGCCGCAGCAGGCGAGCGCGTTGGGCACGCGCAGCTTGTTCTCCAGGTACATGTTGCGCAGGTACCAGGCATACATCGGCCCCGGCAGGTTGGTGCCGTCGCTGTTCCAGTACAGCAGGTCGAACGCCGGCGGCTGCCTGCCCTCCAGGTAGTTGCTGACCACGTAGTTCCAGACCAGGTCGTTCGGGCGCAGGCTGGAGAAGGTGTTGGCCAGGTCCCGGCCCGGCATCAGTCCGCCCTTGCCGAGCTGCCGCTCGCGCATCCGCACGTGCGCCTCGTCGATGAAGACCTCGAGCACGCCGGCGTCTTCGAAGTCGAGCAGCGACGTCATCAGCGTCAGGCTGGCTGCCGGATCCTCGCCGCGCGCGTACATCACCGCCAGCGCCGTGGCCAGGATGGTGCCGCCGACGCAGAAGCCCAGCACGTTCAGCTGCTTGGCGCCGGTGATCTCCTGCACGACGCGGATCGCGTCGATCGGGCCGCGCTCGACGTAGTCGTCCCAGGTCAGGTGCTTTTCCGGCTCGTGCGGGTTCTTCCACGACATCAGGAACACCGTGTTGCCCTGCTCGACCGCATAGCGGACCATCGAGTTCTCGGGCTGCAGGTCGAGGATGTAGAACTTGTTGATCGACGGCGGCACGAACAGGAACGGCCGCGCGTGCACCTTCGGCGTCAGCGGCTTGTACTGGATCAGCTGGAACAGGCCGTTCTCGTAGACCACCATGCCCTCGCTGGTGGCAACGTTGCGGCCGATCTCGAACGCCGACTCGTCGGTCTGCGAGATCTTGCCCTTCTGCAGGTCCTTGAGCAGGTTGGACATGCCCGCCTTCAGGCTCTCGCCGCCGCTCTCGATCAGCGTCTTCTGCGCCTTCGGGTTCAGCGCCAGGTAGTTCGACGGCGACGCCGCGTCGACGAACTGCGAGACGGCAAACTTCACCCGCCGCTTGGTCTTGCGGTCGGTCTCGACCGTGTCGGCGAGCCGGTTCATGAAGTCGGCATTGAGCAGGTAGGCGCGGGCGTAGAACGACGCCAGCGGGTTGCCCTGCCAGGCCGGGTCGGCGAAGCGGTTGTCCTTGATCGGCTCGCCGGCTTTTTCCGGGTGCTCGAGGAACTCGCGCCACAGCCCGGACAGCTGCTCGACGTAGTGGCGCTGCAGATCGCCGACCCGCCGCGTGTCGACGTTGAACTGCGGCAACGCCGCCGGCTGGCCGGCCGCACCCAGCGTCTCCGCCAGGCCGCTCCACATCGACAGCCACGGGTTGGCCATTGCGGCCGCCTCGGCGGCTGCCGGTGCACTCGCGCCAACGGCCTCGACCTGCGCCGGTTCCACCTTGCGGGTCGCCGCCCGCCCACTTCGTTTTGCCGGTCGCGCCGCGCGCTTGCCTGCCCGCCCTGCCATGGATACCGCCTCCTGGTTCCGCTTCTGGATCAATGATTTTCGGCGGCCGCGGCCGCCGATCGGCTCCGGCGCCGCGCTAGGGGCGCCCGCTCCCGGCCGCGGTCGGTCCGCGGTCCGCTGCCCGAGTTTAGAACGAGTGGCCTCGGCCGGCCGCCCGCACACCACCCCGGCCCTTCGTCAGCGGTCGATCCAGATCAGCGCCGCGTGGCGGCCGGTGATCCTGTCGCGGCGGTAGCTGTAGAAACGCGCCGCGTCGCTGTAGGTGCAGTCGCCGCCGCCGAAGACCCGGTCAACCCCAGCCTGCGCCAGCGCCTGCCGGGCGAGGGCAAACAAGTCGCACAGGTACTTGTCCCCGCCGAGCGGCCGGAAGGCGTCCTCGGCACGCGGCAGCCCCTCGCCCATCGCCAGCAGAACCTCCGCGCCTACTTCGAAGCAGGTGGGCCCGATCGCCGGCCCGAGGTAGGCCAGCAGCGGCGCGTCACCATCGGCCAGGCTGTGGCGCATGGCTGCGGCGGTGTTCTGGATGACCCCGGCAGCCAGTCCGCGCCAGCCGGCGTGGGCGACGCCCACCGCCCGCCCCTCTCCGTCGGCAAAGAGCACCGGCAGGCAGTCGGCGATCGACACCACGCAGACGCGCCGCGATTGCCGCGTGATCGCCGCATCCGCCGGCGGCGGCGCCTCGTCGTCGTCCACGTTGGCCACTTGCGCGCCGTGCACCTGGCGCAGCCAGCGCGGCTCGCCGGGAAGCGCCGCACGCAGGCGCTGCCGGTTCGCCTGCACGTTGTCGAGCGCGTCGCCGCTCTTCAGGCCGAGGTTCAACCCGCCGTTGCCGGTCGCATCGTCGAACGGCGCGGCCGAGACGCCGCCGGCGCGGGTCGTGATCAAGGCCCGCACCCCGGCCGGCGCCGGCCAGTCGGGGACGATCCACTGCGGATGCGCGCTGTCGGCGCTCATCCGAATGCCTCGATCGGCGCATCGCCGCCGGCAAAGCCGCAGGCGCGCATCAGCGAGCGCATGTCGGCCGGCGGCGGACGGAACCAGTTCATCGCGGTACGCAGCACCGGGTGCACCAGCCCCAGGCGGCAGGCGTGCAGCGCCTGCCGGCGAAAGTCCTGCCACGCCGGCGCCGGTTGTTCCTGCGCCGCGGCCGCGCCCGGCCGCCCCCTGCGGTAGACGGGATCGCCGACCAGCGGATGGCCGATCGACTCCAGGTGCACGCGGATCTGGTGCGTGCGCCCGGTGTCGAGCCGGCAGGCGACCCAGGAAAGCGCGGCGCGGCCGCTGCCGACGGTCTGCAGGCAGCGCAGGTGGGTGCGGGCCGGCTTCGCCCGCGCCGCGCGGCTGACGGCGAAGCGCAGCGGATTGCGCGGATCGCGCGCCAGCGCCGCGTCGACCGTCATTGCCGGCGGCACCACCCCTGCGACGATCGCCCAGTACTCGCGCATCACGCTGCGCGCCTGCAGCTGCCGCACGAGGTCGGTCTGCGCCTGCAGCGACAGTGCGACCACCATCAGCCCCGAGGTGTCGGCGTCGAGGCGGTGCACGATCCCCGCCCGCGGCAGGCCGGCGGTCTGCGGGAAGCGCGCCAGCAGCCCGTTGGCGAGCGTGCCCGACCAGTTGCCCGCCGCCGGATGCACGACCAGGCCCGGCGGCTTGTCGAGCACGGCGATGTGCGCGTCCTCGTAGACGACCTCGATCTCGATCGGCTCCGGCCGCATCGCCAGCTGCGCTGGCGACGGCGGCGCAACGATGTCGATCCGCTCGCCGCCGGAAAGCAGCTGCCGAACCCGCGCCGCGCCACCGTCGACGCGCACCGCGCCGTCGTCGATCCACTGCTGCAGGCGGCTGCGCGAGATCTCGGGCAGCAGCAGCGCCAGCGCCTTGTCCAGCCGCTGGCCGGCGGCCGCCGGCGGCGCGACCAGCGTCAGCGGCCCTTCGCCGGCGCCGATCTCGTCGGTCTCGTCGATCTCGAGACGCTCGGCGTCATGCAGGGTGCTCATCGAGCCGTCGATATAATCGCCGCGACTTGCAGCGGTAGGCGAACAATGATGGAAGGCCGGTTCGGGAGCGCGATGCGCCGGGCGCTGAGGTGGGCGGCGGTGGCGTCGGTCGCGCTGGTCGCCGCCTGCAGCTCGCTGACGGCCGACCCGAGCGCGAATATGTCTGCCGAGCAATTATATGCAGACGCCAAGAACGAGATGGCGTCGGGCAACTGGCAGCGTGCGCGCGAACTGCTGACCAAGCTGGAGGCGCGCTATCCGTTCGGCCGCTATGCGCAGCAGGCGCAGATCGAGACCGCCTACGCCTTCTACAAGGAGGGCGACTCGGCGCAGGCCATTTCCACCTGCGACCGCTTCCTCAGGCTGAACCCGAACCACCCGTTCGCCGACTACGTCTACTACCTCAAGGGACTGGCCACCTTCAGCGACGACCTCGGCCTGTTCGGCAACATGCTCGGCATGGATCCGACCACGCGCGACCCGAAGGCGATGCGCGATGCCTTCGAGGTGTACCGCGAGCTCGTCAACCGGTTCCCCGACAGCGTCTATGCGGCCGATGCCGGCGCGCGGATGAACTACCTGGTGACGGCGATGGCGCAGAGCGAGGTGAACATCGCCCGCTTCTATCTCGAGCGCGGCGCCTTCGTGGCGGCGGCCCAGCGCGCCCAGGGCGCCGTGCGCGACTACGCCGGCACGCCGGCGGCCGAGGAAGCGCTGTCGATCATGATGCTGGCCTACGACGGCCTCGACATGCCGCAGCTGCGCGACGACGCCCGCCGCGTGCTGGAAGCCAACTTCCCGGGCAGCCGCTATCTGGCCACGGCCAGGCGCTGAGGCGTCGGCCCGACGGCGGCGGCGCCGCTCGATCAGCTGAAGAACGCCCGCGCCGCGGCTTCGTCTCGCGTGCGGGCGAACGGCGGCAGGCTGGCCAGCACGGTGCGACCGTAGGGTTTGCCGAGCAGCCGCTCGTCGAGAATCATCAGCACGCCGCGGTCGCGCTCGTCGCGGATCAGCCGGCCCGCGCCCTGCTTCAGCAGCGTCACCGCTTCCGGCAACTGGTACTCGAGGAACGGGTTGCGTCCGAGCGACCTGAGCCGGCGGATGCGCGCCTCGACCACCGGGTCGTCGGGCGGCGCGAACGGCAGCTTGTCGATGATGACCAGCGAAAGCGCCTCGCCGCGCACGTCGATCCCCTCCCAGAAGCTGACGCTGCCGACCAGCACCGCATTGCCGTGGCGACGGAACTCGTCGAGCAGCGCGCGCCGCGTGCTCGCGCCCTGCACCAGCAAGGGCAGCGGCAGGCCATCGCGCTTCATCGACTGCTGCAGCCGGGCGGCCACCCGCTCGACGGCACGCAGTGTCGAGCACAGGACGAACGCCCGGCCGCCGGCAGCGGCAATGACCGGCCACGCCGCATCGGCCACCTGCTCGGAAAAATCGCCGGCGAGCGGCGACGGCAGCGGCCGCGGCAGGTACAGCAGCGCCTGCTTCTGGAAGTCGAACGGGCTTTCCCATCGCTCGCTGCGTGCCTGCGGCAGGCCGATGTCGGCAAGGAACGGGGCGAACGACCCTGCCAGCGTCAGCGTGGCCGAGGTCAGTATCCACGCCTGGGCCTGCTGCTCCCGCGCGCGGGCGAACGCCGCGCCCGGTGCCAGCGGCGTGGCGTGGAACTGTGCGCCGTGCGCGGTGACGGCGATCCAGCGGACACGCTGCCCCGCTTCGTCATCCGCCGGCGAGCCGTCTTCCGGCGCCGCGGCCGGCGTGTCCGTCTTCTGCAGCGCTGCGAGCCAGGCGGCGATCTCGCCGCGCAGCGACGCCAGTCGTGGTCCCAGCGCATCGAGTTCGGGGTCGCGCCCCGCGTTGGCCTTGACCGCTGCTGCCAGCGCGCCGAGCGCCTCGTCGACGCCGACCATGCCGCGCCCGATCGCCTCCCTGCGCTGGCAGCGGTCGAGGGCGATGCGCACGCCGGGCTGCAGGCCCGACTCGGCGAGCAGCAGCCGCAGGTTGCGCGCCGCCGCCTCGGCGCCCTGCGACAGGCCGACCCAGCCAGCGCCGCCTGCCGCCCTGGCCAGGCCCAGCGCGCGGGCGTCGCGCGCCAGGTCGGCAAGCTGCGCCAGCGACCAGCCGCTGCCGAAGAAGTCGGCGGCGATCTTCGGCAGCTGGTGCGCCTCGTCGAGGATCACCGTGTCGGTCGCCGGCAGGAAGTCGCGCACCTGGTCGTCGCGCAGGGCCAGGTCGGCGAGGAACAGGTGATGATTGACGACCACCACGTCGGCGGCCTGCGCGGCGCGGCGCGCCCGGTAGACGAAGCATTGGTCCAGATGCGGGCAATCCTGGCCGATGCAGTTCTCGCGCGTCGAAGTGACCAGCGGCCAGATCGAGGCGGTCTCGGGCACCTCGGACAGTTCGGCGCGGTCGCCGCTGCTCGTGCGCTGGGCGAAACGGCCGATCGCCCGCAGGTGCTGCGCTTCCTGCGGCGAGGCCAGGCGGCCGTCGGCCTCGGCGCGCGCCAGGCGCTGCAGGCACAGGTAGTTCTGCCGTCCCTTGAGCAGGGCCGTATCGATGCGCAAGCCGAGCGCCCTGACCAGCGCCGCCACGTCCTTGGCGTAGACCTGATCTTGCAGGGTCTTGGTGCCTGTCGACACCAGCACCTTGCCGCCCGCCAGCAGCGCCGGCACCAGGTAGGCGAAGGTCTTTCCCGTTCCCGTGCCGGCCTCGGCGACCAGCGTGCCGCGCTCGACGATAGTGTCGAACACCGCCAGCGCCATGGCCTGCTGGGAAGCGCGCGGCGAGAAGCCGGCGACCGCCGTCGCCAGTTCGCCGTCGCCTGAGAATGCGGCCGCAACGCGCCGCCGCGCCTGCGCGAGGCGCGAGGAACCGACGTCCGGAGCAGGTCCCGGCGCCGGCCCGCTCACGCGGGAACGTCGGGCACCAGCTGCATCTGCAGCAGCGCGATCGAGTCCTTGATCTGGAGCTTTCGCTTCTTCAGCCGCCGCAGCTTCAGTTCGTCGGCTCCCGGCTGGACTGCCATCCGGTCGATAGCTTCGTCGAGATCGCGATGCTCAATCTGCAGTTCGATGATGCGCTGCTTGATCTGCTGCGTTTCCATGGCTCGCCGCCTGTCCCCTTTGTGGATTAATCCTAGCAGCCAGCCGCAGCGGCGCACAGTCTCGGTCCCGTGCAATAGACTTTTCCGACCGCCAACCCGCACCGCGCATGCCCCGCTTCAAGGTCACCGCCTGTACCGCCGAGCACATCGGCGACCGCGCCGAGCAGCAGGACCGGGTGGCGATCCTGACCAGCCCGCGCCATCCGAACAGCCTGCTCGCGGTCATCAGCGACGGCATGGGCGGCCGCACCGGCGGCCGCATGGCTGCCGACCAGGTCATCGCCACCGCCGCCCACGTGTTCCGCGACATGGGCGAGGACGACGCCGGCGGCCTGCAGCGCCTGCTCACGACGATCGCCGACGAGGCGCACACGGTGATCCGGCTGTCGGGGCTGTCCAGCGAGAAGGACCCGCACGCCACCTTCGTCGCCCTGATCGTCCGCAGCGACTACGCGGTGTGGGCGCACGCCGGCGACAGCCGTCTCTATCACTTCCGCGACGGCCGGCTCGTGCACCGCACCGAGGACCAGACGTACGCTTTCTTCCTGCGCAACCAGGGCCGGCAGGAGGAGGCGGTCGAGGCCGAGCGCAAGTTCAAGCACATGCTGGTCAGCTCGCTGGGGCTCGCACGCTCGCCCACCCTGCTGATCGGCGACACCACGGATCTGCGCAGCGGCGACGTCTTCCTGCTGTGCAGCGACGGGCTGTGGGGCTACTTCACCGACGCCGAGCTGGGCGAGGAACTCGCCCGCAGCGCTCCGCGCGAGGCAAGCGACGAGCTGCTGCGCCGGGCGCGCCAGCGCGCGCAGGGTGCCGGCGACAACCTCTCGCTGGCAATCATCAAGCTCGAGCCGCCGGAGGCGGGCCGCGCAGGCGCCAGATCGCGCTGATGCCCGGCGGGCCGGCTGCCGGCCGCGGGTCGATCGGCCTACTTCGGGGCGGTGCCCGCTGGCGGCTCCTGCGCCGCGCCGCGCTCGGCCGCCCGTCGCTCCCGACGCTGGCGGTTCTCCTCGGCGATCCGCCGCTTCTCCTCGGCGCGCTCGCGTGCCGCGCGCTGCCGCTGCTCGTACCGCTCGGCCTCGGCGGCAGACTGCGCTTCCTTTTCCGCCCGCCGGGCAGCGCGCTGCGCGTCCTCGGCTGAGCGCTCGGCGTCGCGCCTTTGCGCCTCGGCCTTGCGCTGCGCTGCCTCGGCGCGCTTCGCCGCCGCCGCTGCCTCCTGCTGCTTCGGGTCCGCAGGTGCCGCCGCCGGCGGCGCCGGCGTGGCCCGGCCCGCCGCCGGCTCCTTCGGCTCTGCCGGCGGCGCTGCGCGCCGCTTCGACTCGGCCGCCTGCTCGGCCGAGCGCTGCGCGCGCGCCTTGGCCCGTTCCTCGGCGTCGAGCCGGCGCAGCGTGTCGCGCGCCGCGACCTCGCGCTCGCGGGTCGCGCGCAACAGCCGATCGCGTTCCTCACGCGCCCGCTCGCGGCAGGGATTGACGAAAAAGCCCTTGGCGCAGTCGCTGTAGGCCTGCTCGTAGCGGCGCAGGGCCTGTGCTTCGTCGCGCTGCGCCTGCTCGATCGCTGCCCGCGCCTGCTCGCGGCTGGCCGGCCCTTCCTGCGCGGCGGCGGCCGCCGCAGCCGCGAAGGCCATCGCCGCGGCGAACTGCCGGAACGGACTACAGGGAGACGACATCACGGCGCGGCGCCTCCAGGTAGGCGCGCGACTGCATCTCGGCGAGCCGCGACGCGGTGCGCTGGAACTCGCCAGCCAGGGCGCCCGCCGAATACAGCGCCTCCGGCCCGACTTCGGCCGACAGGATCAGCTTCACGCGGTGATCGTAGAGCACGTCCACCAGCCAGGTGAAGCGGCGCGCCTCCGAGGCCTGTCCCGCCGACATCTGCGGCACGTCGGACAGCAGCACGGTGTGGAACTGGCGGGCGATCTCGAGGTAGTCGTTCTGCGAGCGAGGGCCGCCGCACAGGACGTTGAAGTCGAACCAGACCGCGCCGCCGGCACGACGGCGGGCGCGGATCCGCCGCGCCTCGATCTGCAGTACCGGGTCGTCGTCCTCCGTCTCGGCCACCTGGGCGAACGCCTCGGCGAGCCTGCGCTCGGCTTGCGGCCCGGCAGGCTGCAGGTAGGTCTCGATGTGCTCCATCACGCGCCGCCGGTAGTCGGTGTCGCCGCCGAGGTGGACGACGTCGAGCCTGCCCTGCAGCAGGGCGATCGCCGGCAGCAGTCGGTCGCGGTGCAGGCCGTCCGGATACAGCGCCTGCGGCGCGTAGTTCGAGGTCATCACGAAACCGACCCGCAGGTCGAACAGCTTCGACAGCAGCCGGTGCAGGATCATCGCGTCGGCGATGTCCGACACGTGGAACTCGTCGAAGCAGATCAGCCGGGCCCGCTGCGCGATGCGGCGGCCGACCTCGTCGAGCGGGTCGGCGGTGCCCTTGACCTCGTCGAGTTCGCGGTGCACGCCGCGCATGAACTCGTGGAAGTGGACCCGCGTCTTGCGCAGCAGGGGCACCGCGGAGAAGAAGCAGTCCATCAGGAAGCTCTTGCCGCGGCCGACGCTGCCCCACAGGTAGACACCGCGCGGAATGTCCGGCCGCGCCACCAGCTTCAGCAGCGCGTTGCGGCGGGCGTGCTTGTACTGCGCCCACTGCTCGTCGAGGCGGGCCAGCCGGTCGGCTGCCTTGCGCTGCGCTTCATCGAGCGTGTAGCCGCGCGCCGCCAGCGCATCGTCGAGGTGAGCGCGGAAGCTCATCGTGATCGGTGAGCCCCGCCTTCCGATCCGCGCCCCGTCACCGCAGCGAGCCGGAGCACGAGCCGCGGCCGGGCGGTCACTAGAGGTTCAGCGTCCTCTTGTCCACCGCCAGCGCGGCTTCCTTGGTCGCCTCCGACAGCGACGGATGGGCGTGACAGATGCGGGCGATGTCCTCGCTGCTGGCGCGGAACTCCATCGCCACCACGGCCTCGGAGATCAGCTCGGACACCTGCGGGCCGATCATGTGCACGCCGAGGATCTCGTCGGTGGCCGCGTCGGCGAGGAACTTCACCATGCCGGTCGTGTCGCCAAGCGCGCGGGCGCGGCCGTTGGCGGCAAACGGAAAGCTGCCCGCCCTGTAGGCGCGGCCGGCGCTCTTCAGCTGCTGCTCGGTCTGGCCGACCCAGGCAATCTCCGGCGAGGTGTAGATCACCCACGGGATGGTGTTGAAGTTCACGTGGCCGTGCTGGCCGGCGATCCGCTCGGCCACCGCCACCCCTTCTTCCTCGGCCTTGTGCGCCAGCATCGGCCCGCGCACCACGTCGCCGATCGCCCAGACGTCGGGCAGGCTGGCCCGGCACTGGTCGTCGACGGCGACGAAGCCCCGCTCGTCCAGCTGCAGGCCGACCGCCTCCGCGTTCAGTCCGCCGGTGTTCGGCAGGCGGCCGATCGAGACGATCAGCCGGTCGCAGGCGAGCTTCTGCGTCGCGCCCTTCGCATCGGTGTAGGCCACGGCCACGCCCTTGCCGTCCACCTTGACGCCGTCGACGCGCACGCCGAGCTCGATCTTCAGGCCTTGCCTGTTGAAGGCCTTCATCGCCTCGCGCGCGATCTGCGCATCGGCTGCGGCGAGGAAATCCGGCAGCGCCTCCAGCAGGGTGACCTCGGCGCCGAGCCGCCGCCACACCGAGCCCATCTCCAGTCCGATGACCCCGGCGCCAATCACGCCGAGCTTCTTCGGCACCGCCGTCATCGCCAGCGCGCCGTCGTTGGACAGGATCTTCTCCTCGTCGAACGGCGCGCCCGGCAGGGCCCGGGCGCTCGAACCGGTGGCGACGATCACGTGACGGCCGACGAGCGCCTCGTCGCCGACGCGGATCTGGTAGCCGCCATCGGCCTTGCCGGCGAAGGAACCGCGGCCGTGGAAGAACGAGACCTTGTTCTTCTTGAACAGGAACAGGATGCCGTCGTTGTTCTGTTTGACGACCTTCTCCTTGCGGCCGATCATCCTGGCCACGTCGATGGTCGCCCCCTTGTCGAGCACGATGCCGTGCTCGGCGAAGTGGTGGTTGGCGTGCTCGAAGAACTCGCTCGACTGCAGCAGCGCCTTCGACGGGATGCAGCCGGTGTTGGTGCAGGTGCCGCCGAGCGCCGGCCCGCCGTCGCTGCCCTTCCACTCGTCGACGCACGCCACCGCCATGCCGAGCTGCGCGGCCCGGATCGCCGCGATGTAGCCGCCCGGGCCGCCGCCGATCACGACCACATCGAAGCTCTTGCTCATCTGGGTCCTCTCACGCTTCTCATCTCACAGCGGCTCCCGCGGCACGAAGATCCACAGGACCAGGTACAGCAGCAGGGTGAAGCCGCCGAGGAACAGGCCGAGCACGAAGATCAGCCGCCAGACGAACGCCTCGACGCCGGTCACCTCGGCGATGCCACCGCAGACGCCGGCGATCCAGCGGTCGGTGTTCGACAGCCGCAGCCGGTTCAGCCGCAGCGGCCCGTCGGTCGACGGTGACTCGAGCAGGCGCGCCTTGGCGCGCTCGAACTCGGCCTGGCTGATCGCGCCCTTGCCGAGCAGATCGTGCAGCTTGGCGATCTCGTCGGCGGTCGACATCAGACCTCCAGCAGCAGCCGCGCCGGATCCTCGAGCGCTTCCTTCATCGCCACCAGCGAAAGCACCGCTTCCCGGCCGTCGATGATCCGGTGGTCGTACGACAGCGCCAGGTAATTCATCGGCCGCACCACGACCTGTCCGTTCTCGACCACCGCGCGCTCCTTGGTCGCGTGAATGCCGAGGATCGCCGACTGCGGCGGATTGATGATCGGGGTCGACAGCATCGAGCCGAACACGCCGCCGTTGGAGATCGAGAAGGTGCCGCCGGTCAGCTCCTCCAGCGCCAGCTTGCCCTCGCCGGCGCGCTTGCCGAAGTCGGCGATCTTCTTCTCGATGTCGGCGAAGGTCATCTGGTCGACGTCGCGCAGGATCGGCACCACCAGGCCGCGCGGCGAACCAACCGCGATGCCGATGTCGAAGTAGCCGTGGTAGACGATGTCGTTGCCGTCGACCGAGGCGTTGACGACCGGGAACTTCTTCAGCGCCGCCACCGCGGCCTTGACGAAGAACGACATGAAGCCGAGCTTGACGCCGTGTTCCTTCTCGAAGCGGTCCTTGTACCTGCTGCGCAGGTCCATCACCGGCTGCATGTTGACCTCGTTGAACGTGGTCAGGATCGCCGCCGTCGACTGCGACTGCACCAGGCGCTCGGCCACGCGCGCCCGCAGGCGCGACATCGGCACGCGCTGCTCGGGACGGCCGGCCAGCGTCGACAGGTCCAGTGGCGCCTGCACCTGGGGCAGCGCCGGCCTTGCCGCTGCCGGTGCCGGACTCGGTGCCGGCGCGGCCTTCGGCGCGGCGCCTGCCAGCACGTCGCCCTTGGTGATGCGGCCATCCTTGCCGGTGCCGGTCAGCTGATCCGGCCGAATGCCTTTGTCGGCCATCAGCTTGGCGGCAGCCGGCATCGCCACGGCCGCCTTGGCGGCAGGCGGTGCCCGCGTCGGGGTCGGCGCAGCGGCAGGCGCCATCGCCGCCGCGGCGGCTGGTGCCTCGGAGGCCGTCGGCGCGGGGGCCGCGGCCCTGGCCTCGCTGTCGATGC
>CP070661.1:686604-699329 GCA_020355165.1 Burkholderiales bacterium
CTGCTTCGCCTGCGATGCCATGGCCGAAATGTCCGGTTGGTTGCCGAAATGGACTTAGTGCCCCCGCGGCCGCACCCCTACAGTGCCGCCGTGTTCGATTCCAGCAGAAGGAGCCTCGCCATGCCAACCCCGATCGCCGTCCTGCTCGACCCGATCACCCCTGCCGTGACGGCGATCTTCGCCGCCCTCGTCGGCTGGGAGGCGGACGCCGTCGCGACGCCGCGGCCGCCGGGTGTTACGCACGACTGACCCAACCGCATAGAGGGAGAACGCCATGAGCAAATACCGCAATCGACTGCCGCAGCTGGCCGGACGGCTGTTCGCCACCGATGCCGGACTGGAAACCGAACTGATCTTCCACGACGGCCGCGAGCTGCCGCACTTCGCCGCCTTCGACCTGCTGAAGACCGATGCCGGCTTCGAGCGGCTGCGCGCCTACTACGTCCGCTACGCGCAGATCGCCCGCGCGCACCGCCTCGGGCTGGTGCTGGAGACGCCGACCTGGCGCGCCAGTCCCGACTGGGGCGAGAAGCTCGGCTACGACGCCGAGGCGCTCGCCGACGCCAACCGGCGGGCGGTCGGCCTGCTGCTCGAGATCCGCGCCGCCTTCGAGACGCCCGCCACGCCGGTGGTCGTCAGCGGCAACCTCGGGCCGCGCGGCGACGGCTATCGGGCCGAGACACGGATGAGCGCAACGCAGGCGCGCGACTATCACGCGTGGCAGATCGGCACCTTCGCCGGCACCGACGCCGACCTGGTCTCGGTGTTCACGATGAACTACGCGGAGGAGGCGATCGGCGTCGCCCTCGCGGCACGCGAGCGGGCGATGCCGGCGGTGATCTCCTTCACCCTGGAGACCGACGGCCGGCTGCCTTCGGGTCAGCCGCTGGCCGAGGCCATCGAGCAGACCGACGCCGCCAGCGGTGGGCACCCTGTTTACTACATGATCAACTGCGCCCACCCGACGCACTTCGCCGGCGCGCTGCGCGCCGGCGGTGCATGGCGCAACCGCGTACGCGGCCTGCGCGCCAACGCTTCACGCCGCAGCCACGCCGAACTCGACGCCAGCACCGACCTGGACGACGGCAACCCGCAGGAACTCGGCGCGCAGTACCGGGCGCTGCGGCCGCTGTTGCCGCGGCTCACGGTGGTCGGCGGCTGCTGCGGCACCGACCATCGGCACGTCGGATCGATCTGCGACGCGCTGGCGGCGTAGGCACGAGCACGGCCGCAGGCGGGGGCGGCCGCTGTTCGCCGCCTCGCTCGCGTGCGCCGATGCTTGAGGCAGCGCAGGGGCCGGCCCGACGGGCCCCGCGTATGCTTGCGGCAAAACGCGGCAGAGGGCGCCCCATGAGCCACAAGCACGAGCAGCTGCTGAAGCTGATCTTTCACGATCCGATCAGCGGCAACATCCACTGGCGCGAGATCGAGTCGCTGCTGAACCACCTCGGCGCGGAGATGGAGCCGCTGTCCGGCGCGCGCATCCGCGTCAAGCTGAACCGCGCCGAGGGCATCCTGCACCGGCCGCATCACTCGAACGTGATGAACGTGCAGGCGATCAAGCACCTGCGCGAATACCTCGGCCGCGCCGGCGCCACGCCGTCGATGTACGAGGCAAGGCGCGAGGCGCAGCGGCAGGCGCAGGCGCCGAAGTAAGGGCCCGGCCGATCCGCCGCCGCGCCGCGCTTGCCGGATGAGACCGCCAAAGCCTGAACCGCCCGCCGGGCTCGACACCATTGCGTCGCCCGACGAGGTGGCGCAGATTCTCGCCCGCGCCGCGCAGCGCGCGGCGGAACTGGGTCTGCACTATGCAGGCGCGGTGACGCCGCCCGAGGCCTGGCAGCTGATGCGCGCGCAGCGGGCGCGGCTGGTCGACGTGCGCACCAACATCGAGTGCCACTTCGTCGGCCGCGTGCCGGATACGCCCAATATCGAGTGGCACGGCGCCGACGCGCGGGCGCGCGAGCTGTTCCTGCACCAGCTGCGCGAGGTCGCGCGCGAGGACGAAGCGCTGCTGCTGCTTTGCCGCAGCGGCGTGCGCTCGCACCGCGCCGCCGAAGCGGCCGCCGCCGCCGGCTTCAGGCAGGCCTACAACGTCCTCGAGGGCTTCGAGGGCAGGCTCGACGGCGCCCGCCAGCGCGGCCACGTCGACGGCTGGCGCTTCCACGCGCTGCCGTGGATCCAGGACTGATCCAGGCCGGTCGCCTGCGGCAGTCGCCCGCCGTCAGAGCTGCCCGGACCGGCGCCGGCGCAGCGGCGCGGGTCACTGGTGCGCCAGCTTCTGCCCGTGCTCGCGGGTGGCGTGGAAGTGCACGGTCGGCCAGTACTTCATCGTCACTTCCAGGTTGACGGAGTTGCTGGCGAGGTAGACCGGGTTGCCGTCGACGTCGCGTGCCAGGCGCGCCGACTGCTCCTTCTCGAAGTCGCGCCGCGTCTTCTCGTCGGGGTAGGTCAGCCAGCGGGCGGTGGCGATGCCGGGGGTGTCGTAGACGGCGTCGACGTTGTACTCGTTCTTCAGCCGGTGGGCGACGATCTCGAACTGCAGCGGGCCCACGGCGCCGAGCAGCAGCTCGCCGGCGGGCGTCGCCAGCACCTGGATCGCCCCCTCCTCGCCCAGTTGCGCCAGCCCCTTGGCCAGCTGCTTGGCCTTGAACGGGTCGCGGGCACGGGCCAGCCGGAACAGCTCCGGCGCGAAGTACGGGATGCCCTTGAAGCCGAGCGTCTCGCCGTCGGTCAGCGTGTCGCCGATCTGCAGCTGCCCGTGGTTGTGGATGCCGATGATGTCGCCGGCCACCGCCTCGGGGCTCGCCACCCGCTCGTTGGCCATGAAGGTGAGCGCGTTGCCGAGCTTGATCTCGCGGCCGGCGCGCACCTGCCAGACCTTCATGCCGGGCAGGTAGCGGCCCGAGCACACGCGCAGGAAGGCGATGCGGTCGCGGTGGCGCGGGTCCATGTTGGCCTGGATCTTGAAGACGAAGCCGGAGAACGGCGCCTCGACCGGAGCCACCGCGCGCGAACCGGCATCGCGCGGCTGCGGCGGCGGTGCCCACTTGACCAGCGCCTGCAGGATCTCCTGCACGCCGAAGTTGTTGATGCCGGAGCCGAAGAACACCGGCGTCTGCGCACCGGCGAGGAACTTCGCCAGCTCGAACGGATGGCTGGCGCCGCGCAGCAGCTCGACGTCGTGCGCCAGCGTGGCCGCTTCCTGCGGGAAGAGCTCGGCCAGCCGCGGGTTGTCGTAGCCGCGGATCTCCTCCGCCTCGCCGGTCAGCCGCGCCTCGCCCGGCGCGAAGCGCAGCAGGCGGTCGTCGAGCAGGTGGTACACGCCGCGGAAGTGCCTGCCCATGCCGAGCGGCCAGGTCACCGGCGCACAGTCGATTCTCAAGACCGATTCGATCTCGGCCAGCAGGTCGAACGGCTCGCGCACGTCGCGGTCGAGCTTGTTGACGAAGGTGATGATCGGCGTCGCCCGCAGCCGGCAGACCTCGAGCAGCTTGATCGTCTGCGCCTCGACGCCCTTGGCGGCGTCGATCACCATCACCGCGGCGTCGACCGCGGTCAGCACGCGGTAGGTGTCCTCGGAGAAGTCCTCGTGGCCCGGCGTGTCGAGCAGGTTGATCACGTGGCTGCCGTAGTCGAACTGCATCACCGAGCTGGTGACCGAGATGCCGCGCTGCTTCTCGACCTCCATCCAGTCGGAGGTGGCGTGGCGCGCGTGCTTGCGGCCCTTGACCGCGCCGGCGAGCTGGATCGCTCCGCCGAACAGCAGCAGCTTCTCGGTCAGGGTCGTCTTGCCGGCGTCCGGGTGCGAGATGATCGCGAAGGTGCGTCGGCGCTCGACATCGCGCAGCAGCGCGGAGGAAAGGTCGGCAGCGTTCATCGGGAAAGCGGCTGTGGCCTGCAATAAGCGGCCCGCCGGCGGAGGGCGAAGGATACGCGCGGCGGCGGACCTGTGCCGGCCCGGCCGTCGCCGCCCCGCGCCGAGGCGATTCGCTTGTCCTGGGTCAATGGCGCCGGCGGCGCGGCTGCTGTCAAATGCAGGTTCGCCGGGCAAGCCACCATGTCGACCAACGAATCCTCGATGCAGCGAGCGCTGGCCGCCGCCCGCGGCGTCTTCGCCACGTTGGCGCTGGGCGCCAACGTGCTGTTCTTCTGCCTGCTGATGGTCCCGGTGTCACTGGTCAAGCTGGCGGTCAGCTACCGGCCGGTGCGGCGGGTGATCGACCGGATGCTGAACTGGATCGCCATGTCGTGGATCGGCGTGAACAATGCGTGGATCGCGCTGGTCGGCAATGAAGGCTGGCAGGTCAGCGGGGTTGCCGGCCTTCGCCGCGACGACTGGTACCTGGTGGCGGCCAACCACCAGAGCTGGGTCGACATCCTGGTGCTGCAGAAGGTCTTCGCCGGCCGCGTGCCGATGCTGAAGTTCTTCCTCAAGCGGCAGCTGATCTACGTGCCGGTGATCGGCCTGGCCTGGTGGGCGCTCGACTTCCCGTTCATGGCGCGCAGGGGCGGCATGAGCAGCACCCGCGACCTCGAGCGGGCGCGCCAGGCCTGCGAGAAGTTCCGCCTGATTCCGACCTCGGTGATCAACTTCCTCGAGGGCACGCGCTTCAGCCGCGACAAGCACGACGTGCAGCGCTCGCCGTACCGCCACCTGCTGAAGCCGCGCAGCGGCGGGCTGGCCATGGCGCTGTCCACGCTGGGCGAGCACTGCCACCGGCTGCTCGACGTGACCATCGTCTACCCGCACGGCGCGCCGAAGTTCTGGCATCTGCTGTCCGGCCGCGTCGACGACGTGATCGTGCGCGTCGAGCAGCGCGAGATCCCGGCCGACCTGCTCGGCGGCAACTACGCCAGCGACGCGCAGTTCCGCGCCCGCATGCAGGAGTGGGTCAACGCGCTGTGGGCGGAGAAGGACGCGCTGATCGAGCGGCTGCTGCCGAAGGCGCCGGCTCCGGCCGCGTAGCGGTCGCTCGGCGGCCGGCCCGGCGCCGGCGGTCTCGGCCAGCCGGTTCCCCGCCTCGATCAACGGCCGGCCGGAGCGTTCGGCGCGGCCGCCGATGCAGGCGCCCGCTATTCGACCGGTCGCGGGATCAGCACGCCTGGCTGCCGCAGGGCGCCCCGGCGAAAGGCATCGCTGGCACCCTGGTAGTAGCCGATCGCCTCGTCGGTGAAGTGGTGGGTCGGCTCGCTCGGCGCCAGTTCCTTGCCGGTGGCGGCGTCGACGACGCGCACCCGGCGCTGCGGCCGCAGCTCGACCAGCATGCCGTTCTCGAGGTAGCCGACCGTCTGGTAGTTGGCCATCACCGCCCGCTGGTGCGACTTCCCTTCGGTCAGGATGTCCTGGCCGAAGAAGCGCGACACGTAGCTGAAGTTCAGCAGCGCCAGCACGGTCGGCGCCACGTCGATCTGCGAGGCCACGGTGTCGATGCGCGCCGGCGCGACGTGCCTGGGCGCATAGACCAGCAGCGGAATGTGAAAGCGATCGAGCGGCAGGTCGGTCTTGCCGCGCGCCGCCGCGCAGTGATCGGCGACGATGACGAACAGCGTGTCGTCGAACCAGGGATGGGCGCGCGCCCGCTCGATGAAGTTGCCGATCGCCCAGTCGGTGTACTTGACGGCGCCCTCCGCGCTGGTGTGCGGCGGGATGTCGATGCGGCCGTCCGGGTAGGTGTACGGGCGGTGGTTCGAGGTCGTCATCACGTGGGCGAAGAACTTGCGGCCCGCCGCATGTCGGCGGTCGAGTTCGCGCAGGGTCAGGGAGAACAGGTCCTCGTCGGCGACGCCCCAGATGTTCTCGTAGTGGATGTCGGCGCTGGGGATCGCCGTGCGGTCGATGAACGTGTAGCCGTTGGAGCCGAAGAAGTGCTCCATGTTGTCGAAGTAGCCGTAGCCGCCGTACAGGTACAGCGGCTCGTAGCCCTTGTCGGCGAACACCTCGCCGATGGTGTGCAGGTTTTCGTTGTTCGGCCGCTTGACCACCGAGTGCCCTGGCGTCGGCGGCAGCGACAGCGCCAGCGCCTCCAGCCCGCGCACGGTGCGGGTCCCGGTGGCGTACAGCTGCGTGAACAGCAGGCCGGCGTCGGCAAGCCGGTCGAGGTTCGGCGTCAGCCCCTTGGGGTTGCCGAACTTGCCGAGGTAGTCGGCCGACAGCGACTCGACCGAGATCAGGACCACGTTCAGCCGCTTCTCCGGGCCGGCCCCGGTGATCCGCCGCTCGATAGGCAGCGTCGCGCTGCCGGTGAACTGCACCGGCCCGGCCTCGGTGAACTCCTTGCGCAGCTCCAGGTAGGCCTGGTCGATCGGCAGCGTCGGGTAGAAGCGGTCGTAGTCGATCTCGTTGGTGTTGAAGGCGTGGAAGAACTCCCACGGCCCGTTGCCGGCCAGCTGCTGGGCCTGCACGCTGTCGCTGAACTCCTTCCAGCTTGCCGGCACCACCGCGAAGGACACCAGCGCTGCCGCGACATAGCCCGCCATGTACAGCGAGCGGCGGCCGAAGCCGGCCGAACTCGGCGCCGATGCCCGCCACAGGCTGCGGACCGACAGCGCGAGCAGGATCGCCGTCACCGCCCCCAGGCCGGCGAAGATCGGCGTCATCGGGTACGACTCGCGGATGTTGCCGATCACCTCGCGCGTGTAGATCAGGTAGTCGACGGCGATGAAATTGAAGCGCGAACTGAACTCGTTCCAGAACACGAACTCCGACACCGAGCAGAACGCCAGCCCGGCGAGGGCGACCACGGCGACAGCGACGTTGACGATGCCGAACGCTCGGCGGGCGCGCGCCGCCGGCCACAGCCAGGCGAGCAGCGCGAACGGCAGGATCAGGAACACGCCGGCGGCGAGGTCGTACAGCGTGCCGATCGACAGCCAGCCAGCCAGCCGCCACGGCAGGAACTCGACCGCCTCGCCGTTGAACAGCGCCAGGCCGATCCGCGTGAGCAGGCTCACGCCAAGGAAGACGATCAGCATCGTGCCGGCCGCCCGGAAGGAGCCGGGGAACAGCCGCACGAGCGCCGTCTCGACCAATCGACGGATACCGGATGTGGACATAGGGACCTATGGGAAGAGCGACTCGCGCCGCGCATGCGGCGGGCGCACGGCCGCAAGCGCCGCCGGCCGCTCGCTGCCATTGTGCCGCGCCGGCGGCGGCCGCGTCGGCGCACGTACCCGGCCGCCGGCAACCTCGCCGCGCTAGCCGCGGGCGGCCTTCAATGCCTCGTTCAGGCAGGCCTCGCACAGGCAGCCGCCCTCGGCGGCGTAGCCCTCGCGCGGCAGCGGCGGCAGCTTTGCGCACCAGCAGCCGCCGGCGTCGTCGATGCCGCAGTGAAACGGCGCGCCGCAGCGGGCGCAGCGCGATTCGCCGGCACGCCCGGCGCCGCCGCCCCGCCGATTCGCTTCCTTCACCTTCACAGTTTCTTCTTCATGCCGATGTGGCTCGGCAGGTAGCCGAGCCGTTCGTAGAAGCGGTGCGCGTCCAGGCGCTGCCTGTCGGTGGTCAGCTGGACCAGCCCGCAGCCCGCGGCCCTCGCCCGCGCCTCGACCTGCCGCATCAGCGACTCGCCGATGCCGTGGCTGCGCAGGTCGGCGCGCACGCGCACCGCCTCGACCAGGGCCCGCTTCATGCCGCCGCGCGACAGCCCCGGGATCAGGGTGAGCTGCAGCATCGCCACCACCTCGCCACCGAGTTCGCCGAGCCACAGTTCGTTGTTCGGGTCGCGCGCGATGTCGTCGAAAGCCGCCGCCACCGCCGGCGTGACCTCGGCACCGTAGCCGCCGCGCGCCTGCGCGACCGCGTCGTCGACCAGCAGGCGCAGCATCGCCGGCAGGTCGGCGGCGGTGGCCTGGCGGAAGACGACGTCCACCGTCAATCGAAGTGGCTGCCGACGATCGCGTCGATGCGCGCCAGCACCTCCGGCGTCAGCCGCCCGACCACGTCGAGCGCCTTCATGTTCTCCTGCACCTGCGCCACCCGCGTGGCGCCGGTGAGCACCGTCGACACGCGCGGGTTCTTCAGGCACCACGCCAGCGCCAGCTGCGCCAGCGTGCAGCCGAGCTCGGCGGCGACGGGCTCGAGCCGGCCGACGATCTCGTTGCCCTTCTCGTCGGTCAGGCGCGGCCGCAGGAAGGCGTAGCTCTCCACCGCGCCACGGCTGCCGGCGGGAATGCCGCCGCGGTACTTGCCGGTCAGCAGCCCGCTGCCGAGCGGGCTCCAGGTGGTCAGTCCCAGCCCGATGTCCTCGTACAGCCGCGCGTACTCCTGCTCGACCCGCTTGCGGTGAAACAGGTTGTACTGCGGCTGCTCCATCACCGGCTTGGCCAGGCTGTGCCGCTCGGCGATCGACCAGGCGGCAAGGATCTCGGAGGCCGCCCACTCGCTGGTGCCCCAGTACAGCGCCTGGCCGCGCTCGATCATCCGGTGCATCGCCCACACGGTTTCCTCGATCGGCGTGGCCGGGTCGGGCCGGTGGCAGAACACCAGGTCGACGTAGTCGAGCGAGAGCCGCGCCAGCGAGCCGTCGATCGCGTGCCGCAGGTACTTGGCATTCAGCGTGTTCCTCTCGTTCGGCCCGTCGGCAAGGCCCCAGAAGAACTTGGTCGAGACGACGAACTTCTGCCGCGGCCAGCCCAGCTCCTTCAGCGCCGCGCCCATGATCTTCTCGGCGCCGCCGCGGGCGTAGATCTCGGCGTTGTCGAAGAAGTTGACGCCGGCGTCCCACGCCGCCGCCATCAGCTCGCGCGCCGCCGCCGTGTCGACCTGGTTGCCGTAGGTGACCCACGAGCCGAACGACAGCTCGCTGACTTTCAGTCCCGATCGGCCGAGGTTGCGGTAGTGCATGTCGCGTTCTCCGTACGAAGGATCAGGCGGGCGCCGCGGCCTGCCCAAGGCGTGCCCGCGCGGTCAGGTATTCGCGCTCGAGCCGCTCGACGATCTCGGCCGCCGGCCGCACCTCGTCGATCTGCCCGACGCCCTGGCCGGCGCCCCAGATGTCGCGCCAGGCCTTGCTCCGGCCCGAGCCGAAGTTCATCGCGCTCTTGTCGGCCTCGGGCAGCGCGTCGGGGTCGAGCCCGGCGGCGGCGATGCTGCCGCGCAGGTAGTTGCCGTGCACGCCGGTGAACAGGTTCGAGTAGACGATGTCCTCGCCGCGCGACTCGACGATCATCTGCTTGTAGGCCTCGGGGGCGTTGGCCTCGCGGCTGGCGATGAAGCGGGTGCCGATGTAGGCGAGATCGGCGCCGATCGCCTGCGCGGCGAGGATCGCATCGCCGCAGGCGATCGAGCCCGACAGGATGATCGTGCCGTCGTAGAAGGCGCGCACCTCGGGCACCAGCGCGAACGGCGACAGCCGGCCGGCGTGGCCGCCGGCGCCGGCACAGACCAGGATCAGCCCGTCCACGCCGGCGGCGAGCGCGCGCCGGGCGTGCTTGATGTTGGTCACGTCGTGGAACACCAGGCCGCCGTAGCCGTGCGCCGCCTCGACCACCGCGTCGGGCGCGCGCAGGCTGGTGATGATGATCGGCACCCGGTGCTTCACGGCGAGGTCCATGTCGCGCTGCAGCCGGTCGTTGCTCGAATGGACGATCTGGTTGACCGCGAACGGCGCCACCGTCGCCTGCGGATGCGCCGCGCGGAAGGCCGCCAGTTCGCCGGTGATGCGCGTCAGCCACTCGTCCAGCAGCTCCGGCGGCCGCGCGTTCAGTGCCGGGAAGCTGCCGACGATGCCGGCGGTGCACTGCGCCAGCACCAGCTCGGGGTTGGAGATGATGAACAGCGGCGCGCCGATCACCGGCAGGCGCAGGTGCTGCAGCAGCGGGGGCAGTGACATTCGAAGCCTGGAAGCCGGGCGCTTGTGACGAGAGCGGCGATTAGACCACCAAGGCGGCGGTGTTCAGTTCCTGCGCACCACGCAGTCGATCAGCGCCGACAGGCCGGCGTGCTGCGTGCCCTCGGCCAGCACCTCGTCGTGCTCGCGCAGCTCGACGATCTCGTGCCCGGCGAACGCCTGCCGCAGCAGCGCCGGCGTGTACAGGTGCTCGGCGCACGGCGGCCCGCCGGTGCGGTACTCGAGCTGCCGCGGCGTGTAGCCCTGCAGCAGCAGCCAGCCGCCCGGCTTCAGCGTGCGCAGCATGCCGGCGAACATCCGCGCGCGGACGGCCGGCGGCGCGAACTGCACGAAGATCGCCGCCACCACGTCGAAGGCGTCCGGCGTCCAGGCCCAGTCCTCGACCGCCGACACATGGAACTCGACCGTGACGCCGGCCTGCCGCGCCAGCGCGCGCGCCTTGTCGACGCCGCGCGGCGCGATGTCGAACGCGGTCACGTGCATGCCCTGCCGCGCCAGCCAGACGCTGTTGCGCCCTTCGCCGTCGGCCACGCTCAAGGCGCGGCCGCCGGCGACGAGACGGGACTGCTGCGACGCGAGGAACGCGTTCGGCGCGGTGCCGAAGATGTACTCGTCACCGGCGAAGCGCGCATCCCAGGTCTCGCGCGGATTGGCAAAGCCGCTGCTCATCGGCCAAGCCTACGCGAGTGGCGCGACGCCGGCCGTCGCTGCGCCGCGCCGGCCGCTGGCGCCATCGCCCGACGGAACGATGCCGACGCCGGTGCCGCCGCCAGCCGCCGCACGGTTCGGCGACAAGGCGCCACAGGATCAGCGCGCCCGGGTCAGCGGCACGAAGCGGACCTCGAGCACGCTGCGCGTGACGGCGCGGCCCTGCGCATCCTTGCGCAGCAGCTGCAGCAGCTGGATGCCGTAACGGCTGCCGACCGGGGCGATCAGCCGCCCGTTGGGCGCCAGCTGCTCGACCAGCGGCTGCGGCATGTGGTCGGGCGCGGCGGTCACCACGATCGCATCGAACGGCGCCGCCTCCGGCCAGCCGAGATAGCCGTCGCCGATGCGGGTCTCGACGTTGCGGTAGCCGAGCGACTTCAGCAGCGCCGCCGCCTGCTCGCCGAGCGGCTGCACGATCTCGATCGTGTAGACGCGCGCCACCAGCTCGGCCAGCACCGCGGCCTGGTAGCCGGAGCCGGTGCCGATCTCCAGCACGCGGTCGGCCGGCTTCGGATCGACCAGGTCGGTCATCAGGGCGACGATGAACGGCTGCGAGATCGTCTGCTGGTGGCCGATCGGCAGCGGCCGGTTCTCGTAGGCACGGTCGGCCAGCTGCGCCGGCACGAAGCGGTGGCGCGGCACCTTGCCGATGGCGGCGGCAACGCGCGGATCGAGACGGTTGCGGCCGGTCGAGCGCGCGGTGGCCCGCATGTCGGCCTCGACCTCGGCCAGCATCCGCTGGCGCGCCGCGGCGTAGCTGTCCTGCTCGGCAGCGCAGGCCGCGCCGAGCGGCGCCGCCAGTGCGGCGGCGAGCAGCCGCCGGCGCAGAATCATCGGCAGCTTCATGCGGGCCAGTCTAGGCCGCAGCGCGCTGCCTACAATGACCGGCGTCAGCGCCCGCCGAAAAGCGATGACTCCCGATCCGCGCTCCCCGACCGAGGCCGCGCTGCTGCCGCAGCCGGCCGACCGGGCAATGACGCTGCCGGCGGCCTGCTACACGCAGCCGGCGTTCGCCGCCGCCGAGCGGCAGGCGGTGTTCGCCCGCAGCTGGCAGCTGGTCGGCCATGCCGGGCTGGTTGCCGGCGCCGGCGACCACGCACTGGCCGAGATCGCCGGCGTGCCGCTGCTGCTGGTGCGCGGCGACGACGGCGAGCTGCGCGCCCTGCACAACGTCTGCCGCCATCGCGCCGGGCCGCTGGCCGAGTGCAACGGCCGGGGCGCCACGGAGCTCGCCTGCCGCTATCACGGCTGGCGTTACGCACTCGACGGTCGCCTGCTCGGCGCCCCCGGCATGGGCCGCGTGCCCGACCTCGACATCGCCGCGATCCGCCTGCCGCAGGCTCGGCTGGCCGTCTGGCAGCAGCTGGTGTTCGCATCGCTCGATGGCGCGGCGCCTGCGTTCGCCGAGGTGATCGACGGCATCGACGCGCGGCTGGGCAGCGGGCGATTCGCCGGCTACGAATTCGATCGCCGCGTCGGCTACGAGGTCGCCTGCAACTGGAAGGTCTACGTCGACAACTACCTCGAGGGCTACCACGTGCCGCGGGTGCATCCGGGCCTGGCGGCGCTGCTCGATCAGGCGAGCTACGTCACGACGAACGAGCGCTGGTCGAGCCTGCAGGCGAGCCCGCTGGCCGCCAGCGGCCCCTACTCGCGGGGCGAAGCGTTGTACTGGTGGCTGTACCCGAACACCATGCTCAACGTGCTGCCCGGTCGGCTGCAGACCAACCGCGTGCTGCCGCTCGGCGTCGACCGCTGCCGGGTCGACTTCGACTACTTCTACGCGCCCGACGTCGCTGCCGGGGCGCGCGTCGACGACCAGCGCTTCAGCGACGAGGTCCAGCGCGAGGACATCGCAATCTGCGAAGCGGTGCAGCGCGGCCTGTCGTCGGGTTCGTACGTGGCCGGGCGGCTGAACCCGCAGCAGGAATCGGCGCTGCTGCACTTGCACGAGCTGCTGCGCGCCGCCTACCGGGCGGCGGGCTGAGCCTGCCCCGCGGGCGCGCCGGCGCCGCGCCTACACTCGGCGCCTGCCACCGCAGCCGGTCGAGGCCGCTCATGTCCCTGCCCATCTCCTTCGCCGACGTCGAGGCCGCCGCCGCGCGCCTGCGCGGGGTGGCGCACCGCACGCCGGTGATGACCTCGCGCACGGCTGACGAGGCGACCGGC
>CP070661.1:699429-710547 GCA_020355165.1 Burkholderiales bacterium
GACCCGCGACTGTCGATCCTCGGTCGCTCGGCGTAGTCGGGCTCCCGGTCTGGCGTTGCGCCTGACCGGTGAATCGGTCCTGCCGAACGACTCGGTCGCAAGCCGTACCTCGTCAGGCGTGATCGGGGCCGGCGGCTCCGTTCGAAGGTCTCAATTTCGTACCAGGGTGGGCGGCAGCCTTGCTTGATGGGCGGCCGGTGTCAACCCGAAGTGCGCACGCGAGGCGCCAGGCGGTTCGGGACTAAGTCGCCGCCGAGGCCGAGAAAACAGCATGCACAAGGTTGAACCCACTGCAGACGGCCGGACCGCGCGTACCGGAGGCCGCAGATGCCGCGTTCATTGCGTTGCTACGCCGGCCTTCGAAGAATCGGCCCCCTTGCGGTGGTGGGCGCGCTACTGATTGCGCCTACCGAAGCCGGCGCGCGGAGACGGACCACAGGCATCGATCGCGGCGGCTACCTCGTCGAGTCGATTCTCGCTTGCGGCAACTGTCCCACTTCTGGGACGCTGACGGGAGAGCCGATCGCGAGACCGGCATCGGCAGCTGGACCGACGTCGAGATCAAGCGGGCAATCGTCTGCGGCAAGGGGCCGAGCCACGGTCGCCTCATTCGCAACGAGGCCGCCGCGCCGGGCTACCGCCTGCCCCAACAGCACCAGCCATTCCCCGGCGCGGAGGCAGACTTTGCCGACGAGAAGATGAGCGATCCGGTGTATCGCGGCCGATATGCAGCCGCTGGAGTAACTGCTCGTCCGACACGGTCCGAGGCACGGGTGCTCGTCAACGGAACCCGATGGCTGCAATCGTCGGTAGGCCGCGTCGCTGAAGCTGCCGCGATCCGCCGTTGACGCGACACGGTCGGCGTTGGCGATCGCCGGCCGAACGCGGGCCGGCGCGACGGGCGGCGGCCGGTTGCCGGCCGTTGGTGCGCGCGTCTCAGCGCAGGGGATCAGCAAGCCAGATGGGGGCACCGCGGTGCGACCGCTCCAGGGCGCCGGCGCCCTCGACCGATCGGTCGCCCGCGCGGTCGTGCGTCAGTCGTCGCAGCACGCGCCGCCCCGCTGGACCGGCGGGCACCTGACCGTGCCGAAACTGCAGAACACGCAGCAGTCGCCCGGCCTGGGGCGCAGCAGCGCGCCGCAGCCCGCGCACTCGTAGAACCATTGGCACGCGTCGGTCGGCATCGTCTCGGCCCTGGCGAAGCCGCACTCGGGGCAGGTGATGGTCGATTCGAGCTGGAGGGCAGCCATGCCGCTGGATTATCGGCGAGGCGCGGCCGTCTCGCGCCGCGCCGGGCGAGCGCGCCGCAGGCGCGGCGGACCGCGTCGAGCGGCGGTCAGCGCCTCACCTGCGCACTGCTACCTCGTCCGACCAGACCTTGAAGCTTTTCAGGGTGTTGGGGCCGAACGTGTTGCTGATCGGGACGTCCGCAGCGTCCCGCCCTCGCGCGATCAGGACTCGCCCGATGCGAGGCGCGTTATTGCGAGGATCGAACGTGTACCACTGGCTGCCAAGATAGGCCTCGAACCAGGCTGCGAAGTCATTGGGCGCGTCCGGCGCGGGCACCCCGATGTCGCTCAAGTAGCCGGTGCAGTAGCGCGCCGGGATGTTCATGCAGCGGCAGAATGCAACGGCCAGATGCGTGTAATCGCGGCACACGCCGGCGCGCTCGTTGAAAGCCTCCCATGCCGTCTTCGTGGGCCTGGCGTGCGCGTAGCCGAAGGCGATATGTCGATGGACAAAATCGCAGATCGCCTGGACGCGCCCCCATCCGGTGGGCGACTTGCCGAATAGATCCCACGCAGCCTGGGACAAAAGATCAGTTTCGCAATAGCGACTCCCCAGCAGGAACACCAGGGTTTCTTCTGGCAGATCCTGCACCGGATGCTGCTCGGCCGCGGGAGCAGAGATGTCGGGTCTGCCGGTGTCGTTGACTACCGCATCGGCCGACAGCCGAATCTCCCCCTTCGGCGCAACGATCCGGCTGCACCAATTGCCGAAGAAATCCCGGTAGGCGGTGATTCCGACGGACGGCCGGGTGACTAGGTGATCGGGAGTGACGATGTCGGAGACGCGCGACGAATGGATGTGCAACGTAAGAATCATCGGCGTCGGCTGCGGGCACTCATAGACAATTTCATAGCCAACCCGAAGTTGCATCACCGGTCTCCGTCGATCGCCTGCGAGCTCGCCCGGCTCGGCGCACCGTTCGCTCTGGGCGCCGCGAAAGTGGTCGCAGAACGGAACTTTACAGCCGGCTTCGCGAGGCAATGCATTCTTATCGCCATGCAGCGGCAGGATCACGTCCACGCGTCAGCAGACGCGGGTGCGGCCGAACGCTGCTCCCTACAACGCTGCCCACGCCCATGTTTGCCCGCCGGTCGAGTTCCACAGCGCTCGCTCGATCGTTCGCGCCGGGTCCGGGGGCCGCCCCGCCCGGTCGGCTAGGTGGGCTCGGCGGCCGCCCGGCGCGCCAGGGCGGCCACGAGGGCGCCGTCGCCGTAGTCGGCCAGGACGAACACCGTCTCGTAGCAGGTCGGGTGCTCCTCGAGGGTGTCGAAGGACGGCGCGCACCCCGGCTCGCCGTGGCGCCTGCCGTCGAAGCGGTTGCTCGGGATCGGCAATCCGAGTTGGGCGCCTAGCGCGTCGGGCGGGTCGCCCGGCTCGACCGCGACGATGGTCGCCAGGCCGGCGTCGGAGCCGTACTCCTCGATGCGCTGTTCGATAAGGCGGCTTTCGGGGGAGTCGGGGAGGCGGGAGAGCGAGGATGGATCGCGGATCGCGAGCATCGGTTGCTCCCTTCTGCGGGCGAAGAGCAGCGCCCGGGGTCGCGGGGACCGAGGGCGTTCTCGGGGGGTGTTACGGTGGGGCGGGTCAGGTCAGGTCGATGGCGACTCCTTCAGTCGTGAGCGAGAGGGAAAGGCTGTCAGCGAGCCGCCGAATCGGAATGCGCGAGCGCTTGGGGCTGCGGTTCTCCCGGGGGAGGGGTCCTCGACAGTAACGGGCTACAGGGCCGAAAAGATCGTCAATGCGCTGCGGGAGGTCGACGGGCTGATCGCCAATGGCAAGGCGGTCGCGCAGCGCCCAAGGCGGCCTGAAGGGCGAACAGGGGCGCAAGTTCGAGCAAGCAAAGGATGGGTGACCAGATGCCACGACTGCGCGTCCCCGGGGTGCGGTGACAATTCTGCATCGGTGCGCTAGCGCACAGAGAGGCGGGAGAGATGCGGCTACATTGTCTTAAGGTATTCATCATCTATGCCCCCGTGTCGGGTCCGGTGGCGAGGGGGCGATCGCGGAACCGGAGGCAATGATGGGCGAAGCGCCTCACGCGCCAACCAGGAACTCCTTGCTGGCAGCCCTGAGCACGCCGGAGCAGAAGCGGCTCTTCCCGCAGCTGGAGCTAGTGCCGATGCCGCTCGGCAAAGTGCTGTACGAATCGGGCAGCCGGCTCGGTCATGTGTACTTTCCGACCGACTGCATCGTGTCGCTGCTGTATGTGATGGAAAACGGGGCCTCCGCGGAAATTGCGGTGGTGGGCAATGAGGGCCTGGTCGGCGTGGCGCTGTTCATGGGCGGCGAGACCACGCCCAGCCGAGCCGTCGTGCAAAGCGCCGGGTCCGCGTACCGACTTGCCGGGGCCAGCATCAAGGAGGAGTTCAATCGCGGCGGCGCGATGCAGGAGCTGATGCTGCGCTACACGCAGGCGCTGCTGACGCAGATGGCGCAGACCGCCGTGTGCAACCGCCATCACTCGGTCGATCAGCAGCTGTGCCGCTGGCTGTTGCTCAGCCTTGACCGCCTGAGCTCCAATGAGCTGACCATGACGCAGGAACTGATCGCCAACATGCTGGGCGTGCGCCGCGAAGGCGTGACCGAGGCCGCAGGAAATCTGCAGAACGCCGGGCTGATCCGCTACAGGCGCGGGCGCATCACGGTGCTGGACCGCGCCAGGCTCGAGGAGCGGGTATGCGAGTGCTATGCAGTGGTCAAGAAGGAATTCAGTCGATTGCTGCCTTATTTGCAGCCCCTCTCCCGCTGATGGCTCGGCCTTCACCGCACCGTCCGAATTCTCTTGCCTCTCGCGGAGAGCCCAGTGCCCGCTAGCCGGTGCGCTGTGCCGCTGAACCGACTGCTTGCCAGGCTGCCAGCCCGCGAGTCTCAGCGGCTGCTCGCCGCCTGTGAGTCAGTCGAACTCAGCTTCGGCGAGATACTGTACGAACCCGACGATCGCATTCGTCATCTTTACTTTCCGACCGGCAGCTTCGTTTCGCTGATGATTCCGGTTGATGCGAAGGCCCACCTCGAGGTCGGGTTGGTCGGCGACGAAGGCATGGTCGGAACTCCGCTGATCCTCGGCGTCGACGTTTCGCCGCTGCGGGCGCTGGTCCAGGGCGCCGGTCCAGCCTGGCGGATCACCGCCGTGTCGTTCTCGCGCGAACTCGGCCGCAGCCCCGCGCTACGCCGAACTCTGCATCGCTATCTGCAGGTGCGGATGCGTCAGTTGGCGCAGACTGCGGCCTGCACGCGGTATCACGTCGTCGAGGCCCGACTTGCCCGCTGGCTGCTGATGACGCAGGACCGAGCGCACATGGACGGATTCCATGTGACGCACGAGTTTCTCGCCTACATGCTCGGTGTCCGGCGCGTCGGCGTCACCAAGGCTGCGAGCGCCCTGCAGAGGCGCAATCTAATCCGCTACCGCCGAGGCGAGGTCACGATCCTGGATCGCAGCGGCATGGAGGCGGCTTCCTGCGGCTGTTATCAGACTGATCGACAGACGTACGAGAGCGCGTTCGCGACTGCTTGATCGACTGCGTCGGCGCGCGCTTGCAGGTAATCAACGCCGCCGAAACGATGGCGGTTCACGTCCGCGGGAACAGTCATCCGCCGCATGAGGGCGCGCCGGTCAGTAAGCCAAGGCCGGAACAAGGGGCGCGCCCCCGTCTAAGTCCCTGGGCAAGATGTCCGTTCCGCTCTGGCCGCTGCTCGGCCGCATCCCGCACCTCACGATGATGCTGGCCGGGACGCTGCCGGCGCATCTGCCATTGCGCTGAGCGTTGATCGATTCTGGTGCGGACCTGTGGCTTGGCGCCAGGCTGGCTGCTGCGCTCGCGCTTGCGGCGGCACGCGTTCGCCGCCGGCGCGCCCGATTCGGCCGCGCCCAGCGGGAGCGCGGTCTGCGCACCGGTGATGAGCTTCGACTTGTCGATCGCTCGTGTTCCCTGGTCGCTTGCACGGCTCACACACGAGCAACCCCGCTTCCAGAGTCAACCTGCAGCGAATTCGGACACGTCGTCAAGCCCGGCCGAGACATTGAGTGGAGTCGCTGGCTCGCCATTCCGGGACACGAGAGGCGGGGTGCGCGAGCAATGGGGCTGCGGCGCCACGAACAGCGCGCCACCATGGCCGAGTCTCGGTGCGGCAGGCCAGCTGTTTGAAGAGCGACCCTCGCGTATGTGTGACAGCGCACATACGGAAGCGTGGATTTCTTGTATTGGTACAGATGAGTGCAGGTTAAGTCGCTCATGCCCTCGGCCCCCAACGCATCAGCATCATCCTGCTGCTGGGGTCGGGCCAGGTTCGACGCGATCGCCTTCAAGGATCGTATCGGCCTTCTTTCCGCGCTTCTTTAGAGGAGCAAGCCATGAAGATTCCAGTTGAACTAAAACCAGCACTTTGGGGTGTTGTCGGTGGGGCGGTCGCATTGGCGATCGCGGGCTTCGGATGGGGCGGATGGGTCACTGGCGGCAAGGCCGAGGCGGCGGCGCTGCAACGGGCTGAGACAGCCGTGGTCGTGGCTCTTGCGCCAGTTTGCGTCGACAAATTCCAGCACGCGAGCGACGCTGCGGCGAACCTGACCGCGCTAAAGCAAGTCGACACATGGTCGCGCGGTGAATTCGTCGAGAAGGGCGGCTGGGCAACGCTGCCGGGATCGAACTCGCCGGAGCAAGTGTCGGCCGTGGCCCAGGCGTGTGCGGTCCTGCTCGCCAGCGGATAGCGAACGCGGATCTAAGTGGGTTATAGAAGCCCGGCTCCGGCCTCGGCTGGGCCGGCTGCCACGCCTAGCGCCGGCGCGAACTGCGCTGGTCTGCGGATCGGCGCATACGAGCCCCGAGTCCGTCGCGGGGCTCGCACATCTTGACCAAGGCATCGCCGGGCATGCCGCAATCCGGTCGCTCACCGTGGCGGCCGATGGCCCGATCACTGCGTGCGGCGGACGCTTCCCGGATAGCTGTCTCAAGTCGTCGTGTTGAGCGCTACCTGGCGAAGCGTTAAGTCGCGGGCATTGGCGGCCGGTGATGTGTTGCCCGGACTCTAATCGGAGCCGGACGCTGACCATCCGCCACATGGACGCCGTGGTACCGAGTTGAACGCCGGCCCGCACGGGAAGGAGCAAGCAATGCCGACTTACGAACCGCAGGATCTCGTTAACGAGTTGCGCAAGGGCGCTTCGGCGCTCGGCATCCGGCGCATCGTCATGGGAGCCGCCGGTGCGCTGCTGGTGGTGTTTCTTTGGTCGACCTGGTTCACGGTGCAGCCCGAGGAGACAGGCATCGTTCAGCGTTTCGGGGCGGTCCACCGCACCGTGGGCCCGGGCTTGCACTTCAAGTTTCCCGACAGCATTGAGAGCGTCCGGCTGCTGCCCACGGCCCGCGTCCTCAAGGAGGAATTCGGCTTCGGCACGATTGCCACGCCGGCGGGCAGGCGAACGCAGTACACGGACGACAAGAAACCATTCAAGGACGTGTCGCTGATGCTCACGGGCGACCTGAACGTGATTGATGTTCAGTGGATCGTCCAGTATCGGATCGAGGACCCGGTCCGTTTCCTCTTTCAGGTCCGCGAATCGCCGCAGACGATCCGTGACATCGCCGAGGCTGTCATGCGACGGGTGGTCGGTAACCGCTTGGGCAGCGACGTGCTGACCGTCGGCCGGGTGGCGGTATCGACCGAAGTAAAGGAGGAGATGCAGAAGATTCTCAGCGAGTATGAGACCGGCGTTCGCCTGGTCACCGTCGAGCTTCAGGACGTAACGCCTCCGGACACCGTCAAGCCGGCCTTTAACGAGGTGAACGAGGCGCGCCAGGATCGCGAGCGAACGATCAATCAGGCGCAGGAGCAGGCCAATCGGGAGATCCCAAGAGCCCGTGGTGAGGCGACCCGGACGATCACCGAAGCCGAGGGCTACGCGGTGGAGCGGGTGAACCGCGCCAACGGCGAGGCCACGCGATTCAAGGCCATCCTCGCCGAGTACGAGCGGGCGCCTGAGGTCACGCGCCGCCGCCTTTACCTGGAGGCCATCGGCAGCATCCTGCCCGAGGCGAGCGCGCTCTACATCGTTGACAGCGACCAGAAGGCGCTGCTGCCCTGGCTGCGTCTGGAGTCGGGTCAGACGCCAACGGCAGCCGGCAAGGCAGGCGGCCAGGCCGAAGTCGTCAAGGGAGACAGGCAGCCATGAAGAACGCCATCTACATCGGACTCGGACTCCTCGTACTGACGATCGTCATCGCCTTCTCGGGGACCTTCTACACGTTGCAGGAGGGCACGCAGGCAGTGATCGTCCAGTTCGGCCGGCCGGTCGGAGAACCGGTGACCGAGGCGGGGTTGCACTTCAAGGTTCCGTTTATCCAGGAGGTACGCCGCTTCGAGAAACGCCTCCTCATCTGGGACGGCGATCCGAACCAGATCCCCACCAAAGGGCGCGAGTTCATCTGGGTCGACACGACGGCGCGCTGGCGGATCGCCGATGCCAAGAAGTTCCTTGAGAGTGTTGCCACCGAGGCAGGCGCACGCTCGCGGCTGAACGACATCATCGACTCCGTTGTGCGCGACCAGGTTTCGGGCAGCGAACTGGTGGAACTGGTGCGCAGCGCCTCGTGGGTCGTCCCTCAAGGAGAGGTTCTCGAAGAGGTCCCCGCCGAGGTGCGCGAGGAGCTGAAGAAGGAGGTCGTGCGCGGGCGCGAGGAACTCACCCGCACCATCCTGGCTGAAGCCCGCAAGGTCATCCCCCAGTACGGCATCGAGCTGGTCGATGTGCGAATCAAGCGCCTCGACTACGTGGAGAGCGTGCGGGAGAAGGTCTACGTCCGCATGATCTCCGAACGCAAGCGGATCGCAGCCCAGTTCCGGTCCGAGGGCGAAGGCCGCAGTGCCGAGATCCTGGGAACCATGGAGAAGGAACTGCGCCAGATTCGATCCACCGCCTACCGGCGGGTCCAGGAGATCAGGGGCAAGGCCGACGCCGAGGCAACGCGCGTGTACGGCTCATCCTACAGCGCCGATCCCGAGTTCTACGCCTTCTCGCGAACCCTGGAAGCCTACAAGGAGGGCCAGAACAAGAACTCGGTGGTGATCCTCACGACAGACAGCGACTACTACCGTTACCTGAAGCGGTCCGGAACGACCGCCGCAGCAAGAGCGACTCGCTAACGCCGTGCGCCGGGCATCAGGGACAGCTTTGCCTGGAACGGTGGCTGACCTCCACAACCCCAGACTCGCTGACCAAGAACCGGCAAGCTTGCCGGGGGCAGGTCGCTCTCGCCGGCTGTCGACCGGTTTGCTCTTCCCGAGAGGGACTTGAATTCGACGAACGACGGCCCGCCGAGCCAATTTGCGCCCGGAAATGCGGTTTGTCGTGCGGGCGCGCGCGTCAGGATTCCGTCAGCGTCAACAATATGTCGGCATACCAGGCGCAGTTCAGCCCCAGCGCCTCGTCCAGTATCAGGTCGCGGGTCCCGACGTCCAGCCGCGCCGAATGCACGCCGAGCAGCATCCACGGCAGGTCAAGTTGCTGCGGATTCGGCTGGGCCAGGCGCATCACCACCGGCGCGCCGCTGGTTCCGCGGTGCGTTCGCGCATCGGTGAGAAAGTAGCCCTGGCCCTTGAAGCGCAGGCCGAACGCGGAGGCGATTACGGCATGGCGCACCACCGGCATGTGGTGCAGCGAGTCGTGAAAGCCCAGCGGAAAACCCACCACCAGCACTGACGTGCCGACCTCAATTTTCGCTTGCGGCCTGGGCAGGTGCTCGGGCGTGAAAGCGCGGTAGACCGTCGTTGCCGGCAGCGCGGATCGTTCGATCTCGATCACCGCCACGTCGATGTCTCCAGCGGTGTCCTGGCCCTGGCGCCAGATGCTCTTGCCGTCGCGGTAAAGCGGAATCGAGAACCCGGTGGACTGCGTGAGGTTGTCCGGATCGGTGTGCAACTCGATCTCGATGAGGTTTGGAAAGTGCTTGCTCGGTTCGTCAATGACCACGTGACGGCTCGTCACCAGGAAGAGGCGTTCATCACGGGCGAAGAAGAAGCCGCTCGCGTTCGTCAGCAACTGCTTCTGATCGAAGGTATGGATGCAGGCGGCGGAAAGCAGAATGGGCTCGATCATCGGTGTGTCAGAGCATCGTGGCAGTCGGCGCGATGGGCCATGAGAGGATCGAGATGCTGCGGTGGCGAAGGCAGCAGGCCCGGCCCTGAATGTCGCATTGTGCGTTAGCGGTGGCTGCGGTGCGGGGTGGGCCTCCCGGAAAGCCGGGTTTCCAGGTTTCCAGATCCCCAGAATGCGCGCGCCGGAAGCGGACCGTCGGCTTCGCAGGCCGGCCGTGAGCGGGCCGTCACGGCACCGGGGAGAGCTTTGACGGCAAGCTACGCGACGGGAGCATGAGCCTGGAGTGGTTCCGCTTCCTCGCCGAGACGAAGAGCGTGATCGAGAACCGGCGCCGCCACGACAACGCTCCTCGCCCGCACAGCAGCCTGTACTACTTGACCCCGCACGAATTCAAGCAGCAGCATCCCCCTTGACAGTACCGAGCCGTCTCCCGGGAATGGATGGCTCGACAAAGCCGGGGCAGGTCACGTGACCTGTCGCGTGCCTTCTGACACAGAGAGCGCAAGCAGACCATGAACGACAGCATCGATTCGGAACTCGCCGGACTGTTTGGACGGTGGACGTTCGCCGCCGCGCAGGTCAGGCGCCTGGACGACTTGAACGTCGACCCAGACGCCGTCAAGGCAGCCGTACATCTCGTCATCAAGGAGCGCGGCCACCCGGAGCGCCAGCGCGCCATCGTCGACGCCCTGGACGAGGACACGGCGGTTGCTCTGTGCATCTGGCTTCGTGATCCCGCGAACGCAGCCGGCCTCCTCAAGCAGGCCAGAGCAAAGACACGCAAGCGAGGGTGAGCGAAGAACAAGGCACTCCGCGCCCGCGCGACACCGGCGCCGACAGGGATCCGCGGACTAAACGTCCGCCGATCGCCGCGGGAGCGACGGAGGGCCGCCCGGCCGCCTGGCCGGCCAAGGTCTTCCGGCGATGTCCGGGCGGCCTTGTTGCTGGCACTATCTGCCGCTGTCGGGGCCGTCGACAAACTAGGCCAGGGGCGGGCGTCCAACGCCGAGGAAGGCTCGCGCCTCCCGTTCGTCAACTTCTCACGAGGATGGGTGAGCAAGTCATGAGCAAACAGCGACGCACCTTCACCGCCCACGAAGCCGACCGCATCAACGCGCTCGACGGGACGCCGCTCGCATCCTTCCGCCGGCGCGCAATCGCCTTCGCGGTCGACCTCGTTCTGGTGCTGGCGATCTTCGTAGCCGTGAGCGTGCCCTTCGCGCTGCGCGATCGGGGAGCGAACGGCGGCGACCTTGTCCTGGAGTTCAATCCATTCTCCGGGCTGTGGAGCCTGGTGGCCATGGTCCTGTACTTCGGCGTGCTCACCTACGTCGGCAAGGGCCGTACGCCCGGGAAGCGACTCATGAGCATCCGCGTGGTGTCCACGTCGCACGAGCGCCTCTCGCTGTGGCATAGCATCGAACGAGCACTGGGTTACGCAGCCTCGGCGCTCGAGGGCGGGTTCGGGTTCGCCCAGTACTTCGTCCACCCGAATCACCGCACGGTGCACGACCGGATCGCTGAAACGATCGTTGTCGATGAGGGGCGGCAGCGGCGCGCGGCGGATGCCTGAAGGCGCGGCGCCGTCCGCTGAGTAGCGGCGGCCGCTCGAGCGTAGGGGCCGACCGGCCGCTATCGCGCCTCGCGGACGCGAACTATCGACCCTAAGCCGACTTCTGATTTCGCGCGGAGCAGTTGTTGAACGCGGCGCCCTCAGCCGACGTTTGGGGCCGCCT
>CP070661.1:710647-721715 GCA_020355165.1 Burkholderiales bacterium
CGAGGCGAGCAGCGCGCTGGCGCCGATCTGGCCGCCGACCGCCGCCAGCCCGCCCCACGACGAGTCGGCCACCGAGGCGGCCACGGCCAGCCCGACCACCGCCGCCTGCGCCAGCATCGCCTGGCCCTGCCGCTGCGCGGCGTGCCGGGCGTTGACGTGGCCCATCTCGTGGCCGAGCAGCGCCGCCAGCTCGGCCTCGTTGTCCAGCTCGGTGACGATGCCGCGGGTGACTCCCATCGCCCCGCCGGGGAAGGTGTAGGCGTTGATGTAGTTGGCATTGAGCACGCGGTACGAGTACGGCATGCCCGGCCGCTGGGTCAGGTCGTCCATGCGGCCGCCGAGGCCGGACAGGTAGCGGTTGACGCCGTCGTCCTGGATCGCGCCCATGTCCTGCGAGAACTGGTGCGGCGCGACCTGCCGGTCGACCTGCCGCTCCTCAGCCTCGCTCATGCCGACCAGGATTCGTTCGCCGGTCACCGGCGAGGTGGCGCAGCCGGTGGCGCCCGCCGCCACGCCGGCGCCGAACAGCCACAGCACGTCGCGCCGCGTCAGGCGGTTGCGCCGCAGGCGCTTCGACAGCCCGGCCGGCGCCGCATCGCTGGTCGCCATCGGTTCCTCCTCGAGACAGCGGGAACGGGAATCTACCGCGCGCAGGGCGTGCGCAGCCCGTATCCTGTGCGCGAGCGATCTGCCCGACGAGGAAGGCCATGACCGAGCGCCTGCAGCGCCTGCTTCGGAACAACCGCGAATGGGCGCGGCACGAGGTCGAGCGCGATCCCGCCTACTTCTCCAAGCTGCTCGACCAGCAGGCGCCGCAGTACCTGTGGATCGGCTGCTCGGACAGCCGCGTGCCGGCCAACCAGATCACCGGTCTGGCGCCGGGCGAGGTGTTCGTCCACCGCAACGTCGGCAACCTGGTGGTGCACACGGACCTGAACTGCCTGGCGGTGATCGACTTCGCGGTCGACCTGCTGCACGTCAGGCATGCGATCGTGGTCGGCCACCACGGCTGCAGCGGCGTGCGCATGGCGCTGCGGCGCTCCGCCGGGGGGCTGGCCGAGCACTGGCTGCGCCACCTGCAGGACGTGCAGGGCAGGCACGCGGCGCTGATCGACGCGGTGACCGACGCCGAGGAGAAGGTCAATCTGCTGGCCGAACTGAACGTGCTCGAGCAGGCCAGCAACGTCTGCGAGTCGGCAAGCGTGCGCGAGGCCTGGCGCAGCCACGCCGACCTGACCGTCAGCGGCTGGATCTATTCGCTGCGCGACGGCCTGCTGATCGATCTCGGCTTCAACGTCGACGCCCGCACCGACCTCGACGCCGCGCGCGCCAGTGCGCTGGCCGTCATCCGCTCGCGCTATCGCCGCTGAGGGCTGCCGCCCAGGAGCGAGCCATGTGCGGCCGCTACGACTTGTCGGACAACCCGGCGGCGATCAGGGCGAAGTTCGGCGTGCCGGCGGTGCCGGAGTTCGCGCCGAACGCGGACTGGCGGCCGACCAACAGCGCACCGGTCGTGCGCCTGGACGCCGACGGCGCGCGCGAATGCGTGCTGGCCCGCTGGGGGCTGGTGCCCGGCTGGGCACCCGACCTGAAGTTCGGCAACCGCTGCATCAACGCACGCGCGGAGACGGTGGCCAGGCTGCCGGCCTTCCGCAGCGCCTACCGCCGCCGCCGCTGCCTGGTGCCGGTCAACGCCTTTTTCGAGTGGAGCGGCGAGAAGGGCCAGCGGAGCAAGTGGCGCATCTCGATGCGCGGCGAGCCGCTGTTCGCGCTCGCCGGCCTGTGGGAATGGTGGCAGGACCGCGAAAGCGGCGACGGCGTGGCCAGCTACACCATCGTCACCTGCGAGGCCAACGCGGCAATCGCGCCGCTGCACGACCGGATGCCGGTCATCCTGCGCGAGGCCGACTATCCGCGCTGGCTCGACCCGGGCGCCGACCCCCAGGCGCTGCTCGCGCCCTTCGATCCCGACGCGCTGGCGATCGCGCGCTGCTGAGCGGCCGACCGGCGTCGCCGCCGCCGGCCCGCCGGGCGCCGTTGCGGCCGGTAGCCGGCCTAGTCGTGCGCGCCGCGCGCCGAGGACTTCGCCGCCAGCTCGGCCACCGCCTGCGCGTGCAGCTCGGCGCTGCGCCGCTCGCCCTCGGCCACCTCGGCGCGCAGCTCGGCGACGCTGCGCCGCTCACGCAAGCGGCGGTCGGTGATGAGCTTGAAGAAGAACGGCACGAAGAAGATCGCCATGAACGTCGCCGCGAGCATCCCGCCCATCACGCCCGTGCCGGCCGAGATGCGCGCGCCGGCGCCGGCGCCGGTGGCGAGGGCCAGCGGCACCACGCCGAGGATGAAGGCAAGCGAGGTCATGATGATCGGCCGGAAGCGCAGCCGCGCCGCCTCGATCGCCGCCGCGGCGGTCGAGTAGCCCTCCTCCTTCTTCAGCGAGGCGAACTCGACGATCAGGATCGCATTCTTCGCCGCCAGCCCGAGCAGCGTCACCAGGCCGATCTGGAAGTACACGTCGTTGGTCAGCCCGCGCAGCCACACCGCCGCCAGCGCGCCGAAGGTGCCGAACGGCAGCGCCATCAGCACCGAAAGCGGCAGCGACCACCGCTCGTACTGCGCGGCGAGGATCAGGAACACCATCACCACCGCCATGCCGATCGCCAGCCCCGCCGTGCCGCCCGAGCGCTTCTCCTGGAACGACGAGCCGGCCCAGTCGAAGCTGAAGTCGGCCGGCAGGGCCTCGCGGGCGATGCGCTCGACCTCGTCGATCGCCTGGCCGGAGCTGACGCCCGGCGCGGCCTGGCCGAGGATCTTCACCGCCGGCAGGTTGTTGAAGCGGTCGAGCGAGTCCGGGCCGGAGGAGAACTTCACGCTGGCCAGCGCCGCCAGCGGCACCATCTCGCCGCGCTCGGAGCGCACCCAGACCTGGCCGATGTCCTCCGGCCGGCTGCGGAAGGCGGGCTCGGCGCTCAGCAGCACCTGCCAGGCGCGGCCGAAGCGGTTGAAGTCGTTGACGTAGAAGCTGCCCAGCGTCGCCGACAGCGTGGCGAACACCTCGTCGACCGGCACGCCGAGCGACTTGGCCTTCTCGCGATCGACCTCGACGTCGAGCTGCGGCACGCTGGCGCGCCACAGCGACTGCGCGCCGCCGAGCAGTGGCGCCGAGTTCAGCCGGGCGAGGAACTGCTGCGTCACCTCGGCCATCCGCTGCGGCCCGCCTTCGCCGCGGTTCTGCAGGTACAGCTCGTAGCCGCCGAAGCCGCCGATGCCGAAGATCGGCGGCGGGCCGAAGGCGAGCACCAGGCCCTCCCTGATGTGCGCCGTCTTGGCGAAGAACTCGCCGACCAGCTGCGCCACGCTGACGCTGCGCTCGTCCCAGTGCTTCTGGGTGACGAAGATCGTCGCCGCGTTGTTGCGGAAGCCGCCGCCGACGATGTCGAAGCCGGTGAAGGCCACCACGTCCTCGTTGACCGGGCTGGCGCGCAGGATCTCGACCACCTGGGTCACCACGCGGTCGGTGCGCTGCAGGCTGGCGCCGTCGGGCAGGATCACCGCCGAGACGAAGAAGCCCTGGTCCTCGTTCGGCACCAGCGAACCGGGCGTGACCCGCCACAGGCCGGCGGCGATCGCCACCATGCCGACGAACAGCAGGGCCGCGATGGCGCCGCGGCGGATCATCCAGATCACGCCGCCGACGTAGCGCCCGCGCAGCCGGTCGAAGGCGCCGTTGAACCAGCTGAAGAAGCGGCCCGGCTGCCGGTGCTCGCGCTTCAGGATCAGCACGCACAGCGCCGGCGTCAGCGTCAGCGCGACGAGGCCCGAGACGACGACCGCGATCGAGATGGTGATGGCGAACTGGCGGTACAGCTCGCCGGTCAGCCCGCCCAGGAAGGCGATCGGCACGAACACCGCGGTGAGCACCAGCACGATGGCGATCACCGGCCCGGTGACCTCGCGCATGGCCTCGATCGCCGCCCGCCGCGCCTGCATGTGCTCCTCGTGCATGATGCGCTCGACGTTCTCCAGCACGACGATCGCGTCGTCGACGACGATGCCGATCGCCAGCACCATGCCGAACAGCGTCAGCGTGTTGATCGAGTAGCCGAGCACGAGCAGCCCGGCGAAGGCGCCGGCCAGCGACACCGGCACGGCGATGATCGGGATCAGCGTCGCGCGCCAGTTCTGCAGGAACAGGTACACGACCAGGAAGACCAGCGCCATCGCCTCGGCGAGCGTCTTGACCACCTCGCGGATCGACACCTCGACGAAGCGCGTCGTGTCGTACGGCACCGCGTGCGCCAGCCCCGGCGGAAAGCGCCCGGCCAGCCGCGCCATCGTCGCCTTGACCTCGCCGGCGACCGCAAGCGCGTTGGCGCCCGGCTGCAGGAAGACGCCGACCAGCGTCGCGCTGCGGCCGTTGTAGCGGCCGATGAATTCGTAGTCCTTGCTGCCGAGCTCGACCCGGGCCACGTCGCGCAGGCGCAGCAGCGAGCCGTCGGGATTGGCGCGGACGATGATCCGGCCGAACTGCTCCGCGTCGGCCAGCCGCCCCTGCGTGGTGATCGTGTAGACGAGCTCCTGGCCGGAGCCGGCCGGCGGCTGGCCGATCTTGCCGGCGGCGAACTGCGCGTTCTGCTCGTTGATCGCGCGCACCACGTCGCCGGTGGTCAGCCTCAGCTGCGCCAGCCGGTCGGGCCGCAGCCAGATACGCATCGCGTAGTCCTTGGCGCCGAAGATCTGCACGTTGGTGGTGCCCGGGATGCGCTTGAGCTGGTCGAGCACGTTCAGCGTGACGTAGTTCGACGTGTACAGGTCGTCGAGGCCACCGTCCGGCGAGTACACGGCGATCACCTGCAGGAAGCTCGACGAGCCTTTCTCGACCGCCACCCCCTGCCGCCGCACTTCCTGCGGCAGCCTCGATTCGGCCTGCTTGACGCGGTTGTTGACGTTCAGCGCCGCCTGGTCGACGTCGGTGCCGATCTCGAAGGTCACCTCGATCTGCACCAGCCCGTTCGACGACGAGTTCGAGTTCATGTACAGCATGCCCTCGACGCCGTTGATGGCGTTCTCCAGCGGCGCGGCGACGGTCTGCTCGAGCACCTCGGCCGAGGCGCCGGGGTAGACCGCGCGCACGCTGACCACCGGCGGCGCGATTTCCGGGTACTGCGCCACCGGCAGCACGCGCATCGCCGCCAGGCCGGCGAGCACGATGAACAGCGACAGCACGGCGGCGAAGATCGGCCGGTCGATGAAGAAGCGGGAGAACATCGGCAGTTCTTGATCCGGGACTTCGCCGCGGCCGGCCCGTCAGCGCAGCTGCCGGGTCTCGGCGAGGCGGCGCGGTGCCGGCGTCTGCGCGCCGTCGCGGGTCCGGCGTCGCGGCATCACGACTTCCCGGCGTCGGTCGCCGCGCCCTGGCCCTTGCCCGGCGGCTTGCCCGCCTCAGCCGGCGGCGGCCCGACCACGATCGGCGCGCCGCCCGGCCCCGGGAACAGCTTGCCCATGCCCTCGACGACGACCCGCTCGCCTGCCTTCAGCCCCGACTCGATGATCCACAGGCGCTCGCCTTCGAGCTGCACCCAGTCGCCGACGGCCACCGGCCGCGGCAGCGCGACATCCCTGCCCTCGGCCGACCTGTCGGCGACGTAGACGAACTTGCCCTGCGGACCATCCATCACCGCACGCTGCGGCAGCACGATCGCCTGCGGGCGCGTGCTGCCTTCGACCAGCACGCGCACGAACAGTCCCGGCCGCAGCGTGCCGTCGGGGTTGGGCACGATCGCGCGCGCATCGAACGCGCCGGTGGCGGGGTTGACGCCGGCGTCGATGAAGGCGAGCCGGCCCTGATGCGCGTACACGGTGCCGTCGGCGAGTTTCAGCCTGATCGTCTGCCCGCCGCTGGCCTGGTCGGGAACGGCGAGCCGGCCCTGCGCGATCTCGCGTTCGATGCGCAGCCAGTCGCTCTCGGCGATGCTGAAGTTGACGTGCATCGGGTCGAGCTGCGATACGGTGGTCAGCAGGCTGTCGTCGCCCGGCGACACCAGGCTGCCCTCCGACTTCAGCGCCCGGCTGGCGAAGCCGGCCACCGGCGCGGTCACCGTCGTGTACGACAGGTTCAGCCGCGCCTCGGTCAGCCGCGCCTGCGCCATCTTCACCGCCGCCGCGGTGGCCTCCACCGCCGACTGCGCATCGTCGAAGTCGCGCCGCGTGGTCATGCCGCTGGCCAGCAGCGACTGCTGGCGCTCGAGGTTGCGCCGCGCCTGCGCCTGCTGCGCCTCGGCCTGCGCCAGCTCGGCGGCGGCCTCGTCGGCCTGCGCGGCGTAAGGCTTCGGGTCGATGACGAACAGCACCTGGCCGGCGCGGACGCGGCCGCCTTCCTGGTAGCTGCGCTTCTCGAGGATGCCCTGCACGCGGGCGCGCACCTGCGCTTCCTTGCTGCCGGCGGTCTGGCCGACGTACTCGAAGCGCACCGGCACTTGCTGCACGCGTGTCTGCATCAACGTCACCGGCGCCGGCGGGAATCCGCCCGGCGCGCCCGGCGGCGGCCCGCCGCGGCCGCAGGCGGCCAGCAGCAACGCGGCGGCTGCAAGGGCGAGGCCGCGTGTCGCACGGCCGCGGCGGCGGCTTGCTCTCAGCGCTGAGCGCACGACCGTGCCCGCCAGCCCGACAGGCGTGAGGAGACGAAGGCGAGGCGCATAGGCCCTCACCATACACATTCAGCCGCGCGGGCCGGTGCAGGAACCCGCACCGATTGGTGGTATTCGCCGAGTCCGAACTGGCGGCGTGGCCCGACCGCCGCCTTGCGCGACGACGCCGACCAGCGAAGGCAATCGGCGCCGGGCTCGGACCGCGAGGACCGATCGAAACAAGCCGGTCGGCGGCCTGCAAAGGCCGCTGCGGCCGGGGCCGAGGCCGGTCAGTCGAGGCCGAACGCGCCGGCCCTTCCGCGCTCGACGGCGCGGATCCGGCACTCGAGATCGAACAGGTCGGTCGCCTGCGAAAGGTAGCGGTCGACCGCCCCCATTTCAGCCAGGTAGGCACGCCTGGCCATCCACGCCGAGAACTTCGGGAACAGACCGCGCATCGCCTCGGCGCGCCGCTGGCTGACGTCGGGCGTTCCCGCCGCGCGGGTCGACTGTGGCGCAACTTTGGCGCCGCGGCGCCAGGGGCGGAACCCGAAGAAGCCAGACCGATCGAAATTCAGTGTCCAGGCAGCCATTCGAAACTCCCTCCCGCGGTCAGTAGTAGTGCACGAATGCGCGACGGCCGGCCGACTGCTCGTTGAGCCGGTGAACACGAACCGCTTGCTCGACGTACTGCTGCGCCTGGGCCATGCGCGCATCGACCAGCCGCTGAGCGGCGCCGCGAGCAGCGCCGGCGATCGCCAGGCGCAGGCGACGCGGCCAACCGCTCGACTGACGCTCCGCGACGGCGAGCCGGCCGGCAGCGAGACCCTCGGCACCGTGGCGGCTGCGCAACAGCGGGGAGTAGTACAGGCCACCGACGCCGGGGCCAACGAGACGACTACGCATAACAGCTTCCTTCAATTAATCAGCGGGATGCACGGATTTGTGCGCCGCATATGCCCAATGTAGGGCCACTAGAGGAAGAAATAAAATCGTTACTTCATATGCTTAGGATCGGAATTTCGGATCGGTATCGACGCTAGATTTGCGCATTGCAGCATCGGCAGGCATCGCCTGCCGCAGTCACCGATGGAGCTGTATCAGCTACGCACGTTCGCCGCCGTGGCCGAGGAAGGCCACCTGACCCGGGCCGCCGAGCGTCTGCACGTCAGTCAGCCGGCGGTCAGCGGGCAGATCAAGGCGCTGGAGCAGGAGCTCGGGGTGCGGCTCTTCGAGCGATCGGCCAGCGGCATGCTGCTGACGGTCGCCGGACGGGAGTTGCTCCGCCATGCGCAGCGAGTGCTCACTGCTGCGGAGGAACTGAAACAGAGCGCACGTCGCCTGACCGGTGAAATCGCCGGCGTGCTGAGCCTCGGCACGGTCAGCAACCCCGCCGCGATCCGGCTCGGCGATCTGCTGTCAGCGGCAGTCAGGCGCTACCCCCGGCTGGAACTGCAGCTGCACCACGAGGTGTCCGGCGCCGCGCTCGAGGCGGTGCGCGAGGGGCGGCTCGACGCCAGCTTCTACTTCGGCGACGTGCCCGGACGCGACTTCGCCGCGCTGCGCCTGCGCGAGCCGGTGTACCGGGTGGCCGCGCCGGCGGCCTGGGCAGCTCGGATCGAGACGGCCGGATGGGCCGAGATCGCCGCGATGCCGTGGATCCTGACGCCGGCGATCAGCACGCACAACCGGCTGGTGACGCACCTGTTCGAGGAGCAGGGTATCGAGCCGCCGCAGCGTCGCGTCGAGGCCGACCAGGAATCGGTGATCGAGACGCTGGTGGTCTCCGGGGTCGGCGTGTCGCTGATGCGCGAGGAGCTGGCGCTGGAGCGCCAGGCAGCGGGCGAGGTGTGCATCTGGGACAAGGCGCGCCTGCGCACGACGCTGTGGTTCGTCTGCGCCGCCGGCCGCGAGGAGGACCCGCTGCTGAAGTCGCTGTTCGGCCTGCTGCGCGAGATCTGGCAGCCGCTGGACGCGGCGGCGCAGCAGCGCATGGCGCTGGCCGGCTGAGACGGCACCCGTGGCGCCGCCGCCCAAACGGCGCCGTCTTGGGTGCTGTCGGCGCCAGCGGCTAAGCTCGCAGACGGCGACCCACGCGGTCGCCACCGCGGAGCCCGTCTCATGACCGACCTGTCCGAGATCAAGAAGCTGGCCTCCTACCGGCCGAAGCACAAGGTGCGCTTCGTCACCGCGGCGGCGCTGTTCGACGGCCACGACGCCAGCATCAACATCATGCGGCGCATCCTGCAGAGCATGGGCGCCGAGGTGATCCACCTGGGCCACAACCGCTCGGTCGAGGAGATCGTCACGGCGGCGCTGCAGGAGGACGTGCAGGGCATCGCCGTGTCCAGCTACCAGGGCGGCCACGTCGAGTTCTTCAAGTACATGATCGACCTGCTGCGCGAACGCGGCGGCGCCAACATCAAGGTCTACGGCGGCGGCGGCGGCGTGATCGTGCCGCCCGAGATCAGGGAGCTGCACGACTACGGCGTGGCGCGCATCTTCTCGCCCGAGGACGGGCAGAAGATGGGGCTGCAGGGAATGATCGGCTCGATGGTCGCTGCCTGCGACGTCGACCTGTCGCCGCTGGCGCCGAAGTCGATCGCCGCCCTGCGGGACGACGATCTCGTCAGGCGCTGGCGGGCGCTGGCGCAGGCGATCACCGCGCTCGAGCTGGGCCCGTGCGAGCCGATGCGCTCCGCGCTGCGCAAGGCCGCCGACACGGCCAAGGTGCCGGTGCTCGGCATCACCGGCACCGGCGGTGCCGGCAAGAGCTCGTTGACCGACGAACTGGTGCGCCGCCTGCGCCTCGACCAGGACGACCAGCTGTTCATCGCGGTGATCTCGATCGACCCGTCGCGCCGCAAGAGCGGCGGCGCGCTGCTCGGCGACCGCATCCGCATGAACGCAATCAACCCCTGGCGCAAGGGACCGCGCGTGTACATGCGCTCGCTCGCCACGCGCGAGGCCGGCAGCGAGATCAGCCAGGCGCTGCCCGATGCGGTGGCGGCCTGCAAGGCGGCCGGCTTCGACCTGATCCTGGTCGAGACCTCCGGCATCGGCCAGGGCGACGCGGCGATCGTGCCGCACGTCGACGCCAGCCTGTACGTGATGACGCCGGAGTACGGGGCGGCGAGCCAGCTGGAGAAGATCGACATGCTGGACTTCGCCAGCTTCGTCGCCATCAACAAGTACGACCGCAAGGGCGCGGCCGACGCGCTGCGCGACGTCTGCAAGCAGGTCCAGCGCAACAAGGGCGACTTCGGCAGGAAGCCCGAGGAAATGCCGGTGTTCGGCACCGTGGCGGCGCGCTTCAACGACGACGGCGTCACCGCGCTGTACCAGGCGCTGCTGCCGCGGCTGAAGGAGCTGGGCCTGAGGGCCGGACCGTCGAGGCTGCCGCAGGTCCACACCCGGCACTCGACGCACCAGACGCCGATCGTGCCGGGCCGGCGCGCCCGCTATCTGGCCGAGATCGCCGAGACCGTGCGCGGCTACAAGAAGCGGGCGGTCGAGCAGGCCCGCATCGCGCGCGAGCGGCAGCAGCTGCTGGCGGCCGGGGCGATGCTGGCCAGCGAGTGCAAGCAGGACAACGTCGACCTCGGGCAGCTGGCCGCCGACCGCGCGGCCCGGCTCGATGCGCGCAGCCAGAAGCTGCTCGCCATGTGGCCGCAGATGCGGCAGGCCTACGCCGGCGACGAGTACGTGGTCAAGATCCGCGACAGGGAGGTCCGCACCCGCCTCACGCACACCTCGCTCGCCGGCAGCAAGATCCGCAAGGTGGTGCTGCCGCGCTACGAGGACCACGGCGAACTGCTGAAGTGGCTGCTGCTGGAGAACGTGCCCGGCTCGTTCCCGTACACCGCCGGCGTGTTCGCCTTCAAGCGCGAGAACGAGGACCCGACGAGGATGTTCGCCGGCGAGGGCGATCCGTTCCGCACCAACCGGCGCTTCAAGCTGCTGTCTGAGGGCATGCCGGCGAAGCGGCTGTCGACCGCCTTCGACAGCGTGACGCTGTACGGCAACGAGCCGGACCCGCGGCCCGACATCTACGGCAAGATCGGCAATTCCGGGGTGTCGATCGCCACGCTCGACGACATGAAGGTGCTGTATTCGGGTTTCGACCTGACGGCGCCGAACACCTCGGTGTCGATGACCATCAACGGCCCGGCACCGACGATCCTGGCGATGTTCATGAACACCGCCATCGACCAGAACCTCGACAGGTTCCGCGCCGAGAACAGCCGCGAGCCGACCGACGACGAGGCGGCCAAGATCCGCGCCTGGGTGCTGGAGAACGTGCGCGGCACGGTGCAGGCCGACATCCTGAAGGAGGACCAGGGGCAGAACACCTGCATCTTCTCGACCGAGTTCTCGCTGAAGGTGATGGGCGACATCCAGGAGTACTTCTGCCACCACAACGTGCGCAACTTCTACTCGGTGTC
>CP070661.1:721815-730443 GCA_020355165.1 Burkholderiales bacterium
GTCCTTGAGCGAACGACACTGGATTCCCGCCTGCGCGGGAATGACGATGCTCCGATGCCGCGGCCGGTTCTGGCTCACTCCGCCGCCCCCGCGTGCGCCTCGCGCGCCAGCGTGCGCGCGGCGTTTTCGCGCTCGCGCCGCCGGTAGGCACGGAAGGCAGGCACGATGCCGGCAGCCAGCGCCAGCACGATCAGAACCACCGGCCACCAGATCGGCCGGTTCCACTCGGCGATCTTCTGCGCGCGCAGCTGCGGATCGATGCGCAGGTACTGGGTCTGGTTGCGGATGATCTGCGTCGGCTTGCCGTTGTGGACCCACTGGTGCATCGCCGCCGCCGAGGTCGGGAAGTAGCCCCAGCTCCAGGCCGCGTCCTCCTGCGCGATGCGGATCATCTCGTCGATCAGCTTCGCCTTCGTCGGACCGTCGTCCTCGAACTTCATCCGCTCGAAGCGCCTGTCGAACTCCTTGCTGCGGTAGTTCGAGGCGTTCTCGCCGTTGCCGTTGGTCAGCGACTTGGCGTTCGGCCCGTAAAGCAGGAAAAGAAAGTTCTCCGCGTCCGGGTAGTCGGCCAGCCAGCCCCACGTGTAGATCTGGTGGCTGCCCTTGTTCATCTTGTCCTGGAAACGGTTGTAGTCGGTGGCGCGGATCTCCAGCTGCACGCCGATCTTGGCGAACTGTTTCTGGTACCAGTCCATCAGCGAGCGCGCCGCCGGCGTCAACGCGCTCAGGTAGTCGAAATTGAGCACCAGCGGCCGGCCGGTCTTCGCGTCGCGGCCGTCGGGATAGCCGGCCTCGGCCAGCAGTTTCTTGGCGTCGTCGATCGGCCGCCGCTCGATGCGGCCGTCGACCTTCCTGTACACGACCGGGTTGAACGCCGCCGGCCCGTCCTCCCGGTAACCGAACAGCCCCGGCGGCAGCGGCCCCTGGGCCGCCATGCCCTGCCCCTTCTCGAAGATGGCGATGTATTCCTCCCAGTCGATGGCGATCGACAGCGCCTGGCGCAGCTTGCGGTTGCGCGCGCTCTGCTCCGGGGTGTCACCGTCGCCGACCACCGGGTCGAGCATGTTGAAGCCAAGGTACCGGTTGTTGGCCTCGATCGCCGTCGGCAGCTGAATGCCCTTTTCCTCGTACTCGGCCGCCTTGTCGGCCGAGTCGGCCATCTCGACGATGTAGGCGGTGCCGACGTCGAGCTCCGAGAGCGCAGGCGAGTCGTAGTAGCCCTGCAGGAACTTGGTCTTAAGCGGGATCGCTTCCTTCTCGATGTCGAAGACGACCCGGTCGACGAACGGCGTCGGCTTGCCGCAGTCGGCGAGCATGCCGGCCGCAGCGTCCTTCTCCTCGCCCTCGCACGGGTACGGCTCGCCGCGGAAGTTCGGGTTGCGCTGCAGCACGTGGCGGCGGTTCTCAAGGAACTCGGTCAGCATGTAGGGCCCGGTGCCGACCGGCCAGTAGTTCATCGTCAGGTTCTTCTGCGCCATTCCCGGCTGGGCGTAGAACTTCTCCGCCTCCCACGGGATCGGCGCGAAAAAGGTCATCGCCAGCCAGTACTTGAACTGCGGGTACTTGCCCTTGATGCGGATCCGCAGCGTGTGGTCGTCGACCGCCTCGGCGCCCGGGAAGGCGTACTGGCGGAAGTCGAGCATCGGCAGGTCGCGGTCGGTGGGCGCCAGTCCCTTGCGCAGCTCGCGGTCGACCTCGGCGATGCGCTCGCCGTACTCCTTCAGGCCGACGACGTACTCGCTCATCAGCGAGAACGACGGCGACTTGATGCGCGGCGTGGCCAGCCGCCGGATCGCATAGACGTAGTCGTGCGCGGTCAGCTCGCGCGTGCCGGTCGCCGGGAAGTCGGCGATCCTGAACTTGTCGGCGACGTCGCCGGCACTCATCTCGTGGTAGACGTAGCGTCCGGAAGCGTCTCTGGCAAGAGCCGGATGCGGCGCGAACAGGATGCCCTTGCGGATCGGAATCTCGTAAATGCTCTCGGCAACCGCTTCGCCGGGCGCATCGGCCGGCAGTTCCGTGCCGTTGGCGTCGAGGTAGCGCGGCTTCACCACGCGCTGCGCCGCACGCGGCGCGAGTTCGTACGGGCGCTTCAGGTAGTGATAGCCGTAAAGCGGCTCGTAGACCTGGTACGTGTAAGGCGTCTCGTCGCTAGAGTACGAACTGGTCGGATCGAGGTACTTCGGCGAGCGCGAGGTGAAGGCGGTGAAGATCGTGTTGGTCTTCTCCGCCCCGCTCGCGTGCGGGCTGTTGGTCACACGGCTGCAGCCGGCCGCCGCGACGAGCGCCAGCACCGAGACAGCGAGCCGCAGCAGCACGTTGTTGTTCGCCATCAGGTCCCCTCCCTGCCCGCGGCGCGGCCAGGGTGCAGCAGAAATCGAAGCGCGCGATTGTAGTCGCCGGCCCCGTCGCCCGTTCGTCGGCCGCGGCGAGGCCGGCGCCGCAGCCCCGCGCGATACACTCGGCTTCCGTGGAACGCCCTGACGACGCCGCCGCCGCCTTTCGCTGGACGGTTCGCGTCTATTACGAGGACACCGACGCGGCCGGCGTCGTCTACTACGCCAACTACCTGAAGTATTTCGAGCGCTGCCGCACCGAGTGGCTGCGCTCGCTCGGATTCGAGCAGCGCGAGATGGCGTCACGCCAGCGCCGGCAGTTCGTCGTCGCCGACCTGTCGGTCCGCTACCACCGCCCGGCGCGCCTCGACGACTCGCTGACAATCGACGCGGTGCTCGCCGAGCAGGCGCGGACCTACGTCGTCTTTGGCCAGCGGGCTTGCCGCGATGGCGAACTCCTGGCCTCGGCGCGCGTCAAAGTCGCCTGCGTCGACATCGAGCGGCGCTCGCCGGCGCGGTTGCCGGCGGAACTGCTCGAGCGACTGGCACCAATGCCGCTTCCCTCCCACGCCTGAACACGCCGATGAACTCCGCCGCCGACCTGTCGATCCTCGTCCTGGTCACCAAGGCCACGCTGGTGGTGCAGGTCGTGATGCTGCTGCTGATCGTGGTCTCGCTGGCCTCCTGGACGGTGATCTTCGGCAAGGGCTTCGCCATCCGCGCCACGCGGCAGGAGACCGAGCGCTTCGAGCGCGAGTTCTGGGGCGGTGCCGACCTCGGCAAGCTGTACGAGAAGGCAACCAACCGGCGCCACAGGACCGGCGCGCTGGAGCGCATCTTCGAGGCCGGCATGAGCGAGTTCCTCAAGCTGCGCGGCCGCGAGGGCGAGAGCGGGCCGGCGATCCTCGACGGGGCACGCCGGGCGATGCGCGCCGCCTACCAGCGCGAGATGGACGCGCTGGAGCGGCGCCTGCAGTTCCTCGCCTCGGTCGGCTCGGTCAGCCCCTATGTCGGCCTGTTCGGCACCGTCTGGGGCATCATGCACGCCTTCACCGGCCTGGCCAGCCTCGAGCAGGCGACGCTGGCTTCGGTCGCGCCGGGCATCGCCGAGGCGCTGATCGCCACCGCGATCGGCCTGTTCGCCGCCATCCCGGCGGTGGTCGCCTACAACCGCTTCGCGCACGACATCGACCGCCTCGCCAGCCGCTTCGAGACCTTCATCGAGGAGTTCTCGAACATCCTGCAGCGGCAGCGCTAGGAGCCGCGGCGTGGCAGCGGTCATCCCGCGGAGCGACTGAACCATGGCCCTGCTCGCCCGCCGCGTCGCCGGCAGCCGCAGAAGGATGCTCGCCGACATCAACGTCGTGCCGTACATCGACGTGATGCTGGTGCTGGTGGTGATCCTGATGGTCGCGGCCCCATTCGTTAACCCGAGCCTGGTCAACCTGCCGTCGGTGGGCAAGTCCTCGCGCGCGCCCGACCGGCCGCTGGAGATCGTCGTGCGCGCCGACGGACGGGTGTCGCTGCGCGAGGGCGCCAAGGAACTGGCGGCCGACCTGCCCGGCGCCGTCGCGCTGGTCAGGAAGCGGCAGCAGGGGCAGGCCGACCCGGCGCAGAAGACCCCGGTGGTGATCGCCGCCGACAAGGACGTCCGCTACGAGCAGGTGATGAAGGTGATGAGCGCACTGCAGAAGGAGAACGTCGCCCGCGTCGGGCTGGCCGTGCAGCCGGAGAGGAAGTAGGCCACTCGCCGATGAGCGCCGTCCTCGTCCAGCATCGCCCGCAGCAGCCGCGCTCGGAGCAGAACACGTCGGCGGCGTTCGTGCTCGCCCTGGCCATGCACGCGCTGCTGGTCGGCGCGCTGTGGATCTCGGTGCAGTGGAACGTCGAGCCCTCCGGCGCCGTGGTCGTCGAACTGTGGAGCGGCGGCGCCCCGGCGCCGCCGGAGCCGGTGGCCATCGCCCCACCACCACCACCGCCGCCGGTCAAGGCCGAGCCGGAGCCGGAGAAGCCGGATGCCGACATCGTCCTGCAGCAGGAGAAGAAACGGCTCGAGGCGGAAAGGCGGCTCGAGGCCGAGAAGCGGCTCGAGGAGGAGCGCAGGCTCGAGGCCGAGCGTAAGCGGCAGGCCGAGCAGAAGCGGCGCGAGGCCGAGGCCAGGCGGCTGGCCGAAGAGAAGAAGCAGCTCGAGGAGGAACGGAAGAAGCAGGCCGAGGCGATCGCACAGGCCGCCGAGCGCAAGCGCGAGGAGGAGCGCCGCGAGACGGTCCGCAAGGCCGAGGAGGCGCGCGTGCTGGCCCAGGCCGCCGGCGGCAGCAAGGCCGGCGGCCAGCCGGGCGGCGCGCCGGCAGCCGGCGCAGGCGGCGGCGACCCGAGCTACGCCGGGCAGCTGATCGCGCTGATCCGGCCGCGCATCGTCTTTGCCGTTGCGGAGAACACGCCGGCGAGCGTCTACGCAGAATTCCAGGTCGACCTGCTGCCCACTGGCGAGATCATGGCCGTGCGCAAGCTGAAGGCAAGCGGACTGCCGGGCTACGACGAGGCAGTCGAGCGCGCGATCCGCCGCACCGATCCGTTCCCGCGCAAGCGCGACGGCACTGTCGACCGCACGGTGATCATCCGCTTCCGTCCGGTCGATGCCCAGTAGCCGCGCCGGCGTGCCGGCTGCCGGCGCGGTCGGGCGCAGCCACGCCGGCGCCGTCCGCTAACCGACTGTTACAGACGCGTACGGACTCCACGGCCACGGCAACGCACCTCCTCTCCCTATAATTTGCCGCCAATGCACCGACTCCTCGCCCAAGCGCTCGCCCTGCTGGCGGCGCTGCTCGTTCTGTCGCCGGCCGCGGCGCAGCTACGGGTCGAGATCACCGGCGTCGGTTCCGACCAGTTCCCCGTTTCGGTCGCCACTTTCAGGCGCGACGGCGAGATTCCGCAGCCGGTCGACGAGATCGTCCGCGCCGACCTGCAGCGTTCCGGGCGGTTCAGGCTGATCGACGCCGGTGCTGCGCCGCTGCCGGAGACGGCCGCGGTGAGCCTCACCGACTTCAGGGGTCGCGGTGCCGATGCGCTGGTGGTCGGCTCGGCCTCGCGGCTGGCCGACGGCCGCTTCGACCTGCGCTTCCGCCTGTACGACACGGTCAAGCAGACGCAGCTCGACGCCCTTTCGTACGTCTCGAGCGCCGCGGAGCTGCGGCTGAATGCGCACCGGATCGCCGATCGCATCTTCGAGAAGCTCACCGGCGAGCGCGGCGTCTTCGCCACCCGGATTGCCTACGTGGTGCAACTGGCGAAGAACAGCTTCGAGCTGCAGATCGCCGATTCCGACGGAGCCAACGCGCAGCCGGCCCTGCGTTCGCGCGAACCGATCATGTCGCCGTCCTGGTCGGCCGACGGCAGCAAGCTGGCGTATGTGTCCTTCGAAAGCGGCAAGCCGGTCGTCTACGCGCACACGATCACCACCGGCCAGCGGCGCGTGGTGGCGAACTTCCTCGGCAGCAACTCGGCGCCGGCGTGGGCGCCCGACGGCAGCAAACTGGCGGTGGTGCTGACCCGCGACGGACTGTCGCAGATCTATTCGATCAACGCCGACGGTTCCAGCCTGAAGCGGCTGACCCGCTCGGCGGGCATCGACACCGAGCCGGTGTTCTCGCCCGACGGCAAGTTCGTCTACTTCACCTCGGACCGCGGCGGCGGGCCGCAGATCTACCGCATGAACGCCGACGGCAGCGGTGTGGCCCGCGTGACCTTCGGCGGCGACTACAACGTCACCCCGCGCATCAGCCCGGACGGGCGCCTGCTTGCCTACGTCGGCCGCCGCGGCGGCCGCTTCCAGGTGCACACGCTCGACCTGGCGACCAACCAGGAGACGGCGCTGACCGACACCGCGCTTGACGAATCGCCCAGCTTCGCTCCCAATGGGCGCATGCTCCTGTACGCGACCGAAGTCGGCCGCCGCGGCATCCTTGCCTCGGTGTCGGTCGACGGCCGGGTGAAGGCACGGTTGAGCGGGCCGAGCGGCGACGTCAGGGAGCCGGCCTGGGGCCCGTTCATCAAGTAACCAAGGAGGGAAGTCATGACGCCGAACCGCCTGATGCGACTGGCCGCCTGCGCCGCCACGGCGCTGCTGCTCGCCGCCTGCGCCAGCACGCCGCTGGAGGAGCAGCCGCCCGCGCCGGTCAGCGACGCGGCCGGCAGCGCCGGCGCGGCGGGCGCCAAACCCGGCGGCGAGGCGGCCGGCGATTCGAGAGCGGTGACGCGGGTCGACGCCACCGCCAAGGGCATCGATCCGCTCACCGATCCGGCCAGCCCGCTGTCAAAGCGCAGCATCTATTTCGACTTCGACAGCTTCGTCGTCAAGCCCGAGTTCCAGGGCCTGGTCGAGGCGCACGCCAAGTTCCTCGTCGGCAACCAGGGCCGGCGGGTGACCATCGAGGGCAACGCCGACGAGCGCGGCAGCCGCGAGTACAACCTGGCGCTCGGCCAGAAGCGCGCCGAAGCGGTGAAGAGCCGGCTGCGCCTGCTCGGCGTGGCCGAGTCGCAGATCGAGACGGTCAGCTTCGGCGAGGAAAAGCCGGTGGCCACCGGCGCCGACGAAGCGTCCTGGGCGCAGAACCGGCGCGCCGACCTCAACTACAAGTGATCGGTGCCCCGTGAGCAGCAATCGGCACGCGGCAATCGCGCCGGCCGCCAGGCATCTGGTCGCGGCCCTGCTGGTCGGGTTCGCATGGAGCATGCCGGCGCACGCACTGTTTGGCGACGACGAGGCCCGCAAGGCGATCATCGACCTGCGCGCCAAGGTCACCGAGATGGAGAACCGGCTGCGCGAGAAGGATGCCGAACTGGCGACGCGGATCGAGCGGCTGGAAGCGGCCAACCGGGCGCAACTGGAGTTCGCCAACACGGTCGAGGCGCAGCGCAAGGAGATCGCCCTGCTGCGCGGCCAGGTCGAGACGCTGACCAACGAGATCGCCACGCTGCAGAAGCGCAACCGCGACCTGTACGCCGATCTCGATGCGCGGCTGAAGGCATTCGAGCCGCTTGCGACGACCGTCGATGGCAAGCCGGCGACGGTCGACCGCGCCGAGCAGGCCGCCTACGACGCGGCGCTGGCGCAGTTCCGCGCCGGCGACTTCCGCGGCGCCGCCACCAGTTTGCAGGTCTTCCTCACCCGCTGGCCGAAGTCGGCGCACGCGCCTGCGGCGAACTACTGGCTCGGCAACTCGCTGTACAGCTTGAAGGACTACAAGGGCGCGATCGCCGCGCAGCAGGTGGTGATCGACCGCTACGCCGACTCGCCGCGCGCGCCCGACGCGCTGCTGAACATCGCCGCCAGCCACCTCGAGCTGAAGGACACGGCGCGTGCCCGCGGCGCGTTGCAGAAGATCATTGCCGACTACCCCAACTCGGAAGCCGCCAAGGTCGCCGAGGAGCGGCTCAAGGTGATCGGCCGCAAGTAGTCTCGGCCGCCGCGCGACCCGGAAGTGCCGGAGCAGTCTGATCGAGCGCCGCCGCCGAGCGCACGCCCGTCGGTTTGACTGCCCCTTTGCCGATCGGGATAATTCGCCCTCCTCACTGCGCCGGCCGGAAAGCCTTGGCCGAGCATCCAGCACGGGTCGTTAGCTCAGTCGGTAGAGCAGCGGACTTTTAATCCGTTGGTCGAAGGTTCGAATCCTTCACGACCCACCAATCCCAAGGTATATCTAAACGTTGGTGCTGCGGCCTACGCGCAGGCGGCAGCGGCCAGGACCCATCAGGAAACTTCTACCACACGGACTCCAGATCCGGGCGTTATCAGACATCGGGGCGGCGCACGCCGAGCCAACTGACAGCAGCAAGCCGGAACGGCCTGACCCATGGAGCAGCACTCCGATTTCAATGCACGTCTCCAGCGGGCCTTCCAGTTGCATCAGGCAGGCGAGTTCAACGGTGCTGTCTCCGCCTATCGCGAACTGCTGCCGCACTTCGTGCGAAGCGCGCAGTTCCTCTATCTGCTGGGCAGCGCCGAGTGCCAGCGCGGGCATATGGCGGAAGGCGCACAACTTCTGGAGAAATCGCTCGAAATCGCCCCGCTTAGCTCCGAGGCCCATATCTGGCTAGGCATTGCGCTGCAGGCTCTCAAGCGCTTTGACGACGCTCTGTCGAGATATGACCGCGCCATTCAGCTCGGGCCTGAACGTGCCGAAGCACACTACAACCGCGGTCACCTGCTGGCACAGCTCGGACGGCTGGAAGAAGCGCTGGCCAGCTACGACCGCGCCCTGCGGCTCACGCCCGACGACCCGGACGTACACAC
>CP070661.1:730543-738692 GCA_020355165.1 Burkholderiales bacterium
AACCAACTATGCGTACCAGGGCGCCCGCACGACCGCGATTCCGGGCGGTGCGCCGCAGCTCGTGCCGAACATGGCGGTGCAGTTGGAGCAGTACCTGGCTTCGGTCCGCTACGTTTCGAGCCCGCAGGCGCTTTATGTCGTCGACGGAGTGACCTTCGGTAACGACCTCACCGATGCGCTGACGCTGGCGCCGTCCGATCCCACCGCCCCGACACGGATCGTCACCAACGCGGTGACCAGCATCGTGACCATCATGCAGCGCCTCTACGCCTCCGGCGCGCGGCACATCGTGCTGGCCAACAGCACGAATCTCGGCCTGACCCCGCAAGTGCAGGCGCTTGGCCCGGCCGCGATAGCGGTGGCGACGCAGCTGTCGGCGGGGTTCAATGGCGCCGTCGCGCAGCAGGCTGCTGCGCTCAAGGCCACCTCGCCCGGCCTGAACATCTACACGATCGACATCTTTTCGCTCTCCAACCAGGCGGCAGCCAACCCGGCGTCGCTTGGGCTGACCAACGGCACGGAGGCATGCTTCAACAACCTCGCCGCTGCACCGACCGTCTGCGCCAATCCCGACGGGTACTTCTACTGGGATAGCTACCACCCGACCGCTGCGACGGGCAAGATAATTGCGCAGATGGTCCTCAAGGCCATCGGCCGCTGAGCAAGACGCGGTTGGAAGGGAGCGGCGCCCTCGGGCGCCGTTTTCGTTTGAACCGAACTCCACATGCCACGTCGCTGGCAGGCATACTCGCCGCATGACCTGGCTCGACCGCATCCCCGTCTGGATCCTCGTCGCCGTCGCGCTGACCCTCGGCCTGGCGCCGTTCGTGCCCGAGCCGCACGTGTGGGAAAAGCTGAAGATGCTCGCCGCCGGCACGCTGTCGCGGCCGATCGACATCTTCGACCTGCTCTACCACGGCGCGCCGTGGCTGCTGCTGGCGCTGAAGCTTGCTCGCCTGACGCAGCGGCGCGGCTGAATCTCTGCGCGTACCGCAACGCAGCGACCGTGCTGCGCTGCCATAAGGACGAAATTGCGGCCTGCCGCGATTGACTGCCAACTCCACGGCGCCTACGTTGCACGGACATCGAACGGGCCCGCGACCGGACTCTTGTCGCTCACCGAGGCCCCGACGTGACCAGCCGACGCGCGTCTGAGCCCGCGCCGTCGCGCCTGTCCTGACCAACGGCTCCCCGCACGTTCACTCAACGCACTCGGAGGACATCCATGGCAACGTTCATCGCTCTCGGTAACTTCACCGACCAGGGCATCCGCAACGTCAAGGACTCGGTCAAGCGCGCCGACGCGGTCAAGGAGGCGGCGCAGAAAGCCGGCATCACGATGAAGGAGATCGTCTGGACGCTGGGCAGCTACGACATGGTGGTGACCTTCGAGGCCCCCGACGACGCAGCGATGACCGCCTTCGCGCTGGCGGTCGGTTCCGCCGGCAACGTGCGCACGCAGACGCTGCGCGCCTTCAACCGCAGCGAGATGAGCGCGATCCTGGCCAAGGTGGGCTGAGCATCGTCGCCACGGGCCTGCCGGCGCGGGCCTGATGGGCGACGAAGGGCGGGCCGTCTCGCGCGGCCGCGGCGTGCGAGGTTCGGCCCGGTTCCTGGTGGGCAGGCCGCCGGAGCCGCGTCGAGGGCCCGCCGCAGCCGGGCGCCGGTGGCGGCGATAATCGGCCGGCGCCTCGGCGGTGCTTCGTGCTGCCGACGCAGATCCCGTTGCCGGAGCCGCCGTTGGACCTGAACTTCACCGCCGAGGAACTGGCCTTCGCCGCCGAGGTGCGCGAGTTCGTGCAGGCGGCACTGCCCGAGGACATCCGCGCCTCGGTGCTCGGCGGCGAGCACGTGGTGGCCGAGCACATCGCGCGCTGGCAGAAGATCATCCACGCCAGGGGCTGGGGCGCGCCGACCTGGCCGCGCGAGTGGGGCGGCCCGGGCTGGGACCCGATCCGCCAGCACCTCTTCGACGAGGAATGCATGGTCGCCGGCGCGCCGCGGCTGCTGCCGTTCGGCCTGCGCATGGTCGGCCCGGTGCTGATGAAGTTCGGCACGCCGGCGCAGCAGAGCCGCTTCCTTCCTCGCATCCCGTCGGCCGAACACTGGTGGTGCCAAGGCTACTCGGAGCCCGGTGCCGGCAGCGACCTGGCGGCACTGAGCACGCGCGCGGTGCGCAAGGGCGACCGCTACCTCGTCAGCGGCCAGAAGACCTGGACCACGCTGGCGCAGCACGCCGACTGGATGTTCTGCCTGGTGCGCACCGACCCCGAGGCGAAGAAGCAGGAGGGCATCAGCTTCCTGCTGATCGACATGAGGAGCAAGGGCGTGACGGTGCGGCCGATCCGCCTGCTCGACGGCTCGGTCGAGGTCAACGAGGTGTTCCTCGACGAGGTCGAGGTGCCGATCGAGCAGCGGGTCGGCGAGGAGAACCAGGGCTGGACGATCGCCAAGTACCTGCTCGAGCACGAGCGCACCGGCATCGCCAACGTCGGCATCAGCAAGCGTGAACTGGCCCGGGCGAAGAGCCTCGCAGGCGAAGGCATTCGCAACGGCCGGCCGCTGGCAGACGATCCGCTGTTCGCGGCGCGGCTGGCCGAGGTCGAGATCGAGCTGATGGCGCTCGACGTGCTGAACCTGCGCGTGCTCGCCGCCGCGCGCGACCGCGGTTCGCCGGGGCCGATGGCCTCGATGCTGAAGATCAAGGGCTCGGAGCTGTACCAGCGCATCGCCGAGCTGATCCTCGAGACGCAGGGCCGGCCGGCGCTGGCCTGCGCGTGGGACGCCGGCGGCGAGGGCTGGGTGCCGGACCCGGCGGCGGCCTTCTACCTGAACCTGCGCAAGGTGACGATCTACGGCGGCTCGAACGAGATCCAGCGCTCGATCATCGCCAAACATGTGCTCGATCTCTAGGACCGGGCAGATGTCGCGCGCCGCGTCGCGGTCGCTGTCAGGACAACGAGGAGGCTCGGCCGGCTCCCGCGTGCTTCCCCGGCCAGGATGAACTGCGATGGACTTCTCCCTGACCGAGGACCAGTCGATGTTCGTCGCCAGCTGCGAGCGGCTGGTGCGCGAGCAGTGCGCCTTCGATGCGCGGTGTGCCTTGGCGAGGTCGCCGGCGGACGAGGTGCCGCCGCTGTGGGCGGAGTTCGCCCAGCTCGGCCTGACCTCGCTGCTGGTGCCGGAGGAGCAGGGGGGGCTCGGCCGGCCGCTGATCGACGGCGTGCTGGTCGCACAGACGCTGGGCCGCGGCTGGCTGCTCGAACCCTTCGTCGACTGCGCGCTGGCGGCGGCGGCCGCGCTGGCCCGCCTGCCGGCGGGCGAGGCGCGTGACGCGGCGCTGGCGGCAATTGGCGACGGCTCGTCGATCGTCGTGCCGCTGGTCGATGCGCGGGTGGCGGCCGGTACCGTGCGCGGCACGGCCGCGCACGCCGGCTACGCCGCGGCGGTGCTGTTCGCCAATGGCGAGCGGCTGTGCCTGCTGTCGCTGAGGGACGCCGAGCGGCGCAGCTGGCGGCAGTTCGACGGCACCGCGGCGGCAGAGGTCGTCTGCTCGCTGGAAGGCGTCGCCGAGCTGGCGAGGGGCGAAGTTGCCTCGACGGCGATGCGCCTCGCCCGCGACGCCGCGCGGCTGGGCCGCATCGCCGAGGGCGTCGGCCTGGCGCGTACCGTGCTCGACACCACCGCCGAGTACCTGCGCACGCGCCGGCAGTTCGGCCAGCCGCTCGGCCGCTTCCAGGCGCTGGCGCACCGCATGGCCGACCTGGCGATCCGGCACGAGCAGGCGCAGTCGCTGCTGCTGGCGGCGGCGATGCGGCTCGACGCCGCCGACTGCGCGCGCGTTCTCGACGCGGCGCAGGTGATGGCGCACCGCGCGCTGCGCTCGATCGGCCAGGAGGCAATCCAGTTGCACGGCGGCATCGGCATGACCGACGAGCTGGCGGTGTCGCACTACGTGAAGCGGCTGCTGGCGATCGAGATCGAGCTGGGCGACGCCGACAGCGCGCTGGCCCGCTTCGCCGCCGCCTGACCGCGGCTACGAAACGCCGACGACCAGCTTGCCTTGCGCGCGGCCGGCCTGCAGGTGGTCGAGCGCAGCGATCGCATTGGCGAGCGCGACCCGCTCGGAGATCAGTGGCTTCAGCATGCCGCGGCGCATCCAGTTCAGCAGCGTGCGCACGTCTTCGGTATTGGGCTTCAGTTTCAGCGTGAAGCGCTTGACCGGCCGCGTCGCGTTCAGCACCGGGTCGAGCAGCACCGACGGGAAGGCAGGCAGCGTGCGCACGTAGCGCCCGCCGTTGGGCATCAGCTCGCCGATGTCGGCGTCGCCGAGCGTGCTGGCGCAGTCGAGGACGACGTTGAATGGTCCGCCCCAGGCGGACACCTTCTGCGTCGCGTAGTTGACCACCGCCTCCGGCTCCAGCGTCGCCAGCACCGGCTGGCTCAGCCGGCTGCCGGTCGCCACCGGCTTGCCGCCGAGCAGGCGAACGATCTGCACGGCAAAGCTGCCGACGCCGCCGGCCGCGCCGTGCACCAGCACGCGCTGGCCGCCCTTGACCTCGCCGAGCCGGCACATCTGCAGCGCCGCGACCCCGGCCACCGGAAGGGTGCAGGCGGTGTCGAGGTCGACGGCGTCGACCGCCAGCACGTCCTTGGCGTCGACGGCGACGAACTGCTGCAGGGCGCCGGGAGGCCGCGCGGTCGGGTCGATGAAGCCGACCACCGGCGTGCCGATCTTCGGCATGGCCACGCCCGGCCCGAGCGCCTCGACGGTGCCGCTGAACTCGGTGCCGATGCCGGCCGGCGGCTTGCTCTTGAACAGCCGCCTGAACTCGCCCTCGACCAGCTTGCAGTCGAGCGGGTTGATCGCCGCGTACTGCACGCGCACCAGCACCTGGCCGCGCCCCGGCCGCGGCTGCGCGGCCTCGACCAGCCGGACCACCGAGGTGACCGGGCCGAACGAGTCATAACGTAGCGCACGCACGTCGATCTCCCATCTCTCACGCTGATCTTCGGATGGCGGCGGTGTCGCGCTTGCGCATCCGACCCGGACGATCGAGCAGTTTGCAGGGTGGCGCCCCGCCGGTTGCCGGTCGCGGGCCAGCCGATTCACGGTGCAGTCTAGCGGGATACTCAGCGGCGCAATGACGGCTCGCCGATCGCCGGCGGCACCGCCGCGCACGCTTGAACTTCCCCGGCCCGGGCCCGGCTGACGATGCCGCCGCCGGCGCGAGGCGGCGCCGGCGGCAGCCGTTTTTCAGGCAAGACCCGCGGGGCTTGATCCGAGACAAGGGAGTAACAGGTCGAGTTCGGTAAAAGGCCCGCATGCCCGGCCGGCGGCCGCCAGGCGCGAGGTTCTGCGCCGGCAGCGCCGGCGCCGGCTCATCCGTTCGAGAGGGAGACCATCCATGGCAGAGCAAGTGCGGGCACCGCTGGCGGGCAGCGTTCTGGACATCCTGGTCGAGACCGGCGCCAGGGTCGAGGAAGACGACGACCTGCTGGTGATCGAGGCGCTGAAGATGGAAAACGCGATCGCCGCGCCGTGCAGCGGCACGGTCACCGAGATCCGCGTCAAGAAGGGCGACAAGGTCGCGGAAGACGCGGTGCTGATGATCATCAGCTGACGCCGCCTTGCAGCCGACCGCCACCGGAGCCCGCCATGAACTTCCAACTGACCGCTGAGCAGCAACTGATCCAGGACACCGCCAGGCGATTCGCCGCCGAGGAGATCGCGCCGACGCTCGAGAAGGAGGAGCTCGCGCACGAGTTCCGTGCCGACCGCGTGGCCAAGATGGGCTCGCTCGGCTTCTTCTCCTGCGCGCTGCCCGAGGAACTCGGCGGCAGCGGCATGGGCTTCATGGAATCGGTGCTGATGGCCGAGCAGATCGCCAAGGTCTCGGCTTCCTGGCGCCTGCCGTTCAACATGCAGAACCTCGGGCCGGCGCTGACGGTGGCGAAGTTCGGCACGCCGGAGCAGAAGAACAGGTACATCGCCGGCTGGCTGGCGGGAACGCAGCTCGGCTTTTTCGCGATGACCGAGCCGAACACCGGCTCGGACGTCGCCAGCATGAAGACTCACGCGATCGACCGCGGCGACCACTGGGAAGTCCACGGCAGCAAGATGTGGATCTCGCAGGCGCAGGTCGGCGACGCCGGGCTGCTGTACGCGTACACCGACAGGGCGGCCGGCAACAAGGGCATGACCGCCTTCATCATCGAGCCGAAGAACATGCCCGGCTGCACCGCACGCGCGATCGAGACCAAGCTCGGCCTGCGTTGCTCGCCGACGGGCGAGTTCGTCTTCGAGGGCATGAAGGTGCCCAAGGAGAACGTGCTCGGCAAGCCCGGCGATGGCTTCCGCATCTGCATGTGGCAGCTGAACCAGACGCGGCTTGGTTGTGCTGCCGGGGCGCTGGGCGTGGCCGGCGGCGCGCTCGACCTGGCGATTGCCTACGCCAACGAGCGCACGCAGTTCGGCAAGCCGATCTCGCAGCACCAGATGATCCAGGCCCAGATCGCCGAGATGACGGTCGAGCACCACGCGGCGCAGATGCTCGTCTATCGCGCCGCCTGGCTGAAGGACCAGGGCAAGCCCAACCAGTTCGAGACCTCGATCGCCAAGTACGCGGCGTCGGAGGCGGCGGTGCGCGCCGCCAACGAGTGCATGAAGATCTACGGCTCGTACGGCTTCTCGACCGAGTACCCGGCCGAGCGCTTCTACCGCGACGCCAAGTCGCTGCAGGTCGTCGAAGGCACGTCGAACATCCAGAAGGTCATCATCTCCGGGATGGCCTGCGGCCACACGCCGAACCGCGAATGAGTCGGGGTGCCTGTCGTCACGGCGAAGGCCGGGACCCAAGTTGCGGCTCGAGAGATTAGGCCCAGGCCTTCGCCGGGGCGACGGGTGATGACGTGTTGAATGCGAAAGGAAACCAGGAAATCCAATGAGGCCATACTTTGAAAAGATGCCGGCTCTCGGCAAGGCGCTGAAGGAAGCGCGCGTCGCGCGCTCGCAGGACAGCCGCGCGCGGCTCGAAGCGGTCGAGGCCGAGCTCGCCGCAGCGAGAAAGGCGCGCGAGAGCGTCGGCCTGCCGGCCGCCGAGATCAACAAGCGAGGCGCGCTGACCGTTTGGCAGCGGCTGGAATACCTGGTCGACCCCGGCACCTGGCATCCGCTGCACAGCCTCTATAACCCGGAGGACAACGAAGAGGGCACGACCAACGTCGTCGACGGGCTGGCGAAGATCTGCGGCCGCTGGGCCGTGGTGATCGGCTTCGACAACAAGGTGCTGGCCGGCGCCTGGCTGCCCGGGCAGGCCGACAACATCCTGCGGGTGACCAACCTCGCCAGGCGGCTGCGCCTGCCGCTGGTGTGGCTGGTCAACTGCAGCGGGGTGAAGCTGCCCGACCAGGAGAAGTTCTATCCCGACCGGCGCGGTGGCGGCACGCCGTTCTTCCGTCACGCGGAACTGGAGCAGGCCGGCATCCCGGTGCTGGCCGGCATCTACGGCACCAATCCCGCCGGCGGCGGCTACCAGAGCATCAGCCCGACCATCCTGCTCGCGCACAAGGACGCCAACATGGCGGTCGGCGGGGCCGGCATCGTCTCCGGCATGTCGCCGCGCGGCCACTTCGACATCGAAGGCCTCGAGGAACTGATCGCACGCACGCGCGAGTTCAAGGAGCGGCCGCCCGGGCGCGCCGACATCCACTACGGCGAGACCGGCTTCTTCACCCGCGTCTACGACGACGAGAAGGGCGTGCTCGACGGGCTGAAGGAGTACATGCGCGCGATCCCCGCCTACGAGCCGGGCTTCTTCCGCGTCGCCGAGCCGGCCGAGCCGGCGTTCGCCGCCGAGGACCTGTACCACCTGCTGCCCGCCAACCAGAAGGAGACCTACTCGTTCGACGATCTGCTGGCGCGGCTGGTCGACGGCAGCGAGCACATGGAATTCAGGCCGGGTTACGGGCCGGAGATCTATGCCGGGCTGGTGAAGCTCGACGGCATGCTGGTCGGCGTGATCGGCAACCGCCAGGGCCTGCTGCCCAAGGGCTACCCCGAGTACGCCGAATACCCCGGCATCGGCGGCAAGCTGTACCGGCAGGGGCTGATCAAGATGAACGAGTTCGTCACGCTGTGCGGGCGCGA
>CP070661.1:738792-746527 GCA_020355165.1 Burkholderiales bacterium
GGCAGCGCCAGCGCGGCGTCGCGCAGCACCTCCACCGCGATGCCGCCCATGCCGAAGCTGATCACCGGGCCGAAGCTCGGATCGCGCGCCAGCCCGACCAGCAGCTCGCGGCCGTTCGGCCGCACGATCATCTGCTGCACCAGCACGCCGTGGAAGCGGGCGTTCGGCGCCCGCTCGGCGCAGCGGCTGCGGATCTGGTCGAACGCGTGGCCGACCTCGCGCGCATTCGCCACCGACAGGATCACGCCGCCGACGTCGCTCTTGTGCAGCACGCCGGTGGCCGAGAGCTTCAGCGCCACCGGATAGCCGATCTCCTCGGCCAGCGCGATCGCCTCCTCGGCGGAGGCGGCCAGCCTCGTGCGCGCGGTGTCGATGCCGAACGCCGCCAGCAGCGCCTTCGAGGCGCGCTCGTCGAGCGTCGCGTGGCCGGCGCCGGAGGCGCGCTCGATGATCCGCCGCGCCTCGGCGGCCTCGGTCTCGAACTCGGCCACCTGCGGCGGCGGCACCTGCAGCCGCATCTGCCGGCCGCGGATGAACTTCGACACGTAGCCGAAGGCCTGGACGCCGCGCTCGGGACTGCTCGCGGTGGCCATGCCGGCGGCGTCGAAGATCTCGCGGCCGCGGCGCGTCTCGTCGCCGCCGAGCCAGGCGGTGATCACCGGCTTTTCGCTCGCCTGCGCCACCGGCAGCAGCGCGTGGGCGACCTCTTCCGCCCCCAGGGCGATGGTCGGCGAGAACAGCACCAGCACGCCGTCGTTGCCGGGATCGGCCAGCACGCGCTCCAGCGCCCTGGCGCAGCGCATGATGTCCGCGTCGCGGATGACGTCGACCGGATTGCCGTGCGACCAGGTGGCCGGCAGGATCTCGTTCAGGCTGGCCACCGTCTCGGGGGTGAGGCTGGCCAGCACGACCTCGTTGTCCTCGGCGCAGTCGGCCGCCAGCACGCCCGGCCCGCCGCCGTTGGAGACGATCGCCAGCCGGTTGCCGGGGTCGGGCCGCGGGAAGCGGCCGGCGGCGAGCACCTCGGCCGCCGACAGCATGTCGAAGTAGGCGCCGACGCGGATCGCGCCGGCGCGGCGCAGCGCCGCGTCGAACACCGCGTCGTCGCCGACCAGCGCGCCGGTGTGGCTCATCGCCGCCTTCGAGCCGGCCAGATGGCGGCCGACCTTCAGCACCACCACCGGCTTGACGCTCGCCGCGGCGCGCACGCTCGACAGGAAGGCGCGCGCGTCGTGCACCCCTTCGACGTACAGGATGATGCTGCGCGTCGCGTTGTCGGTCGACAGGAAGTCGAGGATCTCCGAGAACTCGACGTCGGAGCCGGCGCCGGTGGACACCACCGTCGAGAAGCCGAAGCCCGCCGTGCGCGCGAAATCGAGCAGCGCCGAGATCACCGCCCCCGACTGCGAGACCAGCGCGACCGAACCGGGCTGCGCCCGCGCCCGTGCATAGCTGGCATTCAGGCCGATCTCCGGGCGCATGATGCCGAGGCTGTGCGGCCCGAGCAGGCGGATGCCGCTGGCGCGGGCCCGCGCCAGCGCCTCCTCGTGCAGCTGGCGGCCCGCTTCGGACTCGGTGAAGCCGGGCGAGGTCACCAGCACCGCCCGCGCGCCGCGCGCGGCGCACTCGTCGATCAGTCCCGGCACGGACTTCGCCGCGATGGCGACGACCACCAGGTCCGGCGCCTGCGGCAGGTCGGCCACGCGCGGATGGCAGGCCAGCCCGGCGAGCTCGGTGTACTTCGGGTTGACCGGATAGATCGGGCCCTTGAAGCCGCCGGCCGTCAGGTTGTCGAGCAGGTAGGTACCTAGCGCGCCGGGGCGCCGGCTCGCGCCGACGAGCGCCACCGATCGCGGCACCAGCGCGCCCTGGAGGTAGTGGGAGAAGAGCATCGTGCGGCCTGGCTGCGGATTCTCGGCCTTCGCTAGCACGTATTATGCTGCAGTGCAACGTCCAGTAGAACAAGAGCGATTCATCCATTCGCCGTCGTCCCGATTGCCGCACCCGCCTCTTCGCCGCCGTTGACTCCGGTCAACCCCGTGCAAATTCCGCTACTTAGGCTGCAAGGCCACAGGAGTCCGCGGCGATGTCGACCACCGAACTGGATGCGGCGGCGCTGGAGCAGTTCCGCCTGATGTTGCTGGAAATGAGACGCGCGGCAGCGGCCGCCGTCGACGCGCGCCTGCACGGGCACGGCGAGCATCGCCACGACGAGGCCGGACTGCCGCTGCACAAGGAAGAAACCGACGACGACGCGGCGGCCGAGACGCAGCGGCAGGCCGACGTGACCCACCTGGCACGCTCGGCCACCGCCCTGCACGAGATCGATTCGGCACTGGCGCGGCTCGACCAGGGCGACTACGGCCTGTGCATCGACTGCGAGGAGCCGATCGACCTGCGCCGTTTGCAGGCGCACCCGGCGGCGTTGCGCTGCGCCCGCTGCCAGCAGGACTTCGAGACGCAGCGAAGCCGCGTCGGCGGCCGCGGCTGAGCCGCGCGTCGATCGGCGGACGAGCGAAGCACCCCGGGAGCACGGACCGCATGGACGCCCTGCGCGAGTTGTTCACCACCTGGATCGGCCTGCTGTCGCTCGGCGTGCTCCTCGGCATCGGCGTCATCGCGCTGGTCATGTTCCGCTGGATCGGCGCCCAGGTGGCGCGCGACGAGGCGAAGCAGCTGACGCACAAGCGCTGACGCCCGTCGTCGCCGCGCCGGCCGACCGCGCCGAAGGCGGCGCCGGCGCGCTGCCCGCCATCCGCAACCGGCCGTCATCGGTCCGTAGAATCGACCGCATGAAGGTCGACGGCGTTGCCTGGCGCTCGATCGTTGAGGACGGTCCGCATGCGGTGCGCATCGTCGACCAGACACGCCTGCCGTTCGACTTCGGAACGCGGCGACTCGAAAGCTGCGACGACGTGGCGCTGGCGATCCGCTCGATGCAGGTGCGCGGTGCGCCGCTGATCGGCGTGACGGCGGCCTACGGCATCGCGCTGGCCCTGCAGCGCGACGGCGGCGACGCGGCGCTGGCCGACGCGCACGCGGCGCTGCTGGCGACCCGCCCCACCGCCGTCAACCTGCGCTGGGCGCTGGCGCGGATGCGCTCGCTGCTGCAGCCGCTGGCGGCGGGCGAGCGTGCCGCAGCCGCCTGGCGCGAAGCCGGCCGCATCGCCGAGGAGGACGTGGCGATCAACCGCGCGCTGGGCGGCCACGGCGCCGGGCTGATCACCGCCGCGCACGCGCGCACGCGGCAGCCGGTGCGCGTGCTGACCCACTGCAATGCCGGCTGGATCGCCACCGTCGACTACGGCACCGCGCTGTCGGCGGTGTACCAGGCGCACGATGCCGGCGTGCCCGTGCACGTGTGGGTCGACGAGACGCGGCCGCGCAACCAGGGGCTGCTGACCGCCTGGGAACTGGCCGCGCACGGCGTGCCGCACACGCTCATTGCCGACAACGCGGGCGGACACCTGATGCAGCGGGGCGAGGTCGACCTGGTGATGGTCGGCGCCGACCGCGTCAGCCGCACCGGCGACGTCTGCAACAAGATCGGCACCTACCTGAAGGCGCTGGCCGCCGCCGACAACGGCGTGCCGTTCTACGCCGCGGTGCCCTCGCCGACCATCGACTGGGAGCTCGCCGATGCGCTGCGCGAGATCCCGATCGAGGAACGGGCGGCCGACGAGGTGCGCCGGGTCAGCGGCCGCGACGGCCGCGGCCGGCCGGCGCAGGTGACGCTGGCCGACGCGGCCACACCGGTGGCCAATCCGGCCTTCGACGTCACGCCGGCGCGGCTGGTCACCGGCATCGTCACCGAGCGCGGCGTGGCGTCGCCGGCCGAACTGGCGCGGCTGTTCGCGCCGGCGCGCGCGGCCGCATGAGGAACCAGCCGATGGCCGCCGCGGCGCCGCTGGCCGAGGACTCGAACCAACTGCGCCGGCAGGTGATCGACACGGCGCGGGCGATGAACGAGGCCGGCATCAACGTCAACAAGGCCGGCAACGTCTCGGTGCGCTGCACGCGCGGCCGCCACGCCGGCCTGCTGATCACGCCGACCGGCCTCGGTTACGCGACGCTGCAGCCGGCCGACCTGGTGTTCCTGCGGCTGGCCGACGGTGTGGCCACCGGCGGCCGCGCGCCGAGCAGCGAGTGGCGCTTCCACCTCGACATCCACCGGGCGCGGCCCGAGCTGGCGGCGATCGTGCACACGCATTCGCCGTCGGCCACCGCGCTCGCCTGCCACGGCCGCGGCATCCCGCCGTTCCACTACATGGTCGCCGCCGGCGGCGGAGCCGACATCCGCTGCGCGCCCTACGCCACCTTCGGCACGCAGGCGCTGTCGGACCACGCGCTGGCGGCGCTGGCCGGCCGCAAGGCCTGCCTGCTGGCGCACCACGGGGTGATCGCCTGCGAAGCCTCGCTGCCGCAGGCGCTGGCCCTGGCCATCGAAGTCGAGCACCTGGCCCGCATGTACCTGGCGGCGCTCGCCCTCGGCGAGCCGCCGCGCCTGACCGAGGAGGAAATGGCCCGCGTGCTGGCCGGGTTCGAGCACTACGGGCAGCAGGACGCAGGAAGCTGAGCGCCGCCGCCGGCGACCGGCAGGCAGCCTAGCCGAGCTTGGCCAGCGTGCGCGCCATGCGGTGAACCCGCTGGTTGGTCTTCTCGCCCTTGGCGGTGGAAAACTGCGGGTGCTCGATGGCGCAGGCGACCATCTCGAAGAATGCCTTGTCGAGCGCCTTGCGGCTGGCCGACATCTGCAGCGCGACTTGCTCGCAGTCGACGCCGCTCTCGAGCATGCTCTGGATGCCGCGCAGCTGGCCCTCGACCCGCTTCAGTCGCAGCACCAGCGCGCGTCGTGCTTCGTTGGCGCTCTTGTCCATCAGGGCACACTCGCTCATCAACAGACCGGGCGTGATTCTGGCACGCCCGCCTTTTTCAACGCCCACCCCAGCGGGCAGACCTTGGAGACGCCGTACTGCAGCAGGTTGGCGCCGACGAAGGCGGTGAAGGCCAGCCACCAATGCGACATGAACAGCGGGCTGCCCTCGACCCCGAGGGCGAGCGACAGCAGGATGAAGGTGCCGGCAAAGATGCGGATCAGGCGGTCGACGGTCATGTCGTGTTTCCTTCCGTGTGCGGGGGGATCGGCGCCGCCGGGCGGGCCAGGCGGCGATAGTTGGCTGCGTAGTACAGGATCGGGATGACGATCAGCGTCAGCAGCGTCGAGACGAAGATGCCGCCGAGCAGCGCGATTGCCAGCCCGTTGAAGATCGGGTCGTCGAGGATGAACAGCGCGCCGAGCATGGCCGCCAACGCGGTCAGCACGATCGGCTTGGCGCGGGTGGCCGCGGCGTCGATCACCGCCTGCTGGAAGTCGGTGCCTTCGTCGAGCTTCAGGTTGACGAAGTCGACCAGCAGGATCGAGTTGCGGACGATGATGCCGGCCAGCGCGATCATGCCGATCATCGAGGTGGCGGTGAACTGCGCGCCGAGAGCCGCGTGCCCCGGCATCACGCCGATCACGGTCAGCGGGATCGGCGCCATGATGATCAGAGGCGTCAGGTACGAGCGGAACTGCGCCACCACCAGCAGGTAGATCAGGATCAGCCCGACGCCGTAGGCGATGCCCATGTCGCGGAAGGTCTCGTAGGTGACCTGCCACTCGCCGTCCCACTTCAGGCCGAAGGCCGCGAAGCGGTCCGACGGCGCCGCGATCCAGTGCTCGGCGAGCGGCAGCCCGCCGGGCGGCGCCAGCTTGGCCAGCGCCGGCCGCATCTCGAACATGCCGTACAGCGGCGAGTCGGTCTTGCCCGCGCCGCCGGCCACGTCGCCCACCACGTAGACCACCGGCTGCAGGTCCTTGCGGTAGATGACGCGCTCGCGCGGCGCGCTCACCGGCGTCACCAGCTCGGCCAGCGCGATCTCGTAGCTCTCGGTGCGGCCGTCGGCCGTCGGCAGCTGGCCGCGCAGCTTCAGCTTCAGCGCCGCCTGCAGGCTGCCCTTGTCTTCCGGCGCCAGGCCGATGCGCACCGGCACCGCGTACTTGGACTGGCCGTCGTGCAGCGGCGTGACGTCCTCGCCGGCCAGCGCCATCCGCACCATGCGGGCGACCTCGGCCGGCGGGACGCCGTACAGCGCCGCCTTGGCGGTGTCGACCTGCAGCTGCAGGCGCGTGCCGGGGTCGAGCATGCTGTCGTCGATGGCGACGATGTCGGGCGTCGTCTCGAAGACCTTTCGCACCTCGCGCGCCAGCGCCATCTGCGCGTCGTAGTTGGGGCCGTAGATCTCGGCCACCAGCGGCGACAGCACCGGCGGGCCCGGCGGCACCTCGACCACCTTGATGTCGGCGCCGTAGCGGCGGGCGATCGCCTCCAGGGCGGGGCGCACCGCCTGCGCGATCTCGTGGCTCTTGCGCTGGCGCTCGTGCGCGTTGGCCAGGTTGACCTGCAGGTCGCCGACCTCGCCGCCGGCGCGCAGGTAGTACTGGCGCACCAGGCCGTTGAAGTTGATCGGCGCCGACAGCCCGGCGTAGGCCTGGTAGTGCGTGACCTCCGGCAGCGTCGCCACCTCGGCGCCGAGCTCGCGCAGCAGCGCCGCCGTGCGCTCCACCGGCGTGCCGGTCGGCAGGTCGACCACCACCTGGAACTCCGACTTGTTGTCGAACGGCAGCATCTTCAGCACCACCAGCTTCAGCGGCGCCAGCGCCACCGCCAGCAGGATCGCCAGGCCGATGCCGGCGGCCATCAGCCAGCGGTTGCGGCGGCCGCGGTCGCCGCGCAGGAACGGCGTCATCGCGCGGCTGAAGAAGCGCGCCAGCCAGGCACCGAGCCGGTCGGCGCTCGAAGGCGCGGCGTGCGCGCCGGCGCGGTGCCGATGCAGCAGGCGCAGCGCCAGCCACGGCGTGACCACGAAGGCGATCGCCAGCGACAGCAGCATGCCCATGCTGGCATTGATCGGGATCGGGCTCATGTACGGGCCCATCAGCCCGGTAACGAAGGCCATCGGCAGCAGCGCCGCGATCACCGTCAGCGTGGCGAGGATGGTCGGCCCGCCGACCTCGTCGACCGCGCGCGGGATCATCTGCGTCGGCGGCGCGTGGTCGATCTGCGCCCGGCGGTGGATGTTCTCGACCACGACGATGGCGTCGTCGACCAGGATGCCGATCGAGAAGATCAGCGCGAACAGCGACACGCGGTTCAGCGTGAAGCCCCACGCCCACGAGGCGAACAGCGTGCTGGCCAGCGTCAGCACCACGGCGATGCCGACGATCGCCGCCTCGCGGCGGCCGAGTGCGGCCCAGACCAGCGCCACCACCGACAGGGTGGCGAAGATGAGCTTCTGGATCAGCTTGTTCGCCTTGTCGCGCGCGGTGTCGCCGTAGTTGCGGGTCTCGACGACCTTGACGTCCGCCGGGATCAGCTGCCCTTTCAGCTCCTCGACCCGCGCCATCACGCCGTCGGCGACCGACGAGGCGTTCTCGCCGGCCTTCTTCGACACCGCGATGGTCACCGCCGGGTACTCGACCCCGGCCCCGCCGTCGACGCGCGCGCCGTGCCAGACGTACCGGGTCGGCAGGTCGGGGCCGTCGGTCACCCGCGCCACGTCGGCCAGGTACACCGGCCGGCGTCCGCCGCGGCCATCCGGCCGCACGCCGACGATCAGCTCGCCCACCTCGCGGCTGCTGGCGAGGAACTGGCCGGCACGCACCTCGATGTCCTGGTTGCCGGCCGTGAGCTGG
>CP070661.1:746627-754292 GCA_020355165.1 Burkholderiales bacterium
CGCATCTGCGGCGCGCTGGATCATGCCGATCAGCCGCGCCGGATCGATCGGCGCTTCAGGCACGAAGCTCAGCACGATGAGCTCGGCCGAAGCGTCGATCTTCTTCACGCCGATCTTCTCGGCGGCCAGCCGCAGCCGGTGGGTCTCGATCAACGCGCGTGCCGCCTCGGGCAGCTTGCCGTAGCGGTCGATCAGTTCCTCCTGCAGCGACAGCAGGGCGTCCTCGCCGTCGCAGCTGGCCAGCTTCTTGTAAAGCGACAGCCGCTGGTGCACGTCGCCGACGTAATCGGGCGGCAGCAGCGCCGGCACGTGCAGGTTGATCTCGGTGACCGCCGCCAGCGGCGCCAGCAGGTCGGGCTCGCGACCCGAGCGCAGCGCGCGCACGGCGGCGTTGAGCATCTGCGTGTACAGGTCGAAGCCGACCTCCTGCATGTTGCCGCTCTGCGATTCGCCGAGCACCTCGCCGGCGCCGCGGATCTCCAGGTCGTGCATGGCGAGGTAGAAGCCGCTGCCCAGTTCCTCCAGGTTCTGGATCGCCTCCAGGCGCTTCTCGGCGTTCCTGGTCAGTGCCTCGGGGTCGGGAATCATCAGGTAGGCGTAGGCCTGGTGGTGCGAGCGGCCGACCCGGCCGCGCAGCTGGTGCAGCTGGGCCAGGCCGAAGCGGTCGGCCCGGTGGATGACGATCGTGTTGGCGGTCGGCACGTCGATGCCGGTCTCGATGATGGTCGTGCACAGCAGCAGGTTGAAGCGCTGCTGGTAGAACTCGCGCATGACCCGCTCGAGTTCGCGCTCGGGCATCTGGCCGTGGGCGATCTCGATGCGCGCCTCGGGCACCAGCTCCGCCAGCCGCGCCCGGCGGTTTTCGATCGTCTCGACCTCGTTGTGCAGGAAGTAGATCTGGCCGCCGCGGCGCAGCTCGCGCAGGCAGGCCTCGCGGATCAGGCTGGCGCTTTCCTGGCGGACGAAGGTCTTTATCGCCAGCCGCCGCTGCGGCGCGGTGGCGATCACCGAGAAGTCGCGGATGCCCTCCAGCGACAGCGCCATCGTGCGCGGGATCGGCGTGGCGGTGAGGGTGAGGACGTCGACCTCGGCGCGCAGCGCCTTCAGCCGCTCCTTCTGCCGCACGCCGAAGCGGTGCTCCTCGTCGATGATCACCAGGCCGAGGCGGTCGAAGCGCAGCTGCGGCGTCAGCAGCTTGTGGGTGCCGATGACGATGTCGATCGTCCCGGCGTTGATGCCGGCGACCACCGCATTCACTTCCTTGCCGGAGCGGAAGCGCGACAGCTCCTCGATGCGCACCGGCCAGTCGGCGAAGCGGTCGCGGAAGGTCTGCGTATGCTGCTCGACCAGCAGCGTGGTCGGGCAAAGCACGGCGACCTGCCTGCCGCCGGCCACCGCCATGAAGGCTGCGCGCAGCGCCACTTCGGTCTTGCCGAAGCCGACGTCGCCGCAGACCAGGCGGTCCATCGGGAAGCCGGCCGACATGTCCTGGCGCACCGCGTCGATTGCCGCCTGCTGATCCGGCGTCTCCTCGAAGCCGAAGCCCTCGCCGAAGGCGTCGTAGTCGTGGCCGCTGAACGCGAAGGCATGACCCTTGCGCGAGGCGCGCACGGCGTACAGGTTCAGCAGCTCGGCAGCGGTGTCGCGTACCTGCTTCGCCGCCTTCTTCTTCGCCTTGTCCCAGTCGGCGCCGCCCAGGTGGTGCAGCGGCGCGGCGTCGGGGTCGGCGCCGCTGTAGCGCGAGATCAGGTGCAGCTGCGCCACCGGCACGTACAGCTTGGCCTCGTTGGCGTACTGCAGGTGGAGGAACTCGGCGGGGCCGTCGCCGAGGTCCATCGATTCGAGGCCCAGGTAGCGGCCAATGCCGTGCTCGACATGCACCACCGGGTCGCCGATGCGAAGCTCGGCAAGGTCGCGGATCATCGCCTCGACGTTCGAGGCCCGCTCGCGGTGGCGCGCGCGGCTGCGCCGTGGACTGGTCTCGTAGAGCTCGGTTTCGGTGATCAGCGCCAGCCGCGCCTGCGGCAGCACGAAGCCGCCGTGCAGCGGCGCGACACCGAGCGCCAGCGGCGCGTCGCTGGCGACGAAGCCGGCGAAGTCGGCGCTGTCGCCGAACGGCAGCTCGTACTCGCGCAGCATCTGCGAGATCGTCTCCCGCCGGCCGGCGGAGTCGGCCAGCACGGCGACGCGGCCGCCGTCGGCGCCGAAGGCGGCGACGAACTCGCGCAGCTTCTGCAGCGGGTCGGCGGCCTTGCGCTGCACGGCCAGCGAGGGCAGCGACGCGAACTGCGGCCCGGTGCCCTCGCCGAGGGCGAGCCGGGCGAACGGCCTGGCGGCAACGAAGAACTCTTCCGGCGTCAGGTACAGCGCGCCGGGCGGCAGGCACGGGCGCTGCGAGTCGCGCGAGAGGAACCGGTAGCGTTCGCTGGTCTCGTTCCAGAAGCGCTGCGCCGCGGCCTCGATCGGCCCGTGCAGGACGAGCAGCGCGTCGGCCGGCAGGTAGTCGAACAGCGTGCCGGTGTGATCGAAGAACAGCGGCAGGTAGTACTCGATGCCGGCGCCGGCGATGCCCTGGCCGATGTCCCGGTAAACGCCGCAGCGGCTCGGGTCGCCCTCGAAGGTCTCGCGCCAGCGGCCGCGGAATGCCAGCCGCGACGCCTCGTCAAGCGGAAACTCGCGGCCCGGCAGCAGGCGGATCTCGGGTACCGGGTACAGGCTGCGCTGGCTGTCGGCGTCGAAGCTTCGGATCGTCTCGATGACGTCGTCGTTCAGGTCGAGGCGGAACGGCAGCACCGCGCCCATCGGAAACAGGTCGATCAGTCCGCCGCGCACGCAGAACTCGCCCGGTGCCACCACCTGCGAGACGTGCTGGTAGCCGGCCTGGACCAGCCGGCTGCGCAGCGCGTCGGCCGCCAGCCGCTGGCCCTGGCGGAAGAAGAAGGTGTGTCCGCCGACGTAGGAGGGCGGCGCCAGGCGGCCGAGCGCGGTGGTGGCCGGCAACAGCAGCACGTCGAGCGCGGCGGGCGCGTCCCGCGCCAGCAGCTCGTGCAGTGCGGCCAGCCGTTCGCTGACCAGGTCCTGGTGGGGCGACAGGATGTCGTACGGCAGTGTCTCCCAGTCGGGGAACTGGCGGACGGCGAGCAGCGGGTCGAAGTAGCCGATCTCCTCGGTCAGCCGCTGCGCATCGAGTGCGTCGGCACAGGCGACGACCAGCAGCTGGCGGTGCGACCGGGCCCGGGCCGCGACCTGGGCGACGAGCAGCGCGTCGCCCGAGCCGGGCGGACGCGGCAGGGAAATGCGCGAACCCGCGGCGACGGTCGGGATCGCGATGTCGATCGGCGGCTGGGCTGGCGTATCCACGCAGATGCGATTCGCTGCGGCGTGCAGTCGACGCCACAAAGGACAACGCGGTGGACGAAGCGCTGTCCGTCCACCGCGTGCTGGCTATTATAGGAAGCTCGCCTCATCGAGCGGCGCCGGCAACGCCCCGCGGCCGCACGGCAGAAGAACCGACGTGAACAAGGCTCCCAGATACTTCGCACTGATCCCGGCCGCCGGCGGCGGAACGCGTTTCGGCGGCGCAGTGCCGAAGCAGTACCAGATGCTCGGCGCGCGCACGATGCTCGAGCACGCCGTCGAAGCGATGCTCGGTGACCAGCGCATCGAGCGGGTCCTGATCGTCGTCGCACCGAGCGACGGCCGCTGGGCCCGCATCGGCTTCGACCGGCGCGTCGCGGTGGCCACCGTCGGCGGCGAGTCGCGCGCAGAGAGCGTGCGCAACGGACTGAAGGTCCTTCCGGGAGTGGCCGACGGCGACTGGGTGCTGGTGCACGACGCGGCACGACCCTGCCTGACGCGCCAGGACCTGGTGCGGCTGCTGGACCGGGTCGGCTCCGATCCGATCGGCGGCCTGCTGGCGCTGCAGGTCACCGACACGGTGAAGCGCGGCGTCGACTTCCGGGTCGAGCAGACCCTGCGGCGGGACGAAACCTGGCTGGCGATGACGCCGCAGATGTTCCGGGTCGGCGCGCTCAGGAAGGCCCTGGAAACGCACGCCAAGACGCACGAGGTCACCGACGAGTCGGCGGCGATGGAGCGCATGGGACTGAAGCCGCTGCTGGTGGCGGCGTCGCCGACCAACATCAAGGTGACCACGCGCGGCGACTTCACCATCGCCGAGGCGATCCTCCGCTCGCAGGGCCGGGTCAAGTGATCCGCGTCGGACTGGGCTACGACGTGCACGCGCTCGTGCCCGGGCGCCGACTGAGGCTCGGTGGCGTCGAGATCGCGTCGAGCCACGGCCTGCTCGGTCATTCGGACGCCGACGTGCTGCTGCACGCGATCACCGACGCCATCCTCGGCGCCGCCGGGCTGGGCGACATCGGCCGGCTGTTCCCCGATAGCGACGCCCGCTACAAGGGCGCCGACAGCCTCGATCTGCTGCGCACCGCGGCGGCGAAGGTCCGTGACGCCGGGTGGACGATCGGCAACGTCGATGCGGTCGTGGTCGCCGAGCGGCCGAAGATCGCCCCGCATATCACGGCGATGACGGAGCGGATCGCGGCAGCGCTGGAGGTCACGGCAGATGCGATCGGCATCAAGGGCAAGACCAGCGAGCGCCTCGGCTTCGCCGGCCGCGGCGAGGGCATCGCCGCGCAGGCGGTGGCGCTGCTCGTCAGGGACAGCCCGGCGCGCGGCTGAGCGCCCCGGCGGCCGAACCGCACCGGCGTTGCTGCCCTAGCCGGAAAGGGGCAGCCGCAGCGTCGCCCGCAGCCCGCGCGGCGCGTTGGCGCTCAACGTCAGCCGGCCGTGGTGCAGCCGGGCGACGCGGGCGACGATCGCCAGGCCGAGGCCGGCGCCGGCAACCCCGGTGCGGGCGCTTTCGCCACGGACGAACGGGCGCATCAGCTGCTCGAACTGCTCCTCGGCAACGCCGGTGCCGCGGTCGGCCACCTCGATCACCGCGGCCGCGTCGCTGCGCCGCAGTTCGACCGACAGATCCAGGCGTCCGCTGTCCGGATCGCGGCCATAGCGCTCCGCGTTGATCAGCAGGTTGGCCAGCGCGCGCTTCAGCTCCACGGCCAGTCCGTCGATGTGCACTCCCGGTTCGATGCGGCGCTCGATACCCGCCGTCTGATCGACGCCCAGGCGGCTCGCCTCGATCGCCTCAGCGACCAGTGCCGACAGGTCGACATCGGCCTTGGGCTGGCTCGGCTCGCTGCGCGCGTAGTCGAGGAACTGGGCGACGATCTGGTCCATCTGCTCCAGATCGGCGACCATGTTGGCGCGCGCCTCCGCCGGCAGCTCGTTGATCTCGACCTCGAGCCGCATCCGCGTCAGCGGCGTGCGCAGGTCGTGCGAGACGCCGGCGAGCAGCAGGGCGCGGTCCCTGTCCGCCTGCGCCAGGTCGGCGGCCATGCGGTTGAAGCTGGCGTTGACGGTGGCGATCTCGGCCGGTCCGCTCTCCGGCAGCGGCTCTGGGGTGCGGCCGGCACCGAGTTCGCCGGCCGCCTGCGAGAGGCGGGCCAGCGGCCGGTTGACCACCCGCGTGATGACCACCGCCGCCAGCAGCGAGGCGATGGCGGCGATCACCGCCCAGCCGATCCAGCGCGTGCCGATGTCGCGGGCCAGCGGGTCGCGCTCGATGACCACCCAGTACTCGTCGGCATCGATGGCAAAGCTGACCCAGATGCCGGCGACGCCGTTGACCTCCGAGGCGAGCCGCGTGCGCGGCCCGAGGGCGGCCATCACCCGCTCGCTGGCCCGCGTCGCGACCGGGCCGTCGGCGAACGGCCGCACGGTGTCCGACGGCTCGAGCGGCACGATGCGGATGCCCTGGTTGTCGGCGAGGTCGGCGAGCAGCGCCAGCCGCACGATCGGATCGGAGTAAACGAGCGCGCTGCGCGTGATGTCGACGATCGAGACGATCTGCGCGGCGAGCTGCTGCGCCCGCGGCTCGCGCTCGAACAGACGGAAGCTCTGCAGCCAGGCGGCCGAACTGGCTGCCAGCAGCAGCATGATCAGCAGGAAGGTGCGCCAGAACAGACCCGGTGCGAGAGGGGCTTTCACCGTGGTCGATGTCCGTCAGCGGCCGGCTTGGCAGGCGGCGGCGCGGCCGATCTCAGCCGTTGCCGTCCGGGATGAAGACATAGCCGAGACCCCAGACGGTCTGAATGAACTTCGGCTTGGCCGGGTCCTGCTCGATGAGCTTGCGCAGCCGGGAGATCTGCACGTCGAGGCTGCGGTCGAAGGCCTCGTATTCGCGGCCGCGCGCCATCTCCATCAGCTTCTCGCGCGACAGCGGCACGCGCGGGTGGCGCGCGAAGGCCTTCATCACCGCGAACTCGCCGGTGGTGATCGACACCAGTTCGCCGTTGCGGGTCAGCTGGCGCGTCGACAGGTCGAGCACGAAGTCGCCGAAGCGCACCGTCTGCGGCTCCTGCGCCGGCCCGCCGGGCGCTTCCTCCGGCCCGCGCCGGCGCAGCACGGCGTGGATGCGCGCCAGCAGCTCGCGCGGATTGAACGGCTTGGGCAGGTAATCATCGGCACCCAGTTCGAGGCCGACGATGCGGTCGACGTCCTCGCCCTTCGCGGTGAGCATGATCACCGGAGTCGAATCGTTGGCGCCGCGCAGCCGGCGCAGGATGGCTAGCCCGTCCTCGCCCGGCAGCATCAGGTCGAGGATCAGTACGTCGAACCGCTCGCGCTGCCACAGCCGGTTCATGGCGGCGCCGTTCTCCGCAGTCGAGACGCTGAAACCGTTGTCGCTCAGATAGCGGCGCAGCAGCTCGCGGATCCGCGGATCGTCGTCGACGACCATCAGCTTCGGTGGGCCGGATCGGGTCATTGGTCTTCTCAAAACTCGGATCGATGAGTCTCGATCAAGATGCTACGAACCGCACCGCCTGCCGGCTGCGGGGTTCGCAAACTGTTACAGACTTTACCTGCAGCCGAGGCCATCATGGGCGCGTTTGTGGCGTCGTCGCGCCGCTCACGCAACGCTTGCGCGCATGAAGATCATCGTCCTTGCCCTTGCCTTGTCGATCGCGACCGGCGCCGTCGCCCAGGCCCGCTCGGCTGCGCCGGCGACCGGACCTGGTCCCGTGCCGTCACGCCCGGCCGAAGCGCCGGCCGGGAGCTTGCCGGCGCAGCCGGCGGCCGGTCCGACGGCGGCAGGGCCTGGTCCCGTGCCGGGGCACTCGCGCGCCGACCTCTGGCAGTTGCTGACGCCGGAGCAGCGCGAGCAGGTGTGGCGGACGCTGACGCCGGAGCAACGCAGTGATCTCTGGCGCGGCCTGCAGCCGCAGGAGCGGCAGGAGATGCGCGAGCGCGTCGGGCCGGGCGAGCCGCGTGGCACCGGAGGGACCTGGGGCAAGCGCCGACAGCTCGACCGCGGCGACCAGTCGGCGGAAATGATGACGGCAGAGGAGCGACAGCGGATGCGTGAGCAGATCCGCGAGGCGCATCGGATGCGCCGGGAGCGCCTGGACGCGGAACGCCGGAGCCGCACGCAGTAGGCGCGTCGGCGCCGGATCGACTCACTAGAATGCGCGGCAATCTCCGATTGCTGCCCCGCGCGCCGGTCGCGGCGCGATCGCCGCTGCCGTGCCACCGACCCTGCTTGCCATCGACACCGCCACCGAGGTCTGCTCGGTTGCCCTCGCG
>CP070661.1:754392-762044 GCA_020355165.1 Burkholderiales bacterium
GCCGACGAGAAGCAGGCCCGCGGCGAGCCGCTGCACCTGCTGCACGGCCTGCCGACCGCGCACAAGGATCTGCTGCTGACCAAGGGTGTGCGCACCACCTGGGGCTCGCCGATCTACCGGGACTTCGTGCCCGACGAAGACGCGCTGATCGTCGAGCGGCAGGCCGCGGCCGGCGCGATCTCGGTCGGCAAGACCAACACGCCGGAGTTCGGCGCCGGCTCGCAGACCTTCAACGCGGTGTTCGGCGCCACGCTCAATCCCTACGACCCGGCGCGCACCTGCGGCGGCTCTTCCGGCGGTGCCGCGGTGGCGCTGGCCTGCGGCATGGTGCCGATCGCCGACGGCAGCGACCTGGGCGGCAGCATGCGCAACCCGGCCAGCTTCTGCAACGTGGTGGGCTTCCGCGCCTCGGCCGGCCGCGTGCCGCGCTATCCGACCAAGCTCGCGTGGAACACCTTGTCGGTCGACGGCGCGATGGCGCGCACGGTAGAGGACGTCGCGCTGCTGATGCAGGCGATCTCGGGGCCGGATGCGCGCTCGCCGATCGCGCTGCCCGAACCTGCTTCGCTGTTCGCGCAGCCGTTACCGCGCGATTTCGCCGGCGAGCTGGTGGCCTGGGCGCCGACCTTCGGCGGCACCGTCCCGGTCGATCCGCGCGTGGCGGCGGCAGTCGATGCGCAGCGCCCGCTGTTCGAGTCGCTCGGCTGCAGGACGGAGGATGCGATGCCCGACCTGCGCGACGCCGACGAGGTCTTCCGCGTCAACCGCGCGCTGATCTTCACCGCCCAGTACGCCGAGCTCATGAGGACCAGGCGTGAGCTGCTGAAGAACACGATGATCTGGAACATCGAGCACGGGTTGCAAATGACGGCGGAGCGGATCGCCGCCGCCGAACTCAAGCGCACGCAGCTGTTCCAGCGCGTGCACGGGTTCTTCGATCGCTACGCGTTCCTGGTGCTGCCAACGGTGCAGGTGCCGCCGTTTCCGGTCGAGAGCCACTGGGTCGACGAGATCGACGGCGTGCCGATGGCCGATTACCTGGAGTGGATGAAGTCCTGCTATCTGATCACCGCCACCGGTCACCCGGCCATCTCCGTGCCCTGCGGCTTCTCCGGCGAGGGGCTGCCGATCGGCCTGCAGATCGTCGGCCGCTACCGCGACGACTTCGGCGTGCTGCAGCTGGCCTACGCCTTGCAGCAGGCGACGCAGTTCTGGAGGCGGAGGCCGCCGCTGGCGGCGTAGCGCGCCGCAGGACGGTTCAGTCGGCCGAGCCGAGCGCGGCGAGCGCGTTGCCGGTCAGGCGGCCGATGCGCCAGTCGGGCAGCACCTCGGCGCCGAGCGACCGGTAGAAGTCGATCGCCGGCTGGTTCCAGTCGAGCACCGCCCACTCGAAGCGGCCGCAGCCGCGCTCGACCGCGACCCGCGCCACGTGTCGCATCAGCGCCTTGCCGTAGCCGCGGCCGCGCGCCTCCGGCACCACGAACAGGTCCTCGAGGTACAGCCCGCGGCGGGCGAGGAAGGTCGAGAAGTTGTGGAAGTAAAGCGCGAAGGCCACCGGCCGCTCGTCCTCCCAGCCGAGCACCGCCTCGACCACCGGCCGCGCGCCGAACAGCTCCTCGCGCAGCTGCGCCTCGGTGCCGACCACCAGATGGGTGAGCCGCTCGTACTCGGACAGCGCGCGGATCAGCGCGTGCAGTACGGCGGTGTCGCGCGGCCGCGCCGGCTCGATGCGCAAGGGCATGGGAGGAGAGCGGAGAGGCGAGCCTTGTCCTCGGCACTGAAGGCAATCCGCTGTGGCTGCTTCGTTCCCGACCTGACCAGGTTCACGGCACCTCCATGCGAGGGGGCCCGCCGCCGCGAATGGTATCAGCCGCCGCCCGCGGCGCGGATCACCCGACCTCCCGCGTGCGCGCGCGCTGCCTGCGCCGACGCCGGCGTGGCAGCCGCGACGCCACCTATGCGAGCTTCAGCTGCATTGCCTTGATCAGGTTCTCTTCGTCGTGCAGCGGCGACGTGTCGCGCTTCGTCGCCGCGATTGCCTGCCGCAACTCCGAAAGGTACGAATCGAGGATCTTCTGCAGCAGATTCCGCTCCGCCGAACTGAGGTCGATCGTCATTGCGCAGCTCCCATCAGGTCAATCACTCGCACCGTTCCGACTGGCCTGCCCGCAGCCGCGAAGCGTCGGCGACGACGTACGCAAGCCACCGCCCCGGCCGATCGAGCACCTTGCTGCCACCCATGAAAAGTCTCGCAGGCCGCGCAGCCGATGGCTTGCCCAGCATCAACCAAGCCGAGCTGCCGCCGCTGCCGCCGGCACCGCAGCGCCGCCTCAGTGCGCCACCTCGATCAACGTGCCGTCGGCGGTCACCAGCGCCAGGCGCAGCGGCTTGTCGCGGCGGATCGCGCGCAGCACCTCGGCGTAGCGTCGCACCTGCGCCTCGTAGCCGGCCCGCTCGGCCTCGGTGACGCGCCACTTGAAGTCGACGATCCACAGCGCATCGTCGGCGTCGACCAGCCGGTCGATGCGCAGGACTTCGCCGTCGGCGGCGACCAGTTCGAGCTCGGCTGCTGCCGGCCCGGCGAACAGGTGCGGCAGCCGCTCGCGCACCCGCGCCGCGGCGGCGACCGCCAGCTCGCGCAGCGCCGGCGACAGTCCGTGCGCCCGCGCCACCACCTCGGCGTTGGCGCGCTCGCCCTGCTCGAGCAGCGCGTGCCAGGCGCGGCCGAGCCGCTGCGCCTCGGTTTCGACCGGCTCCGGCCGCCGCGCGCCGGTCGGCAGCGGCGCGGGCAGGAAGTCGCGCACCTCGCGCAGCACCGGCAGCGGCGGCGGCGCCTGCGCCTCGGCCGGGGCGCACGACAGCACCGCCGCCGGCTGCAGGCGCTCGTACCAGGAGTCTTCCGCCTTGCCCCTGGCCGGCGCGCTGCCGGCGACGACCAGCACCTGCCTGGCGCGCGTCGCCGCCACGTACAGCAGGTTCCAGTCCTCCTGCAGGCGCTGGCGGTCGTCGTCGGCGAACCAGGCGGCGCGCGCCTCATCTCGCGAGTGCTCGCCGCGCGCCACCAGCGAGACGTGCTCCGGCGCCGGCGCGTCGGCCGGCCAGGCGACGAGCACGCTCTCGCTGTCCGGCGCCGGCCGCACGTGCGCGTCGGCGAGCGCGACGATCTCGGCCTCGAGGCCCTTGGCGCCGTGGATCGTCATCACCCGCACCGCGTCCTCGGTGTCGGCCACGCCCTCGTCCGGCGCCTCGTCCGCGGCGTGGCGCTTCAGGCCGGCCAGCTCGTCGATGAAGCGCGGCAGGCTCGGATAGCGGCCGGCGTCGATGGCCAGCGCCAGCTCGATGAAGGCGTCGAGGTTGGCCTGCACCTGCGCCTGCAGCGTCGCCGGCACTGCGGCGGCGTAGCGGCGGCGCACGTCGCCCTCGAAGTAGATGCGGTCGAGCAGGTCGTGCACCGGCAGCACGCGTGCGTAGTCCAGCCAGCGCGCCAGCAGGTCGCGGGCACGGTCGAGCGCCGGCGAGGCGCCGGCCGCAAGCCGCTGCAGGCGCTGCCACCACGCGAGGCCGGGCGCGGCGACGATGCGGATCAGGTCGTCGTCGCCGCAGCCGAACACCGGTGAGCGCAGCGCGTGCGCCAGCCGCAGGTCCGCCTGCGGCGTGGTGAGGAAGTCGAGCAGCGCCGTCAGGTCGTCGGCCTCAAGGGTCGCCAGCAGGCCGCCGCGGCGGTCGCTGACGAACGGCACGCCGGCATCGCGCAGCGCCCGCTCGTACTGCTCCAGGTGCGTGCGCCGCGGCACCAGCAGCAGCGCGTCGGACCAGCGCGCCGCCCTGTCGGCGCCGCTTTCTCGCACGCGCACGCTGCCCACCCAGCGGGCGATCTCGCCGGCCAGCATGCGGCCCTCGCGGTAGCGCGTGTCGCTGTCGCGCTCGGCGCGCGGCTCGATGAGCACGTCGCGCAGCCCGCTCGCCGCCGCCGGCGCCGGCGCCTTGCCGGCCCCGGCCAGCGGCAGCAGCACGAAGTGGCCGTCCCGGTCGGCAAGCGTGCGCTGCGGCTGGTACAGCGGATTGCCGGCCATCGCCGCGTTGAGCACGTCGAGCAGCACCCGCGCGTTGCGCCGCGTGACGTTGGTTCGCAGTTGCGCCGCGCCGAAGTCGCGCTTCAGCAGTTCGCCCGCCGCGGCGAACACGCGCGGCTCGGCGCGGCGGAAGCGGTAGATCGACTGTTTCGGGTCGCCGACGATGAACACCGACGGCCGGTCGGGCGCGCCGCCGGCCTCGGCCTCGCCGTATGCCGCCAGCCACGACTGCAGCACCTGCCACTGCAGCGGATTGGTGTCCTGGAACTCGTCGATCAGGATGTGGCGGTAGCGCGCGTCCAGGCGCACCTGCACGTAGGTGGCGTAGTCCTCGTCGGCGAGCAACCGGTGCGCGTGCCACTCCAGGTCGGTGAAGTCGACCGCCTGCTGCTGCACCTTCAGCCGCTGGTAGGCGCCGACGAGCAGCCGGCCGCAGGCAAGCGCCGCCTCGTTCAGTTTCAGCGCGCGCCAGGTGCGGTGCGCCGCGGCGATCTCCTGCAGCGCCTGCAGGACGCCCGCGTGCGCCCGCGCGTAGCGCTGCGCCGGCGCCTCGCCAGCGAACTTCTTGCCGAGCTTCTCCGGCAGCAGCAGGTCGCGCGGCGAATCCTTCTGCGTCATCAGCAGACTGCGGGCAGCGCGATGGTCGGCGGCCGCGTCGGCGTCGGCACCCGCCAGCCACTGCTGCGCATCGGCGATCAGGCCCTCGATCGTCACGCCCGGAGTGCCGATCGAACGCCAGCTCTCGGCGAGCACCTGCACGGCGGCGACGAACCCCGCCTCGCGCACGCGCCGGCGCGGGTCGTCGTCGCCCGCCGCGCGCAGCGGCGCCAGCGACCGCGCCACGGCCCTGTCCTCGTCGCCGGCGGCGAAGCTCCACCACTCGGCGCGCTTGTTCAGGAACTGCATCAGCAGCTCGCGCGCGCGCAGCTCGCCGATGTCGTCGAGCAGCCATTCCCAGGCCGCACGTTGCGGCGCCCTGTGCTCGCGCACCAGTTCGGCGGTGAAGTGCAGCCACGCATCGGCGCGCAGCCGGTCCACCGCTTCGAGCAGCACCGGCGCGTACGGCACGCCGGCGCCCAGCGGCGCGCCGCGAACCAGCTGCCAGAACCAGCCGTGGAAGGTCTCGATCGCCAGCGGCACCGGCGCAGTGGCGACTCGCTCGTACAGGTCCCGCGCCGGCCCGATGCCGGCCTGCGCCTGCGCCGCCGTCATGCCGCGCTGGCGCAGCGAGGCGACGATCGCCGCGTCGTCGGCGACGGCCAGGTGCCGCAGGTCCTCCGTCAGCCGCGCCCGCATCTCCTGCGCCGCGCGGCGGGTGAAGGTCACGGCGAGGATCGACCCCGGCTCGCTGCCTGCGAGCAGCGCGCGCACGATGCGGCCGACGAGCAGCCAGGTCTTGCCGCTGCCGGCGCAGGCCTCGACGACGGCGCTGGCGTGAGGATCGCAGGCACGCCGCGTGAACTCCTCGGCGCTGACCGCAACGCCGTCGGCGAGGTAGTCGCTCATCGCGGCTCGCCGGCGTCGCCGTCGGTCCAGTGCTCGCGGCGGCACAGGCCGCGCATCTCGCAGTAGCCGCACACCGCCTCGGCGCCGATCGCCGGCAGCGGCGCGCCGGCGGCGATGCGTTGCAGGTCGCTGCGCAGGCGCGCCGCGACCTGCTGCACGAGTTCGTCGAAGGGCTGCGGCGGCGCGACCTCCTTCACGCCGGCCTTCTCCTCGCCGGCGCGGTCGAAGCTCACGTACGCGGCCGACGCCGCCGGCCGCGGCAGCAGCAGGCTGTAGAAGGGAAGCTGGATGTCCTCGCCCGCCTCGGCGAGCCCCTGCCTCAGCGCGTCGGCGCGACGCGCCTTGTAGTCGATCACCTGCACCGCGCCGGCGGCGTTCTCCTCGATGCGGTCGAGCCGGCCGACCAGCGTCACCTGCCGGCCTTCGTCGAGAGCGAACGAGCGCTGGTGATCGGCTTCGCCGGCCACCCAGCGCCAGCCGTGCGCGGCGTGATCGCGCAGCCAGTCGACGTAGGCTTCGACCAGCCGGTCGAAGCGGTGGCGGAAGGCGAGCATGCCGGGCGCGCGCGCCACCTCCGCGTCGAACACCTTGGCGGCGTGCGCGCGCAGGCTCGCCGCCAGTTCCCGCGGCTCGACCGCGGCGAAGTCGGCGCCGCCCCAGCGGCAGTGGAAGGCGTGCAGGACGCGGTGCAGCGCTTCGCCGAAGTCGCGCTTCTCGGGCATCTCGATCACGTCACGCGGCTCCTCGAGCCGCAGCAGCACGCGGGCGTAGAAGCGGTAGGCGCAGTCGACCAGCGCCTGCGCCCGGCTCGCCGACAGCGTCTGCGGCAGCAGCGCGGCGGCGCTCGGCGCCGGCCGCTGTTGCGGCGCCGGCGTCGCCGCGAAGCTGTCGCGCCGGGCCGCCTGCGGCGGCTGCTCGCCCAGCGCCCGGTCGGCGACCAGTTGCAGCCGCTGCAGCAGCGGCGACAGCGAGTTCGGCTCGTCGCCGCGCCTCGTCCTCCATGTCGCGACGATGCTCGGCACGGTGGCGAGCAGCGCCGCCAGCTGCGCCGCCTGCTGGCGCAGCGCACGCTCGGCCGTGGCCAGCCCGAGCTCGGCGCGCACCGCGTTCGACATGAACAGAAGCTCGGCCGGCGCCGCCGGCAGGTGCTGCGCGTCGGCGCCGACGAGGATCGCGGCCTCGAAAGGCCGCAGCGCCGTCGCCGCCAGCGAGACCATCGTCACCGGCGATTCGACCTGCGCGTCGACGTGCGCCGTCTCCTCGAAGCGCGCTGCCAGCAGGGCGCGGAACTCCTCCAGCGTGGCGCGGCCGCCGACCGCGCCGACCTCCGCCTCCAGCGCGGCGAGTTCGCGCAGCACGCTGCGGCCGACCGGGTCGCGGTCGAGCGCGGCGCGCATGCCGAGCGCGTCGAGCGCCGCGCCGAGTGCGCGCAGGTGGCCGGCCAGCGTGCCCGGCGCGCGCCGCATCGCCTGCGCCTGCGCCGCGATCAGGTCGAGCACTTCGCGCGCGCCCGCCGCGCCACCGGCCTCGTCGTCGCGCGCGGCGCGCGCGGCCATCGCCCGGCGGATCGGCACCGCACCCTGCAGCACTCCTTCGGCGCGGATGGCGCGCTCGATGAATGCCGCCTCCCGCGCCTTGTGCGGCCGGTCGGCCAGGGTGAAGGTCGACTTCAGCCAGTCGAGCAGATCGCGCCAGTACAGGTCGTCGGCGACCAGGTCGTACCAGCGCATCACCGCCGCCGCCGCGCTGGTGGTCGACAGCTTCCAGCCGGTCTCGTCGAGCACCGCGACCTCGGCGCGTTCGAGCAGCGCCCGCACCCGCCGCGCGGTGAGCCGGTCGAGCGCGACCAGGGCGATCGACTCGACCCCGTCGCGCCGCCAGTCGAGCACCTGCTGCGCAACGGCCGCGGCCTCGTCCTCCAGCGACGCCGCACTGACGATCGACAGCGGCGGCGAGCCGCCGCCGGCCAGCGCGTCGCCGCGCCGGGCGATCGGCGTGCCGGCATCGGCGTCCGCCAGTTCCGGCCACGCCGCCGCCAGCAGCGGCAGCGGCGCGAGTGCGCCGGCAAGGTCC
>CP070661.1:762144-769717 GCA_020355165.1 Burkholderiales bacterium
GACTCCCTGCCACCGGGCGATCAGACGCGCGGTGCGCCGCGCCACCTCGCGCAGCAGCGCGAGATACCGGGCCGGACCGTCGCCCGAGGCCCGGCACTGCGGGTAGAAGCTGTCGATCACGTAGTCGGCAAGCTGCCCGAGCGCCTCGTGCTCGCCGCGCCAGAAGAAGAACTCGAACGAGCCGAAGCGCACGAAGCTCGGCGCCATGCGGGTCACCACCGCCGCCGTTTCCACGGTCTCGCGAAAGACCGGAAGGTCCGAGCCGGTGATCGCCAGTGCCCGCGTGGTCGGGATGCCGAGCCCGTGCATGGCCTCGGAGCAGAGGAATTCGCGGATCGACGAGCGCAGCACCGCGCGTCCGTCGCCCATCCGCGAATACGGCGTCTTGCCGGCCCCCTTCAGCTGCAGTTCCCACGGGCCACCGTCGACGCCGCGCACGCCGCCGAGCAGCAGCGCCCGACCGTCGCCGAGCTGCGGCACGTAGACGCCGAACTGGTGGCCGGCGTAGACCGCGGCCAGCGGGTCGGTGCCCGGCACCAGGGCGGAACCCGACAGCGATTCGACCGCCTCCTGGCGGCGCAGCGAACCGACATCGAGGCCGATCAGTGCCGCCGCCGCCGGTGCTGCGGCGACGAAGTAGGGCTCCGGCAGCGGCGTCGGCGCGAGCCGCGTGTAGAAATGCCCGGGCAGGCGGCCGTAGGCATTGTCCCAGGCCAGATCGGCCAGCGGCGACGACGACAGCAGGGGTAACGGGCGTTCAGGGGCGTTCAAGCAGGGCTCCGCGGCGAACCTGGAATTGTAGCGACCACTTGTAAACTGACCCGCCAAGACCCCCCGAGGCAGAAGGAGACCGGGATGCTGCAAGGCCTGATGATGGATGTGCCGCTGCTGATCAGCTCGCTGATCGAGCACGCCGACCGGCATCACGGCGACGCGGAGATCGTGTCGCGCCGGGTCGAGGGCGACCTGCACCGCTCGACCTACCGGCAACTGCACCGGCGGGCCCGGCAGATGGCCAATGCGCTGGCGGCGCTGGAGGTGAACCGGTCGGACCGCGTGGCGACGCTGGCGTGGAACGGCTACCGGCACATGGAGCTTTACTTCGCCGTGTCCGGCAGCGGTGCGGTGCTGCACACGATCAATCCGCGCCTGCACCCGGAGCAGATCGCCTGGATCGTCAACCACGCCGAAGACAGGCTGCTGTTCTTCGACCTCACCTTCCTGCCGATCATCGAGGCGATCGCGCCGCACTGCCGCGGCGTGCGCCGGTTCATCGCCATGGTCGACCGGGAAAGGATGCCGGCGCAAAGCAAGGTCGACCTGCTGTGCTACGAGGATCTGGTCGACACGCATTCGGACCAGTATTCGTGGCCTGTGCTCGACGAGCGACTGGCCTCCTCGCTGTGCTACACGTCGGGGACGACCGGCAACCCGAAGGGCGTGCTGTACAGCCACCGGTCGACGCTGCTGCACGCCTACGCCTCGGTGGCGCCCGACGCGCTGAACCTGTCGAGCCGCGACACGGTGCTGCCGGTGGTGCCGATGTTCCACGTCAACGCCTGGGGCCTGCCCTACTCGTCGACGATGGCGGGGGCCAAGCTGGTCATGCCGGGGCCGAACCTCGACGGCAAGTCGCTGTACGAACTGTTCGAGGCCGAGCGGGTCACGGTCTCGGCCGGCGTGCCGACGGTCTGGCAGGGGCTGCTGGCGCACACGGAAGCGAACGGGCTGAAGTTCTCGTCGATGAACCGCACGGTGATCGGTGGCTCGGCCTGCCCGCCGGCGATGACGCGGCTGTTCGAGGACAAGTACGGCGTGCAGGTGCTGCACGCCTGGGGCATGACCGAGATGAGCCCGCTCGGCACGGTCTGCTCGTTCAAGGCGAAGCACGAGAGGCTCGGCAACGCCGAGAAGCGCGCCCTGCAGAACAAGCAGGGCAGGGTGATCTTCGGCGTCGACATGCGGGTGGTCGGCGAGGACGGCGGCGACCTGCCGTGGGACGGCAAGGCCTACGGCAGCCTGCTGGTGCGCGGGCCGTGGGTGCTGCGCGAGTACTTCAAGGGCGAGGGTGGCGACCCGCTGCAGCCCGACCAGGCGGGCCGCGGCTGGTTCCCGACCGGCGACGTGGTCACCATCGATGCCGACGGCTACATGCTGATCACCGACCGCACCAAGGATGTCATCAAGTCGGGCGGCGAGTGGATCAGCTCGATCGAGATCGAGAACATCGCAGTGGCGCATCCGGCGGTGGCAATGGCCGCCTGCATCGCCGTCAGGCACCCGAAGTGGGACGAGCGGCCGCTGCTGGTGGTGATGCGCAAGCCCGGCGCCGAGGTCTCGCGCGAGCAGCTGCTCGCCTTCTACGAGGGCAAGGTGGCCAAGTGGCAGGTGCCGGACGACGTGATGTTCGTCGAGTCGATCCCGCTCGGTGCCACCGGCAAGATGCTGAAGAACCGCCTGCGCGAGCAGTTCAAGGACTATCGGCTGCCCGGCACCTAGCGGCGCCGGGCAGCATTGCGCGGCAAGATGGTTTCGGTATTCTCCGCGCAGCCTTCAAGGACCGCCAAGGAGACAGTCGATGATGCGCGCAGCAGGGGCTCTCGCGCTGGCCGTTGCCGCACTCGCGGCAAGCCCAGGCGCCGCGGCACAGGCAAAGGGCGCCGCCTTGCCGGCGCAGACGGTCAGGATCGCCTACCTCGACCCGCTGTCGGGGCCGTTCGCCGCGGTCGGCCAGAACATACTGAAGCACTTCCAGGTCGCCACCGAGATCGCCAGCAGCAGGCAGCTGGCCGGGCCCGGCATCAAGTTCGAGATAGTGCCGTTCGACAGCAAGGGTTCGCCGCAGGAGGCGCTGACCCTGCTGCGCGCGATCGCCGACCAGCGCATCCACTACGTGGTGCAGGGGCAGGGATCGCACGTGGCGATCCCGCTGTCGGAGGCGATCGCGCGCAACAACGAGCGCAACCCCGGCCAGGCGATCGTCTTCCTGAACTACGCCGCGATCGACCCGGATCTGACCAACAGCAAGTGCAACTTCTGGCACTTCGCCTTCGACGCCAACAGCGAGATGAAGATGGAGGCGCTGACCGACTACATGAAGGGCAGGGCGGAGGTGAAGAACGTCTACCTGCTGAACCAGAACTACTCGCACGGCCAGCAGACCGCACGCTTCGCGAAGGAGCTGCTGTCGCGCAAGCGGCCCGACGTGAAGATCGTCGGCGAGGACTTCGTGCCGCTCGGCCAGGTGCGCGACTTCTCGCCGTACATCGCCAAGATCCGCGCCGCGGGCGCCGACACCGTGATCACCGGCAACTGGGGCACCGACCTGGTGCTGTTCGTCCGTGCCGCGCGCGACGCCGGCCTGACCGCCAGTTTCTACACCTACTACGCCGGCGTGATCGGCACGCCGACCGCCATCGGTGCCTCCGGCGCCGACCGCGTGCGCATGGTGTCGTACTGGCACCCGAACATCGAGAACAACCCCGCCGAGCCGATCTACGTCGACTTCACGAAGCGCTTCGGCGAGGAGTGGTACGTGCTGGCGTCGTACAACTCCGTCGCCATGCTGGCCGAGGCGATCAGGCGCGCCGGCAGCGCCGATCCGCTGAAGGTCGCCTACACCATGTCGGGGATGAAGATGAAGGGCCTGATGGGCGAGATCGAGATGCGCTCGACCGACCACCAGCTGCAGCAGCCGCTGTACATCTCGACCTTCACCAAGGCCGGCGGGCCAGTGAAGTTCGACGCCGAGAAGACCGGCTTCGGCTTCCGCACCGAGAAGGCGATTCCGACCTACGTCGCCTCGACGCCGACCTCGTGCAACATGCAGCGGCCGGCGAAACCGTAGCGGCCGCCGAAGTTCTTCCGTTGGAGACGGGCCGGCCGCGCTGCTCATCGGCCTGAACCGACCGGCCCGCGCAACGGGCCGGTTTCGCATCCGGTCATGAATCTCGAGCTGTTCCTGGTGCAACTGCTCAACGGCGTCAGCTACGGGCTGCTGCTGTTCATGCTCGCCGCCGGCCTGACGCTGATCTTCTCGATGATGGGCGTGCTGAATTTCGCCCACACCAGCTTCTACATGATCGGCGCGTATATGGCCTACCAGCTGTCGACGTGGGTCGGCTTCTGGGCGGCGCTGCTGCTGGCGCCGCTGCTGGTCGGCCTGCTCGGCGCGGCGGTCGAGCAGTGGGGACTGCGCCGCGTGCACAAGTGGGGCCACGTGCCGGAGCTGCTGTTCACCTTCGGCCTGTCGTACATCGTCTTCGAGCTGGTGCAGGTGGTCTGGGGCCGCGCCCCGGTGCCGTACGCGGTACCGGGCGAACTCGACGGCCCGGTCGCCTGGCTGCAGGCGGCCGGCATCACGTTTCCCCAGTACCGGATGTTCATGATGGCGGTGGCGATCCTGATGCTCGGCGCGCTGTGGCTGCTGCTGAAGCGCACCCGCGTCGGCCTGGTGATCCGGGCGGCGCTCACCCACCCGGAGATGGCCGAGGCGCTCGGGCACGACGTGCCGCGCGTGTTCATGCTGGTGTTCGGCGCCGGCTGCGCGCTGGCCGGGCTGGCCGGCGTGATCGGCGGCAATGCCTTCGTCACCGAGCCGGGCATGGCGGGCTCGGTCGGCGCGATCGTCTTCGTGGTGATCGTCTTCGGCGGCCTCGGCTCGCTGGCCGGCGCCTTCGTTGCCTCGCTGCTGCTCGGACTGGTCGACGCGTTCGGCAAGACCAGCAGCGCTTCGCTGGTCGGCCTGCTGTCGTCGCTCGGCATCGAGCTGTCGCCGCAGGCCTTCGGCTACCCGGTGCTCAGCACGACGTTGGCACAGGTGGCGCCGGTGCTGCCCTACCTGCTGCTGGTGCTGATCCTGATCTTCCGTCCGCGCGGCCTGATGGGCACGCGGGAGAGCTGATGCAACGCCCGCGTTCTCGCCGTCCTCGCTGCTCCGCCAGGTCGACGACGGCGCCCGGCGGCGGCCGGCACTGATGGCGGAACTCGGCCCGCTGCGCTTCGCGCCGCTGAACGTCGGCCGCTGGGTGATCTGGGGCTCGACGGCGATCGCCTTCGTCGTCGCACCGCTGGTCTTCGACAGCGGCTTTGCTCGCGCGCTGCTGTCGCAGATGGGCATCATGATCATCTTCGCCCTGTCCTACAACATGCTGCTCGGCCAGACCGGGCTGCTGTCGTTCGGTCACGCGGTGTACTCGGGGCTGGGCGCCTACTTCGCCATCCATGCGCTGTCGCTCATCGACAAGGGCGTGCTGGCGTTTCCGGTCTCGGCTCTGCCGCTGGTCGGCGGCGCGGCGGGGCTGCTGTTCGGCGTCGTCTTCGGCTGGCTGTCGACCAAGCGGGCCGGCACCACCTTCGCGATGATCTCGCTCGGCATCGGCGAGATGGTGTTCGCCGCCTCGCTGATGTTTCCGGGATTCTTCGGCGGCGAGGCCGGCATCAGCGGCAACCGCACCGCTGGCGGGCCGTTTCTCGGCATCGAGGGCGTCACCTTCGGCCCCGACCTCCAGGTCTATTACCTGATCGCCGCCTGGACCTTCACCTGCATGATCGCGATGTATGCGCTGACGCACACGCCGCTCGGCCGCATCGCCAACGCGGTGCGCGACAACCCGGAGCGCGCCGAGTTCATCGGCTACGACGCGCGGCGGGTGCGCTGGACCATGATGATGCTGGCCGGCTTCTTCGCCGGCGTCTCCGGCGGCCTGTCGGCGATCAACCTCGAGAGCGTCGGCAGCGGTGCCGTGCACACGCTGGTCTCCGGCGGCGTGCTGCTGGCCGCCTTCATCGGCGGCGTGCTGTTCTTCTTCGGCCCGATCCTCGGCGCGGTGGTGTTCGTCGTCTTCGCCTTTGCGCTGTCGGAGTACACGCCGGCGTGGCACCTGTATCTGGGCGTGTTCTTCGTCCTGCTGGTGATGTTCGCCCCCGGCGGCCTGTCGAGCCTGCTGCTGATGAACCTGCGGGTGGCCAGTTTCGGCAAGTTCGGCCGCCTGCGCGATCCCTATGCGGGCGTGCTGGGAACGGGCCTGGCACTGGCGGCCGGCATCGCCCTGCTGATCGAGCTGACCTACCACCAGACGCTCGGCATCGGCAGCGGCAGCGCGGTGAAGGTCTTCGGCTTTCCGTTCGACACGGCGCGCAGCGAGAGCTGGGTGTTTGCCTTCGCCCTGGTGGCCGCCGGCGGCCCCGCCTTCGAGTACATGCGGCGCCGCTTCAAGCGGGAGTGGGACGCGATCGCCATCGAGATCGAGGACTGGCGGCGCGACAACCCGGAGCAGGACCGATGATGGCGCCGGCGCTGCAACTGATCGACCTGCGCAAGCGCTTCGGCCGCACCGAGGTCATCCGCGGCGTGAGCCTGGACATCGACAGCGGCGAAAGGCACGCGATCATCGGCCCGAACGGCGCCGGCAAGTCGACCCTGTTCAACCTGATCAGTGGCCGCTTTCACGCCGACTCGGGCAAGGTCCTTCTCGACGGCCGGGAGATCACCCGGCAGCGGCCCTTCGAGATCAACCGGCTCGGCCTGGCGCGCAGCTTCCAGATCACCAACATCTTCCCGCGGCTGTCGGTGTTCGAGAACCTGCGCTGCGCCGTGCTTTGGTCGCTCGGCTACCGCTACTCGTTCTGGCGCAACCTGAACAGGCTGGCCGACGCCGAGGCCCGCGCCGAAGAACTGCTGGGGCGGATCGGCCTGAAGCGGCGGCGCCACCTGCAGGCCGGCCTGCTGACCTACGCCGAGCAGCGGGCGCTGGAGATCGGCATCACCATCGCCGGCGGTGCCCGGGTGATCCTGCTCGACGAGCCGACCGCCGGCATGAGCCGCAGCGAGACGGCGCGCGCCGTGGCGCTGATCCGCGAAGTCACGCAGGGCTGCACGCTGGTGATGGTCGAGCACGACATGAGCGTCGTCTTCGGCCTGGCCGACCGCATTTCGGTGGTCGTCTACGGCGAGGTGATCGCCAGCGGCCGGCCGGAAGAGATCCGCGCCGATGCGCGGGTCAGGGAAGCCTATCTTGGCCAGCGAGCGGAGGCGGGATGAACGTCGGCCGGCCGCGCCGAAGGCATCCGCCCGAGCGGGACGCCGTCAGGCGGCCCGATGCCGGCGCGCGTTGCCGCAGGCGGACGGCCTGGCGGGCAAGGAGGGCCGGCTGATGCTGCAGGTCCACGGCCTGCAGGCCTACTACGGCAAGAGCCACGTGCTGCATGGCGTCGACCTGTCGGTCGGGCAGGGCGAGATCGTCAGCCTGCTCGGCCGCAACGGTGTCGGCCGGTCGACGACCGCCAAGGCCATCATGGGGCTGGTCGACTGCACCGGCCGCGTGATCTTCAGGGGACGCGACCTAGCCGGCCTGCCGGCGCACCGGATTGCTCGCGCCGGCATTGGCTATGTACCTGAAAGTAGAGATGTTTTCCCTGGGCTGACGGTGGCCGAGAACCTCGTGCTGGGGTTGAAGGGACGGCGGACCGGGCGGTGGACCTTCGACGACATGTACGGGCTTTTCCCACTCCTGCGCGAACGGGAAGGCACGCTGGCCGGCGTCCTGTCGGGCGGAGAGCAGCAAATGCTGAC
>CP070661.1:769817-777338 GCA_020355165.1 Burkholderiales bacterium
GCCAGCCCGCTGGTCTCGTCCCAGTCGTAGCGTTTGGCACCCTCGGCGACCGGCGTCTGGTCCAGTGGCGGCGCCAGCCAGTCGGCACTGAATCGCGGCCGCGGAAACGGCTGCTGCGCCGTCGCCAGGCTGGCGTCGGACAGCACCACCACGACCATGTTGAAGGTCTCGGCGATCTTGCGTGCGGTGATCATCGAGTAGAAGCAGTCCTCGATGCTGGATGCCGCCATCACCACCTTCGGCGCATCGCCGTGGCTGCCGAAGATCGAGGTCAGCAGGTCGCCCTGTTCGACCTTGGTCGGCTGACCGGTGCTCGGGCCGCCGCGCTGCACGTTGACCACCACCAGCGGGATCTCGGCCATCACGGCCAGGCCGATCGCCTCCTGCTTCAGCGAGTAGCCGGGTCCGGAGGTGATGGTCACCGCGCACTTGCCGGCGTACGAGGCGCCGATGGCGAAGGCGCAGGCGGCGATCTCGTCCTCGGCCTGGTGCACCAGCCCGCCGACGCGCTCGAAGCACTCCGACAGGTAGTGCGAGGCCGAGGTCGCCGGCGTGATCGGATACATCGCGCAGATGTCCATGCCCGAGGCGAGCACGCCCAGCGCGATGGCGGTGTTGCCGTTGACGACGATCTGCGGCTCGGTGGCCCGCTGCGCCGGGATGCTGTACTTGAAGTCGAGGTTGGCTTCGGCCCAGGCGTAGCCTGCCTCGACCAGAGCCTGATTGGCGGTGATGACCTTCTGCTCCTTCTTGCCGAAGGTCAGCGCGACCTGCTCGCGGGCCAGCTCGAGGTCGAAGCTGTAGATGCTGCACAGCACGCCGAGCACGAACATGTTCTTGCCGCGGCGCGCGTCGGCGACCAGCTTGCGGCACTCGCGCTCGAGCGGCACTTCGAGCACGCGGAAGCCGGCTTCCTTCAGCCCCGCCACCGTGTCGGTGTAGGACTTGACGATGGTCTCGTCGCGGTGCTCGCGCCACATGCTCTCGAGCAAAATAACGGCGCCCTTCTTCAGCTCGCCGGCACGAACCCGCCCGAGTAGCACCTGCTCGTTGAAGGCGACCGCCAGGTCCGTCTGGTCGCCGCCGTTGGTGACGCGCTTGGAGCCGATGCGGATGCGGATGCCGCTGGCGCCGGCGACGCTGCGCGCCGGCGGCTGGATCTCCGCCGGGATGATCTCCACCGTCCAGATGCCGTTGCCGCTGCGCGCGGCGATGGCGCCGAGCGACTGGCCGCAGCGCTGCGCGCCTTCGCCGGAGTCGCTGATCACCTCGACGATGTGCTCGGGAAGCTCGACCGCGCGCGCGCCGGCGGCGGCCGCGGGAGAAGGGGTCCGATCGAGGACTGCGCTGTCGTTCATCGTCTGCCTGAAGCTCCTGTCGTGTCGCCGGCGCACCGCGCCGGCTTCGCTGTCACTCGCGCCTTCTAGCCGATGTGCAGCCGCGCGAAACCGTGTTCGCCGGCGCCGATGCCGAAGCGGTGGCCGGGCGCCCCGGACTGCTCCTCGTAGACCGTGCCCGAGTCGCGCAGGCCGAGGTAGGCCTTGATGCTGCTTGCCGCCTTGCGGCCGGCGCCCATCGCCTCGATGACCGTCGCCGCGCCGGTGACGATGTCGCCGCCGGCGTACACGCCGGCGATCGACGTGGCGAGGTCTTCGTCGGTGGCGATGTAGCCGCGCCTGTTCAGCCCCAGCTTCGACGTCTGGCCGAGGATCGGGTTGGCGTTGGTGCCGATGGCGAACACCACCATGTCGGTCTCGAACTCGAATTCGCTGCCGGCCACCGGCACCGGCCGGCGCCGTCCCGACTCGTCCGGCTCGCCGAGCTCCATCTTCACGCAGCGCAGCGCACGGACCCGGTTGTCGCTGTCGCCGAGGATCTCCACCGGGCTGGTGAGCCAGTTGAAGTCCACCCCTTCCTCCTCGGCGTGGTGGATCTCCTCGACCCGCGCCGGCGCCTCGTTGCGCGAGCGCCGGTAGATGCAGTGCACGCTCTGGGCGCCCAGACGCAGCGAAACGCGCAGGGCGTCCATCGCCGTATTACCGGCGCCGATCACGGCGACGTGCTTGCCCGGCATCAGCGGCGTGTCGAAGCTGGGGAAGTCGCGGGCCCGCATCAGGTTGCAGCGGGTGAGCAGCTCGTTGGCCGACAGCACCCCGTTGAGCGACTCGCCGGGGATGCCCATGAAGCTCGGGTAGCCGGCGCCGGTGCCGATGAACACCGCGTGGAAGCCCAGTTCGGTCAGCATCTGCTCGATCGTGAACAGCCGTCCCACCAGCGTGTTGCACTCGAAGCGGATACCGAGCCGGCGCAGCTTGTCGATCTCGGCGTCGATGACCTCGTTGGGCAGGCGGAAGTCGGGAATGCCGTACTTGAGCACGCCGCCGGGCTGGTGCAGCGCCTCGTAGACCACCACCTCGCAGCCGGCCTTGGCCAGGTCGGCGGCGCAGGCCATGCCGGCCGGCCCGGAGCCGACGATGCCGACGCGGAAGCCGCTCGGCTCGATGTAGGGCACGCTCTCCCAGCCCTCGCGGATCGCCATGTCGCCGACGAAGCGCTCGAGGCGGCCGATCGCCACCGGCTCGAGCGTCTGGCCGACCGTGCACACACCTTCGCACTGGTTCTCCTGCGGGCAGACTCGGCCGCAGATCGCCGGCAGCAGGTTGGTGTCGGTGAGGATGTCGTAGGCGCCGTGGAAGTGCTTCTCGGTGATCTTCCTGATGAAGCCCGGGATGTCGATGCCGACCGGGCAGCCGCGCACGCACGGCTGGTCGGGGCACATCAGGCAGCGCTCGGCCTCGCGCGCGGCCTCCTGCAGGTTGTAGCCGCAGGAGACTTCGGTGAAGTTGGTCGCCCGCTCGTGCGGGTCTTGTTCTTGAACCGGGGTCCGCTCCTGCGGAATGGTTCGGATCGTCTTCTTCTTGGCTGCCATCGCCATCACCCGTCGGTGGACGGACGGTCGAGCGAGGTGACCTCCATCTCGGTCTCGACCGTGCCGCGCAGGCGGCAAGCCTCCTGGAAGCGCTCCAGCGCCTCCTGCTCGGCGCGCCGGTAGCGGCCCAGCCGCGCCATCAGGTCGTCGAAGTCGACCTTATGGCCGTCGAAATCGGGGCCGTCGACGCAGGCGAACTTGACCTGGTCGCCGATCTTGACGCGGCAGCCGCCGCACATGCCGGTGCCGTCGACCATCACCGGGTTCAGGCTGACGATGGTCTTGATCTTGTGCGGCCGGGTCGTCTCGGCGCAGCCCTTCATCATGATCGGCGGACCGATCGCCACCAGCTCGTCGATGTCGGGGTGGCCCGCGATCGCCTGCTTGATGCCCTCGGTCACCAGCCCCTTGACGCCGGCCGAGCCGTCGTCGGTGCAGACGATCAGCTCGTCGCAGACGGCGCGGAACTTGTCCTCCCAGAACATCAGGTCGCGGTTGCGGAAGCCGATCACGCCGATCACGTAGGCACCGCTTTGCTTGTAGCCGCGCGCCTGCGGGTAAATTGGCGCCACCCCGAGTCCGCCGCCGACGCAGACGACCTTCTTCGCCGCGCCGATATGGCTCGGGATGCCCATCGGGCCGACCACGGCGTACAGGCTGGTGCCGGCGCGGCAGTTGGCCTGCATCTCCTTGGTGGTCTTGCCCACCGCCTGGATCACCAGCGTGATCGTGCCCTTGGCGGCGTCGAAGTCGGCGATCGTCAGCGGGATGCGTTCGCCGTGCTCGTGCTCCATCACGATGACGAACTGACCAGGCCGGGCGGCCCGGGCCATCAGCGGATGCTCGACCTCGAGCAGGTAGGTGACGTCGGAGAAGTCCTCGCGGGTGACGATGCGGAAGCCCGCTGCGGGCGCTGAATTCGGCATACAGTTCCTTGCCACTGGGTGGCGTGTCCCGCCGCGCTCATGTCGGGGTGGCCGCCGCGGGTCGCCTCTGCCTGCAGGCAGGTGCCCCCCGAATTTCGGGGCGAAGCTTCCGCTACTGCAGTGCGTCACGTCTTGATCTCGCACAAGGAGGCGAGCAATGAGACGGGGCGTCTGTTGCTTGCTGCCAAGGCGCCGGACCAGCGGCGGGTGGGGCGGATCGTCGGCGCCGAAATGTAAGTTTACGCGTCGCCCGGTGCGGCAGTCCCCGGCGATGAAGTCTCGATCGATGCCGGCCCCGGTGTTACCATCGCGCGCTCGACCGTCGGAGGGCTGCGCGCTGGCCCGCTGCGACGGCCGTGCGCGAACCGCGACGCCGTCAAGCGGCAAGGCGGTACCTGCGCCGGGCAGCCAGAGGCGCCCAGGCCAGGCATCCTGGACGAGAAACTCGTTGGCAAAGGACGAACGCGATGATGCGGCAGCTGCAGCTGAACTCCTACCTGTTCGGCGGTAACGCCCCCTACGTCGAGGAGCTGTACGAGAAGTACCTCGACAACCCGGCCGCCGTGCCGGAGAAGTGGCGCGACTACTTCGACCAGCTGCAGCTGGTGCCGGCGGCCGACGGCTTGGCCAGGACGCCGGACGTCGCCCATGCGCCGATCGTCGAGTCCTTCGCCCTGCGTGCCAAGACCGGCGCGCTGCGGCCGGCGGTGGCGCCGACCGACCTGTCGGTGGCGCGCAAGCAGGTCCACGTCCAGTCGATCATCGCCGCCTACCGCTTCCTCGGCGCGCGCTGGGCCGACCTCGACCCGCTGAAGCGGCAGGAACGGCCGCAGATCGCCGAGCTGGAGCCGGGCTTCTACGACCTGACCGAAGCCGACATGGACATCGTGTTCTCGGCGTCGAACACCTACTTCGGCCAGGAGCAGATGACGCTGCGCGAGATCGTCAAGGCGCTGCGGCAGACCTACTGCGGCACCATCGGCGCCGAGTTCATGTACATCTCGGATCCGGCGCAGAAGCGCTGGTGGCAGCAGCGGCTGGAGTCCTCGCGGTCGACGCCGAGTTTCACCGCCGAGGAGAAGCGGCGCATCCTTGATCGGCTGACCGCCGCCGAAGGACTGGAGCGCTTCCTGCACACCAAGTACGTCGGCCAGAAGCGCTTCTCGCTGGAGGGCGGCGAGAGCTTCATCGCCGCGATGGACGAGGTCGTGCAGCGGGCCGGCGAGAACGGCGTCGAGGAGATCGTCATCGGCATGGCCCACCGCGGCCGGCTGAACGTGCTGGTGAACACGCTCGGCAAGATGCCGAAGGACCTGTTCGCCGAGTTCGAAGGCAAGGCCGCCGGCGACCTGCCGGCGGGCGACGTCAAGTACCACAACGGCTTCTCCAGCGACGTGTCGACGCCGGGCGGCCCGGTGCACCTGTCGCTGGCCTTCAACCCGTCGCACCTGGAGATCGTCAACCCGGTGGTCGAGGGCTCGGTACGCGCGCGGCAGGAGCGGCGCGGCGATGTCGAGGGCGCCAAGGTGGTGCCGGTGCTGGTGCACGGCGACGCCGCCTTCGTCGGCCAGGGCGTGGTGATGGAAACGCTCAACCTGGCGCAGACGCGCGGCTACGGCACCGGCGGAACGGTGCACATCGTCATCAACAACCAGATCGGCTTCACCACCTCCGATCCGCGCGACACGCGCTCGACGCTGTACTGCACCGACGTGGTCAAGATGATCGAGGCGCCGGTACTGCACGTCAATGGTGACGACCCGGAGGCGGTGGTGTTCGCCGTCATGCTGGCGATGGACTACCGGCGCCAGTTCAAGGGCGACGTGGTGATCGACATCATCTGCTTCCGCCGTCTCGGCCACAACGAGCAGGACACGCCGGCAGTCACCCAGCCGCTGATGTACAAGCGCATCGGCCAGCACCCCGGGACGCGCAAGCTCTACGCCGACAAGCTGACGGCGCAGGGTGTGCTGGCCGCCGGCGAGGCGGACGAGATGGTGAAAGCGTATCGGGCGGCGATGGACGAGGGCCGGCACACCGTCGACCCGGTGCTCACCAATTACAAGAGAAAGTACTCGGTCGACTGGTCGCCGTTCCTGCACCGCAAGTGGACCGACCACGCCGACACCTCGGTGCCGCTGGCGGAGCTGAAGCGGCTGGGTGACCGGATCACGACGATCCCCGAAGGCTTCAAGCTGCACCCGCTGGTCGAGAAGGTGATTGCCGACCGCCGCGCGATGGCCGAGGGCACGCAGCGGCTCGACTGGGGCATGGGCGAGCACCTGGCGTTTGCCTCGCTCGTCTCCAGCGGCTACCCGGTGCGCATCACCGGACAGGACAGCGGTCGCGGCACCTTTACCCACCGCCACTCGGTGCTGCACAGCCAGAACCGGGAACGCTGGGACGAGGGCACCTACGTCCCGCTGCAGAACGTCTCCGAGAACCAGGCGCCGTTCACGGTGATCGACTCGGTGCTTTCCGAGGAGGCCGTGCTGGCCTTCGAGTATGGCTACGCCAGCGCCGAGCCGAACACGCTGGTGATCTGGGAGGCGCAGTTCGGCGACTTCGTCAACGGCGCCCAGGTCGTGATCGACCAGTTCATCAGCTCCGGCGAAGTGAAGTGGGGCCGCCAGGCCGGACTGACGCTGATGCTGCCGCACGGCTACGAAGGGCAGGGTCCCGAGCACTCCTCGGCCCGCCTGGAGCGTTTCTTGCAGCTGGCCGCCGACAACAACATGCAGATCGCGCAGCCGACCTCGGCGGCGCAGATCTTCCACCTGCTGCGGCTGCAGATGATCCGCCCGCTGCGCAAGCCGCTGGTGATCCTGACGCCGAAGTCGCTGCTGCGGCACAAGGATGCGACCTCGGAACTGGCCGAGCTCGCGCGCGGCGAGTTCCAGACCGTGATCGGCGAGACCGAGGCGATCGACCCGCGGAAGGTCAGGCGCGTGGTCCTGTGCTCGGGCAAGGTCTACTACGACCTGCTGGCGTTGCGGCGGGAGCGCGAGGTCGACGACGTGGCGGTGTTGCGCGTCGAGCAGCTGTACCCGTTCCCGCACAAGTCGCTGGCCAGCGAGCTGAAGAAGTATCCGCGCGCCACCGAAGTCGTCTGGTGCCAGGACGAGCCAGCCAACCAGGGCGCCTGGTTCTACGTGCAGCACCACATCCTGGAGAACATGGTCGACGGCCAGCGGCTCGGCTACGCGGGCCGGCCGGCCTCGGCATCGCCCGCGGTGGGGTACTACGCCAAGCACAGCGAGCAGCAGAAGGCGCTGCTCGGTGCCGCCTTCGGCAAGCTCAAGGGCATGCTGCTGCACAAGTGATGCGCGCGTTGCCGCGCTTCACCTGCCGCCATTCGCGCTCAGTTCCTAATCTTCGCGGAATCGAACATGGCCATAGTCGATGTCAACGTACCGCAGCTGTCGGAGTCGGTCGCCGAGGCGACGCTGCTGCAGTGGAAGAAGAAGGCGGGCGACGCGGTCGCGATGGATGAGATCCTGATCGAGGTCGAGACCGACAAGGTGGTGCTCGAGGTGCCGGCGCCAGCCGCCGGAGTGATCACCGAGGTGATCCGTCCCGACGGCAGCACGGTGACGGCCGGCGAGCTGATCGCCCGCATCGACAGCGAGGCCAGGGCCGCGGCCGCCGCGCCGGCGGCCGCCGAGG
>CP070661.1:777438-784897 GCA_020355165.1 Burkholderiales bacterium
AGCTGGCCCTGGCCTGCGACGAGATCTTCCTGGTCGACGACCGTTCCTCGACGGTCAGCCTGCCCGAGGTGCCGCTGCTCGGCGTGCTGCCCGGCACCGGCGGCCTAACGCGGCTGACCGACAAGCGGCGCGTGCGGCACGACCTGGCCGACGTGTTCTGCACCACCACCGAGGGCGTGCGCGGCGAGAGGGCGCTGGCCTGGCGGCTGGTCGACCGCCTGGCCAAGCCGGCGGTGTTCGAGCAGCGGGTGCGCGAGCGGGCACTCGAACTGGCGGCGTCGAGCGACCGGCCGTCCGATGCCGCCGGCGTCGCCCTGGCACCGCTGGCGCGCGAGGTCGGCACCGACGCGCTGCGCTACCCGCAGGTGACGGTGCAGATCGACCGCGCGAGGCGCGCCGCCACCTTCACCGTGAAGGCACCGCAGGGCGCGCAGCCGCGCAACATCGACGAGATCATGGCCGCCGGCGCCGGCTGGTGGCCACTGGCGCTGGCGCGCCAACTCGACGACGCGATCCTGTCGATGCGCAGCAACGAGCCGGAGATCGGCCTGTGGCTGCTGGGGACCGAGGGCGATGCGCTGGCGGTGCTCGAAGCCGATGCGCTGCTGCTGGCGCACCGCGAGCACTGGTTCGTGCGCGAGACGATCGGCTGGCTGCGGCGGGCCCTGTCGCGGCTCGACGTCTCGTCGCGCACGCTGTTCGCGCTGATCGAGCCCGGCTCCTGCTTTGCCGGCAGCCTGCTCGAGCTCGCCCTGGCCTGCGACCGGACCTACATGCTGGCGCTGCCCGACGACGCGGCGCGCGCGCCGAAGATCGTCGTCGGCGAGGCGAACTTCGAGCTGTATCCGATGGTCACCGGCCAGTCGCGGCTGGCGCGCCGCTTCTACGAGGAGGCGGCGGCGCTCGATGCCGTGCACGAGACCATCGGCGGCGCGCTGGACGCGCCGGCCGCGCTCGCCCTCGGCCTGGTCACCGCCACGCCGGACGACATCGACTGGGCCGACGAGGTGCGCATCGCCATCGAGGAGCGGTCGAGCCTGTCGCCCGATGCGCTGACCGGCCTGGAGGCCAACCTGCGCTTCAACGGCCGAGAGACGATGGCTACCCGCATCTTCGGCCGCCTGACCGCCTGGCAGAACTGGATCTTCAACCGGCCGAACGCGGTCGGCGACAAGGGCGCGCTGAAGGTCTACGGCAAGGGCGAGAAGGCGGCCTTCGACTGGCGCCGGGTGTGAGCAGCGCATCCGCCTACCGCGCGGCCCGATCGCGCGCCGGTGCTGCTCGCCGTACTTCGGTACGGCGCGGCTCCCCGGCGCGGCCGCGGCCGGCCAGCTGCGGCGACTGCGCCACCGACCGAGCGAGAATGCACTGATTCCTGGCAGGAAACCGAGATGTCCACCATCGACTACAGCGAAAAGATTCCCAACAACGTCGGCCTGTCCGAGGACAAGGCACTGCAGCGGGCGCTCGAGCACTGGCAGCCGAACTACCTGTCGTGGTGGCAGGAAATGGGGCCGGACGGCGCGCAGAGCTTCGACGTGTACCTGCGCACGGCGGTCAGCGTCGAGGCGGGCGGCTGGGCACACTTCGACTACGTGAAGATGCCCGACTACCGCTGGGGCATCTTCCTGAACAAGCCCGAGCCGGGCCGCCAGGTCAACTTCGGCAGCCACAAGGGCGAGCCGGCCTGGCAGGAAGTGCCGGGCGAGCACCGCGCCAACCTGCGCCGGATCATCGTCACCCAGGGCGACACCGAGCCGGCCTCGGTCGAGCAGCAGCGGCACCTGGGACTCACCTGCCCGAGCCAGTACGACCTGCGCAACCTGTTCCAGGTCAACGTCGAGGAAGGCCGCCACCTGTGGGCGATGGTCTACCTGCTGCACAAGTACTTCGGTCGCGACGGCCGGGAGGAGGCGGAGGCGCTGCTCGAGCGCCGCTCGGGCGACGCCGACAACCCGCGCATCCTCGGCGCCTTCAACGAAAGGACGCCGGACTGGCTGTCGTTCTTCATGTTCACCTACTTCACCGACCGCGACGGCAAGTACCAGCTGTGCGCGCTGGCCGAGAGCGGCTTCGATCCGCTGGCGCGCACCACGCGCTTCATGCTGACCGAGGAAGCGCACCACATGTTCGTCGGCGAAAGCGGCGTGGCGCGCGTCCTGCAGCGCACGGCGCAGGTGATGAACGACCTGAAGACCGACGAACCCGACAAGCTGCGCGCCGCCGGCGTGATCGACCTGCCGATGATCCAGCGCTACCTGAACTTCCACTTCAGCGTGACGATCGACCTGTTCGGCGCCGACGAGTCGAGCAACGCCGCCACCTTCTACAACTCGGGCCTGAAGGGCCGCTACGAGGAGACCAAGCGAGACGACGACCACCGGCTGCACGGCCGCACCTACACGGTGCTCGGCGTCGCCGACGGCAGGCTCGTCGAGCGCGAGGTGCCGATGCTCAATGCGCTGAACGAGGTGCTGCGCGACGACTACATCCGCGACTCGATCGCCGGCATCGGCCGCTGGAACCGTGTGCTGGAGAAGGCCGGCGTGCCGTTCCGCCTGCAGGCGCCGCACAAGGCGTTCAACCGCCGCATCGGCTCGCTGGCAGGCATCCGCGTCAGTCCCGACGGCCGCGTGGTCAGCGAGGCCGAGTGGGCGCAGCACGAGCGGCAGTGGCTGCCGAGCGCCGAGGACCGCGCCTTCGTCGCCTCGCTGATGGGCCGCGTGGCCGAGCCGGGCCGCTTCGCCCAGTGGATCGCCCCGCCGGCCAACGGCATCAACAAGCAGCCGGTCGACTTCCAGTACGTGCGGTTCAACTGAGGCCGGCCTTGGCCATGTCGCTTCTGGTCGACCGACACCCGACGTCGCCGCGCAGGCGGGGACCCTGTGGTTTTCGCCGGCAAGGCACCGGAGTCCCGCCGGCGCGGGAATGACGAAGGCGGACCCGGGACGCGCGAGAAACCATGACTTCCGCCGCCGAAGTGCTGCGCCAGCACCTGATCGACCCCGAGGTCTGCATCCGCTGCAACACCTGCGAGGAGACCTGCCCGGAAGGGGCGATCACGCACGACTCGCGCAACTACGTCGTGCGCGCCGACAAGTGCAAGGCCTGCCTGGCCTGCATCTCGCCGTGCCCGACCGGCGCGATCGACAACTGGCGCAGCGTGCTGCGCGCCGACGCGTATTCGACCGACGACCAGTTCGGCTGGGACGAGCTGCCGGGCGAAAAGTCGCTCGGCCTGCAGGAAGCCGCCGCTTCGGCGGCCGAGGTCGCGGCCGAGGATGCGCCGCCGGTGCCGCCGGCGGCGGTGCCCGGCTCGGCCGTGCCGCCGTGGTCGGCCTCCCACCCCTACGTCAACCTGTACACGCACCGAAGCCCGATCACCGCCGCCGTGATGGGCAATTACCGCGTCACCGAGGCCGACGCCGAAAGCGACACGCGCCACATCGTGCTCGACTTCGGCGCCGTGCCGTTCCCGGTGCTCGAGGGCCAGTCGATCGGCATCCTGCCGCCCGGCACCGACGAGCAGGGAAGGCCGCACCACGCGCGCCAGTACTCGATCGCCTCGCCGCGCGACGGCGAGCGGCCCGGCTACAACAACCTGTCGCTGACCGTGAAGCGGGTCACCGCCGACCACCAGGGCCGGCCGGTGCGCGGTGCGTGCTCGAACTACCTGTGCGACCTGAAGAAGGGCGACAAGGTGCAGGTGATCGGCCCGTTCGGCAACACCTTCCTGATGCCCAACCACCCCGGCGCCCACCTGCTGATGGTGTGCACCGGCACCGGCTCGGCGCCGATGCGGGCGATGACCGAGCGCCGGCGCCGCCGGCGTGGCAAGGGTGAAGGCGGACGGCTGATGCTGTTCTTCGGTGCGCGCTCGCAGGCGGAACTGCCGTACTTCGGCCCGCTGATGAACCTGCCGAAGGAGTTCATCGACATCAATTTCGCCTTCTCGCGCACGCCGGGCCAGCCGCGCCGCTACGTGCAGGACGCATTGCGTGACCGCGCCGCCGACGTCGGCGCGCTGCTCGAGGACCCGAACACCTACGTCTACGTGTGCGGCCTGCGCGGCATGGAGGAGGGCGTGCTCGCAGCGCTGCGCGAAGCGGCGCAGACCCGCCGACTGGACTGGGACGCCCTTCACGCGCGGCTGCAGCAGGAAGGGCGTCTGCATCTCGAGACGTACTGAGCTGCGGCGGGCCAGGTGACGACTTCAGCTGAACCCGCCGGGCACGCGCCGGTGCATCGCCGGGCGCGAGTCGCGCGGCAGATCTTCGCGATCGCCCTGGTCAGCTTTGTCCTGTCGTTCGTCCATCGCACCGCGCCGGCGGCGATCGCCGGCGAGCTGACGCAGGCGTTCTCGATCTCGGCGGCCGTGCTCGGCACGCTCGCCGCCACCTATTTCTACGTCTACACGTTGCTGCAGATCCCGGTTGGCGTGCTGGCGGACACGCTGGGGCCGCGGCGCATCCTGACGGCCGGCTCGGCGATCGCTGCCGTCGGCTCGCTGCTGTTCGCCCTGGCGCCGGGCTGGGAGATCGCCGCGGTGGGCCGGACGCTGGTCGGCATCGGCGTGTCGGTCGCCTTCCTCGCCGTGCTGAAGGTTTCGGCCGTGTGGTTCGTTCCCGGGCGCTTCGCCACCCTGGTCGGGGTGACGATGTTCGCCGGCAACCTCGGCGCGGTGGCGGCCGGCGCGCCGCTGGCCTGGGCGGTGACGCTGACTTCGTGGCGCGTGGTGTTCGTCGCCATCGCCGCGGCTTCCGCGCTGCTGGCGCTGGCCACCTGGCTTCGCGTGCGCGACTCGCCGCAGCAGCTGGGCTTCGCGCCGGTGGCGGAGGCCGTGCCGGCATCGGCGGCGCGGGTGCCGTGGCTGCAGGCGCTGGCCCGCGTGCTCGCCAACCGCACCACCTGGCCGGCGTTCGTCGCCAACGCCGGCATCGGCGGCAGCTACCTCGCCTTCGCCGGGCTGTGGGGCGTGCCGTACCTGCAGCAGGTCTACGGCATGCCGCGCGTCGCCGCCGCGCAGCACACCAGCCTGCTGCTGCTGGGCGTGGCCTTCGGCTCGCTGGCGATCGGCGTGATTTCCGATCGACTGAGGAGCCGGCACGCGGTGATGCGCGCCTTCGTCGTCGCCTACGCGCTGTCGTGGCTGCCGTGGCTGGCGCAGGTCGACTGGCCGATGTGGGCGACGCTGGGCTGGTTCTTCGTGATGGGGCTGCTGATCCCCGGCTTCACGCTCTCGTGGACCATCGCCAAGGAAGCGAACCCGCCGCAGTACTCGGGCATCGCCACCTCGGTGGTCAACGTCGGCATCTTCCTCGGCACCGGCATCCTGCAGCCGCTGGTCGGCTGGGTGCTCGACCAGGGCCGCGCTGCCGGCGACCTCGCCGGCGCGTGGGCGGGCGGCATCTGGATCATGGCCGGCGCCGCCGGAGTCGGCGCCCTGATGACGTTCCTGGTCGGCAAGCCGCGCAGCGCAGCCGCCGCCTGAACACCGCGGCGGCCGATCAGTGCCGGATGCAGAGCTTGCCGAAGTGCGCGCCGCGCTTTAGCTGCTCCATCGCCTCCTTCAGCTCCTCGAAGGCGAACACCCTGTCGATCACCGGCACCAGCTTGTGCTGGTCGATGGCGCGCATCATCGCCTCGAAGCCGTCGCGCGAGCCGACGGTGATGCCCTGCAGGCGCACCTGCCGCGTCACCACGAGGCCGAGCGGCGCCGACAGCGCGGAGCCGGACAGCACGCCGATCATCGACAGCGTGCCGCCCGGCCGGATCGCCCGCAGCGACTGCGGCAGCGTCTTTTCGCCGCCGAGCTCGACGATGTGGTCGAAGCCGCGCCCGGCGGTGACCTCGCGCGAGGCCTTCGACCACTCGGGCGTGCTCGTGTAATTGATGCCGAAGTCGGCACCCATGGCCTTGGCCCGCGCCAGCTTCTCGTCGCTCGACGAGATGACGGTCACATGGCAGCCGGCCAGCTTGGCGAAGGCCAGCGCGAACAGCGCCACGCCGCCGGTGCCCTGCACCAGCACGCGCGAGCCGGGGCCGAGGTTGTCATAGGTGACGAGCGCGCTCCACGCGGTCAGCGCCGCGCAGGGCAGGGTGGCCGCCTGCTCGTCGGTCAGGTGCGCCGCCACCTTGACCACGCCGTCGGCAGGCAGGCACATCAGTTCGGCCATGGTGCCGTCGACGGGGCCGCCGAGCGTGCGCGTGAGCCGCTCGAGATCGGGTGCGCCGCCGATCCACGACTGGTGGAAGCAGGGGCAGACGCGGTCGCCGGCCTTCACCCGCGTCACGCCGTCGCCGACCTCGATCACCTCGCCGACGCCGTCGGACAGCGGGATCAGCGGCAGGTTGCCGGTGAAGGCGCCGTAGCCGCGGTTCGGCACGACGAGATCGCGGTAGTTCAGCGACGCTGCCTTCATCCGCAGCAGCACCTGCCCGGCACCGGGCCGCGGCTCGGGCCGCGTGCCCAGCTGCAGGTGGTCGAAGCCCCAGTCGCCGCGGATCTCGAACACTTTCATCGGTTCCCTCCTTGCGTCGGTGCGGCGATCGGCACGCCGGACAGGCGCAGCAGTTCGTCGAAGGCCAGCCCGTCGGTCAGCTCGACCGCGCGCAGTCCGGCCGGCGTGACGTCGATCACCGCGAGATCCGTGTAGACGCGGCTGACGCAGGCCAGCCCGGTCAGCGGATAGCTGCACTCGGCGACCAGCTTGCTCTCGCCCTTCCGGGTCAGCAGTTCCATCATCACGAAGGTCTGCCTGGCGCCGATGGCCAGGTCCATCGCGCCGCCGACGGCGGGAATCGCGCCGGGCTCTCCGGTCGACCAGTTGGCCAGATCGCCGCGCACCGACACCTGGAAGGCGCCGAGCACGCAGATGTCCAGGTGGCCGCCGCGCATCATTGCGAAGCTGTCGGCGTGGTGGAAATAGCAGCCGCCCGGCAGCAGCGTCACCGGCGACTTGCCGGCGTTGATCAGGTCGTAGTCCTCCTCGCCCTTCGGCGGCGCCGGGCCCATGCCGAGCACGCCGTTCTCGCTGTGCAGGATCACCTCGCGGTCGCGCGGCAGGTAGTTGGCGACCAGCGTCGGCAGGCCGATGCCGAGGTTGACCACCGCGCCCTCCGGGATGTCGCGCGCCACCCGCTCCGCCATCTGCTCGCGAGTCCACGGTTTCATGCGGTCCGCCTCATACGGGGCGCACGCCGACCGGCCGGGTGACCGTGCGGGCGATCGGCACCACGCGCCCGACCAACAGGCCCGGCGTGACGATCGCCTCGGGGTCGAGGCTGCCCAGTTCGGCCACCTCGTGCACCGTCGCCACCGTGACCCTGGCGGCCGAGGCCATGATCGGGCCGAAGTTGCGCGCCGTCTTGCGGTAGACGAGGTTGCCCCAGCGGTCGCCACGTTCGGCCTTGATCAGCGAGAAGTCGGCCCGCAGCGGGTACTCGAGCACGTAGCCGC
>CP070661.1:784997-792270 GCA_020355165.1 Burkholderiales bacterium
CACTCGTACGGCGCGGCGACGGTGACCACCTTGGCCAGGTCGAGGCCGGCCATGCCGGGGAACGAGCGCGCCAGCGCGACGGCGCGCTTCTCGTCGGTGCCGACCAGGATCGCGCCTGCCTGCGCGCCCTTGTCGCGCAGCACGCGCGTCAGCCGGCGTGTGTCGATGTCGGCGATCGCCACCACGTTCTCGCGCTGCAGGTATTCGGCCAACGAGGTCTCGGCGCGGAAGCTGGAGTGCACGTGCGGCAGGTCGCGCACGATCAGCCCGGCCGCGTGCACGCGGTCCGATTCGACGTCCTCGGCGTTGGTGCCGGTGTTGCCGATGTGCGGGTAGGTCAGGGTGACGATCTGCCGGCAGTAGCTCGGGTCGGTGAGGATCTCCTGGTAGCCGGTGATCGCGGTGTTGAAGACCACCTCGCCGATGGTGTGGCCGGCGGCGCCGATCGACAGGCCGCGGAAGATCGTCCCATCGGCCAGCGCCAGCAGCGCCGCGGGACGGGAACTGTCGAGCAGGGAAGGCAAGCGGGCTCCTCGATGCCGCTGCCGGCGCCACTTGCCGGCCGCGCCGCGCGCTGTATCGGCCCCGTGGCGCTCCATGAGCCGGCAGCAACGCGCTGAACAAACCGGCGAATTATATCTGCGCCGGTGCCGCTTGCCGGCGCCGCCGGCGGCAGTCGCCGGCGGCGGCTACAGCTTCTCCGTCTCGCCGGAGCGCGGCTGCCACTTCATCAGCCGCTTCTCCACCACGCCGACCACCGAGTCGAGCACCAGCGCGAAGGCGGTGAGCACCAGGATGCCGGCCATGACGGTGTTGATGTCGAACGTTCCTTCGGCCTGCAGGATCAGGTAGCCGACGCCGCTCGACGAGCCCAGGTACTCCCCGACCACCGCGCCGACGAAGGCCAGGCCGACCGAGGTGTGCAGCGAGGAGAACACCCAGCTGGTCGCGCTCGGCAGGTAGACGTGTCGCAGCAGCTGCTTCTGGCCGGCGCCGAGCATGCGCGCGCTGGCGAGCACGGTCGGGCTCACCTCCTTCACGCCCTGGTAGACGTTGAAGAAGACGATGAAGAAGACCAGGGTGAAGCCGAGCGCCACCTTGGAGGCGATGCCCAGCCCGAACCACACCGCGAAGATCGGCGCCAGGATGATCCTCGGCATCGAGTTGAAGGCCTTGATGTACGGATCGAGCAGCGCCGCCGCCATCGGGCTGAGCGCCAGCCACATCCCCATCAGCAGGCCGGCGATCGTGCCGATGGCGAAGGCGAGCACCGTCTCGACGAGCGTGATCCACAGGTGCGGGTAGATGTCGCGCCTGACGATGAACCATTCCCAGATGCGCGAGAAGATCTTCAGCGGCTCGCCGAGGAAGAAGGCGGCGTCGTTTTCCTTGGCGAACAGGAAGTGCGGCACCAGCCCCGGCGCCGTCATGACGTGCCAGAAGACGAAGAACGCCGCCAGCATGCCGACCTGCCACAGGCGCAGGTTTCTCGGGCTCGGCTTGATCCACTGCCACATGACGACTATCCGGCCTCCCTGCCGCTGCGCTGACCCTGCCCGTGCCCCTGACGGCGCGCCGCGCTCAGGCGGGCGCCCTGCCGTGCCGCCCGCAGGCGCCGCCCGGGCGGCGAGCCGGCGTCCTCATGCCGCCTTCTTCTGCTGCGCATAGCCCTTGAGCACTTCCTCGCGCAGCACGTCCCAGATCGCCTGGTGCAGCTCGATGAAGCGCGGCGTCACCCGCACCTCGGCGACGTCGCGCGGGCGCGGCAGGTCGATCGCGAACTCGCCGATCGGGTGCGACGCCGGCCCCGCCGACAGCACCACCACCCGGTCGCTCATCGAAATCGCTTCGTCCAGATCGTGGGTGATGAACAGCACCGCCTTCCTTGCGTCACCGCCCCCGGTCGCTTCGCGCCCGCCGCCCGCGGAGGCGCGCGACGCGCTTGAGGCAGCCCGGCGCGCGTCGCTCCCGCCCGCCCACAGGTCGAGCAGTTCGTTCTCCATCAGCTGGCGCGTCTGGATGTCGAGCGCCGAGAACGGCTCGTCCATCAGAATGAGGTCCGGGTCGAGCACCAGCGTCTGCGCCAGCGACGTGCGCTTGCGCATGCCGCCGGAGAGCTGGTGCGGGTAGCGGTCGCCGAAGCCGCCGAGGCCGACCCGCCGCAGCCACTGCTCGGCCTGCCCGCGTGCCTTGGCCAGCGGAACGCCGCGGAACTCCAGGCCGGCGGTGACGTTCGCCAGCGCCGTGCGCCACGGCATCAGCGCTTCGGACTGGAACATGTAGCCGGCGCGCCGGTTGATGCCGCGCAGCGGCTCGCCGAACACGTGCACGGTGCCGCGGCTGGGCTCGAGCAGGCCGGCGGCGACGTTCAGCAGCGTGCTCTTGCCGCAGCCGGTCGGCCCGACCACGCTGACGAACTCGCCCGGCGCCACCGACAGCGTGACGTCGCTCACCGCGGTGTAGCGCTGCGAGCGGTCCTCCCGCGACACGAAGGTGCAGGTGACGTCGGCCAGCTCGAGGGCGGGCGTCATCGCCGTGACAAGCCGACCGTCCTGCGCCGGCCTGCGCCCGAGCCGCCGGCTCGCAGCCGGTGGCGCCCGGCCATCGCCGCAGTGCGCCGGCGGGCTGCCCTGGCCGCTGCCGGCAGCAGCCCGTCGATCACCAACCGCGGCGGGCGGATCACTTGTACTTCTGATTCGCCTTGCGCGCGAACTCGTTGGTGTAGTTGGCCTTCAGGTCGAGCTTGGCGGCAGCGATCTTCTCGTCGACGCTGGCCAGCGCGCGCATCGCCGTTGCCGAGCCGGCCTCGGGGAACATGCCGTCCGGCGACAGTGCGCCCTTGGCCTTGAGGAAGGCGTCGATGTAGATGGCGCGGTCGCCGAGCAGGTAGCTCTCCGGCACCACCTTGATCACCTCCGACGGGCCGGCCCTCTGGATCCACTTGTCGGCGCGCACGATGGCATTGGCCAGCGCCTGCGCGGTGTTCGGGTTCTTCTCGACGAACGCCACCGGCGCGTACAGGCAGGCGGCCGGCATCGGCCCGCCGAAGACCTTCTCCGACTCGGCCGGATCGCGGGTGTCGGAGACGATCCTGACGTCGCCGGCGCGCTGCAGGATCGTGATCACCGGGTCGAGGTTGGACAGCGCATCGATCTGGCCGGCGCGCACCGCCGCCACCGCGCCGCTGGAGGCGCCGACACCGACGAACGAGACGTCGGCCGGCTTCAGCCCCGCCTTGGCGAGCACGAAGTTGGCCATCACGTTGGTCGACGAGCCGGGCGCGGTGACGCCGATCTTCTTGCCCTTCAGGTCGGCCACCGACTTGAAGTTCGGCATCGTCTTGGTGTTCACCGCCAGCACGATCTGCGGCGCCCGCCCCTGCAGGACGAAGGCGCGCATCGGCTGGCCCTTGAACTGCATGTTCAGCGTGTGCTCGAAGGCGCCCGAGACGACGTCGGCGCTGCCGCCCACCACCGCCTGCAGCGCCCGCGAACCGCCGGCGAAATCGACGATCTCGACCTCGAGGCCCTCGGCCTCGAAGTACTTCAGCTGCTCGGCGATCGTCAGCGGCAGGTAGTACAGCAGGTTCTTGCCGCCGACGGCGATCGTGACCTTCTTCTTCTCCAGCGCCTGCGCCCGGCCGACGGCGGGCACGGCGATGGCCGCCGAGGCGGCGGCCGAGGCGGCGAGAAACTCGCGACGGTCGAAGTTGCGCTTCATGCTTGTCTCCTTGCTGGCCTACCGGCATGCCGCGGGCGCGGCGGGACCCGCATGCTAAATCACCGTGGCGCGTCTGGCGCCTCCCGCGTCGCGCCTGGCGCGGCCACCGCCTCCGTAAAACTACTTGCCCCGTTGCTCGCGCAGGATTGCGGCGGCCGCCGCGCCGCTCAGACCGGCGCGGCGGAGCAATGGGCGGCGCGGTTCTTGCCGCTGCGCTTGGCGAAGTACATCGCGTCGTCGGCGCGCTGCACCAGCTTCAGCACGCCGTCGGCGTCCGCCGGAGCGAGCGCGTAACCGATGCTCGCCGTGACCTGGGCCAGCGCGGGCTGGCCGGCGGCGCTGGCCCGGATTGCGCCGATCATCTGCTGCGCTACCTGGGCGGCCGCCTCTCGATCGGGAACGCGCGCCAGCACCAGGAACTCGTCGCCGCCGAAACGGCCGACGCTGTCTTCGCTGCGTACCGCCGAGACGAGCGCCTGCGCGATGCGCGCCAGCACGGCGTCGCCGTCGCGGTGGCCCAGCATGTCGTTGACCGTCTTGAAGCCGTCCAGGTCGACGAAGAACAATGCCACCGACCCGGCCCTCCTGTCGGCAAGCGCCTGCTCGATGCGATCGATGATCGCGCGCCGGCTCAGCACCTCGGTGACCGGGTCGCGCTCGATGCTGCTCTCGAGCTGCTGCTGCCGCGTCTTCAGGTCGTGCACGTCGACCAGCATCGTGTACATGCCGACCACCCTGCCGTCGGCGTCGAAGTCGGGCACGTAGCTGGTCCGCACCCATCGCGCGCCCTGGCCCGGCAGCTCGACCAGCCGCGTGTACTCGGTCGGCTCGCCGGCAAGCGCGCGCTCGAAGTACGGCCGGTGCCGTTCCCACAGCGCCTGGCCGCGCGCCTCGCCGATGTGGCGACCGAGCACTTCAGTGGCCCCGGCGCCGGCGGCAGCCACGTAGGCCCGGTTGACGAAGATGAGCCGGTAGTGGCGGTCGACGTAGGTGATCGGATAGGGAATGTTCTCGGCGAACTTCGACAGCCGCGCCCGGGCCGCCTCCAGCGCCTGCCGGGCGGTGACGAAGTCGTGCACGTCGAAGGCGACCGTGTACACGGCGCCGACCTCGCCGCTTCGCTCGTACTCGGGAAAGACCTGCACGCGGCACCAGCGCGACTCGCCGCCGGTGTGCGTCAGCAGCCGCTCGTAGCTTGCCGTCTCGCCGTCGAAGGCGGCGGCAAAGGCGCCCCTGGCGGCGTTCCATGCCTCTTCGCCGTACAGCTGCTCGAGCGTGCGGCCGAGCAGCTGCAGTTCGCTGCGCCCGGACCAGGCGAGGTACGGCGCGTTGCAGAAGACCAGCCTCGCCTCGCGGTCCCAGCGGCCGATCGGCAGGTGGATCGCATCGACCAGCTTCTCGATGACCGCCGCCCGCTTCACCGTGCCGCCTCCCTTCAGGCGCCGCTGACGAACAGGAAGATGCAGGCCAGCCAGCCGAGCAGCCAGGCGACGGAGCGCGCCCAGTGCCAGTCGGCCAGGTAGCAGACCAGGTAGCCGACCCGCGCGACGATGAAGATCAGCGCCAGCGCGTCGACCCGCTCCTGCGGCGCCTGCAGCATCTGCGCGACGATCACCGCCGCGGCGAAGAACGGGAAGGCCTCGAAGCCGTTGAGCTGCGCGTTGTGGGCGCGCAGGCGCAAGCCCTGCTGCCGTTCGAGCCAGGCGCGCGGGTCGCGGTTCTCGTAGCGCTCGCCGCCCGCCTTGGCGATGGTCGTCGCCAGGTACGGCAGCAGCGCGGCTGCCAGCACGCACCACAGAGCGACGGTCATCGGCGTGCAGTCGCGCCGCCGGCGGCGGATCCGCGCTTCGGAAGACCCGGCGCGATCATGCGGCCCGCCGGTCGAGCATCGCCTGGGCGATGGTGTTCACGTCCGTGTACTCCAGTTCGGCGCCGACCGGCACGCCGCGCGCCAGCCGGGTGACCTTCAGCTGCGGATCGCGTCCGCGCAGCAGTTCGGCCACGTAGTGCGCGGTGGCGTCGCCTTCCGGGGTGAACGAGGTGGCGACGACCACCTCGCGCACCAGCCCGTCGGCGGCGCGCTCGAGCAGCCGCTCCATCTGGATCTCGCGCGGGCCGATGCCGTCCAGTGGCGACAGCCGCCCGAGCAGGACGAAGTACAGCCCGGAGTAGGCGAGCGACTGCTCGATCATCAGCTGGTCGGCCGGCGTCTCGACCACGCACAGCAGCCCGGCGTCGCGCCGCGGGTTGGCGCAGGTCTCGCAGATCTCCTGCTCGGTCAGCGTGTTGCAGCGGGCGCAGTGGCGGATGCTGCCGGCCGCCGACAGCAGGGCCTCGCCGAGCGCCACCGCGCCGTCGCGGTCGTGCTGCAGCAGGTGAAAGGCGATCCGCTGCGCCGAGCGCGGGCCGATGCCGGGCAGCCGCTTCAGCGCATCGACCAGCCTGTCGAGAGTGGGACCGAGTTTCATCGCTCAGACGTGTCGATTGCCCGGACGCTCGCAACAGCGTCCTCGTGGCCGTTGCCTTGCGGCGGGCGCCCGGCCGCCCGAAGCCCGCCGCACAAACTTCCCTCGGCGAGGGTGCACGTGCGACGCGAAGCGTCGCGTACACCCGAGCCGCCCATCAAAACGGCAGCTTGAACCCGGGCGGCATCGGCATGCCGGCGGTGACCGACGACATCTTCTGCTGGGTCAGCTCCTCGGCGCGCCGCACGGCGTCGTTGAAGGCGGCCGCGACCAGGTCCTCGAGCATGTCGCGGTCCTCGCCGACCAGGCTCGGGTCGATGCTGACCCGCCGGACCTGGTTCTTGCAGGTCATCACCACCTTGACCATGCCTGCACCCGCCTGCCCCTCGACCTCCAGCTGGGCGAGCTCGTCCTGCAGGCGCTTCATGTTCTCCTGCATCTTCTGCGCCTGCTGCATCAGGCCAGCGAGCTGGTTCTTCATCATCTGCGTGTTCCTTTCACGGCTCGCGCGGGCGGATCGACTGCGGCTCGACCTGGGCGCCGAAGTTCTCGATCAATTCTTGCACGAAGGGGTCGGCCAGGATCGCCTGCTCGGCGGCCTTCTGCCGGTCGCTGCGCGCCTGCTCGGCCAGCGCCGCCGCGGTGCCTGCGCCGGCGGTGCTGCCGACCTCCACCGACACCCGGATCGGCCGGCCGACATGCTGCGTCAGCGCGGCGCGCAGCCGTTCGACGTTGGCCGTCTCGGCGTACGACTTGATCGCCACCCGCAGGCGGACGTGGTCGCGGTCGGCCGACAGCAGCTCGCTGTGCGCAGCCAGCTCGCGGGCCAGCCCGCTCACCTGCAGGCCGTTGACGAACTGCGGCCAGTCAGCAGGCGCGGGCAGCGCAGGACTGCCGGCGGTGGTCGGAGCTGCCGCCTTCGCCGGCGCCTGCCGCGCGGTCGCGGCCGCCTTCGCCGCGCTCGGCGGCGACGGAGCATGCTGCTGCACTGGCGACGGCTCGCGCGGCGCGAAGGCGAGCAGGCGCAGCAGCGTCATCGTGAAGCCGGCGTACTCGTCCGGCGCCAGGCCCAGGTCGTTGCGGCCATG
>CP070661.1:792370-799628 GCA_020355165.1 Burkholderiales bacterium
TCGCCAGGCCGGGGGCGATCCTCGCCACCAACACCTCGACGCTCGACATCGACCAGATCGCCGCCGTCACCCGGCGGCCGGCCGACGTGCTCGGCACGCACTTCTTCAGCCCGGCCAACGTGATGCGGCTGCTCGAGGTGGTGCGCGGCGCGGCCACGGCGCCGGACGCGCTGGCCACGGTGATGAAGCTGGCCCGGCCATTGAAGAAGGTGGCGGTCGTTTCCGGTGTCTGCGACGGCTTCATCGGCAACCGGATGCTCGAGCACTACGTTCGCCAGTCGCTGTTCCTGCTGGAGGAGGGCGCCAGCCCGCAGCAGGTCGACAAGGCGCTGACCGACTTCGGCATGGCGATGGGCGTCTTCGCCGTCGGCGACCTGGCCGGGCTGGACATCGGCTATGCGATCCGCCAGCGCCGCTACAAGGAAAAGCCCGGCGTGCGCTACCCGCGCATCGCCGACCGGGTGGTCGAGCTCGGCCGCCTCGGCCAGAAGACCGGCATGGGCTGGTATCGCTACGAGCCGGGCAGCCGCACGCCGCAGGTCGACCCCGAGATCGACGCGCTGATCGACGCCTACCGCCGGGAACACGGCATCGCGGCGCGGCCGGTCTCCGACGAGGAGATCGTGCAGCGCTGCATCTACGCGCTGGTCAACGAGGGGGCGCGCATCCTGCAGGAGGGCATCGCCCAGCGGGCGAGCGACATCGACGTCGTCTACCTGACCGGCTACGGCTTCCCCGCCTGGCGCGGCGGGCCGATGTACTACGCCGAGAGCGTCGGCCTGCCGAAGGTGGTCGAGGCGATGCGTCGCTTTGCCGCGCTGCCCGGCGGCGACGACGCGTTCTGGCAGCCGGCGCCGCTGCTCGCCGAATGCGCGGCCAGCGGCCGCCGTTTGGACGGCCGCTGAGCACCGCGTCGCCGCACGCCCGGACGGTGACCAAGGCTTGTGCAGCGATGTCGGCCGCGACCAACCGCCGCGTCGTGCTCGCCAGCCGCCCGAGCGGCGAAGTCACGCCGGAGAACTTCCGCCTCGAGTCGGTGCCGCTGCCGCCGCTGGGCGAGGGACAGCTGCTGGTGCGCAACCGCTGGCTGTCGCTCGACCCGTACATGCGCGGGCGGATGAACGAGGGGCGCAGCTATGCGGCCGCGCAGGCGTTGAACGAGACCATGGTCGGTGGCACCGCCGGCGAGGTCGTCGAGTCCCGTCATCCGGGCTTCGCCGTCGGCGACCAGGTGGTCGGCTATCTCGGCTGGCAGGAGCACGGCGTGTCCGACGGCCGCCAGTTGATCAAGGTCGACACCACGCGCATCCCGCTGTCGGCGTATCTCGGCGCGGTCGGCATGCCTGGCGTGACCGCCTGGTATGGCCTGAACCGCATCATTGAGCCGAAAGCGGGCGAGACGGTCGTCGTCTCCGCCGCCAGCGGCGCGGTGGGCAGCGTGGTCGGCCAACTGGCAAAGCTGGCGAGCTGCCGCGCGGTCGGCATCGCCGGCGGCGAGGCGAAGTGCCGCTACGTCGTCGACGAACTCGGCTTCGACGCCTGCATCGACTACAAGCGCGACGACGTCGGCCAGGCGCTGAAGGCGGCCGCGCCGGACGGCATCGACGGCTTCTTCGAGAACGTCGGCGGCGCGATCATGGACGCGGTGCTGCCGCGGATGAACGCCTTCGGCCGCATCGCCGTGTGCGGGCTGATCGCCGGCTACAACGGCGAGCCGATCCCGATCCGCAACCCGACCTGGTTCCTCGTCAGCCGGCTGAAGCTGCAGGGTTTCATCGTCTCCGAGCACATGCAGCTCTGGCCGCAGGCGCTGCGCGAACTCGGCGGGCACGTCGCGGCCGGCCGCATCCGCTACCGCGAGACGGTCGCCCACGGCCTCGAAAACGCCCCGGCGGCCTTCATCGGCCTGCTCAAGGGACGCAACCTCGGCAAGCAGCTGGTGAAGCTCGACTGAAGATGCGGGAATTCGGCGGCAAGGTGGCCGTGATCACCGGCGGCGGCAGCGGCTTCGGCGCGGCGTTTGCCAGGCAGGCGCAGTCGCTCGGCATGCGCATCGTGCTGGCCGACGTGCAGGCCGACGCGCTCGAGCAGCAGGTCGGCTCGCTGCGCGAGGCCGGCGCCGAGGTCATCGGCGTGCGCTGCGACGTTTCGTCCGACGCCGACGTGGCGCGGCTGGCGGATGCTGCCTACGGGCACTTCGGCGCGGTCAACCTGCTGTTCAACAACGCCGGCGTGGCCGGCACCGGCGGCTACCTGTGGGAGAACAGCGAGGCCGACTGGCGCTGGACCATCGGCGTGAACCTGATGGGCGTGGCCAACGGCATCCGCCACTTCGTGCCGCGGATGATCGCCGCCGGGCTCGACGAACAGGCGGGCCACGTCGTCAACTCTGCGTCGATCGCCGGCTGGCTGTGCGCGCCGCTGCTCGGCGTGTACAACGCCAGCAAGGCGGCGGTGGTGTCGGCGAGCGAGACCCTCTATCACGACCTGAGGCTGGCCGGCAGCCGCATCGGCGTGTCGGTGCTGTGCCCGGCCTTCGTGCCGACGGCAATCTTCGCTTCCGAGCGCAACCGGCCGGCGCAACTGGCCAACGCCGGCGCGCCGACGCCGTCGCAGCGGCTGGCGCTCGCCGCCGGCGAGAAGGCGGTGGCTGGCGGCAGGCTCAGCGCCGACGAGATCGCCGTGCAGACCTTCGCGGCGATCCGGGCCAACCGCTTCTACGTCTTCACCCATCCGCAGATCCTGCCGAGCGTGCGCTCGCGCGTCGACGCGGCGCTGGCCGGCGGCGAACCGGCCGATCCCTACGCCGGCCGGCCCGGCACACGGCCACGTCTGGCCGAATAGCGCGCGTCGCCTGGCGCAGACGAGCCGGAACCGAAGCGGGCCGCCGTGGTCTGATACGCGTCGGCCAGCACGCCGCGCGGCCTCTTGGCATGCACCGCCGCGGCAATGAAGCGGCGATGCTTTGAGGCACAATCCGCCGCCTCGCGGCGCCGCCGCCACTGCCTGCAACGATTCCCGGAATCACTGATGAATTTCCTGCGTCAACTGTCGTTCCTGGTCACGGTGGTCAGCCTGCTCGGGCTGTCGCCGGCCAGCGCCAAGTCCGAACCGCCGTACAGCAAGGTCGCCTCGGTCGAAGGGGTGACCGAGTACCGGCTCGCCAACGGTCTGCAGGTGCTGCTGTATCCGGACCCGTCGAAGCCGACGGTGACGGTGAACGTCACCTACAAGGTCGGCTCAAGGCACGAGAACTACGGCGAGACGGGCATGGCGCACCTGCTCGAGCACCTGATCTTCAAGGGCTCGAAGAAGTACCCGAGCCCGGAGAAGGAGTTCAGTCGCCGCGGCTTCCACAACAACGGCACGACTTCCTTCGATCGCACCAACTACTTCTCGACCTTCCAGGCCACCGACGACAACCTGCGCTGGGCGCTCGGCTGGAAGGCCGACGCGATGACGAATTCGTTCATCGCCAAGAAGGACCTCGACTCCGAGATGACGGTGGTGCGCAACGAGTACGAGATGGGCGAGAACGATCCCTTCCGGGTGACCTACCAGCGCGTCGTGGCCAGTGCCTTCCACTGGCACAACTACGGCAACTTCCCGATCGGCAACCGCAGCGACATCGAGAACGTGCGCATCGAGAACCTGCAGGCGTTCTACCGGATGTATTACCAGCCGGACAACGCGGTGCTGACCGTCGCCGGCAGGTTCGACGTCGACAAGACGCTGCCGCTGATCGCGCAGACCTTCGGCAGGATCCCGCGGCCGCAGCGCACGCTGCCGGTGCTGTGGACGGTCGAGCCGACCCAGGACGGCGAGCGCAGCGTCGTCGTGCGCCGCAGCGGCGACCTGCAGCTGGTGCTGGTCGCCTACCGGGTCCCGTCGCTGCTGTCGGACAGCACGGCGGCGATCAGCGCCGCCACCGACATTCTCGGTGACACCCCGAACGGGCGGTTGCACAAGGAGCTGGTGCAGACGGGCCTGGCGGCGGAGGTGTTTGCCTGGCCCTTGGAGCAGCGCGACCCGGGCCTTGCGCTGTTCGGCGCGGTGGTCAAGAAGGGCGAGCCGGTCGAGCCCGTGCGCGAAAGGCTGATCGAGGTCGTCGAGACGGGCTTTGCAAAGGAGGCGCCCACCGAGGCCGAGATGACGCGCATGCGGCAAAGCAGCGAGACGGGCTACGAGCGGGCTCTGGCCGATCCGCAGCAGTTCGGCGTCTCGCTGTCGGAGTACATCGCCGCGGGCGACTGGCGGCTGTTCTTCCTCGCCCGCGAGCGGACCGCCGAAGTGTCGGCCGAGGCGGTGGCGCGCGAGTCGGCGCGTTTCTTCCGCCGCGACAACCGGACCGTCGCGCTGTTCCTGCCGGAGGACCAGCCGCAGCGCGCCGATGTTCCCGCGCCGCTGCCGGTGGCGGCGATGCTGGCCGGGTTCAAGCCGCGGGAAGCGGCGGCCGCCGGGGAGGCGTTCGACCCGTCGCAGAAGAACATCGACGCGCGCACGCGCCGCTTCGCCGTCGGCGAGCTGAACGTCGCCCTGCTGCCGAAGAAGAACCGCGGCGAGACGGTCAACGTGGTGATCCACCCGCGCTGGGGCGACGAGCGCAGCCTGCAGGGCAAGGTGGTGATCGCCTCGCTCGCCGAGGCGATGGTGCCGCGCGGCACCGCCAGGCTGACCCGCCAGCAGATCGCCGACGAGATGACGCGGCTGAAGATGCAGGGCTCGCTGCGCAGCTTCAAGACCGACCGCGCTCACCTGGCCGAGGCGCTGAAGCTGTCGGCGCAGGTGCTGCGCGAAGCGAGCTTCCCGGCCGACGAGTTCACGCAGCTGCAGCGGGAGACCCTCACCGAGCTGCAGTCGCAGCTGTCGGACCCTGAGCCGCGCTCGCGCGACGCGCTGGCGCGTCACTTCGACACCTATCCGGCCGGCGATCCGCGCGCCCACATCCCGCTCGAGGAGCGCATCCGTCAGGTCGAGGCCGCGACGCTTGACGAGGTGAAGAAGTTCCACGCCGAGTTCTGGGGCACGGCGCGCGGCGACATCGCGATCGTCGGTGATTTCGACGAGCAGGCGGCCGAGTCGCTGGTCCGCCAGCTGTTCCCCGGCTGGGCTTCGAAGGCGCCTTACGCGCCGATCCTGTCGGAGCCGCGCGAAGTGAAAGCCGAGCGGATCGCCGTCGACACGCCGGACAAGGAGAACGCCTTTTACCGCGCGCGCATCAACCTGACGCTGCGCGACGACGATCCCGACTACGCGCCGCTGATGCTGGGCAACTACGTCTTCGGCGGCGGCTCGGGCCTGTCGAACCGGCTGATCGACCGCGTGCGCCAGCGCGACGGCATTTCCTACGGCGCGTGGTCGGGACTGCTGGTCAACAGCCGCGACCGCGCGGCGGCCTGGCTGCTCGCCGGCCTGGTCGCTCCGCAGAACACGGCCCGCTTCGAGCAGGCGGTGCGCGAGGAACTGCAGCGGTTGCTGAAGGACGGCCTAACCGACAAGGAGATCGCCGACGGCAAGAACGGCCTGCTGCAGCAGCGCGTGCTGGCCCGCTCCAGCGACGGCACGCTGGCGGCCGCGTGGGCCGGCTACCTCGACCTGGGCCGGACCTTCACCTCCTACAGCCTGGCCTTCGACGAGCGCATCAGGTCGCTGACCGCGGCCGAGGTCAACGCCGCCCTGCGGCGGCACCTCGATCCGGCGAAGATGACGGTGGTGATCGCCGGCGACGCGTCGAAGGGAGCGAAGTAGGTGGCGATCGAATCGTTCCGCCACCGTCTGCCGCTGCGGGTGCGCTGGGCCGAGGTCGACATGCAGGCGGTGGTGTTCAACGGCCACTACCTGACCTACGCCGATGTCTGCGCCACCGAGTACTGGCGGGCGATCGGCGTGCCGTACCCGGCGGGCTTCGCCGAGCTGGGCATCGACGCCTACGTGCGCAAGGCGACGGTCGAGTATCGCGCGCCGGCCCGCTACGACGACGAGCTGCTCATCTGCGGCCGCATGGCCCGGCTCGGCCGCAGCAGCGCCACCTTTGCCGTGTCGATGTTCCGCGCCGACGACGAGTCTCGGCCGCTGGTCGACGCCGAAGTCGTCTACGTCTGTGTCGACCGCAGCGGCGCGCCGCTCGCCTGGCCGCGGGAGATGCGCGAGCGGATGCGCCGCTACGAGGCCGTTGCGCCGCTGGAGGAGCCGCTCGGTGGCTGAGCGGCTGCGGGTCGAGCTCGGCGACTGGACGGCGATGCGCGCAGCGGCGGTGCCGGTACGCCATGCCGTCTTCGTCGACGAGCAGAAGGTGCCGGCCGAGATCGAACTGGACGCGCTCGACCCGCTCAGCCTGCACGCGCTGGCCTTCGACGGCGCGGGCAGGGTGCTCGGCACCGGCCGGCTGCTGCCCGACGGCCACATCGGCCGGATGGCCGTGCTGCGGCAGGCGCGCGGCAACGGAGTGGGCAGCGCGCTGCTGGCGGCGCTGATGCAGGCGGCCCGCGCGCGCGGCGACCGCGAGGTGGCGCTCAGCGCGCAGACGCACGCGATTGCGTTCTACGAGCGGTTCGGCTTCGTCGCCGAGGGCGAGGAATACGACGATGCCGGCATCCCGCATCGCCTGATGCGGCGGGTCCTCTGATCGCCCCGGCCGCGCCGCCGCTTCAGCCCGCCCGGCGGCTTTGCGACAGCCGCGTGACCGGCGTGCGCGCGCCGTCGAGCGTGAATTCGAAGTGGCGGTCGCGATGGACCTCGGGTGCCAGCGGATCGAAGCTGCGCTCGAGGAAGTTGACCACCCCGTCGCGCCTGACGGTCACCACGGTCGTCGAGCGGGTTCCGTAGCCGTTGGCGCGGATCTGGATCGTCGCCAGCGCTCGCTCCCAATCGAGCGGCACGCCGGTCGAGGGCAGTTCGGAGTCGTGCACCGGCTTCCGGTCGGCCATCAGCGACAGCAGCGCGTCGGAATCGACCCGTCGCGCCAGCAGGCAGGCAAAGGCGCCGACGGCGCGCACCACCTTCGGCCACGGCGTATCGAGGAAGGCGTTCGACAGGCCGTAGATGCCCGGCAACAGCGCCCGCGGCCCGTGGTCGCGGCGGTTGGTGTAGTACAGCAGCCGCGGCGCCGCGCCGCGCCCGGCCACCGGTTCGGCGACCAGCAGGTTGAAGCCGTTGTAGGCGCCCATGCGCGGCGCCTGCTCCCGCAGCCACTCGCCGGCAGTCGGCGCGGGGTTGCGGCCGCCGCCCGGGCTGGCGCCGCCCGGGGGCGCCGGGGGGG
>CP070661.1:799728-806675 GCA_020355165.1 Burkholderiales bacterium
CCGTTCGAGCGACACAGAGCGACCCCAAGCGGAATTTCGCCAAAGGGCAAAGCTGACCATCAACGCTTGCCCTTCGGCTGAGCCGAGGGTTACGAGACACCAGGCCGGCTTTTCGGCGCCCCCGACCCGTCACGCAGAGCAGCACCAACCGCCCTTGGTCATTAGGTCCGTTACTGGGTTCTCCCTCGCATCGACGCCGGCCGGCCGGGAAGCTTGAGCAGCGTTCCCGTGTTGGTAACGGTGTCGCCATCCACGCGCAGCACGGAGATGTCGGAGTCCATGAAGTTGCCCACGTATAGCCACTTCCCGTCCGGGCTGAACACCGCCCCTTCCGGCAGACCGCGCACCAGGACCTCGCCGACCTTGGTGACCTTCTTGCCGTCGATGCGCAGGACGACGACGCTGCCGTCGCGGTTGTAGAACCAGTTGGTCGGCGCGTTGTTCGAGCCGCGCAGCAGGATGGCGACGGCGAGCCGTCCGGTCGGGCTGATCGCGAAGCCTTCGGGGGCATCGCCGACGACGACTTTGTCGATCACACGCGGCGGGGTTGCCTCGAGGTCGATGACCGACACGGTATCCACGTTACCGTCGGAACCGCCCGCGTTGCCGTTGTCGGCGGTGAGGGCCAGCTTTCCGTCAGGCGTGATGTCGAGGTTGTAGGGCCAGAGACCGACGGGGAGGTCGCGCTTCATGTAGGTGACCTTCTGCCCGTCCACATCGAGCAGCGCGACCTTGTGGCCAGGGAACTTCGCCGCGAGCGCGCGTTTGCCGTCCGGTGTGAACGCGACGTGCGCGACCTGCTCTCCGATCGTCACCGTGTCGACAAGCCTCACTTGCTTGCCCTGGATCGAGAGCACGCTGATGGAGTTGTCGGCGCGGTTCGCGACAAGCGCGAGATTGCCGGCGCGGTTGATCGCCATGCCCGAGGGCTGCTTGCCGACCGCGACTGTGTCGATCCGTTCAGGTGGATTGGTCGTCAGGTCGATGACATAGAGCCTATTGTCGGGCGACGCCTTCCAGCCAGGCCCGTCGGCGACCCAGTCCATAGAGTTCGCGACCAGCGCGAGCTGTCCGTTTGGCGTGATCGCGAGGTTGGTCGGCGGACCGAAGATCGAGTTCATCAGGGGGAGGCTGGCGACGATCTTCGGATTCGCCGGATCGGTGCCGATGTCGACGATCGTCACTGCGTCCTTGCCAGGCGCAAGGTTCTGTACCTTGCCGTCATCACCCCACGTGACCTTGTTGTCGATGCCGACCACCATGTACTCGGGCTGGCCCGGACCGCTTTGCCCAGTGATCGCGCATCCGGACACTGCCAGCAATGCGGCAGCAATCAGCCCAGAAGCGGTAATGCAGTTGTTCATGGTCTTACCCCTGTTGTTGACGGACCGCTGGTGATTTGTGCTGCAGCGAACCGCGCAGTCGATTCGCCGGACCACAGGGTGGGGGCGGGACGCTTGAGGTGCGTCTCGGGCACGCCCAGAGATTCGGCGGGGACTCAGTCGCGCGATTGAAGCAACCGCAGATCGCCCCGCAGCGGACAAAGACTGCGCCTTCTACGTGGGTATTTCTACGTGCACCGCAGCAATTTCGGCCCCGTCTCACGCAAGTTCGCGATTCCCCTGCACCTGCCCGCTCCTCGATGCCGCAGTTGCCGTCAACCTGTGACCACTTCCCTATTCGGGTTCGGACCGAGTTGGGCAGACCGCTTTTGGCCGGCTGCCGGCGATCACGAACGGCTGCTTCGTGGATGCGAAACACGTAAAAGCCGGCGCTGAGCGTAGGGCAGCTTTGGAGAAACCTGACGGGCGGCTTGGGGTCGGTTGCTCGCGCCCGCAACGGCCGCTTTCCGGTCGGTGACCGATTTGCGTCAAGCCGGCGAGGCCCGCGCTTGGCCAGGGGCGGCCGCCGATCCCGTCGGCGCGATGCGGCTGCTGCCGGCGTTTGCTCACGCCAGTCTCGTCGGTGCTCGGAGCCGCAGCCGGCCGCAGGCGGTTGCGACTCGTCGGCAGCCAGCCTCCGGGACGAAGCGGTGGCTGGCAATGTCGACTGGCCGTCTCCACCCGGCTGCCGGTGCACGATGCGAGCAGCAGAGGGTTCGGTTCCCGCTGTGCAGTCGCCGACGCACGGGCGAGCGCATTCAGTCTGAGCGCGTCTGCTGGCGGTTGCCAGGCGAGCGTTCGCCCTGGGTCGAACCGGTCAGCCCGACAATCTGCTCCCGGCCTGAGAGCCGTGCGAAGGAGAGCGGGGGAGTCCTGCGCTACTCGGCGCGGCTCACTTTGCCGCCCACGAATCCTTCAATGACACCGCCAGATTGAACACCGGCATCGCCGCCTTGTGATCCTTGCGGTCCGCCACGAAGTAGCCGTTGCGCTCGAACTGGAACTTGTCGTCCGGCTGCGCATTGGCCAGTGACGCCTCGACGAAGCTCTTCAGCACGGTCTTGCTGTTGCTGTTGAGCAGTTCGAGGAAGTTGCGCTCGCTGGCGTCGGGCTGCGCCTCGGTGAACAGGCGGTCGTACAGGCGCACCTCAGCCGGGACGCTGGCCTGCAGCGGCAACCAGTGGATCGCGGTCCTGGTCTTGACCGAGCCCTGGCCGGGCGAGCCGCTGCGCGTCTCGGGCAGGTACTCGGCGTGCACGGCGGTGACGTTGCCGGCGGCGTCCTTCTGCACGCCGGTGGCGCGCACCACGTAGGCGAAGCGCAGCCGCACCGGGTTGCCGGGCGCACCGTCCTTGCCGAGCGCCAGGCGGAAGTAGTCCTCGGGCGCGTTCTCCATGAAGTCGTCGGCCTCGATCCACAGCTCGCGGCCGAAGGGGATGCGGCGCTGGCCCATCTCCGGCTTCTGCGGATGCACCGGGATCACGCAGTCCTCGGCCTTGTCGGCCGGGTAGTTGTCGAGGATCAGCCTGATCGGCTTGAGCACCGCGGTGGCGCGCGGGGCGCGGGCGTCGAGGTCGTCGCGCAGCGCCTGCTCCAGCGTCGAATAGTCGATCCACTGCAGGCTCTTGCTGACGCCGATCCGCTCCATGAAGAGCTGGATCGCCTGCGGCGTGTAGCCGCGCCGGCGCAGGCCGACGAGCGTCGGCATGCGCGGGTCGTCCCAGCCGTCGACGTGCTTCTCGTCCACCAGCTGGATCAGCTTCCTCTTGCTCATCACCACGTAGCTGAGGTTCAGCCGGTTGAACTCGTGCTGGTGCGGCAGCATGAACGGGTTGGGCTTGCGGCTGTCGAGCGCGTGCTGCAGCAGCGGCGTGAAGTTCTCCGTGTGCTCCCGCAGCAGCTTGATGAACTCGTCGGCGTCGTTCACCGCCAGGTCGGGGTTGTTCGTCCAGCTGGCGAACATCGCCTCGGCCCGCCGCTCCCAGCGGGTGTGGCCGAGCTTCTCGGCAAAGTTGCGGCAGTGCAGGGCGAACTGGCGCTTGGCCTCGGTGCCCTCATCGGCGATTTCCTCGAGCATCCGCTTCGCCGCCTCGTACTGCGGCCGCCTCAGCACCGGCACGATGCGCTCGAGCGTCCAGTCGTAAAAGGGCCGCTGGTCCTCGAACTCCAGCGTGCAGATCGAGTGGGTGATGTTCTCCAGCGCGTCCTCGATCGGGTGCGCGTACGAGTACATCGGGTAGATCACCCACTTGTTGCCGGTCATGTGGTGCTCGGCGAAGCGGATGCGGTAGATGGCCGGGTCGCGCAGGTTGATGTTGGCCGCCGCCATGTCGATCTTGGCGCGCAGGATCATGCTGCCTTCGGGATGGGAGCCGGCGCGCATCTCGCGGAACAGGCGCAGGCTCTCCTCGATCGGCCGGTCGCGGTAAGGCGAGTCGGTGCCGGCCGCGGTCAGCGTGCCGCGCGTCTCGCGCATCCGCTCGGCGGTCTGCTCGTCGACGTAGGCGCAGCCGGTAACGATCAGGTGCTCGGCGAAGCGGTACATGTCGTCGAAGTAGTCGGAGGCGTGGTACAGGTTGCTCTCGCCGCCGCTCGCCCAGTCGAAGCCGAGCCAGCGCACCGTGTCGAGGATGCCGTCGACGAACTCCTGGTCTTCCTTGACCGGGTTGGTGTCGTCGAAGCGCATGTGGCAGCGCCCGCCGAAGTCGCGCGCCAGGCCGAAGTTCAGGCAGATACTCTTGGCGTGGCCGATGTGCAGGTAGCCGTTCGGCTCCGGCGGGAAGCGGGTGCGGATCCTGGCCGGGTCCCTCGGTGCGTGCTCGTGGATGTCGTAGACGCCGGGCCGGCCGGCCCAGTTGCGGTCCTCGTAGGTGCCGCGCAACCGGTCGTCCGCGATGATGTTGCGGATGAAGTTGGGTGGCGCTGCCTTGACCGCCTTCTTGTTCACTGTGCGTACCTGCCGAGTCGCGCCATTCTAGCTTTGGGTGCTGCGATGCAGTGCGGTGACGTGTCGTTTTCGCTCCCGGCAAGAGCACTCGGGGCAGGGTGCGGCATTAACGCAGTGTCTCTTACTTGAAGCCGCTGGATCGCCGCTTTCGCACGGCTGACACTGCCCGTGCCGAGCACCTCGCTCCGTCGCCCCGGCGGCACCGGCGCAGCAGGGGCGATCGTCGCCCCCGCGCAGGCCGGGGCCCGAGTTCGTGTCGCTGCGGATTGGATCCCGGCCTTCGCCGGGATGACGGATGCCTTCAGTCAGATTTCGGCCCGCGTTCGGGCAGCAGACAGTGGCACGATCGACGCGCGGCGATGGCCTGCCTTGACACGTGTCAACCGGCGCGTAAGGGCGGCGCCTAGTGTCGGTCGTCTGAAACGGACCGCAGGCTCCTGCAACGATGACCACCTCGCGCCGGAAATCGCCGGCCGCCGCGGTACGCAGGCCGGCGAAGGGCACGCCCCGCGCCGGGAGAGCGGCGCGGCCTGCCGACGGCCGCCATGCGGCGCTGGTGCTGCAGGGCGGGGCGGCGCTGGGCGCATACGAGGCGGGCGTGCTGCGGGCGCTGCTCGAAGCGGGGCGGCGGCTCGACATCGTCACCGGCTGCTCGATCGGCGCGTTGATGGCGGCGATCGTCGTCGGCAGCCGCGGCGACCCCATCGAGGCGCTGGACGACATGTGGCATCGCTTCGCGGTGACGGTCAACCCGTTTCTGCCCAATCTGTTCGCGCGCAGCCTGCCGCTGCCGAGCAGCAGTAACGTGTACCGGCCCAACCCGGTGTGGTTCACCATGCCGACGCTGGCCACGCACATGTACGAGGCAGGGCCGCTGGAAGCCGCGCTTGCCGAGTGGGTCGACTTCGACAAGCTGAACGCCTCGCCGACCGAGGTGATCGTCACCGCGGTGGAGGTCAAGAGCGGCCGGTTGGTGGAATTCTCCAGCCACCGCGATGGGCTGGGCGCCAGGCACATCGTCGCCAGCGCCAGCCTGCCGCCGGTGTTCCCGGCGACCCGCCTCGACGGCGGCGAGTACTGGGACGGCGGGCTGATCGCCAGCACGCCGCTGCGGCCGGCGATCAACGCGATGGAGAGGCACAACAGGCTGAAGCGGGTGCAGCTGTGGGAACTGATCGTGGTCGACCTGTTCACGCCGCTCGCCGGTCCGCCGCATGATCTGACCGACGTGCTGCAGCGGGCCTTCGAGCTGACCTTCTTCGGTAAGTTCCAGCACGACCTGAAGCTGTTCCAGTGGATGAATGCGCAGCTCGACCTGATGATCGAGGTCGACCGCGCGCTGCCGAAGTCGAGCCCGGTGCGCAGGCACCCGGCGTACGTGAAGCTGTCGAAGCACCGCCGCGTCGACAGGCTGACGATCCTTCGCACCGCCGACCCGCAGGCGCTCGGCGGCCCCGCCGACTTCTCGCGCGAGTCGATCGAGCGGCGGATGAAGCTGGGTTACGAAGAGGCCGGAGCGGTGCTGAAGACCTGATCGTCCGCCGCGCATGACCCGTTAGCATCGGCCGCATGCGCATCGGCATCGACCTCGGTGGGACCAAGATCGAGGGCATCGCGCTCGACGAAGCCGGGCAGGTGCTCGTTCGCCAGCGCGTGCCGACGCCGCGCGACGACTATGCCGGCACGGTGGCGGCAATCGCCGCGCTCGTCGGTGACATCGAGTCGGCGACGGGCAGGCGCGGCACGGTCGGCGTCGGCATCCCCGGTGCGCTGTCGCGCCTCGACGGGCTGGTCAAGAACGCCAACTCGACCTGGCTGATCGGCAGGCCGCTGCACGGCGATCTCGAAGCGGCGCTGCAGCGGCCCGTCCGCCTGGCGAACGACGCCAACTGCTTTGCGCTGTCCGAGGCGGTCGACGGCGCCGGCAAGGGCGAACGCGTCGTCTTCGGCGTGATCCTCGGCACGGGCGTCGGCGGCGGCATCGTCGTCGACGGCCGGCTGCTCGAAGGGCCGAACGCGATCGCCGGCGAGTGGGGTCACAACCCGCTGCCGCTGCCCGATGGCGACGACCTGCCGCTGCGGCCGTGCTACTGCGGCCGCGCCGGATGCATCGAGACCTACCTGTGCGGGCCGGCGCTGCAGCGTGAGCGCGAACGTGACGGCGAGGCGGCGCTCGCCCGCTACGAGGCGCGGCTGGCGCGTGCGCTGGCCGGCGTGATCAACCTGCTCGACCCTGACGTGATCGTGCTCGGCGGCGGCGTGTCGAACGTCGACCGCCTGTATGCCAGCGTGCCGCGGCTGTGGCCGGCGCACGTGTTCTCCGATCACGTGGCCACCCGCCTGGCGAAGCACGCGCACGGCGATTCGAGCGGCGTGCGCGGTGCCGCCTGGCTGTGGGGCGGCGCGCCGTCGGGCTGACGGCAATCGGCGCGCCATCGGCGGAAAGACACTGGGTTCGCGCCGGCGCGACGACGACACGGTTCGCAACCGGCGCCGTCGTCCCGGCGAAGGTCGGGGTTCGAACGAAGCGCCGCCGTCGTTCCGGCCAGGGCCGGGATCCGAGTCAGCCGTTCGTCGTCCCGGCGCAGGCCGGGACCCAAGTTTTCAGCGGACCGAAT
>CP070661.1:806775-812916 GCA_020355165.1 Burkholderiales bacterium
GCCGGCGCGCAGGAGCGGGTGCGGGAGCAGCTGAAGAACCTCGGCTCGAACCTGATCCTCGTGCTGCCGGGCTCGACCACCGCCAGCGGGGTGCGGCTCGGCTGGGGCGCCGCGCAGACACTGACCGAGGAAGACGCACGCGCCATCGCGCTCGAGGTCGAGGGGGTGGTGGTGGCGGCGCCGGTCGTTCGCGGCACCGGACAGGTGGTCGCCGGCGGCGCCAACTGGTCGACGCAGTTCTACGGCACCACCAACGACTACCTGGTCGCCCGTGACTGGCCGATTGCCTCGGGGCGGGCCTTCGAGGATGCCGAGATCGCCGGCGCCGGCAAGGTGGCACTGATCGGGCTGACCACCGCGCAGCAGCTGTTCGGCGATGTCGACCCGGTCGACCAGGTGATCCGCGTGCGCAAGGTGCCGCTGACCGTGATCGGCGTGCTCGGACGAAAGGGCCAGAATGCACTCGGCCAGGACCAGGACGACATCATCCTGATGCCGGTGTCGACCGCGCGGGCGCGGGTCCTCGGTCAGACCCAGGGACGGCTGCGCCGGGTCAACTCGATCTCGGTCAAGGTCACCGACGGCGTCGACATGAAAGGCGTCGAGGAGCGCATGCGCGAACTGCTGCGTCAGCGGCAGCGCGTGCAGCCGGGTGCCGAGGACCCGTTCACGATCCGCAACCTGACCGAGCTGCTGCAGGCGCAGGAGGCGGCCAGCCGCGTGCTGACGCTGCTGCTCGGCGCCGTGGCCTCAGTCAGCCTGCTGGTCGGCGGCATCGGCATCATGAACATCATGCTGGTCAGCGTGACCGAGCGTACCCGCGAGATCGGCCTGCGGATGGCCGTCGGCGCGCGCAGCCGCGACATCCTCAAGCAGTTCCTCGTCGAGGCGATCACGCTGTCGATGATCGGCGGCCTGTTCGGCGTCGCGCTCGGCATCGGCGCCTCGATGGCGATCGCCGAGTTCGCCGACTGGCGCGTCGACGTCACCTCGCAGGCGGTGCTGCTGGCGGTGGGATTCTCGGCGGCGGTGGGCGTATTCTTTGGCTTCTATCCGGCGCGCAAGGCCTCGAGGCTGCTGCCGATCGAGGCGCTGCGCTACGAGTGAGCAGGAGCATCGTGCGGCCGCCGCCGTCGCGCTTGCGACGGCAGGCCGCGTCAAACGTGATGGTTCGCTTCGCAATTGCCCTTTGCCTTGGCCTGGCGACGGCCGCCTGCAGCACGCTGCCCGGGCCGCGCTCGTTCACGCTGACACCCGGCGAGATCGAACGGCAGACCGAGGCCAACCTCGGCGCGACCTTCGAGCTGTTCAGGGGGCTCGACGTGCGGCGGCCCGAGGTCGCGCTGATGCCGTTCTCGGAGCGCCTGCAGCTGACCTGGACCGTGCGCGTGTCCGATGGGCCGTCCGGCACGCCGCTCGGCGTTGCGGTGGCGCTGTCAGGCAGGCCGGCGCTCAACGCGGCGCGCAACGGAATCAAGCTGACCCAGGTCACCCTCGAGGACGTCCGCGTGACCGGCGTGCCCATGCTGTTCAGCCTCGGGCTGGCCCAGTTGGGCGAGCGCAAGGGCGCCAGCCTGCCCGATCTGCCGCTGCTCGCGCTGCCAGCCGAGGAGATGACGCGCCGCCAGGTCGCCTACGGCGCCACCGGCGTGGCGGTCACCTTCGGCGGCCTGCGCGTCGACCTCGAACCGAAGTAGCCGGCGCTCGCGTCGAGCAGGTCGGCCGATGCCTTTGTGCCGGCCGCCGCCGGCGCCGATAATGCGCCGTCTGCATCCGCCGGTGTCGCCTAGAGAGCTCGTGCGCCGGCCCGCTGGAGTTCCTGTTGGACTGGCTGCTTGCGTTGAAGGCCCTGCTGCTCGGCGTGATCGAGGGGCTGACCGAATTCCTGCCGGTGTCCAGCACCGGCCACCTGATCGTCACCGAGGACGTCATCCGCTTCCGCATCGCCACGCGCGAGGCGTTCATCGTCGCCATCCAGGCCGGCGCGATCCTCGCCGTCTGCTGGGAGTACCGGCAGCGGCTGGCGCACTTCGCGCGCAATCTTCACCGCGACGCGCGCGAGCAGAGGCTGGCGGTCAACGTCGCCGTCGGCTTCCTGCCGGCGGCGCTGGTCGGCGTGCTGGCCAAGAGCTCGATCGAGCGCTTGCTGTTCAAGCCCCTGCCGGTGGCCGCCGCGCTTCTCGTCGGCGGGCTGGTCATTCTCTGGGCCGAAGCGAGGCACCGGTTGCGCTATGGGGTGCTCGACCTGGCAGGAAGCCGGCGCGCGCGGGTCGAGTCGATCGACGAGATCCGCCCGTGGGATGCGCTGCGGGTCGGTCTCGCGCAGTGCCTGGCGCTGATTCCGGGCACCAGCCGCTCCGGCGCGACGATCATTGGCGGGCTGCTGCTCGGCCTGTCGCGCAAGGCAGCCACCGAGTTCTCGTTCTTTCTCGCCATCCCGACGGTGATCGGCGCCAGCGTCTACTCGGGGTTCAAGGCGCGCGACCAGTTCGTCGCCGCCGAGTTGCCGCTGTACGCGATCGGCTTCGCCGCTGCCTTCGTCGCCGCGCTGGCCTGCGTGCGCTGGCTGCTGCGCTATGTCAGCAGCCACGACTTCCGGCCGTTTGCCTGGTACCGGATCGTCTTCGGCGGCGTGATCCTGCTGACCGCCTACGCCGGCTGGGTCGACTGGACCCAGTGACCCGCGGCCCGCGACAGCAGCTTCAGCGCCGAGCGAACAGCAGGTCCCACACGCCGTGGCCGAGCCGCGCGCCGCGGGCGTGGAACTTGGTCGGCGGCCGCGCCGCCAGCGGGTTGTCTGGCGCCGGCGCATAGCCGTCGTGCAGGTTACGCAGCAGCGGCTCGGCCGACAGCACCTCGAGCATCTGCTCGGCGTAGTGTTGCCAGTCGGTGGCGCAGTGCAGGTAGCCGCCCGGCGCGATGCGGCTGGCAAGCAGGGCGACGAAGGCGGGCGCGATCAGTCGCCGCTTGTGATGGCGGGCCTTCGGCCACGGGTCGGGGAAGAAGACGTGTACCCCGGCGAGCGCGTCGGCACCGATCATGTCGCGCACCACTTCGACCGCGTCGTGCTGGATGATGCGGATGTTGGCGAGCTTCAGCTCGTCGGCGCGGCGCGCCAGCGCGCCGACGCCGGCGGCGAACACCTCGACAGCGAGGAAGTTGACATCGGGCCGCGCCAGCGCGATCGCCGCGGTGGTCTCGCCCATGCCGAAGCCGATTTCCAGCACCGTCGGCGCGCGGCGGCCGAACGACGCCTCGAGGTCGAGCCGGGCCGGGCGGTAGGCGATCGCCAGCCGGGGCAGGATCTGTTCGCAGGCTCGCCGCTGCGCCCGCGTCACCCGGCCGCGGCGCATCGCAAACGAGCGGATGTGCCGGTGCCCCGGCGCGGTCGGGCCCGGCTCTTCCTCGGGCCCCGTCCGATCCGTCCCGTCGGTCGTCACGCGGTGACGCTGGCTTCGACGTGCACGTCGAAGTTCACCGAATTCGACATGAAGCAGTTGGCGTGCGCCTTCTCGTGCAACGCGACCGCCCGCTCGACCTGCGCCGCGTCGGCGACCTTCACCCGTGGCTTCAGCACGACCTCGACCATCCGCATCTTGCCGTCGCGCATGGCCAGCTTGCCGACGCCGTGGTCGGTGTAGGAGGTGATGGCGATGCCGGAGCGCTCGCACACGGCGAGGTAGGTGAGATGGTGGCAGGCCATCAGCGAGGAGATCATCAGCGTCTCCGGGTTGTGGTGCCGGTTGTCGCCGTGGAAGACCTCGGGCGAGGAGCCGGCCAGCGGCGACTTGCCCGGGAATTCGATCGTGAAGCTGCGCTTGAGGTGGAGCTTGCCGTCGGCCTGCGTGGCCTGACCGGTCCAGTGCAGGTCACCCTCGAAGAAGTGCTCGTGTGACATAGGGGCGGTGACTTGGTTTGGGCCGCACGTGCTGCCGGCGTGGTCGGGACAGGCGCGACTGGAGCGGGCGAAGGGAGTCGAACCCTCGTCATCAGCTTGGGAAGCTGAGGTAATAGCCGTTATACGACGCCCGCGTCGCGCCGATTCTAGCCAAGTGCGCTGCGGTGGTGGCCGGTGCCGGGGTGATCTCGCGCCGGTGGCGGCCGGCGCAGCCGGTGAGCCGCGGCCCGGCTTTCGGGCAGGGCTGCCGCTTCGCGCGAGCGGCCGGCGGCGCCAATTGCCGCCCTCGCGATCAGGCCGTGAAGCCGGTCCTCTTGTGCGTGCCGTCGCAGAACGGCTTGTTGCCGCTGGCGCCGCAGCGGCAAAGCCACGTCTTGTCGCCGCACACCCGGCGCTGTCCGTCGGCGGTGGTCAGCTCGAACCAGCCGTCGATGCGCAGCGGACCATTGGCGATCGGCTTCAGCACCAGCTCACCCTCGGCTGACTGGGCTGCCGGCTCCGGCGGGCTGGCGCAGCGACCGGGGTCGGCGAAGCCGATCCTGCCGTGGCTGCCGTCGCAGAAGGGCTTGCTGCCGCTGGCGCCGCAGCGGCACAGCGACACCTGCGTGTATTCGGCCGGCGGCTGGCCCTGCTGCACCGTATGCCGGATGCGGCCGCGCAGCACCAGCGGACCGTCCTGGTCGACGCGCACTTCGTTGCGCGGCGATGGCTCGTCGTCGCCCAACGCCGCCTCACAGGCCCAGGCAGACGTACTTGGTGACGAGGTACTCCTCGATGCCGTACTTCGAGCCCTCGCGACCGATGCCGGACTGCTTCACGCCGCCGAACGGCGCCACTTCGTTGGAGATGATGCCGGTGTTCACGCCGACCATGCCGTACTCGAGGCCCTCGGCAACGCGCATCACCCGGCCGACGTCGCGCGAGTAGAAGTACGCCGCCAGGCCGTATTCGACCGCATTGGCGGCCGCCAGCGCCTCGGCGTCGGTGCTGAACCTGAACACCGGCGCCACCGGCCCGAAGGTCTCCTCGCGCGCGACGATCATCTCCGAGGTCACGTCGGCCAGCACCGTCGGCGTGTAGAAGGTGCCGCCGCGCTCGTGCCGCTTGCCGCCGGTGACCACCCGCGCGCCCTTGGCCACCGCATCGGCGACGTGCGCCTCGACCTTGGACAGTGCGTTGGCGTCGATCAACGGCCCCTGCTGCACGCCGGCTTCGGCGCCGGCGCCGACCTTCAGCTGCGCTGCCTTGACCGCCAGCTTCCCGACGAAGGCGTCGTAGATGTCGGCGTGCGCGTAGAAGCGGTTGGTGCAGACGCAGGTCTGCCCGGCGTTGCGGTACTTGGAGACCAGCGCGCCGTCGACCGCGGCGTCCAGATCGGCGTCGGGGAAGACGATGAACGGCGCGTTTCCGCCGAGTTCGAGCGACAGCTTCTTCAGCGTCGGCGCGCTCTGCTGCATCAGGATGCGGCCGACCTGCGTGGAGCCGGTGAAGCTGAGCTTGCGCACGACGGGCGAATCGCACAGCAGCCTGCCGACCTCGATCGAGCGCGCTTCGTCGGCCGGCAGCACGTTGAACACGCCCGCCGGCATGCCGGCGCGCTCGGCAAGCTCGGCCAGCGCGAGTGCCGACAGCGGAGTCTGCTCGGCCGGCTTGACCACCACCGTGCAGCCGGCAGCGAGCGCCGGCGCGCACTTGCGGGTGATCATCGCGTTGGGGAAGTTCCACGGCGTGATCGCCGCCGCCACGCCGACCGGTTCCTTGAACACCAGCAGGCGGCGGTCCGCCTGCACGGTCGGGATCACGTCGCCGTAGACACGCTTGCCTTCCTCGGCGAACCACTCGACGAAGCTGGCGCCGTAGGCGATCTCGCCGCGCGACTCGGCGAGCGGCTTGCCCTGCTCGGCGGTCATCAGCTGCGCCAGGTCCTCCTGCGCCGCCATGATCAGCTCGAACCACTTGCGCAGGACGGCCGCGCGCTCCTTGGCCGTCCTGGCGCGCCACGACGGCATCGCCCTGGCGGCGGCGTCGACGGCGCGCTGCGCGTCGGCGGCGCCGCAGTTGGCCACCTCGACGAGCAGGCCGCCGTCGGCCGGGTTCTCGACGTTGAACCTGCCGTGTGCGCCTTCGCACCAGGCACCGTCGATGTAGGCCTGCGTGCGCACCAGCGGCGGATCGTTCAGCTTCGGCAGTGCCGAGACTCGCTGCAGCATGGCGTTCTCCTCGGTGTCTGCCGAAGGATACCT
>CP070661.1:813016-819091 GCA_020355165.1 Burkholderiales bacterium
TTAGCGTCGCGGCGCGGTTGGGGATCGATGAACCGACTGACGGGACGAGCGGGGGTCCATGACTAGAATGCGCGGAGAAGGGCGCCACGGCTGGGGCTTGACGACCCTCGTCACCACCACCGATCTGACGCCCAACCCTCGCTGGTTGGGCGTCTTTCGTTGTCGAAGTTGAGGCCATTGGAGCCGAAAGCGGGCACCGCAGCCATGGATCAGCTTGCGCCGAGCGCCTACCACGACCCGCGCGAAGTCGTCTGGAAGCAGCTGGTGGCGCAGTCCTACTGGGCCATCCTCGAGGCGCTTCGCCGCGACGGCGTAGCGATCAGCGGCCTCGACGATGTCCGCTTTTCCTTCCTCAAGTCGTTCAACAGCCACCATGACGTCGACCTGCTGTGCCGGCATGCGGAGGAAGCGGCGTCCCAAGTCGTCGCCCGCCTCGACCGGCTCGGGCACCCGCTGACCGCGGCGGCCGTTGCCGGCGAGATCACCTCGCTTCGCCAGTCGCTCGCGCGGGCGATGGACGCCCTGCAAGGCCTGCGCCAGGTCGACCGCGTGCAGGGCTACGTCACCGATCGCACGATCGCCATCTGCGGCATGCCGGCGGAGGAGTTCGCCGCCAATCCGGACTATGTCCGCGCCACGCTGCAGCTGATCGGCGAGGACTCTGCGCAGGTCGCCGCACAGGCGCTCGCCGCCTGGCGAGCCGGTTTCGTCCTCGGCGGCGAACTGCTCGATCTGGTGCGCGCCGCCGCCTCGCAGGGCTGGCACTCCGAGGATCTGCTGGCCGAGGTGCTGCTGCGCGAGCAGCGCTCCGGCGCCTATCCGAGCCTCCGCGAGTTCGAGTTCGTGCCGGGCCGCGCCGCCGATGAGAACCGCCGGGCGAAGCAGCAGGCGGTCGAAGAGGGCTACTTCCTGCTCGGCCGGCTGACGTCGTGCGCGTCGCTGTTGAATGCCGGCAGCGCGCCGCTGCCGGCCGGCGAGCTGCGCGACGCCTGCCCGGTCGAGGCGACCCTGAGGCAGGCCGGTCTGCCGCTGACGCCGGCGCGGCTGAGGGCCTTTCGCCAGTTCATGCTGATACACGCCACGCACGGCCTGAACCCCGGCGAGTTCGCCGCCCGGATTGCCGCCGCGGTGCGCCCGAGCTTCCCGCAGGCCCTGATCGCCAGCCTGATGGTGCGGGCCGGCAAGGTGCACGCCGGGGCGCTGCCGGAGTGCATGCGGCAGATGGACGCCTACCTGAAGTCGACGTCGCGGCAGCAGTTCGTCGCCGGACTGCTGCGCCACGGTCAGCTGTTCGGCTTCGGCCACCGGATCCACAAGCGGGATCCGTCGACCGGCGGCGATCCGCGCGTCGCCTTCCAGGTCGCCCGGGCGCGCGAGGGCTTTCCGGACCTGGCCGGCGAGATCGATGCGCTGGAGGAGTTCGCGCGGCTGGTCGGAACGATGAAGCCCGCCCTGGCGCCGAACACCGATTTCGGCGCCGCCGTCTGGTTCCACTGCTTCGGCCTCTCGCCGCAGGCGGGCGCCGGCATGTTCAGCATCAACCGGCTGCCGGGCCTGATCGCGCAGGTGATCAACCAGCTCGATTTCAAGGCCAACGCGCTGCGGCCGCCGCTGGCGGTCAACCTGCCGTACACCGTCTGATGCATCCGATGCCTTCGGACAAGCCCTGGGCGATCGTTCTGGCCGGAACCATCCCGCACATCCCGCTGATCGAGAACCTCAAGGCGCGCGGCTACCGCGTTGCGCTGGTCGACTATCTCGAGTCACCGCCGGCGGCACGGCTGGCCGACGAGCACTCGCGCGTCAGCACGCTGGCCATGGACGACGTGCTGGCGCTGGCGCGCGCGAGGAATGCCGAGCTGGTGATCAGCGCCTGCGTCGACCGCGCCAACGTCACCGCCGCGTACGTTGCCGAGCGGCTGAGCCTGCCGGCGCCGTACGGCTTCGCCATGGCGGAACTGGTCGCCAACAAGCTGCGGATGAAGGAAGAGCTGGTGCGGCTGGGCATCCCGACCGCGGCGTTCCGCGTGCTCGGCAGCCCGGCGGAAGCCTCGCATCTGACGATGAGCTTCCCGGTCGTCGCCAAGCCGATCGACACCGGCGGCTCGAAGGGCGTGCGCAAGGCGTCCAAGGCCGAGGAACTGCAGCTTGCGGTCGACGAGGCCTTCAAGGTCACGCGCTCGACGCAGATCCTGGTCGAGGAGTTCCTGCAAGGCGAGGAGGTCTCCGCCGACTGCATGGTGCAGGACGGCCAGCCGCACATCCTCGTGCTGCGCAAGCGCTACGTGCAGCGCGGCGTCGATGGCGCGGTGTTGTCGGCCTATGCGTCGGTCAGCCCCGCCGCGATCTCCGCGGCAGCGAAGCAGAGGATCCACCGGGTGACGCGCGACATCGCGCGCGGCTTTGGCCTGCGCACGACGCCGCTGCTGGTGCAGTTCATGGTTGACGGCGACGACGCGCGGGTGATCGAGTTCGCACCTCGCGTCGGCGGCGGCTTGAACTACCGCTTCGTGCTGCTTGGCACCGGCGTGGACATCATCGACGCCACGGTCAACGCCTATCTCGGCCGCCCGACGGCGCTCGCCGACCATGCCGGCCGAGGCTACCTGGCGGCCAACCACGTCTACGCCGAGGCGGGCCGCTTCGGCGAGGTGCGAAACCACGAGCAACTGCTCGACGAAGGGATCATCGCCGAGTTCTACGTGCACAAGGCACGCGGCGCGCCGATCGGTGCCAGCATGACGAGCGCCGACCGCGTCGCCTCGTTCATGGTGCGCGCCGACAGCGCAGAGGAACTGCTGCGCCGGACGCGCGAGGCGATGCAGCGGCTCGACGTGCTAGACGTCGACGGCCGCAGCATCGTGCGCCGCGACGTGTGCCTGCAGGCGCTCTAGGCGGGCGGCAGGTTCGCAGCCCTGGCCTGCCGGCGCAACATCGGTGGGCTGGCGCGGGCGGCCGCCTTCGGCTACGGTTCGCGCCGTCCGCGCCGTCCGCGCCGGCGGCGCAAGGAGCGATCCATGAGCGTCAAGTCACCCTATTCCGCGTTGTCCGCCATCGGCCCGGCGGTCGGTCGCGCGATCGGCCGTCACCTCGAGGTCGCTTTCCGCGCCATCGCGAGGGGCACGAATGTCGCCAATGAAGCGGCCTTCCTCAGAGTGCTGTCGGGCGAGCCGCATCCGCTCGGCAACTTCGCCGTGCTGTCGGAGCCGGCCGACCTGGCTTCGGCGCGGGCGGCGGTCGAGCCGCTGGTGGCGGCCGCGGTGCCGTCGGCGGTGCTCTTCCCGGGCATGGAGGCGCCGGCGGACGTCGCTGCTTACCTGGCCGGGCGAGGCTATGTCAGCCACGGTGGCTTGCCGGCGATGGCAGTGGACATCGCCCGGCTGAAGGCGACCGCGCTGCCCGCGGGCTACGAGTTCGTGCGCGTCGGCGGCGGTGCCGACGGCGAGGAATGGGTGCGGCAGTTTGCCGCCGGCTACGAACTGCCGATCGGTGTCGCGCGCTACTTCTCGCCGGTCGCCGTCGGCGCCGACACGGCGGCCGACTCGCCGGTTCAGTTCTTTGCCATCCGCAAGAACGGGGTGACAGTCAGCACTTCGGCGTGCTGCCTGAAGGACGGGCTGGCCGGCATCTACTGCGTCTCGACGGTCCCCGAGGAGCGCCGCCGGGGCCTCGGCGAACACGCCACTGCCGAGCCGCTGCGGCTGGCGGCGAAGCTCGGCTACGGCGTCGGCGTGCTGCAGTCCTCCGAGGCGGGCTACCCGGTCTACACCAAGCTCGGCTTCGGCGACTTCGGCGGCGTGCCGATCTTCATCCGCATGCCGGGCTGACGTTGCGCCGGAGGCGCCGCTCTGCCTTCGGTCGGGAAGCTGGGGCCTCAGCCACGGGCCTGCGCAAGGCGATCGGCCTGCGCCGAGAATGGGTGCCATCGGCGTCGGCGACCGCCGTGCCGAACGGGTTGAGGTTGGCGCCGCCTTGCGGTCCAATGGACCAGCGCAACCCTGCGCCGACTTCGGATCCGTGATGCCCCGCCTGACCAGCGACAGGAACCCGCTGCGCATCGACACCGTTTCGGTGCCCGGCCGCAGTGGCGCGATCGGCATGACGCTGTGCCCCGGCAAGAAGGACCCGTACGCGAAGTTCGGCGCCTGGGACCGCGACCTGCAGGCGGACCTTCACGTGATCCGGCGCTGGGGTGCCTCGGCGATCGTCAGCCTGATGGAACACAACGAGTTCTGGCTGCTCGGCGTGCCCGAGTTCGAGGCGAAGGTCTCGGCCGACTTCCGCTGGCTGTGGCTGCCCATTGCCGACGGCGGCGTGCCCGGCGACGAGTTCGAGCGCCGCTGGGCCGACGCCGGCCCGGAACTGCACGGGCGGCTTGCCGCCGGCGAGCGCGTGCTGATTCACTGCCGCGCCGGGCTCGGCCGCACGGGGATGGTCGCCGCGCGGCTGCTGGTCGAAGCGGGGTTCACGCCGCTGCAGGCGCTGAACGCCGTGCGCCGGGCGCGGCCCGGCACGGTCGAGACCCTGCCGCAGGAGCAGTACGTGCTGCTGCTGCCGGGAAGACTCGCCGGCGACCGCGCCGGCGCCGCCGACTCGGCCTAGACGACAGCGCAGCCGATCCGCGCTGCCGGCGGTCAGAACCACTCGTCGCGCATGTCCAGCGGCACGCTGTCGAGCCCGGCCAGCAGGTCGAACTGCGGCAGCGTGGCCGGCAGTTCCCAGCTGATGTAGTAACGCGCCGCCTGCAGCTTGCCGCGGTAGAAGTCGGCGTCGGCGGGCCGGCGCGACAAGCCTCGCTCGGCCGCCAGCGCCTGCTTCAGCCAGACCCACGCCGCGACGATGCGACCGAACGCGTCGAGGTAGACGCCGGCGTTGGCCAGCGCCCGGTCGGGGTCGGTGGCAAGCAGTGCCGCCAGCTGTGCGGTGACGGCGTCGAGCCGCGCCAGCGGCGCGACGAAGGCGGCGGCCAGCGGCTGAACGGCCGGCTCACGGCTGGCCTCGGCGAGCGCCGCATCGACCGCCGCGCGGAACACTCTGTATGCCGCGCCGCCCTGCATCACCGTCTTGCGGCCGAGCAGGTCGAGCGCGTGGATCGCCTCGGCGCCCTCGTGGATCGGATTCAGGCGCTGGTCGCGGTACAGCTGCTCGGCGACGTAATCGCGGGTGTAGCCGGAGCCGCCGAGCACCTGGATCGCGTGGTCGTTGGCCACACAGCCGTACCTCGACGGCCACGACTTGATCACCGGCGTCAGGATGTCGAGCAGCAGCGCGGCGGCCTCGCGCGCGGCGGGGTCGGCATGGGTGTGCTGGTCCTCGGCCAGCGAGGCGCCGTACAGGCTCATCGCCAGCGCGCCCTCGGCATACGCCTTCTGCGCCAGCAGCAGCCGGCGCACGTCGGCGTGCTCGATCAGCTTCACCTGCGGGGTGGCCGGGTCCTTGCACGACGGCAGCCGCCCCTGCGCGCGGCTGCGCGCATAGTCGAGGGCGAGCAGGTAGCCGCGGCAGGCGATGGCGGCGGCGCACAGGCCGATGTTGATTCGCGCCTCGTTCATCATCTGGAACATGTGCGCCAGGCCCTTGCCCGCTTCGCCGAGCAGGTAGCCGACCGCGCCGCCCTTCTCGCCGAAGGAGAGCACGGTCGAGGTCGTGTTGCGCCAGCCCATCTTGTGCAGCAGGCCGGCCAGCGCGACGTCGTTGCGCCCGCCGAGCGTGCCGTCGGCGTTCACCAGCACCTTCGGCACCAGGAACAGGGAGATGCCCTTGACGCCCGCCGGTGCGCCGCTGATGCGGGCCAGCACCATGTGCACGATGTTCTCGGTCAAGCCGTGGTCACCGCCGGAGATGAACATCTTCTGGCCGCATAGCCGGTAGGTGCCGTCGGGCTGCGGCTCGGCGGCGGTCCTGATGTCGCCGAGCGCCGAGCCCTGCGCCGGCTCGGTGAGCGCCATCGTTCCCGCGCAGCGGCCGTCGCCCATCGGTGCCAGGAAGCGGGCCTTCAGTTCGGCCGTGCCGAACGTGCGCAGCAGGTTGGCTGCACCCACCGTCAGCCACGAGTAGGCGGTGGTGGCGACGTTG
>CP070661.1:819191-824666 GCA_020355165.1 Burkholderiales bacterium
TGACACCCATGCGCGCCACCGGCAGGCCGCCGTTGGCGGCCGCCCTTGCCGCCAGCCGCTCGACCACCAGGACCAGCGCGCAAAGCTGGGCGCCGGACTTCTTCGACGAGTCGTAGTTCGGGATCGCCGTGCCGTCGTCCGGCCAGCGCGAGCAGCTGCCCGCGCTCGTCACGTCGGCACCCCAGTTGGCCGAGTTGTCGATCAGGAACAGGATGTTGGGCAGATCGCCGGTGTCGGGCGGCAACCCGTAGATGTCGATGTCCTCGGCGCGCACCAGGGCCGACGCGACGACCAGGGCAGACGCACCGAGCCAGGCGACCCATCGGCGCAGCAAGGCGGCGTTCATCGTCGACCTCCCGTATCGGTCAGGTGCAGTTGTTGGCGGCATCGATGCGGTCGGCACGCACCGCCACCCCCTGGTTCACTGTCAGCGCCGAGCCGGTCACTGCATCGGCATAAGTCGCCGAGATGTTCCACTCGCTGTCGGCGCACTGCGACTCGCCGGTCGCGCCGCTCGCCCCGCCGCTCGCGCCGATGACCAGCGTCGAGCCGGCCGGACCGGCGCCGCCGATGCAGCCGACGTCGCCGGCCCGCCGCTCGTCGAGCTCGGCCTGCGGCACGACGCGCAGCCGGTAGCACACCGGCATGCCGACCGTGACGTCGAGATCGTCGGCGCCATTGCCGTCGATGTCGACGCCGACCGGCGTGGCGGCGACCACCGCCGGCGTGCGCAGGAAATCGACCGTGCTGATGGTCCGCTCGAGGGCGAAATTGGTTGCGGCCAGCGCCTGCGCGCGGCTCTGCGCGTTGCCCGCCAGCATCAGCTGCTGGCCGCTGAGCCGGTAGGCGGTGAGCACGACGAAGGCGACGATGACCAGGAACACCAGCGCCACCAGCGCCGAGGCGCCGCGCTGCGCGCGATACAGGGAAGAGCGGATCATGGAAGCTCCCGCCAGCCGGCGACGTTCATCACGCGCACCAGCGTCGTGTGGATGTGCCGCTTGTAGCCGTCACCGGCGGCGGCCAGGGTGCCGTTCAGCCCGAGGTCGAAGGTCACCGCGTCGACGTGGCCGAGCACGGTGTCGCGGCTGCGGGCGACGATGAACAGGCGCACGGCGACGACGTTCGACCAGTCGTTGTCGGCGGTACCGGCCAGCCCGCTCAGGGCCGTGCGGTAGACGTCGGGCTGACCGTCGTTGTCGGTGTCGAAGCCGTACTCGAACTGCAGGTTCTCGATGCCGTCGACCAGGGGGGTGAGCGCGATCGTCCCCGCCGCCGTCAGCTCGGCCCGCGTCAGCCGCGGCACGGCGCCGGCGCCGCAGTCTCCAGGGCACTCGACGAAGTAGGTGCGCACCAGCACGCGCCGCGCCGGCGCGACGTCGGTGCAGTTGCGCAGCCGCAGGTCCATCGCCGCGGCGCTGGTGCCGACCACGAACGGCTTGTCGACCGGATCGCTGCGGCAGGTCGACACCTGCATGTGGACGCCTGCCGGCAGGCTCGCCGCCGCCACCGGCGCGAAGTCGAGCCGGCGCAGGGCCAGCATCGACGTGCCGGCACGGCGGTCGGCGATGCACCCGGGCGTCGCCTCGCCGGAGGTGATGCCGACCAGCGGCAGCGGCGCCGCCGGCGGCGAAGCGGCCCAGCCGAGCGCCGTCGGCGTCAGCGCGCACGGATCGGCCAGTTGCCAGGTGACGGTCGACGATTGCAGTTCGCCGAAGAAACCGGCGGCGCGGATCTCGTCGGACAGCAGCTCGGCGGCGAAGGTCGCGTTGTCGAACATCTGGCCGCTGTTCTCCAGCTGCCGCCGGTGATCGCTGGCCGGGCCGAAGAACGACGTGATGACGGCGACCACGACCAGGCCGAGCGCCAGGCCGATCAGCAGTTCGAGCATCGACACGCCGCGCTGGCGCGCCGCCGCAGGGCGCGCCGCCTGCGCCGGTACCGGCCGGCGACGGAAGACAGAGTTGATCACGGCACCGGTCCCAGGTTGGCGATGCGCAGGGTGAACGAATAGACGCGCCGCTTGCTTTCCTCGTCGAACTGCCCCTGGCCGCAGTCGTTGTCCGGGGCGGCGGTCGGCACCAGCCCCTGCCAGGCGACCGAAACCACGTAGGAGCGCTCGATGGTCGTTCCGGCGCCGTCGGTCAGCGGGCGGATGCAGCCGCGCGCGCCGAGCGCGCTGCCCAGCTGGGTGCCCGTATCGGCAGCTGCCGCGCCGCGCAGCAGGTTGGTCCACTCGCAGAGGTCGCGCGCCGCACCGGCTGCGACCAGCGTGCAGTCCTCGACCGGGCCGCTCGCCTCGATCTCGTCGGCCCGCACGTAGGCGTCGGCGTCACGCCGGTTGGAGGCGATGCGGTCGACCATGTCCTGCACCAGCTGGATGACCTGGGTGCGCTGCACCGCCTCGGTGCTGGCCAGCGAAGTCTTCAGCTGCATGCGCGCCAGGCCGAGGATGCCGAAGGCGAACACGACCACGGCGATCAGCACCTCGAGCAGCGTGAAGCCGCGCGAAGACCGACGACTGCGCTTCATGAGCAGGCGCCGACGCTGGTGCGCGGCCGGCCCGACAGGTCGATCGAGATGCAGCGCGGCGCGACCTCGGCGTGGCCGCCGCCGTCGCTCAGCTGGATGCGCACGCCGCCGGCGGTCGTCATGCGGCCGCTGCCGTCGAAGACGATCGCGGCCGGCGAGGCCGGTCCGTCGATGAATCCGGCGGCGACCTCCCTGCGGTCGATCTGCAGGCCGCCGGGGGCGGTCGCCGTCCAGCCGCGGCCCCAGTTGGCGCTGTCGCCGTCCACGGCGGCACTGACGGTGACCTCGGCATTGCGCTTGATCGCCTCGCTGCGCGCCGCCAGCAGCGTGATCACCAGGTCGGTCGAGGCGCCGCGCAGGCGCTGGCTGGCCGAGAACGCCGTGAAGCTCGGCGCGGCGAGCGCCAGCACGATCGACAGGATCGACACCACCGCCATCAGTTCGACCAGCGTGAAACCGGCCTGGCGCGCGTCGTTGCGAAGATCGATGCACATTTTTTCCTCCTCGGCATCTACTGCCAGCAGCTGGCCGGCGAACGCTGGCCGACACTGGTCAGGGTCAGGGTGCCGCAACGCTCGGTGGTCTGTTCCCCCTGGGGAGCGGCGGAAATAGTGAACGCCGGCGGCAAGACGGCCGGGGCCGACATCGACACCGTGTACTTGCCGGCCAGCGACTTCGGCAGCGCCAGGCCGAGGGCGTCGATCGTCTCCGCGTACTGGCGACGGTCGACCAGGCGCTGCTGCTGACGCAGCGCGACCTCCATCAGGAACGCCTGCGCATCGGCGCGGGTGCCACGCTTGACGAACTCGGCGTAGCTCGGCAGCGCGATCACCGCCAGGATCGCCACCACGACCACTGCGATCATCAGCTCGATCAGCGTGAAGCCCGCCGTCGCCAGCCGACTTGACCGTGCCTTCGAGTTCATCGCGCCCGCCTCCGGATGTGTCCGATCTGGCGGAGATTCTGCGCACGAAAACGGTCGCCTCGTAGAGGGAAACACCGTCGTGAAGACGAGCGGCGGGCGACGCCGATCAGCGGAGGAAAAGTCTTAGCGCGGTGCTAGACCGCGCGCATGAGGCCGATCATCCCGCACTCATCCGAACGGACGCATCCGCGCACGAACGATCGACGACCCGCATCGATCGAGCGGCCGCCAGTGCCGGCGCGCGTGGCCGGCGGCGCCTGCCGATGCGTGCAGCTGCCGCGGCGCGAAAGCGATCGGCGATGCTGCGCGGCGCGACGCCGCGCGGTCGTTCACATCACGTAGTTCAGCGCCAGCCGGCCGCCGTCGGGGTACAGCGTGGTGCCGGTCAGGTACGACGCGTCGTCGCTGGCGAGGAACACGGCGATGCGCGCGATCTCGGCCGGCTCGCCGAGGCGGCCCATCGGCGTGCGCGAGAGGATCCGCGTCTTCGCCGCCTCGTTGGTGAGCACCGCCGTCTTGAGCAGCTCGGTGGCGATCGATCCGGGTCCGATGCCGACCACGCGGATGCCCCGGTCGGCCAGGCCGATCGCCATCACCTTGGTCAGCTGGTTCAGCGCGCCCTTGCTGACCGTGTAGGGCACCTGGTTGGCGATCGCCAGCACGGCGTTCACGCTCGACATGTTGATCACCACGCCGCGGCCGCCGCCGTCGCGCGGTGGCTGCGCCAGCATCTGCCGCACCGCCGCCTGCGCGCAGAGGAATGCGCCCTTCAAGTTGACGCGCAGCACACGGTCGAAGTCCTCCTCGGCGAGGTCGACGAAGTCGGCGGCGTGCACGATGCCGGCATTGTTGAGCAGCACGTCGAGGCGGCCGAAGTGATCGACTGCGTGGGCCACCAGCCGTTCGGCGTCGTGCTTCTCGCCGACGTCGGCGCGGCAGAAGACCGCCATGCCGCCGGCGGCGGCGATCTCGCGCACCAGCGACGTGCCGCCAACCTCGTTGACGTCGGAAACGACGACGTGCGCGCCCTCGGCGGCGAAGGCCCGTGCGCACGCCGCGCCGATGCCCTGCGCCGCTCCCGTGATGACCGCCACCCGCTGACTCAGTCTCATCCGCATCGCTCCGCCGTGCCGGCCTGCGGCCGGCCGGGATTGTCGGCCATTTCGGCGCGGCGGTCGCGCGGATCGAGGCGGACCTGCCGCCGGCGGCACGGCCGGCTACGCCGGATCGTTCGCCTGCTGCCAGTGCCGCAGCGCCGGCCCGATCGCCTCCAGCGTCCTCAACGCGAGCACGCCGGCCGGTGGTCGACGGTGCAGCATTGCGCAGCCGCCGCCCGCCCAGAGCTGTACCCGAGCCGGCAGCTTGCCACGCAGTTGCCGCAGCCCGTCGAGCGCCTGGTTGGCGTTGACGGCGGAGGAAAACGACAGCGCGACGATGTCGGCCCGCTGCGCCTCGGCCGCCAGCGCGATGTCCAGCACCGGCGTCTGCACGCCGAGCGAGATGCAGTGGCAGCCCTCGAGCGCGAAGGTCGCCTCGGCCATCAGGATGCCGAGCCCGTGCGGCTCGTGCGGAAAGGTGGTCAGCAGCACCCGCGGTCGCTGTCCGCCGCGCTGGATCGAGCCGATCGCGTTGCGCAGCAGTGCCTGCACGACCTCCGTGTACAGGTGCTCCTCGTAGATCTGCAGGGCGCCGCGGGTCCAGGCCTCGCCGACCATCTCGTTCATCGGCTCGACCACGTCGGCGACGAAGTTCGCCAGCCCCTTGCGCGCCAGCAGCTGCGACAACTGGCCGCGGAAGTCATCGAGCCGGCGCGCGGTGAGCAGGCCCAGCATTGCGTCGAGGTCGTCGCGCCCGCCCACCGGGTGCGGGCCGCGCTGCGCCGCGCCGGTACTGGCCTGTGCCAGCCGCTGCAGCTCGTCGATCGACAGGCCGACGATCCTCCCCGGGCGGTGACCGAGGTCGAGCAGCCGCTTCAGCGTGCGCAGCTTGTCGACCTGATCAAGGGGATACAGCCGCTC
>CP070661.1:824766-829596 GCA_020355165.1 Burkholderiales bacterium
GGCCTCTGATGATTCGCTCAGAATTTCCCCTGCTGGCCCGCCTTGGATGACTGGTTTACGGCGGCCAACTTGAACTCCGCTCTGGCCCGTCCCGGCCACTTCCTGTCGTCCGCTCGCTCTTAAGCCGCCGCCGGCTATGACCGGAACCTGGGCCGAGCAGACACCGCCTGGCGCCGCGCCCGCCGTACCCGAATTCCCGAAGCCGACGCTCGGCAGGTGGCGGCGCCACCTGTCGCGGTCGCCGAGCCACTGCAGTACTTGGTACTTGTCGGGAACGACGGCCGGGTCTGCGAAGGAGGTCACGTTCGACGCGCTGCCTTCGGCGATTGGGGTCTCGGCAGCCGCATTCGCCAGTCGTCGCCGCCCGGGCATTGTCCCCAGCGCCGGGCGACCGCCGTTGACTGCGGTCCACAGGGCCTGCGACCGCTAGCCGAACGGGCCGATGTTGAAGACCATGCTGGCGATGGCGAACAGGCCGATGGCCAGCAGGGCGACGGCGATGATCAGGATCAGCGACACCGGAAAGGCACTCTCGCCGTGGACCAGTCCGTCGGCTTTCATCTGCGCCCGCTCCCGCCGCAGGCCGGCCATGAACTGCAGGTGGTAGACGATGCCCAGCAGCAGCATCAGCGTGCCGATCAGCACCAGCGCCAGCCCGAAGTTACGCGCCGCCATCGCGCTCTTGACGACCTGCGCCTCGTGCAGTTTGGCGAACACCTGGTTGATGGTGAAGCCGAAGCTGATCAGAGACAGCGACGTGCGCACGACGGACATCAGCGTGCGGTCGGCACTGAGCCGCGTGCGCTGGAAAGACATACCGGTGCGGCGTGACGACAACTCGACTGAGATGCGGTCTGACTCCGAATTGGCGGTGACGCGCGTGTCGGCGAGTTCGGTCATCGGGTTCTCCGGTCAGTCGTTGCGTGGCGAAGCGTCCGGGCGTACGTCGGTCCTTTCAAACGCGCGCAGTTTGGCCGCGTGCTCCACTTCGCGATCGAGGAAGTAGCTGAGAAAAGTACGCACAATCGCCACCACCGTGAGCCGGCCGAGTTCGTCCCAAGTAGGTGCGTAGGAGGTGGCGACGATGTCGGCGCCGAGCTGGAAGGTGAGCGCGGCGACCAGCCAGCGCGCGTACTCGAGCCATTCGGCGCGCTGATCGGCAACGCCAGGGGGCGCGGCGACGGCGGCGCGCACAATGTTGACCAGCGCCCGCGCGCTGCCGAAGGCGACGATGACGATCGCCACCGCCTGCAGCGCTAGCGCCACGTAGCCGGCGACGACGTGAATCAGCGATTGCATCGGACTCCCGCGGGGCCTCGTTCGCGGCGGCGCTACTGCGTGCGGCGCAGCGGCACGGTGGTCAGCGCCCGCCGCTCGGACGACGTGCCAGCGTGCTCTCGTTACCTGCCCGCTGCCGACGCTTCACGCAGTCGCGCGAGAACCTGCTCGATGTTGAAGCTGGCCGACTTCTGCCGCTGCGGAAACTCCTTGAATGTCTGCAGGAAGTGTCCGACGGCCGCCTGCATCGGGACGAACGCCCAGAACTTGTCGCCCATCCAACGCATCGCCATCGGGTTGGCGTCGAAGTCGACGTGGGCCTCAAGCGGGTCCATGCGCAGGTTGGCGATTCTCGGGAAGGTCAGCGGAAGCGGCGGGCCGCCGTACAGCCAGTCGCCCGGCTTCGCGAACGTCGCCTTCCAGTCACGGATGCGCACGGCGTTGAGATTGCCGTTGTCGTCGAAGTAGAAGATCTCCTGCCGCGCGCTCGGCCCTGTCCCAGCCAGTAACGCACGCTGGTCGTAGCCGTCGAGATGCACCTTGAAGGTCTTGCCGTTGGCGACGTGGCCCTTCTGCAGTTTCTCCTTGACGTCCGGCTCGCCGGCTGCGGCCAGCAGCGTCACCGCCCAGTCCTCGTGCGACATGATCCCGTTGATCACGGTGCCCGGGTTGACCACGCCCGGCCAGCGGACGACCTGCGGCACCCGCATGCCGCCTTCCCAAGTGCCACCCTTCTCGCCCCTGAACGGCGTGTCGCCGCCGTCCGGCCAGGTGAATTTCTCGGCGCCGTTGTCGGTTGAGAAGACGACGATCGTGTTCTCGGCGATGCCGAGGTCGTCGAGCTTCTTCAATAGTGCGCCGACGATGTCGTCCAGTTGCGCCATTCCGTCCGCGTAGAGGCCGTAGCCGGTTTTGCCGTCGTACTTGGGACTCAGGCGCGTCCAGCAGTGCATGCGCGTCGTGTTGTGCCAGATGAAAAACGGCTTGCCGGCTTTGACGGCGCGCTCCATGAAGTCGAGCGAGTCGGCGAGGAATTCGTCGTCGACTGTCTCCATGCGCTTGCGCGTGACCGGACCGGTGTCCTCGATCACCTGTTTGCCGACCCTGCCGAAACGCGGGTCGACGGTCGGGTCGTCCTTGTCGGTGGCCTTGCAGCGCAGGGCGCCGCGCGGACCGAAGCGCTGCTTGAACTCAGGCGCCTTCGGGTATTGCGGGTCTTCCGGCTCCTCCTCGGCGTTGAGGTGGTAGAGGTTGCCGAAGAACTCGTCGAAGCCGTGTACCGTGGGCAGGTACTCGTTGCGATCGCCGAGGTGGTTCTTGCCAAACTGCCCGGTCATGTAGCCGTGAGTCTTCAGCAGGTCGGCGAGGGTCGGGTCCTCCGGCCGAAGCCCGAGTTCGGCGCCCGGCAGGCCGACCTTCAGCAAACCGGTGCGGAACGGGTGCTGGCCGGTGATGAAGGCGGCGCGGCCCGCGGTGCAGCTCTGCTGGCCGTAGTAATCGGTGAACAGCGCCCCTTCGGCGGCGATGCGGTCGATGTTCGGCGTGCGGTTGCCCAGTGTGCCGCGGTGGTAGCAGGAGAGGTTCCATACGCCGATGTCGTCGCCCCATATGACGAGGATGTTGGGTTTGCCGGTCTGTGCCATGGTGAACTCCGATTCAACTCGCTCATCCGCGCGGCGGGGAGCCAGGCGCGGCGGCATTTGATGTGCTGCGGGGAAGACAGCGAAAAGGAATCTTGACGAACTCAGGCATCGTGACCGCCGTGCGCGCCGAGTCGATACTCGTCGCTGCCAATCCCGTCGCTGCTCCTGCAAACGGACACGCGCCACGCAGTTCGTCGAAGCGCCTTGGCTCCGTGCGTCGTGATGCGTCGGCCAAGGGTGGAGGGATGGGGCGGAGGGCTGTCCGTCTCAGGCGCGCCCGGAGGTCTGCCGCACGGGAGGAAAAGTCGAAACGACCTGTTCCGCGTGTCGAAACAACGCTACATCCGTACCCGCTGCCGCAGGTTGACTGCGCTCAAGGCGTACCGTGCTCGGCGGTCCGTGCTCGCGGCATGGGGTGACGTCGGTGAGCGCAGCGGCTGGTCAGCGGCCGGCTTTCGGCGGCTCGTGCAAGTGGCGACCCTATGCCTCAGGTCAACGCCGCTACCGACGGCGCGCCTCTAATGGGCGGCATGCCGGTCACGTCCCCGATGACCACGGATAGGAGGAAGAGGCATGTCAGCGCGCCGTCGGCGTCTAATGACGGTAGTGCGCCTCCGCCGGGCGCGTTGCCCGCACGAGGCCCCGTCGTGAAGAAACTACTCACCGTCGCACTGGTATTCGAAGTTCCGCCGGCCATCGGTTTCCTGCTTTTCCCTGCAGCCACGTTGCTGACCATGGCGGGCGTCACCCTCGACGCCAGGGCGGTTCCGGTCGCTCGGGTGCTCAGCGCGGCGCTTCTTGCCTTCTGCGTCCTGCTCTTTTTCGCCCGCAAGTCGGACCGTTCCGAGTTGGCCCGCGACGCCGTCGCCTGCATGTTCTTCTATTACGCCGTCAGTGCCGTGACGCTGCTGCTGGCGCAGTTGTCGGGCTAGATGGGACCCATGGGCTGGGGAATGGTGTCGCGCATTCGGCGCTTGCAGTCTGGTGCGGCTACGCGCTGCTGAAGCGGTGAACAACGAGCGGACGAATGGACGAGTTCATCGACGCCGCCATCGCAGAGGCGCAGGCCGGACTCGCCGAGGGTGGCATACCGATCGGCTCGGTGCTCGTTCACGAGGGCCGAATCATCGGCCGCGGGCACAACCGCCGCGTGCAGCGCGGCAGCGCGATCCTGCACGCAGAGATGGACGCCCTGGAGAACGCCGGCAGGCTGCCCGCTGCCGTTTACGGGCGCAGCGTGCTGTACACGACGCTGTCGCCCTGCGCCATGTGCAGCGGGACGATCCTGCTCTATCGCATCCCGCGCGTCGTTGTCGGGGAAAGCGTCACCTTCCGCGGTGAGGAGGACCTGTTGCGCTCGCGCGGCGTGGAACTGACCGTGCTGCAGGACGCCCGCTGCATCGAGTTGATGCAGCGCTTCATCCGTGAGCAGCCGGCGCTGTGGAACGAGGACATCGGCGCCTAAGCTGCGCTCTCGCCTCGATCGCCGACTTGCACCGACGTCCGCCCGGCGCCTAACGAAATCCGTTCGCCACGGCTGGCGGACCGGGCACGACGACGGCCAGCACGGTGAAGCAGTGCAGCTCGCAGCCGGTCACCAACTTTGCGTAGGTCGCTCCAAAGCAGCCATCCGCGCAAACGAGAAGCCTATCGAGTTGGGGGGGTTGGCGTCAGGCGCTGCTGATAACTGCTTGTAGTCACGTACCTCGAAAGCTGCCGCTCAATCGGCGCGTTGCCTGGCGCGCAGACGAATAACTGGTTTCGTCGGCGGTTGATTGTCATCGTGACGCTGGCGAACGGCCGGTGACAGCAGGCGACCGGGCGCTCGATCGAAAAATCATCAACGGCGGCTTGGGGTCGATCTGAGCCGCTCGGCGCGACCGCTGCCCGGTCGCTGACCGCTTCGCGG
>CP070661.1:829696-834509 GCA_020355165.1 Burkholderiales bacterium
AGGTCTACGTGCGCAACAAGGCCAGGCAGACCGTGGCGGCGGGCATGCGCTCGTTCGAGCACCTGCTGCCGGCATCGACCTCGCAGGCCGAGCTGCTCGACACGGTGCGGCGGCTGAACCGCGACCCGGCCGTGCACGGGATCCTGGTGCAGCTGCCGCTGCCGTCGCACCTGGCCGAGGACGAGGTGATCGAGGCGATCGACCCGGCCAAGGACGTCGACGGCTTCCACCCGATCAACGTCGGCCGGCTGTCGATCGGCGCGCCGGCGCTGGTGCCCTGCACGCCCTACGGCTGCACGCTGCTGATCCGCGAGGCGGTGGCCGATCCCACGGGGCTGCACGCAGTGATCGTCGGCCGCTCGAACATCGTCGGCAAGCCGATGGCGCAGCTGCTGCTGGCGATGAACTGCACGGTGACGATCGCCCACTCGCGCACGCGCGACCTGCCGGGACTCGCCCGCCAGGCCGACATCCTGGTCGCCGCCGTCGGAAGGCCGGAGATGGTGCGCGGCGACTGGATCAAGCCCGGCGCCTGCGTGATCGACGTCGGCATCAACCGCGTGCCGGCCGCCGAGCCGGGCAAGACGCGGCTGGTCGGCGACGTGGCGTTCGCCGAGGCGGCCGAGGTGGCCGGCGCCATCACGCCGGTGCCCGGCGGCGTCGGGCCGATGACGATCGCCTGCCTGCTGCGCAACACGGTGGTGGCCGCCTGCCGCGCGCGCGGCATCGACATTCCTGCGGATCTCTAGAGGCGAGGCGCGCGGCCGCACCCACGGAAAGGCGCCGCCCGCCGACTGCTGCCGGCGATCAACAGAGCGCTGCGCGAGGCGCGTAGGGTTGGAGACGTGCCGACCATGCGGGGGACAGCCGATGAACAGCGGAAGATTCGTCGATCGCCGCGAGGCGGGACGGCTGCTGGCGCAGCGCGTCGCGGCGCTGAAGCTCGACCAGCCGATCGTCTACGCGCTGCCGCGCGGCGGCGTGCCGGTGGCGGCGGAGATCGCCGCGGCGCTGAACGCGCCGCTCGACCTGGTGCTGGTGCGCAAGATCGGCGCGCCGATGCAGCCGGAGCTGGCGGTGGGGGCGATCGTCGACGGCGAGACACCGGAGCTCGTGATCAACGACGACATCGTGCGCCACACCGGCGCCACGCAGGAGTACATCGATGAGGTCTGCGCGCACGAGCTGGCCGAGATCGAGCGCCGGCGCGCGCGCTACCTGGGCAGCCGGCCGCGGCCGGACCCGAAGGGCCGCACGGTGATCGTCGTCGACGACGGCATCGCCACCGGCGCCACCGCGGTCGCGGCGCTCCGTGCCTTGAAGAAACGCGGCGCGGCGCGGCGGATCGTCGCCGTGCCGGTGTCGCCGCCGGACACGGTCGAGCGGCTGGAGAAGGAAGCCGACCAGGTCATCTGCCTGATGCAGCCGCTCGAGTTCTGGGGCATCTCGGGCTTCTATCTCGACTTCCACCAGCTCGAGGACGACGAGGTCACCCGCGCGCTGGACGCCGCGGCGGCGCGGTCGACCGGCAAGGCCTGAATCTGCCGGCGATGGACACCAAGGCGGCCGGCGACGGCATCGCGTCCCTGCTTGAGAAAGCGGCACTGCTGTCGCGGCCGGCGACCTACGGGCCGGGCGTGACCGAGGTCGAGACGGTCGAGACGCACATGTCGCTGCTCTTTCTCGCCGGGCCGACCGTCTACAAGCTGAAGAAGCCGGTCGTCTATCCGTTCCTCGACTTCAGCACGCTGGCCGCGCGCGAGCGCAGCTGCCGCGACGAACTGCGGCTGAACCGCCGGCTGGCGCCGGACGTTTATCTCGGCCTGTCGAGGATCACCCGCGAGGCCGGCGGGACGCTGGCGCTGGACGGCGACGGCGAGGTGGTCGACTGGCTGGTGCGGATGCGGCGGCTGCCGGCCGGCCGCACGCTCGACCGGCTGATCACGGCGGGCACGGTGACGGCGGCGCAGGTCGACGCGGTCGCCGCGGTGCTGGCGCGCTTCTACGCCGGCGCCGAACGCGGGCGGCTCGATGCGCACGGGTATGTCGAGCAGCTGCGCAGCGAGCACGCGATCAGCCGCGCCGTGATCGGCGCCTTCGAGGACGGCCTGGCGAGGACGCTGCTCGACGACGTGCAGCGCTTCCTCGACCAGGACCAGGCCCTGCTGCGCGCGCGCGTGGCAAACGGACGCATCGTCGACGGCCACGGCGACCTGCGGCCCGAGCACGTCTGGCTGAACACGCCGCCGCTGGTCATCGACTGCCTGGAGTTCAACCAGCGGCTGCGCCAGGTCGATCCGTTCGACGAGATCACCTACCTCGGCCTCGAGTGCGCGCGGCTGGGCGCGCCGTGGATCGGGCAACGGCTGCTGCAGCGGCTCTCCGCCGCGCTCGACGATGCGATCGACCCGCGGCTGGTCCGCTTCTACGCCCGCTACCGCGCCTGCGTGCGCGCCCGGCTGGCGCTGGCGCACCTGGACGAGCCCTCGCCGCGCGAGCCGCAACGGTGGCAGCCGCTGGCGCGGGCGTACCTGCGGCTGGGCGCGGAGTTCGCTTTGCCCGCGGCCTCCTGAGCGTCGGGTCGCCCGGAGGGCGCGATTCAGGCGGCAGTGAGTACCGCTCGCCGAATCGGCTGCGGCAGCGCGATCTCGACGAAGAAATTGGCGGGGTAAAGGTAGTCCTCACCCGACTCGTCGATGACCCGCCGCAGACCGTGCTTCTCGGCGTCTGCGTCTGCAACGGCGATGTAGATCTTGCGTAGCTCGAGCGAGACCTCGTAGCCGTCGTTCCTGACACAGATGACCATTGGGCGCGCTTTGCTCACTTCCTGACTCGCTCAAAGAATTCGCTTGATCTTCATTTCCCGCTTGCCGATGCCGGTTGCCTCGTACCAATGAAGTTCGGCAAGACACTCGGTCCCATCGGCGAGACGAATCCGGCCGATCCCCTTCCGTTTGCGCCAGCGGCCTCGACCATACCGCTTTCTCAGCCGCGCTACCTCGCGGATGCCCGAACCGACCGCGAACGTCTCGACGTGCGTGACTTCGCCGATGACGGTGAAATGCATCAGCCAATGCTAACCACACTATCGGAATTTGCCCACTGAGAGGCAGGTTGTCGACCTTTGCGGGAGTTGCCCTGCTCTCGAACTCCGACTGGCCGTCAGCGAAGCCGGCCCATAACGGTCACCCCAGCGCCGTCAGCTCCGTCGTCGCCAGCCCCTGCTCGAGGCACTGCACCGCCCGCGCGAACAGCGGCGCGGCCGGCTCGTAGGCGAGGCGCGCGCGCGCCGCTTCGGACAGATGCGGCGCCGGCACGGTGTCGGCGACGACGACCGCCGCCAGCGACGGGTCGAGCAGCATCTGCTCGGCACCGGGGGCGAACAGGCCGTGCGCGGCGAGCGCGACCACCCGCTGTGCGCCGCCGTCGAGGCAGGTCGCCGCCGCCCGCCGCAGCGTGCCGCCGGTGCTGACGAGGTCGTCGATCACCAGCGCCGTGCTGCCGGCGACCTCGCCGGCGAGCAGCGAGCCGCTCACCTTGCCGGCGCTGCGCCGCTTCTCGATGAAGGCCAGCCCGATCGTGCGGCCGAGCCGCCGCTGCAGCAGTTCGCCGAACAGCTGCGCCCGCTTGATGCCGCCCGGGTCGGGCGAGACGACGACGATCGGCCCCTCCGCGGCCAGCGCCTGCGCCCGTTCGGCGAACAGCACCGCCGCGTCGATGTGCACGGTGGGGATGCGGAAGGCGTTCTGCAGCGCGGTGACCGAGTGCGTCTCCAGCGTCACCAGCGCGTCGACGCCGATCGCCTCGATCAGCTGCGCCAGGTAGCGCGTGCTGACCGGGTCGAACGGCTTGGTCTGCCGCTCCTTGCGGCCGTAGGCGAGGTACGGAATCAGCGCCACCACGCGCGCGGCGCCGTGGTCGCGCAGCGCGCCGATGAAGAACAGCAGCCGCACCAGCTTGTCGTCGCCACTGGCCTGCGCATCGCCGTGCAGGCTCTGCAGCACGTACGCCGCTTCGCCGCGCACCGAGACGAGCGGCCGCGCCTTGTGCTCGCCGTCCTCGAACTCGCGTTCCTCGTGCGCATCGAGCGCCCGGCCCAGCGCCGCCGCGACCCGCTCGCCGAACTCGCGCGAGGCGTTCAGTGCAAACAGCCGCATCCGATCTCTCCCGGCCGCCCGATGCAGCCAAGCTAGCGCGCGCCGCCAACGCGCCATTGAGGCCGGTCAAGCCGCGCCGGATCATCGGCGCTACGTTGGCTGTTCCGAAGGCGAAGACGTCGATGCCGACGCGCGACCCGGGCCCCGAACCGCTGCTCACCGACCTGTACGAGCTGACCATGCTGCAGGCCTACCGGGCCAGCGGCATGAACGACACGGCGGTGTTCGAGATGTTCGTGCGCGCGCTGCCGCCGGGACGCAATTTCCTGCTCGCCGCCGGGCTGCAGCAGGTGGTCGAGTACCTGCTGGCGCTGCGCTTCTCCGACGACGACCTCGCCTGGCTCGCCTCGACCGGCCGCTTCGACGCCGGCTTCCTCGACTCGCTGCGCGAGTTCCGCTTCACCGGCGACGTCGATGCGATGCCCGAGGGCACGGTGGCCTTCGCCGACGAGCCGCTGCTGCGGGTGACCGCGCCGCTGCGCGAGGCGCAGTTCATCGAGAGCCGGGTGCTGAACCTGATGCACCTGCAGACGCTGGTGGCGAGCAAGGCCGCGCGCTGCGTGCTGGCCGCCGGCAACACACCGCTGGTCGACTTCGGCCTGCGCCGCGCGCACGGCGCCGAGGCGGGGCTGCTGTCGGCGCGGGCGAGCTACCTG
>CP070661.1:834609-839409 GCA_020355165.1 Burkholderiales bacterium
GCGCAGCGCGCCGGCGGTGCACCACGTCGCCAGCGTCGCCCCCGGCCGCGCCAGCCGCGCCAGCGCCTTGACGAGCGGCGGCGACCACATGGCCGGATTGCGGTCGGGCGCAAAGCCGTCGAGGAAGAAGGCGTCGGCGCCGAGCAGCAGCTGCGGCAGCAGTTCGGCCGCATCGCCCAGCGCCAGCGTCAGCACGACGCGCTCGCCTTCGAATGGCAGCCGATGCAGTCCAGGCAGCGGCAGCGGCCACTGCGCGGCAAGCTGCAGCGCCAGCGGCTGCAGCGGTGCCGGCGCCGCGCGCTGCAGGTCCGCCGCCGCCAGCGGGTGGCGCTCGACCGAGACGAAGTGCAGCCGCCCGGGCCGCTCGGGATCGTCGCGCCAGGCCTGCCAGGCAGCGAGGAAGTTGGTGCCGAGGCCGAAGCCGGTCTCGAGCACGACGAACTGTCCGCGCCCTGCCCAGCGCAGCGGCAGCTCGTTGCCGCCGAGGAATACATGCCGCGCCTGGCCGAGCGCGCCGTCGCGGCTGGCGTAGACGTCGCCGTAGCGGCTGCTGTACGGATGGCCGCCGGCGTCGAACTCGAGCGCGGCCGGTTCGACCTTTTGCATCGTCGTGGCGCCCGCTGCCGGAGATCGCCTGGCCGGTGGCGCGCGGCGATGGCGCGCCGCTGCCGGCGGCTACTTCAGCGGCTTGAAGCGGATGCGGTGCGGCGCGGCACCCTCCTCGCCCAGCCGCCTCTTCTTGTCGTCCTCGTACTCGCGGTAGTTGCCCTCGAAGAAGGTCCACTGCGAGTTGCCCTCGGCGGCGAGGATGTGCGTGCAGATGCGGTCGAGGAACCAGCGGTCGTGCGAGATCACCAGCACGCAGCCGGGAAACTCGATCAGCGCGTCCTCCAGCGCCCGCAGCGTCTCGACGTCGAGGTCGTTCGACGGCTCGTCGAGCAGCAGCACGTTGCCGCCGGCGATCAGCGTCTTGGCCAGGTGCAGCCGGCCGCGCTCGCCGCCCGACAGCTGGCCGACGATCTTCTGCTGGTCGGCGCCCTTGAAGTTGAAGCGGCCCAGGTAGGCGCGCGACGGCATCTCGAACTTGCCCACGGTGAGCACGTCCTGGCCGCCGGAGACCGCCTCCCACACGGTCTTGTCGTTCTCCAGCGACTCGCGCGACTGGTCGACGAAGGCGAGCTTCACCGTCGGGCCGATCTTCACCGTGCCGGCGTCGGCCTCCTGCTTGCCGGTGATCATGCGGAACAGGGTCGACTTGCCGGCGCCGTTCGGGCCGATGATGCCGACGATGGCGCCGGGCGGCACCTTGAAGGAGAGCTTGTCGATCAGCAGACTGTCGCCGAAGCCCTTGGCGACGTCGACGAACTCGATCACCTCCTTGCCGAGCCGCTCGCCGACCGGGATAAAGATCTCCTGGGTCTCGTTGCGCTTCTGGTACTCGTAGCTGGAAAGCTCCTCGAAGCGGGCCAGGCGCGCCTTGCTCTTGGCCTGCCGGGCCTTGGCGCTGCTGCGCACCCACTCCAGCTCCTGCTTCATCGTCTTGATGCGCGCCGCCTCCTGCTTGGATTCCGTCTCCAGGCGCTGCTCCTTCTGCTCGAGCCAGGAGCTGTAGTTGCCCTGCCAGGGAATGCCGTAGCCACGGTCCAGCTCGAGGATCCACTGGCAGGCGTTGTCGAGGAAGTAGCGGTCGTGGGTGACGCCGACCACGGTGCCGGGAAAGCGCAGCAGGAACTGCTCGAGCCACTCGACGCTCTCGGCGTCGAGGTGGTTGGTCGGCTCGTCGAGCAGCAGCATGTCGGGCTTCGACAGCAGCAGCCGGCACAGCGCGACGCGACGCTTCTCGCCGCCCGACAGGTGCTCGATCGGCGCGTCCCAGTCGGGCAGGCGCAGCGCGTCGGCGGCGATCTCCAGCAGGTGCTCGGTGTCGGCGCCGGCGGTGGCGATGATCGCCTCGTACTTCGCCTGCTCGGCGGCGAGCTTGTCGAAGTCGGCGTCCGGCTCGGCGTAGGCGGCGTAGATCTCGTCGAGCCTGCTCTTCGCCTCCATCACCTCGCCGAGGCCCGCCTCGACTTCCTCGCGCACGGTCTTGCCGGGATCGAGCTCCGGCTCCTGCGGCAGGAAGCCGATCTTCAGGTTCGGCATCGGCACCGCCTCGCCGTCGAAGTTCGGGTCCACGCCGGCCATGATCTTCAGCAGGCTCGACTTGCCCGAGCCGTTCAGGCCGAGCACGCCGATCTTGGCGCCGGGGAAGAAGCTCAGCGAGATGTCGCGCAGGATCGTGCGCTTCGGCGGCACGGTCTTCGACACGCGCCGCATGGTGTAGACGTACTGCATCGGCTGCCTCTGTACAACGAAGGCGCGAAGCTTACCGAATCATCCCTCTACCCCGAGACGGACTGCCGGCGGATTGGCCCGGGCCCGGATCGCTATCCTTGGCGGTCGTCCCAGTGCGCCGGTGCTTCGCCGGCCGCTCTTGTCGAGGGTCCAGCTGACATGACCACGCTCCGCCACTGCAGCACCGCACTTGCCGCCCTGCTCTTCGCTCTGCCCGCCGTCGCCCAGGTAACCGTCACCGATGCCTACGTGCGCAGCACCGTGAAAGGGCAGATGGCCACCGCTGCCTTCATGAAGCTGAAGTCGGCGAAGGACGCCAGGCTGGTCGAGGCCAAGTCGCCGGTGGCCGGGGTGGTCGAGATCCACGAGATGGTGATGCAGGACAACGTCATGCGCATGCGCGCCGTCGACGCGGTCGACCTGCCCGCCGGCCGCACGGTGGAGCTGAAGCCCGGCGGCTACCACGTGATGCTGATGGACATCAAGCAGCGGGTGAAGACAGGCGACGTGGTGCCGGTGACGCTGGTCATCGACACTGGCGGCAAGCGCGAGACGATGGAGGTCCGCGCGCCCGTGCGCGCCGCGACCGCTCGCAGCGACGCGACGAAGGAGTAGTGACGGCGGCCGTGGCCGGCCCACGGCCGCAGCGTCGGCGGCCGATCCGCCGACTCATTGACCCCGGTCAACAGATGCCGCCGGCGCGCGCGGCCCGGCCTATCCCCATACGGGCATGGGTACGCACGATGCGCAATCGCCGTGGCTTTCACGACAGCCGATTGACGACTGTCAACGCGCATGCCGGTCGCGCAGCGGAACATGCAGCTGCCTTCATCAACCGCTGGAGGAATCGATGCGGGGTATGCGACCGTTCACCATCCTGTGGTGCGTCGTCGCGGCGCTGACCGGGGCCACTGCCGTGGCCGCGGCCGACCACAGCTTCATCAAGGGCCCGTTCGCGACCGGCCCGGACGTGACCAAGACCTGCCTGCAGTGCCATCAGAGCCAGGCCGCGGACTTCATGAAGACGGTCCACTGGACCTGGAGTTCGCGGCAGAAGATGGGCAGCAAGGAAGTCGTCCTCGGCAAGGCCAATGCCGTCAACAACTTCTGCATCGCCCTGCCGTCTAACGAGCCGCGCTGCACCAGTTGTCATGCCGGCTACGGGTGGAAGGACGCGAGCTTCGACTTTGGCAAGGCCGAGAACGTCGACTGCCTGGTCTGCCACGACACGACCGGCACTTACCGGAAGTTCCCGACCGGCGCCGGCCATCCGGCCTACAAGGATGTCGAATTCCCGCCGAAGTCCGGCAAGACCTGGGCGGCGGCGGATCTCGAGGAAGTGGCCAGGAGCGTCGGCAGGACCAGCCGGCAGACCTGCGGTGCGTGCCACTTCTTCGGCGGCGGCGGCGACCACGTCAAGCACGGTGATCTCGACAGCTCGCTCGTCAAGCCGTCGCGGGCAATGGATGTGCACATGGCCGTCGACGGCGCCGACATGTCCTGCACCGCGTGCCACCGCGCCGAGAAGCACGTGATCCCCGGCAAGGCGCTGTCGGTCTCGGTCAGCGGCGGCCGCGAGACCCTCGACTGCGCAACCTGCCACGCCGGCAACCCGCACACGAAGATCGCGGTGCTGAACAAGCACGCGGAGAAGGTCGCCTGCCAGACCTGCCACGTGCCGACCTTCGCCCGCACGCTGCCGACCAAGGTCTATTGGGACTGGTCGACGGCGGGCCAGGACCGCCAGCCCGGCAAGGACCAGTACGGCCTGTACACGTACGACCGGATGAAGGGCGACTTCAAATGGGGCAAAGACGTGCAGCCCGTGTACCTGTGGTTCGACGGCTCGGTCGACCGCGTGCTGATGGGCGACCGTATCGATCCCTCGTCGATCGTCCACCTGAGCATGCCCAGCGGCAGCCGCGGCGCGCCCGGGGCGAAGATCACACCGTTCAAGCGCATGGTCGGCAAGCAGCCGTATGACGCCGGCTCCGGCGTGATCGCCATTCCGCACCTGTTCGGGCGCGGCGGCTACTGGCAGACCTACGACTGGTCGAGCGCGATCGCCGACGGCATGAAGACCGCCGGACTGAGCTACAGCGGCAAGTACGGCTGGGTCGAGACCGACATGTACTGGAAGGTCAACCACATGGTCGTGCCGAAGTCGGAGGCGCTGCTGTGCAACGACTGCCACGGCGAGCGCGCGCGGCTCGACTGGAAAGCGCTCGGCTACCCGGGCGACCCTGCGAAGCAGAAATAGCTTCGCGGCAGCACGCCGGCCGGCCCGCGCCACCGGCCGGATCAAGGCGGCCGCCCGGTCAGCGTCCCTTCATCGCGGTGAAGCGTCCGCCGGTGGGCCGCCGCCGGCGCGGCGCGCCCGCCATTGCCACGGCGGAACGGCGCTGCCGTCGCGCCACAGCCCGGCCTTCCTGGCGCGCGCTTCCTTCTCGGCGAACTCGTACCGTC
>CP070661.1:839509-844282 GCA_020355165.1 Burkholderiales bacterium
GCCATCGACGCGCTACCGGTCACGGCGAACGGGTCGAGCGCCGGCAGCTCGGAGTGCTTCAGCAGCAGCGACGGGTTGATCTTCTTCAGGTTCACGTGGCCCATCGTCCAGCCGGAGAAGCGCCGCTGGGCGACCTCTTCGTACTGCAGCAGCATCACCTCGCGGTGCCGCGAGTCGCGCACGATGGTGTTGTACAGGTTGTTGACGGCGGCGCGGCCGCCCTCGAGCACCTGCATGTAGACGTCGCCGCCGTAGCAAAGCACGCCGGTGATGCCCAGCGCCGGGTTGTGCGCGTGCGACGAGCGCAGGATCGAGTCGATCAGTTCAGCGGTGACCGGCTCGGCAGCGCGGCTGGCGTAGAGCAGACGGACAAGCACTTCTTCCTCCCCGGGTTCAGGCCTTGTTCCTGGCCAGCGCCAGGAATTCGCGGCGCAGATTGGCATCCTTGAGGAACACGCCGCGCATCACGCTGTTGATCATCTTCGAGTCGGTGTCCTTCACGCCGCGCCACTGCATGCAGAAGTGGTCGGCCTCCATCACGATCGCCAGGCCGTCGGGCTGCATCCGCTCGTTGAGCAGGTCGGCCAGCCGGGTGACCGCCTCCTCCTGGATCTGCGGCCGGCTCATCACCCAGTCGGTGAGCCGCGCGTACTTGGACAGGCCGATCAGGTTCGAGTGCTCGTTCGGCATCACGCCGATCCAGACCCGGCCGATGATCGGGCACAGATGGTGCGAACAGGCGCTGCGCACGGTGATCGGGCCGACGATCATCAGCTCGTTCAGCCCCTCGACATTGGGGAACTCGGTCACCGGCGGCGCGGCCGAATAGCGGCCGCGGAAGACCTCGGTCAGGTACATCTTGGCCACCCGGCTGGCGGTGTCGCGGCTGTTGTGGTCGTTCTCGGTGTCGATCACCAGGCTGTTCAGCACCTCGAGCAGCTTGCCCTCGACCTCGGCCTTCAGCTGGTCGAGCTCGTCCGCCTCGATGAAGCGGGCGATGTTGTCGTTGGCGTGAAAGCGGGTGCGCGCCTTGCGCAGGCGCTCGCGGATCTTCACCGACACCGGCACGCCCGGGTCCGAATCGGGCGCAGCGGGCAGGTGATCGGGCTTCGGCGTGTTCATCGGATTCGCGTTCTGGCTGGAACCTGCATCGATGGTAGACGCAAACGCGCCCGGTCTTGTACTTACCGGTTGGCGGCCGGCGGCGCCGCAGGGCACGCCGGGCGCCGGCCCCGGGCACGCCGTCGCGGCGCGGGCCGGGGCCCGGTTTCGGCGCTGCCGACCCGGGCAGCGGCCGGCGCCCGGGCGACGGCCAGGCTCAGCGCCGGCGCTTCGCCGTCCCTGCGAAGCGCGCCTCGACCAGCGCGAACAGCGCGCGCAGGCACTGCGCCTGCGCGCCGACCGGGCGGCCCGGCGCCGCCCACGGATTCCAGCCGAACAGATCGAGGTGGACCCACGGCACGCCGGCGGCGACGAACTCCTGCAGGAACAGCGCCGCGTTGATCGCGCCGGCCATCGGCCCCTCGGCGACGTTGTTCAGATCGGCCACACTGCTCTTCAGCCGCGGCCGGTAGGGCTGCCACAGCGGCATCGGCCACATCGGGTCGGCCTCGCGCTCGGCGGCGGCGAGCAGATCGGCGGCGAGCCGCTCGTCGCTGGCGAACAGCGCCGGCAGGTCGGGGCCGAGCGCCACCCGCGCCGCACCGGTCAGCGTCGCCATGTCGATCAGCAGCGCCGGCTTCTCGCGGCAGGCCTCCTCCAGCGCATCGGCGAGGATCAGCCGCCCCTCGGCGTCGGTGTTGCCGATCTCGACCGTCAGACCCTTCTTCGAGGTGATCACGTCGAGCGGCCGCAGCGCGTTGCCGGCGATGGCGTTCTCCACCGCCGGCACCAGCACGCGCAGGCGCACCGGCAGCTTCGCCTGCACGATCATCTGCGCCAGGGCGAGCGCATGTGCGGCGCCGCCCATGTCCTTCTTCATCAGCCTCATGCCCTCGGCGGTCTTGATGTCGAGCCCGCCGGTGTCGAAGCACACGCCCTTGCCGACCAGCGTCACCTTCGGGTGCTTCGCGTTGCCCCAGGCGAGGTCGATCAGCCGCGGCGCGTCGGCCGCCGCACGGCCCACCGCGTGGATCAGCCCGTACCCACTCTTGAGCAGCGCGTCGCCGGCGAGCACGCGCGAGCTCATCCGGAGCCGGCGCGCCATCTGCTGCGCCGTGCGCGCCAGCGCGCCCGGGCCCATGTCCTGCGTCGGCGTGTTGATCAGGTCGCGCGCCAGCGCCGCCGCGTCGACCGCCCGCTGCACGGCGGCGCGGTCGGCATGGCGCGGCCAAACCAGTGACGCCGGCGCGCGCTCGGCCTGGCGGTAGCGGGTGAACTGGTAGGCGCCGATGCCCCAGGCCAAGGCGAGCCGGTCGGCGGTCGCGCGGGACAGGTCGCCGCACTGCCAGACGCCTTCGGGAAGGCGGGTCGGCAGCCCGGCCAGCCGCCAGAGGTCGGCGCTCGAGCCGTCGCCGGCGAAGACGAAGACCGCGGCGGGCGAAGCGTCGCCCGGCAGCAGCGCCAGTTCGCCGGCACGACCCTTGAAGCCGGAGCCCTGCAGCCAGCTCCTGTGCTCGGCAGTCGCCGAACGAAGCCATGGCGGCACGTCGGCCTCGCGCAGCAGGGTGAGCGCGGCGGCACCGCGGGACGACGTGGTGAGGGCGGAGGAACTCATGGCCGTGTGGTCCGAAGAGAGCGGGCAGGGCGCCCGACGGGCGCGATTGTCCAACACCCGCGCCGTTCGGCGCGTGCCAAACTGGCGGCCGTCCGTTGTGCCGCGACGTCCCGCCACGTCATCCCGCGCAGGCCGGGATCCAATTTCCTGCGCTTCAAATTGGGCCCCGGCCTGCGCCGGGGCGACAGGCAGGCGACGCCGGCAGACGAAACCACGGAAGGAGACCCGCCATGCTCTTCCCCGCCACCCTCGCCGGCAGCCTGCCGAAGCCGCCCTGGCTCGCCGAGACCAACAAGCTGTGGCCGCAGTGGCAGGCGCAGGGTGAGGCACTGGCCGAAGCCAAGCGCGACGCGACGCTGCTGTGGCTGAAGCTGCAGGAGGACGCCGGGCTGGATGTGGTCGGCGACGGCGAGCAGTCGCGGCAGCACTTCGTGCACGGCTTCCTCGAGGCGGTCGACGGCATCGACTTCGAGCACAAGGTCGAGATGGGCATCCGCGCCGACCGCTACAAGGCGATGGTGCCGCAGGTGGTCGGGCCGCTGAAGCTGAAGGGCCGCGTGCATGCGACCGAGGCGAAGCTGGCGCGCGCGCACACCAAGAGGAAGCTGAAGTTCACGCTGCCCGGCCCGATGACGATCGTCGACACGGTGGCCGATCGCCACTACGGCGACCGGGTCAAGATGGCGATGGCCTTCGCCGAACTGCTGAACCAGGAGGCGCGTGCGCTCGAAGCCGACGGCGTCGACGTGGTCCAGTTCGACGAGCCGGCCTTCAACGTCTACATGAAGGAGGCCGCCGGCTGGGGCGTGCAGGCGCTGGAGCTCGCCGCCGCCGGGCTCGCCTGCACGACCGCCGTGCACATCTGCTACGGCTACGGCATCCAGGCCAACATCGACTGGAAGAAGAGCCTCGGCGAGCAGTGGCGCCAGTACGAGCAGGTCTTCCCGGCGCTGGCGAAGAGCTCGATCAGGCAGGTCTCGCTCGAGTGCATCCACTCGCACGTGCCGATCGACCTGATCCGCCTGCTCGACGGCAAGGACGTGCTGGTCGGCGTGATCGACGTGGCCAGCAACGCGGTCGAGACGCCCGAGCAGGTGGCCGACACCCTCGGCCGGGCGCTTCAGTACGCGGCGCGCGAGCGCATCTACGCGTGCACCAACTGCGGCATGGCGCCGATGCCGCGCGAAGTGGCGGTGAAGAAACTCGAGGCGCTCGCCAGGGGAGCGGCGCTGGCGCGCCAGCGCTACGGCTGAGCGGCCGCCCGGCGCGCGGCTGCGGCCAGCGAAGTCCGCAGCCGGTCGTGCGCCGCCATGCCGGCAATGAAGCGGCGCTCCTGTGCCGCCCAGCGCGCGCGGACGATCTGCGCCAGCGCGTCGCGATCGGCCTTCGGCCACCCGGCCAGGTCGTCGATCTGCGCCAGGATCGGCGCGAACTGCGCCAAGCCTTGCCGCTCGATTGCGCTCAGGTCCGCCAGCCGGATGCCGAGCAGGCCGGCGATCCGTCTCTGCATCGACGCCAGCGCCCCGGCGCGGCTTGCCTCGCCCTCGCGGGCGATCGCCGCGGTGATGCCGTCGCCGATCTTCGGCAGCCAGGCCTCGTCGAAGAACCGCTCGCCGGCTTCGTCGGCCAGGTCGAGACGGATGTCGCAGGCGGCGAGCTTGCGCAGCGTGGCGATCGGCACGCGGTAGCGGCGGTCGGCGCGCAGGCGCGCGAACTCTCTCGCCGCCAGCGCGCGCACGTCGCCGTGCGCCGAGCGGAAGCCGAGCCGGTAATAGAACCAGTAGGCGCCGCTTTGCAGGGCTTCGTCGTTGCCGGCGCCGAACTGGTACGGGTTGACGAGGAAGCGCGCGTTGCCGGTGATCGCGTGCATCACGCGCAGCGCCTGCTCGAAGGCGTACGCCGCCTCCGAGCCGCGGAATTCGGGAAAGACGTTGATGCCGGTGTTGACCTGCGCGAACAGCGTGGTGAAGCCGCCGTAGCCGATCGGCATGCCGTTCGCGAGCAGCAGGTGCCCGTAGGTGGCCTCGAGCAGGTCGCGCGACGCCGGCGCGACGCCA
>CP070661.1:844382-849130 GCA_020355165.1 Burkholderiales bacterium
AGAACTCGCCGGAAGGCTTCAGGTCGACCAGTACCGGGGTTTCGCGGCCGATGCGATCGAGCGCCTCGAGGTCGATCGCAATGCCGAGCCGCCCGGCAATCGCGGTCAGATGAATGATGCCGTTGGTCGAGCCGCCGATCGCCAGCAGCACGCGCAGCGCGTTGGCGAAGGCCTTCGGCGTGAGGATGCGCGACGGTGTCAGCCCGGCAGCGATCATCGTCACCGCCTGCGCGCCGGTGCGCTCGGCGACGCGCAAGCGATCGGCGGTGACTGCCGGCGGCGAGGCGCTGCCCGGCAGCGCGATGCCGAGCGCCTCGGCAAGGCATGCCATCGTGCTGGCGGTACCCATCACCGAGCACGTTCCCACGCTCGCCACCAGCTGGTTGTTGACGTCGGCGATCTCCTGCGCGTCGATCTCGTCACCGCGGAAACTGGCCCAGAAGCGCCGGCAGTCGCTGCAGGCGCCGACCGTCTTGCCGCGGTGCGCGCCGGTCAGCATCGAGCCGGTCACCAGCTGGATGGCCGGGATGCCGGCGCTGGCCGCGCCCATCAGCTGCGCCGGCACGGTCTTGTCGCAGCCGCCGATCAGTACGACCGCATCCATCGGCTGCGCGCGGATCATCTCCTCGGTGTCCATCGACATCAGGTTGCGCAGGAACATGCTGGTCGGGTGCGCAAAGCTCTCGTGGATCGAGATGGTCGGGAACTCCACCGGCAGGCCGCCGGCGAGCATCACGCCGCGCCTGACCGCCTCGATCAGCTGCGGCGCATTGCCGTGGCAAGGGTTGAAGCCGCTGCCGGTCGCGGCCACGCCGATAATCGGCTTGTCGAGGGCGTCATCGGTGTAGCCGGCGCCCTTGATGAACGCCTTGCGCAGAAACAGCGAGAACTCGGCGTCGCCGTAGGTGGTCAGCCCCTTGCGCATGCCCGACGCCGTGTCCTTCCGCCCGTTGCCGTCGCCTCTGTCCGCCATCGCTGCCTCTCCTTTGCCGTCGCCGTGCCATCCTCACGCCGCGTCGCCTTCTTCACGCAGGATGCGCAGTGCCGCCGCCAGGGCGCGCTGATAGCGCGCCGTCTCCCTGGCGATCGACGCTTCGTCCCACGCGTAGAAACCGCGCCTGCTCGGCGCCTTCATGCCGTAGTCGCCGCGCTCGACCAGCTGCCGGACGTATGTGCTCGGCTCGGTCGCGTTGCAAAGATGCGGATACATCGTTGCCGCAGCCGCCACGTGGATGTCGATGCCGGAATGGTCCTTCTGCAACAGCGGTCCGGCGGCGATGTAGCGGAAGCCAAAGCCGTAACGGACCATCGTGTCGATATCCTCGGCAGATGCATAGCCCTGCTCGACCAGCGCCAGCGCCTCGCGCATCAGCGCATGCTGCAGCCGGTTGCCTAGGAAGCCCGGAATGTCGCGCCTGACCTGCACCGGCTTCTTGCCGACCGCGCGCATGATCGCCGTGGCCTCCTGCGCCGCGGCCTCGCCTGTCCGTCGGCCGTGAACGACTTCGACCGCCGGCACCAGATGCGCCGGCATGAAGAAATGCAAGCCGAGCATGCGCGATTGCGAGGCCAGGCCCTCGGCGATTTCGCTGATCGGGAAGCTCGACGAATTGCTGGCCAGCAGCGCATCGGCCGGCGCAAGCCGCTCCAGCGCGCCAAAGACCGCGCGCTTGAGGGGCAGCTTCTCGGGGACGCATTCGATGGCAAGTCCGACGCCCGCCCACTGCACCTGCTCCAGCGCCGGCACGATGTCGACGGCGCCCTGCGCCCGGGCAGGGCCGATCGCCTGCACCGAGTCGCCGATTCGAGGCGCCAGCGCCGCGCGCGCCGCGCTGTCGCTTTCCACGACCTGCACCCGCCAGCCGGCCGCAACGAAGATCGCCGCGATGTCGCGGCCCATCGTGCCACCGCCGACGACGAGCACTGACTCCGTACCGTTCACGACCTCCTCCTGCCTCGCGACCGACGCGCCAGCCATTATCGGCGCAAGCCGGTCCGCAGACGCCATCGGCAGCCAGTCCACGGCCGTGCGAAACTTCGCGGCAATCCGGCCGATCGGGCCGCCAGCGAAGGCCAGCCACTCATGAACCAGGAATCGAAACCGCGCGGGGTCCTGTCCCCGGTGGTCACCCCGTTCGACAGCAACCTGAAGCCGGATGCCGAGCGCCTGGCCCGGCACTGCCGCTGGCTGCTGACGAACGATGTCGGGCTCGCCGTGTTCGGCACCAACTCGGAAGCGAACTCGATGTCGGTCGGCGAGAAACTCGATCTGCTCGAGCGGCTGGTCGGTGCGGGACTGCCACCCGCGCGGATGATGCCCGGCACCGGCTGCTGCGCGCTGACCGATTCAGTCGAGCTGACGCGCGCGGCGGTCCGGCTGGGCTGCGCCGGCGTGCTGATGCTGCCGCCGTTCTACTACAAGGGTGTCTCCGACGACGGGCTGTACCGCAGTTACGCGGAGATCATCGAACGCGTCGGCGACGAGCGGTTGCGCATCTACCTGTATCACATCCCGCCGGTGTCGCAGGTGCCGATCAGCCTGGCGCTGATCGAGCGGCTGCTGAAGGCCTACCCGGGCACCATCGCCGGGGTGAAGGACAGTTCGGGCGACTGGAACAACACCAAGGCGATGCTCGAGCAGTTCCAGCCGCAGGGCTTCGATGTGTTCGCCGGCTCGGAGACCTTCCTGCTCGCCACGCTGCGCGGCGGCGGCGCCGGATGCATCAGCGCCACCGCGAACGTGAACCCCGGCGCGATCGCCAGGCTGGCGGCGAGCTGGCGACAGGCCGACGCCGAGCGGCAACAGGCCGCGCTGGACGCCGTGCGCAAGGTCTTCCAGTCGATGCCGATGATCCCGGCGCTGAAGGCCGCCATCGCCCATTTCTCCGGCGACGCGGTTTGGGGCGCGGTGAGGCCGCCGCTGGTGAGCCTGACGGAAGCACAGGTTGGCGCCCTGGTCTCCGCGCTTCAACCCACGGGGTTTGCGATGCCCGGGCTCGCCGGCTGAACAAGATCGGCCGGCAAGGCGGATCGTTCGGCGCGTGTCGGCCCCTGCGCAATGCGGGCTTCGCGTCATCTTTGCGGATGCACACATGATCGAAACGGCAGAAAAGCGAATCGTCGGCCCGGTAATCCGACTCCATTCGCGCGACAACGTGGTGGTGGCGCGCGTCGACGTCGGCCTCGGCGAGCCGATCCCAGGCGAGAACGTCGTCAGCCGCAGCCAGGTGCCGGCCGGCTACAAGATCGCCGCACGGGCGATCGCCAAGGGCGAGCCCATTCTCAAGTACAACGTCGTCGTCGGCTTTGCCGCCGCCGACATCGCTGCCGGCTCGCTGGTGCACAGCCACAACACCGAGTTCCGTGAGTTCGACCGCGACTACGCGCACGGAGCCGAATACCGGCCGGTCGACCTGGTACCGGAGGCGGCGCGGGCGACCTTCGAGGGCATCGTCCGTTCCGACGGGCGGGTGGCGACGCGCAACTTCATCGGCATCCTGTCGACCGTGAACTGCTCGGCCACCGTGGTGCGCAGGATCGCCGAGTGGTTCACGGCTGAACGCCTGGCGCAGTTTCCGAATGTCGACGGCGTCGTCGGCCTGGCCCATTCGCTCGGCTGCGGCATGGAGATGAGCGGCGAGCCGATGGCGCTGCTGCGGCGGACCCTCGCCGGCTACGCGCGCCACCCGAACTTCGCCGCCGTGCTGGTCGTCGGCCTGGGCTGCGAGCGCAACCAGATCGGTGGCCTGCTGGCCGACGAGCGCCTCGAGACCGGGCCGCGGTTGCAGACTTTCGTCATGCAGGAAACCGGCGGCACGCGCCGGACCATCGACGCCGGCGTCGACGCGGTGCGCGAACTGCTGCCCGACGCCAACCGGGTGAAACGCGAGACGGTGCCGGCCAGCCACCTCACCGTCGGTCTGCAGTGCGGCGGCTCCGACGGCTTTTCCTCGATCACCGCCAACCCAGCGCTCGGCGCCGCCGTCGACATCCTGGTGCGGCACGGCGGCACGGCGATTCTCTCCGAGACGCCGGAGATCTACGGCGTCGAACACACGCTGACGAGGCGCGCGGTCTCGCGCGAGGTCGGCGAAAAGCTGGTCGAGCGGGTCCGCTGGTGGAAGGACGAGTACTCGGTCGGCCGCGACGTGCAGATCAACGGCAAGGTGAGCCCGGGCAACCAGGCCGGCGGGCTGGCCAACATCTTCGAGAAGTCGCTTGGCTCGTCAATGAAGGGCGGCACCGGGCCGCTGATGGAGGTCTACCGCTACGCCGAGCCGGTGACCGCCAGCGGATTCGTCTTCATGGACACGCCCGGCTACGACCCGGTGTCGGCCACCGGGCAGATCGCCGGCGGCGCGAATCTCATCGCCTTCACCACCGGCCGCGGCTCGATGTTCGGCGCCAAGCCGGTGCCGTCGCTCAAGCTGGCCACCAACACGCCGATGTTCCGCCGCCTCGAAGAGGACATGGACATCAACTGCGGCGAGGTGCTCGACGGAACCGCGACGATCGACGAGATGGGTCAGCGCATCTTCCAGCTGATGCTGCGCACCGCCTCGGGCGAACGCTCGAAAAGCGAGCTGCTCGGGCTGGGCGATCACGAATTCGTGCCCTGGCAGATCGGCATCATGAGCTGAGCGCCGGCAGCATCGCTGCCGGCGCCGATGTTGGGGCCGGCTCAGGCCGGCGCCGCCGGCTTTGGCCCGCGGCGCAGAAGCTGCAGCACGATGGCCGAGGCGGCGCAG
>CP070661.1:849230-853846 GCA_020355165.1 Burkholderiales bacterium
GGTTAGCTATGCCTCAACCATGTCATTCTTAGTGCTACCTATGAGGGAAACTACCTCGTCACGTTCTGGTCGTTGTACCCTGAAAGTATCCAGGGCGGCGTGAAGGTGCGTCATGAACGCCGACCAATCAGCTTCGGTGAGTCTCATGCCCTTGTGGGACGTCTTCATGTCTCGCCCGGTGTAGTACACGGGGCCGCCTGCATTCGCGCACAGAAAATCAATCAGCAGTTGCTTTGACCGTTTCAGACTGTCCTCTGGCCGACGCTGCCAGAAGTGGGCGAGCAGTGGATCGTGCTGCAGGCGTGGCAACAGGTCGCCAACGACGGCCGAAATGGCGTCATAACCACCCAGACGGACATAGAGCGTCTCTTGACTCATTGAAGCACCTCCTCCTAGTCAACAAGGCCAAGACGTTTGAGTCCACCCGGGTGCTACGGCCGCAGCCTGGCGCGCGTCGGGTGCAACGTCGGGTTTAGCGTCACTGGCCGCGCTTCCGCCGTGCGGTAACGAGCGAAACGAGAATCCTGCTGTGCAAGGCGAGAGGCCGTGTCGCGCTTAACTGACCGCGGCTTGACGCATCACTGTACTACTGGAGGCCGGTCAACTACTGACAGGCAGCCAAAGGAAGGCCGATGGCCGCGGCCTGATCCGGGAGCGGTGCGATAGTGCGCCGAGACGCCCGCACTGCCCGCGATGCGGCGGAAGTCAGGCGCTCGCCCCGCGCATCGGCAATCACACGAACGGAGGCGACAGCTTTTCGCTTTCGAATACGCGCTGCACGGCCGGTCGCGCCAGCATCCGGTGCAGGTAGGGCCCGAGGTGCGGCAGGCTGCGCGCCGGACGTGAAAAGCCCCGGGTCCATCGGCCGAGCATCAGCGCATACGGATCAACCGCGCTGAACGACGCGCCGAGCAGCCAGTCTTCACCGTGCGATGCGAGTTGCTCGTCAAGACGATCCAGCATGTCGCCGGCCCTTTGTTCGGCGTGAGCTTTCACCTGTGCGGCTGCGCCCGCGTCGCCGTCGTTCACCATCCGCTCCGCGTAGAAATAGTGCATGAGCATCGCCTGCAGGGTGTTGGTGCACCACATGAGCCACTGGTAGAAGCGCGCACGCCCGACCGTCTGCAACGGCGGCGCAAGCTTTGCCTGAGGATGCATGTCCGCCAGGTAGAGGCAGATCGCGGCCGTCTCGTAGAGGACGAATCCGCCGTCCACGAGCACCGGAATCTGGCCGTTCGGGTTCAGCTTCCGGTACTCGGCGGACTTCTGGGCGGCGTTTGCCCGATCGACGTACACCAGTTCGTACGGCACACCAATCTCTTCAAGAACCATGTGCGGCGCCAGGCTGGCATTGCCGGGGTAATAGTAGAGTTGAATCAATCTCGCCTCGGAATCGGAAACCGGAGTCTGGTCCTTCGTGCCGGTTCGGCCCGATCGTAAGCCGAGCCGCCTCCCGCAGTGGGCCAGGAGCTGACCGTTGGTTCACCGCTGCGCGATGACGACGGGCCCGGCGCTCGCCAGTCCGGTCCCGACACCGTTGTAGTGATCGATCAGCCCGTCGATCGAGATGGCAACCAGGATGGTGGCCACCATCGCCGCGGCGGCGAACGTGGCGCGGATGCGGCCGGAGGTCGGGTTGAATTCGCGGTTCATGTTGTGCTCCTTGCGGTTGAGAGGCGAGCCGGCGTTGGTTGCCGATGTGCGCACTGTGCACGCCGCCTCCGCTTGCAGTCCTTCAGCCCCCTGAATTCAGCCCTTAAACGTTCTGAATTCGCCGGGCCTGGCGTAGAGTTGCGGGCACGCAGGCTCAGGCCAAGGTGAGTCGAGTGAGCACATCGATGTCGGGCGCCCATCGCTTTGGCCGATTCGAAGTCAGATCGGCCGAGCGCCAGTTGCTCATCGACGGCAAGCCAGCGGTGCTCGGCGCACGCGCGTTCGACGTTTTGCAGGCGCTGGTCGAACGGCGCGACCGCGTGGTGAGCAAGGCCGAGCTGTTCGAAGCGGCGTGGCCCGGACTCGTTGTCGAGGAAAACAACCTGCAGGTGCAGGTGAGCGCCCTTCGCAAGCTGCTCGGGCCGCAGTCGATCGCCACCATTCCGGGGCGCGGCTACCGGTTCGTGGCCGCGCCGGCCGATGCTGCGCCAACATCATCCGCGCCGGCCCCGGCAGGAGCGCCTCTACCAACCGCCGATAGCCCCACCTCGGTAGGTCCGCGCGATACCAACCTCCCGGCCGCGCTCGGACCTCTGCTCGGACGCGGGGACGACCTCGCTCTGCTTGACGCGCTCGTCGAATCGCACCGCTGCGTCACCGTAGTAGGCGCCGGAGGGATCGGCAAGAGCCGGCTGGCGCAGGCGGCGGCGCATGCCGGCATCGGCCGTTGGCCGGACGGCGTCTGGATGGTCGAGCTCGCCGGGCTGAACGACCCCGCACTGCTGCCGCATGCCATCGCGCAGCCTCTCGGCGTGAACGTTCCGGATGGAGACGCCGGGCTGATCGCCCTGATCGACGCGCTGGCGTCTCGACGGATGTTGCTGGTAATCGACAACTGCGAGCACCTGCTCGACCCGGTCAGCGCCTTCGTCGACCGAGTACTGAAGGCGGCTCCCGCCGTGCATGTGCTCGCCACCAGCCAGGAACCGCTTCGGCTGGAGGTAGAGCAGCAGTACCGGATCGAGCCTTTGGCGGTCCCGCGCGACGCTTTGGTGACGGGTGCACGGGAGTTCGGCGCGCTCGCCCTGTTCGAGGCGTGCGTGCGGTCCGTCGCGCCTCGTTATGAGCTCGGCCCGCAGGATTTGCCGCTGGCCATCGAAATCTGCCGCCACCTCGACGGGCTGCCCCTTGCCATCGAGCTGGCCGCCGCGCGCGTGCCGCTGCTGGGGCTGCGTGCCGTGCACGACCTCCTTCGCGAGCGATTCCGACTGCTGACCGGCGGCGCTCGTACGGCATTGCGGCGCCACCAGACATTGCGGGCCGCGCTTGCCTGGAGCCACGACCTGCTGAACCCGGCGCAACGAGCCGTCTTCCGGCGCCTCGGCGTATTCAGCGGGGGCTTCACGATGGAGCTCGCGCAGGCAGTGTGCACCGATGAAGAGCAGGACAGGTGGACGGTGCTCGAGCACCTGGCGGCACTGGTGGAGAAATCGCTGGTCGTGACTGACGCCGGCGACGCGCTCCGCTACCGCCTGCTCGAGTCAGCGCGCGCCTTCGCGCTCGAGCAACTCGCAGCGGCGGGCGAAACGGCCGCGCTACTCAGGCGACATGCGACTGCGATGCTGGCGTTCCTTCGGCGCGCCGACGACGGCAACATGGACAGCACGCTGAATACCGGCGAGTACGCGGCGCTGGTGCTTCCCGAGCTGGACAACCTCCGCAGCGGCTACGCCTGGGCTGCGGACGACAACGGCGATCGCGCAATCGCCATCGGGCTGGCGGCGCACGCCGGTCCCCTCATCGACTTCAGCATGGAGTTCTCCGAGTGGCTGCTGGCCCAGCGGCCGCATCTGCAGGGCCATGTCGTCGACGAGGTCACGGCGGCCCGCTTCTGGCGCGCGATGGCCGCCGCAAACATGCAGGGCGTGCTGTCCTTTGCGGAACTGCTAGATGCAGCCGAGCGCGCGACCGACTCTTACCGGGCGCTGCGACGGCCGCGCCGTCTCTTCTCCGCGCTCCGCCTGCTCGCGATATGGCGTCGAAGCCAGGGTGACTTTGCGGGCGCCCAGGCCGCGCTCGACGAAGCCGCCGCACTGATCGAACCGGGCTGGCCCGCTGAATTCCGGATCGTCGTGCTGCGCTTTCGGGCGTGGGACAGCCGCCGCGCCGGACGGTTGGAGGCGGCCATGGCCATGTACCGGGAGGCCATCCGGCTGGCCCGCGAAGCAGGCGACTGGCGGCTGGAGGTCATCGAGCGCGCGAATGTCTCCGACCTGCGCTGGGAAATGGGACAGAACGCTGAGGCCGTGCGAGAACTCGACGAACTGCTCGAGGAATTGAGTCGGAGGCCTGCTTCCGACTTCGAGCTGGTGGAAACGATGTCCACGCGAATGTGGATTCTCAGCGAAAGCGGGCGAGTCGACGACGCGGCACGCGCGGCGCGGGCAGCTCTGCCGGTGATGCGCCGCATGCCGAGATTCAGCCTCGAAGGCTGCGCCCACATGCTGTGGCGACTTGGGCGCCCGCCCGCCGCGGCCCGTGTCCTGGGAGCACTGGCGGCTGAGCAGCGCGCCGGCCGTGCATGGGGACTCGGCAATGAGCAACGGATGGTGCGCGCGGTCCAGGCAGGCCTCGAGTCACTGCTGACGCCGGTCGACCTGGCCGAGCAAATGGCACTCGGCGAGAGTCTGCGTCATGTCGAAGTCTGCGACCTGCTCGCAGAAGCGGTGGCCGCGGTACCTGAGGAAGGTAGCCCGCCGGCGGCGGCATGAAAGTGCGTTGACGCGCGCGGGCGCGCGGCGCGTCAGCCTCCGGCTGAACCCGTGCCCATGCAGGTCGCCACAAACCAGTCAGTTACCTGAGAGCAGACCCTCGGTCGACTCAGTCCGACCCTAAGCCGACTTCTGATTTCGCGCGGAGCAGTTGTTGAACGCGGCGCCCTCAGCCGACGTTTGGGGCCGCCT
>CP070661.1:853946-858405 GCA_020355165.1 Burkholderiales bacterium
ATCACGATCGCGCGGGCGAACTGCCGCGCGGTGTACCGCAGCACGTCGGCCATCGCGGCGCCGTCGCGCAGGTGCAGGTGCCAGTCGTCGGGTCGGGTCAGGCTGATCGTCGGCGGCGGGTTCATGGCCGCATTATCGTGGCTCGCCGCCGGCGCACCTCGCGCGTTGCCGTTGCGCCGGCGGATGACGCGCGTCCTCGGTAGCATCGCGCTGATGAAGCGGCGCTCCCTGCTCCTCGGCCTCCCTGCCCTTGCCGTGCCGGCGTGGGCGCAGCCGGCCGCACGCAGCGTGCTGCCGCGCATTGCCGCAGTGCCGGGCGGCGTCGGTCGCGTCGATCTCGGCCCGGCCGACGTCGCGCCGCAGGTGACCGTCGACGGCCGCCGCGTGCTGGTGCTGCGCGACGGCGCCGGCTGGGTGGCGCTGGTCGGCATCGGCCTGGAGGCGAAGCCCGGCACGACGTTGCCGGTGCAGGTCACCGACGCCTCCGGCAGCCGCATGGCCGCCGTTCGCGTGCAGCCGAAGCAGTACGCCACGCAGCAGCTGACAGTGGCGCCGAAGCACGTGCAGCTCTCGCCCGAGGACCTCGCCCGCCACGAGCGCGAGCGCGAGCACCTGCGCGAGGTGCTGCAGCACTGGTCGGCGGCGCCGCCGCCGACGCTGCGCCTGCGCACGCCGACGGCGGGGCGGCGCTCGTCGTCGTTCGGCCTGCGCCGGGTCTTCAACGGCGAGGCGCGCAATCCGCACAGCGGCATGGACATCGCCGCGCCGACCGGCACGCCGATCGCCGCGGCGGCCGCCGGCGAGGTGATCGACACCGGCGAGTACTTCTTCAACGGCAACACGGTGATCGTCGACCACGGCCAGGGCTTCCTGACCCTTTATTGCCACCTCGACGAGATCGGCGTGGCCGCCGGCGCGCGGCTGGCCGCCGGCGGCGAACTCGGCAGGGCCGGCGCCACCGGCCGCGTCACCGGCCCGCACCTGCACTTCGGCGTCTACCTGAACGCCGCCGCGGTCGACCCGGCGCTGTTCCTGCCGGCGGTGAAGGCCGGCTGAGCGGCCGTCGCCGCCCGCCGCGGGCGGGCGCGATAATCGACCGCCTCACCTCCGCCGGGGTGCGCCGCATGAAACCCGACGATCTCGCCCGCCTCTCCCCGATCGCCTCGTGGCGCCTGCCCGAGGCCGATGCCGACCCGCAGGAAACGCGCGAGTGGCTCGACGCGCTCGACGCGGTGATCAGCGAATCGAGCCCGGAACGCGCCACCTTCCTGCTGCAGAAACTGGTGCAGCACGCGCGCCGCCGCCGCGTGCAGCTGCCGACGGTGGCCAGCACGCCGTACGTCAACACCATCGGCCTGGCCGAACAGCCGCCGTACCAGGGCAACCTGGAGATCGAGGCGCGGCTGATGGCGCTGGTGCGCTGGAACGCGCAGGCGATGGTGGTGCGCGCCAACCGCGCCGCGCCGGAGCTCGGCGGCCACATCGCCAGCTACGCCTCGGCGGCCGACCTGTTCGAGGTCGGCTTCAACCACTTCTTCCGCGCCGGTTCAGGGGCAAACGAGGGGGCCAGCTCACCTTCCTCGGGCGACCTCGTCTACTTCCAGCCGCACTCGGCGCCGGGGGTGTATTCGCGCGCCTTCCTCGAAGGCAGGCTGACCGCCGGGCAGCTGGACAACTACCGGCGCGAGACCACCGGAAGGGGGCTCAGCTCGTACCCGCACCCGTGGCTGATGCCGGAGTTCTGGCAGTTCCCGACCGGCTCGATGGGGCTGGGGCCGCTGTTCGCGATCTACCAGGCGCGCTTCATGCGCTACCTCGAGCACCGCGGGCTGCTCGCCACGCACGGCCGCAAGGTCTGGGCCTTCGTCGGCGACGGCGAGATGGACGAGCCGGAGTCGCTGGCCGGGCTGTCGATCGCCGCGCGCGAGGGGCTCGACAACCTGGTCCTGGTCGTCAACTGCAACCTGCAGCGGCTCGACGGCCCGGTGCGCGGCAACGGCTCGATCATCCAGGAGCTCGAGGGGCTGTACGCCGGCGCCGGCTGGAACGTGATCAAGCTGCTGTGGGGCTCCGACTGGGATCCGCTGTTCGCCCGCGACGAGCACGGGCTGCTGCTGCGGGCGTTCCACGAGACGGTCGACGGCGAGTTCCAGCAGCTGGCCGCCACCGACGGCCACTTCAACCGCGAGCACTTCTTCGCCAAGTACCCGGAGCTGCAGCAGCTGGTCGCGCACCTGTCCGACGACGACATCGACCGGCTGCGCCGGGGCGGCCACGACCCGGTGAAGATCTTCGCCGCCTACTGGCACGCAGTGCGCCACCGCGGCCAGCCGACCGTGATCCTGGCCAAGACCAAGAAGGGCTACGGCATGGGCAGCACCGGCCAGGGCCGGATGACCACCCACCAGCAGAAGAAGCTCGACACCGAGCAGCTGCGCGAGTTCCGCGACCGGTTCTCGCTTTCGCTGACGGACGAACAGGTCGACGCCTGCGAGTTCGTGCGGCCAGGCGCCGACAGCCCGGAGATGAAGTACCTGCACGCGCGGCGCGCCAAGCTCGGCGGCTACCTGCCGCTGCGGCAGCGGCAGGTCGCGCCGCTGGCCACGCCGAAGGCGGAGGATTTCGCCCGCTTCGCGCTGGAGGCGGCCGGCAAGGAGATGTCGACCACGATGGCCTTCGTGCGCATGATCGGCAGCCTGCTGAAGGAGCCGACGCTCGGGCCGCGCATCGTGCCGATCATCGCCGACGAGGCGCGCACCTTCGGCATGGCCGACCTGTTCCGCCAGATCGGCATCTACGCGCCGTTCGGCCAGCTGTACGAGCCGGAGGACCGCGAGCAGGTCAGCTACTACAAGGAGGCGGTCAACGGCCAGATCCTCGAGGAGGGGATCAACGAGGCCGGGGCGATCGCTTCATGGGTGGCCGCCGCGACCAGCTACTCGGCGCACGGCTTCGCCATGCTGCCGTTCTTCATCTACTACTCGATGTTCGGCTTCCAGCGCGTCGGCGACGCGATCTGGGCGGCCGCCGACTCGCGCAGCCGCGGCTTCCTGCTCGGCGCCACCGCCGGCCGCACGACGCTGGCCGGCGAGGGGCTGCAGCACCAGGACGGCACCAGCCATCTGATCGCCAGCACCGTGCCCAACTGCCGCGCCTACGACCCCTGCTTCGCCTACGAGCTGGCGCTGATCGTCGAGGACGGCACGCGCCGCATGCTGGGCGCGCAGGAGGACGTGTTCTATTACGTCACGGTGATGAACGAGAACTACGCCCAGCCGACGATGCCGGGCGACGTGCGCGACGGCATCCTGCACGGGATGTACCGCGTCCGCCCGAGCGGCAAGGGCGCGGCGCGCGTGCGCCTGCTCGGCAGCGGCACTATCCTGCGCGAGGCGCTGGCCGCCGCCGAAGTGCTGGAGAGCGAGTTCGGCGTCGGCGCCGACGTCTACTCGGTGACCAGCTTCACCGAACTGCGCCGCGAGGCGATGGCGCTCGAGCGCAGCCGGCGGCTTGGCAACGCGCCCGGCACGGCGTGGGTCGAGCAGCTGCTGCCGGCCGACGGCACGCCGGTCGTCGCCGCCAGCGACTACGTCTCGGCGCTGCCGGATCTGATCCGGCCGTGGATCCGCGACCGCTACCTCGTGCTCGGCACCGACGGCTTCGGGCGCAGCGACACGCGGGCGGCGCTGCGGCGGTTCTTCGAGGTCGATCGGCAGGCGATTGCGCTGGCGGCGTTGTCGGCGGTCGATGACGCCGCTGCGGGCGCGGCGCGACAGCGCTTCGGCTTCGACCCGGGCGCGGCGCCGCCCTGGTCCCGCTGAGCCGATCCGCCGGATCGACACCTGCCCGGTGCGGCCGCCGGCCACCTACTTGAGGATGCGGAACAGGTTGTGCCGCGCATCGGTGAAGGTCGGCAGGTCGAACCGTTCCCCGATCCGCTGCGACGCCTCGAGGATGCGCGGGTGCTGCAATAGCTTGTCGTCGCGCGTGACCAGCACCTGGTCGGTGCCCGACATCCAGTAGCCGATGCCGTCCCGGCGGTCCGGCCAGTCGGGGACCAGCCTCGCCTGCATGCCCTGCTCGGCGGCCAGCCGCTGGATCACCGGCGGCAGATCGACGTAGCGGTTGGTCGCCTGGAAGACGATCACGCCGTCGGGCGCCAGGTGCCGCACGTACAGCGCCATCGCCTCGCGGGTGATCAGGTGCATCGGGATCGAGTCGCCGGAGAAGGCGTCGATGCCGAGCACGTCGAAGCCGCGCGGGCCGCCCGCCTTCAGCTCCCGCTCCAGGCTCAGGCGGCCGTCGCCGACGACGATGTCGATCGCGGAAGGCGAGTCGCGCAGGAAGGTGAACTCGCGCCGCTCGATCTCGATCACCGTCGGGCTGATCTCGTAGAAAGTCATCGTGTCGCCGGCGCGGCCGTAGGCGGCGACCACGCCGGCGCCGAGGCCGACGATGC
>CP070661.1:858505-862662 GCA_020355165.1 Burkholderiales bacterium
GCGCTCGTCGCGATCATTGTCGGACTGTGGCTCGGCGTGCCCGCCGCCGTGCGATGGGGCCTCGAGACCGTTGCCGCGCGCGAGATCGGCCGGCCGATCGAGGTTGGCGACATCCGCTTCAATCCATTCACGCTGCAGCTGGACATTCGAGATGTCTCGGTCGGTGGCGCCACGGGCGACGCCGGAACCCTGCTGACCCTGGGCGAAGTGCACGCGCGCTTCAGCTCGAAGTCGCTGTGGCGCCTGGCGCCGGTCGTTCGGTCGCTGCGCGTGCAGACCGTGCGCGCCAACATCGCGAGGCTGGCGCCCAATCGCTTCAACTTCAGCGACATCGTCGAGCGGCTTGCGGCCAGACCCGACGATGGCGAACCGGCCCGCTTTGCCGTCAACAACATCGAACTGCACGACGGCGCCATCGCCATCGATGATCAGGTCGTCGGCAAGAAGCACACGGTCAGCGAGATCGAGCTCGGCATCCCGTTCATCTCCAGCCTGCCGGACGACGAGGAAATCAAGGTCAAGCCGGCACTGTCGGCGCGCGTGAACCAGGCTCAGTTCAACGTCGACGGAGAGACGCTGCCCTTCGCCGACACGCTCGAGACGTCGGTGGCGATCCGCTTCACCGGCCTGCACCTGCCGACGTATCTGGGCTACGTGCCGCTGCCGCTGCAGTTCAGCCTGCCCAGGGGCGAACTCGACACCGACCTGCGCCTCGCATTCCGTCGCGCCGTGGCGGCTGCGCCGGAACGTCCGGCGCAGCCGGCGAGAGTACTGCTGACAGGACGCGCAGCGATCCGCGACCTGGCACTGCTGCCGAACGACATGCAGGAGCCGCTGGCTGAGTGGCGCCTGCTCGAGGTGGACATCGACGAGGTCGAGCCGCTGGCAAGGATCGCAAAGATCGCCTCGGCGACGCTGACGGCACCGATCGTCCGTGCCACCCGGCGCGGCGATGGGACCGTGGCCGGGCTGGACGCGCTCGAGGCTTCGCTTGCCACCGGCAGCACGACGGACGCCCCGAAGACCGAACCCTTTAGCGTCGCCGTCTCGCAGCTGCGCCTCGTCGAGGGCACTGTGCACGTGCGCGACGAGACCGTCGATTTCAGCCGTACGTTGCAGTCGATCGCCGTCGAGGTCGACGGCTTCTCGACCACGGCTGAGGCACCGGCAGCGCTTGCCCTGAGCGCACGCACCGACGACGACGCGCAATTGAAGGTTACCGGTGAACTGCGACCCGCATCGCGGCAAGTTGCCGTCGATGCGACTCTGGAATCGCTGCGCATGGCCGGACTGGCGCCGTATCTCCGTCTGTTTACGACCGCCATCGTGGACGGAAAACTGAGCGCTGGCGCAACAGTCAGAGCTTCCCAGGCAGGCAACGAGCTCGCGCTCGAAGTCGCGGACGGCCGCGTGACGGCCGCCGACTTTCGCATCGAAGGGCCGCGCGGCAAGCGGCTGCTGCTGTCGGCGCCGAAGATCGAAATCACCGGGATCGGAGTCGACCTGCAGAAGCGCGCGGTCGACATCGGGCGCGCGTCGGTGACCGGAGCGCGCGCACAGGCCGGACGACAGCCAGACGGGAGCCGCTTCGTCGACTGGGAGGCGCTGATCGTCGAACGGCCGCCGGGCGCCGCCGACCAGACGCCCGCGTGGAGCATGAAGCTCGACCAGTTCGAGCTGGTCGACGCTCGATTGCAGGCCTTCGATCGGGCGGTCGAGCCGGCGACGATCCTGGACTTCGACGGTCTGAGCGCCTCGATCCGCAACCTCAGCAGCGACCTGAGCAGTCGCATGGACGTGGAACTGCGCACCCGCCTGGGCGGGGGCACCGCCCACGCGCGCGGCTGGCTGCGGCCGCAACCCGCCGAAGCGGAACTGACGCTGGACGCCGCCAACATCGACATCACGCCGCTTCGGCCCTACTTGGCCGAATACGCCAACGCGGTGCTGGCCAGCGCCTCCGTCTCGGCGGCCGGTACCCTCTCGGTCAAGGCGGCGAGAGCATCACCGGTGATCCGCTACGAGGGCAGCGCGCGGGTGACGAATTTCGCCGCGCTGACGCCGAGCACCAACGCCGAACTTGCCCGCTGGCGGGCGTTGGCGCTGGACTCGATCCGGGTTGACACTGGCGCCGAGCCGCCGCTGCTCGACATCGGAGCCGTCAAGGTCGATGACTTCTACGCGCGGGGGATCCTCTCCGCACAGGGCGACCTGAATCTGGTCGAGGTGTTCGCGCCGGCGGCCGAAGCCGCCCCGGCGCAAGCGTCGGCACCGAAGGCGGCGACAGCCGCACCCGCGAAGGCCGCCGCGCAGAGCGCGTCGACCGACAAACCTCCGATGCGGATCCGCGTCGGCGGCATCGAGTTCGTCCGCGGCCGGGTCAACTTCACCGACAACTTCGTCAAGCCAAATTACACCGCCAACCTGACCGAACTGGCCGGCACGGTCGGCGAGCTGTCCTCCGACGGTGCCAACCCGGCCGACGTCGCGATCCGCGCCACAGGGGATCTCGGTTCCCTGATCGAGATCACCGGCAAGATCAATCCGATGGTGACACCCCTGGTCCTCGACCTGCGCGGCAGCACCAAGGACGTGGAGCTGACGCGGCTGACACCGTACTCGATCAAGTACGCCGGCTATCCGATCACCCGGGGCCGGCTGTCGATGGATGTGCACTACAAGATCGAGAACCGCCGACTGCAGGCGGAAAACCATCTGTTCCTCGAGCAGCTGACCTTCGGCGACCGCGTCGAAAGCCCGACTGCGATGAACCTGCCGGTGCACCTGGCCGTCTCCCTGCTGCAGAACAGCCGCGGCGAGATCGACATCAGCCTGCCGATCTCCGGTTCGCTCGATGATCCGGAGTTCTCGATTGGCGCCCTGATCGGCGCCGCGGTGGCTGGCCTGGTGAAGAAGATCGTCACCGCGCCGTTCGCCGCGCTATCGGCTGCCGTCGGCGGCGACGAGGATCTGGGCCACGTCGCCTTCGCACCCGGATCGACCCGACTGGACGATGCACAACTGAAGCGACTGGAATCGCTGGCCAAGGCGCTTAACGACCGTCCGGCCCTGCGGCTGAACATCACGGGTCGCGCACTGGCGGCAACCGATGCCGAGGCGCTGCACCGCGGCAAGCTGGATGCCAAGCTGCGCGCCGCGAAGGCGCGCGAACTATCGCGCGGCGGACGCAGCGTCGATCCGCAGTCGGTGACCGTCGCGGCCGACGAGCGTGAGCGGCTGATCGGCGTGGTCTACGAGGACGAGGACATCGCAGGCAAGCCGCGCAACTTCCTTGGCATGGCCAAGTCGATCCCGCCGGAGCAGATGGAAGAACTGCTGATGGGGAGCATCGACGTGCAGGACAAGGACCTCCGACAGTTGGCCGAGGACCGCGCCGGCGCCGTTCGCGATCACCTCGCCGAGCAGGGCAAGGTGCCGGGCGAGCGCCTGTTCCTGGCGGCGCCGCTGATCGACGGCTCCGGCGACACGAAACTGCTGCCCAGCCGGGTTGATTTCTCGCTGAAGTAACCCATCTACCGCCGTACAATGCAAGCGCTGGGGGCGACCTGGTCTCGACGCGGGTAGCGAATCAGCACGGGGCATGCCGAGGACCAGTTACCTCGTAAATCCATCTGGAAACACTACAAACGCCAACGACGAGCGTTTCGCTCTCGCCGCCTAAACCCGGTGAGACGCTGCACTAGCTGGCCCCTGGGCTAGGTCGGGCCCAGCCGAGGCGCAAGCCGAGGCTGCCAAACCCGACAGCAGCGACATTCACAGAGGCTGGATGCCGGTGGAGTCACGACGCCGAACATCGAGATCCAGTGACTGGCCGTGCGCCGGCCTGCCGACTGGCTAATCGCACGGCGAGACTGAAATAGGTCGGCTACGCATGTAGAACCGTCTGAGGAACACTCGTGGACGCGGGTTCGATTCCCGCCGCCTCCACCACCACTCGATCAAAAGAGGCCGCCGCGAGCGGCTTTATTTTTCACTTTAACTATACGTCTTAAACAATTGAATAATATGTGAAATCATGCGTTGAATGTGCCGACGCAACCACCATCGTCCGGCCGACCGGCCGTGTTTCGGTAGCCCAGAGCGGCGCGGACCGGGCGCCGGAGCGATATCTTCGGCCGATGCGCGCTTCGGCGCGT
>CP070661.1:862762-866810 GCA_020355165.1 Burkholderiales bacterium
GGGGCAACGCCGCTGAGCGGTGAACCGGTGCGGGGCGTCGATCGATCGACGGCCGGCGCGCTCGAGACTCGATCGAACCGCAGGGAAGACGAATGACGAGGACCACGCTGGAGCGACTGTTGATGACGCTTGCCCTGGCGGCCGCGGCTTCCTGGGCATTCGCCGCCGACTCGATCCAGTCGCGGCCGCTGCGCTTCGCCAAGGGCGCCTCGTCGGCCACGGCGAAGGGCACGCTCGAGGGCGACCGGATCATCGACTACCGGCTGCGCGCCAGGGCCGGCCAGACCATGAGCGTCACGCTGAAGACCAGCAACGGCGCCAATTACTTCAACGTGCTGCCGCCCGGCTCCAGGGACGTGGCGATCTTCGTCGGCTCCACCGGCGGCAACGAGTGGACCGGCACGCTCGAGGCCGACGGCGAATACACGGTCCGCCTGTACCTGATGCGCAGCGCCGCCCGCCGCCACGAGACGGCCGACTACACGCTCACGGTCGGCATCACCGGCGGCGGCGCGGCGGCGGCTCTGGGGACCGCCCCCGCGAGCGACGCCAAGGTCAAGGGCACGCCGTACCACGCCACCGGGAAGGTGCCGTGCTCGATGGGCAGCGCGCCGCAGGGATCGGCGTGGTGCGACTTCGGCGTGATCCGCGGCAAGCCGGGCAATGCCGAGGTGCACCTGAAGCCGCCGGGCGGATTCGAGCGGGTGCTGACCTTCATCGGCGGCAAGGTCAGTTCCGACTCGGGCGGCAAGGTGCAGGCCAGCAGGAGCGGCGACACGTGGTCGGTCGACGTCAACGACTACGAGCACTACCGGATCCCGGAGGCGGTGATCTCCGGCGGTTGATCGCGCGACCGACGCGCCCTGCCGCGTGCCGCGCAGCCGAGCGAGCGCCGCTTTGGGCCGGGCGCCGGCCGCGCGCTGATCGCGAGACGGCAGGTGCCGGCCCTGGCGTGTCGGGTCACGGGGATTGCCGGACCCGGCTTCGGCCGCCGCCGCAAGCAGTACCGAGCGACGTCCCAGCGCGGAGCGCCTGCGCGGTGGCTGGAGGCCTGAGCGGTCATTGGCGAATCCCGCCTTTCGGTCCCGGGCCGACAACGATGGTTCCTGCTACGAAGGTCTGCTCGATACCGGTGAGCTGCAGTTCGCCGTTCTGGCGACGAATCCGGAACTCGACGGAAGCTGGCGCGCGCGAGGCAAGGCCGTTTGCGCCGACCAGGCGGCGGCCGAACGGCAGCTTCTGCGCGAAACGACCGCGATCTATCGACGGATCGCCGACAGGCCGGCGGTTTCGGCCGACCGCGCTCTCCATCCGGCGGCGAGCGGCTTGCCCCTCGGCAACCGCCACCCCCGGACGCCGGTGCGAGCCGCGGTCTCTACTTCTTGACCAGCTCGACCCGCCGGTTCTTGGCCCGTCCGTCTTCGGATCGGTTGTCGGCGATCGGCGAGCTCTGCCCGTAACCCTTGGCGGTCAGCCGATTGGCAGCCACGCCGCGCTTGACCAGTGCGGCCATGACCGCCTGGGCGCGCTCGCCGGACAGCTTCTCGTTGGCCTGCGGCGTGCCGACGTTGTCGGTGTGTCCGCCGACCTCGACCTTCAGGCTGGGCGCCGCCTTCAGCGCGGCCGCGGCGTCGTCGAGCGTCTTGTCGGAATCCGGCTTGATCGTCGCCTTGCCGGTGTCGAAGTTGATGTACAGGGTGAGAAAACCGTCCTTGTTCAGCTTCTCGACGAGCTCGTTGACGCTGACGTCCTGCTGCATCTCCCCGACGGCGAGGATGTAGAGCTTGTACCCCTCGTTGACGGCGTTGACGAACACCCAGTAGTCCTTGCCGCCCTTGTTCAGCTTGAGCGTCGTTCCGTAGTTGGTGCAGGAGTTGCCTTCCTTGAACGACTCGTCGAGCTCGAACGAGCACCACTCGGGGTAGGTGCCTTCGACGGTTCCGCCGGCCTTCTTCGCAGCGTTCTGGAAGTTGCGCTGGATCTGCAGCCCGCTCGCCTTGGTCGCCCCCTCGTCGATGACGTACTGGATCGACCAGAACTCGCCCTCCACTTCCTGCAGCTTGGCCTTGCCCTCCTTGTTCATCGGGCCGACCGGAAACCGTCGCATCTCGAATTGGCTGTGGTCGCAGCCGTAGATGAAGTGATTGGGCATCCGGCCGAACAGCGGATGGTCCTTGCATCCGCCCCAGTCCTCTGCGGCAGCGGGGCCGGCAAGCAGCGCCGCGAAGCAAGCAGTGAAAAGCGCAAGGCGCGCCAGTTTCGTCATCTGTTTCCTCCCTGTACTCAGAACCCCGTCGCTTCCAGGCCGCCGACCGCCGCCGCCCGCTGAGCGCGCTTCTGGTTATCCGTCGCTACCGCAGCCAGGCCGGCCCAGATGGCAGAAGGGCCGCCGGGAAGACTGTTGTCCGGGTGGCCGCCACTGTTGATCTTCCCCGGGCAACCACGTTGACCAAAGTCAACCTCACCAGCCGGCGCGCTCCGTGCCAGGCATCTTGGAGGCGGCTGCGCCCGAGCGCCGGTGGCAGTCGAGAGAGGCGGCTTTGCCTGATCGAAACTATCGACAGTCGTTGGCGGACTGCGGCGCACCGACGTGAGCGCCGGGACCGGACAGCAATCGGCTGGCCTGGGTGCGGCGAGTGGCTGCTTGCGGACGCGGCCCCGAACTGACACGACCGGCCAGCTCTGTCGGCACCCGCGGCGCATCGCGGGGTGGACTTTCGACGGCTATGTGGGCGAGCCCTGTCGAGGACCCGCAGCAGCGGTCAGCGCCCGATCAGTTCAGCCGCTTGAGCAGGTCATCGCGCAGCGGCGGCGGCATGTCGAACGGATTGGCCCGCAGCAGCGAAGCGAACGCCTGCCGGTCCACTTCCGACCAGTCCTCGATCTGGTCCGACATCTGGCGCACGAAGTCGGCGCGGTCCTCCGGCGTCATCGCCGCGAAGGTGCGCCGCGCCTCGCTCATCTCCCTGTCGAGCTCGCGGAAGCTGCGCAGCATCATGCGAACGGGGCCTGCGGTCATCGGCATCACCATCGCCGGCGCGAGCACGCGGCGAAGCGACTCGGGCGAACACTGGGCACTGTCCGGCACGATCCTGGAGAAGCGTTCGTAGATGGCGACGAACTCGTCGACTTCGGCGCTGCTCAGCGGCTTCGACTCGCGCAGCATGGCCACCATCTCTTCGGCGTCGCGCAGCTGCTCCTTGGCGATCTGGCGGTCCTCGGCCTCGATCTGTGCCGGCGACAGGCCGCGCTTCTTCTGCTCGGCGCGACGCTCGCGCAGTTCCTCCTCGCGCGACTCCTCGATCATCTGCCGGATCTGCGGAGAGAAGCCGCCTGCTCCGCCGCCCATTCCCAGCGACGACGCCATGTCGGACGCCACCGCGCCGACAGGACCCGAAAGCGCTCCGGGGCCGGCGATCGCCGTGCCGACGCCGGCCAGCGCGCCGGCACCGACGGCTCCGGAGGAGGCGCCGACCGCCGCCGCCATTCCCGGCGGCACGGCGGGAATGCCAGCGGGCAAGCCGGGCACGGCGCCGCGGCTGCCGACGACCGCCTGCACGTTGGTCAGCGCAGCCGATGCCAGTGCGCCGTCGCAGGGTCCGAGCAGGGCGCGCAGCGACGCGTGAATCGCGTCCTCGACCAGAGCCTCGACGATGGACTGGACGATCTGCTTGCCCAGCAGCGCGAGCGGCAGCGCGGCCTCAAGGGGCCCGCAGCCTGCTATGAGCAAGATGGCGACAGCCAGGCGGCGCATACCGGCCCCTTCAGCCATTGCGTGCGTCCGAGGCGCCAAGATAGCCCGGGCGGAAACTACTTACAAGCGAACGGGTCTTGTTGGGGCCCCTCCCGCCGGTCCGGCCGCGGGTCGAAACCGCTGCCGCGGCGAACGCCGGGCAAGAGTGCGCCGTCGATCCCGACCGAGTTCGGCCACAAGCCGCCTTCCGCCGACGCCGGCTAGTTCACGCTAAAGCAGCCGTTCAGCGCAGATCCAGACGGCGCATTGCATGGGCGGCAGGATTGAACCAAAAATGATACATTGTCGCGCATG
>CP070661.1:866910-870938 GCA_020355165.1 Burkholderiales bacterium
GGCGCAACTGAACTCTGCCGGTTCGAACGCACGCCCGCGCTTATAGCAACCGCGCTCGAGGTTGCTGTCGCCCCGGAAGCGGATCGCCACGATCGTCGATCGTCGACGCCCGGCGCCTGCGCCTACGACCACCGCAACGATCGAAATCGTGGCTCCCGGTGGCCGCCGGCCGATGTGATATGGCTAGCGTGAGGGATTCTTACCAGCGAAAGGACACGCCGATTGCCGGCCCGCTGAACGTGATGTCCTTCACCGGTTCGCCGGACTTGAGGTTGTAGTCGAGGTAGCGGTAGACCAGCGTGACGTCCCCCCAGCCGAACTGGTAGCCGATCCCAGCCAGCCCCTGCCAGGTCAGGTCGCTCTGGCCGGTGCCGACATCGAGGTAATAGGGCACGTACCACTTGCCCTGGCCAAGATCCGAGCGCCCTCGCACGCCGATGATCGCGTCCCAGTAATCCGGGCTCGCCGATGCGCTGCCGGCGCGTGCCACGGGCGGCAAGGCACCGATGTTGCCCGTGGCGGTCCAGTCGAGACTTGTGCTGATGCTCAATAGACGGAAACCGCCGAGCACCTGCAGTTCGTAGCCGGGTTTCTCCACGGCGGTGTAGGTCCCGGCAAGCGTCCAGATCGTGCCGCGCAGGTCCAAGTCAGCGTTCAGGGAGGCATCCGCGGGAATCGTCACGTTGCCGCCTGGCCCGGTGAAGCTGAGGGATCGCGTCCCGGCCTTACTGCCGCTGACGTCGAGGTAGATGAAGTCGGTGAGGCCTCCCCAGCGACCCTTGCGCGCCTCGAGCGCCCCCATGAAAGCGAGGTTGAGGTTCCTCAGAAGCTGGTCGAAGTCGACGCTGACGTTGGTGCCCCCGGTCGCTGCGGGCAGATTCGAAGTTCCGTCAATGCCCGCGCCCCAGAGGTAAATCGTCCCGCGCCATTTCCACGCGTCCGGGTCGGACTGGGCGAGCGCGCTCGAGGGCGCGATGCCCCCCAGCGCCAAGGACAACACAACGATCGAGCCCAAGGTGGAGATCTTCCCGTTCATTTCGGGTGTCCTTCTGATCTAGTGTTTTCATGCCGCCCAGATTACGAAACGCGCAGAGCAGTTACCTGCCGAAGTCCGGATCCATATTTGGATCGAACGGCAGCTCGTCGAGGTGCTCGATGTACTCGAGCGGGTCAAAGGGCAGTTGACTGGGATCGATCTGGGGCTTGCCGAGCGCCCGCACCTCGGGAGAGGCGTTCGCGATGCCCGTCCAGGGCACCCCGACGACTTCTTTCCGGTCTGGGTACTTCTTCTTCCACAGCTCGTGGCGCAGGCGCATCCGGTTGAAGGGCGCCTTTAGGTGGATCATGTTGACGAGCATCGGCTGCTTCTCGCGCGGATCCGCGGGCAGAAAGTAGAACGCGGCGCCAATGCCGCTGGCCTCGCCCACCGGGTCGGGTGAGATGAAGTGCCGCTTGTAGTTGCCCTTCACGATGGCGCCGAGCCGTGGGCCCGCGTAGATGTGCACGTAGTCCCGCCGACCACGGGTGTCGCCCTTCAAGAGCAGCGCACGCTGGTCGATCCCGTCGATGACGCGGTCTGTGGGGATGTATTCGGTGGCGCCCGCGATCGCTGCGAAAGTGGTGAAGAGATCGGTCTCGTGAATGATGTCGCCGGGCATCTGCCCGGGCGCGATCGTGCCGGGCCACCAAGCCTGCGCCGGCACGCGAACGCCGCCCTCGAGGAAGTCGCCCTTGCCTCCCCGGAAGATCGTCTCCGCGAAGCCGCTCCCGGGCGGCGGGTGGTGGGCCATGGGCCCGTTGTCGGCCATTGCGACGACGATCGTGTTTTCCGCGATGCCGAGTTCCTCGAGCTTCGCGCGCAGCTTGCCCATGAAGGGGTCGATATTGCACTGCAGGGCGTCCTGCAGCAGGCTGCGCGCCTGCGAGCATTTCTTCGCGACGGGGAGGAAGCTCGTGGCCATCGGAAAGTGGGCTACGTAGAAGGGCTTGCCCGCCTTGGTCTGCCGCTCGATGAATTCGAGGGTGCGGCGCTGCGCCTCGGGATCGATCTTTGCGTACGTTTCGTGGGTGTTGTCTCCCCACTGTTTCGTCTCTCCGCCCTTGGTGCCCTCGGCGATCGTGACCCAACCCTTGGTTACGAAGGTGTCGTCGAGCTTGTAGGGATCGGGCGGCAGGATCTCGGTGTGGAGTCCAATGCTGGCGTTGGCCTGCTCGGCCACCACGTTATTGAGCGAGAGAACTTGGTTGTAGCCGGTAAAGAAGGCCTCGTCATAGCCCTGGTTGTTCGGATAGCTCTCCTCGATGTCACCCAGATGCCATTTGCCGTGAAAGGCGGTCGCGTAGCCGGCCTTCGAGAGCACTTCCGCGAGGGTCACCTCGTCTTTGCTCATTCCGTGACTCTCGCGCAGCATGCCGATGTTGTACATGCCGCTGCGGATTGCGTAGCGCCCAGTGACAGTCGCCGCGCGGCTCGGCGTGCAGCCTACCTCGGTGTACATACGGGTGAAGAGCATGCCCTCCTGGGCCATCTTGTTGAGGTTCGGGGTCTCCAGTCCACGCACGCGCTGGATCGCAGGGATGCCGATGTCGCCGTAGGCCATGTCGTCCCACATCACGTGGATGATGTTCGGCGGCCGTCCGAACTTCTTTCGCAGGGCCGCGAGCCTCGCCTCGAGCGCGGCGTCCTCGGCCGCCCATTCTTTTGCGTGCTGCGCCTTGAGGACGTAATACTCGGCGTCGTGAACGATGTCTCGGCCACTGGCAACTGCCGGCCAGGCGAGCAATGCCGCAAGAACCCAGATCGACGCGACTGTCCGCTTCGGTGTCAGCAACATGTCCACCATCCTTTTTTGAGGGTGACTTCGGCTTGCGCCTACTTGGCCACGACCCTGCTGCGGCATGGCGCATCTCGCTGCGAAGCTACGCGATCTCCGGATGCCGCACCGTGCGGAAGCTCAAGGGTCTTGTGATGTGAGTACCAGAGTAATTGACTCTACTTTGTAGGATGCCTCGGATGACATCGGCGCTGCCGGGGGGAAACCGGACCGTGGTCCAGCCGGGCCAGAAGCCAGAGCAATTACCCCGAGGAATGAGCGAATGCGATTTCGCATTTGATTTGGCTCTCTGCTTCTAAGTCAGTGACTTGGGTCGGCGGACCACCGAATCCGCTGCAGACATGGAATCCTTTCCGCAGCTCGCGCTACTAAGCACGCTAGCGTTTTTGGTTATCCTGAAACATCCAAAATTCGCCAATGCGGCGATCCAGTCATGACGCACGGCAACGAGTCCGCAACATTCCTGCACGCGCAGTTCGACGACGTCGAGGCATTGGTTGCCGCGCAGATCGGCTGGGACCTCGATTTCCGGCAACTCGACAACGGGCCAGTGGATGCAAGGGTCGAACAGGTCATATCTGGCGGTCTGGTCCTGAGCGACGTGGCGTTCGGGCGGCGTCTGCACCAGCGCGGTCAGCCGCCGCAGGGCTTGCTGACCTTCGGTCTTCCGGACCCTTCGAAGCTCGTCGATTGGCGTCGACGCGCGCCGCCCTGCGACGCGGTCCTCAACTTCAACGCGCGCGATGGCTTCGATAGCGTGTCCGCCGCCGGGTTCACTGCGCTGGTCATTTCCGTCGATCATGAGCTTTACCGGCAAATGGAAGAAGCCCTTGGCGCAGCGGTGCATCCGCCGCGCGAACTGTCCAGCGCATCGGCGTTCCGCTGCGGGCCCGACCAGGTGCAAGCCTTGACATCTGCTGCCCGCAACTTGCTGCGCCTGGTCGAGACCGGAAGCGAGGCCGCGCCCGGGGCGGTGCAAGCGCTGCGCGCCGACTTGGTCATGGGCCTCGTGCGTGCGCTGAGCGTCACAACTCCGGTCGGCGGCGTGGACAACTTGAAGAAACGCCAGGAGGCCGTTTCGCGTGCCTTGGAGTTCATCGACGCGACCGCAACCGAAGCGCCGAGGGTCGAGGACGTCTACCGCGCCGCGGGCGTCAGCTGGCGGACGCTCGATCGCGCGTTTCAGGAGCGCTT
>CP070661.1:871038-874979 GCA_020355165.1 Burkholderiales bacterium
TGAACCCAATGGCACATCGTCGCCCTCGCGGCCGGTGCCGCGGCGACCTCGGCCGCTGCCGCCTTGCGACTGCCGTCCTGCGTCGGCCACGGCGCCGGCTCGGCCACCGGCGCGTCGGCGCGCGGCGCTGGAGGCACTGTCTCGGTGACGGCCGCAGCGTCCGGCGACGGCGCAGACGCGGCAGCCGTCGCCGTTGCGGCCGGCCGCGCGGCGACCGATGGCGGCGCCTCGCGGCCCGCGATGAGCCACGCGGCAGCCGCCGCCAGCAGCCCCGCACCGGCGATGGCTGCCCAGCGCGGCCACAATCGCGCAGCCTCGTGCCGCGACGCGGCCGGCGGAAAGCCCGGCACCTGCTGCGCGTGCAGGCCCGGCACTGCGCCGCGCTCGCGTTCGCGCTCGGCGTCGGCCCGGCGCAGCGCGTCGAGGATCAGCGACACGGAGCTAGTTCTCCACCTGCAGGCGCGGCTCGTCGACGCCCACCGCGCGGTTCAGTTGCATCAGCGTCATCGGTCCGGCCACCCCGTCCGAGGCCAGCCCCTGCGTCAGCTGGAAGGTGTGGATCCATCCCTTCAGCGCCGCATCGTCGAACTGCGCACCGATTGGCCGCGAGTCGCCGCGGGCAGCGGCCAGCTGCAGCGCCAGCCAGCGGGCGGCCGGCCCCGAGCGGCGATCGACGATCGCTCCGGCGTAATCCGGCGGCGCGCGCCAGAAGGTGGCGAACTCGCCGCGCCAGTAGTCGGCCAGCGCCAGCAGCGGCACCGAGCGCTCGGCGCCGCCGACCACGAAGATCGCGGCGTCGTTCGACAGGCCGGCGAGCATCACGTAGGCGGCGCGGTTGTAGGCGTCGCGCAGGGTGAGGATGCCGGGGCGATCCAGCTGGCGGATCAGCGCCAGCGTGCTCTTGGCGGTGCGGAAGCACTGCACGTCGTGGCGGCGTGCCGCCAGACACGGGTCGCCGGCACCGAGTTCGATCTTCCACACCGCTGCCAGCTCGCGCCACGCCTCGCTCTCGGCGCCGACCAGCGACTCGAAGCCGGTCGCCAGGTCGAACGGCGCCAACGCCGGCTGGTCCTTCAGTGCGGGCGCCGCTTCCGCCGGGACCGGCGCGGCCTCAGCCGCCGCCGGGACTGTCGCCCGCGCCGGCGCTGCCGTTGCGGCGCTGGCAACAGACGCTGCGCCGGCCTCGGCCGTGCCGCGCCCGCTGCGATCCAGCGCCAGCACCGCCGCACCGACGAGGCCGGCCCCCACCAGCAGCCCCAGCCCGACCATCGCCGCCCGCTGCGCCGCGGGGCGTCCGCTGGCCGCCGCCGGCTTCGGCGCATCGAACACCTCGCGCGCCGCCGCGTCGACCGTTGCCGCGTCGACGCGCGTACTGCCGTTGGCGTAGGCGCCGAGCAGCGCACGGTCGGCGAGCAGGTTGATGCGACGGGGCACGCCGCGCGAATGGGCGTAGATGCGCCGCATCGCGCCGCGGTCGAACGGCGCCGCGCCGTTCAGGCCGGCGATCGACAGCCGGTGGACGACGTACTTGGCCGTCTCGGCCTCGCCGAGCGCCTCGAGGTGGTAACGGGCGACGACGCGCTGCGCGAGCTGCTGCATCTGCGGCCGCGCCAGCAGCGTGCGCAGCTCGGGCTGGCCGATCAGCACGATCTGCAGCAGCTTGCGCTCGCTGGTCTCGAGGTTGGTCAGCAGCCGCAGCTGCTCGAGCACGTCGGCCGACAGGTTCTGCGCCTCGTCGATGATCAGCACGCTGTTCTGCCCGGCCGCGTGCGTGCGCAGCAGGTACTCGTTCAGCGCGTCGACGTAGTCCTTGACGGTGGCCACGCCCGGCCCGTCGTGGGCCACGGCGATGTGGAACTCGGCACAGATCGTGCGCAGCAGTTCGTCGACGGTGAGCTTGGGATTGAAGATGTAGGCGACGTTGCAGCGCTCGGGGATCTGCTCGAGGAAACAGCGGCAGACGGTCGTCTTGCCGGCGCCGATCTCCCCGGTGAGGACGACGAAGCCGCCGTCACCGCGAACGCCGTACAGCAGGTGCGCCAGCGCCTCGCGGTGCCGCTCGCTCATGTAGAGGTAGCGGGGATCCGGCGCGATCGAAAACGGCGCGTGCTTCAGGCCAAAGTGCTGCGCGTACATGGCTGCAAGCATACGGCGGCTGGCGGCCGGCCTGCCGCGACGCGGCGCCCCGGTCTCAGCAGCCGAGCCGGGACGCGAGGTCGACGAAGTCGGCGGCGACGACGTCCCACGGCCCTTCCGGCCGCAGGTCGGAGGCCTGCGCCGGCCCGTGCTCGCGGGGCCGCGGCACGAATGCCGTGCGCAGTCCGCAGGCGCGGGCCGCCGCGAGGTCCGAGTTGTGGGCCGCCACCAGGCAGACCTCGCCGGGCTGCAGGCCGAGGATGTCGGCGGTGCGCAGGTAGGCCTCCGGCTGCGGCTTGTAGGCGTTGGCCACTTCGGCGCCGAGGATCGCGTCCCACGGCAGCCCCGCGCGCCGGGCCATGTTCAGCAGCAGCGAGACGTTGCCGTTCGACAGCGGCGCGATGATGAAGCGCTCCTTCAGCCGCAGCAGTCCTGCCACCGCATCGGGCCACGGGTCGAGCCGGTGCCAGGCGCGGTTCAGCTCGTCCAGTTCCCGGGCGTCGACCGACGAGGGCTCGATGCCGCTGTCGCGCAGCACGGCGTCGAGGTTCTCCCGGTGCAGCACGTCCAGCCGCGTGAAAGGCCGGCGGCCCGACCGGCACTCCTCCATCGCCGGCTGGTAACGCTTGCGCCAGGCATCGGCAGCCCGGTAGGGGTCCAGCCTTCCCCCGCCGTGCCGGTCGAAGAACGCCCTGAGCTCGCGCGCCACGCCTTCGCGCCAGTCGACCACCGTGCCGAAGACGTCGAAGACGATCGCTTTGATCCCGGTCATGAGCGAGAAGAGCGGCAGAAAGCCGTCAGCTTAGCCGCCGGCGCCCGGCGGCGGCGGTCGACGGGCTGCCGGCGCGGGCGCTCGCAACGCGCCGACCCGCACGGAGCGCACCGATGGCGTGAACCGCGGCTCGGGGACGGAGATTGCGCGAGAATGACGCCCTACCCCGCAAACCCTGAGGAAGCATCCCAGATGAGCATCAAGCAGATCGGCGTCGTCGGCGCCGGCACGATGGGCAACGGCATCGCACAGGCCTGCGCCGTGGTCGGCATCCCGGTCGTCATGACCGACATCGCGCAGGCTATGGTCGACCGCGGACTGAAGACGATCGACGGCAGCCTCGAGCGGCTGGTGAAGAAGGAGAAGCTCACCGCCGAGGCCAAGGCCCGCGCGATGGGGCTGGTCAAGACCTCGACCGACACGGCGGCCCTGAAGGACTGCGACCTGATCGTCGAGGCGGCGACCGAAAACCTCGAGCTGAAGCTGAAGCTCTTCGCCGCGCTCGACGCTCTGGCGAAGCCCGACGCGATCATCGCCTCGAACACGTCGTCGATCTCGATCACCCGGCTCGCCGCGGCGACCAAGCGGCCCGACAAGGTGATCGGCATGCACTTCTTCAATCCGGTCCCGGTGATGCAGCTCGTCGAGCTGATCCGCGGCCTGGCGACCTCGGAGGCGACCTACGCAGCGGTCGAGGCGGTGGCGAAGCAGCTCGGCAAGACGCCGGTCAAGGTGAAGAACTCGCCGGGCTTCGTGGTGAACCGGATGCTCTGCCCGATGATCAACGAGGCGATCTTCGCCTTCGCGGAAGGCCTGGCGACGGCGCAGGAGATCGACGACGCGATGAAGCTCGGCTGCAACCACCCGATCGGCCCGCTCGCACTGTGCGACCTGATCGGCCTCGACGTGCAGCTGGCGGTGATGCAGGTGCTGTACGAGGGCTTCAAGGACTCCAAGTACCGGCCGGCGCCGCTGCTCGTCGAGATGGTCGAGGCCGGCTACCTCGGCCGCAAGGCCGGGCGCGGCTTCTACA
>CP070661.1:875079-878959 GCA_020355165.1 Burkholderiales bacterium
CGACCCTAAGCCGACTTCTGATTTCGCGCGGAGCAGTTGTTGAACGCGGCGCCCTCAGCCGACGTTTGGGGCCGCCTGAAGCGGTTGGAATACGCATCTTCTACTAATCGGCGAGCGGACCGTCGCTACTGGCCGGTGAAGTTGGGCTCGTTGGCTGAATGCGGACGCCTCGTGCCACCTAGCAGGACTCGAGCAGGACCGGCTGCACTTTGCCAGGGGAACCGAAGCGCGACCCCGTCGCTCGAGTCGCACGTGAAATCCGGCTGCAAAAGCCATGCCGCGACGAAAGCGTCGACAGAAGGCGTGGCAATGCGCGCGGTGTCGCTGTGGCTGCGCTGCGAAGGCCTCTTCAGGGAACGAGATGAGCCGAGACCGCGTCCTCGTCCCACTCGAGGCCGACGCCGGGGACGTCGGGGATGTGCAGCAGACCGTCACGGACGGCGAACGGCCGCTGCAGGATCGGATCGGCCCAGTCCTGCCACTCGAGCCAGTGCGCGGTCTCGGTGAGCCGCATCATGTGCGCGGCGACTTCCGGGTACAGGTGCGTCGACATCGGCACCCCCGCCGTACCGGCGATCGCCGACGCGCGCAGCCAGCCGGTGACGCCGCCGATGCGCATGAAGTCCGGCATCACGTAGTCGCAGGCCTTGCGGCGCAGTGCCTCCATGAGGTCGCGGGGACCGTAGAAGTTCTCGCCGATCTGGATCGGCGTCTTCAGTTCCGCCGCCAGCTGCGCGAAGCCGTCCAGGTTGTCGTAGACGATGGGTTCCTCGATCCACTCCAGACCTCGGTCGTCGAGCGCGTGGCAACGCTGCAGCGCCTCGCCCAGATGCAGCCCCTGGTTGAAGTCCACCATCAGGCGCACGTCGTCGCCGACGGCTTTGCGGACGGCGTCCACGGTGGCGAGGTCGTCGCGCAGCCGCTCACGCCCAAGGCGCAGCTTCAGGCCCGTGAAGCCGCCCTCGTCGCGCAGCTCGACCGCCTCGGCCGCCACCGCGGCGGGCTCCTGCAGCCACAGCCCGTTGCTGTTGTAGGACGGTACCGCGCCGACCGAGCCGCCGAGCAGGACGCACAGCGGAAGCTCCGCCGCCCGGGCCAGCGCGTCCCAGGCGGCCATGTCGAGGCCCGAGACCGCGATCTGCGCGAGCCCCTGGTAGCCGACGAAGTGCAGCGACTTGCGCGCGACCGCGTACAGGTCGACCGGGTTGACGCTACGGCCCCGGAGCAACTCCCCGAGGTCGCTGAGCGCCGGTACGAGGTAGCGCATGGCCTTCGTCGTGTACGGCTCGAGGTAGCTGCGCCCAGTGACGCCTTCCTCGGTCTCGAGGTCGATGAGGATCAGGGGCCAGTCGGCGATCGTCGCAATCCGCGCGACGATGGGCCGCTCGAGCTTCAGGAGGACCGGGCGTGCCCTGAGGCTGCGGACGGTCAGAATTTCCGATGCCATCGCGCCTCCTCCAAGTTGTCGGGCTTTGGATCCGGCGGCGCCTCGCCGACTCGCCCGGGACACCGTACGCCGCCGACCCCGACGGGGTCAAGACGTCAAGCTGTCGCCAGTACCACCTCGTGCGCGAGCGGAGTGGCGCCGACAGGCTGCTTTCGCGCTTGGCGGACGCTAACTATCGACCCAAAGCTGTAATTCAAACTTCTGAAGAGCGGACGCCAACGCGTACCGCCAGGATCCGCCTAGGGGGTCCGCTCTGCCTTGCCGTGCGACGCATCGGTACCGATGTCGATCGTCACATCGGCCGCCCGCAGCCGCTCGGCAAGCACATCACCAAGCCCGGTTGCCGGCGTCAGCACACCGCCGCGCGCCGAACCACCCGGCAGCCGTTGCGCGTCGAGCGCGATACACAGCGCCGCCTCGCAGACGAACTTCAGCGTCGCGCGATTCGACGGATCCCCCTGATGCCGGATGAGGCCGCGCACGTTGCGGCCGTCGGCCGCTTGCGCCAGCAACTCGCTCGTGAACCAGCCAGTTGCCATCGTCTTTTCCGATGGACCCTCGCCGGGTTTGGGAAGCACCTTCTTTAACAGTCCGCGGGTCGGTGCGTGCGCCATCGCGCCCTCGAAGCCGCGCAGGAATCCGTTCACGATCGACGCCTTGACGTGCGCCAGCGGAGGATCGAACCTAGTGAATTCCTGGTACTCGAAAGCGGGACCATACGACTCGTTGAATCGCGCAAACAACGCGGCGCTGCGGCGGACTACACGCGTGTTGATCGGCCCCATCACGAACGGGCCGACCCAGGTGCCGATGTCGTCGTCAATCTGCGCGCCGACCGGATCGCGATTGCGTTCGATCTCCTCGCGCGAGTGGCCGTCGGCGGGATCGAGCAGGAACGGATCACGGCCGATCTTGACCGCACCGCTCTCGTGCCGATTGATGTTCGACGCCAGCGTGCCACCGTTGAAGCCGCCGTACATCTGGTAATAGGCCTTCACCCGCCGGCACGGCACGCCGAACCGCCGTTGCAGTTCGCGCGCGACCAGCATGGCGCCGAGGTCGGACGGCACCGAATCGAAACCGCAGCACGGGATGATGCGCGTACCGTCGAGCGCGGCCTGCGCCTGGTACCGATCGATCAGCGATCTGACCCACACCGTCTCGCCGGTGATGTCGACATAGTGCGTCTTCAATCGCACGCAGGCGTCGACGATCCCATCGCCGTAGAGGGAGAACGGGCCGGCGGTATTGATTAGCACACGCCCCTTCATGACCATCGCGTCGACTGCAGGTTGGTCATGGCAATCCGCGACCAGCACCCCCACCGCTTCGTCTAGGCGTTGCTTCAAGGCCTTGAGCTTCGCGCGATCGCGCCCGGCGATGGCCAAGCGAAACCGCCTGCGCTGCGGATGGCAGCTCAGATACTCCGCGGCGCGACAACCCACGAAGCCGGTCGCGCCGTAAAGAATGAGGTCATAGGGGCGTGAGTTCATGACCGCTCTCCGACATCGCCTCTACACGCGCGTCGGCGCACTTCCCTGCGGCACGAACGTGCGAGCGAAAAGCTGGCACGCGAATCTTGCTGGAACGGCGCCACGGCGCGGTGATGCGGGTCAAGGCCGGCTTGCCGACTTCGGCCATCGCGGCAACAAAGGACGCACCGCAAACGCGCGAGCGCTCGCATCGAGTTGGCATCGTGCTTGACGCCCGGCAACTCTGCGCGACGCGAGCGCGGGAGAATTGCCTCCGGTGGCCGGTTTTCATGTTTGCGTCGCCACGGCGTGCGGACGCCGGGTGCGTATTCGCGATAGTGCTTATGTTGAAGTCATTACTTGTCGCAGCGATCGCCGCGCTGCTGTCGTTTACCGTTCACGCGCAGACGACAGAGGCCGGGAAGAGTCTGGTCGAGCGCGATTTGGGCGGCGATCACTTCGCTGCCGGCTGCCCCGTACGCATCGACAAGCCGGTGCAGGGCGATGTCTTTCTCGCCGGCTGCAGCATCGATGTCGACGGCACCGTCGACGGCGATGCGCTCGTGGCGGGGGGCACCGTGCGCCTCAACGCGCCCATCGGTCAGTCGCTGTACGCCGCCGGGGGACAGCTCACCGTCAACGCCAACGTCGCGCGCAATGCCCGCATCGCCGGCGGACAGGTTGCGCTCGAATCGAGAGCGCAGGTCGCAGGCAATGTTCTAATCGCCGGCGGCGACGTGCGCATCGACGGTGCGGTGAAGGGCTACGTGCGCGCCGCTGGAGGCCGGGTGCGGATCAACGGGCCGGTCGGTGGCGACGTGATCGCCACGGCGGGCGCGGTCGAGCTCGGGCCGAATGCACGCATCGCCGGGCAGTTGCGCTATGCCAGTAGCGAAGAGATCAAGCGCGATGCCGCCGCACAGGTGCAGGGCGGCGTGCAACGCATGCACTTGGAAGGCGG
>CP070661.1:879059-882841 GCA_020355165.1 Burkholderiales bacterium
CGGCGGCGGCGACCGACAGCACGCCGGCGTCGTAGGCGGCCTGGAAGGCGCTGCTCTCGATGGAGCTCGCGAACGATCCGCCCAGGCTCATGTTGACGACCAGCCGCTCCGGGCTCGGATTACCGCGGCAGGCGTTGAGCGCCGCCACCAGGCTCGACGAATACGACCAGCCGCAGCTTGCGCCGTCGAATACCTTCTCGGCGCGGATGTTGATCTTCCCGCTGCCCAGCACGCCCCTGACGCCGCTGTTGTTGTTCAGCGCGGCGATGGTCCCGGCCACGTGGGTGCCGTGGCCGCAGGAATCCTCGTACCAGTTGCCGCTGCCAGAATTGTTCGATCCCGTGACGTTCGAGCCGCTGGCCAGGTCCTCATGGCCGCTGTAGTAGCCGGAGTCGATGATGCAGACCGTCGTGTTGCCGGCGCTGTCGTCGCTGACCAGGTCGGCCTGCACCATCCCGATGCCGTACGGCGTCATCTGGCCCATCGGGTAGCGCCGCGGGTCGGGCTCGATCAGCAGCACGTTGGGGTTGCGACGCAGCCCTGTCAGGGCCTGCGCGGGCAGGTAGGCGGCGATCGCCGACTGCGGCGCCAGTTCAACGACCGGCGTGCCGCCGGCGGCGCGCACCGCGGCGGCAGCGCCTCGGAAGTCCTTGAACTGGACCAGATACCGCCCGTCCTGGGCGGCGGCTTCCTGGGCGGCCACCGGGAGGACCACCAGCGACAGGAGAAGGCTCAGGCAGGAACGCTTCATGGTCGTCTCCTCTGCAAGCTGGAACACTTGAGCCGCCCATGCTCGGGAGACCAACCGTTCAAGTCAACCATTTTAGAGCCAGGGTGCCACCGGAGCGGATGAGCGGAGGCTTCCCCCGCCCTGCCACTATGTGGACCGCCCAACCGGCTCGCCGCCGCGCGCGCCGCTGACCGGTTTGTGGCGTGCTAGCCAGGCCCGCGTCCGGCCATGTCCGGACGGTCGTCTGCCCGGAAAAGCTCGAAGACACTGACCGGTCCCCGCGGTCGACCGGACATTGCGCTGCGCCTCGGTGTCAACGCCGGATTCCCCGAAGCCGTGGTCGAGGCATCAACGGCAGCATCTGGCGGCGGCTGCCGTCCGAGTGACGGCTATCCGCCGGCTCGAACTGGCGCGACCGACCCATTGAAGAAATTCTGGCAAGAGCAAACGGCGCCGCAAGGCAAACCCCGCCAAAGCGGGGCCTGCGTGAGTTCCGAGGACCTCTATGCAGCAGCTTGCTGCATCGTGAGCCGACCTTCCAAGTAAGAGAGGAAGTCCTGGTCCGCGTCCCGCATGTGCTTGGCAAGGACATCGTCGGTTAGAAACTGGAATAATTTACCTATGCTCGACGCGTCGGCACGAAACCGCCTTACATGCCTGTCGGCGCTGTTGAGGAGTTCGCGATGCAGCGCGGCATGTTTCGCAGTCCCAGGATAGTTGGACTCCGCGAGAATCACCTCCTCGTCTTGGAAATGCTGAACCAAATCGCCAATAAAAGCATCGATGATCGTATTTACCTCATCGACGGGTCGCTCGAAGAGTATCCTGGCTCGCAGATTGTTGGCGTGATCGGACAGGCTCTGGTGTTGTGTGTGGATCACGCCGTCGCCTGAAGGCGCGTGAGCATCGGCACCGTCACTGCCGCGCCCCCGGAAAACACCCAACACCATGTTCTGTACGCTCTTCAGAAAACCACGCATAAATCGCGCTCGCATATCAAAGATCTCACTCTTATAGTCCTCAAACAGCTTGTCATTATGCATTTCGGGCTTCCATATCCGTCAGACGGCGGGATCGCGCCTCGCCGAGATTAAAGTAGGATTCCCGAGCCCGAACTTGCCGTCATCTGGCGTGGGAGCGGTCCTTATTTTGTTAGCGAACGATGCGGATCGCGTTCAGTAGCTTGGACCAATATTATTAGGGCGCGTGAGACTAACAGAGTTTGAAGCCTCCTCCTTGATTCGGGCCGGCAGGAAGTAGAGTTTCTTGCTTAAATGAGCTTGGTCGGAAATTAAGACAGGTTTGACCTGGAGTTCGGCCGCTCATGGCCGGCCTGCCAATTCGACGCTTCGCTTCGGGCGCGCGCCTATGGGGCGCCGGGACGGCCTGGCCCGGCCCGCTCGGCGCCCGGCGCGGAAAGCCGTTGACCGGGTTCGCGTTTCCGCGCCGGGCTTAGTCGCGCGGTCGGTTCGCTTCGGCTCGCGCCCGGTCCGCCCCGGCCGACGTCGCGGCAGCGAGCGGGGACCTCGTCAGGGCGCGAAGCCAAAGGTCCGCCCGGTGTCGTCCTCTGATGTCAGGTCGATGCCTGCTGTCTGGACGTTCTTTCCGGGCACGGCCACCTCCAGCGTGTACTTGCCCGCCGACGCCGATTCTTCCGCGAAGGTCAGCGACGTCGCGGCTGCGACGTAAGCAGTCTTTACAGGAGCCGCAACCGGCAGCGAGAAGCTGTAGGCGCCGGTGTCTGCGTCCACGTGGCGGCTGACCAACTCGACCTTCGTCGCCCCCACCGTCTGCAGCGCGCGGACCGTGGCATCGGGGATGGCGGCCGAACCGGACGTCACGACGTTGCCCGAAGCCGTGCGCATCGTGCTCGGCGGCGGATCGAACGGCGCCGTCGACGGGTTGGCAACGGTGATCGCGGTCCCGGCAACCGGCACGCCGGTCATCACCGCCGTGGCGCGGCCGTCGGCGCGGACGACCAGGTCGTAAACGCCCGCCGGCACCTGTGAAAGCAGAAAACGGCCATTCGAGCCGGGGACGGTTGCGCGCACGACCGCGCCTTCCTTCTGCAGGCTGACCGACGTCGTGCCGGCGGCCACGGCGCCGGCCACATACCCCTCGACCGCGTTGCTCGCGGTCGTGACCCGCGGCATGACCGACAGCACCGGCTTGAGCAGGTAACGCCCGGAGTGGCCGGCGTGCACGACCGACCTGCAGGCGTCGAAGTCGATCACGAAGTCGGCGAGTTGATTGGCGGCGACCTCGATGTCCACGTTCATCTTGAGGCCGGTCTGTGTGCCACTCGGCGTTTCCATCGGCCTCTCGCTGCCGCCGGAGGGAACCAGCGAGTTCGCCATCGCTCCCGGCCCCATGCTGCCGCCGAGCACCAGGCGCATCTGGGTGTAGCGCCCCGCCGGCAGCGATGTGCTGCCCAGTTCCTCCAGGACCCCGTTGGTCAGCGTGAGCAGGTCGACCCGCTTGGCCGGCGTCAGCACCATCTCCGACCAGCCGGCGTCGCCGTCCTGGGCCGTCGCGCTGGTGTGGATGCGGACCCTCTCGATCGTGACGTTGACCTGGTCGTAGCCGCACGCAGGCGCGTCGGTCAGCGCCAGCCTGAGCGTTCCGCTGGCGGTGCTGGTGCCGCCCGAGTCCCCGCCCCCGCCGCCACAGGCCGCCAGCAGCGCCGCGGCGAAGGCGAGAGTCGCGAACTTGGCGTGGACTCGTGGCTGAAGCTTCATTGCTGACTCCGTTCAGTGCACTGGGCCTCGCGCAACGGGTTGCACGCGCGACCGCCAGATCCACGCCAAGTGTTCAGGGGTTGAGGCGCGGCGACAACTGCACGAACGGCTTAACGCCAGGCCGGTTGACTCGCTCCGGGAAGCGACAGTGGTTGGCGATCATCGCGCGACCGCAGCGCTCCCCGCCCCTGCCCTGAGTGACCCATCCGCAGTTCCCTGAATCGAGCCCGGGCCGGAAAGCCATCCGATTCGAGCACGCGGGCCACCGTCGCGGTCGCCTTGGTCGCTTGCGGAGCGGGCCATCGTATGGAAAC
>CP070661.1:882941-886464 GCA_020355165.1 Burkholderiales bacterium
GACCCAGGGCGGGCAAGCGAGATTCTCGGCTGGGGCGTCGATGCGCTGTGCACCGACCGTATCGACCTGATCGGCGCCGAGTTCGCCTGAGGCGGATCGGCAGACGAGCGGACTGCGCCCATCGCCGGCTTGAGTGATCGCCGGTACCGGCCGCCGCCGCGCCCGGCCGCCGCCGCTTGTGTACGCTAGGTGCCGCCGGATTCCGCTACCGCATCGCATCGTCCCGCACCGCCCATGCCCGCCGCCCCCGTCATCCGCAAGGCCAAGCAGCCGGGCAACGCCGCCGACAGCGGCGCCATGTCATGCGCCCACTGCGGCGACTCGCTGTCCGGCCTGAAGATCGTCAGCCGCTCGATCGGCGGCCGGCAGCGTGACTTCTGCTGCCTCGGCTGCGCGTTCATTGCCGAGCAGCTGCAGCTGGCGCGGGCGAGCGACGCCGACCGCGTCGCCCTCGAGGCGTCGCTGGCGCAGGGCCCGACACGGCGCGAGGTGCCGGCCGGCGCGCGGGTCCAGGTCGACGTCCGCGGCATGGTCTGCGCCGCGTGCGCGCTGCTGATCGAGCACCGGCTGCGTCGCACCGACGGCGTGGCCAGCGCGCAGGTCGACTTCGCCGCCCAGCGCGCATACGTCGGCTTCGATCCGCAGCGCATCGACGCGGCCGGGGTCAAGCGGGCGATCGAGCGCACCGGCTATCGGACCGACGCCGGCGGCAGGAGCGAGGCGCGCGCGCAGCGCGTCGAGCTGCTGCGCGTGCTGCTCGCCTGGCTGATGATGATGCAGGTGATGATGCTGGCGGTGCCGTCGTACGTGGCCAGGCCGGGCGACATTCCCGCCGACATCGAGCAGCTGCTGCGGCTGGCGCAGCTGGTGCTGACGATGCCGGTCCTGCTGTTCTCGGCGGTGCCGATCGGGCGCGGCGCCTGGAGCCAGCTGCGCGCCGGGCCGATCGGCATGGATCTGCCGATCCTGCTCGGGCTCGGTGCCGCCTTCGTGGCGAGCGCCTGGGCGACGCTGACCGCGCATGGGCCCGTGTACTTCGACTCGATCACCATGTTCGTCGCGCTGGTGCTCGGCGTGCGCTGGCTGCAGGCGCGCGCGCTGCGCGCGGCGCGCGGCCACCTCGACGACGCGCAGCGGCGGGCTCGGCTCACCGCGCGCCGCCTGCGCGGCTTCCCGGCGTCGCTGGCGACCGAGTCGGTCGCTGCCGAGCAGCTGCTGGTCGACGACCACGTGCTGGTGCCGGTCGGCGAGACCGTGCCGGCCGACGGCATGGTCGTGCAGGGCATCTCGTCGGTGTCGCAGGCCTGGCTGACCGGCGAGGCGACGCCGATCGAGAAGCAGGACGGGGCGCCGGTGCTCGCCGGCAGCGTCAACCTCGAGCAGCCGCTGGTGGTGCGGGTGACCCGTGCCGGCGAGGCGACGTCGCTGGCAGCGCTGCGCCGACTGGTCGACGATGCCGGGCGCGAGCGGCCGCGCATCGTCGAGCTGGCCAATCGGATCGCCGTGGTGTTCCTTTGGCTGGTGCTGGCGGTGACGCTGGCGACCGTGGTCGGCTGGGGGTGGGTCGATCCCTCGCAGGCACTGCCGGCGGCGGTGGCGGTGCTGGTGGCCACCTGTCCCTGCGCGCTGTCGCTGGCGGCGCCGGCCGCGCTGGCGGCGACCCAGTCGCGGCTCGCCGAGCGGGGCGTGCTGACGGCGCGCAGCGCGGCGCTGGAAGCGTTGGCGCGGATCGACATCCTCGCCTGCGACAAGACCGGCACCCTGACCACGGCGGAGCCCGCGCTGACGCGCGTCATCCCGCTGCGCGGCCTGCGCAGCGCCGATGTGCTGGCGCAGGCGGCGGCGCTGGAGGCGGTCGCCGCGCATCCGTTCGCCCGCGCCCTGGCGCAGGCGGCATCGAAGGTCGCGGTGCCGGTGGCGCAGGACGTCGTGATCGCGCCATCGGCGGGTATCGAGGGCACCGTGCTCGGCCGGCGGCTGCGGATCGGCAAGGCCGACTACGCGCTGTCGCTGGCGGGCGAGGCCGGGCAGGGCGCCTGGGCCCGCCGCTGGCCGGCGCTGGCGGCGCAGCTGCCGCGCGACGACAGCGTGGTGGTGCTGGCCGACGAGCAGGGCGCGCTGGCGCTGTTCTCCTTCGGCGAGATGCTGCGTCCCGATGCGGCGATGCTGGTCGAGGCGGCGCGCGCGTCGGGCGCAGAGGTCGTGCTCGTCTCTGGCGATCGCGCTGGCAGCGTCGACCGCGTGGCTCGTGCGCTCGGCATCGAGCGCGCCTACGCGCAGCAGACGCCGACGAGCAAGCGCGAACTGGTGGCGCAGCTGCAGGGCACGGGGCGGCGGGTAGCGATGCTCGGCGATGGCTTCAACGACGCGCCGGTGCTCGCCCAGGCCGACGTGTCGATCGCGCTGGCCGAAGGGGCGGCGCTGGCGCAGGCACGGGCGGACTTCGTCGTCCTCGGTTCGCGCCCGGCCGACGTGGCCGGCCTGCTGCACGGCGCGCGCCGGGGCATGCGCATCGTCCGCGAGAATTTCCTCTGGGCGCTGGTCTACAACCTGGGTGCCATCCCGCTGGCCGCGTTCGGCTTCCTGTCGCCGGCGCTGGCGGCAGTCGGCATGGCGGCCAGCTCCGGCCTGGTGGTGGCCAACGCGCTGCGGGCGCGGCGCTGAATGGAATCGCTGTACCTGCTGATCCCGCTGTCGGTCGTGCTGGTCCTGGCCATCGGCGGCCTGCTGGTGTGGGCGGCGATGAGCGGCCAGTTCGACAGCCTCGACCAGGAGGGGCGCCGCATCCTCGAGGACGAGGACGCGCCGCGCCAGGACTGCGCCGTCCCGCCCGGCGGCCCGCATTCGCGCGAGCCGTAGAGCCGTCGGGGTCCGGGCGCGCTTCGCGGGCGGCGCTTTGACCTGAGTCAAGCGCGGGGAAGGGTCGCTCCGTAGGATCTTCCCCCGTCAATCCCCTTCCTGCTGCGCACTGCCCTGATCCGCCGCCCGCTCCGGGCACAGGCGGGAAGATTGGTGTAGCCTCGATACGGATAGGGGTATGCGCACGTCGTCACGCCGATTGAGGCGCCGGGAGGATCGTCGACCATGAGCAAGTCCAGTGCAGTGACCTACGACTACGGCGTGATCCGGGCCTTCTCGATCATGACCGTGGTCTGGGGCGTCGTCGGCATGCTGGTCGGCGTGATCATCGCCGCCCAGATGGCCTGGCCCGAACTGAACCTCGGCATTCCGTGGCTGAGCTTCGGCCGCCTGCGGCCGCTGCACACCAACGCGGTGATCTTCGCCTTCGGCGGCTGCGCGCTGTTCGCGACCAGCTACTTCGTGGTGCAGCGCACCTCGCAGGTGCCCCTGTTCCTCAACGGCCTGGCCTGGTTCACCTTCTGGGGCTGGCAGATCGTCATCGTGCTGGCCGCGGTGACCCTGCCGCTGGGGCTGACCAGCGGCAAGGAGTACGCCGAGCTCGAGTGGCCGATCGACCTGCTGATCGCGGTGGTCTGGGTCGCCTATGCGGTGGTGTTCTTCG
>CP070661.1:886564-889959 GCA_020355165.1 Burkholderiales bacterium
TCGGTCACGCCTTACGGCTACGAGGCGCGCGGCGCGATCGGCTACACGATCGTGCTGACGCTTGCCGGCCTGATCCTGCTGCGCCAGGTGGTCTTCTGGGCCAGCACCGCCGGGCTCGGCGCCAAGCGCGTGCTGATCGTCGGCACCGGCGAGGACGCCGCCGGCGTCGAGAAGGCCTTGGCCACGCTGGGCTATCCGTCGATGGCGATCGTCGGCTTCTATCCCGTTGCCCAGGGCAACGGGCCGCCGAGCGTACCCGTCGACCGGATCCTGCCGAACACGCTGCCGCTGTCCGAAGTGGTGAGCGGGCTGGGCGTGCAGGAGGTGATCGTCGCGGTGCGCGAGCAGCGCGGCGGCGTGCTGCCGCTGCGTGAGCTGATCGAGTGCCGCGTGAGCGGCGTGCCCGTCACCGACCTGGCTGGCATGTACGAGCGGGTGCGCGGCGAGGTGCCGATCGAGTCGCTGAAGGCCAGCTGGCTGATCTACGGCCAGGGCTTTGCCCAGGGCGGCCTGCGCTCGTTCGTCAAGCGCAGCTTCGACCTCGTGGTCTCGGCGGTCATGCTGGTATTGACCCTGCCGCTGATGCTGGCCACCGCCCTGGCCATCCGACTGGAGAGCCCAGGGCCGGTGATCTTCCGCCAGGAGCGCGTCGGCCGCGGCGGGCGGCCGTTTACCTGCCTGAAGTTCCGCAGCATGCGCGCCGACGCCGAGCAGGACGGCGTGCCGCGCTGGGCCATCGAGGGCGACCCGCGGGTCACGCGCGTCGGCCGGTTCATCCGCAAGACGCGTATCGACGAACTGCCGCAGCTGATCAACGTGCTGCGTGGCGACATGAGCTTCGTCGGGCCGCGGCCTGAGCGGCCATCGTTCGTCGGCGAACTGAACAAGACCATTCCGTATTACGACCTGCGCCACAGCGTCAAGCCGGGCGTCACCGGCTGGGCCCAGGTGCGCTACAGCTACGGCGCCTCGGTCGAGGACGCGCGCAAGAAGCTGCAGTTCGACCTTTACTACGTCAAGAACCACTCGCTGTTCCTCGACCTGGTGGTCCTGGTCGAGACGGTGAGGGTGGTGCTGTTCCAGGAAGGCGCGCACTGACGGTCCGCCCGTAGGAACCGCACGGCGGCCGGCAGGTCAGTGGGTGGCCGCAGACTCGTATCCTCCGGTCAGAACTGCATCCGGCCGACAACCGACGACCCTTCTCGCTGACCGCACGAGGCCTTGGATCCCACCAGCATCCCTGCCGATTGGTACCTGAACCCGGCGGTATGGTCGTACGGGTTCGCCACGCTCGGCTTCGCCGCCTTTGCCGTTCAGCTGTCGGTCGGCTGGAAGGGCGGCGGCCGCGCGCTGCTGCTGCTCGCCTCGGTCACGCTCAGCGTCTTCTGGGCATGCACGACCGTGGCCTTCGCGCTGGCACCGAGCTGGTCGTCCTGGCGCCTGTCGCACGCCTTCGACACGCTGCGCCTCGCCTGCGCGGTGTCGTTCCTCGCGGTGATCCTGCTGCATTCCCGCCGTGCCGAGTCGGCACAGCGCGGGCTGCTCGTCTTCGCGCTGATTCTCGTGCCGACGGTGCTGGTGATGCTCTCCGGCATGCCGCCGCCGGCGATGCTGGTCGAGGGCAAGGCGTCGACAGTCATCTTCGGTTCCCACCTGGCGCTGGCCCTGCTCGGCGTGGTGCTGGCCGAGCAGGTCTACCGGCACAGCCCCTCCACCCTGCGCTGGAACCTGCGGCCGCTGTGCATCGGCCTGGCCGGACCGTTCGTGCTCGACGTCGTCATCTACTCCGACGCGCTGCTGTTCCGCGGGCTCGACCCGCACTTGTGGGCGGCGCGCGGCTTCGCCTACGCGCTGGCCATCCCGCTGCTGGGGGTGGCGGCGCAGCGCAACCGCGACTGGACCTTCGACGTCACGCTGTCGCGCGGCGTGATCGCCGGCTCGACGGCGGTGCTGGCGGCCGGCATCTACCTGCTGGTGGTGGCGGGATCCGGCTACTACGTGCGCTACTTCGGCGGGACGTGGGGCAAGACGCTGCAGACGGTGATCCTGTTCGGCGCCTTCCTGTTCCTCGCCTTCGTGACCGTCTCCGCCACCTTCCGCGCCAAGCTGCGCGTGCTGGTGGCGAAGAACTTCTTCTCCTACCGCTACGACTACCGCGAGGAGTGGCTGAAGTTCACCCGCACGCTGACCGAGGGCGGCGAGAGCCAGCCGATGGAGGAGACCTGCGTGCGGGCGCTGGCCGACCTCGTCGAGAGCACCGGCGGCGGCCTGTGGCTGCGGCGCGAGCCCGGCTACGTGCAGGTGGCACGCATCAACCAGCCGCAGGTCGATGCCGTCGAGTCCGCCGATGGCGCGCTGCCGCTTTTCCTCAGGCGGACGGGCTGGGTGATCGAGGTGCCGATGGCGCGCCTCGATCCGTCGAGCCAGGGCAGCTTCGGCCTGCCGCTGTGGCTCGACTCGATGAGCAACGCCTGGCTGGTGGTCCCGCTGCTGGTCGGCGACGAGCTGCTCGGCTTCGTGGTGCTGGAGTCGCCGCGGGTGAGGATGGAGGTCAACTGGGAGGTGCGCGACCTGCTGAAGACCGCCGGGCGGCAGGCGGCCAGCTACCTCGCCATGCAGCGGGCCACCGAGGCCCTGCTCGAGGCGCGCAAGTTCGACGCCTTCAACCGCATGTCGGCGTTCGTCGTGCACGACCTGAAGAACCTGGTGGCGCAGATGCAGCTGATGCTGCGCAACGCGCACCGGCACGCCGGCAACCCGGAGTTCCAGCGCGACATGCTGACCACGGTCGAGCACGTGGTCGGCCGCATGAACCAGCTGATGCAGCAGCTGCGCTCGGGCGAGACGCCGGTGGAGAACCCGCGCCCGGTCGACCTGTCCACCCTGGTGCGGCGGGTGCAGTCGGTGCGCGCCGCCGGCCGCGCCGGCTTGAGGATCGAGGCGGTGCCCGACGTGCTGGCCAACGGTCACGAGGACCGGCTCGAGCGCGTGATCGGCCACCTGGTGCAGAACGGCTTCGATGCCGGCGGAGAGCGGGCGCAGGTCACGGTGCGCGTGTTCCGCAGGGGGGGCGACGCGGTGGTCGAGGTGGCGGACAACGGCGCCGGCATGACGCCCGAATTCATCCGTGACCACATGTTCAAGCCGTTCCAGTCGAGCAAGGCCGGCGGCATGGGCATCGGCGCCTACGAGAGCCAGCAGTACGTGGCGAGCCTAGGCGGCCGCATCGAGGTCGACAGCCAGCCCGGCGCCGGCACCCGGGTGCGGGTGCTGCTGCCGGCGCTGCGCGCGGCCGGCGCCCCCGCGGCGACGGAGCAGACGGCATGAGCGACAAGCGCCGCCCGCTGCTGGTGGTCGAGGACGACCCGGCGCTGCAGAAGCAGATGAAGTGGGCC
>CP070661.1:890059-893336 GCA_020355165.1 Burkholderiales bacterium
GATGTCGGCGCGCAGGATCGCCTCCGGCCGCGCGATCGGCCGCAGGATCTCGGCCATCTCGGCCGCGCCGATGTACTTCAGCGGCACGATGACCGTGCCGTAGCCCGGCGGCAGCGGGGCCTGTTCGACGCGCTTGGGCACGGCCACCACGCCGCGCAGCGCATCGGGCGGACCGACGTGGAACACCCCCGCGCCGTCCTGCACCATCAGCAGGCCATTGGCCTGCAGCGCCGCCTCGAGAACCGACAGCGCCTGGTCGGCAGGCACCGGCGCGGCGGTCGACACGGTGACGGTGCCGCCGATCGGCTGGTGAAGGACATAGGTGAACCCGAGCAGTTCGCCGAGCACCGCGTGCACCACCTCCCGAACCGGCGCCTGCTCGAACTTGAAGGAGACGTCCTGGGTCCCCGGGCCGCGGGCCACCCTGGGTCTCGCCGGCGCGAGGACGCTATCCGAGCCCTTGTAGAAACGGGGCGCGGGTTCATCGGCATCGACCGGGGCAGGCGCGTCCTTTGCTGCTGCCAATGCGGCGGGGCGCTGGCGGTTGCCCGGCAGGGCCGCGCCAACGCCTTTCTCCGGCGGCACGCCGCTCGACACAAGGGTGCCATCGCTCGAGGAAAGGGCGCCTCCGTACAGCGTCTGCGCCGGCTCGGCAGGGCCGCTGCGTGCAGTGGATAGCGTTGCCGCGGTCGTATCGCCTGACGACAGAGGCGATGCGGGGGGCACGGTACCCGCGGCGGTGCCTGTTTCAGACGTCGTCGTGCACGCAAGCACGAGCGGCGCCATCAGGCATGCGGCGATGAAGGATCGAGTCATGGAAACTGGACGCATGCGACCTCTTATCTGGTCTCCGAACGCGGGGGCTGCCCCCTGGCAGCGCGCTGCTGATTGATCCGATCGAGCCTCTGCTGCCGCGCCTCCGGGCCGGTCGCTCTGCTCCCCCGGCCCGAGCGGCCGCGCGCCGCGGCCCCGCGCTGTGAGGTCGCGGGTGCGGCAGCGCCTGCCGAGGGCGCCCGATCCGCTGCCGCTGCCTGACCAGCCTCTGCCGCACCCTCTTTGCCGGCAGCCGCGGGCATTGCAGGTGCGGCGTTGTTCAAGGCCAGTTCCAGCTGCCGGCGCCGACCGTCGGCGCTGACCAGTTCGGCGCTTCGTCCTTGGCCGGCGCCGGCCACCTTCCATCCGCCGATGCTTTCGCCAAAGGCGACGCGCTGCACCTTGCCGCCGCTGGCGATGACGATCCCTCCCCGCCCGCCGGCCTCATAGGTACCGAGCAGGTGCACGTCCTTCAGCGCATCCGCCGCCGCCTGGGCTTCCTCCGCGTCCTTGCGTGGCGCCGGACGGCGGTTCGCCGCGAATAGGGGCCGCTCGAGGGTTTGCCGATACGGCGAGACATCGGCCGCCTCGGATACCGGCGGCGCCGCGACCTCCTCGATCGCTGGCGGCACGGCCTCCGGGTCTGTCCAACGCGTACCGCCACCTTCGGTCCACAGGTAGGCGAGCGTCGCCGCCAGGACGACGTTTGCGGCCACCACCGCCGCGATTGCAGTCACCCTCATGATTGCAGCCTCGGGACGGCCACCGTGAGCCGGCAGGAAACGATCGGCGTTCCGTCTTCGGCGAAGCGTCCGGTGGACTGCAGGACGACGGTGTCGAACACCATCCTCGGCCTTGCCTCTGCCTGCAGCGCCGCCAGCGCGAGCTGCACGCCGCTCAGCGCCCCTTCCGCCTGCAACGACACGCTCAGCCGTTCGAATCCCGCTTCTGCGCGCGGCGGCAGCACCTGGCTCGACGTCACGGTCAGGCCGGCCGTCTGCAGCGCGCGGCGCGCCACCTGCTGCAGGTCGTTGCCTACCTGGGCCGCGTCGCGATCGGCCGTGTAGCCCAGCCGCGGCACGGCGGCGCGCGCCTGCTTCAGTCCTTCCTCCAGCTCGGCTCCAGCGTCACGCAGGCCCAGCAGGCGCGCGTACCTCGGATCGATCTCCTCGAGCCGCTCGTTGGCCCACAGGTGCTTGCGCACGACGTACTGGCCGGCCACCAGGACGACGGCCAGGAGACCCGCCAGCGTAACGGCGACGGAGACCAGCGCCCGGCGCTGCAGCAGGCTCATCGTTGCTTCACCTCGCTGACCACGCGAAATTCGATCGTGAATCCCTCCTTGCTGCCGGCCGGCGCCTTGGTGATCCCGGCCGGCGCCCGGACCTCGGCGAAAGCCGGGTTGGCACTGAGTGACTGCAGCAGCTGCGCGGCGTTGTCCGCCTGGCCGATGATCCGCACTCCGCCGCCGGCGATTTCCAGCCGGCTTAGCGTGACGTCGTCCGGAAGCTGGCGCGTCAGCTGGTCGATCAGGGCGACCACGTCGTGGCGCTGCTCGGCGGCTTTGCTCAGCAGACGGACCTGGTCGCCCAACCTCACCAGCTCATCGCGCATCTGGACCTGCGGCTGCACCGCGCGAACAAGCTCGTCGTTCTTGCGCGTCGCCTCGAGCGCACGCTCGCGCAGCTGCAGGGTCGGCGTCACCGCCAGCGCAACCAGCAGCAACGCCGTCATCGCCAGCAGCCCGACCAGCGCCAGCCGCATGCGGCGCGAGCGCGCCAGGCGCGCCGATTCGCCGTAGCCGGGGATCACGAAGGGCCGCTCGCCGCCGACCCAGACCTCGGGCTGGGCGTCGCCGAGGCGGGGCCTCAACGCCTCGATCTGCCGCTCGATCAGCGCCCTCGACGTCAGCGCGGCACTGACCCGCAGCCGCTCGCCGCCCTCGACGTCGTAGCCCCAGACGACCTCGTCCTCGGGAAACGGGCTGGCAGCGCGGACATCGAGCTCGACCGCCTGGCGCAGTTCCTCCTCCGTCAGCCGAGGCAGCGCGAGCGAACGCCGCAGCACAGTCGGCTCGGGCAGCTCGACCGCAACGAACCTCGCGCGCGCCGACGACGCCGCGCGCCGCGTCGACACACCCTCGCGCACCGACTCCGTCCCGTCCGCATGCAGCACCCGCACCGGGTCGTCGGGCGTCAGCCAGCGCAGCGCCGGCCATCGTAGAGCCTCCGCCCAGCCGTCGCGCAAGTAGCCGGGCACCGCGGCCAGGTCGATGCCGAACAGGCGCAGGCTGCTTCGGTCGAGGGTCAGCGCCATCGTTTCAACCGCCCGGTCCTGACTCGACGAGGCGCTCCGTCCACAGCGTCTGCCACGGCAGACCCTCCTGCGCGGCGGCGAGGTCGAGAATTCTCCGGCTGACGAGCAAGGCACCATTGGACAGCGGCACCGACGCCTCGATCAGGTG
>CP070661.1:893436-896616 GCA_020355165.1 Burkholderiales bacterium
TCCGAACCAGGTCAACAACGTGCTGTGCTTCCCGTTCATCTTCCGCGGCGCGCTCGACGTCGGCGCGACGACGATCACGCGCGAGATGGAGGTCGCCGCCGTCCACGCGATCGCGCAGCTGGCGCGGGAGGAGCAGAGCGAGGTGGTGGCCAGCGCCTACGGCGTGCGCGACCTCGCCTTCGGCCCCGAGTACCTGATACCGAAGCCCTTCGATCCGCGGCTGATGATGCGCATCGCGCCGGCCGTGGCCGAGGCGGCGATGGCCAGCGGCGTCGCCACGCGACCGATCGCCGATCCGGCGGCCTACCGCGACCAGTTGCAGCAGTTCGTCTACCACTCCGGCACCTTCATGAAGCCGATCTTCGCCGCCGCCAAGAAGGCGGTTTCCGAGGGCGGCAGCGGGCGCGTCGTCTTCTGCGAGGGCGAGGACGAGCGGGTCCTGCGCGCCGTGCAGGTGGTGCTCGACGAGGGCATCGCCCGGCCGATCGTGATCGGCCGGCCGGCGGTGATCGAACGCCGGATCGAGCGCTTCGGCCTGCGGATGCGGGCGGGCAGCGACTTCGAGGTGGTCAACCCGGAGTCCGACCCGCGCTACCGCGAGTACTGGCGCAGCTATCACGAGATGACGGCGCGGCGGGGGGTGACCGAACAGTACGCCAAGATCGAGATGCGGCGGCGGCTGACGCTTATCGGCGCGATGATGGTCGCCAAAGGCAACGCCGACGGCATGATCTGCGGCACCTTCGGCGCGCACGACCTGCACCTGCACTACGTCGATCAGGTGATCGGACGCCGACCGGGGGCCAGGATCTACGCGGCGATGAACATCCTGATGCTGCCCGGCCGGCAGATCGCGCTGGCCGATACCCACGTCAACGTCGATCCGAGCGCAGCCGAGATCGCCGAAATCGCGCAGATGGCCGCCGAGGAGTTGCAGCGGCTCGGCATCACGCCGCGGGTGGCGCTGCTGTCGCACTCGAACTTCGGTTCCAGTCGCGCGCCGAGCGCCGAGAAGATGCGGCAGGCGCTGGCGCTGCTCAGGCAGCGCGCGCCGTCGCTCGAGGTCGACGGCGAGATGCATGCCGACTGCGCGCTGGACGGCGCGCTGCGCCAGGCGATCATGCCGCACTCGACGCTGCAGGGTGACGCCAACCTGCTGGTGCTGCCCGGCATCGACGCGGCGAACATCGGCTACAACCTGCTCAAGACAGCCGCCGGCAACAACGTCGCCGTCGGCCCGATCCTGCTCGGCGCCGCGCGGCCCGTTCACATCCTCACCGCCTCGGCCACCGTGCGGCGGATCGTCAACATGACGGCGCTCACCGTGCTGGACGCCAACTCGCTGCGCCGGCACGACGCCGAGCTTCCTGCAGCAGCGCGCTGATGCGGCGCCGCGCGCGAGCTGTGCCCGAGCCTGCTGCCCGCCGGCAATGAGGACCAGCGGCCGGTTGCTGAGCCAGCTGATGCTGCTGGTGCTGATCGTCGCCGGCACGGCCGCCTGTGCGCGAGACGAAGCGGCCCCGGGCGCCGTTGCCGCGCCGGCCCCGCTCGGTGAGGTGGCGCTGAAGGCGCTGCCGGTTCAAGCGCAGCAGACGCTGGCACTGATCCGGCAGCGCGGCCCCTTTCCGTATCGCAAGGACGGCGCGGTCTTCGGCAACCGGGAGCGGCTGCTGCCGAGCCAGCCGCGCGGCTACTACACCGAGTACACCGTGCCGACGCCGGGCAGCCGCGACCGCGGGCCGCGGCGGATCGTCGCCGGCAAGGGAGCCGCCGGCGATCCGGCCAGCAGCGGCGAGTACTACTACACCGACGACCACTACCAGAGCTTCCGGCGGATCAGACAATGAGCGCATCGAGCCAGACCCCGAAGCCGATCGACGCGCTGCCCCCGCAGACGGTGCGCAGCCTCGGCGCCCGCGACGTCGACGAGCTGCGGCGCTGGGCTGCGGGAGCGGGACATCGCTTCGTGCTCGTCGAGTGCTCGGGCTGCGTCGACAAGCGCTCGGTGCTCGAGACGATCGGGCGTGCGTTCGACTTTCCCGGCTGGTACGGCGCCAACCTCGACGCCCTGTACGACTGCCTGACCGATCTTCCGGCGCGGGCGGCGCCCGGCTGGGTGGTCGTGCTCGAGCGCCTGCCCAACGATCCGACCTTCAGCGACGGCGACCGCGCGGCGCTGCTCGACGTGTTCCGCGACGCGACCGAGGAGTTCGCCGAGCGGCGTGTCGCGCTGCGCGTGTTCTATTCCTGACGACCCGAGCCGCCGCCGCCGGCGATCCGTCGCAGCACCGACGGAGTCAGCGGGGCGCCGGAACGGAACCGGCGGCGGGCGCCAGATCGCCGGCGGTTGCCTGCAGGGCGGCGAGCGCGGCGAGCCCGGCCGTCTCGGTGCGCAGCACGCGCGGTCCGAGCCGCACGGCGACGAACCCGGCGTGCAGGGCGAGCGCGACTTCCGCCTCGACCAAGCCGCCCTCGGGGCCCACCATCAGCGCCGCCCGGTCGCCGGCGCTCGGAAGGCGAACGGGGCGATTCGCGCTCGGCTGAAGCAGCAGGCGGAGTTCGTCGGCCGGCAGCGCAGCCAGTGCTGCCTCGATGCCGTCGAGGTAGTCGACCGGTGGAACCCGATTGCGGCCACACTGGCCGCAGGCGGCGCGGGCCACATCGGTCCAGTGCTGCACGCGGCGCGCCGCGCGCGTCGCGTCGAGGCGGACCACGCTGCGCTGCATGGGCACGACGAGGATGCGGTGGACACCGAGTTCGACCGCCTTCTCGACGATCCAGTCGAGCTTGTCCGCCGCGACCAGCGCCTGGATCAGGGTCAGCCGCAGCGGCGACTCGCGCTCGATCGGATCGAACGCGCCGACCAGCGCCCGCACGGCCGCGCCGCCGACCTGCAGCGCGGCCGGGTACTCGCCGCCCCGGCCGTTGAACAGCACGATGGGCGCATCGTGGCGAAGCCGAAGCACGCGCAGGGCGTGGTGCTCCACCTCGGCCGGCAGGGCAAGCGAGTCGCCGGCGGCGAGCGGCAGGTCAACGAAGAAGCGGGGCCGCGACACGTGGCCGGTCGAAAGAAAGCCCGGCGCGGGGCCGGGCTGTCGGTGCAGCCATGCGGGCGTCTGCCGGCGCCTGGGTCCGGCTCTAGGCAGCGAGCCGCGCCGGCTCCTGCGTCGGATCGGTCAG
>CP070661.1:896716-899875 GCA_020355165.1 Burkholderiales bacterium
GTCGATCGTGGCGGCGGGGTCAGCCGATTGACGGCGGCTTTCCGCCAGCACGGCAACCTGCTGCGGTCGGCCAGCAACGGCCCTTCGTGAACGACAGCTACCTGGCTACACGCTGAACGACGAGGGAGGCGTTTCCGCACCTTGGTGTCGGACCGCGGCGGCGGACGCGCCGACCTTGAGGCACTTCACGGCTCTCGAGGGCCGTCATGGCCCGGTCTTGGGCGCGTTGGAGGGCAGTTAAGAACTCCCGACCCTCTTGGCTAATCCCTAGTCACCGTACGTCAAGTGCTGCTACTGCGCGTCCAGCCAGGCCAAGGCCAGGTTCAGCATTCGCTCGGCCGCCTGCAGGCCGCCTTCGGCCACAGCGCGGTCGAACTCCTCCGCGCCAAGGCGGTCCCGTGCCTTGCCAAGCAAGCGCGCGATCGGCGCCTCGTCGACTGGCTCCAGCCGCATCCCCATGCGCTGCTCGTGGGCGCGCGCCGCGCCCAGCAGGCGGGCTGCCGCCAAGGCGTCGCCGCTGCCGGCCTGCAGGGCGGCGACGATCTCCATCAATGGCGCCGTCCCGTCGGCACCCATGTCGCTCCCGTGTCGCTCGGCCACGCCCGCGCGTATCCAGGCACGGCCGGCTGCCATGTCAAGACGCGCGAGCGCGACAAGTGCGAGGTTCACGCACTCATTGAAGGCGCTCGCGGATTCGCCTTCCGCGCGAGCCGCCTGCAGGTTGGCCAGGTACAGCGCCTCGGCTTCGTCTAGGCGCCCGACGCTGCGCAGGACCTCGGCCTTCATGTGTGCCGCCTGCCGAACCTCACGCGGACCGAGCGGTCCGGCCCGCTGCTCCATCGCGGTGACCGCCTCCCATGCGCGATCGATGTCCTGCAGCGCCAACGCGCCGGTGGCAAGATCGCTGAAGGCTCGGAACTCCTCGAGCGGGGCGTGCAGCGACCGCGCCAGTGCGAGACATTCTTCGCCCAGGGCAAGCCGGCGTTCATAGCGGGCGGTCCACAGGGCGAGCCTGCTTGCCACCGACAGCGCGGCCAGCCGTTCCCGCGATGGCGGCGCACCGATGGTTGCGGTCAGCACCTCTTCTGTCAGTCGGCTGCCAAGTTCGTACTGGCCGCTGGACTCCCAGAAGCCGCGTAGGCTGCCCGCGAGCTGTAGCGACGAGTCGATGTTGCGAGAGTCGATGCCGAAGCGCAGCGCGGCGATGATGTTGTCGCGGTCCCCGCTCAGCCGACTGAACGCGCGCGTCGGCACCGGGTGTGCCCCACCGGGCCCCTGCGCCTGGGCCAGGCCGGCGAAGAAGGTCAGGTGCGCGGCGCGCGCCGACTCGGCCTCGCCGGACTCCTCCAGCCGATCCTGGGCATACTGGCGCACCGTCTCGAGCATCGTGTAGCGAGCCTCGGCGTCGTCGCTGGCGACCAGAACGAGAGATTTCGACACCAGGTCGGACAGCGCCTCCAGCACGTCGTCTTCGGGTGCCGCGGATACGGCGGTCGCTGCCGCCAGCGTCCAGCCACCGCTGAACACCGCCAGCCGGCTCAGCAGCCGCTGCTCGGCCGTCGGCAGCTGCTCGTAACTCCAACGGATCACCGCCGCCAGCGTCTGGTGGCGCGGCAGCGCCCGCCGGCCGCCGGTGAGCAGGCGGAAGCGGTCGTCCAGGCGAGCGCGGATCTGCTCGGGCGAGAGCAGGCTTAGGCGAGCTGCCGCCAGTTCCAGCGCGAGCGGGATACCGTCCAGGCGCTGGCAGATCTCGTGCACCGCAGGGGCGTTGCGGGCGTCGACATCAAACGTCGCGACCGCGAGCCGGCCACGGTCGGCGAACAGACGTACCGCATCGCACCGGCGCAGGGCGTCCAGGTCGTCGGGCGGCGCCAGCGCCAGCGAACGTAGCGGACGCACCTGCTCGCCAGGAACGCCCAGGGCCTCACGGCTGGTCGCTAGGATTGCGAGGTTGTCGCATGCGTCGAGCAGAGTCTCCACAAGCACGGCTGCGGCGTCGACAAGGTGCTCGCAGTTGTCCAGCACCAGTAATGCGCGCTGTCCCTGCAGGCGCGCGGCGATTGCCTCGAGCACATCCCGCTGCTGGTCATCGCGCAGGCCGAGTACGGCGGCGACGCTGCGCGCCAGGTCGGCCGCGTCGCCGACCGGCGCCAGGTCGACGAACCAGACGGCACCGTCCCCTGCCGACAGGCGCTCGCGCGCGACCTCCAGCGCCAAACGTGTCTTGCCGCTGCCGCCGATGCCGGTCAGCGTGAGCAGACCGCCATCGGCGAGCAGCTCGGCTGCTTCCGCCTTCTCACGCTCGCGTCCAAAGAAGCGCGTACGCGGTCGTGGCAACGCGTTGACGGGTCGCGCGGCAGCGGGAGGCGCGCCGCCGATGCCGAGCGCATGCGCATGTACCGGCTGCGGAATGTTCTTGACTGACTGTGCGCCTAGGTCGTTCGTCGGCACCGACAGGCGCGCGCCGACGACGTCCAGCACCGCCTGTGAGATGACTACGCCGCCTGGCGCGGCGAGCGCCTGTAGTCTCGCGGCCACGTTGACGCCGTCGCCATAGATCGTGCCGTCGGGCTTCTCGATGACGTCTCCCAGGTGCACGCCGATGCGAAAGGCCAGCGGCGTCGCCGCGGCCTGCAGGGTAGCCTGCACCTGAAGTGCCGCAGCGACCGCACCTTGCGCTGACGGAAACGCGGCCAGCACCGAGTCGCCAGCCGTGTCAACGATGCGACCTTGGGTGGCGGCCACGCTGGCGCGGAAGGTCTCGCGCGCGGCGTCGAGCTTGGCCAGTGTTGCCAGGTCGTCGTCTGCCATCAGGCGGCTGTAGCCCGCGGCGTCGGCAGCCAAGACGGCTATCAGTCGGTGTCGTGCCTGGTCGGCCATCGTGAACTCCGTGGCGCATTCTCCACCGCTGCGTCCCAGCGGGTCGCGTCGCAGCGCATGGTGTGAGGCCGTAGCCCGGACTGTCTGGATGCCCGCGACCAGTGTGTCCTCACCGCTGTAGGGCCAGCGTACGCGCACGTGTCCGCGTCCGGCCGGCAGCTTAACGGCACGGACACTTGGACAGCGAATGTCTCTTCAGGGTCGGTTGCGTCAGTTCGAGTCAATAGATAGCAGTCACTGGCGTGTGCTTGCTGGCGGTCGCTGCCGTTGACGCCTAAA
>CP070661.1:899975-902977 GCA_020355165.1 Burkholderiales bacterium
TTCTCCTTGACGAACACCGGCTTCAGTTTGGCCATGTCCTCGAGGGTGACGCCGTCGCGGAAGTGCTCGTCGGCGGCGAACACCGTCTCGCCCTTCCTGCCCTTGATCGTGACCGGCAGGATCTGGCTCTTGAAATGACCGGCCTTGGTCGCGGCGGCGGCGCGACGGTGGCTCTCGACCGCCAGTTCGTCCTGCATCTGCCGCGTGATGCCCCACTTGGCGGCGACGTTCTCGGCCGTCACTCCCATGTGGATGTTGTGGAACGGGTCGTGCAGCGCGGCGACCATCATGTCGATCACCTTGGCGTCGCCCATCCGCTGGCCCCAGCGCGCCGCCGGCACCGCGTACGGGGCGCGCGACATGCTCTCGGCGCCGGCGCCGATGGCGATGTCGGCGTCGCCGAGCATGATCGTCTGCGCCGCGGAGACGATCGCCTGCAGGCCGCTGCCGCACAGGCGGTTCAGCGTCAGGCACGGCGCCTGTTCGTTGACGCCGCCGTCCAGCGCGGCCACGCGCGACAGATACATGTCGCGCGGCTCGGTATGGATGACGTTGCCGAACACCACATGGCCGACCTCCTTGCCGTCGACCTTGGCGCGGGCCAGCGCTTCCTTGACCACCAGGGCTCCGAGCTGCGTCGGCGGCATGTCCTTGAGGCTGCCGCCGAAGGTCCCGATGGCGGTGCGAACGGCGCTGACGACGACGACTTCACGCATGGCAGTCTCCTTGAGCTCTTTCACGGATCGAGCGGCCATTCTTGCACGGCCCGCACGTGGCTGCCGGCCGTCGAAGCCGCGGCGAGGTCGGCACGGACGCAGCGGCGCCGGCCGTCGGTCCGGCGCCTAGAAGCGCGCGGTCAGGCCGAGCATCGCGCCGTACTGCGAGAACAGGTCGCCCTTGATCACGGCCACGCAGCCGCCCGAGCACAGGAAGCCGCCCGAGCTGTCGACGAGGGTGAAGAAGCCGCGCGCCTCGGCACGCAGCGCCACCCGATCGGTGAGCGGCCAGTAGTAGCCGAAGCCGAGATTGGCCGAAGGCTTGGTCTCGGAACCGTAGCCGGACGCGCCCGGGCTGAAGAAGGTGGCGCCGATACCGCCGACCGCATAGAAGCCGCGGCCGATCGGCTGGTCGACGAACGCCGTACCACCGACGTGCAGGTAGCGTACCGTCAGATCGAAAGGATCGGCACCGCCACCCGGCGACAGCGTGGTCGACTGCTGGCTGAACTGCAGTTGCATCTCGCGCGACGCATCCAGATCGGCGCCCAGCGCCAGCATGAAGGCGCCGGCACTCTTCACGTCGGCGTCGGTCCCGGTGCTCGCGTTCTGCAGCCCGCTGCTGCCGAGGTAGCCGCCGTAGACGGTGACGGCGACCTGCGCCGCCGCCGGCGTGGCGGCCAGCCCGGCGGCGACGGCCGATGCCACGGCCAGACGAACAGAGATATTCATGACCAGTGCCGCTTCCAGATCGGCGCCACCAGCGGCAGCCGGTCGACGCGCTGCATCATGGCCGCGAAGCTCGGGTGCGTCGACTTCAGGTAGTCGCGCATCCTCCACCAGCGTGACAGGTTGGCCAGGTAGACGTCGCAGACGTAGGGGCGCGGGCCGAGCAGGAAGCCCGTCTTCTGTGCAAACGCCCGCGCGACGATGTCCCAGCCGAGCTGCATCCGCGCCACCGCCGCCCGCTCGACCGCCGCCCGCGCCGCCGGCGAGCGCGAGCTGGTCCAGCGCGCCGGGTAGTCGGCCACCCCCACCGCTGCATAGACGGTCGACGAGGCGAAGGTCATCCAGCGCAGGCAGGCGGCACGCTCCCTGGTCGACGGCGCCGGCACCCACTCGCTCGGGTGGCGCTCCATCAGCGTCCACAACACGGCGACGCTCTCGGTCAGGATCTCGCCGCCGGGCGCGACCAGCGTCGGCAGCTGGCCCAGCGGGTTGACCGTCTTCAGTTCGTCGAAGAAAGGCCCCGGCGGGTCGCTCCACGGCGTGGCGTCCTTCAGTTCGAAGTCGAGGCCGAGTGCCTGCAGCATCACCTCGACGCTGGCCGCGCCCGAGCGGTTCGCGGTGTACAGCACGTATCTGGTCGTCACGCCAGCGTCCCCTGAAGGTCGTGCGCGGTGGCGGCGGTAATCTTCACGTCGGCGAAGTCGCCCACGCTGATCCGCTTGCGGCCGATGCGGATCTGGACCACGCCGTCGATCTCCGGCGCATCCGCCGTCGTGCGGCCGACCGCCCCTGTCGGACCGACCTCGTCGATCAGCACCCGCTGGCGGCTACCGACCTTGCGCGTCAGCCGCTGCGCCGAGATCCGCTCCTGCTCCTGCATGAAGCGCGCCCGCCGCGCCTCGCGCACCTCTTCCGGCAGTTGCCCGGGCAGCTCGTTGGCGGCGGCACCGTCGACCGGCGAATAGGCGAAGCAGCCGACGCGGTCCAGCTGCGCCTCGCGCAGGAAGTCCAGCAGGTGCTCGAACTCGGCCTCGGTCTCGCCCGGAAAGCCGGCGATGAAGGTCGAGCGGATGGTCAGTTCCGGACAGATCGCCCGCCAGGCGCGGATCCGCTCGAGGTTCTTCTCGGCAGAGGCCGGGCGCTTCATCGCCCTGAGCACGCGCGGGTGCGAATGCTGGAACGGCACGTCGAGGTACGGCAGCACCTTGCCCTCCGCCATCAGCGGGATCACCTCGTCGACCTGCGGGTACGGGTAGACGTAGTGCAGCCGCACCCACACCCCCAGTTTCGCCAGTTCCGCGGCCAGGTCGGTCATCTTCGTCTTGACCGCACGACCGCCGACGAAGTCGAGCTTGTAGCGGACGTCGACGCCGTAGGCGCTGGTGTCCTGCGAGATGACCAGGATCTCGCGCACCCCCTGCCTGACCAGATTCTCGGCCTCGCGCATCACCTGGCCGATCGGCCGCGACACCAGGTCGCCGCGCATCGACGGGATGATGCAGAAGGTGCAGCGGTGGTTGCAGCCCTCGGCGATCTTCAGGTACGCGTAGTGCCGCG
>CP070661.1:903077-906065 GCA_020355165.1 Burkholderiales bacterium
ATAGGCGCCGAAACCTACATCGTGGCCAGCGCTGTCGATGACGTCGTGCGGCAACTGCGTGCGTGGGCCGCTGGCGAGTCATCGCAGTCCGCCGGCCAGCAGGGCGACTTAAACGAAAGGAAGTAGAAATCATGAAATCCAGTTCGGCAGTAAGCGAATGCAGTCGGCTCGCGCTCGCAATGGCTTTGATCTTTGCGGCGGCAACGTCATTCGCACAGGGCGCGCATGGAACCGGCGTGTTTCCGAACGCGGCGGCGATCGAGGGGCAGCTCAAGCGCGGCGTTTCCACCAAGAACGACGTACAGCGCATCCTCGGAGTGCCCAACGGCAGCGGCGGGGCGCTGCTGCCCGGCATCGGTGAGCGGAGTCAACAGGTCGACCCTTACCAGATCTGGTACTACGAGGACATCGAGATCACCGACGTTAAGAGCGATGGTCAGACAGCCAACATGAAGATGCGCCAGCAGATTCTGGCCGTCTTCTTCAAGGGTGAGGTGTTCCATGGTTACTTCTGGACCAGCAACAGCGGCACTGGCACGGCGCAAAGTCGGTAGAAGTCGCGGAGCGACGAGCCCGGACAGGTGGCGCGGCGCGGCTGGTGTCGTCGCCATCTGCGCGCTGGCCGGGATGATGCTGGGCGGGTGCGCAACTTCGGTAATGAAGATGGGCAAGCCGCCGGCCGTCGAAAGGCTCGCTGAGCTGACCGTCGGTGTATCCACTTCGAAGGACGTTGTCGCTGTCCTCGGGGAGCCGCAGGGTCGGGGCGAGGCGCGCTCGCAGAACCTTGGGTTGAAGGAGAGTTGGCTCTATGAGAGCTCAGAGGTCGAGGGAACTCGGGCGCGGTTGCGCATGCTGATGATCTTTCTGGACAAGGAGACCGGCGTCTATCAGGGACACATGTGGACAGCGTCCGGAATGCTCTTCGGCCAGACGAAGTAGCGGGAGACGACAATGTGGTCGATAGTCAGGCCCTGTTTAACACTCCACGCCCGTGTATCCATCTTGGTGGTCGGGCTCGTTCTGTCGGCGTCGATGATGGGCGGTTGCGCGACCGTCGTAGATGTCCAGGCCGGCAGCAGGTTCAACCCTGCGCTTCTGGAGCAGTCGCTGCGAACCGGAGTTTCCACACAGCGCGACGTCCAGGCCGCGCTTGGACAGCCGTACGGTCGCGGTCGGGCTCTCATGCCGTTTCACGAAACAGACCACACGGTCTGGACGTATTTCCACGAGCAGGGAGCCATTGACGTGTCCACTTCCGAAGGCAAGGATCGACGCAGTTACCTGTTCGTCTTCTTCGCTGAAGACCGCTTCGACGGGTACATGTGGTTCGTGAGCGACATGCGCTAAAAGGCCATCGCTGGTTCGAAACAAGCCGCCCCCTACTGCTAGGAGGAGGCATCTCGCGAACTGCGAAGCGTCGCGGTGGCCCCGCGGGCCAATAGCAGTCGTGGAGGACTTCCACAGCAGCGAGCGACTTCGTGCCCGTCAACGACTACGCGCGAAAGCGGACAGCCGAGCGCGCATCGGCGCCTGCTGCTGCGGCCCCCTGTCGGCGGTAGCCGGAAGCATCCGACCTGTGCCGTAGGTCAACGAGGCGGCTCGCCGGGGGCATCTAATCCATCACAGATCGCCCGTCAGGGAGGCCGTCATGACACGCGCAGGATGCGTATTGCGCTTCCTCGGACCGTGTGCGGTGGCCGCCTTGCTTGCCGTGCTGTCCGCCTGCGGCGGCGGCGACAGCGCACCGCCCGCTCCTCCAACCGCGCAGCCCGTCTCACTTGCGATCGCAGGCCTGCCGACCGCCTCTATGTTGCCCGGCGAGTCGGCACAGCTCGCCGCCACGCTGACCTATTCCGACGGATCGACGAAGGACGTCACCTCGACCGCCACCTGGAGCACCTCGGCCGTCGCCGTGCTGACGGTGTCATCGGCCGGTGCGATCGCGGCGGTCGCGCCGGGGCAGGCCGAAGTGACCGCCTCGACGCAGGGCCTCAGTGCCCGCGGCACCGTCCGGGTCGTGGCGCCGGCGCCGCAGCCGGTGTCGCTGGCGATCGGCGGCACGCCGGCCTCGCCATTGACGCCCGGTCAGGTGGCGCAGCTGACGGCGCTGGTCACCTACTCGGACGCCTCGGTCAGGGACGTGACCTCGACCGCGGCGTGGAGCACGTCCGACGCTGCCATCGTCTCGGTTTCCGCGGCGGGCCTGATCCAGGCCCACGCGCCGGGGCAGGCGCAGATCACGGCCGCGGCCGAGACGCACAGCGGTCGCACGGCCGTGCAGGTCGTCTCCGGCATCCCTCCCGAGATCGCACCGATCATCACCGGTCAGCCGGCCGACATCAGCGTGCTTGTCGGTGACGCGGCGAGTTTCCGCGTGACGGCAACCGGTTCGCCGTTGAACTATCAGTGGGAGGGCAGCCAGGCAGGCGCCTATCTGCCGATCGCCGGCGCCACGGGCAGCGCGTACACGATCGACCGTGTCACCGCCGAGCAGGACGGGACCCTTTACCGGGTCCTCGTCCACAACGGCGCCGGCAGCGTCTACAGCGACAGCGCCCGGCTGGCCGTCGCCGAGCCGGTCTCGCCGGCCTTCACGATGCAGCCGACCGAGCAGTCGGTCACCGCATCGACGGTCGTCACGTTCACCTCGACCGTGTCCGGCGTGCCGACGCCGGTGCTGCAGTGGCAGCAGTCGGCCGACGACGGCGTGACCTGGACCGATATCGCCGGTGCGATGGCGGAGAGCTACACCGTGACCGCCACCAGCGCCGACAACGGCAGGCGTTTCCGGCTGCTCGCCACCAACCGCGTCGGCAGCGCCGTCAGCGACGTGGTAGCGCTTTACGTGAACCCCAGCACGGCGGGGCTGGCCTGCAGCGGGCCGAACGGCAGCGGCTGGTGCCGGATCAGTCCGGTGCAGCCGAACACGCTGAACGCGGTGACGAAGGTCGAGGCCTCCACCCTGGTCGCGGTCGGCGAGGCGGGAAC
>CP070661.1:906165-908968 GCA_020355165.1 Burkholderiales bacterium
ATCGCGTTCAGGCAGGGGGTCGAGACCGACTGGTGCAGGAAGGCGTCGCTGTCACGCGCGAGCAGGGCACGCGTGGCGTCGTCCAGATGCTCGGCCTGCCAGCGCCGCCGGCGCGACGACAGGTTGACGTCGCCTTCGGACTGCGTCGGCGCCGGCGTTGACGGCTTGCTCATGTCTGCGGCCTTCAGGTAACCGGATTGCGCATGCATTCTGCCCCGGCACCGTGGTGCCTCGCGTAGCGTAGCCGCCACGACTTGCTCGACTGCCCACCCGTGGTCGCCGGCTGCCGCCGCACTTCGCTGTAGGCGATCAGGCCACGAGCTGAGTTGGTCCCTCCGCCGCGCGGAGCAGGCGCCGGCCGGGTGGTTCCGGCGGGGTCGCTGCCCGGGCCTGGCATGCCCCGACTCCCGCCACTGCCATGTCCTTCCGGGCATTCCGCACGTCCCCCTGCGTGCCGAGGAAGGCAGAGCCCAGATCGCCGCCGAACGCTTCACCAGCGGCCTACTCGGCAAGCTCGTACATCACCGAGGTCGGAAGGGCGACGCTGATCGGCAAGAAGCAGCCTCAGAATCCTCGCAGTTCGGCGACGCGCTGGAGGACACCGTGAGTCGGATAGGCGAGCAGCAGCCCGTAGGCGAAGTGCGCCAGGGGGTCGAAATGGTTGCGTCCCGCCACGGGTGCCTGCGCCGTCTCGGCGTTCGGCAGATTGAGCCAGTCCTGCCAGGGCACCAGCGAGTACGTGTAGTACGCGCCGATCGAGTGCACCAGCAGAAAGGCGAAGATCGTCGTGTACGAGACACGTGACAGGGGCAGGGCAGGCCGACTTGCGAACAAGGCGGCGGCGAACACGATCAGCAGGAGGTTTTTCAGCAGTCAGTCGCTGCGGTCGCACGGATCGACGGCGAGCAGCGACCAGGTGACGACGAGCAGGAGCGAGAGCGCTGTCAGATACGTCCGGCGCGAAGATCGTGCGGACCTCCGTTCAGCGCGGGGGCACCGTCTGGCCCCTAACTGACAGATCCTGCGAGATGAGCTGCCAAATCAGCCGACCGGCCGGCAGTCGAAAGATGTCGGAGTGCGCTGCGCCGTCGGTGCCCGGCGCCCGGTAGCGGATGAGCTCGCTCGCATCGAGGTAGAGCACCTTCATCGACCGGTCGTAGTCGCCTTCGATGTTTCCGTTGAGGTCGACCGACGTGCAGCTGGCGATCGTGCCGGAGTTCGACCGGCAGAAAGACCTGAAGTAGCGATAGTTTCCGCCCAGATCCGCCCACAGGATCGCCCTCGTTGCCGTGTCGTGACGGCTCGTTGTCAGGACGATCGATCGGGCTCGGTCACAATCGTTGGGGAAGTGGATGTCTTCGTAGAAGAAGATCAGTTGCTTGTCCTTGAAGCGCTGCAGCGAAAAGGCCGGCTGAAAGCCGATGATTCGATCGATCGCGCCCGGCTTCAGCTGCAGCGGCTTGTTCGGATCGCGCCTGATCGCCGGACCGATGCACACGGCGGTCGTCGCGGCACGCGCGCCGAAGCTGTGCGTGATGAAGGCCGTGGCGAGCCGGCTGCTCAGGGGCACCACGATTTCGTTCGCCAGCACGCCGATCCATGACAGCCCGAGGGTGTCGGCGAGATCGGCCATGTTGGCGTAGGCAACGCCCTCGGCCAGCGGATCCATCCACCGGCTCGCCCATGGTCCGACCCAGGTGATGCCGATGAACAGGGGTCGGAAGGCGCCGTGTGCTGCCATGTGCACCGATCGGACGATGGAGTTGAAGTTGCGGATCGCCTCTTCCTGTGTGGTTCGCCAGCCCATCATCGCCACGATCAGGTGCGAGTAGTCGCCGCTCGCCGCATCTCTCTGCACTGCTTCCTTCAACGCATCGATGGCCTCCCAGCTGTCGGCGAAGGCGGACTGATAGTGGGGCCAGTCCCCTATCCGCGGCCTTCGGACGCCGTCACAGAACTCCGTCAGCTCCGGCTGCGGCGACTGGTAGACGCTGTACAAGGCACAGTTGCCGCTTCCCAACGGTTGACCGCGGTAGCGGATGACGTGCGAGATGAACGGAACCTGTCCCTCTCCCGTCGTCGCATCCGGCCCCGGGCTTCCCTCGAGCAGTCGACGGGTGAGCCGCGCAATGGTCGAGCCTGCATGCGCTAGAGGCTCGACCAGCAGATCGCTGTCTGGCGGGAACACCGCCCGATTGGTCATCTCGAGCCCGACGACATAGCCGGGGAAGTCGAGGGCGATCTCGCTTGGGTAATAGACAGCGAAGTGCCCCTGTGCCGCGAAGTGGTCGTCGGTTGCCAGTTGCTGCTCGGGCCCTGCGTAAAAGCGCGGGTGGCTGCAAGCGGTAATCAGAAGCAGCAGTGCCAGCCAGCAAGCTGTCGGACCAAGCGAGCAACCGGCCCGTCTGCCGGGCCCGGCGAGGCTGCGCCACGCGCGGTCAGCCACCCGTCTGGCACGCTCAGCCAGCCGAGCGCCAATCCCGGTCGTGCCAGCCTGCATCTGCCCTCCCGACGATGGATCGGCAAAGGCCCCGGCGAAGTCCCGCTTCCAAGTTGACTCACGCTAGTGCATCGCTGACCGCGCCGGGTTGATGCCTGTCACGAGGCAACCCCGCCGATGCCTCGTGAGCGCGATGGGCGGAGCGCCCGACTGCGCGCTCGACGAGGGTCGCGCTTTTGTACTACGTTAGCCGGCGTGCCAGCCAACCTCTCCCCCGAGTACAAGGCCGCCGAGGCGGGCTTCCGCGGCACGCGCGAGCCGCGCGAGCGCCTCGAGTGGCTGCGCGAGATGCTGCGCACGATT
>CP070661.1:909068-911863 GCA_020355165.1 Burkholderiales bacterium
CCGGCCGCCGAACCGATGCCCGGCTTCCTCGAGGTCATCGATCGACGGGGCCGGTACGTGCTGTACGAGGCGAGGCCGAGCAGTTACTTCGCCATCGGGCGGTCCGACCTCGCCTTCCTGGGACGGAAGGCCGACTTGCTGCCGGCGGCGCGTTTCTGGCTGCGAAGCCGCCTGGTCGCCGCGCGCGAATTCCCGCGGGTGCTGCTCACGGGCATGGGCGCGTCGCCGTCGGATCGCCGCGTGCAGCCGCTATCCAGCGCGGCGCGGCTGCTGCCGACCCTTGTCGGTCGGCCGCCGCCCGCGGGCCGGGTGCTGGTCGAGACCGCGGCGCCGCAGTCGCACACGGCTCACGTGCTGCTCGAGGAAGCGGCGACGGTCGTCCTGACGGTGACCTACCACCCGAACTGGCGAGCGACGGTCAACGGCGTCGATATGCCGACGATGATGGTGATGCCGAGTTTCATCGGCATCGCGCTGCCGGCGGGCCGGCACGAGATCTCGCTCGCCTACCGCAGCGACCCGCGGCGCGTCCTGCTGCTGTCGGCGGGCATCGCGCTGATCGTCCTGGCGGTCGCCGTGGCGGCGTTCCGCCGGCTGCGGCGGCGCGCCGTTCGTCGCGTCGCGAGGAGTTAAACGGCGTCACCGCCTCGACGTCGGGGCGGTTCTTGCCGACCTTGACGCGCACCGACTCGGCGAGCGCGAAGGCCGGGCACCGGACGTCGTGATCGACGATGGCGGCGCGATCGTCGAGCCCGCCGGGACCGCGCCGGGAAGAAATTTTCCTCCGGCCGGGACCTGGACCGCCCCGCCGCGCGTCTTCACCCCTAAGCACGGACACCTCCCGCTCCGCGAGACGAGGCAAGTGCTCGAGGGCCGAGAAGGCCGGAGAAGGTAATCCACTCATTTCACGCAAGGAGGAAGTCATGTCGGAGAAGAAGAAGCTGGTGGTGGTGGTGTCGAACGGTTTCAGCGACGAGCGTTCGTCGGTCGCATTGAGCGTGGCCAACAGCGGCATCAACTCGGGTCTCGATGTCACGATGTTCCTGGTCAGCGCGGCGGTCGACCTGGTCCGCAAGGGAGCGGCGGCAGTGGCGCAGCTGAACCCGCTCGATCCGACGCTCGGCGAAATGCTCGACAACTTCATCTCGGCCGGCGGCAAGGTGCTGGTCTGTCCCGCCTGCGCCAAGGTGCGCGGCTACGGCGAGAAGGACGTCGTCGACGGCGTCAGCATCAAGAGCTCGGCCGCGATGCATGAACTCATCGCCCAGGGCGCGGCGACGCTGAGCTTCTGAGGGCGGTCGCGGTGCGGATCGCGCAGCGGGCGTCGCAACCCTCGACGCAGTTCCCGGGCCCGCCGCTGGCGGCGCGGCTCGCGCTCGGCGACCGGCGCGCGGCCGGTCGCCGCCGCATGCAGGCAGACGGCGGCCGCGATGCCGATCGCGCCGCCTGCCTTATCCTCGACGCGGCCGAGGCGCGACTGCGGCGGCATGCCGGTGCCGATGCGCGCGGCAGCACCGAACACGCGAACCGATGACTAATCCGGAGACGAAGGCCTGGTTCAGCCGCAGCGTCGAGGCCTGCATGGACTCGCTGTACGGCCTGGCGCTGCGGCTGACCCGCAACGGCGCCGACGCGGAAGACCTGGTCGCCGATGCCGTCGTCAAGGCCTGGACCGCCATTGCGTCGCTCGAGGACCGGGCCCGCCTCAGGCCGTGGCTGTACCGGATCCTGCACAATTGCTACGTCAGCGACTACCGCAAGAAGTCCGTCCGTCCCACGGAGTGGTCGTACGACGAGCTTGCCGCCGAGGGCGAGGAGGACGACGTCACGCTGCTGCTGATCGGGCAGTCCGACGACTTCCTGAACTGGTGGGCCAATCCGGAGCGCGAGTTCGCCAACCGGCTGCTGGGCCAGGACATCATGGCGGCGATCGAGGAGCTGCCCGAAGTGTTCCGGACCGTGATCACGCTGGTCACGGTCGAGGGCCTTTCCTACGACGACGCGGCGGAAGTCCTCGGCGTGCCGCCGGGCACGGTTCGCTCGCGCATGAAGCGCGGGCGCACGCTGCTGCAGAGGGCCCTGTGGGAGCACGCCAGGGACGCCGGGCTGATCACGGGCGAACAGATGCAGGGTTGCAGACTATGACCGAACACGAGCACGAGTCCCACCCCGACGACATCGGTTGCCTCGAGGCGATCAACGGCCTGTACGCCTATCTCGACGGCGAGATGAACGATCCGGAGGCGGTCGCCAGGTTCGAGCGGCACCTCGACCACTGCCGGGCCTGCTATTCGCGGCTGGAACTCGAGACCGCGCTGGCCGAGCACATCCGCAAGTCGGCGAAGAGCCGGGCCTCAGCAGGACTGCACGGCCGGCTGCGCCGGCTGATCGACAGCCTTTGATCGGAATCCGTGCCGGGTGCGCGGGGCGGCCTGCTGACGGGCATCGACCGGCGCGGCGTCGGCCCGCCGCGAAGCGAAGGCAGTACCGATGACTGCGCCGGGCCATGCAAGGCCGATCCGACGCTAGGGCCGCGCGCGGGGCCGGCCTGGCCGGGCGGCGGCAGCCGGCCTGAAGACCAGGCGGCGCGATGCGGTGAAATTGAAGCCGAGGCCGGCGATTGCGCCGACCGCCACGCCGAGCAGGGGCACCAAGGTGCCGGCCGGCAGCAGCGTCACGATGGCGCTGTAGCTGCCGTAGTTGACCAGTCCGCCGACGGCGTTGGTGGCGACGAAGCGTGCCCACTGCCCGGCCGGCGGCGAGTGATCGGCAAAGGTGAGCGTGCGGTTCAGGTA
>CP070661.1:911963-914750 GCA_020355165.1 Burkholderiales bacterium
CGTGTAACCCAGTTCGAATCGGCCGTCGGCGCTGACTGCCGGCCCAAGTCCGGACAAGGTCGATTCGATGATTCCGGCCGGTGACAGGCCGGAGGTCCGACAGTACGCGGCCAGCTCTTCCTCCGTCCGCGGGGAGGAGCCGCCGCTGGCGGGTTGGCAGAGATCGACGCCGTGGACCATGGGTGCCAGCAACAGCGGTGGCGGCGCTTTACGGGCGCAGCCGGCGAGGAAAGGAAGCAGGCCGAGGCCGAGAAGCGCCGCGACTGCGAACGCGACGAGCCGCCGCTGACGCGGGGGCGCCGGCGCAGCCGCGGTGCTACCGGCGTGCATTGCCAGGGAACCTTCGCATGCAGCGGCGAAATCGAGAGTGCACGGCGACCGAAGCTCGACCCGTGGCGCCGGAACGGCCGAATTATGCCGCTGGCCGGCCGCACGGCGACTGGTGCCTGCCGCTGCGGATGCCGGTTGGCGCAGTGGTTAAGCTCGGGGCTGCGGACCTCCGCCGGTGCCTGGCATGCCGGGCGCGCGGATGTCCGCCGCCGAACGAGCATTGTTCCACGCCATGAATCAAGAGCAGTGCCACCTGCTGGCAGAAGCTACCGCACACCGTGCCGCTGGCCGAGCTGCGGAGGCCGAGCAGAGCCTGCGCGGCTTCCTCGACGCGAATCCGGCGCATCCGGCGGCCAGCCACGATCTCGGGCTCATGCTGTGCGAGGCCGGCCGCGTGGGCGAGGCTTTGCCGCTTCTTCGTGCTGCCGTGCATGGCATGCCCGAGGTACAGGCTTTCTGGCTCGACTATCTCGATGCGCTGATTGCGGCAGGCGACCATGGCGGGGCGGTTGCGGCGCTGGCGCAGGCCCGTGCGAGGGGGGGTGGCGGGCCGGCCCTCGATGCGATCGAGTCGCGTCTGCCAGCGCCGAGTACCCCGACCGGGCGCGAGATGCAGGAAGTCGTGCTTGTCTTCCAGCGCGGCCACGTGCGCAACGCTGTCCAGCTGGCTGAGGGGTTGACGGCGCGCTACCCGCGGCACCCGTTCGGCTGGCGGGCCTTGGGCTCCTTGCTGGCGCTGCAGGGCCAGCACCGGGACGCAGTCGAGCCGCTGCGGCGAACGGTCGAGCTGGCTCCGGACGACGCGGAGGCGCTCTGCAACCTCGGCATGGCGCTGCATGAAATCGGCGAGCTGCCGCAGGCCGAGGACAGCCTGCGGCAGGCCATCGCGATGAAGCCGGACTTGGTCGAAGCGCACCACAATCTCGGCCGCCTGCTTCTCGAGCGTGGCCGCCTGGCCGAGGCCGAGCCCTGCCTGCGCCGCGCGCTCGAGCTGAAGCCCGACCTGGCGGCGGCCCTCAACACGCTGGCTGCGGTGCTGCTGCGCTCGGGCCGTGCAGCGGAGGCGGAGGGCCACCTGCAGCGGGCGCTGTCCCTGCAGCCCGGCATGCGGGCGGCGCAGGTGAATCTGGCGGCGGCACAACTGGCGTTGAGCCGCTTCGAACTGGCCGAGGAGACGCTGCGCCGGCTGCTTGCCAGCGATCCCGACAACGCCGAGGCGCTGCTTCAGTTGGCGCAGGTCCTTGCCCGCGCGGGCCGTCCGCTGGAGGCCGAGGACTGCCTTTCTCGTGCCCTCGGGCTTCGGGCGGACCACGCCTCCGCCTGGGCGACTGCCGCGCGTGTCCATCGCCAGCTGGGGCGCGTTTCCACGGCGGAGTCGCAGCTGCGCCGGGCGCTGGAGATCGATCCGGGCCACGGCGAGGCACTTAATGCCCTCAGCCTGGTGCTGATCGAATCGCGCCGCTACGAAGAGGCCGAGCAGCACCTGCGCGAGCTGCTGCGGATTGATCCGGAGAACGTCGTGGCCCTCGGCAACCTCGGGGTCGTGCTGGGGGCCGTCGGCCGACTGCTCGAGGCCGAGCAGAGCCTGCGGCGCGCGCTGGTGCTGCGGCCCGATTACGCGCCCGCCCAGGGAGAGCTCGCGGAAGTGTTCCTGGCACGTGGAGATCCCGATCAGGCCGAACAGGCGCTCCGGCGGGCGCTCGAGATCGAGCCGGCGGCGCCCCGCGTGCTGAGCAACCTGCTGATGGTGCGCAACTACAGCGAGCGGCAGACGGCTGCCGGCGCGCTGGAAGAAGCGCGAACCTACGGCCGACTGGTTTCCGCTGCGGCCAGGCCGTTTCCGGCGTGGGCACACGGCGCTGCCGAGGAGCGGCTGCGGATCGGCCTCGTCTCAGCCGACCTGCGCGAACACGCCGTGTCCTACTTCCTGGAGTCGGTGCTGCCGCATCTGGGGCATTGGGGCATCGAGGTGTACGGCTACCCGACGGTGGGCTTTGCCGATCGGACGACCGAGAGGCTGCGGGCGCAGTGTGCGGGCTGGCACTACCTGCACGGTGACGACGACGCAACTGCGGCGAGACGCATTCACGGCCACGGCGTCGACATCCTGATCGATCTGTCGGGCCATACCGGGGAAAACCGCCTGCCGATCTTCGCTTTCAAGCCGGCGCCGCTGCAGGTCAGCTGGCTGGGGTACTTCGCGACGACGGGTCTGCCGCAAATCGACTACCTGCTCGCCGATCCGGTGTCGGTGCCGCCGGAGCACGACTCGCACTTCAGCGAGTCCGTATGGCGCCTGCCGCACACGCGTCTTTGCTTCACGCCGCCGGAGGAAGAGGTCGTCGTGGGTCCGCTGCCCGCGTCGCGGCAGGGCTTCCTGACCCTCGGCAGCTTCCTGAACCAGGCCAAGATCAACGACTCGGTGCTCGCCTTGTGGGCGCGCGTCCTGGCGGCGCT
>CP070661.1:914850-917604 GCA_020355165.1 Burkholderiales bacterium
GATGGGTGGCACCATCGACGGGCGCAGCGGCGACCACGTGCTGCTGGCGCCGCCGTTCATCATCGGCGAGCGCGAAATCACGCTGATCGTGGACGCCTTGTCCGATGCGCTGCAGGCCTCACTGGCGGCGATCGGCAGGACCGTGATCCCCTTGTCAACGCAGCCGCTGGCGGCCGCCGCATAGCGCCGCGCGCCGCCGGGTTGCCGGGTCCGCTGTGGCATCAGGGATTCCTTGGGTTGCGAGTGAAGGCGGTTGTCAAGAAAATCTTAGGTTTTCGGACAACGCTCCGGGAATCTGGCAAGGAGGCCTTGAATGAAGAAACTTACGACGATCGCGGCCGCGCTGGCGTTTGGCGCAGGTCTGGGCGCTGCGGCGCCGGCCGCAGCACAACAGCGGTTCGTGACCATCGGTACCGGTGGCGTCACGGGCGTCTATTACGCGGCGGGCGGCGCGATCTGCCGGCTGATGAACAAGGACCGCAAGCGCCATGGCATCCGCTGCTCGGTCGAGAGCACCGGCGGCTCGGTCTACAACATCAACACCATTCGTGCCGGCGAACTGGACTTTGGCGTCGCGCAGTCCGACTGGCAGTATCACGCGACCGCTGGAACCTCGCGCTTCAAGGAGGCTGGTCCGTTCAAGGAACTGCGCGCGGTGTTCTCGGTGCATCCGGAGCCGTTCACGGTAGTGTCCCGCAAGGAACTGGGCGCCACCAAGTTCGAGGACTTCAAGGGCAAGCGCTTCAATGTCGGCAACCCCGGCTCGGGCACCCGTGCGTCCATGGAAGAACTGCTGAATGCAAGCGGCATGACGACCGGCGACTTCTCGCTCGCTTCCGAGCTGAAGGCCGACGAGCACGGCGCGGCGCTTTGCGACAACAAGATCGACGGCTTCTTCTACGGCGTCGGCCATCCGTCGGCCAACATCCAGGATCCGACCACGACTTGCGGCGCCAAGCTGGTTCCGCTGGTCGGCGCCGCGGTCGACAAGCTGGTGGCCGAAAACCCGTACTACGCCAAGGTCAGCATCCCGGGCAGCATCTATGCCAACAACCCGGATCCGACGCCGACCTATGGCGTGGTCGCGACCTTCGTGTCGTCGACGAACACGGCCGACGACGTGGTCTACGAGGTGGTCAAGGCCGTGTTCGACAACTTCGACGACTTCAAGAAGCTGCACCCGGCGTTCGCGAATCTCGACCCGAAGGAGATGATCAAGAACGGCCTGTCGGCGCCGCTGCACCCCGGCGCGGCCAAGTACTACAAGGAGAAGGGCTGGATGTAATCGGCCCCATGAGCCCGCGCACCCCGGCGGCGTCGCGGGCTTCGCAAGCCAGAGGACGGCCCCCGAGCGGGGCCGTTTTTTTGTTCGGGGTTTCGCCGCCGCGGGCATGCCCGAGGCGCTTCGTATAATCGATTGCCTTGCCGAAACCGCGCCCCGATGACGGAACTGGTAGACGTAGCGGACTTAAAATCCGCAGCCGCAAGGCGTGCCGGTTCGAGTCCGGCTCGGGGCACCACCGAACATGAAGCCGTTTCTGATCCTGCAGTTACGTCCCGAAACCGAGGCTTCGGACGACGAGTTCGAGGCGATCCTGCGCAAGGGTGGCCTGCGCGAATCGGAGACCAGGCGCATTCGCCTCGATCGAGGACCGATCCCGGCCGACCTCGACCTGGGCGCTCACGCAGCCGTGATCGTCGGCGGCGGTCCGGCCTGCGTCAGCGACCCCGAACACCGGAAGTCGCCGACCGACAGGCAGATCGAAGCCGAGTTGTTGAAGTTGATGCCGCGCGTCACCGAATCGGATTTCCCGTACCTGGGTTGCTGCTACGGGATCGGCATCCTCGCCCATCATCTGGGCGCAAGCGTCACGAAGGACCGGTACAGCGAACCGGTGGGTGCAGTGGACTGTCAGCTGACAGCCGACGGACGCCGTGACCCGCTTCTCAGCGAACTGCCGGAGCGATTTCGGGCGTTCGTCGGCCACAAGGAAGCCGTGCAATCGCTGCCGGCCGACTGCGTGCACCTGATCGCGTCCCCGCCGTGCCCGTACCAGATGATCCGCTACCGCACCAACGTCTATGCCACCCAGTTTCATCCGGAGGCCGACGGCGACGTGTTCGAGGTCCGAATCAGGGTCTACCGCGACCGGGGCTATTTCCAGCCCGAGGACGCCGACGGCCTGATCGCGATGTGCCGCGACGAAAGCGTCCACGTGCCGGAACGGATCCTGGGGAATTTCGTCAACGCGTATCGCTAGGCGCATCGGACCGCGCCAACCGGGCGCGGCACGCGCGACCGGGTCAGGTCTGGTTGTTCGTCGCGTTCTTCACCTTGTTGGTAACCGTGTTGTAGGCCTCCCGGATGTCGAAAAGCCAAAGTGCGATCAAGACGGTCACGATGACCAGCGCCAGCAGCACCGCGTATTCCGATGCGGCGGCACCTTCTTCCTCGTGAATCAGACGGGTCAGCATGTCCATCATCATTTGCACTCCACTTGCGCCGCGCGATCGATCGCCGTTTCGCCGTTCCGGTTGTAGACGAGGCGACGACCGTGACCAGGCATTACTACGGTATAGCCTCAAGCAAGCATCGTGCCAATAAAGAAAAACCTTCTACAAATCAGATTCTTACCCGGTTTATCTGGTTCCGCGACCCGACGACTGTAAGCCGAACCGACACTGCATCCGATTCGTGTCGCCGATGCGGCTGCATTCTTCGAGCGCTCTGTCACCGTCGCGCGCTCGCACGCA
>CP070661.1:917704-920425 GCA_020355165.1 Burkholderiales bacterium
CGGCATCGCCGATGCCCGGAATGGTCTTCAGTTGCGCCGCGGTCGCGCTGTTGATCTCGACCGGCTTCGGCTTCTTCGTCTGGGCGCCCGCCTTCGCCGGCTCGGTCTTCGACTGAGTCGTGCCGGCCGCCTTGGCGTCCGCCTTGGCCGTTTCCGCGGCAAAGGCGATAGCACCGCAGGACAGGAGCACAGCGCTCAGCGAGAGCGAAGTCCATCGATGCCGCATGGGTAGGTCTCCGTGACAAAAAAGAACCCGGAGGGTTTGCCTCCGGGTCTCGTTGGACTCGGGAGAGGGAAGACGAGCTTCCCTCCCCGTCAGGTGGCGCTACCGGTGAACCTTGGCCGCGTCGAAGTCCGCGCCCGCGCCGTGGCAGACCCGGCACGACTCGGCGACGGTGCCCACGTCCTCGCGGTTGACGTCCAGCTTGGCGCCATTCTGCTGCATGTGCGCCTTGGCCGCCGGATTGTCGTGGCAGCTCGAGCAGGCCGCCCCGAACGGCGTGCGGACGATGTCCTTGGCGTTCGCCGTTGCCAGCGACGCCCCGGCGCCGGCCGGAGACGGACTGGCGACGTAGGCGTCGTTGCGCGCCTCGAACACCGACACCAGGCCATTGGACGGGACGGAGCTGTACGTGCCGGACTTGTGGCAGCCCTCGCAGTTGTTCAGCACGCCCGGGAAGTCCATGCGCCGGAAGTCGAGCAGCACCTTGACGGTGTTGCGGTCACGCGCGTCCTGGAACGGAACGACGCGCTCGCGGCCGGAGTGGATGCCGTGGATCATGTCCTTGAAGTTGTTGGTGACCGCGGGCAGATCGAGGGCGATGTTGGTCGTCTTGTAGAAGTTGCCGCTCGAATCCATCAGACCCCATTCCTGCAGGATGAATTTGTCGTCAGCCGTCCACGCGTACGTCGTCATGCTGTTGGCGCCGGTGTCCGGGATGCGGCGGCCGCTGCTCGAAAGACCCGGGACGTGGCACTGAACGCAGATCAACTCGGCGTTGCTGCCGGTTTCCTTGCCAATCACCCGGTTGCCGCCGTGCCCTTCGAACCACTCGTGGCAGCTGCCGCACTTGGTTGCATCGACGACCTGGCGGCGCGCCGTGTCACCCGTCACGGCCTTGACGACCGAGATCGTGTGGCGGGCGGCTGCTGGCGAGACCTGCGTCCAGTAGCCCTGCAGGCCGACCGAGCGCATCTTCGCCCCGGCCGGGAAGCCGGTCGTGACTGTCGCTTCGTAATAGCCCGGCTTGCTTGCCGAGGCAACCAGTGTGCCAGCCGAGCCGCTGACGAGGTTGGCCAGCGAGACCGAGATCGGCTGCGCCTGCGACCGTCCGAGGTTGTTGTAGTCGGCCGGCGTGGCGATGCCGTCCTGCGGCAGCGCGTAGGCGAGCAGGAAGCTCGGCCCGCCGGTGAAGTTCGAGCTCAGCGGCAGCGTGGCGAAGGTCTTGTCCGTGCTCGGCGCAGTCTGCTGCTGGATCGCAAAGACGATCTTCAGCTTGTTCGACGCGTCGACCGTGGCGGAGTCGATCAGGTAGGTGAATGACACCAGCCCGGCCTCGACCTCCTTGTTGTGCACCGTCAGGTTCACCGTGCGGTGATCGACCTTCGTCGCTGCAGCGGAGTGGCACAGCACGCACGCGGAGTCGTCGGCCTGCGCGCGACCGATGTGGTCGGTGCCGTTCGAGCCAAACGCCAGCCCGGTGCGGAAATTGGTTCCGTCGTGGCAGGCGCCGCACGCCTTCGCGCTCGGCTGGCTGTACGCGTACTCGGCCTTGCTGGCAAGCGCCGGGTCGTGGCAGACCGTGCACATGCGCTGGCCTTCGTCCAGCATCGAGAAGGCCTTGTTGTTGAAGGCCAAGTTGGCGTAGTTGTAGTTCGTCTTGGCCAGCGACGCGCCGTTGTGGATCTTGTGGACCAGCGTCGTGAAGTGGCCCATGACCTCGCCGTCACCCACGTTCGTGCTCGGTGAGTACCGGTAGGTGGTGATCCCGGTCGTCGCGTTCACAGTCTTCGTTTCCGTCAGCGCCGGGAAGGCGCTGCTGCTGTCCGACACGACCTTGGTCTGACCGTAGGCCCGCTGCGACGTGTGGCAGGTCGTGCAGTACTTGGTGTCGACCCGGCCGCTGCCGTGGATGGCGAGCTTCTGATGGCATCCGTTACACGAATCGATGTCGACCAGGTATTTCTTCTGGTCGGCCGGGGCGATCGTCGCGCCGGTGGACGGCAGGAAGTCATAGGTGACGTTGACCGCGTTTTCCAGCGCCGCGCCGGCGTTCGAGCCGCTGATCTGGATGATCAGGCGATGCTGCAAGCTGGGGTCATACGTCAGGTCGCCCAGGTCGGCCTTGTCCCTTCCCGCGGGCACGGTCGCCGCGGCAACCTGGTCCTTGACCTTGGGTATGTCGCGCGCGAACGTGTATTTGTAGGAACCGTTGCCGTTATCGACCAGCGTGCCGTTTTGCTCGGTGTTCGGCGTGCGCGGCACACCGGCATCGTCTTGGACGAGGTAGCTGATCCACTCGTCCGGGCTACCGGCGCTGCCCGGCATCAGCTTGGCCATGTGGAAGCGGATGTTCGAATACGTCGTAACGCCCGCGCTGCTGGTGCTGGTGTTGGTGCCGATGCCGACGATCGGCTTGCCAGTGCCGTCGGCCAGCTTGAACTCGACCGTCGTCGGGCTGGCGATCGTGGCCTTGGTGACCTGGCCCGTGATGGTCAGGT
>CP070661.1:920525-923208 GCA_020355165.1 Burkholderiales bacterium
TCTGCACCTTGCCTGGCTGCGCGTGCTCGGCCTTCGTGATCCGCAGCTTAAGCACACCATGGGTCAGCTCGGCGGCGATCTTCTCCGGGTCGAGCTCCTTGCTCAGGCTGAACACGCGCCGGTAGCGCGGCACGCTCACCTCGGCGTGGCTGGCCTGCAGGCCTTCGGGCGTCGTCAGGCCGACTTCACCCTCGATGGTCAGCGTGTCGGCCTCGACGCGCAGGTTCAGCTGCTCCTTGCTCACGCCCGGCAGGTCGGCGTACAGCGTGATGCCGGTGGCGTCCTCGATCACGTCGACCGGCGGCAGCACCGCGGCGTCGCGGCGGGCGTCTTCAGATTTGCTCACGTTGTTGGTCATGGGGTCACCTCCGGCTCACTTGATCTCGATGCGACGCGGCAGCGCCGACTCGCGGCGCCTGATGCTCAGGTGCAGCACGCCGTTGCTGTAATCGGCGCTGACCGCGCCCGGGTCGGCGTCGTCCGGCAGGCTGACCACCCGCCGGAAGCGGCCGGCGAAGCGCTCGTTGATGTGCACGGCCGCCTTCTCGTCGGCCGGCAGCGCCGATTGGCGCTCGCCCTCGATGGTCAGCACGCCACGGTCGATGTTGACGTCGATCTTGGCCGGATCGAGGCCCGGCGCGAACGCGTAGATCTCGACGGTCTGCGCCGTGCCGCCGACGTTCAGCGCCGGATAGCCGCCGCGGCCGAAGCCGCGGATGCTGGGCGATGCGTCGAAGGTCTGCTGCAGATCGCGGTGCAGCCGGTCGAACTCGGCAAAGATGTCACGCGGAAACAAGGATCGGTAGATCACGAGTCACCTCCTCAGGTCGTCCTGGCTTGCCGGCACGCTGCCGGCCCATGGGGTTGAAACCGATGGTCGGTAATTCGTGTCGGCGGGCCTGCATTTCAAGGCCCGCCGCGCCGCGCCCCTGGCACCGGCCCGGTGAGCGGCGGCGACCGCGGCCGGCGGCGCGGGCCCGCGGTCAGAAGCGACCGGCCTGGTGCCGCTGGCCGATCACGTCCTGCAGCCCCTGCACGACCAGGAAGGCGTCCTTCAGCTGCGTGCGCTGGAAGTTCGACAGCTCGCTCAGGGCGAGGAAGCTGTCCGCCGTCTGGCCGGCCTCGATCTGCCGCACCTGGTGATGGATGCGGGTGATGGCAAGGAACTCCAGCGCGTCGCGCAGGTCGCGCGCGCTCTGCTCGCTGACCTCCCTGCCCTGCGCCGCCACGTCGAGCCGATCGTAGGTGTTGACGGCCGGATGGCCGCCTGCCAGCGCATAGACGCGGGCGAGGTCGACGATCGGCACGATGCCGAGGTGCTTCAGGTCGATCTTTCCCCGCTGCAGCCCGCTGCGCGCCGGCGTGATCCGGCCGAACACGCTTAGCGGCGGCCGCCGGCTGAGCGCGTTGCCGACCATGTAGGCAAGGAAGATGCTGTTGCCCGCGGCCAGCCGAAGCATGTCGCTGCGCAGCTCGTCGAGCAGCTCGTCGCGGCCATGGACCTTGCGCAGGTCGAAGAAGACGCAGGTCAGCATCAGCGCCTTCGGTTCCGGCTCGAGGATCCAGCGCTGGAAATACTGCTTCCAGCGGCGCAGCGGCTGCCGCCAGGTGTCGGTCATCGCCATCATCTCGCCCGGGCAGTAGACGTAGCCGCAGGCGTCGAGGCCGTCGCAGACGAACTTCGCCAGGTCGCGGAAGTACTCGCCGTGCCGCCCTTCGTCGTAGGCGTCGTCGAGGATCAGGCAGTTGTCCTGGTCGCTCTTCGCCGTCTGCTCGCAGCGCGCCTGCGAGCCGGCGGCCACCCACGCGTAGTCGACCGGCGGCGACCCCAGCTGCGCCTCGGCCAGCTGCAGCAGCCGCGCCGTCAGTGCGTCGGTCATCGCCGTGATCACGTGACCGGTGGCATAGGCGGTCGCGTCGGCCACGGCCAGCGCGCGCTGCAGCTCCCTGATCCGGCTGCTCGACTGCTGCAGCCCTTCGATCGAGTCCTGCTTGTGGATCTCGCCGGCAAGGAAAACCGCCGACGTCGTGTGCTGCCTGGTCAGATCGCTTGCCGTGATCACGCCGGCGATCCGCGCGCCATCCATTACCGGCACGTGGCGGATGTTCTGGCGAGCCATCAGCAGCAGCGCATCGAATGCAGTGGCGTGCAGGTCGGCGGTCAGCGGCGCCGCCGTCGTGATCTCGGCGATCGGCCGCGCGCTGTCCAGTCCCCTGGCGATGACCCGATTGCGCATGTCGCGGTCGGTGACGATGCCCAGCAGCCTGCCCTGCTCGACGACCAGGACCGAGCCGACGCGGTTGGTGCGCATCAGCTCCGCCGTCTCGCGGATCGACGCCGTCGGCGCCACCGTGACCGGCTCGCGCTGCAGCAGCGCGCGCAACGGTGTCGCCGCCAGGCCGACGTCAGGATCGACGTCAGTCGTCGCGGCGGGTGCGCTGCTGGGTTCTGCCATCGTCGGATCGATCAAGCGTTGCAAAGCCGGCGCCGCTCGATCCGGCGAAGGCGCGAGCGGCAGGGCAAGGCGACCCGTCGCAGGCTGCGGCGCCCGACCGAAGTGGCGTGGCAGCCTCGCATTGTATTGGGACGAGGCGCACGCACCGCGCGACCGCACCAGAGCCGTTGGACGAGGTGCCGGCGCAGCCGGCCGCGACGCCGCGCACGAATGCAGCTCTTGTACTT
>CP070661.1:923308-925991 GCA_020355165.1 Burkholderiales bacterium
CGACCGAGAACACGCGCGAGGCAATCTTCGATGCGATGAAGCGCAAGGAGGTCTACGCGACGACCGGGCCGCGCATCACGGTGCGCTTCTTCGGTGGCTGGGATTTCGTCGCTGCCGACGCGCAGAACCGCCTGCCGGCGAACGTGGGCTACGACAAGGGCGTGCCGATGGGCGGCGATCTGCGCGCGGCGCCGGCGGGCAAGGCGCCCAGCTTCCTCGTCGCGGCGCTGAGGGATCCGTACAGCGGCAACCTCGATCGCATTCAGGTCGTCAAGGGCTGGCTCGATGCGGCCGGCAGGACGCACGAGAAGGTGTACGACGTCGTGTGGTCGGGCGCGCGCAAGCCCGACGCCGGCGGCAAGCTGCCGCCGGTGGGCAACACCGTCGACGTCGCCAACGCGACCTGGACCAACTCGATCGGTGCCCCGGAACTGATCACCGTCTGGCAGGACCCGGACTTCGATCCGAAGCTGCGCGCCTTTTACTACGCGCGGGTGATCGAAATCCCGACGCCGCGCTGGACTGCCTACGATGCCAAGCGCTACGGCGTGAAGATGGACCCAAAGGTGCCGATGGTGACGCAAGAGCGCGCCTACACGTCGCCGATCTGGTACACGCCGGGCTGAGCCAAATGAGCAGGAGCGCCCCGACGTTCGTCTCCGGTCGAAGGAGACGCTGGTGACGCCGCCTCGATGTGGGTCTGCGCCGGCACTCTGTCATGTGCGCACGGGGTGGCGCTGGCGCAGGACACGGCGGACCTCGCTCAGCAACTGTCCAATTCGATTGCGTCGCTGATCAGCGTGCAGTTGCTGTCTAGCTGGGACTACAAGATCGGCCCTGCGGACGACGGCGCCGCTGCACGCCAACCATCCAGGCAGCTAAGACGGCCTTCGCTCGTACCGGCCACGTCGATCCAAAGCCCGTCTTCGAAGAACCGATTACGTCAGCATTTCCCTAACTGACCGAGCGGGAGAACCGAAATGACTCGATTCCTACATCGCGTGACCTGTTTCCTCCTGCTCCTATCGCTGGCTGTCCTGTCACCTCAAACACTTGCCCAGGACAGGCCGAACATCGTTCTCGTGTTCATGGACAACTTTGGCTGGGGAGAACCGGGATTCAACGGCGGGGGGATCATTCGTGGCGCGGCGACGCCGCGATTGGACCGGCTGGCAAGGGAAGGACTCCGGTTCACCAACTTCAACGTCGAGGTGCAGTGCACACCGTCGCGCTCGGCGCTCATGACCGGGCGGTACGCGATCCGTAGCGGCAACGGCACGGTCCCGCTAGGAGAAGGCGTGTATGGCCTGGTGCAGTGGGAGGTCACCATGGCGGAAATGCTGTCCCAGGCGGGGTACGCCACCGGCATGTTCGGGAAATGGCACCTTGGCAGAACGGAGGGTCGTTTCCCAACGGATCAGGGGTTCGACGAGTGGTACGGCGTTCCCAACTCGACCGACGAAGCCGTGTACTCGTCGCTGCAGGGCTTTGCGCAGAGCGGACTGCCGGAAACATTCGTCATGGAGGGCAAGAAGGGCAGCGCTCCCAGCAAGGTACGTCCCTATCGACTCGATTACCGACCACTGATCGACCGTGACTTGACCGATCGCGCGATCGGCTTCATGAAGCGGCAGGCCGCAGCCCGCAAGCCCTTCTTCGTTTACCTGCCCTATACGGCCACGCATTTCCCGAGCATGCCTCACCCCGACTTCGTCGGCAAATCGGGGAAGGGAGCCTGGGGCGATCTGCTCATGCAGATCGACAGCTACACGGGTCAGTTGCTCGACACGATCGACGCGCTGGGCGTAGCCGAGAACACGGTGTTCATCTTCACGGCCGACAATGGCCCGGAGGCGCTGGACTTCGGTGAGACATCGATGACCGTAGAGACCGCGATGCATGGATCGGCTGGTCCCTGGCGCTCAACATTATTCACGGGCTACGAAGGCGCCCTGCGGGTTCCGTTCGTGGTTCGGTGGCCCGGCAAGATCGCAGCCGGCCGCGTCAGCGATGAGATCGTCCACGAAATGGATTTGTTCCCGACGATCGCAAGGATCGCCGGCGGGAAGGTCCCGCAGGATCGGCCCATGGACGGCATCGACATGTCCGACTTCCTGCTCGGCAAAACGGAGAAGTCCGGTCGCGATGGTTTCATCGTGTACATGGGCAACGACATCTTCGCAGTGAAGTGGCGCGACTGGAAGCTGCACTTCAAGGAGCAAAGTGGATGGAATGGTGCGCTGCGTGAGTACACGATGCCGCGACTCTATAACCTGATCAACGACCCGCAGGAAAAGGACAACGTCCTGTTTCCGCACACCTGGGTTCCCAAGGCGGCGCTGCCTCAGCTGTACGAACACGCGGCTTCACTCAAGAAGTACCCGCCCATCCCGACCGGCGCGCCCGATCCGTATGAGCCACCGACATGATCTTGTAATCAACCTTGGCTGGCTGGTGAGCTAGCTAACAACTGATCGCAGCTAGCAGCGCCACGCGCTGCAGCTGAATCGAGACGTTGAGCGTCCGCTCTCCATTTTCTTCCGACGATGGCTTCCGTCGAATTTGAACGTCGGCTGAGGGTCGTTTTGAGCCGGTCGGAGGGTCCGCTTTCGCAAACGAGGCCAAGCCGTGAGACATGTGGCCGCGCCGGTTGGGGGCGGCGACGCCCTCTTGTGCAACTGCA
>CP070661.1:926091-928773 GCA_020355165.1 Burkholderiales bacterium
AATCCACCTCCCGTCGCCCCGGCGCAGGCCGGGGCCCAAGTTCGGGCGTCGGAAGATTGAGGCCCGGCCCCGGATCAAGTCCGAGCCAGGCTATTCGCCTGGACGATGGATCAACAGCGGCAGCCCACGTCAGAAGTCGTACCGCACTTCCAGGTAGCCGCGGTCGCGGTTGTCGTAGCGGCCAAACAGGCCGTCCGCATCGCCGTTGAAGATGTCGGCGCCGACGCCGACAACCAGGTTGCGCGCGGCGTACCAGTTCACCCGCGGCCTGATCATCGCGCCGGCGCCGCCGAAGCCCTGGATCCACTGCAGCGACGGCTCGATCGTCGGCGTGACCTTCGCCGAGACCAGCACGCTTGCGCCGAAGCTGCCGGTGTCGAGCGCGACCGCGTCGCGGCCGCCGTTGAAGTAGTACCGCTGGAAGACCTGCACGTTCACCCGGCCGTCGATCGACTCGAAGGGCATCTCGGCGCTGACGATCCAGTCCAGCGTGTCTCGCTGGACCACGCCGCGCGGCGCGGCCGGGTCGGTGGAGGCGAAGTACTGGCCGTTGGCGTACACCGCCTCGGCGCGCAGCACGAAGCTGCCGAGGTCCTTCGACAGCGTGCCGCCCACCTGCCAGATGCGGTCGTAGGCCGGCTCGTAGACGCCGGCGTCGGTCCGATAGAACGTCGGCGAGGTGGCGAAGGCGCGGTAGTAGAAGGCGGCCAGGTCCCAGCCGCCGACCAGCGTGCCGAAGCGCAGGCCGTAGTTGGAATTCGAGAGGTCGCGGTCGGGCTTGACCGGGTCGCGGAACTGGTCGGCCACCGCCTGCGGCGTCGGCGAGGGCAGCGGCGCCGGGTAGAAGTCGCTGCCCGGCTTGCCGATGTTGTCGAAGTAGGGGACGGGAATCCACAGCAGCTCGAGCTTGGAGTCGCCGAAGAAGTACTCGCCGCGCGCCGCCCACTGCGGCTGGCGGATGATGTCGAAGCTCGGCAGCAGGTACTCGCGCAGGTCGCGTGCCGACACGACGTCGGCAAAGAACAGGCCGACCACCTCGCCCCAGACGACGTTCTGCGCGCCGACGCGGAACTCCCAGTCGCCGGCCGAGAAGTCGACGTAGGTCTCGCGCCAGAAGAAATCCGTGCGCTGGTCGTCCTTGACCCGGTCGAGGTAGTAGCCCGAGTTGCCGATCACCGGATCGACGTCCGCCCGGCCGCCGATCTTCCACTTGGCGCCGCCGAGCCTTCCCTCGGCCGACAGCTGCAACCGCATCACGCCGCGCGACCAGTGGTCGGGATCGTCGTAGGTGTAGGCCGCGGTTCCGCCGACGAACCCGTGCAGCCGGATCGGCTCGCTTCCGGACTCCTTATCGGCCGCTGCCGCCGGCAGGCAGACCGCTGCCATGGCGATCAGGGCTGCGGGCAGGCTGCGTCTCGATTCAGCTCGCATGGGCGATCTCCTCCTGTTGCTGTTCCTTGTCACGCCGGCTGCCCGGCGGCCGCGCGAACACCCAGCCGGTGTCCTTGCGCAGGCCGAGCTGGTAGACCCGGCCGTCCTCGATGCGGATCAGCCGGTTCGCCTTCGACATGACCTTCTTGTCGTGCGTGGAAAAGATGAAGGTGGTTCCCGACTTGCGGTTGATCTCCTGCATCAGCCTGAGGATCCCCTCGCCGGTCTTGTGATCGAGGTTGGCCGTCGGCTCGTCGGCCAGAACGATGCGCGGGCGGGTGACCAGCGCGCGGGCGATCGCCACCCGCTGCCGCTGGCCGCCGCTGAGCTGGTTGGGACGGTGGCTGGCGTAGCGCGACAGGCCGACGATCTCCAGCATCTTCGCCACCCGCTCGCGGCGCTCGCCGCGGCCGATCTCGCGCATCTGCAGCAGCGGGTACTCGACGTTCTCCTCCGCCGACAGCACCGGCAGCAGGTTGAAGGTCTGGAAGATGAAGCCGATGGTGCGGGCGCGCAGGTCGGCCAGCTGGTCGGGCGTCTGGCCGCTGACGTCCCGGCCGTCGATGACGACGCGGCCCGAGGTCGGCGTGTCGATGCAGCCGATCAGGTTCAGCAGCGTCGACTTGCCGCTGCCCGACGGGCCGGCGATGGCCAGGAACACGCCGTCCTCGATCGATACCGACACGTCGTCGAGCGCCCGCACGGTCTGCTCGCCGAGGCGGTAATCCTTGCAGACGTGGTCGACCTGGACGACGTTCATCGACGGCGGATTTCCTTAGACTTGCTGCAGATCGCGCGGTGCCGTATCCCGCTTGGGCAGGCATTCATGGGGCAAGACCGAAAGATCGACCGGCGCTCGAGACGGCGCATTATTGCAGCCCTGCTTGGCGCGGCGGCCGGCGTGCCGTCGGTGGCGCTGGCCCAGGCTGCGGGGCAGGAGGAAAGGGAAGCGCTGGCCGCGGAGGTGCTCGAGAAGGCGGACAAGATCCGCTTCCCCTCGGAGAGCTTCGAGGTCGAGGTCGCGGTCACCAGCTTCTCGGACGGCAAGCAGACCGATTCGCGGCTGTACAAGGTGCTGTCGCGCGGCAACGACAACACGATCGTGCAGGTGCTCGAGCCGGCGTCCGACCGCGGCCAGGCGATGCTGATGCGCGGCCGCGACCTGTGGATCTTCCTGCCGACCGTCTCGCAGCCGGTGCGGCTGTCGCTGTCGCAGCGGCTGACCGGCCAGGTGGCCAACGGCGATATCGC
>CP070661.1:928873-931546 GCA_020355165.1 Burkholderiales bacterium
CGTCCGCCGACACGGGCTGCACCTCCTGCCCGACTGGCTCGAGCGGACCGGAGCGACCGTCCTGTCCGGCATGACCACCATCCGCGCCATTGCCCGCGAGTTCCCCGAGCGCCGCCTTGACGGTGTCAGGCTCATCCAGCTGGGCGGCGACACTGTATACCGGGTCGACCTGCTCAGATGCCAGCGGAACTTCCCCAAAGCATTCCTGGCGGTGGGCTTCGGGACCACCGAGACGGGACGGGCCACGCAGCACTTCGTCGCCCCGGGCATCGTGCCGCCGGAAGAAGTGCTTCCGATCGGCTTTCCGCTGCCCGGCGTGAATGCGTGGATCGCCGATGACGACGGGAGCGAAGCGCAGTCCGGAGCAGTCGGCGAAATCGTGATCGAGGCCGACGACCTCGCCGCCGGCTACCACGGCCGACCCGCCCTGACCGCGGAGAAGTTCAGGCACGACCCGGTCGACGCGAAGAAACGCGCCTACTGCACCGGCGACCTGGGCCGCAGACTGCCGAACGGCGCCCTGCAGCACCTCGGCCGCAAGGACTTCCAGATCAAGATACGCGGCTACCAGGTGCCGGCCAACGAGATCGAGGCCCTGCTGCTCGCCTCTGCCGGGGTGCGCGAAGCGTGCGTCGTCGCGCACGGCCCGCCGGCCGGCCCGGAGACGCTGGTGGCCTTCGTGGTCCGCCAGCGGGCAAGCGCGGCCGACGACGACACCGTTCTTGCGCGGCTTCGCGGCGCACTGCCCGAGTACATGGTGCCGCAACGGCTCATCGAATTGCCGGCCCTGCCCAGGACACCGACCGGCAAGACCGACCGGAAGGCATTGCAGGAGATGCCCCTCGCGCCGCTGGCGCCCGATCGACCGCGCACCGAGCCTCGCAACGCCGTCGAGGCGCGCGTCGCTGCCATCTGGCGGGACGTGCTCGGCATCGGCGAGCTCGGTGTCGACGACCAGTTCCTCGACCTTGGCGGGGACTCCCTGCAGGCGATGCGGATCGCGGGCCGCGTCTATCGTGAATTCGGGCTCGCTGTGTCTCAGGGCCAGCTCCTGTCGCGACCGACCGTTGCCGAGATGGCCGCACTCGTGGCCGGCCTCGCGGCCGACCGCGCCGTGGCGAGCGTCATTCCCAAGGCGAAACGAAGCACCTGACCCCTTTGTTGGAGGCACCCATGACGCTGTCCGTGCTCCGGTTCGTCGCCGCGATCGTTATCAGCCTGGCGGGCATGGCTGCAAACGCCCGGACCCTGACCTGGGCAGCGTCGGCCGACGCGCTGACGATGGACCCCCACGCGACGAACAACTCGTTCACCACCGCCTTCGTCAGCAACGTCTACGAGACGCTGGTCCGCTTCGACGACAAACTGCGCATCGAGCCGGCGCTCGCCGAATCGTGGACGGTGCTGAGCCCGACCACCTGGCGGTTCAAGCTGCGGCGCGGCGTGCGCTTCCACAACGGCGACCCGCTGACGGCGGACGACGTCGTGTTCAGCTGGCAGCGGATCCAGTCTCCCGGCGCCCTGGTCAAGGGAACGTTGGGTGACATCCTCGACGTGCGCAAGGTCGATGGCGACACGGTCGACATCGAAACCCGCGGACCTTTTCCTTTGCTGCTCAACGCGCTCGTCAACCTGCACGTCATGAGCAAGAAGTGGTGCGAACAGCACAACGCGCAGGAGTCGACCGACCTGCAGCGCAGGCGCGAGACCTATGCCAATCTGCAGGCGAACGGGACCGGGCCGTTCGTTCTCGAGTCACGCGAGGTGGACGCCAGGACGGTGCTCGCGGCCAACCCCGACTGGTGGGACAAGCCGAAGCACAACCTGACGAAGGTCGTCTTCCACCCCGTGCGTTCCGACGCGACGCGCACGTCATCGCTTCTCTCCGGCGCGATCGACGTCGTGGTGAGCGTTCCGCTGCAGGACGTGCCGCGGCTGATGGACACCGGGACCATCCAGGTCGTGCAGGGCCCCGAACTGCGGACCCTCTTCCTGGGCATGGACCAGCACCGCGACGAACTGCTGTATTCGGACGTCAAGGGACGCAACCCGTTCAAGGACGTGCGGGTGCGCAAGGCGATCTACCAGGCGATCGACATCGAGGCGATCAAGCGCACCGTGATGCGCGGCGTGGCCTGGCCCGCGGGCATGATCGTTTCGCCGCTTCTGAACGGCGCACCGACCGACCTGAACGGCCGCCTGCTCCCGCACGATCCTGAAGCGGCGAGAAGGCTGCTGGCGCAGGCCGGCTATGAGGAAGGCTTCACCGTCGGACTGCAGTGCCCGAGCGGCCGCTACGTCTTCGACGAGCAGATCTGCGTCGCCGTCGCCGCGATGCTGCAGCGCGTCGGCATCAAGGTCGGATTGCAGGTCGAGCCGGTCGCCAAGTGGAGCGCACGGCTGAACACCAACGACGTGTCGCTGTACCTGGTCGGACACGCCGGGCTGCCGATGGCCGACGCCTACGCCGTCCTGACCGACGTCGTGGCGACGCAGTCGCGGACGACCGGATCGCTAAACGCCGGCCGGTACTCGAACGCGAGCTTCGATGCCCTGCTGCCGAAGATCGCCGCCGAGATTGACACGTCGAAGCGCGTAGCCCTGATCAGGGAAGCCGTCTCAATCGAGCGCAGCGACGTCTCGCACATCCCCCTGCATCAGCAGCCGATCACC
>CP070661.1:931646-934227 GCA_020355165.1 Burkholderiales bacterium
GGCGCAGGAAAACGCCGTTAGGAATCTTCGGCTTCCGCAGCGGCGCGCCACCTCTCCCCTGTACTGTTAATCCGCAGGTCCCTGGTTCGAGTCCAGGTCGGGGAGCCAGAGAATTCAAGGGGTTGCGCCCGGCGGGTGCAGCCCCTTTTCCGTTGCGGCGGGGACCATCGGATGGAAAGTCCGCGGGTCACTGCATCCTTGGCGCGGGATCGGCGGCCGGCCTATAGGCCTGTCGAGACATGGATCAATGCCGGCCAAGCCGACGGCGTCTAACGTCTGACCCACTCCAGAGCGAAGCGTCCTGGCCCCGGAAGGCAGCAGGGAAGGCGCCCGCGTTTCCCGCTTTGAGTCGTAACCTGTCAAGGAGCGGGAGCGCCTCATCGTCGTGCATCGACGCTTCCCACTTCCACCTACCTTTACATCGTTACCTACCGAATCATGAAACCCCGAACACTGAAACTCCTGGCGTGCTGCGCCATCGCCGCACTGGCCGTCGCCGGCTGCGGCAAGAAAGACGATGCCGTCACACAGGCGAAGAAGGCCGACGTCGCGGCCGGCATCCCCGCCCCGAGCATCGCCGAGGTCAAGGCGATCGCCGAGGAAGGGTTCGTCTATGGCCTGCCGATCGTCATGAACTATGCGGTGATGCACGACTTCGTCATCGACAAGGACTCGGGGCAATGGAAGGCACCGTTCAACGGAATCAGCAATGAGCACCGTGTGTTTACCTACGAGGACACGACGGTAGTCACGCCCAACAGCGACACGCCTTACTCGATGAGCTGGCTGGACCTTCGCGCCGAGCCGATCGTGATCTCGGTGCCCGCGGTCGACAAGAAGCGCTACTACTCGGTGATGCTCAACGACGGCAACACGTTCAACTACGGCTACATCGGCAGCCGCGCCACGGGAAACGAGGCCGGCAGCTACCTGGTCGTCGGTCCGCGCTGGCAGGGCGAGACGCCGCAGGGAATCAAGAAGGTCTTCCACTCGACCACGGACTTTTCCCTCGCAATCTTCCGCACCCAGCTGTTCGACGCGAAGGACATGGACAACGTGGTGAAGGTGCAGTCCGGCTACAAGGTCGAGCCGCTGTCGGCGTACTTGAAACAGCCGGCGCCCGCGGCGGCGCCGGCCCCGGACTGGCCAGAGCTCGGCAAGCGCGCGGTGAAGCACCATCTCGACGTGTTCGACGCCATCGACAAGCTCGAGAAAAAGGTATTTGCCGCGACCCACTTCTTCGACTACCTGGGCTTCGCGTTGCAGTTCGCCCCGGCCGGAAAGGAGGAGGAAGCCATCCGCGGCAAGCTGGCGAGCATCGGCATCGGCCCCGGCAGCAAATTCGCGTTCAAGGACCTGTCCGTCGAGCACAAAGCGGCGATCCTGCTTGGAATGAAGGAAGGCGAGAAGAAAGTCGAGGCGAAAGTCGCCGAAATCGGCAAGCTGATCAATGGCTGGCAAGTAGGCTCTGCATTTGGCGATCGCGCGTTCTACAACGGCGACTGGCTGCTGCGCGCGGCCGCCGCGAAGGCGGGCATCTACGGCAACGACGCGGTCGAAGCGATGTACCCGATGACGAAGGCGCTGCCCGATGGAACTGCTCTCGACGCCTCCCAGCACAAGTACACGCTGACGTTCGCCAAGGACCAGTTCCCGCCCGTCAACGCGTTCTGGTCGGTGACGATGTACGACGGCAAGACGCAGTTGCTGATCAAGAACCCGATCGACCGCTACCTGATCAACTCGCCGATGCTGCCGGGCATGAAGAAGAACAAGGACGGCTCGCTGACGATCTATCTGCAGAAGGATTCGCCGGGCAAGGACAAGGAGTCCAACTGGCTGCCCGCGCCCGACGGCCCGATCTACCTGGTGATGCGCCTGTACTGGCCGAAGACCGAGCCGCCGTCGGTTCTGCCGCCCGGGCAGGGAACGTGGAACCCGCCGGCCGTTGCGAAGGTCGAGTGACGGGCATCGCTTGCGAGTCCGAGACCATCATTGCCCCATGGTCCATCGCTGGAGCGCCCAGCCTGTCGGCACGCAGGCACCGATGGCTCCGGCAGGAGTCTTAGGCCCGGCCGTGACTCGTTGACCGTTATGCGGTCTGCTAATCTGCGGTACCCTGGTTCGAGTCCAGGCCGGGGAGCCAGAGGATTCAGGGGGTTGCGTGCGATCGCCGCGGCCCCTTCTTCATTCCGGGAGTGATACGCGGATTCTCAGATCCGCGGGTCCCCCATCCCGGGCAGGGCCGGCGGACGGAGAGTCCGCGGGTCCGCCCACGGGGCGCGCCGCGACGCGCCCCCGACCGCACGCACGCGCACCCTCCCGGCGAAGCGACCGCGACGCCGGGCGGCGCCGCCCGCGCACCCACCTTTAGGAGACCGACCATGCACATCGACCTGACTTCCCCTCCCCTGCCCGAGTCCCTGCCGCTGTCGGCGGGCATCGACTGGGTCAGCGAGTGCGCCGGCGAGGTGCGCGCCAAGGCCGACGTCGACTTCGCCCTCGCCTCCCTGCTGGACGGCGAGGTGGTGAAGCTCGACGCCGCGGCGGCGGCCAACGCGCCGCTGATCCGGGCCCTGGT
>CP070661.1:934327-936858 GCA_020355165.1 Burkholderiales bacterium
TTGACGGTGAACTCCATGAACTTGGCCCCGTTGGCCGTCTTCGCCTCGTAGCGACCCTTGCCCAGGTCTGTGGCGCTGAGGCAGGCGGAAGCCATGTCCTGGCTCTTCATCCACCAGGTGAACTCCCAGCACACTCGCGCGCCGTCGATCCTCCAGGTGCCGCTGTCGTCGCACTTGCCACTCGTGCTGCCAAGACGCAGGCACACCGTGCCGTCCTTCTTCCACTCGAAGGACCGGAGTTGGCGCGAGTTGAGCATGTTTTCCGTTACCCACATCTTTCCGCCGACCAGATTCTTGACGGCATCAGAGGCGAGATCCGCCGCTCCGGATGCACTCGCCAAGAGCATTGTCGAGAACGAGAACGCGACCGAAAGCCACTTGCGCGTAATGGACATTTCCGACCTCCTGAGGGAAAAAGTTAGTGCCTAGTCGGTAAGCGACCCCCTGTACAGCCTCGATCCTCTGAGCCACTGCTGCCCTGCCCATCATGCTGCAACGCAGCTTGCGGGATCCAGCACCGGCAGCGACTTCTCCTCGGGGTTGCCGACCGTGGGACATGCTCGGCGAAGCGGCGCGCCGAGTCTTGAAGGCGGGATGAAAAAGTCCTGAAACTCGATGAAAACAGCAGCAAACTTCGGGCTTCTCTCTCGGGTCTGCGTTGCAGCACAGCGAAGTCAGGAGGGACCATGGACACCAGGACCAGTCGCGCCCTGCAGGTTGGCCCGACGGCAGAGTTTCATCCGCCGAGCAGCGAACTGCGGCTCGCGGACCGCGTCGTGCGGCTGCGGCCGCAGACCGCCGCAGTTCTGACGTACCTGCTACTGCGTCCAGGCCAGGCTGTCGGCAAGGACGAATTGCTCGCCGCCGTGTGGCCAGGCGTCGTGGTGACCGAGAACTCGCTGGCCCAGTGCATCGCTGAGATCCGACGCGAGCTCGGAGAGACGAATCAGGGCGCGATTCGGACCCTGCCTCGCCGCGGCTACTGGTTCCAGCCCCCGTTGCAACCCCTCGTACGAGTGGAGACACGTACCAAGGACCGGGATGCCGAGGCGCTCGCTATTTCATCCGTTGCGGCGGAACAGATCCTTGCCGAGGGACGGCGACCGCGACGATGGCTTGCAGTGGCAGCGGCTTCGCTGAGCGTGGCCATCGCCGTAGCGGCCGGGTATGGCTGGGACCGAACGAGGTGGCGGCCTACTAATCCTCCTGAAGCGCCCCAGGTGGCGATTGCGGTGTTGCCGCTTGCCTCCGACGCGGACAGCGACCAGGAGAGAGCCCTCGCCGAGCGACTCACCGACGACCTGATGCGCGATCTCGCTGAGATGCCTGCAGCGGCGGTGATTTCGCGGGTCGCTCTGGCTGAGTTAGGCGGAGATACCGTCGAAGCAGGTCGGGTTGGCCATGAACTGGGGGCGACGTACGTAATCGAGGGCCGTGTACTGAGCGAGAACGGCCGTCAACTTGCCGATCTTCGGCTGGTTAACGCAGTGACAGGCGTTCAGCACTGGTCGGAACGGATCGATCTCGAGCCCGGCCTGCTGCAGGTCGAGGATCGCGACGTCACCGGCCGCCTCGGCCAGATCCTTCAGGCGGAACTAGTGTCTGCCGAGGTCGCGCGCCGCTCGAAGCGGCAGGAGAAGAGCATCGGCGCGGACGGCCTGGCGTTGCACGCCTGGATGCTCTCGAGACGAGCCAGTCGCGAGGACAACGCGAGCGCAAGGGCCTTGGCGCGGCAAGCGATCGCGCTCGACCCCGATTCAGTCATCGCCTGGCGGGCGCTCGCGTCATCGATCGTGACCGATCACGTCGAGGGCTGGACGGACGATCCGGAAGGGTCGCTTGATACCGCCGAATCGGCGATACGGCGGGCGTTGGCCATCGATCCCGGCCAGCCGCAGGCGCATGCGATCCTCGGCGCAATCATGGCTATACGCGGCCGCCATGTCGAAGCCCTGGCCGCGCTTGAGATGGAGCTGGCGGCGGGGGCGCGCCACGATCCCCAGGTGCACGAATGGCTCGGCATGACCTACCTATGGATGGGCAAGCCGCGGCAGGCAATCCGGCCGCTGGAAACGGCCGTGTGGCTCAATCCGCGCAGCCCGCGACTGTCGGAGTTGTGGCGGACGCTTGCGATGGCGCATTGGCATATCGGCGACCTGTGCTTTGCGCGCGATCGAGCCTGGGCAGCCGTTCGGACGCCACAACCCGCACCGCGCGCTTACGAGACGCTGGCTGCAATCTGCACGATGTATGGCGACGGTGCGTGCGCGAACGATGCACTAGCCGAATTGCGGCGCGTAGCACCGCTGCATGATCTTGCGAAGGTGAGCCGGGACACGCCATCAAGCAAGCCCGACTTTGTCGCCCGCCAGTCGGAATACGTCGCAGCGCTCCGAATGGCCGGCCTGCCGTGAAGCAATTGATCCAGTCAAGTGACTTGGCCGAGGTAGGCAAATAGACCCCTCCACGCTGGAGATCCGACTTTCCGAGTTACAGGACGACGACCGCTATCGGGCAAACCGATAGCGATT
>CP070661.1:936958-939466 GCA_020355165.1 Burkholderiales bacterium
GTTCGCCCTGCTCGAGACCGGCCGGATCGATTCCGCGTGGCCGATGATCGCGCTGATGTGGCTGCAGACTCACCGCGAGCGTCTGCGCCGGGCGTGGCGGGCGCAGGGCAACAGCGCGGCTTTGGCTCGCCGTGCTTCGCGCGACCGTTGAGCGAAAGGCAGCGGTTCGTAGGCGATGTGCGATGCTCGATCGGACGGGAGCCGGATCGGGCCGCTGCAGGTGCAGTTCCTGGTTGCCTCGCCGCTCGCATTGCCCGGCCTGAGCTGCCGCAAGTCCATGCCCGTGCCGCCCATCGTCCCCAAAGGCGACGCCCTGCGCCGCGCCATCGCCTGGCTTTCCGAACAGGGCGCGTGGACGCCGTCGCTCATCGAGCAGGCCTGCCAGCGTTTTGACGTGACCCCGGCGGACGAGGAGTTCCTGCTCCGCGAATTTCGCAACCGGCAGGCGCGCCGGAAGACCTAGCCGCGGATCGGCGAGGCAGATGCCCGGCCGCCTGAGCGTTGCGGCCACGGGCCGAATTCCGGATTGCCGCTGGCGGGCCCCCAAGCGCTTCGCTCGAGCCGATCCCGCGCCGGATCGATGCTTCAGCGGTAGAAAGCCTCGACCTTTCCCTTCAACTTGAGCAACAGCGGGCGGCCCTTGCGATCGACCGTCTTGCCGGCCGGCACCTTGATCCACCCCTCGCTGATGCAGTACTCCTCGACGTCGAATCGCTGCCTGTCGTTGAAGCGGATGCCGATGCTGTGCTCGAGCACCGCGGCGTCGTAGTACAGGCTATCAGGGTCGGTGCAAAGGCGGTCGGGCAGAGGCGGCAAGCCGGCTGAGTTTTCCATCGCGTGTCCCGACTGTTCTGGCGGCATCGGCTGCCCGGACCCCTGGCTTCGACAGGCAAGGGGCGCGGGACTTGCGCACCATACTCGGCTTTGACGCCGACGTGGGTGGTCCGCCCGAGCGCGCTGCGCGGCGCTGAAACGGGGCCGCCGCGCCCTTGCTTGCGCAGCGGTCCTCAAGAGCCTTCGCGCAGTGCCCGCGCCGTGCCGGCGCAATGTCGCTCAGTACTTCGAGCTCAGGTCGATCAGCCACTGGGGCGCAAGCTCGGTCATCCAGGCCTCGACGCGCTTGTCCAGCCCCGACAGGGCCGCCACGCCCAGCGCCAGGACCACGCTGCCGAGCACCCGCTTGCCGGTCCTGCCGGCGTGCAGCAGCGGCCCGCGGATGCGCGCCAGCGCCCTGCGGGACAGCCTGCCCAGGACCAGCAGCGGCGTGCTGGCACCGAGGCCGAACAGCACCATCAGCAGCGCCACCTGAATCAGCCGCGTCTGTTGCGACGCCAGCGTGGTCGCCGCGCCGACGGTGGGGCCGACGCAGGGTGTCCAGACAAGACCCAGGCACAGGCCGGTCATGAAGTCGCCCAGCCAGGTCTTGGCATGGATCCGGTGGATGATCCTGTCGCCTGCTCCGCTCAAGGCGCTGGTGGCCCGCTCAAATCGAATCTGCAGCCTGTTCGACAGCAGGATGGCGCCAAAGACGATCAACATCACGGCGCCGATCTTCCGTGGCAGCCCCTGGTCCATGCCGATCGACAGGCCGATGGTGGCGAAGAACAGGCCGAATGCGACAAACGACAGGGTGAGGCCGGCGGCCAGCGCGAGCGGACCCCAGCGGTGCTCCGCGACGACGGAGGCGATCAGGATCGGCAGCAGCGGCAGCACGCACGGCGACAGCGTCGACAGGACGCCCGCCACGTAGCCGAGCAGATACGTCCCAAGGCCAAAGTCCATGGCCCGTTTCCTATCCGTCCATCAGAACGCCTTTGCGAAGAGGTCTTCGATCGCCTTCTTCTGCGTCTGCCCTGTCGAGCGCGCCACCTCCTTGCCGTCCTTGAAGACCACGAACGTGCCTTGCGTGACCACGCGCAGCCGCTGCCTCAGATCGAACTCGCGGTCGAAGTCGGCAATGAAGACGGTCAGGTCCCTGAACCGCGGCTCTTCGAGCAGCGCGGCAACGATCAACTCCTGCCTGCTGCACGTCGTGCACCAGTCGGTGACCAGCGCGACCACGAAACCGCCGCGCTGTGCAAGGGCGGCGTTGAAGCGCGCCTCTTCGTAGACGACCTCCGCTGCCGAACCCAGGGCCGACAGCACCGACAGCCCTGCAGCAGCGGACAACCGCCTCACTGCGTTGCCGATCTTCATGGCGCCTCCGATCGGCCATTCGCCAAGCCAGTATCTGCCCCGTCCAACCGGGCGGGCAAGACTTGTGCAGTCGCGCCTTGCGTCTAGTCAATGTCGATGCGTGATCAGGCGATGGCCGACCAGCGTCACGGACCGCAGCAGACGTTCGTCGGCAGGACCATCGGCGAGGGAGCCCTCAAGCGGCTGCACCTGGGCGGCGCCGGGGCAGGCGTGCTGGCAACCCGATCGACGCAGTGGTCCGGCGCCGGGCTGACGCAGATCATCACGCGGCGCCGCGGACGGGAGTGACATTGAACTGCCGAGGAAGGCCGC
>CP070661.1:939566-942025 GCA_020355165.1 Burkholderiales bacterium
ACGCGCGTTTCCTTGCCGTGCGCGAGATCGGTTCCGTAGCCGGTCGGCGTGTAGAAGGCGCCGATGCCGGCGCCGGCGGCGCGGATGCGCTCGGCCAGGTTGCCCTGCGGCACCAGTTCGAGCTCGATTTCGCCGGCGCGATACAGGCCGTCGAACACGTACGAATCGACCTGGCGCGGAAACGAGCAGATGATCTTGCGCACCCGGCGCGCCTTCAGCAGTGCGGCCAGCCCGGTGTCGCCGTTGCCGGCGTTGTTGCTGACGATGACGAGGTCCTTCGCGCCCTGCGCGATCAGCCCGTCGATCAGCTCGTTCGGTTGCCCGGCGCTGCCGAAGCCGCCGATCATCACGGTGGCGCCGTCGGGAACGTCGGCGAGCGCCGTTGCGACGGAGGAGACGATCTTGTCGATCATCGGGGATCGGGGCAGGGTGACGCGGGATGAGCGAAGGGAACAGCGCGATGATGCACGTCCGGCGCGATTGCGCAAGCGCAGGGCATCGGAAAACCGCCGAGGCAGGCGGGGCGCCGTCGGCGATCCTTGACGCTGCTCAAGGACGGGATGCCGGTTGACCGCAAGCTTCGGGGACAAGAAGATGAAGAGCCTGATCGACGCCCGGCTGCGCGCGATCTGCGCGCGCTCGACGCATCCGCTGCGGATCATCTACGCCGACGGAGCCGAACGGCGCCACCTGCCGGGGTCGGCACCCGAGTTCACGCTGCGCTTCAAGTCGCCGGCGGCGCAGCGCCGCACGGCGCTGTTCGGGCACATCGGCCTGCTCGACAGCTACTTCGACGGCGAGGTCGACATCGACGGCGATCTGGCGGCGCTGTTCGCCCTCGGCGTCCAATCGGGCTTCTCGCAGCCGGCGCCGCTGGTCGCGCTGCGCAACCGCTGGCACGAGTTCACGCGCAGCAACAAGGACCGGGCGCGGGCCAAGGAGAACGCACGCTTCCACTACGGCCTCGGGACGGATTTCTTCCGCTGCTGGCTGGACCGCGAGCTGATGATGTACACGTGCGCCTACTGGGCCGAGGGCACCTCGACGGTCGAGCAGGCGCAGATCAACAAGGTCGAGCACGTCTGCCGCAAGGTGCTGCTGGCGCCCGGCGAGTCGGTGATCGACATCGGCTGCGGCTTCGGCGGCTTCATGTTCCACGCCGCCCGTCACCACGGCGCGCGCGTCAGCGGCCTCAATGCCACCACCGAGCAGGTCGACTGGCTGCGCGAGGAAATCGGCCGGCGCGGCCTCGGCGGCCAGCTCGACGTGCGCGAGGCGGACTTCCGCGACGTCGACCGCCAGTACGACAAGGTCGTGTCGATCGGCGTGCTCGAGCACGCCGGCCGCGACCAGGTCGACGAGGTGGTGAAGGCGCACGCTGATTTCCTCAAGCCGGGCGGGCTGGGCATGCTGCACTTCATCGGCCACGTCGGCCAGTACCCGACCGAGTTCTTCATCCGCCAGCACGTCTTTCCCGGCGGCTGGATCCCCAGCCTCACCGAGGCGCTCGATGCGATGGACAGGCACGGCCTGGAGATCCTCGACATCGAGAACCTGCGCCGGCACTACGTGCTGACGCTGGAGGCCTGGGCCGAGCGCTTCGACGCCCACTGGGACGAGATCCGGCAGCTGAACCCGACGCGCTTCACCGAGCGCTTCCGCCGCATCTGGCGCACGTACCTGATCGGCTGTGCCGAGATGTTCCGCGCCGGCAACGGCATCACCGGCCTGTACCAGATCACCTTCGGCAAGGGCCGGCGCACGCCGCGCACCTACCCGATGAGCCGGGCCTTCCTGCACGGCGAGCCGATGCCGCGGGAGACGGGTGGTGGCTGAGGCGGCCTACGCCGATCACGACCGGCGCTGCCGGGCACTGCAGGCGGCGGTCGCCCGGGCGGACCGTGTCGGCCTGGGCAAGAAGACGTCGAACCTGTTTCGCGATCGCGCCCCGGCCGCCAGGCACCACCTCGACGTGCGCGACTTCGATCACGTGCTCGCCGTCGACGGCGCGGCAGGCTGGGTCGATGCCGAGGGCATGGTGCCGTACGACGCGCTCGCCGATGCCTGCCTGGCGCACGGCGTCATGCCGGCGGTGGTGCCGCAGCTGAAGTCGATCACCGTCGGCGGCGCGGTGGCCGGCGTCGGCATCGAGGCGACGTCGTTCCGCCACGGCCTGGTGCACGAGACGGTGCTCGAGCTCGACGTGCTCACCGGCACCGGCGAGCTCATCCGCGCGCGCCCCGACAACGAGCACGCCGGCCTGTTCTACGGCTTCGCCAACTCCTACGGCACGCTCGGCTACGCGCTGCGCGTGCGCCTGGCGACGCTGCCGGTGAAGCATCACGTCGCAGTCGAGCACCGGCGCTTCGGCGATGCCGATTCCTTCTTCGCCGCGCTGGCGCAGGCCTGCGCCAGAGACGCCGACTTCGTCGAGGCAGTGGTGTTCGACGCCGGCACGC
>CP070661.1:942125-944499 GCA_020355165.1 Burkholderiales bacterium
ATACCGACCGCCGCGTGTCGAGCTCGCCGTCGGCCGCCTGCTGCAGATCGAAGCTGATGCGCGAGCGCTCGACCTGCTCGAGGTGCCGGGCGTGGTGCATCAGCACCTGTTGCTGCTTCGCCTCGCGATTCAGGTTCAGCAGCTCCTGCAGGTAAACGATCGCGACATCGGGCTGGCCGGCCTCCTCGTAGCCTTTGACCGCCGCCGCCAATGCTTCGCGGAGGAATTCTTTGGGCCCGCTGCGAACATTGCTGAGACCATTCTTCAGTCGGGTCAGGCCTATGTCGGTGAGTCCCGCACGAACTTCGGTCTGGCCTTCCGCGAGCAATGCGCGGATATGCGATCGAGGCTGGCCGGACCGCTCTGCGTACAATTTGGCCAGCACAACATGTTCTTGGGCACCGCGGACATCGTCTACTTCAAGCAGCAGTTCGGCGAGGTGCGCCTCTGCTGACGCTCTATACGTACACAGCACTGGGTCCGTCGGATCCTCGAGCAACTGGATCGCCCGTCGTGCAGCGGCGATGCCTTGGCGTACGTCATGCACCCGAAGGCACGCCTGCGCAGTATTCGTGAGAGCGGCGCAGGGGACGAGCGACCGCGCATCGCCTTTCCCCGGGTCGCGCAGGGCCTGGTCGTAGCAGCGTGCAGCGTCCGCGTATTGACCGGCAAACTGCAGCGCCGTGCCCAGGTTGTTCCAAACAACCGCTTGGGCTGTGGTGTCGGACAGGGTCTTGGCAACGTCCAGTGCCTCGGCATAACTCGCGATCGCGGCGGGCAGGTTCCCGGTTTCGCCGTTGATGACGCCGTTAATCGTCTCCGCCCGACGAATCAAGGGGGCGTTACCGAGAGCGCGTGCCCCCGCCAAAGCGTGGGCTGCGGGTATTACGCCCGACTGGGTCTTGGCCGTGTTGTAGTGACGCTGCGCAGCCAAAAAGAGCGCTTCAACGCCATCGACCGTGAGTTGCTCAGGCGCGAGTTCGCACAGGGCTTGCTGGACATCGGCAAAGAGCCGGCTCGCATCCAGCCCGCCATCAGTGAGCCGATGAAGCAACTTCCCGCGCCATTCCGCATGTGTGGCGGCTGATGCGGCCGAGCCAGCCGAAGTGGCTTCATTCGGGAGAACAGGAAGCGACGCGCCCATAGCGTATTTATGCTATTTATCACCATGAGATGGTATCACCCGTTCGTGCTAGCCATACCTGAGCGTCCACTCACTCCTCTTAGAAACTTGCACTGAGGCCGCCCGTTCGGCGCCTGCAATTGACGACAGAAGTGCTTTACCGGAGCAGGGGGTTAGTATGGATTCCACAGTTGTTGAAAAAATTGTTGAAGTTCAAGAGCTTACGCTTGCGGAACTAGCGCAGGTCGGCGGCGGCTTCGCCGATGCAATTTTTGCCTGAGCCGTCAAATTCCGCTCAAGAACCGGGCTCGGCCCGGTTTTTTTTTGGCGAGTTCCCCTCCGATCCGCCCGACGGCACATCAGCGGTTTTGATCTGCTTCGGTAGGGCACAGGGCAGGCGGCCCTGGTGGATTTCGCCACACGATTCGGCGCCTTTCGCTTAGTCCGTGCCAGTTCCGGCGAATCGCGCGAGCCTTGGCGCCGAGAGAGGTGTCATCTGCGCAGACTCTCATTCGCAGGGGTGTTCCGTTTCCCCAGCGAACACCGACTTCGACATGGCGTACGCGTACGCTGACCACCGCCCCGCCAATATCTGGAAGATCCAGCTAGCAGTCGTCAATCGCGGCGCCGACAACCAGCTGGCAGTGATCCAGATACGTCAGCGGCGTAATTCCCCCTTGCTGATGTCCAGCTCGCGCGATCATTCCCGCTCACCGACCTGTCTGGGCAAGCGAATCTTGCACACCGCCGGCGTCGGGCCCGATAGGCGCGAACGCGCCCCATTTCTGCGCCGCGGCGAGAACACCTGTTCCGCAATGGGCGCGGTCAATTCGTTGCTTTCGCTTTCGCCAAGGGCCGGAGCAAACTGGACTTTGCCCGCATCGTCAAATTCGACGAGTGTCACCAGCGATGCCGCTGCGAGCCGCCCGCGCAAGTCATCGGCAGCGGGTCCCGCAAGGATAAGCTTCCCGGCCTTCTCGTCGACTTTCAGGAGCGTGACGACCCGGAATCGCCCGCCGGCGTCGACAAATGCGCTCAGCCGGACTGCCGCCTCCTGCAAGCTGCGAAGTCGACCCGATATGCGTGAGACCACGCGCAAGGCAAAGCGCCGTAGCTCCGGTGACTCGGGTTCAGGAAACGGCGTGGGGATGCCATAGCGCTGATTACGCCCGTATAAGTGACAACAGGCTACGGCACCTACCGCGACGGCAAGCACGACGCCCTGCGAACGCAGCCGCCAGCGCGGCTAGC
>CP070661.1:944599-946965 GCA_020355165.1 Burkholderiales bacterium
AGTCGGCGCCGCAGTTGATGCCCGCCGGAGTGCTCGATACCGTGCCTGCCCCGGAGCCGGTCTTGCTCACCGTCAGTGCGTAGGTCGTGGTCTGCGGTTGGACGCTGATCGCCACCGACTTGCTGTCGGTCAGTCCGGCGTTGTCGGTGACCGTCAGCGTCGCCGTGTACGTTCCGGCGGTCGAGTAGGTGCGCTGCGCCGTTGTTCCGCCGGTCTGGCTGCTGCCGTCGCCGAAATTCCACGCATACGAGACGATCGTGCCGTCGCTGTCGGTCGAGCCGGCGGCGCTGAAGTTCACAGCCAGCGGCGCGGTGCCGGAGGTCGGCGTCGCCGACAGCATCGCCGTCGGCGGCTGCGACGCGGTCGCCTGCGTGGTGACCGTGACGGTGTACTGGCCGATGCTGCCGTAGTCGGTGTAGCCCGTGGTCAGCGGATCGCCCTTGCCGACCCCGTCGATGCTGACGTAGTAGGTCCCCGCCGCGGTGAGGTTCGCGGCCAGGCTGGCCGGCAGGCTTTCCGTGGGGTTCGCACTGGCAAGGACCGCGCCGGCGCTGTTGCGCAGCGTGACCAGGATGTCGAGCTTGGGGGCACGCGGCGCCGGCGAGACGTTGACGGTGACCGAACCTGTGCCAGCGACAAAGCTGAAGAAGTCGACGTCGCTCGGCCGCTCGACCACGCCGCTGCCGCCGAAGGTGGTCACGCCGCTGGTCGTGCTGCCGGCCAGCGGCGTGGCGCTGGCGATGCCGTTGCCGTGGTCGTCGGCGCGGATCGGCAGTCCCGTGTTCTGCATGACGACGTAGTCGTCCTGCGTGTTGTTGGCGCCGGCGTACTCGCCCTTGCTCCACTGCACCAGCTGCTTGTAGTAGCCGACGCCCATGATCGGCGCCCAGCCGGTCGCGCCGCTGCCGTGGCCGGTGTAGTAGCCGCTGCTCGAAGTGCCGTCGTGGCCCAGGCCGACGTTGTGGCCGGCCTCGTGCGAGATGGCGTCGGCCACGTACTTCTCGTTGCCGCTGCCCAGCGCGTTGTAAAAGACCAGTGCCGGCTTGTAGTAGTCGCCGACGTCGTTGAAGGCGGTCAGGTACGCCACCCCGCCGCAGCTGCAGTTGTAGAAGGTGCGCCTGGTGATCAGCACCGTGGTGCCGTACACGTCGTCGCTGCTGCTCGAGCGCGTCAGCCGGTCGGCCGGCGGCGGCTCGGTGGTGACGTTCACGTCGAAGGCCGAGTAGTCCTCGGCCACCCGCTTCCAGATGTACTGGATGCGCTGCAGTTCGGCGCTGCTGAACGAGTAGGGCACGCCGTCCAGATCGAACGGCTCGGCGGTGATCGTCGGCTGGCTGCTGCTGTTCCAGGCGGTGCCGGTGAGCGTCGCGCCGACGAAGTTCAGGTAGATCGTCCGCTTGGCGCCCGGGCGGCTGTGCAGCCTGAAGGTCTGGTCGAGCGGCTCGAGGTCGGGCGACAGTGGATTTGCTTCTGCCGGCGCTTCGGTCGTCCCGATTGGCAGCTCGACCTCCTCCTCGAAGAAGACCCGGCCTCGCTGATCGAGCCAGGCGGTCCGGTCGAACCGGATCATGTTCGAGAACTGCGGCACCGACATGCCGTACCAGGCCGCCACCTCGGGCAGCCGGCTGCCGAGTTGCGACAGCGCCTGCTGCCCCTGCGCGCGATCCGGAAGGCTGATGCTCGGGAACGGCGGTTTCTGGCCCGCCGGCGTTGATGTCGGCTGGGCGAGAGCGGCAAGCGGCGCCAGCACGATGACGAGCATTGCCAGCAGCATCGGCAGGTAAGAATGGCGGACGCTGCCGGTCGTCCTCGCAGCATTGGCGAGGCCGTTGTTCCAGTAGTTGCTCAACGTGGGATTCACTTGCCGTCTCCGCGGAGTACTGCCGGCGCGCAACCATCGCGGCCGATGCTCGACGCAGGCAACCTAGCGGGGCCCGCCGGTGCGCGGAATCGGTCGTCGAGATGAAGTCGGATGATCGATGCGCGGCCCAGTCGCCGCGATGGCGCCGGATCAGAGCGGACCGCAGCCGCCCGAGTGCGTGGCCACTCGCCGTCAGCGCGCCATGCAGCGTCGGTCTGCCGGCGAAGCGACGTCCCGCGACGGCTGGCGGGAGTCGGCTCGATGACCCGTGCCATCCCGCCTGACGCTAGTCCATAAGAAAAGAGAGTGTCGCCCACCCGCGGCGCAACGCCGCATGCGTCGCCGCCTGCTGCAGGGGATTGCCGGCACCTGCGATCGCGCGCCCACGCGGTCCCGGGGTTCGCGCTGCGAATGCAAGCGAAACGCCGTGACCTTTGGCGGCATCGGCTGTCGGCAGGCCGCCGGCGACTGCACGTTCGCGGCCTCCGATGCGTAGAGCATGTAC
>CP070661.1:947065-949376 GCA_020355165.1 Burkholderiales bacterium
CGACAACCTCGGCTCGATCAACGCGATGGCCGAGTTCCTGCTGGCGCGCAAGGCGGCCGGCTGAGCCGCAAGCCGGCCTGGGACCGCCTCTTCGGACGGATGAGCGCAATCTTCGGCTGGATCGACGCCCGCGCGCCCGGCAGCGACGTGGCCACGCTGGCGACGATGGCCGCCGCGCATCGCGGCGGCGGCCGCGGCACGCGCGCTGTCACGACGCCCGGCGCGGCGATGGCCGCCATCGACGGGCTGGTAGGTACCGACTGCCACCGGAACGGCACGTTGCTGGTGGCGCTGCAGGGCGAAGCCCGCTTCGAGACGCCGGAACTGGCGCAGCACGCGCGGGAATTCGGCGCTGCCGCCGCTGTTGGGCGCGCCTACGACGCCTTCGGGCTCGACTGCCTGGCGCGGATGCACGGCGCCTTCGCGGTGGCGATCTTCGACGGCACGCGCCGGCGCGGACTGGTCGCGATCGACCGCATGGCGATCCGCTCGCTCGCCTACGCGCGCGCGGCCGGCGGCATCGTGTTCGGCACCTCGGCGGCAGCGGTGGCGGCGCATCCGCAGGTCGGCCGGCGCCTCGACCGGCAGGGCGTCTACAACTACCTGTACTGCGAGAACGTGCCGGCGCCGGGGACGATCTTCGAAAGCGTGGCGAAGCTGATGCCGGGCCAGCGCGCCGTCGTCGAGGACGGCGCCGTCCGCATCGACTACTACTGGCAGCTGCAGTACTGCGACCGCAGCAGCGAGCGCGAGGAAGCGCTGCGCGGCGAGTTCCGCGGCCTGCTGCGCGAGTGCGTCGGCCGCGCCGCGCCGGACGGCGACGCCGGCACCTTCCTCAGCGGCGGCACCGACAGTTCGACCGTCACCGGCACGCTGACCGAGCTGCGCCACGGCCCCGCCGACACCTACTCGATCGGCTTCGAGGCCGAGGGCTACGACGAGATGCAGTTCGCGCGCATCGCCTCGCGCCACTTCGGCAGCCGCGCGCACGAGTACTACGTCACGCCGCGCGACGTGGCCGACGCGATCGGGCCGATCGCCGGCGCGTACGACGAGCCGTTCGGCAACGCCTCGGCGGTGCCCACGTATTACTGCGCGAAACTGGCCCGCGACGACGGCCGCGACCTGCTGCTAGCCGGCGACGGCGGCGACGAGATCTTTGGCGGCAACGCGCGCTACGCGAAGCAGAAGGTCTTCGAGGCCTGGTGGCGGCTGCCGGCGCTGCTGCGCACCGGGCTGCTCGAACCGGCGCTCGCCGGCGCCGGCTGGATGGACCGCATCGCGCCGCTGCGCAAGGCGCGCAGCTACGTGCAGCAGGCGCGCATCCCGCTGCCCGACCGGCTGGAAACGTACAACTTCCTGGAACGCGAGGCGGTGGCCGACATCTTCGAGCCCGGGTTCCTCGCCGCCGTCGACCCGCACCAGCCGCGCGACATCGCGCGCGAGGTGTTCCGGCGCACGACCTCGGCTTCGCCGGTCAATCGCATGATGCACCTCGACCTGAAGGAGACGCTGGCCGACAACGACCTGCGCAAGGTCAACGGCATGTGCGAGCTGGCCGGCATCCGCGTCCACTACCCGCTTCTCGACGACGAGCTGGTCGCCTTCTCCGGCCGCCTGACGCCGGCGCAGAAGGTCAAAGGGCTGCGGCTGCGGCATTTCTTCAAGGACAGCCTGAAGGACTTCCTGCCGCCGGAGACCATCGCCAAGTCCAAGCACGGCTTCGGCCTGCCGTTCGGCCTGTGGATGGAACGCGACCCGGCGCTGCGCGAGGTGGCCATGGAGAGCCTGCGCTCGTTCAAGCAGCGCGGCTATATGCGCGACGGCTACGTCGACCGGCTGCTGCACCTGCACGGGGCGAGCCACGCCGGCTACTACGGCGTGATGATCTGGATCGTGATGATGCTCGAGCGCTGGCTGCAGTTGCAGGAGCGGCAGCCGGCGAGCGAGGCCGCTCAGCCGCCCGCGGTGGCGAACATCGACTGCGCGCGGGCGTAGTCCTCGGGCACGCCGATGTCGACGAAGCGCCCGTGCGTGGCGTAGGCGAGCGGCCGCAGTTCGTCGAGCTTCGCAGCCAGCACGTCGTTCTCGAACGAGAACGCCTCCGGCAGCCCGGGCTGCAGCAGCAGTTCGCGCCGCATGAGGTAGATGCCGGCGTTGATCAGCCCGGCGCCGGCGACGCCCTTCTCCGCGAAGCCGGCGATGCGCGCGTCGTCGACGAGCAGGCGGCCGTAGCGGGTCGTGTCGGCGACTTCCACCGCGCACACCGTAAGCACCGCGCCGGCCTGCCGGTGCGCGCCAAGCATGGCGG
>CP070661.1:949476-951700 GCA_020355165.1 Burkholderiales bacterium
TCGGTGTCCGGCGACTGCGCGCGGCCCGGCATCTACGAGTATCCGTTCGGCGTCAGCGTGCGCCAGGTGCTGGCCGACTGCGGCGCCGAGTTCACCCAGGCGGTGCAGGCGAGCGGCGCCTCCGGCACCTGCATCGACGAGACCGAGTTCGACCGCCGCATCGCCTTCGAGGACCTGGCCACCGCCGGCGCCTTGATGGTGTTCGACGAGTCGCGCGACATGTTCGAGGTGGCGCGCAGCTTCGTGCAGTTCTTCGCCCACGAGAGCTGCGGCTTCTGCACGCCGTGCCGGGTCGGCACCACGCTGCTGCGCAAGCTGATGGACAAGCTGGCCGCCGGGCTCGGCTCGCCGGACGACCTGGCGCAGATCGTCGACCTGAACCACCTGCTGCAGGCGGCCAGCCACTGCGGCCTCGGCCACACGGCGTGCAACCCGGTGCTCGACACGATGAAGCGATTCCGGCCGGCCTACGAGCGGCGGCTGGTGACGCTCGAGTTCGCGCCGGCGTTCGACCTGGACGGCGCGCTGGCCCGGGCGCGGGCGATGACCGGCCGCGACGACCCGGGGGCGCACTTCGGAGTGCCCGCATGAGCGAGCGGACGCAACGGCCCACCTTCGTCCTCGACGGCGAGGAGGTGGCCTTCGCGCCGGGCCAGAGTGTGCTGCAGGCGGCGCTGGCGGGCGGCCGCTACGTGCCGCACCTTTGCTACCACCCCGAGTTCAAGCCGCACGGCAGCTGCAAGGTCTGCACGCTGAAGGTCGACGGCCACTGGGTCACCTCGTGCACGCTGCCGGCGCAGGCCGGCATGCAGGTCGAGAGCCGTTCGGAGGAGATCGACGAGAAGCGGCGCACGCTGGTGCAGATGCTGTTCGTCGAGGGCAACCACTTCTGCCCGACGTGCGAGAAGAGCGGCGAGTGCAAGCTGCAGGCGGTGGCCTACGACGTCGGCATGCTGACGCCGCGCTTCGACCACTTCTTCCCCGACCGCGCGGTCGACGCCTCGCACCCGGACATCCTGCTCGACTTCAACCGCTGCATCCTGTGCGAGCTGTGCGTGCGCGCCTCGGGCGAGGTCGACGGCAAGGGCGTGTTCGCCCTGTCGGGGCGCGGCATCACCAAGCACCTGGTCGTCAACAGCGAGTCGGGCCGGCTGGCCGACACCGACATCGCGCTCACCGACAAGGCGGTCGAGGTCTGCCCGGTCGGCGTGATCCTGCGCAAGCGGGTCGGCTTCGCGGTGCCGATCGGCCGCCGCACCTACGACCGCGAGCCGATCAGCAGCCAGGCGCTGCGCGACGCGCCGCGGCCGCTCGACCGCGAGGCGCGCGGAGGCGGGCAATGAGGCCCGACCACAGGCTGAAGGTGGCGACCACCTCGCTGGCCGGCTGCTTCGGCTGCCACACCTCGCTGCTCGACATCGACGAGCGGCTGTTCGAGCTGCTCGGGCGGGTCGAGTTCGACCGCTCGCCGTTCACCGACGTCAAGCGCTGCGGCCGCTGCGACATCGGGCTGGTCGAGGGCGGCGTCTGCAACGCCGAGAACGTGCACGTGCTGCGCGAGTTCCGCAGCAACTGCAAGCTGCTGGTCGCCGTCGGCGCCTGCGCGGTCAACGGCGGGCTGCCTGCGCAGCGAAACCACCTCGACCTCGGCGAGTGCCTGCAGGAGGTCTACGCCACCGAGCCGAGCATCGGCCGCGGCGGCATCCCGAACGACCCGGAACTGCCGCTGCCGCTGGACAACGTCCACCCGCTGCACGAGGTGGTCAAGGTCGACTACTTCCTGCCCGGCTGCCCGCCGTCGGCGGAGGCGATCTGGAAGTTCCTCACCGACCTAATCGCCGGCCACACGCCGCAGCTCGGCCCGGGGCTGATTCACTACGACTGAAGGCGTGCGTTTGATGATGATGAGCCCGGGGCAGGTGCTGCGGATGATGAACGGGGGCAGATGCTGCTGATGATGAACGGGACCAGATGCTGCAGCGACGCGCCGTCGCCCCGGCGAAGGCCGGGGCCCAATCTGGCGGCGTTCAAATTGGATCCCGGCCTGCGCCGGGATGACGAGCAGGATCGCCGAAGTCGCGGCACGAGGCTGCGGTGCCCGGCCGCGAGTGCACCGAGCCACAGCAAATGCGGACGTTGCTACCGCAACAGCACACGGCGCCACCGCAACGGCGCACGGCGCCACTGCAACAGCGCACGGAGCCACCGCAACAGCGAACGGTGC
>CP070661.1:951800-953930 GCA_020355165.1 Burkholderiales bacterium
GTGGCCTTCTCCTGGCGGATCAGGCACCGCCGGTCGGCGGGCAGCTCACGCGCCTCGTCCTCGACGTCGTACAACCTACCAATGCGTTTCAGCACGTCCTTGGCCATCGGCGAACGGGTGGCCTGATGCACGTCGTAGAACTTGCGCCGGACGTGCGCCCAGCACGCCACCTCGACGGCGGCGGGCGGCTGCCCCTTCTTCGCCGCGTAGAGATCGTCGAACCCGGCATAGCCGTCCGCCTGCAGCAAGCCGCGGAAGCAGGCGAGGTGCGCCCGCGGATGCTCGCCCTTGCGATCCGGGCTGTAGCGGTAGAGCACCGCCGGTGGCGCCGGTCCGGCGCACGGGCGCTCGTCGCGCAGGTAGACCCACAGCCGGCCGGTTTTGGTGCGGCCGCGACCGGGGTCGAGCACCGGGACCGGCGTATCATCGGCGTGCAGCTTGTCGGCGGCCATGACGTGGGCGGCGATCGCGTCGACGAGCGGGCGCAACAGCCCGGCCGCCTTGCCGACCCAGTCGGCCATGGTCGCCCGGTCGAGGTCGACGCCCTCGCGCTCGTAAATCTGCGCCTGACGGTACAACGGCAGGTGATCGCAGTACTTCGAGACCAGCACGTGGCCGAGCAGCCCGGGGCCGGGCCGGCCGCGGTCGATCGGCAGGCTCGGCATCGGCGCCTGCGCCATCGTCTCGCAGCGTCGGCAGGAGAACGCCGGGCGGACGTGTCGGATCACCTCGAATCGGCCAGGGATGTAGTCCAGCGTCTCGGTGACGTCCTCGCCCACCTTGCGCATCGCCCCGCCGCAGGCCGGACAGACGCACGACGGCGCGTGCACCACGTCCGTGCGCGGCAGATGCTCGGGCAGCGGCCGGCGACCGCGCCGGCGCTTCACCTCCGACGTCGCAGCAGCGGCCGCCGGTTCGTCTGGGCGTTCGCCCGCCGCCTGGTCTTCTTCCAGTTCTTCCAGCGACAGCTCGAGCTGGCTGATCACGCGGCCGAGCTTCTCCGAGGACCGGCCGAAGCTCTGCCGGCGCAAGCGGGCGATGTGCAGCTTCAGCGTCTCGATTTCGAGGGTCTTGGCGACCAGGCCGGCGCGCGCCGCCGCGAGCTCGGCCGCCTGGGCGGCGATCAGCGCCCGCAGCGCCTCGGGATCATCGGGAAGGACGGCACCCTCGATCGGCATACCTCGTTCATAGCACACCGAGATGGCACAAGATATTGAATCATCAGCCGGCACAGCTCGGACGAGCGGTGCGCAGCGGCGCCCTCCAGTCGATCCCCTCCAGCAACATCGCGAGCTGCGCCGGGCTCAGCGTCACCGTCCCCTCGCGCGCCTGCGGCCAGATGAACCTTCCGCGCTCCAGCCGCTTGCCGAACAGGCAGAGACCCTGACCGTCCCAATACAGCACCTTGATCAGGTCGCCGCGCCGGCCGCGAAAGACGAACAGATGCCCGGAGAACGGATCCTCCCGCAGCACCTCCTGCGCCAGCACCGAAAGCCCGTCGAACCCCTTGCGCATGTCGGTCGTGCCCAGCGCCAGATACACCCGCACGCCCGCCGGAACCGTGATCATCGGCGATCCAGCGCCGCCGCCAGCCGTGCCAGGACAGCCGGATCGATCCGCTCCGCAACCCGCAGCACGCGCCCGTTGCCGAGCACGATCTCGACCAGCCCGAGCGAAGCTCCGCTTCCAAGCGTACTCTCGGGCGGCGCCGGGGCGGCCGACGGCTCATCCTTCGTCTCGCGTACCGCCCGGAACCTCCGGCGCGATCCGCACCGGCACCAACCCCGCAGCCGCCGTCACCGCCGCCAGTTCGCCGTGCCGCATCTGTCGGCGCCAGCGGTACAGCAGACTGCGGCAGACCTCATACCGCCGCGCCACCTCCGCGGCCCCGCGCTCGGCAACCTCGCCAACCAGCCGAACCTTCTCCTCGCTCGACCAGTAACGACGCCGACCAACCCCGGTGATGATCTCCATCCGCTGGTAAGCCACCGTGCAAGCACCGCTGTTTGCCACGATGCCAGCGCCGTCGGCGCCGACCCTCGTCGCCAGCGACAATCATCGCCTTCGCGGTAAACCAGACAAGGCAGCCGTCGGATGACGCTTACGGCGCAGCGGCCTACGGCAGGTGAC
>CP070661.1:954030-955969 GCA_020355165.1 Burkholderiales bacterium
CCGCGCCGCGCCGTCGCCCGGCCGCCGACGAAGATCGCGCTCGCCCTGGCCGCGCCCGAGCGCGACGCCAGCCGGCTGGCGCAGTTGCTCGGCGAGCGCCTCGATCGCGTGCGCCTGCCCGAGCCCGCCATCGCGCTGTCGCTGGCGGTGCAGCGGCTGCTGCCGTTCGCCGCCGCCAGCGACAGCTTCCTGCCGCCGGCGCCGAACGCGCGGGCCGGGCTCGACTGGCTGAAGCTTGCCGAGACGCTGCATGCGCGGCTCGGTTCGGCGCGCGTGTTCCAGCTGCAGGCGCTCGACGATCACCGCCCCGAGCGCGCCTGGCGCGCGGTGCCGATCGCCGTCGACGCCGCCGAGCACATCGCGCCGGCGCACGCCACCGGCGAGCGGCCGCTGCTGATCGTGCCGCGGCCGCTGCCGCTGCCCGGTTGCGAGCACGCCGCCGATGAACCGCCGCGCTACGGCGGCGCGCTGAAGCTCGTCGCCGGCCCCGAGCGCATCGAGGCCGGCTGGTGGGACCTGGCCAGCCCCGCCTTCGGCCAGCCGCGCGGCGCGGTCGCGCGCGACTACTTCGTCGCCCGCAACCCGCACGGCCAGACGCTGTGGATCTACCGCGACCTCGCCGCCCCGCGCGGCTGGTTCCTGCACGGGTTCTTCGCCTAGCGTACGGGCAGCGGGTACGATATATATCAATGCCGTATACCAAGGAGCAATCGATGGACACCGCCAAGCTCTTCAAGACCGGCCGCAGCCAGGCCGTGCGACTGCCGAAGGAGTACCGCTTCGAGGGAGAAGAGGTCTACATCAAGCGCGTTGGCAACGCCGTAGTCCTGCTGCCGAAGGCAAAGGACTGGAGTGCGCTGCTCGCCAGCCTCGAAATGTTCGAACCGGGTTTCCGGATTGAACGCGAGCAGCCCACAGAGCAACAGGAACGCCCCCTGCTCGACACGATGTTCGACGAAAAATGAAACGCCTGCTTGACACAGACACCTGCATCTACCTGATCAACCGCGATCGACCTCAGGTGCTCGCGCGGTTGCAGCGCTTTCATCCCATGAACATCGCGGTGTCGAGCCTGACAGTTGCCGAACTCGCATGGGGTGTCGCCAAGAGCGGATCGCCGCGCAATCGTGCTGCTCTCGAATCGTTCACCGCCTCCTTCACGGTGATGCCCTTCGATGGCAACGCCGCTTTCGTCTACGGCGACCTTCGAGCCCGCTTGCAGCGCGCCGGCACACCAATCGGTCCGATCGACATGCTGATCGCTGCCCACGCTCTCAGCCTCGACATGACGCTCGTCACCAACAACGAGCGCGAGTTCAGGCGCGTACCCGACCTGCGAGTCGAGAACTGGACTGCCGCCTGACGAGGGGCGTGACGCAGTGCCGTCGACCGCGTTCGCTGTTCCATGCAGATTTCCTACGCCGAACTGCACTGCGCCAGCAACTTCTCGTTCCTGCGCGGCGCCTCGCACCCGGAGGAACTGGTCGAGCGGGCGATCGCGCTCGGCTACTCGGCGCTGGCGATCACCGACGAATGCTCGTTCGCAGGCAGCGCGCGCGCCCACCTGGCGCTGCGCGACGCCGTCGAGCGCTACCCGGCGGCGCGCGACTTCCGGCTGATCCACGGCACCGAGATCCGGCTGGAAGACGGCCCGACGCTGGTGCTGCTCGCCACCTCGCGCGCCGGCTACGGCAACCTCAGCCAGCTGGTCACCCTCGCCCGCCGCCAGGCATCCAAGGGCAGCTACCGCCTCACCCGCGCCGACCTCGACCGGCACCGCCACTGGCTCGCCGACACGCTCGCGCTGCTCAAACCAAAATTGGGGTCAGAGTCGAATTTCTTTCCTGGTGTGCCGGCGGGCGGGAAATTCGACTCTGACCCCAATTTTTTGGAGCTGTGGCCGGGGCGGTGCTGGATCGCCTGCGAGCTGAACCGCGGC
>CP070661.1:956069-957931 GCA_020355165.1 Burkholderiales bacterium
GACACGCACAAAGGCACCGTGTCGCACCTGAAGCCCTCGGAGGAAAGCGTCGCGGGTCTCGACCGCAAGGGCCGGGCGGCCCACATCGTCTTCCCGCGCTGGGCGCGCGGTGCCGAGACCCGGCTCACCGCCCGACCGAAGGCCGACGCATTCATGCACCTGGCCAACCACGGGTTCAACTACAGCCTGCTCGGTCGCCTGGGTTTCGAGTTGTGTGCCGACCTGGTGGAAAGCTGCGGCTGCTGGGACTTCGGCTACTCGCGCCTCGACGAGGCGCTGCGCGTCTTCGAGGAACTGGCCGCATGAGGCCGGGCTGGACCCACCTGCTGCTGGCGTTGCGCGAGCCGGCGTCGATGGCAGGCTTCGACGATTCGACCTTGGACCTGGTGGTTCGCCAGGCGGCGTCCGCGGGGCTGCTCGGCCGGCTCGGCGCATTGGCCGAGCAGCACGGCGTGCGGGCCGCGGTGCCGGCCGCGGTCTGGCGCCACATGGAAGCGATGCTGACCATCGCTGCCCAGCAGCAGCGCGCCGTGCGCTGGGAACTGGTGCAGCTGACGCAGGTGCTGGCGGATCTCGACGGCCCGGTGCTGTTGCTGAAGGGCGCGGCCTACGCGGCCGCCGGCCTGCCCCCGGCGGCAGGCCGCCTGTTCTCCGACATCGATCTGCTGGTGCCGCGGGCCCAGCTCGACGCGGCCGAGGCGGCGCTGATGCTGGGCGGCTGGATCGGCAGTCACCACAGCGAATACGACCGGCGGTACTACCGGCAGTGGATGCACGAACTGCCGCCGATGATGCACATCCGGCGCCGCACGGTGCTCGACGTGCACCACAGCCTGCTGCCGCCGACCGCGCGGATCAAGACGCCGGCCGAGCCGGTCATCGAAGCCGCGCGCCCGCTGCAGGAGTTTCCCCGGTTCTGGGTGCCGGACCCGCTCGACCAGGTCCTGCACAGCGCGGCGCACCTGTTCCACGAAGGCGAGTGGGAGCACGGCCTGCGCGACCTCGTCGACCTCGACGCCCTGCTGAGGGCCGGCGCGGCCGACGGCGGGTACTGGGAACGTCTGCTCGCTCGCGCCGGGCAGCTGAAACTCGGGCGGCCGCTCTTCTACGGCCTGCGCTACTGCCGCCGGCTGCTCGCGACCCCGGTGCCGGACGAGGCGTCGGCCCAGTGTCCCGGACGGCCGTCCGCCCCCGCGGCCCGCCTGATGGACGCGCTCTTCGTGCCGGCGCTCGCAACCGCCCACCACAGCTGCCGGGTCGCTGGCTCCGGGCCCGCGGCCTTCGCGCTCTACGTGCGAAGCCACTGGCTGCGCATGCCGCTGCACCTGCTGCTGCCGCACCTGGCGCACAAGGCCTGGATCGGCCTGGTCGAGCGCGACGGCGGCAGCAAGCGGGACAAGGGCACCGCGCTGCATCCTCCCGGCGCCGACAAGACCTGACCGAGCGCCGGATCGCCGCTTGTCAGCCCGGTCGACGGGAAGCCATCACAACCGCCTGACGTTCCTTCGCCTCGCCGGCGGAACGCATCGGCTGGCGGGGGCCGACCGAGCGAGGCCGACCGCTGACGGTAGTCCCCAATGGCCGCCCGGCGAGGCGGCGCCTATCGTTTCTCGCCGCTAGTCGCTCGACGACCGCCGCCGAGGTTCTCGAGCGCTGCAGCCGAAGCTGCAGCCATCGCCGACATCCCATAAACTTGGTAACGTCTGCTTCGGACGCCGGCGGTGCTTCCAGCCGCTCAAAGGCGACGGTTGCCGGCACGGGCAGTCGCCGGGCGCCTGAGCGCCAAGCCCAGGCGGGCGTCATTCGAGCACCTTGTCGAACGGTCGTCACGCGAGCGGGATATCGGCATGACTCGAAGCCGA
>CP070661.1:958031-959834 GCA_020355165.1 Burkholderiales bacterium
GGTCGAGGTCTTTCGCCGGCACGCGGCGAGAGCGTCGACCGACGAACCGCTGGCGCTGGTGCAGTACCTCGATCTCAAGACCTATCTGGTCGGCGACATCAACACCAAGGTCGACCGCGCCAGCATGGCGCACGCGCTCGAGGTGCGCGAGCCGCTGATGGACCACCCGCTGGTCGAGTGGCTGGCCAGCCTGCCGCCGCGGCTCAAGGTGCGCGGCCCGGAAGGCAAGTGGCTGCTGAAGAAGGCGATGGAGCCGCACCTGCCGCACGAGATCATGTACCGGCCGAAGATGGGCTTCGCAGTGCCGCTGGCGCGCTGGTTCCGCGGCCCGCTGCGCGAGCGGGTGCGCGAGGCCGTGCTGGGGGCAACGCTCGCGCAGACGGGCTACTTCAACGCCGGCGCCTTGCAGCGGATGCTGCGCGATCACGAGTCGGGCCTGCGCGACTACAGCTCGCCGCTGTGGACCGTGCTGATGTTCGACGCCTTCCTGCGCAATGCGCAGCGGGGCGTGCCGGCGAGCGAGCCGGCGTCGAAGCGCGGGCGCGTGGCGGAGCGTGTCGCGGTATGACGCTGCGCGTGCTGCACGTGCTGGACCACTCGATTCCGCTGCACAGCGGCTATACGTTCCGCACGCGCGCCATATTGCGCGAGCAGCGCCGGCTCGGCTGGGAGACGTTCCACCTGACCAGCCCCAAGCACTCGGCACCGAGCGGGCCCGAGCAGGACGTCGACGGACTGCATTTCTATCGCACGCCCTGGCAGCCGCACGGTCTCGCCAAGCTCCCGGTCCTCGGCGAGTTCGGGCTGATGCGGGCCACGGCGCGCCGCCTGGCGGAGGTGGCCCATCGGGTCGGACCGCACGTGATCCATGCCCATTCGCCGGTGCTCAACGCGTTGCCGGCCCTGCGCGTCGGGCGCCGGCTCGGCATCCCGGTCGTCTACGAGGTGCGCGCCTTCTGGGAGGACGCCGCAGTCGATCACGGCACCAGCCGGGAGGGTGGCCTGCGCTACTGGGCCACGCGGTCGATCGAAACCTACGCGCTCAGACATGCCGATCACGTCACCACGATCTGCGAAGGCCTGAAGGCCGAGATCGTCGGCCGCGGCGTGCCGCAGGACCGGGTCACGGTGATCCCCAATGCGGTCGACATCGGCGAGTTCCGCTTCGGCGCGCCGGTCGACGAGCGGCTCAAGCGCGAGCTGGGGCTGGCGGGCCAGACGGTGATCGGCTTCATCGGCTCGTTCTACGCCTACGAGGGGCTCGACCTGCTCGTGCAGGCGCTGCCGCGCGTGCTGCAGGCGCGGCCGGATGCGCGGGTGCTTCTGGTCGGCGGCGGCCCGCAGGAGCAGGCGCTTCGTGACGCAGTGCGCGCCGCCGGATTGCAGGACAAGGTCGTGTTCGCCGGCCGCGTGCCGCACGGCGAAGTGCAGCGCTACTACGGCATCGTCGACGTCTTCGCCTACCCGCGGCGCTCGATGCGCCTGACCGAGATCGTCACGCCGCTCAAGCCCCTGGAAGCAATGGCACAGGGTCAGCTGCTCGTGGCTTCCGACGTCGGCGGTCACCGCGAACTGATCCGCGACGGGCAGACGGGGGTGCTGTTCCAGGCGGGGAGCGCTCCGGCACTGGCCGACGCCCTCTTGAGTTTGCTTGCCGATCGATCGCGCTGGCCGCAGATGCGCGCGCTGGGCAGGCGCTTCGTCGAGGAGGAGCGGAACTGGCGCCGCAGCGTGGCACGCTACGCGCCGGTTTTCACGCGCCTTGCCGCAGGTGCCGCGAGTCCCGGCGCGCGGGAGGCGCAC
>CP070661.1:959934-961719 GCA_020355165.1 Burkholderiales bacterium
GACACCGTCCTTGGTCTTGCAGAGCTCCTCGGTCAGGCGCAGCAGGTTGGTCGAGTACAGCGTGGAGGACTGCTTCGAAAGGCGACTCGCCAGGTCGGTGTAGCCGATGAGGGTGACGCCGTGCTTGACGACGGCCTCGCCGGGTTCGGTCAGCTCGCAGTTGCCGCCCTGCTCGGCCGCCATGTCGACGATGACGCTGCCCGGCTTCATGCTCCTCACCATCTCGGCGGTGATGAGCCTGGGGGCCGGCTTTCCCGGGATCAGCGCGGTCGTGATGATGATGTCCGCGTCCTTCGCCTCGCGGGCGTACATCTCGCGCTGCGCCTGCTGGAAGCCTTCGCTCATGACCTTGGCGTAGCCGCCGCCGCCGGAGCCCTCTTCCTCGTAGTCGACCTTGACGAATTCGCCGCCGAGCGAGGTGACCTGGTCGGCCACCTCGGCGCGCGTGTCGTTGGCGCGCACGATGGCGCCCAGGTTGGCGGCCGTGCCGATGGCGGACAGACCGGCCACGCCGGCGCCGGCGATGAACACCGTGGCCGGCGGGATCTTGCCCGCCGCGGTGATCTGGCCGTTGAAGAAGCGGCCGAAGGCGTTGGCTGCCTCGATCACCGCGCGGTAACCGCTGATGCTCGCCATGGACGTCAGCGCGTCCATCTTCTGGGCGCGCGAGAGTTGTCGGGGCAATGCGTCCACGGCCAGCACGGTCAGCTTGCGATCGGCCAGCGCCTGCATGAGTTCCGGGTTCTGCGCCGGCCAGACGAAACTGATGAGCGTGGTGCCCGGCTTCATCAGCGCGAGCTCGTCGGGCGTCGGGGCCCGCACCTTGAAGACCAGGTCGGCGGCGTCATAGAGTTCCGACGCGCTCCCGGCGATGCGGGCGCCGGCGGCGGCGTAGGCGTCGTCGGAGAAGTTGGCGGCGTCGCCCGCGCCGGTCTCGACGCAGACGTCGAAGCCGAGCTTGGCGAGCTTCTCGACCACCTCCGGCACGGTGGCGACGCGCTTCTCGCCGGCGAAGGTCTCGCGCGGCACGCCGATCGTCGTGGGCATCGGGGTCCTCCGGTTTCCTGGGATCTCGCAGAAGGCGCGCTTCCCGCGGCGCGCACGACGCACTGGCGCAGGATTCTTGCGCTGCACCAAGCGCGTTGAAACATAGCATATCCCTGCCGTATTGTTGCAGCGCGCCACGCAAGGCGCGGGTCAGGTAACGTCCGGACGTGGTCTCGAAGTCGCCCAACGCAACCGTCTCCGACCTGGACTGGCTGGACCGCATCGAGGTCAGGCCGGTCGGGCACCAGAACCTGTCGCAGCAGGTGCTGCGCACGGATGCCTCCGGCATGCCCGTCGAGTGGGTCGACTACCGCGAGGCCGTCCGGCTGTACTGCCTCGGCCAGGTCTCCTACGCGTTCGGCAGCACGGTCTACGCGCTGCACGGCGGCATCAACGCCCGCACCGGACGGCAGACGGTCATCGAGGTCAATTCCATGATCGCGACGGTGGGGCATTCGTCGAATCCCGGCAGCGCCCGGGGCGACTACGTGCCGCCGCTCAACAACGAGACGCTGTTCAAGCGGGATGCCTTCCTGTGCATGTACTGCGGCGGCCGCTTCCCGCCGTCACAGCTCTCCCGCGACCACGTCCGGCCCTTCTACCAGGGCGGCCGGGACGTCTGGAACAACGTGGTCGCGGCCTGCCGGCGCTGCAACAACGCCAAGGCCTCGCGCACGCCTGAGCAGGCCGGCCTGCAGCTGCTGGCGGTGCCTTTCACGCCGACCTACGCCGAGTACA
>CP070661.1:961819-963603 GCA_020355165.1 Burkholderiales bacterium
CGCCACCGGCGAAGGCCAGCAGCGACGTGCCGATCGTCACCACCAGCAGCCACTGTGTCATCGATCGCATCGGCGGGTCTTCTGCGCGTGGTCATCCGGGGGCTGCGCCCCGCCGCCATCGGCGGGCGGGCCAGGATTGGAGCGGCGCGGGTGGATTCGGTTCCGCGCCGCCATGCCGAGGATAAGCGCTGCGTGGACGGTCGCGCTGCCGGGCGCAGCGCATCGCGTGGCGACTGGCCGACCGCACCGTGCCGGTCCTTGCCAGCCACGACGTCATCGAGCGCCGGCGAAACGTCGCCCGGGCGTTCGACGACCGCTACCGTATCTGCCGGCGGCGGGCGTTGCGGCGGCCGGTGCCGGATAATCGCGGCCGCCAACGCGAGCGCCTCGATGCCCGAACGCCTTCTTGCCCTGCTCCAGTCCGGCGAGGTCGGCTACCTGCTGCTGATCGTCGCCCTGCTGGTCGTGCCGCGCGTCCTGCAGCGCTTCCGTCTGCCGGCGCCACTGACCTGCCTCGGCCTGGGCATCGTCGCCGCCGTGTTCCTGGCCGAGTTCAGTCACGACGCCACCCTGGCGCTGCTCGGCACGCTCGGCATCTCGGCGCTGTTCCTGTTCGCCGGGCTCGAGATCGACCTGCAGCTGATGCGCCGCGCCACCGGACCGCTGATCGGGCACCTGCTGTTTCGCAGCACGATCCTCGCTGCCGGCGTCTACCTCGGCGTCAACTATCTCCACTTCTCGTGGCAGCAGTCGGCGCTGCTGGCGCTGGCGCTGCTGACGCCGTCGACCGGCTTCATCCTCGACACCCTCGAAAGCCTCGGCCTGAGCGAGGACGAGCGTTTCTGGGTCAGCAGCAAGGCGATCGGCGGCGAACTGCTGGCGCTGGCGCTGCTGTTCGTCGTGCTGCAGTCGACTTCGCTGGAGCGCATGGCGTGGGCCGGCGGCGCACTGGCGGTGATGATCGTCGCCCTGCCGTTGCTGTTCATCGCGCTCGGCCGGCTGGTGGTGCCGTATGCGCCGGGATCGGAGTTCTCGCTGCTGGTGATGGTCGGCCTGATCGCCGCCTACCTGACCAAGCAGCTGGGCGTGTACTACCTGGTCGGCGCGTTCCTGGCCGGTTTCATCGCCCGCCTGCTGCGCGACCGCCTGCCCGAGCTGGCCTCCGACGACAACCTGCACGCGATCAAGCTGTTCGCCTCGTTCTTCGTGCCCTTCTACTTCTTCTACCGCGGCATGTACGTGCCGCCCGGCGCGCTGACGCTCAACGCGCTGTGGCTCGGCCTGCTGATCACGGCGGCGGTGCTGCCGCTGCGCGTGCTCGGCGTCTGGGCGCAGCGGCGCTTCATCAAGCACGAGAGCTCGCGCAGCAGCCTGAACGTGGCGCTGGCGCTCACGCCGACCCTGATCTTCACCCTCGTGCTGGCCACCATCCTGCACGAACGCTTCGAGATCTCGGCGACCTTGTACGGCGCGCTGCTGGTCTACGCCGCGGCGACCACGATCCTGCCGTCGCTGGTGCTGTCGCGGGCGATCGACTTCGAGCTGCACGACTTCGTCGGTCCGCCGTCGCCGGTGCCGGCGGCGGCAGGCGCCGCCGCGCCGCCGGCCGCTGCTGCGGAGCCCGTCGCGGCGGCGAGATCCGAGGAAGCGGGCGAGCCGGCGCAGCGCTGACCGCCGTGCCGGCGCGGCAGGGCGACACAGCAGGTACGGCCTTGGCCTCGGCCCGCCCGAACGCTTCGTCATCGATGAAGCCGTCTGGGTCTGGTCCGGCTCGCTTGGGAATT
>CP070661.1:963703-965446 GCA_020355165.1 Burkholderiales bacterium
GCGCGTCGCGCTGCCACGCTGCCGCGCAGCGTGGCTTGCGGACGCTCGCGTCTGTCTTTGGGCGACCAGTATTCGCAGTATCGGTGCTTGCCCGAGCCGGCAGGCACACGGCCGCGGCAGCTGACCCTGTCGGTTTGCTGCCGCGGACCGCTGCAACGGATCAATCGCCCCACTTCTGCACGTACTTGCCGCAGGCGGCTGTCCACGCCTCGGACGCGAAGTTGCCCCCGCTCTGGTGCGTCAGGCAGATCGGCCAGGTTCCGAGGCGCAGGCCGGCCTGGCGCGCCGAGCGGCAGAAGTCGAGGTCGTAGAAATGGAAGTCGAACATCGGATCGAAGCGCACCGCCCGATCCAGCAGCGTCCGCAGCTTCACTGCCAGGAAAACGCCGTCGAGAAGTTCGCACTCGGCAGGCGCCGGGCCGAAGGACGAGACGCGGCCGAATGGATTCTTGCCGTGGCCGACGGCACCGCTGAGATGCTCTCGTTCCTGCGGCTGGCCGGGGCCTATGTAGTGCCACGCGCGCTGACCGGGCACCCGGCGCCTGCTGCCGGCCACGCCGATGATGTCGAACGACTGCAGGCCGGCGAGCACGCGGTCGACTACGAAGTAATCGTCGATCCAGACGTCATCGTGGACGAAGAGCAGGACCTCGGACTGGTTGGCGGTCGAGATTCTCGAGTTGTAGACGGTCGGCAGCCCGGCGCTGTTCTGGAAGGCCAGGTGCACGGCCAGGCGCTTCGAGTCGAACGCGAGCCGCCGCAGCGACAAGCCCAGCGCGGACTTGCTCCAGAAGTCGTCCATTGTCAGCCTGCTTGCGCTGATGACCTCGATCATTGAATGCCTCTTGCTGTTGTGCGCACTCGTGCGACTGCGCTTGACCGGCACGCGGCGCACCGCGTGCCGGGTCACCCTGCTTGCTGACGTCCGCGCCACATCCGCCAGAAGGCGTCCTCTAGATTAGCCGCGAAGCGGCGGACGTCGAACAGCGGGGTATTCGGCAGCTTTGCTCGCAGTCCGGCCCGGACGGTGGCTAGCCTACTGTGTTCCCGCGCGAATGCCGCCGCCTTTGCAACGAACGTGTCCTCATCCTCGGCGACCCACTCAGGAAGTCCGGCTGCCCGCATCAGGCTGGCGCCCTGCCTGGAAACAAGCCGGTCGCCAGCGATCGTCAGCGTCGGCACACCCATCCAAAGCGACTCGCAGGTCGTCGTGCCACCGGTGAATGGCAGGGTGTCGAGGATGAAATCGACCTCCGCATGAGAGGCGAGGTATGTCGGGCGGTCGGTCTGGCCGTGCAACGCGACACGCGCGGTGGCGATGCCGGCTGCTTCCAGTCGCCGAAGCAGCCGTCCCTGCGTCGCAGCGCTGGCCAGGCCCCGGCTCTGGATGCGCAGGCGCGCGCCGGGCACGGCCTCGAGCACGCGCGCCCAGAGCGACAAAGTGCGGTCGCTCAGCTTGGCGGTGCCCTGGAAGCTCCCGAAGGTGAGCGAGCCGGTCCGCAGCGCAGGTAATGGGGACACTGGCATGTCGATGTCGGGAGGCGTGAAGCACAGTCGGGTGTCCGGCAGATACCAGATGGCTTCCGTGAAGTGAGACCGGTGTTCGACAGGTACGCTGACTTCGTCGGCCAGGAAGTAGTCGATCTCCCGGACACCGGTCGTTGCGAAGTAGCCGAGCCAGCTGACCTGGATCGGGGCTGGCCTCCAGGCCAGCATGGGCAGCCGGTTGTGGGGCGTGTGGCC
>CP070661.1:965546-967286 GCA_020355165.1 Burkholderiales bacterium
TTCGCTACAGGGACGTTGATGCTCGCTGGCATCGGGGCGGTCAGCGTAGGCTGCTTCTTGCTGGTGTGGCTGCTGGTTGAGCGCGGCGGGCGGTAGGAATCATCGCCTTGATCGAGGAGCCTGCTTCATTCTGAAGAGGTACGCCGACAGCGATCCAGAGCGAACGGTGAGATAGGCCCTTCCAATGAGCGCCGACCATCGTTCACGAACACCGCAGGAACGGGTAGCCGCCGCTCGACCTTCCACGCTGGTTCCTGGCAGGCCGGAGAAACCGACCTGTGCCGTAGGTCAATGAGGTGACTGGCTAAGGGCGTGTAATCGAGCAGACGCTGGGCGTCATGGCTGGCCGATGTTTCCGATGCCGACTACTCAAGCGGCGTGTGTGGCTGCCTTCGGCGGAGTCGGCGACACCTAGTTGACGGGGAGAAGAAGAAATGAGGCGAATTCTTTATTTGTTTGCCTGTGCATTAGCTATCCAACTTGCCGGCTGCGCCTCCGTGCCGCTCGCGCCGGCGGATCTCGACACCAAAGCGAAGGCATTCGTCCCGGAACCCAGACAAGCCTCGCTGTACATCTATCGCAACGAAACGTTTGGAGCCGCAGTGCCAATGACCGTGACCGTGAATGGACGGGCGCTGGGACAAAGCACTTATCAAACGTACTTCTATGTGAGTCTTGCACCAGGCGCGTACAAGATCGAGTCGCACGCGGAAAACGTTTCGACATTGAGCATCAATGCGGACGCCGGCAAGAACTACTTTGTATGGCAGGAGGTCAAGATGGGCCTCATGATGGCGAGAAGCCTCCTGCAGCAGGTTGACGAAAAGGTGGGCCGTGCGGGCGTAATGGAGTCGAAGCTGATCGCTTCCGCGATGCCTGGGTCGGAAATACCGCCGCTCGACGCGAAGGGCGGCGTGGCGCCAGCGAGTGACTCGGTTGCCCAGAAACTGCGAGAGCTTGAGGGCTTGCGAAAGGACGGCCTCATCTCCGAGGCTGAGTACGAGACGAAGAGGCGGGAACTGCTCCAGAAGCTGTAGTGTCGGGCGAGTCTGCGCCGAGCGAGCTATCTTGAAGCGCGTGCGAAACGCACTAGCCGTGGATCATCAGGGCTTCCACGACGCGCCAAGGCGGTAAGCGCGCCACTCGCCGAATGTGATCTGCCTCGGTGCCGGGGCGCGTCGAACGGATGCTCAGACCGTTGCGCCGCCGTTGCTCCTTCGCGCCGTTCGCATGACTGCTCTTTCTTCGAGCAAACTAATGCAGCTTGCGCGTCATGCCCCAGGCCAGCGCCTCAGCGACGGCCGTGCCGAAGCCAGCCTCGAATGCGAGGGTTGCGGCACGTTCCTCGAAATCAGAAGCTGACCGCCGGAGAGCTGGAGGACACGTACACGAAGCTGCGCGGCGGAGCGCACGGCCTCTCACCGCGAACCGTGCCACACGTTCATCGCGCCTTGCATACGTGTCTTGAGCGGGCGCGGCGGCGCAAACTCATTGCGGTCAACGTTGCCGGCGATGCAGTGCCGCCGAAAGTCCAGGAGGAGTTCGATACAACTCGGCTGCCATCGGTCGAGCGAGTCCAGTCCTTTCTCGACCAGTTGGAACAGCCGGTGGACGGGTCGAAGCGTCGGTGGCGCATCACGAGCGAGAACCGTGCCTTCGTGCGCGACCTCGTTTCGCTAGCTGTCGCCACGGGAATGCGGCGCGGTGAGATGTTGGCGCTGCGCTGGGCCGACGTAAATC
>CP070661.1:967386-968950 GCA_020355165.1 Burkholderiales bacterium
CCTGGTCGGCCACGAAAGGCGCGAGCCGCGCCGGCGGGTCCAGCCGTAGCCGCACCTCGCCGCCGCCCTTCGGGTAATAGCCACGGCGCTCGACCGTCAGGTCGGCACGCAGCCCCATCCGTCGCAGCAGCGGCAGCAGGACGAAGCGGAAGTAGTCGGCCGGCGGCGCAGCGCGAACGTCGGTGCCGCCGCGGACGGCGATCTCGCAACGCTCGGCGGCGACCAGTGCGACCGGCAGCATCGCCTGCAGCACCAGCGTGATGCTGCCCGCGGTGCCGACGTCGACCCGGTAGTGCCCGCCTCGCGGCCGGCCCGGCGCGAAGGTGAGCTCGGACGAGCGCGGCTGCACGCCGGCGCAGCGCGCGTCGCACATCGACGCCACCGCGCTCACGGCGGCGACGTGCTGCGGCGCCAGCCCGGGATTTCGGCGGCCGGCGCGAACGTTGCGCACGCGGACCGGCGTGCCGCGGATCGCCGCCAGCGCGACGGCCGTGCGGACCAGCTGGCCGCCGCCTTCGCCGTGGGCGCCGTCGATCTCCAGCATCGCGACCTCCTCCGCCGACGGCATCCGGGCGCGGGCGCAGCTGCCTGGCCCGGCTCAGCCCGCCGCCGTTCGGATGCGCTGCAGGTCGAGCACGCCGGCAGCGCCCCAGCCGCGTACGCCGGCAGGCACCTCGGGCCGGAACGCCTCGTACAGCGAGTACGCCGAGCGGGCCAGTTCGTCCGGGTCGATCGATGCGGCCAGCTTCTGCATCGCCTGCTCGACGGCGCCGAGCGCGTCGCCGAACTTGCCCTGCAGGTAGCGCTGCACGCTTGCCGGCGCGATCGGCTTGCCCTTCGACAGCGCGCGCAGCCCCTCGGGCGTCACCGTCACCGGCACCGCGCGATGCAGCAGGTCGACGTGCATCTCGACGCCCTCGCGCAGGCGCTCGCGCTCGCGCCGCACCTCCTCCGGCACCGGCTTGAACAGGCCGAGCGATTTCCCCTTCGCGTAGGCGTTCAGCCCGGCGACCACGCGGCCCATCGTCAGCGCCTCGTCGCGGTCGAAGCCCAGGCGCTCGGCGACGACCGCGGCCCACAGCGTGAGGACCGGCGCGCGGTTGACCTTGACCTGCGCGGGTGCGTGCCTGCTCGCCATCGGCGGATCGTCGCGCGGTATCGACCGCTTCACGCTAGAGCGCAGGCGTCGGCGACGGTTGACCTTGCGCAAAGGCGGCCGACGCCGCGCCGGTCAGCCGCCGGCCTCGCCGCGTACCGGGCGTTGCCAGATGCGCTCGCCGTCGCGGTGAACCTCGCGCACCCGGTGAAAGGGCACCTCGTGCACCGTACCGTCGGACTCGACGGCGGTGAACGAGAAGTGATTGCCCGGCTCCAGGTGGATCTGCTCCAATGGCACGCAGATGAGCCGCCGTTGCAGGCGGTCGTAGTAGCCGATGGTGAAGCGGCCGCGACCGAAGGCCGGATCCCAGCGGATCCGCTGCAGCAGTGCCTCGATCGTGATCATCCGCCGTGCTCCTGCGCATCGAGCCCGTGTCCGCCAGAGCCCGAACTTCGTCGACCGCGC
>CP070661.1:969050-970506 GCA_020355165.1 Burkholderiales bacterium
CCGGCACCATCAACGTCGTCGTCTGGCGAGACACGGCGGAGAAGTACCGCCGGGCGCTGCTCGGCGCCACCCTGCTCACCGTCAGCGGTTATGTCGAGCGGGTCGAGACCTCGGCGGTGCCGGTGGTGCACCTGGTCGCCGCGCGGCTGGCCGATCAGTCGAACCTGCTCGGCGAACTCGTCGTGGCGAGCCGGGACTACCGTTAACCGGATCGTCCGTAAGGGAAACCGCAGACCGGCACCCGTCGCCCCGATTCAACCGCTACCGGCATGCCGGGATGTGCGTTGACCCACGTCAGGCGTCGAATGGCCGAATCCGGTCGGCCGACTAGGTCCGCTGCGGACAACGGGTATCCTGCGACGCATGAGGTGCGTGCGCTCGCTTTCGGCGATCCCGGCAGGGACGTGAACCGCCGGGCGCCGGTGCTCCAATCACCGAGAGTGGACGACCCTTGCTGAGCGCTCAGACAGTCAGTTTGAAGAACGACATCGACGATCTTCGCGTCGACGACGGCAGCGGCCTGACCGTGCTGGGCGATGTCGCGGTCAAGCTGCGCGACCTGTCGATCGAACACGTCTCCGGCGTGCCGGTCGGCACCGCCGACTTCAGCACTGCGCTGATCAAGATCCGCATCGCCGGCGCGCGTGCCGATCGGCCGATGCAGACGGGCGACCTCGTGCAGCGCCGCTACGCCGAGCGCGGCTACGACCTGCCGCTCGCGATCCCCGATCCCAGCCTGTACACAGTCGCCGCCTACGAGCAGGGCCAGTTGGCAGGCACGGTCGGCGTCCGCCTCGATTCGGACCGCGGGCTGTACGCCGACGACCTGTACGCGCAGGAGATCGAGGCGCTGCGCGAGCAGAAGCTGCGGCTGTGCGAATTCACGCGGCTGGCCGTCGACACCAACGCGCTGTCGCGGACGGTGCTCGCCAGCCTGTTCCACACCGCCTACCTGTACGCGCATCGCCTGCGCAACGTCGACGCCGCGGTGATCGAGGTCAATCCCCGCCACGTGCCCTTCTACATCCGCGCGCTCAATTTCGGCAAGATCGGCCCGGAGAGGCACAACGAGCGTGTCGACGCGCCGGCGGTGCTGCTGTTCGTGCGCTTCTCGCAGATCCGCGAGGGCATCGCCAGGTACGCGGGCAAACCCGAGCTCGCCAACGCGACGCGGACGCTGTACCCGTACGGCTTCTCGCCGGTCGAGGAGGAAGGCATCCTGAACCGCCTGCGCAACCAGGATGCGCGCCGCGGCGGCGGCCCGTCGGTGGTCTGATCGGGAACTGCAGGACCACGCGAGCGTCTTCCCCGGCGCAGAGCTTGCCGCGGACTCGAATTGAGGCCGGGGCTCAGTCTTCCAGGCACGCTTGCCGTCATCCCGGCGGAGGCCGGGACCCAATCTTCAACGCTGAAACTTGGGCCCCGGCCTGCGCCGGGGCGACGCAGCGACGGGGCT
>CP070661.1:970606-972055 GCA_020355165.1 Burkholderiales bacterium
CCGCGTTCGGCCAACAGCAGCCGGTTGGCGACTGCGCCGAACAGCAGACAGTCGAGCGCGCCGTAGCACCTGTCCTCGCACCTGTCGGCGGTAGCCAGAAGAATCCGACCTGTGCCGTAAGTCAACGAGACGGCCCGCGTGGGGGCGTGTAATCAGTCACACGTCGCCCGTCAGGGAGGCCGTCATGGCATGCGCAGGATTCGTCACTCGATTCCTCAAACCTTGTGCGGTGGCTGCCTGCCTTGGTTTGCTGGCCACCTGTGGCGGCGGGGATGTCGGCGAAGTCGGCCCACCTCCAGTGCAGCCGGTATCGATGTCGATCACCGGTCTGCCGACTGCGTCGATGCTGCCGGGCCAATCGGCGCAACTCACCGCCACGCTGACCTACTCGGATTCGTCCTCCAGGGACGTCAGCACCACGGCAAACTGGAGCACGACCAACACGAGCGTGCTATCGGTGTCTGCCGCCGGCACGATCGTGGCCGTTTCGCCAGGACAGGCGGACGTCGTTGCCTCAGCGCAGGGCCTGAGCATCCGCCAGGTGGTGCGGGTCGAGCAACCGCCCGCGCCGCAGCTGACGTTGTTCGCTGGCAGCCTCGGCGGACCGGGCACCGCCGATGGACTGGGCGTTGATGCGCGGTTCAACAGCCCGACGGCAGTGGCCGCGGACAGCGCCGGCAACCTTTACGTCGGCGACCGCAACAACTACACGATTCGTAGGATCGACGCGGCCGGCGTAGTGACCACCTTCGCCGGCAGCCCCGGCATGAGCGGCAGCGCCGACGGCGCTGGCTCCGATGCCCGCTTCATGCAGTTGTGGGGCGGACTCGCCGCTGACAGCGCGGGCAATGTCTACGTCGCCGACAACTACACGATCCGCCGCGTCACGCCGGACGGGATCGTGAGCACCTGGGTCGGCATGCCGGGGGTCGGCGGCGGCGCCGACGGCAGCGGCGCCGAGGCGCGCTTCGGCTGGGCCCCGCGTGGGCTGGCCATTGACCGGGCCGGCAACGTCTACGTGGCCGATACCGCCAACCGGACCATACGAAGGATCACGCCCGCAGGAGTGGTCAGCACTTTGGCTGGCCTGTCCGGAGTCTCCGGCGGTGCGGACGGCGTCGGTTCGGAAGCGCGTTTCGCCAGTCCACGAGGTATCGCGGCGGACCGCCTTGGCAACCTGTACGTCGCTGACGGCCACCGGGTTCGCAAGATCACGCCCGCAGGGGTAGTCAGCACGCTGGCCGGCGCCGAAGGACAGGCCGGTAGTGCGGACGGCCCAGGGACGGCATCGCGCTTCAATGACCCGTCGGGTGTAGCCACGGACAGTGGCGGCAACATCTACGTCGCCGACAGCGGCAACTACACGATCCGCAGGATCACGCCCGACGGCGTGGTGAGCACTGTTGCCGGCACGGCCGGCTCGCGCGGCAGCGCCGACGGCGTTGGCCC
>CP070661.1:972155-973519 GCA_020355165.1 Burkholderiales bacterium
CTGCGGGAACGCCGACCCGCGCGCGGCACGACTGGCGTGCTGGCCGCGTTCTGCTTCGCCGCAGCGCTGCTTCAGGCCGCGACGCACGCCGTGCAGTGGCAGATCGCGCCGCACCGCAAGGCGTACTACCGGGACGTCGCACGGGTCGCGGCCGCCTTCGAGCAGGCGCCGGACGAGGAACTGGCCCGCTTCCAGGTCCCGGTTCAGTCAGCAAAGCAGGCGCTGCCGATCCTGCGGCGCCATCGCCTGTCCTTCTATCGATAGCGCAACGGATGGTCGATCGGCGCGCATTGCCTGCCGCGATCCGCTCTATGCTGCAGGAAAGCCGGCCATCTGAGGGCAAGAGGGGAGAGTGATGCGCGACATCAGGTCGTTGCTGCGCGAATCGAAGGCGTTCTCGGCGAAGCTGTCGGAGATCAAGAAGGACAACCCGATCGAGGGTGGGTGGTACGGCTACGACATCATGAGCAACTTGGTCCATCTTGACCGCCTGCTGTCCGGCGAGAACCGCTCGATCTTCGACCGCCTGACGAGTAAAGCGGTCGCCGACATCGGCTGCGCCGACGGCGACCTCGGGTTCTTTCTCGAGTCGCTCGGGTTCGAGATCGACTTTCTCGACTGGCCGGCGACCAACTGGAACGGTCTGCGCGGCGTCCAGCGGCTTGTCGAGTTGTTGGACTCGAACGCCAAGGTGCACTCGGTCAATCTCGACGAGTACTTCGCGCTGCCGCGGCCGCACTACGAGGTCGTGCTGTTCCTCGGCATCCTCTACCACCTGAAGAACCCGTTCTACGTGCTGGAGCGGCTGGCGAAGTCGGCGAAGTACTGCTTCGTCAGCACGCGGGTGTTCCGCGTTGCCCCGCGCGGCGAGAACCTGTCGCTGATCAACGTTGCCTACCTGCTCGGAGCCGACGAAAGCGAGAACGGCGACGCCACAAACTACTGGATCATGACGGAGCCGTGTCTGCGGAGACTGTTCCACCGGGCCGGTTGGGATGTGCTGGACTTCATTACGGTCGGCGAGCAGCGCGCATCGAATCCGCATTCGATTGCGAAAGACGAGCGCGCGTTCGCGCTGCTCCGCAGCCGTGTGGCGGGCTGAAATTCCCGCCGTGCCTGGAAGCGCCGCCCCGGGCGCTCCTTGTGCAGCAGCGCCAGCGGCGCGGAAGCCAACGCTAAAATTGCCGCCGTTTCAGCAAGCGGACGCCTAACGGCTGCCGCGTCGAGACCGTGGTTTCCTTGCCAGACAAGTTGCGCGGGACAGTGGTGCTTTGACCATGGATGCCGCGCGAGCACTCGCCGCGACGGGCCGCCCGGCGCTGTTGTTCGTCGTTCATGGCTGGGGCGGCGGCGTGCGGCGCCAC
>CP070661.1:973619-974913 GCA_020355165.1 Burkholderiales bacterium
GCGAATGCCGCGCGGGTGAAGACCCTGCTGCGCGCGTTCCGCCGCCAGATCTCCGCCTCGCCGCCGCCGCAGTAGGCCTGTCGCCGCTTCGGCCGCCGCAGCGGGTCGTCTTGGTCGACGAGATTCCGAACGGTGCCGGCGGGAGGCTGCGGCGGCGCGGATCAAGGCGGGAGCGGGCGACAAGGCACGTGAACCGCGCCCGCGAGCGAAGCTGCCCCTGCCCGGCCGCTAGAGTTCGCCGCCAGACAGTGCGTGCGGAGCAACAAGAATGGACGTCGTTATCTTCGGCAATCGCCTGTTCGCCCGCCTGGCGGCCTACGCCCTTGCTCACGACAGTTTGCACCGGCCGGTCGCTTTCACAGTGCACGAGCGCTACATCGCCGATCCGCAGCTTGCCGGCCTGCCGGTGCGGCGCTTCGAGGATCTGGAGCGCATCCTTCCTCCCGAGCAGGTCGCCATGATCGCTCCGATCGGCTGGACGAGGATGGGCGGACTGCGCGAGGAGGTGCTTGCGACCGGCAAGGGCAAGGGCTACCGCTTCATCTCCTACGTGTCGTCGCGTGCGCTGACGTGGCCGGGCTTTTCCGTCGGCGAGAACTGCATGGTCTTCGACGGCGCGATCGTCGAGCCGTACGCGACGATCGGCCGCAACTGCATCATCCGCGCCGGCGCCACGCTGTCGCACGACGCCGAACTCGCCGATCACTGCTTCGTCGCGCCGCGCGCGCTGATCGGCGGCGCAGCCAGAATCGGCAACAACTGCGTCGTCGGCTTGAACAGCACCGTGAACAACGGTGTTCGGGTGGCGCCGCGTTGCTTCATCGCCAGTGGGGCCGTGGTCACTGCCGACACGGCGCCTGACGGCATCTACCGCGGCAATCCCGCTCGCCGGTCGTCGGTCAACGTCGACAAGTTCGGCAAGCTCAACAGGTGACCAACCGGCCTTTCGCCGCCCGCGTCATCGTCGTGCGGGCGCGATGAGCTGGCGACTACCGATCCTCGGCGGAGCGCGATGCAGCAGGTGCTGGCCCGGAGCCGGGCCAGCACCGCCCAGGCCCGCGCCGAGTGAGGGGAAAGCGCTCGACCTGGCGCGCGATTGCCCGCGGTGTGTGCGGGACGGGGTCGCCAGCCGGCGCGGCGACCTTCTCGGCCGCTCGGTAGCCGCTCAGCGCGGCGGCGTGCTCGGCCAGTACGGCGGCACGTAGGGCGCTGCCGGTGGCGGCGCGTTCGGTGGCGGGACGGCGGCGTTGGCCGGCGGCGGCGCGTTCGGCGGCGGCGCGTTCGGCGGCGGGAT
>CP070661.1:975013-976239 GCA_020355165.1 Burkholderiales bacterium
ACCACCGCCACGCCGTTGTCCATAGTGATGAACAGCGACGTGCCGACGATCGCGACGCCGTACGGCTTCTTCAGGCTCGCAGGCAGTGCACCGGGTGCGAAGTCGCGCCTGCTGGCGGCACCAACTATCGTCGTAACCACTCCGGCAGGTGTGATCTTGCGTACGGTGTAGTTGTTCGAGTCGGCGACATAGAGGTTGCCGTCGCTGTCCATGGCGATACCGCGCAGCCCGTCGAAGCGCGCCTGTGCGCCTGTCCCGTCGGCAAACCCGGCCTGCCCGGCGACGCCGGCGGACGTCGTCACCGCCCCGGACGGACTGATCCTGCGAACGGCGTGGTTGTCGGTGACGTAGAGATTGCCGTCTCGGTCCACGACGATGCCCTGCGGGGACGAGAAGCGCGCCCCTGGCCCGACGCCGTCAGCGGTGCCGATCTGCCCGGGCGCGCCGGCGATGGTCGTGACCATGCCCGCCGGCGTGATCTTCCTGATGGTGTGGTTGCCGGAGTCGGCGACGTAGAGATTGCCGGCACTATCGGTGGCGAGATCCTCCGGGAAGTAGAAGCGAGCGGCGGCGCCGATGCCGTCGGCGCTGCCGAGCTGCCAACTGCCTGCCAGCGTGGTGATAACGCCCGCCGCCGTCATCTTGATGATCGAGGCCCCGAGTGGCCAGTAGAGGTTGCCGGCGCGGTCGGTGGCGATGCCGGAGATCTCGCCACCGCTTCCGCCGATGGCGGCTTCCACCTCGCCAACGGGTGAGATCCTGCGGATGCCGGAGCCCTGGTCGGCGACATACAGGTTGCCCTCGCCGTCGGCGGTGATGTGCGCGGGGCCTAAGCAGTAGACACCTCCCATCACCGGCTCGAAGCATCCGCCGAACCTGGCGCTGCTACCCGCGCCGGCCTCCGCGCCCCACTCCAATGCCGCCCCGGCAACGGTGCTGACCGCCGTCGCAGGCGTGATCCTGCGAAGCGTGTGGTTCCCGCCGTCGGTCACGTAAACGTTGCCATCGGCGTCGGCGGCGACGGAAAGCGGTCCTTCACAAAGCCAAAAGCCAGCAGCGGCGCAGCCACCGAAGCGGGCCGCCGTGCCAACGCCATCGGCGCTGCCGCGCGAGCCGGCCGTGCCGGCAACTGTGCTCACCACGCCGTCGTGCGTGATCCTGCGGATCGTGTAGTTGCCGCTGTCGGCGACGTAGATGTTGCCGCCACTGTCCGTGGCTACACCCGA
>CP070661.1:976339-977556 GCA_020355165.1 Burkholderiales bacterium
GTCAGAGCCAACGGCCGCGGTCTACTTCATCCAGTGAGCCGACATCGGCCACGTCGGCAGCACCGGCCAGTCCACGGACCGGGGCGCCACTCCGGCGTCAAGGGGCTCGGTGCGTGGCTCCCCTATGTCTGAGGTCGATTGCTCCAATGTGACTGGTGGATGACTACACGATAGCCATCGTGGTCCTCAAAGGTGCGGCCCAACCGGCTCCAGTAGACATTGAACGGCTCGACCTCTTTGAATCCAGCTTCCAGCATCGCGCGGCATCGCTTTTCCCAAGCCTCCTTCTCGGGCACGTAGAACACGAGGAGGTCCTCCGGCGTCGGCGCCGGCGCGACCGGGTGTGACCTGCAGTCGGTGAACTCAAAGTGAAAGTTGGCTTCGCTCGATCCCAGCATGACGCCATCGAAACCCTGATGGTCAGCGAAGCGGCCAAGGACTTCCAAGCCCAGGCCCCGCTTGTAGAGGTCCGCCGTGTGGGAGAGATTGGATACGGGTCGTGCGATCCGCAGGTGCATAGTTCCCGCCATTGGTCAGGCCGAGTCGCCAAGCCTAACGTCGTCATGAGGTGCGGCTGCCAGTGGCGAGCCGCCGGTGGCCGTTCGGCGAAGTCGACGGTCCGCTCTCGGCGCGCGCGCCCCGGGGATCTGGAGAAGTGGAAATCTGGAAACCTGGCGTCCTGGGATGACGACCGCAGCTCGCCAGGCATTCAGGTTCCCAGGTTGTTAGATTCCCAGGTTCCCAGGACTCCAGAACGCCGCCCTCCCCCGAACCCATCTCGCAGACCAGCGACCTTTGCGCCGCGGCAAGCCGTTGAGGAGGTTCGCGTTCCCGCGCCGGGTTCGGTCGCGCCGTCGGCCCGGTTCGGGTTCGGTTCGGCGCGGACCGCGCGCAAGCCGTTGACGGGATTCGGGCGCGGGTGCGCGATGGCGCGATTCCGACGCGCGGGGTTCGGCATCGGCTCGGTCCGCGCGGTTCGGTCGGCCGGCGCAGGAAAACGCCGTTTGGAATCTTCGGCTTTCGCGGCAGCGCGCCACCTCTCCCTTGTACTGTTAATCCGCAGGTCCCTGGTTCGAGTCCAGGTCGGGGAGCCAGAGAATTCAAGGGGTTGCGCCCGGGCGGCGCGGCCCCTTTTCCGTTTCGGCGGGGACCATCGGATGGAAAGTCCGCGGGTCACTGCATCCTTGGCGCGGGATCGGCGGCCGGCCTATAGGCCT
>CP070661.1:977656-978869 GCA_020355165.1 Burkholderiales bacterium
GGAAGTCGATGCAGGCACCGTGAATAAAGTCGATGCGTTTCGTCGCGACGGCCGTGCCTCCCACGAACTCAAGCAGCCGCGATCCGCAGTTCCTCGGCACCGCCGCAATTGCAGGCATGCCCCGATGGTCGCCTCCACAGCCACTTCGTCGCCTGCCGGCTGAACCGTGCCGTTCAGCCATTCGCCCGATCATGGCGTCCAACAGGCCATCCACAATCGCTGTCCGGGCTTGACTCACCATCCCGCATCCCGGCGACACCGTCATTCGCAGCAAACGAGGGCATTCTTGCGTAGCCTGGAAGGGGCACCCACCCTGGTCAGCCGAACGGGCCTATCCGTTGGCCGAGCGGCATGCCGCCCGGGCTGGCCAGCGCGCGTACCCGCATGAACTATGTGCCATCGGGACCAGGCGGTTCTGGGGCAATCGAGGAACCTACTGTCGGCACCGCGCCGTCCCGGCCAGCCAGTGCTTCCACGCAGGCAGGCGACAGGCGGACGGCGGGCATGAGCATGACGGCCACGCTGACTGTCCTGGTCGCCACTCACGATCGAGTTCGTTTGCTCGAGCGAACGCTTCGCCACTTCAACGCGGCGCACCGTCCGCACCGCTGGCGGACGGAGGTGCTGGTCGTGGCAAACGCCTGCAGTGACGCCACGCACTCCTTGCTGGACGCCTATGTACGCGAGACCGGCGAAGGCGACCGCCTGCCGCTACGCTGGGTTGCCGAACCCCGGCCGGGCAAGTCGCACGCGCTGAACCAGGCCATGTCGATGATCGAGTCTGACCTGGTCGCTTTCGTCGACGACGACCACCGCATCGACGCCGCCTACTTCGAGGCTGCCTGCCGGGCGGCATCCGAACATCCCGACGTCGACGTCTTCTGCGGCCGCATCCTGCCCGACTGGGACGGTTCCGAGCCCTCGTGGGTGCACGACACCGGCCGCTACCGCATCTATCCGCTGCCCGTGCCGCGCTACGACCTCGGCGACGCGCCGGTCGATTCACCGCAGGAGACGGCCACACCCGGCGGAGGCAACTGGGTTCTGCGCGGCAGGCTGCTTCGCCGCAACGGGCCTTTCTCGACCGACTTCGGCCCGGTCGGCCGGGGACTCGGGGGTTCGGAGGACAAGGAGTGGCTTTGGCGGGCCATCCAGGGTGGCGCCCGCGTGCGGTATGTGCCGGAAATCGTCCAGTACCACTACGTCGATCCCG
>CP070661.1:978969-980140 GCA_020355165.1 Burkholderiales bacterium
AGACCTAGGCAAGGGTCGCTACGAGGCGAAGACAGCCAACGGGTCCAAGTTTATGGAGTTCACCGTCAAGTCCTGATTACGGGCGCGTCGTATCCTGGGATCGCCCGCGCGCGACAGTGACATCGCCCGACGCGCGCGGGTCCCCGGTTGTCCTATGTGGTTGACCTCCAAGCTTGTACGTCTGCATTCGGCTGCGCTCGGAAGGGCTGCTTCCAGCAAGCCTGAAAGTCAGCAAGAAGTCGCTACCGCCTGTCCACCGCGCGGAGAAGCCGACGTCGAAACGGCTTCTACGGAGGACCGCCCCTGCCTTTCGCGCGGTCACCGCACCGGCGCTGGCTGTTCTGGAGGTGCAGCCACGAGTTCGCAAGCCGGCCGGTCGTTCGCGGCTTCAGTTGCGCGTGATCGTGATGCTGGCCTGCTGCGACTGCCAGCGGTCGGTTTCGGTGACGGTGATCGGGTTCGGGCCCGGCGCTAGGGGAACGCTTACCATCCACAAGGGGGTGCTGCCGCCGCAGTTGCAGATCCACCGCAGCCAGATGGGGCCGCCCTCGCCAGTGGCTGCGTTCGACCAGGCCATGGTGTGCGGGCCGAGGTCGCCGAATACGGGCGGCGGAAGCAGGCCTTCGCATCCGCCCGGGCACGTCGATCCAGCGGGCACGAAGCCTTCGCCATGCAGCAGCATTGAGGTTTGGGTCGTGGTCAGCGATTGCGGTGGCTCGATGCGCAGCGAGTACACATCACCAGCGCCGCCACTGCCGCACCCGACCAGCGCGCCTGAAAGGAGCAGCGCAGCCGACAGAACTGCGCGCCTGGTCGCGATCGACATTTCGGCCCCTCTCGCTTCCGTGTGCCGGCGGCACCGCGGTTGGAGTGCCGCGCCACATGAACAGTGAAGCACAGCGCAAGGACGGCGCGTTAACGGCGATCAACCCCGGGCCCGATACCGTGATCCCTCCTTCGAGCGGCGGCGACGGGTTCTGCACCGGCTGATGCGACTGATAAGGCCGACCGGCTGATCTCCGAGCGGCACCAATTCTCGACGGGCCTGCGGCAGGGCAGCGCGAGACGCCCGCACCAGCGACTGCCTCCCGGTGAGCGGTTCAGGGCAGTGAGCGCCTCTGAAGGGTCGGACTGAGTCGGTCAGAGCGTCTGCTCTGTGACAGCCAGCGAT
>CP070661.1:980240-981381 GCA_020355165.1 Burkholderiales bacterium
TCGTCGAGCAGCGGATCAACCCGAGCATCGACGAAAACACGCCGCAGAGCCAGTACTACGTCGCCGGTCCGGACAACAGCTTCGGCATCAAGAGCCACGGCTTCACCACTGGCGAGAAGATCACCTATCGCACGAACGGGACCGCGATCACCGGCTTGGTGAATGGCGACACCTACTACGTCATCGTCGACGGTCCCGACACGATCCGGCTCTCGAAGAATCCGGACGGGACCGGCCTGGTCGAGATCGACCGCACGGGTCCGACGGCCGTGCAGGACGTACAGGCGGGTGTCCAGCACTCCTTCGAGCGCGCACCCATCGGCGGTCTCGTGGACGGCAGTACGTATGTCGTGATCGGCAGCGGCAGCACGTTCTCGCTAGCGGATCCCGGGACACCGACCACGGTGATCGTGCTCGACAAGACGGGGCGCTCCGGCACGCACACCATCGGTCGGGCCGGCATCGACCTGGCGCCGGGCGCCGGCACGCACGAGCTGCGCATCGACCTCATTGACACGTCGACGGATGGGAACCACTCGCTGCTCGGTCCGGGTGGCACCTCGCTACGCCTGCTGGCCCCGGCGGCCGGCGACGGGCTGTCTCGTGCCAGCGTGGACTTCGGCGTGGGCGGCGGGCTCGCCGTGAACACCCCGAGTGCCCGCCTGACGATCACCAACAACGCGCAGGCCTGGATCGCCGGAACACTGGTCGAGGGCACGGCGGGCATCAAGGTCGCGACGCAGTCCGTCAGCCGGGGCACCGGCTACATCTCCGCCGTGGGCGGCGGCGGCATCTCCGCCATGGACGACACCGCCCGCGTCGACGTCAACAACACCAGCAAGGCCTACCTGACGGGCGACGGCGTCACGCTCAGGTCCGGCGGCCAGGTCGAGATTCTCTCCGACTCGTCGGTCGACACCAATGTGTTCGCCAAGGCCGAGGGCGGCGGCGTCGGCGCCGGCTCGAATGCCCGCGCGCTGACGCGCGTGAACAGCGATGCCGCCACCGGTCGCGGCACGAAGACTCAGGTTGGCCAGGGCGCGCGCATCGAGGCCGACACGGTCAATCTGAACGCCCAGGTCTCCCACCTCAGCACCGCCGCGAACAGTCGCGCGAACGCCGGCGGCATCGTGGCCGTCGC
>CP070661.1:981481-982602 GCA_020355165.1 Burkholderiales bacterium
AGGCTCGAGGCCATCGAGGCCGAGCTCGCCGCCGCGAGGCAGGCGCGCGAGAAGGTCGGCCTGCCGGCCGCCGAGATCAACAGGCGCGGCGCGCTGACCGTGTGGCAGCGGCTGGAGTACCTCGTCGACCCCGGAACCTGGCATCCGCTGCACAGCCTGTACAACCCAGAGGAGAACGTTGAAGGCACGACCAACGTCGTCGACGGGCTGGCGAAGATCGCGGGCCGCTGGGCGGTGGTGATCGGCTTCGACAACAAGGTGCTCGCCGGCGCGTGGTTGCCGGGCCAGGCCGACAACATCCTGCGCGTGACCAACCTCGCCAAGCGGCTGCGCCTGCCGCTGGTGTGGCTGGTCAACTGCAGCGGCGTGAAGCTGCCGGACCAGGAGAAGTTCTATCCCGACCGTCGCGGCGGCGGCACGCCGTTCTTCCGCCACGCCGAGCTGGAGCAGGCCGGGATTCCGGTGCTCGCCGGCATCTACGGCACCAATCCCGCGGGTGGCGGCTACCAGTCGATCAGCCCGACGATCCTGCTCGCCCACAAGGACGCCAACATGGCCGTCGGCGGCGCGGGCATCGTCTCCGGGATGTCGCCGCGCGGCCACTTCGACATCGAGGGGCTCGAGGAGCTGATCGCGCGCACGCGCGAGTTCAAGGAGCGGCCACCGGGCCGCGTCGACGTCCACCACGACGAGACCGGCTTCTTCACCCGCGTGTACGACGACGAGAAGGGCGTGCTCGACGGGCTGAAGGAGTACATGCGCGCGATCCCCGCCTATGCGCCGGGGTTCTTTCGCGTCGCCGAGCCCGCGGAGCCGGCGTTCGCCGCCGAGGACCTGTACCACCTGCTGCCCTTCAATCAGAAGGAAACCTACTCGTTCGACGATCTGCTGGCGCGGCTGGTCGACGGCAGCGAGCACATGGAGTTCCGGCCCGACTACGGCCCCGAGATCTACGCCGGCCTGGTCAAGCTCGACGGCATGCTCGTCGGCGTGATCGGCAACCGCCAGGGGCTGCTGCCCAAGGGCTACCCCGAGTACGCCGACTACCCCGGCATCGGCGGCAAGCTGTACCGGCAGGGGCTGATCAAGATGAACGAGTTCGTCACGCTGTGCGGGCGCGA
>CP070661.1:982702-983806 GCA_020355165.1 Burkholderiales bacterium
TGCTTCGTCGGCTACATGGTGATCTGGAACGTGACGCCGTCGCTGCACACACCGCTCATGAGCGTGACCAATGCCATCTCGAGCATCATCGCGATCGGCGCGCTGGTCCAGATCGCCCCACCGCTCGGCGCGGGGGCCGAGGATCGGCCCGGCACGCTGATCCTGACACTGGCGGTCGTGGCGCTCGCGCTCACCGCGATCAACATGTTCGGCGGCTTCGCGGTCACGCGCCGCATGCTCGCGATGTTCCGGAAGTAAGGGGAGCCGAGGCATGTCCGCCAACCTTGTCGCGGTCGCCTACATCGGCGCCACCATCCTGTTCATCCTGAGCCTCGGCGGCCTCTCGAATCCCGAGACCTCGCGACGCGGCAACCTCTACGGCATCGTCGGCATGACCGTCGCCGTCCTGGCGACGGTTCTCGGGCCCCGGGTCACACCGGCGGCCTACCCGTGGATCGTCGGCGCACTGCTCGCCGGCGGCAGCATCGGCCTGTATGCCGCCCGCAAGGTGCAGATGACGCAGATGCCCGAGCTGGTCGCCATCATGCACAGCCTCGTCGGCCTCGCGGCCTGCCTGGTCGGCTTCGCGAGCTACGTCGACACCTCGATCGTCTACACGGGCGCCGAGAAGACCATCCACGAGATCGAGATCTACCTCGGCATCGCGATCGGCGCAATCACCTTTTCCGGCTCGGTGATCGCCTTCGGCAAGCTGTCGGGGAAGATCGGCGGCAAGCCCGTGCTGCTGCCCGCCAGGCACTGGCTCAACCTCATCGGCCTGCTGGTCGTGATCTGGTTCGGCCGGGAGTTCCTGCAGGCGCACGACGTCCAGGCCGGCATGCTGCCGCTCGTGGTGATGACCGTGATCACGCTCGCCTTCGGCGTGCACATGGTGATGGCGATCGGCGGCGCGGACATGCCGGTCGTCGTCTCCATGCTCAACAGCTACTCCGGCTGGGCCGCGGCGGCGACCGGGTTCATGCTGTCCAACGACCTCCTGATCGTGACCGGGGCGCTGGTCGGCTCCTCCGGCGCGATCCTGTCCTACATCATGTGCCGCGCGATGAACCGGAAGTTCCTCGCGGTCATCGCGGGCGGCTTCGG
>CP070661.1:983906-984977 GCA_020355165.1 Burkholderiales bacterium
ACCGTCAGCGGCTTTGTCGAGCGAATCGAGACCTCGGCGGTGCCGGTGGTGCACCTGGTCGCCGCGCGGCTGGCCGATCAGTCGCACCTGCTCGGCGAACTCACGGTGGCGAGCCGGGATTTTCATTGAACGCCGTCGGTGACCTTCGCCATACCGCCGCCAGGGCACCACAGGAGCGAAAGATCCTCTATCTGGCCGGCTCCACGTGCAGCCTGACGCCCAAGGCCCTCGTCACTTTCAGAATCGTGGCAAAGCTGGGATTTCCGCCTTCGCTGAGCGCCCGGTACAGACTCTCACGGCTAAGCCCAGCCTCACGTGCAACCTGCGACATGCCCTTGGCTCGAGCAACGTCGCCAATTGCACGAGCAATGCCGGCGACGTCGTCGGGCGCCTCGGCGAGCCAGGCGTCCAGGTACGCCGCCATTTCCTCCGGCGTGCGCAGTTGTGCCGCGACGTCATAGGCGATTGTCTTTGTCTTTGCGGCCTGCTTCGCCAATGTCTTGGCCATTACCACACTCCTACAGATTCACCGCCAGTTCGATGGCGCGTTTGATGTCTCGCTGTTGCGACGACTTGTCACCACCAGCTAGAAGCACGATCAGCTCGTCGCCGCGCTGCGTGTAGTAGACGCGGTATCCAGGCCCGACATCGATTCGCAGTTCGGCGACCCCGTCAGTCAGATTGCGGTGATCGCCCGGGTTGCCATGGACAAGACGATCGACCCGAACCTGGATCCTCGCGCGCGCGGTCTTGTCACGAAGACCATTGATCCAGTCGACGTAGACGTCGGTCAGCCGAACACGCATAAACGGAGTGTAGCCTGTGAGCTACAAACGTCAAGCGCCGGCGCTTCGATCGCGTCATGCGCTGCAGCGGTCCGGCGAATGCTCGATGCCTCGATCGGCCCCCGCCAGCGGCGTGACCTTCGTCACGCTCAAGGACGAGACCGTCACGATCAATGTCGTCGTCTGGCGCACCAAGGCGGAGAAGTACCACCGGGCGCTGCTCGGCGCCACCCTGCTCACCGTCAGCGGTTATGTCGAGCGGGTCGAGACCTCGGCGGTGCCGGTG
>CP070661.1:985077-986129 GCA_020355165.1 Burkholderiales bacterium
GGCGCCTATGTGGCGAATTGCGGCTACGTGGTCGCCCCGGCGGCCATGGGCGGCGGCGTGGCGCGGGCGATGTGCCTGCACTCGCTGGAGCAGGCCCGCGCGCGCGGCTTCCGCGCCATGCAGTTCAATTTCGTGATCGCCTCGAACGAGCGCGCCGTGCGGCTGTGGCAGAGGTGCGGCTTTGGCATCGTCGGCCGCCTGCCCGGCGCATTTGCGCATCCGACGCGCGGGTTCGTCGATACGCTGGTGATGTATCGGGTGTTATGACGATAGCGGCGGCGCGTCATCGCACGGCTTGATCCGGCGATCCCGCTGGGGAAAGCACAGCGACCATAAACGAAATGGCCGGGGCAAGCCCCGGCCATTTCGCAAATTCTCGTGGACGTGCCTCACAGCGACTTGACGATCTCTTCGGTCATCTTCTTGGCGTCGCCGAGCAGCATCATGGTGTTATCGCGATAGAACAGCGTATTGTCGATGCCGGCATAGCCGGAGGCAAGCGAGCGCTTGTTGAACATCACCGTTTTCGATTTCCACACCTGCAGCACCGGCATGCCGTAGATGGGCGAGGACGGGTCTTCCTCCGCCGCCGGGTTGGTCACGTCGTTGGCGCCGATCACGTAGGCGACGTCGGCCTGCGGGAACTCGGAATTGATGTCCTCGAGCTCAAACACCTCGTCGTAAGGCACATTTGCCTCGGCCAGCAGCACGTTCATGTGGCCGGGCATGCGGCCTGCCACCGGGTGGATGGCGTATTTCACTTCCACGCCCTCGGCCTTGAGCTTGTCGGCCATCTCGCGCAGGGCATGCTGGGCCTGCGCCACCGCCATGCCGTAGCCCGGCACGATCAGCACCTTGGCGGAATTCTTCAGGATGAAGGCAGCATCGTCGGCCGAACCGATCTTGACCGGACGCTGCTCGCCGCCCGCGGGGCCCGCCACCTCGCCGCCGAAGCCGCCAAGAATCACGGCGAGGAAGGCGCGATTCATGCCCTTGCACATGATGTAGGACAGGATCGCGCCGGAGGAGCCGACCAGCGCCCCGGTGATGAT
>CP070661.1:986229-987277 GCA_020355165.1 Burkholderiales bacterium
AACACGCTGAACGCGGTGACGAAGGTCGAGGCCTCCACCCTGGTCGCGGTCGGCGAGGCGGGAACGATCCTGCGCAGCGTCGATGGGGGCTTGACCTGGGTGGCGGTGCAAAGTGGCACCAGCGTCGCCCTGTACGCCGTCGCCTTTGCCGGCCCGAGCCTGGGCATCGTGGTGGGAGAGAAAGGGACGATCCTGCGCAGCGTCGATGGCGGCCTGACGTGGACCGCCGCGGTCAGCCAAACAGCGCTTTCGCTGAGGGGCGTGGCCTTCGCGGGCAGCGATGGCGCAGCGTTTGCCGTCGGGTCGGACAGCGTCTTTCGTTCAGCAGACGGTGGGCAGACCTGGAGCCTGGTCAGCCAGCACTCAAATTACGGCTTCACGGGGATCGCCTTTGCCGATGCGCAAACCGGTGTGGCGGTGAGCTCGAGCGGGCGTGCCATTCGCAGCACCGACGGTGGCGCCAGTTGGAAGGACGTCGTGATGCGCAACTACGGTGCGATGAAGGCCGTGGCATTCGCTGGACCCGGATTCGGCGTTGCGGTTGGCGTCGCCTGTGCACCCATTTTGGCGACGAGCACCGACGCCGGAGAGTCCTGGGTCTTCCACGGAGACGAAGGGGTTGTCATTCTGTGTCCCCCGCAGGGATACCTCGCCATCGCCCTGCCGACCACTCGACTCGGCTTCGTTGTCGGAGTTTTTCCAGGGGCCACTTTGCGCACCGATGACGGCGGCGCTACTTGGGCGCCGACGGCGCCGAGCGGCGTAAGCGTCAGCCTTTTGGGTGTTGCCTTTATCAATCCGACGACGGGAGTTGCGGTCGGCTGGGACGGTGTGATCCTGCTCACCAGCACTGGCGGCCTCTGACGACAACTCGTTTGCTCACCGGTGCATGCCGATCAGGCGAACTAGATGGCCGCCGGTGGGCGTGGTTCTAGCGACTGCTTCGCGTGCCAAGGAATACCGCTTTGGGTCGAAAGTTCGCGGTCGCTTTGTTCAGAAGCTGCCGTTCGGTCGCGCTGGGCCGGAGTAGACGGCCCCTCGCGACCGT
>CP070661.1:987377-988384 GCA_020355165.1 Burkholderiales bacterium
GCTCCCAGTAGCGGCTGCAGTCGCCGTGGTCGAACAGGATGCCGCCGTCGGCGTCGCGCGCGCGCAGGCCGCCGTCGTACAGGTCGAGGCTGCCGTCGGCCGCGACCAGGCTCAGCATGCTCGAGCGGCAGGTGCCGAAGCCGTCGTACAGCGCCCGGTCCGACTCGTACAACCGGCGGGCGATGTCGACCGCCTCGCGCGACCAGGCGAGGACGCGGTAGACGTCCTCCTGCAGGTAGTCGCGCTCCTGCGCCGTCAGCGACTTGTTCACCCCGCCGGGCACGGCGCCGGTGCCGTGCACGCGCTTGCCGGCGGTGACGCGGATCACCTCCTGGCCGTACTTGCGCAGCAGCACGCCCTTCCTCGCCAGCTCCGGCTGCTCCTCGGCGAGCGCGGCGATGTTGCGGCGGCCGACCTCGGCGTCGAAGCCGAACAGCAGGTCGGGCGAGGCGAGGTGGAAGAAGTGCAGCGCGTGCGACTGCAGGATCTGCCCGTAGTGCATCAGCCGGCGCACCTTCTCCGCCGTCGGCGTGAGTTCGGCGCCGACCACCATGTCCATCGCCTTGGCCGCGGCAAGGTGGTGGCTGACTGGGCAGATGCCGCACAGCCGCTGCACCGTCACCGGCACTTCCCAGTACGGCCGGCCCTGGATGAACTTCTCGAAGCCGCGGAACTCGACGATGTGCAGCCGCACCTGCCGGACGCGATCGTCCTGGTCCAGCAGCAGCGTCACCTTGCCGTGGCCCTCGACGCGCGACAGCGGGTCGATCGCCACCCGGCGCAGGCTTCCGGGATCGCTGGCGGTTTCGAGGGCGGAGTTCATCCGTGGTTCCGCAGCTCGGCGTTGCCGTGGCACGGTGCGCTGTAGCGGTGGCGCCGTGCGCTGTTGCGGTGGCGCCGTGCGCCGTTGCGGTGGCGCCGTGTGCTGTTGCGGTAGCAACGTCCGCATTTGCCGGGGCTCGGTGCACTCGCGGCCGGGCACCGCAGCCTCGTGCCGCGACTTCGGC
>CP070661.1:988484-989457 GCA_020355165.1 Burkholderiales bacterium
ATTGCGCTCATCCGTCTGAAGATGCGGTCCCAGCCCGGCTTGCGGCTCAGCCGGCCGCCTTGCGCGCCAGCAGGAACTCGGCCATCGCGTTGATCGAGCCGAGGTTGTCGATGTTGATCTCCTCCTGCTTCAGCGGCAGGTCGTAGGCCTGCTCGTACCACACCACCAGCTGCAGCACGGCGGTCGAGTCGAGCAGTCCGGTCGCCGGAATGACGTCGTCGTCGCTGATCTCGCTGGCGTCCATGCCGAGCGCCTTCGCGAGCTCGATCACCTGACTGCGGATGGCGGCCTTCACCGCTTCGCGGTCCAGATTCATGCCTTCTCTCCATTAGGCGGCGCTGGCGGCTGCGCCAGCGCCTGCAGCACCTGCACGACGTCGAAGCCGGACAGCAGCCGGTGGTCGTAGCTGGCGCCGAGCACGGCCTTGCCGGTGCCGCGCGGCGCCGAGTGGGCGACGATCATTCCGGTCTGCGGCGGCAGGATCGGCACGTGCCGGCTCACGTTCCAGCGCGCCATGCTGGTGAAGGCGACCGTCGCGCCCGACATCTCGGCAGGCAGCAGCTTGTGCGCCATCGCCCGCCGCTGGATGTCGCCCATCGCCTCGATGAAGCCCTTGGTGTCGAGCCGCCCGGCGTCGCGGACGACCGTCAGGTAGAGCATCCGGCCGGCCTGCAACGTGAAGCCGAGGTTGACCGGGCCGTACTGGTAACGACGCCCGTCGACGATCGCGCAGTTGATGCGCGGGTTGGCGGCTGCCAGTTCGACCAGCCGGTACGCCATCAGCGGCATCAGCGGCGGCATCAGCAGCCGATGCTCGTCCGCATAGCGCTTGGCGTACTCCTCCCACGCCGCCGGGTCGTACTCGGTCTCGATGTAACCCGCGGCGGCCTGGTCGCGGTGCCAGAGCACGGTGGCCAGCATGCCGTGCTCTTCGGGCGACAGGTCCTGGAACTCGCCCGCGACATCGGGGGTT
>CP070661.1:989557-990489 GCA_020355165.1 Burkholderiales bacterium
GCCGGCAGGAGCCGGCGGTTCTTGCGCATCGAGCGGCCCGCCGCATCGCGCATCGAGTCGAGGTTGCCGCTCACGCTCTTCTCACGCCGCAGGATGACCACCAGTTCCTCGTCGATGCAGGCGTAGCCCGAAGCGGCCGCCAGCCGCATCCACAGGTCGGGATCCTCGAAGCCTCGCAGGCTTTCGTCGAACAGCCCGGTCTGCTGCAACAGGCTGGCGCGGACCATCACGGCCGAGCAGCCGCCGGCAATGGCGGCATTCTGGGCGAACAGCGTCTTCAGGATGTCGGTCTTGGCGTGGCGGCAGCGCCAGTGATTTAGCAGTTTGCCCTGCGGATCCTCGACGCGCGCCGCGGTCGAGCTGAAGCCGATGCCCCGGTCGGCCTGCATCAGCGCGACCTGACGCGACAGCTTGTGCGGCAACCACCAGTCGTCGGAGTCGAGGAACGCGACGTACTCGCCGCGCGCGGCGCGGATCGCCACATTGCGCGCGGCAGACATGCCACGGTTCTCCTGGTGGATCACGCGTATGGCGCCGCCGTAGGAGGCAAGCACCTTGGCCGTGTCGTCGGTGCTGCCGTCGTCGACGACGATCATCTCGCGTTCGCGGTAGTCCTGCGCCAGCACGCTGTCCACCGCGCGGCCGACGCACCAGGCGACGTTGTAGGCCGGCGTCACGACGCTGACCAGAGGTGTCTCAGCGGTCGTCGGCATGGCGCGGGTTCGTTGGCAGCGGGTTGGGCGCTCTTGGCGCCGGCCGACCGGCGTTTTCACGACGGGCGCGAAGGTGTCCCTTGAGTTCCCCGAGCGAGGCGGCCAGGCGTACGAGATGGAAGCGCAACTTCGCCCCCGATCCCGGCAAGAGCAGCGCCAGCGCGTTGCCGGCGACCTTGCGCAGCATGAAGGCCGGTAGCGGGCCGGCGCTGGTGGTTT
>CP070661.1:990589-991460 GCA_020355165.1 Burkholderiales bacterium
ACCTGACCATCACGGGCCAGGTCACCAAGGCCACGATCGCCAGCCCGACGACGGTCGAGTTCAAGCTGGCCGACGGCTCTGGCAAGCCGATCGTCGGCATCGGCACCAACACCAGCACCAGCGGCGGCTTCACCTCCTACTCGAACATCCGCTTCGAACTGTCGAAGCTGACGCTGGGCACGGCGGGCAGCCCGGACGAGTGGATCAGCTACCTCGTCCAGGGCAACGACGGTACGCCTAGCCGGCCGACCACCGACCAGAACGGCACGCTAAAGGACAATGGCGACGGCTCCTATGTGTACACCTTCGCCCGCGACATTCCCAAGGTCAAGGACCAGGTCGCCGCGGCAACCGTGCCGGCGACCGCCAACAAGGCTGACCTCGGCGACCTGACGTTCGACCCAAGTCTGCAGCATCGCCTGATCATCCAGATCAGCGGCTCGAACGCCGGTGCGGCGCTAGGCAGTGCGACCAACGTCGTGTACGACTTCGTGCCGTCGACCGGCGCCGTCATCCCGCCTGCCGACCTGAAGAAAGACCTGGTCGACATCAAGGCCTGCAACGGCTGCCACCAGAAGCTCGCGTTCCACGGCGGCGGCCGGGTCGACACCCAGTACTGCACGACCTGCCACACGTCGCAGCGAGCCTACGGCCAGACCAGGGTCGTGTCGGACAGCAGCAGCGCGTTCCCGGCGCTGACCGAGACGAAGAACGTGAACGCGACCACCGGCATCACCAGCTACTCGTATTCGCCGTTCACCTACGTGGGCGACGGCGAGGTGATGGGCCACTTCACGACCCTGATCCACAAGATCCACAACGGCGCGTCGCTGGCCAAGACGAACTACAACTACGCCAACTTGGCCTTCAA
>CP070661.1:991560-992353 GCA_020355165.1 Burkholderiales bacterium
TCGGCCAGCACCTGGCGCACGCTGACGCCGAACGGATACTCGTAGATGCCGGGCCGCGCGCAGTCGCCGGACACCGAAAGCAGCTTGCTGCCGGCCGAGCGCGCGGTGCCGATCGAGCGGTACCAGTCGCCGCCGCGCACGGCGATGAGCGCCGCCGCGCAGAAGGTCTCGACGTTGTTGACGACGGTCGGCTGCTTGAGATAGCCGCGGGTGACCGGGTACGGCGGCCGGTTGCGCGGCACGCCGCGCTTGCCCTCGAGCGACTCGATCAGCGCCGACTCCTCGCCGCACACGTAGGCGCCGGCGCCGAGGTGGATGTCGATGTCGAAGTCGAAGCCCGCCTGCCCGCCGATGCCCGGCCCGAGCAGCCCCTCGCGGCGCCGCCGTTCGAGCACCGCCTGCAGCGGCGCCAGCAGGTGGCGGTACTCGCCGCGCAGGTACAGGAAGCCGTGGCGCGCGCCGACCGCCCAGGCGGCCACCGTCATGCCGTCGAACAGCAGGTCGGCGTGCGAGGCGAGCAGCACCCGGTCCTTGAACGTGCCTGGCTCGCCTTCGTCGGCGTTGCAAACGACGTAGCGCGGCGTCGCCGGCGCCTCGGCACAGGCCTCCCACTTCAGCGCGGTGCTGAAGCCGGCGCCGCCGCGGCCGCGCAGGTTCGACCGCCTGATCTCCTCGACCATGGCGCGCGGGCCCGGCGCCGCGGCCTCGACCGCCTCGCGCAGCGACTGCCCGTTCAACGCCTGCCCGCGGCGTGCGCCGCCGCGCGCCCGCGCGGCGCCGACCGCCTCGCCGG
>CP070661.1:992453-993228 GCA_020355165.1 Burkholderiales bacterium
TGGGTTTCGTCGCGCCGTGCTGACGCTCGGCAGCCTGCCTCGGCTCGAACTCGGCCGGCGCCTGCGCGCTGGCATCCCGCTGCGCATCGGCCCCTTTCGCTACCTGATCCGCAGCGGCCTGCGCTCGGTGGCCGATGGCGTGGCCGGCATGTACGCCGACTTCCCGCTCGGCGACCCGGACGGCTTCCACGACTTCCATGTGCGCGTCGACCGCGTCGCGGGACCGCGCCGCTGGCTGCGGCCGCAGGTCAACTTCTGGTGGGACGGCGTCGCACCTTTCATCCCGCTGCCCGCCGACCAGGCGTACGCGATGCTCGAGTGGGGCATGAACTGGTGCATCTCCACCCAGGCGCACCACTACCTGCTGCTGCATGCCGCGGTGCTCGAGCACCGTGGCCGCTGCGTCATCCTGCCCGGCGATCCCGGTTCGGGAAAGAGCACGTTGACCGCCGCGCTGATGCTCTCGGGCTGGCGCCTGCTGTCCGATGAACTGACGGTGATCGACCGCGACGACGGGTCGATCCAGCCGCTGGCGCGGCCGGTCAGCCTGAAGAACGAGTCGATCGACCTCATGCGTGCATTCAGTTCGCGGGCCGTGTTCGGCCAGACAGCCCGCGACACGCACAAGGGCACCGTGTCGCACCTGAAGCCCTCGGCGCAGAGCGTCGCGGGTCTCGACCGCAAGGGCCGGGCGGCCCACATCGTCTTCCCGCGCTGGGCGCGCGGTGCCGAAACACGGCTCACCGCCCGACCGAAGGCCGACGCGTTCATGCAC
>CP070661.1:993328-994094 GCA_020355165.1 Burkholderiales bacterium
GCAACGTGATGGTCAATGCCGAGTCTCACCGTGCGGCTGCCAGCATCTCGACAAACGGCGGCGCCGGCGGACTCGTCGCCGTCGGATCGATCACCAATCAGGGCCACGTCACGCCCACGGTCAGAAGCTACATCGGCACCGGCGCCAGCGTCGTGGCGGAGGGCCGGGTGGACGTGCTGGCCGACATCCTGGCGCAGACGGACACCGCTGGCGCGGCGCTCGATGTCTTCTTCAAGCCCGGGGACGGGGATGTCGACACGACGAACGACGCCATCCGCTTCTATGCACACGGGTTGAGCAACGGCGCCACCGTCACGTACAACCCGAACGGGAATACGCCACTGCAGACGCCTGCCGGCCCGCTGTCACCGCCGCCGGCGGGCGAGGCCTATACGAACCCCGACGGCAGCCCGCGCACGCCGACCTATGCCGACCGCGAATACCGGGTCATCGTCGTGGACGGCGACCACGTCAAGCTGGGCAGCGCCTTCGATGCAGGGTCCGTCGACGGCGCGCTCGACGTGATCCGGTTCGCTGCTCCGCACGGGTTCCTGACCGGCGATGCGGTCAAGTACGACGCCCGCGGCAACAACGGAATCGGTCTCGGCAGCGGCACTTACTACGTCCAGGCGATCGACGACCTGACCATCGCGCTGTTCGCCTCCAAGGCCGAGGCGGAGGCGCCGGCTCGGACGATCACCCTGGCGTCGGGCGACGCCAACCAGATCACGGTCAACGGCGCCAACTTCGCGAACGGCACGCGCGT
>CP070661.1:994194-994913 GCA_020355165.1 Burkholderiales bacterium
GACTGGCGGCGCTGTTTCTTTGCGTGTGGGCGATTGATCGGGCGCTGCGCGCGCCGGCGGTCACGCTGCGGCAGTCGTCGGTGCTGTTCGTCACGCTGACGGTCTCGTCGCTCTTCCTTCTGCAGTACTTCGTGGTGCTGGCGGCGGCGGCAGTGCTGCTTGCCCTTCTGGCGCTGCTGGCCGGCCAGCGAAGCGCGCGCGGCGTGCTCGTCACGATCCTTGCCGCGGCCGTGCTCGGCCTCCTGCTGACCTTCGTTCCCGCCGCTTCCTTGGGGCAGTCGTCGACATCCTTGCCGGGGCCGGCGGATCTCGTGACGGTCTGCAGGTTCTTCCTGAACATGCTGGCCGCCGGGATGCTGCAGTGGGAAGGCAAGCGGGTCCTGGCCGACAGCGGGTACGCGCTCGGACTGCCGGCGCTGTTCGCCTACGCCGCCGCGATCTGGCTCTACGCGAACCGGCGGATGCACCGGACCAGCTGGCTGCCGCTCGCCCTTTGCGTGTACAGCCTGCTCGCCGGTGCAGCGGTGTCGCTTTCCCGCTTCGGTTACGGCGCCGACTATGGCTTTGCGTCGAGGTACACCTCGCAGACGATCCTCGGTTTCCTAGGCTGCTATCTGGTGCTGGTCAAGGCGCTGCGGGAACCCCGACCCGCGCGCGGCACGACTGGCGTGCTGGCCGCGTTCTGCTTCGCCGCAGCGCTGCTTCAGGCCGCGACGCAC
>CP070661.1:995013-995723 GCA_020355165.1 Burkholderiales bacterium
CGCCACCCGCTGCCGCTGGCCGCCGGAAAGGCGCAACCCCCGCTCGCCGACGAAGGTCGCGTAGCCGTCCGGCAGCTGGCGCACGAATTCGTCGACGAAGGCCGCGTGCGCTGCGGCCAGCGCCTGCTCGTCGGTGGCATCGGCACGGCCGTAGCGGATGTTCTCCAGCACCGTGCCGGAGAAGATCACCGGCTCCTGCGGCACCACCGCGATGCGCGCGCGCAGCTGCGCCAGGCCGAGGTCGCGCAATTCGACGCCCTCGATGCGCAGGCTGCCGCCGTCGATGTCGTAGAAGCGCTGCAGCAACTGGAAAATGGTCGTCTTGCCGGCGCCGGAGGGGCCGACCAGCGCCACGTTCTCGCCTGGCTCGATGGCGAGGGTGAGCCCGTCGAGCACCGGCTGCTGCCGGCGTGACGGATAGGCGAAGCGCACCGCGTCGAACTCGATGCGTACTCCGCCGCGCGACGCGGGCAGCGGCTTCGGCCGCGGCGGGTCGGTTACCGCCGAGCGCGCGGTCAGCAGCTCCATCAGCCGCTCGGCCGCGCCGGCGGCGCGCAGCAGGTCGCCCCAGACCTCGGCCAGCACGGCGACGCTGCCGGCCACCACCGCGACGTAAAGCGCCGTCTGACTGAGCTGGCCGGCGGTCAGTTCGCCGGCGATCACCCGCTGCACGCCGCCGTACAGCCCGTACAGCAGCGAGCCGAACACGC
>CP070661.1:995823-996523 GCA_020355165.1 Burkholderiales bacterium
TGGACTGCTCGAGCTCCGCAATGCGCGCCCGTGCCTCGCCCGCTTCTTGCTCGGCTCGCGCAGCGGCGGTCGCGAGAGCGGCGGTGCGCTGCTCGAGTTCGGCAGCCTGCGACTGCGCCTCGCCGGCTTCCCGTTCCGCCCGCGACAGCGCCTCGCTGACGACGCCGATCCGCCAGTCGAGCTCGGCTGCGCGAGATTGCGCGCGATCCGCGTCATCGGTGGCTTTCGACAGCGCTGCCTCGAGCGCGTCGGCACGCTGCGCGAGTGCCGACGCCCGCGACTGCGCATGCACCGCGTCGTCGGAGGCCTTCGCTACAGCCGCTTGCAACTCATCGGAATGCCGCGACAGTTCGGCCGCGTGCGACTGAGCCCGGCCCATCTCTTCGGTGGCCTGCGCCAGCGCGGTCTGCAGTCGAGGCAGGTCGACGTCGGCTCGCGCAGCGCGCTCGAGGAGCACCGTGCGCGCTTCCGACCGGCCGCACAGCGCGCCGGCCACCGCCAGATCAGCGAGCGTCAGGTGCGCCCCTTTTGTTTCCGGCGGCGGCTTCAGATGCCTCGGCTGCAGCGCCGGCCACTCTCCGGCCGCTGCCGTCGATGGCAGCGGTTCCAGGTAGCGCTCGACATAGGCGGCGGGCGGCGTTCCAACCGCCTGTGCGCTGCGCGCCTGCGGCGGCGCGGCGGCCAGAAGGAGGGCGTCGTT
>CP070661.1:996623-997290 GCA_020355165.1 Burkholderiales bacterium
GAACAGCCGGTGGACGGGTCGAAGCGTCGCTGGCGCATCACGAGCGAGAACCGTGCCTTCGTGCGCGACCTCGCCTCGCTGGCTATCGCCACGGGAATGCGGCGCGGTGAGTTGTTGGCGCTGCGCTGGGCCGACGTAAATCTTGAGGCTGGAACGATCAGGGTCGGACCCGCGGTTGAGAAGTCGAGGGCTGGACTTCGGGTCAAGAGGCCAAAGTCTGACAAGCCGCGACTGGTCGCTGTACCGCAGTCCGTCTGCATGCAACTAGGGGCCATGCAGACGCGCCAGAAGGAGCAGTGGCTGGCCCTTGGAGTGCGCCCGGAGTCTGAGGATGAGGCGCTGTTATTTGCGCCGTCGCCGGACGCGCCAGAGGCTCTTCTAAGCCCTGCAGCCGCCTCTGCACGCTTCAGGGACGCAGCCGATGCGTGCGGACTCAAACTGCATCTGCACGACCTGCGCCACCTCCACGTGTCGGTGCTGCTGAAGGGACTGTCGGTCGCCGAAGTCTCAAAGCGGGCAGGGCATGCGAACCCGGCCGTCACGCTGCGCCGCTACGCGCATGCGTTGCCGGATACAGAGGAGCGGCAGGCCCAGGCGGTCGATGCGCTGCTAATCAACCGTCGGTAGACTGCGGCGCGAATCGGGCGCGTTTGGAGTGCAGTTCCTG
>CP070661.1:997390-998021 GCA_020355165.1 Burkholderiales bacterium
AGGTGCCGACGCCGGCCCAGGCACCGCCGCAGCCGGCTCAGCTGGAGCCAGTCGCTGGTGTCGCGGTCAGGGTCACCGTCGTGCCATGCACGTAATCTTCGCTGCAATCGGTGCCGCAGCTGATGCCGGTCGGTGTGCTGCTGACCGTACCGGTTGCAAGTCCTCCCTTGCTGACGGCCAAGGAGTAACTGACCGCGTTGAAGGTTGCGGTGACCGCTCGGGCGGCGGTCATGCTGACCGTGCAGCTGCCGGTCCCTGAACAGGCGCCGGACCAGCCGGCGAACGTCGACCCCGTCACAGGCGCTGCGGTCAGTGTCACGCTGGTGCCGGAAGCGTAATTCTCGGCGCAGTCGGCACCGCAGCTGATGCCTGCCGGGCTGCTCGAGACAGTGCCCGCGCCGCCTCCCGCTTTGCTCACCGTCAGTGCGTAGGTCGTGGTCTGCGGTTGGACGCTGATTGCCACCGACCTGCTGTCGGTCAGCCCGGCGTTGTCGGTGACCGTCAGCGTCGCCGTGTACGTTCCGGCGGTCGAGTAGGTGCGCTGCGCGGTCGTGCCGCCGGTCTGGCTGCCGCCGTCGCCGAAATTCCATGCATACGCAACGATCGTGCCGTCGCTGTCGGTTGAGCCGGC
>CP070661.1:998121-998748 GCA_020355165.1 Burkholderiales bacterium
GTGTAAGCGTCCTCCCGACGCTGCGGCGATCTTGGCGTGAGGATTGCTTTCACGCGGCGGCGCGATAGTACTCTCTCGCGCCGATGTTCCAGGGGAGCAGGTCGCCGATGCGATTGATGGGGTGGCCGGCGATGCGGGTGAGCACGTCGCGGAGGTAGGCTTCGGGATCGAGGCCGTTGAGCTTGGCGGTTTGGATCAAGGTATAGAGGGCAGCGGCGCGATCACCGCCGGTGTCGGACCCGGCAAAAAGGTAGTTCTTCCTGCCGAGGGCCAGCGGCCGGATCTGCCGTTCGGCGGCGTTGTTGTCGATCTCCAGCCGCCCGTCGTCGAGGTAGCGGCGGAGCGCCGTCCAGAGGGTGCGGGCGTAGCGGATGGCGGCGGCGAGATCGCTTTTTCCCGGCAGCTTCGGCAGCATCGCATCGAGGACGGCGGCGAGTTCATCGATCAGCGGTGCGGCCTTCTCCTGGCGGATCAGGCGCCGCCGATCGGCGGGCAGCCCACGCGCTTTGTCCTCGACATCGTACAGCGTGGCGATGCGTTTCAGAACGTCCTCGGCCATCGGCGAACGGGTGGCCTGATGGAAGTCGTAGAACTTGCGCCGGACGTGCGCCCAGCACGCCACCTCGA
>CP070661.1:998848-999461 GCA_020355165.1 Burkholderiales bacterium
GGTCGACGCGGCGGAAACCTTCGCGTGACTGCGAAGCGACGTTCTTTCCGGCCGCTGCTCGGCGCGCTGGTGCTGATTCTCGCCGCCGTCTTCTATCTGGCCTTGTACGCAAGGGCGGCAACGCTCGACGTGGCTTACGCCGACTACCTGCTGCCGCCGTTCATCACCGCCGTCGATGCCTGCATGAGTGGACAGGACTGCCTCGGCGCGCTGCTGGCGCCGACATCGAACGGCTACCGCTGGACCGTGCCGGCGCTGCTGCTGAGCCTAAACGCGAAGCTGCTGGGACTGAACACGCGCTTCGAGCTTCTGCTCGGCCTGGCGGGGCTGGCGCTGGCTGCTCTGGTCCTCTACCTCTGGCTGTCCAAGACCTGGCTGCCGTCGGCGCGGCCTACCGTGGTGGTGCTCGCCTGGGCGCCTGCCCTCTTTCTGCTGTTCAACCTGAACCAGTGGGAGAACATCGTCCTTGGCATCGGCGGCTACCACCTGCTCGGACTGGCGGCGCTGTTTCTTTGCGTGTGGGCGATCGACCGGGCCCTGCGCGCGCCGGCGGTCACGCTGCGGCAGTCGTCGGTGCTGTTCGTCACGCTGACGGTCTCGTCGCTCTTCCTTC
>CP070661.1:999561-1000173 GCA_020355165.1 Burkholderiales bacterium
CGCGCGCTGGGCAGGCGCTTCGTCGAGGAGGAGCGGAACTGGTGCCGCAGCGTGGCACGCTACGCGCCGGTCTTCACGCGCCTTGCCGCGGGTGCCGCGAGCGCCGGTGCGCGGGAGGCGCATACGTGACGGCCGCGCCGCTGCGCGTGTGCCTGGTCGGACCGCTGCCGCCGCCAAGCGGCGGCATGGCCAACCAGACCCGGCAACTGGCCGAGCTGCTGCGCGGGGAAGGGCTCCGGGTCGACGTGGTGCAGACCAATGCGCCATATCGGCCGGCCTGGATCCGACATCTGCGTGGCGTGCGGGCATTGTTCCGGCTGATCCCGTATGTGGCTCGTTTGTGGTCGCGGATGCGCAGTGCCGATCTCGTCCACCTGATGGCGAACTCCGGCTGGTCGTGGTTCCTGTTCGTCGTCCCGGCGGCCCTGGTGGCCCGTTTGCGCGCGGTGCCGCTCGTCGTCAACTACCGGGGCGGCGAAGCTGAGCCCTTCCTCGAGCGCAGCGCCTGGGCGGTTCGCCCGATCGTGCGGCGCGCGGCGGCGCTGGTCGTGCCCTCGGGCTTCCTGCGGCAGGTCTTCGGCCGTTTCGGCATGCCGGCGATCGTCGTGCCGA
>CP070661.1:1000273-1000862 GCA_020355165.1 Burkholderiales bacterium
CGGCTGCCAGGGGCCGGTTCGGGGTCCGCGCGTGGCGACCGCTCGGGGCCGTGTTCATCCCTGTTCATGCCGCGCGGGCCGCACCGGCGGCGCCGACCTGGACCACGCGCTGCACGAAGATGCCCGGCGTGATCACGGCCTCCGGGTCCAGCGCGCCCAGCTCGACCACCTGCTCGACCTGAACGATCGCGCACTTCGCGGCGCTGGCCATGATCGGTCCGAAATTGCGCGCGGTCTTGCGATACGTGAGGTTGCCCCAGCGATCGGCCCGATGCGCCCGGATCAACGCGACGTCGGCATGGATCGGGTATTCGAGCACGTGGTCGCGCCCGCCGATCCGGCGCGTCTCCTTGCCTTCGGCCAGCGCCGTGCCGAAGCCGGTCGGCGTGAAGAAGGCACCGATACCCGCGCCGGCGGCACGGATGCGTTCGGCCAGGTTGCCCTGCGGCACCAGTTCGAGCTCGATTTCGCCGGCCCGATACAGCGCATCGAACACGTAGGAATCGACCTGGCGCGGGAACGAGCAGATGATCTTGCGCACGCGCCGCGCCTTCAGCAACGCGGCCAGGCCGGTCTCGCCGTTTCCGGC
>CP070661.1:1000962-1001521 GCA_020355165.1 Burkholderiales bacterium
ATCATGGGTGCCTCGTCGATCATGGGCTCGATCAACATCATCGTGACCATCCTGAACATGCGCGCACCCGGCATGACGCTGATGAAGATGCCGATGTTCTGCTGGACGTGGCTGATCACGGCCTACCTGCTGATCGCCGTGATGCCGGTGCTGGCGGGCGCGATCACCATGGTGCTGACCGACCGCCACTTCGGCACGAGCTTCTTCTCGGCCGCCGGCGGCGGTGACCCGGTCATGTACCAGCACATCTTCTGGTTCTTCGGGCACCCCGAGGTGTACATCATGATCTTGCCGGCGTTCGGCATCATCAGCCAGATCGTGCCGGCCTTCGCGCGCAAGCCGCTGTTCGGCTACAGCTCGATGGTGTACGCCACGGCGTCGATCGCCATTCTGTCGTTCATCGTGTGGGCGCACCACATGTTCGCGACCGGCATGCCCGTGACCGGCCAGCTGTTCTTCATGTACGCGACGATGCTGATCGCGGTGCCGACCGGCGTGAAGATCTTCAACTGGGTGGCCACGATGTGGCGCGGCTCGATGACGTTCGACACGCCGATGC
>CP070661.1:1001621-1002175 GCA_020355165.1 Burkholderiales bacterium
TCGCCGCCGCCTTCGCGCTGCTGGTGTTCGTCAAGTCGCTGACCGACTTCACCCGCACCGGGCCGCAGATGACCGATGAAGTGCTGGCGCACTACCGGCTCTACCTCGCCTACTCGCTCGGCCGGCTGCTCTTCTACGCCTTCCTCGTCTGCCTGTTCATGGCCTACGCCGGTGTCGCGGCGTACGTCGTCGGGTTGGTGCTCGCGGGCGCGACATACCAGACGGCTGCCGCCGCGGCGGCAGCGCTCGCCGCCATCGTGCTGCTGACCGGCCGCCGCTTCCTGCACACGCTGCTGTACTCGCCGGGGGTGATCGCTGCGTCGTCGCTGTACTCGTCGAAGCACTTCTACCCGATCTGGGACCGGCTGACGCCGCGGCGACTGCGCCTGCTGGATCTCGCCCTGTTCGCTGTCGGCGCCGCCTGGCTCGGCGCCGGCGTGTCCGCGCTCGCGGTTGCCGGCGCATGGATCGCCGTCGCGGCGCTGGCCGGTATCACCGCGCTGTACGCGGTCATCGTCCAGGTTGCCACCGACCGCCGCGAGCCGGCGCCGGAG
>CP070661.1:1002275-1002827 GCA_020355165.1 Burkholderiales bacterium
CTGCCGACCGTCTCGCAGCCGGTGCGGCTGTCGCTGTCGCAGCGGCTGACCGGCCAGGTGGCCAACGGCGATATCGCCCGCGCCAACTTCAGCGGCGACTACACGCCCAAGGTCCTGCGCACCGAGCCCATCGACGGCAACGAGCACTACGTGCTCGAGCTGACTGCGGTCGAACGCAGCGTGACCTACAGCCGCGTGCTGTACTGGGTGCGCAAGTCGAATTCCCAACCGCACAAGGCCGAGTTCTTCTCGGTGTCGGGCCGGCTGCTGAAGACGGCTCGCTACGAGGAGTTCAAGACGCTCGGCGGCCGCGTGCGACCGACGCGCCTGGTGCTGCGCGACGCGCTGCGCGAGGGCGAGGAGAGCGTGATGCTGTACTCGGAGATGAAGCTGCGCGACCTGCCGGCGCGGATGTTCAGCAAGGACTACCTGCAGCGGCTCTGAGCGCCCGCCGGCCTGCGTTTTTGCTGCGCCGCTCCGTCGCCCGGTTGCCCCGTCGCTCCGTCGCCCCGGCGAAGGCCGGGGCCCAAGTTGCGGGGTAGAAGATTGGGT
>CP070661.1:1002927-1003471 GCA_020355165.1 Burkholderiales bacterium
TTGTTTACGCTTGGCGTCGCCCTGTTCCAGGACGGCCAGCACGAAGAGGGCTTGCGAATCCTCGAGGAGAGGGCTACTGCAAATCCTAAATCGCCCTACCACCTGGCGATGCTCGGGTGGGCCTACGGGCGCGCTGGACAGGCGACCAAGGCGCGCGACGTGTTGCAGCGCCTCACCGGCATGGACAAGACGCGCCGCATTTCGCCGGTATGGCTGGCCTGGGTCCATGCTGGCCTCGACGATCGGGAGACCGCGTTTGCACAACTCGAGTTGGCCTACGAACGGCGCGACCCGTCCATGGCGTTCATTGGGTCCTTCTGGACATTCGACTCCATTCGCGACGATCCACGTTTCCGTAGCCTGTTGTCACGGATGAAGCTGGATGTGTACTTCCCGGAGTCAACGGCCCGCTAACCCGCACCCTTGCAAGCCGCTTGGGTCTCTGCCGCCTGCATTGACCCGCTATTGCTCGAAGGATCCGCAATGCCGACGCCCGTCATTTGCATGAGTACCGAATCGCCTGGCTTGCCTCACGCGCGAATCG
>CP070661.1:1003571-1004089 GCA_020355165.1 Burkholderiales bacterium
GTCGGCGTTCATGACGCACCTTCACGCCGCCCTGGATACTTTCAGGGTACAACGACCAGAACGTGACGAGGTAGTTGCCCTCATAGGTAGCACTAAGAATGACATGGTTGAGGCATAGCTAACCTCCAGTCATGTCCTTGCGTTCAATCGGACCTGCGCGAAGGCCCGCGTGGGCCGGTGAACTCCACTATGAGCGCCAGCTTTCGTCTGCACCTTGAACGGCTGCTGCCGACGCGCCCGAAAGTCAACTCCGGGTCGAGTGCGGTCCCCCGCTGAGAGCGACCAAAGATCGAGCGAACGCGCTTCAACGAAAACCGAGAGCAAGCTAGGCCGCCGAACGCACTGGAGAGGCGCAGCTCGCAGTGGATTCGGATAAGTTCAGAAGGACGCGCGTTTTCCTCGCGCGGCTCTCATTTTTTCAGCAGCCTCCTTAATGCGATGGCATCGACCGGCGCCCGGCCGAGCGCGTCGTTGTCGAAGTAGACATGCACGTCGCGTCCTTCGCCGAGCCAGCCGTT
>CP070661.1:1004189-1004698 GCA_020355165.1 Burkholderiales bacterium
CGCTCGTCGACGTGCCGGGCTTCATGCCGGGCACGGCGCAGGAATACGGCGGCATCATCAAGCACGGCGCCAAGCTGTTGTTTGCCTATGCCGAGGCCACGGTTCCCAAGGTCACGGTGATCACGCGCAAGGCCTACGGTGGCGCTTACGACGTGATGGCGTCCAAGCATTTGCGTGGCGACGTCAATCTCGCCTGGCCGAGTGCGGAGATCGCCGTCATGGGGCCGAAAGGCGCCGTGGAGATCATCTTTCGCAGTGACATCGGTGACGAAGAGAAGATCGCCGAGCGTACCGAGGAATATCGCGAGAAATTCGCCAATCCGTTCATCGCCGCGAGCCGCGGTTACATCGACGACGTCATCGCGCCGCACGCGACGCGCAAGCGCATCTGCCGTTCGCTCGCCATGTTGCGCGACAAGCAGCTCGACAACCCGTGGCGCAAGCACGACAACATTCCGCTTTGAGGACCGAGGGCCTGTCTCCGGCGATGTTATGCGCGCTGTTGCCAC
>CP070661.1:1004798-1005303 GCA_020355165.1 Burkholderiales bacterium
ATCGTTGGCCTGATCGGCGGCCTGGGGTTGCTGCTGCCGGTGTTGGCAGCACTGGTCGTGCTGCTGTACCTGGTGCCGATTCCTCTGTGGATCGCGGCCTGGGCCTCAGGGGCCTACGTGGGCCTGCTGACGCTGATCGGCATGCGCCTGCGCCGCGTTCCACCGACCACGGTGGTCACGGCGCGCATTAGCGCGGTGAAGGCCGGCCTGGACATCGCGCTCAACGACCTGGAGGCGCACTTCCTGGCCGGCGGCAACGTGGTGCGCGTGGTCAACGCGATGATCTCGGCCGACAAGGCCAACATCCCGCTACCCTTCAAGCGCGCCGCGGCGATCGACCTGGCCGGACGCAACGTGCTCGAGGCGGTGCAGATGTCGGTGCTGCCCAAGGTGATCGAGACGCCGAAGATCGCCGCGGTGGCCAAGGACGGCATCCAGCTGATTGCGGTGTGCCGCGTCACGGTGCGCACCAACATCGACCGCCTTGTCGGCGGCGCCGGCGAGG
>CP070661.1:1005403-1005908 GCA_020355165.1 Burkholderiales bacterium
CGCTGTCGGCGTACCTCTTCAGAATGAAGCAGGCTCCTCGATCAACGCGATGATTCCTACCGTCCTCCGCGCTCGATCAGTAGCCACAGCAGGAGGAAGCACCCCACGCTAACCGCCCCGATGCCAGCGAGCATCAACGTGCCAGTAGCGAAGCCGCCGAGCATGAACTTGCCGCCGAGTCTGGCAATCACTGAGACAACGATCAGCAGGATGCCGACCAGGCCAGCGAGTTGACCACCACGAAGCAGGATCGAGGTCATCGTCTCTCTCCCAGTCTGACGAAACGGCAGCGTACCGCGCCGTCCTGTTCACGCCTCGATCTCTGACCACTCGCGCTTGAACTGCCCAGGACCGCGCTGCTGCCAGCGGCGTCTGGCGCGGGGTTGTTCAGGGTGCGGGCGGGGAGCTGTGAACCCGTGTGTGGCGGGTAACCGCGTAGCTGCGGCAATCACCAATGTCGGCCCTCTTTACAGGACAAGCCGCATCGTCGCGGCGACCCTGTCGG
>CP070661.1:1006008-1006502 GCA_020355165.1 Burkholderiales bacterium
GGCGCCGTTGGGATGACGAATACGTTGTGCACCACCTTCTGGCCAACGACACGTATCGCTTGTCGGAGGCTGCCGGGAGCGTGCTGCAGTGCCTGGTTGCGGCCGGACGCATGGATGCCAGCGAGGTGGCGCGCACGTGTGCTCTCGACGAAGGCCAGACCTGCGCCACGCTGACTGCGTTGGCCGAGCTGGGTTTCGTCGTGCCGTGCTGACGCTCGGCAGCCTGCCTCGGCTCGAACTCGGCCGGCGCCTGTGCGCCGGCGTCCCGCTGCGCGTCGGCCCCTTTCGCTACCTGATCCGCAGCGGCCTGCGCTCGGTGGCGGCTGGCGTGGCCGGCATGTACGCCGACTTCCCGCTCGGGGACCCGGACGGCTTCCACGACTTCCATGTACGCGTCGACGGCGTCGCCGGCCTGCGCCGCTGGGTGAGGCCGCAGGTCAACTTCTGGTGGGACGGCGTCGCACCATTCTACGCGCTTCCTGCCGACCAGGCGT
>CP070661.1:1006602-1007091 GCA_020355165.1 Burkholderiales bacterium
GCTGCGTGCTGGCCGCCGGCAACACGCCGCTGGTCGACTTCGGCCTGCGCCGCGCGCACGGCGCCGAGGCGGGGCTTCTGGCCGCACGAGCGAGCTATCTCGCCGGCTTTGCCGCCAGCGCCACGACGCCGGCCCAATGGCTCTACGGCGTCCCGGTCACCGGCACCATGGCCCATTCCTTCATCCAGGCGCACGACGACGAGGCCGCCGCGTTCAAGGCCTTCGCCCGTTCGCGGCCGGATAACGTGGTGCTCCTGCTCGATACCTACGACACGGAAGCGGCCGCCCACAGCGTCGTCCGCCTGGCGCCGAGCCTCGCCGAGGAGGGGATCGAAATCCGCGGCGTGCGCCTGGACAGCGGCGATCTCGCGGCCGAGGCCCGCCTGGTGCGCCGGATCCTGGACCAGGGCGGTTTGGCCTCGGTGCAGATCTTCGCCAGCGGCGGGATCGACGAGGGCGTGCTGCGGCGGCATCTCATGGACGGTGCTC
>CP070661.1:1007191-1007669 GCA_020355165.1 Burkholderiales bacterium
CCGGTCCTCGATCCTTACAGCGGAATATTGGAGTGCTTGCGCCACGGGTTCTCGAGCTGCTTGTCACGCAGCATCGCGAGCGAACGGCAGATGCGCTTGCGCGTCGCGTGCGGCGCGATGACGTCGTCGATGTAACCGCGGCTCGCCGCGATGAACGGGTTGGCGAACTTCTGCCGGTACTCCTCGGTGCGCTCGGCGATCTTCTCCTCGTCACCGATGTCGCTGCGGAAGATGATCTCCACGGCGCCCTTCGGGCCCATGACCGCGATCTCGGCGCTCGGCCAGGCGAGGTTGACGTCGCCGCGCAGGTGCTTGGAGGCCATCACGTCGTACGCGCCGCCGTAAGCCTTGCGCGTGATGACCGTGATCTTTGGCACCGTCGCCTCGGCGTAGGCGAACAGCAGCTTGGCGCCGTGCTTGATGATGCCGCCGTATTCCTGCGCCGTGCCCGGCATGAAGCCCGGCACGTCGACGAGCG
>CP070661.1:1007769-1008244 GCA_020355165.1 Burkholderiales bacterium
GCGCATGGGATTGATCGAGCCAGGTCGCCAGGTGCACTGCACCGCGCTCAGCGGCGGGGTCTCCTCGGACATCATCAGGGTCGACCTGCCCGAGGGGCCGATCTGCCTCAAGCGCGCCCTGGCGCAACTCAAGGTGGCGGCCGAGTGGCGTGCACCGGTCGAGCGCAGCGCGCACGAGGTTGCCTGGATGCGGGCCGCCACGCGCGCGGTGCCGGGCTCGGCGCCGGCGGTGCTCGGGGTCGACGTGCAGAGCCGCTCATTCGCCATGCCCTACCTCGACCCAGCCACCTACCCGCTGTGGAAGGCCGAGCTCCACGCGGGACGCGTCGAGCCCGCGATCGCGGCGGCGGTCGGCGCGCGCCTGGTCGGCATCCACGCGGCCACGGCGGGCGATGCCGAGGTCGCTCGCACCTTTGCCACCGACGAGAAGTTCCACGCCATCCGGCTCGAGCCCTACCTCATCGCCAGCGCACGT
>CP070661.1:1008344-1008807 GCA_020355165.1 Burkholderiales bacterium
GAGGGCATGGTCAGCACCATTGGTTCGGCGTCGAGCCACAAGAACGTCCTCGAGAATCCCGACCACATTTCCAAGCATGTGCTGACCAAGGGGCTGGACGCCGGCACGGCCTACGAGATCCTGTCGATCGACATCGCCGACGTCGACGTCGGCGCCAACATCGGCGCCAAGCTGCAGATCGACCAGGCCAACGCCGACAAGCAGATCGCCCAGGCCAAGGCCGAGGAGCGCCGCGCGATGGCGGTGGCGCTGGAGCAGGAGATGCGGGCGCGCGTCGTCGAGGCCGAGGCCGAAGTGCCGCGCGCGATGGCCGATGCGTTCCGCCAGGGCAACATGGGCATCATGGACTACTACCGCATGAAGAACCTGCAGGCCGACACGGCGATGCGCGATGAGATCGCCGGCACCGGGGACAAGGCCGACGGCAACCCGCCGGCCTGAGGAAGCCGACCATGAAGGGTTT
>CP070661.1:1008907-1009370 GCA_020355165.1 Burkholderiales bacterium
GCCTCGCCCGCCGGTTGTCCGACCGGGCGGCCAGTGCTGCCTCGTACTGCGCCCTTGCCTCGTCGCGCTTGCCGGTGCGCAGGTACGCATCTCCGAGCGATCCGCGAAACTCCGCGATCGCCGTCCGATCGAGCAGCCTGACCGTGCCGAACTCGTCCAGCAGCTTCTGCGCTTCGCCCCTGCCCAGCATGGCCCGGGCCAGAGCCGGCATCACCTGATCCGCCGGCTGATCGAGCTCGAGCGCCCGTCGCAGTTCGCTTTCGGCCAGCAGGTATTCCTGGTTCTCGAGGTAGGCCTTGCCGAGCAGCAAGCGGGCCGGCCCATCATCGGGCGACTGCTGCAGCAGGTTCTTCAACTGGATGATTGCCGATTTCCAGTCACCCTTCGCCAGATAGGACTCGGCCGACTGCGCGAGCGTTTCCGTCGAATCCTTGCTGCAGCCGACCAGTAGAACTGCAAGCAG
>CP070661.1:1009470-1009928 GCA_020355165.1 Burkholderiales bacterium
GGCGTGCTGATGGTCGGCTCGCCCGGCACCGGCAAGACGCTGCTGGCCAAGGCGATCGCCGGCGAGGCCAAGGTGCCCTTCTTCTCGATCTCGGGCTCGGACTTCGTCGAGATGTTCGTCGGCGTCGGCGCGGCGCGGGTACGCGACATGTTCGAGAACGCCAAGAAGCATGCGCCGTGCATCGTGTTCATCGACGAGATCGACGCGGTCGGCCGCCAGCGCGGCGCGGGTCTCGGCGGCGGCAACGACGAGCGCGAGCAGACGCTGAACCAGCTTCTGGTCGAGATGGACGGCTTCGAAACCGGCCAGGGCATCATCGTGATCGCCGCCACCAACCGTCCCGACGTGCTCGACCCGGCGCTGCTGCGCCCCGGGCGCTTCGATCGGCAGGTCGTGGTGCCGCTGCCGGATATCCGCGGGCGTGAAGAGATCCTCAAGGTGCACATGCGCAAGGTGCC
>CP070661.1:1010028-1010485 GCA_020355165.1 Burkholderiales bacterium
AGTCCAAGTGGTACCCCGAACTGCAGAAAATGGTCGGCAAGGAATATCTCGATCCGGAAGTCTCGCATCTGACCCACCGGCCGATCCCGACCTGTCTGCGTAACCATGCGCTGATCAGCGAAGTGAATGCCGGCCGTGGGCCGATTCACATGGTGACCATGCATGCCTTCCAGGATCCGCATCTGGAAGAGGTCGGCTGGGAGAACTTCCTCGGCATGACCGTCGGCCAGGCGGTTCTGTGGGCCGCCACCGATGTGGATCCCAAGAACGAGAATCCCGAGCTGACCACCTCCGAGCCCTACGTCATGGGCTCCCACGCGACCGGGTCGGGTGCCTGGTGCTCGGGTCCCGAGGACCTTTCCCCGCCCGAGTATTTCTGGGGCTACAACCGCATGACGACGATCGAGGGCCTGTTCGGCGCCGGCGACGCCGTCGGCGGCACGCCGCACGCCTTCTC
>CP070661.1:1010585-1011039 GCA_020355165.1 Burkholderiales bacterium
ATCTCCATCAAGTCCTCGTCCTCGAGCGCGTCGGGGACCACCACCAGCCTCATTTGCGCCTTGCCTGCCTTCCTGAAGCGTTCGTTGAGCGCCTCCAGGCTGCCGTAATAGCTGGAGGACTTCCGTACGTGCACCCGCTTGCCTGCGAGGTCGTCGACGGCGGTAACCGCCGGGGACTTGGGGCCGGTCACCACCCGCTCGCTGACCGCCTTGCGGTCCCTCGGCGCGACGAAATCGACGAGCTTCAGCCGCGCGGGCGTTTCGGTCAGATTGCCGGCCGCGATGTCGCCCAGGCCCTTCGCCACGTCCGCCACCAACACGTCGCGCGTGACCGGGATCATGTAAACGGTGATCGGCCGCTTGCCCAGTTGCTTGGCGTGTTTCTTGTTGATGTATCGCTCGAAGTCGCGCACCAGCTCGGCGGTGGTGCCGCGCTCCTGACCCCGGTCGTTGT
>CP070661.1:1011139-1011592 GCA_020355165.1 Burkholderiales bacterium
TGGTGGCTACGCCAAGGTGATGAGCGAGGGCTTCCAGCAGGCCCAGCGCGAGATGTACGCCAAGCAGGCCAAGGACGCGGACATCATCATCACCACCGCCCTGATTCCGGGCAAGCCCGCCCCGAAGCTCATCACCGCCGAGATGGTGAAGAGCATGCGGCCGGGCAGCGTCATCGTCGACATGGCGGCTGAGCAGGGCGGCAACTGCGAACTCACCGTTCCGGGCGAGGCCGTGGTCAAGCACGGTGTCACGATCATCGGCTACACCGACCTGGCCAGCCGGCTGGCGAAGCAGTCCTCGACGCTGTACTCGACCAACCTGCTGCGCGTGACCGAAGAGCTGTGCAAGACCAAGGACGGGGTCATCGACGTCAACATGGAGGACGACGCGATCCGCGGCCTGACAGTCATCAAGGAGGGCAACATCACCTGGCCGCCGCCGCCCCTCAAGCT
>CP070661.1:1011692-1012145 GCA_020355165.1 Burkholderiales bacterium
TCTTCAGGGAAATACGCACCACCGAGCAGGAGATCGCGCCCGCACAGAATGACGGATTCACCGCGGGCTTTGTGCTCGGCCTGCTCAGACGCGGCGCGGGCGCGAACTGGAACGCTGCAGACGTCCGTCTGAAGGTCTGCGAACCCCGCGCGCTTCCGCAGGGATACCTGGGCGTCCACATTGTCGGCGGCGATCGGTCGGGGATCGCGGTACGTTTTCCAACGGAATGGTTGCTGCAGCCCCTTGATCGGCGCGCCCTGGTTCCAAGCCCTCACAGAAACAGAAAGGCAAAAGAGCCGCCCACGGAATTTCGTGACGCATTCCAGCAGGCGCTGCTGCCGCATCTGCACGAAACCGACCTGACGGTCGACTACGTCGCACGCCTCACGGGAATGAACCGCCAGTCGCTGCTACGCAAGCTCAAGGCCAGCGGTACGACGTTTTCCGCGGAAC
>CP070661.1:1012245-1012690 GCA_020355165.1 Burkholderiales bacterium
CGGAGAACACCATCATCGTCGCCATGGCGGACAACGGGCCCATGGCCCACCATCCGCCGCCGGGAACCGGCTTCGCGGAGACGATCTTCCGGGGAGGCAAGGGCGACTTCCTCGAGGGTGGCGTCCGCGTGCCTGCCCAGGCGTGGTGGCCCGGCACGATTCCCGCCGGCGAGATGCCCGGCGACATCATCCACGAGACCGACCTCTTCACCACCTTCGCGGCGATTGCGGGCGCCACGGAGTACATTCCCACGGACCGCATCATCGACGGGATCGACCAGCGCGCGCTGCTCTTGAAGGGAGACACGCACGGCCGGCGGGACTACGTGCACATCTACCAGGGACCGCGGCTCGGCGCCATCGTGAAGGGCAACTACAAGCGCCACTTCATCTCACCCGACCCGGCGGGCGAGGCCAGCGGGATCGGCGCGGCCTTCTACTTCCT
>CP070661.1:1012790-1013232 GCA_020355165.1 Burkholderiales bacterium
CGAAGCAGTCCTCCACGCTGTACTCGACCAACCTGCTGCGCCTGACCGAGGAGCTCTGCAAGACCAAGGACGGTGTCATCGACGTCGACATGGAGGACGACGCCATCCGCGGCCTGACCGTCGTCAAGGAAGGCGAGATCACCTGGCCGCCACCGCCGCCCAAGCTCCCGGCCGCGCCTCAGCAGGCAAAGAAGCCGGCCGCGGTCGAGGCGCCGAAGAAGGCCGGGCACGGTCACGAAGCGGGTGCACCCGCCTCCGCGCGCGGTCTCGCGATCCTGTTCGGCCTCGGCGCCGTGCTGTTCTGGCTGGTGGGCGCTTATGCACCGTCGTCGTTCCTGTCGCACTTCACCGTGTTCGTGCTGGCCTGCTTCGTCGGCTACATGGTGATCTGGAACGTGACGCCGTCGCTGCACACACCGCTCATGAGCGTGACCAATGCCAT
>CP070661.1:1013332-1013771 GCA_020355165.1 Burkholderiales bacterium
AGCTCGTCAGGCCCCGTGCCGCGTAGGCTGCCGGGACACCGATGCCAATGGCACCTTCACGCAGTCCGTCATCGAGCAACTGCATGATCTGGTTCATCTGAGGAAGGGTACTGCGCGTCAATGACCAGCCCTGCACGCCGTCCTTGGCGCTTTCGTTGACATACCGCCCACCGTTAGAAGCGTCGATCGGTTCATTGATTTTCACTTCCGGATCATGGACCAGCATTCGCACCAGATTCATGCCTACCGTGGTGCCGTAGTTCACCTGCCAGCCAGCCTTTTTCTTCCTGTCATACCACTCGGCGATGCGTGTTGCTCCCGCCTCGAGATCCATGCCGGTCGTCACGCCATCGGCCACCACCAGCTTGGTCGCAAACGGATCAACCGAGTGGAAGTGGGTATCGATAAAACCCGGCGCTACCACAAAACCCTTTGCATC
>CP070661.1:1013871-1014307 GCA_020355165.1 Burkholderiales bacterium
GAGGGCTTCTGAGCTAGGACGACGCGAGGCGGGACGCACTCCGCCTCGCATATCCGCCCGGTTCGACCGCGGGATTCCTTCCTTCAAGACAGGGCGAGCCTTCGGGCTCGCTCTTTTCTTTTGGGGCGGCGGAACGGCCCTCCCATCAGGACGCATCGGCACGATGTGCTGATCCAGCTGCGCGCGATGACCGGTGCGCGCACCCCAGGGCACTCCGCCTCGACCCAACCTGCGACGTGCGTATTCGGCTTGCGTAACGGCAGGCGTTACGCAAGGAAGTGCTTAGTCAGTCTTACGAATCGATGGAACGGCGACGTCAACCTACGATCGCTAATCGACGCGCGGGGCGGCGCTGTTCTTCGTCTGATGATCGGCATGCGTGCGCTTGGCGCTCGCCTGTATCGGCGAAGTCGACGGTGAAGGTCGCAGCTTGATG
>CP070661.1:1014407-1014836 GCA_020355165.1 Burkholderiales bacterium
TGTCCACGGGCGAGGCCAAGGCGCGGCGCGCGAAGCGCGAGATGACCGAAGCCAATTTGCGGCTGGTGATCTCGATCGCCAAGAAGTACACCAACCGCGGCCTGCAGTTCCTGGACCTCATCCAGGAAGGCAACATCGGCCTCATGAAAGCGGTGGACAAGTTCGAGTACCGCCGCGGCTACAAGTTCTCGACCTACGCGACGTGGTGGATCCGCCAGGCGATCACGCGCTCGATCGCCGACCAGGCGCGCACCATCCGCATCCCGGTGCACATGATCGAGACCATCAACAAGATGAACCGCATCTCCCGCCAGATCCTGCAGGAGACCGGGCAGGAGCCCGATCCCGCGACCCTGGCCGAGAAGATGGAAATGCCCGAGGAGAAGATCCGCAAGATCATGAAGATCTCCAAGGAGCCCATCTCCATGG
>CP070661.1:1014936-1015364 GCA_020355165.1 Burkholderiales bacterium
AATAGAACTGCGGCCGATAGCCGTTGAAGAACGGCGTGTGCCGCCCCCCCTCGTCCTTGGAGAGCACGTACACCTCGCACTCGAACTTCGTGTGCGGCGTGATCGAGCCCGGCTTGGCCAGCACCTGGCCGCGCTCGACATCCTCACGCTTGGTGCCGCGCAGCAAAATCCCCACGTTGTCGCCCGCCTGACCCTGGTCCAGAAGCTTGCGAAACATCTCCACGCCCGTGCACGTGGTCTTGACCGTCGCACGAATCCCCACGATCTCGATCTCCTCGCCCACCTTGATCACCCCGCGCTCCACGCGCCCCGTGACCACCGTGCCGCGACCCGAAATCGAGAACACGTCCTCGATCGGCATCAAAAACGCCCCGTCGATCGCCCGCTCGGGCGTCGGTATGTAACTGTCCAGCGCCTCGGCCAGCTGC
>CP070661.1:1015464-1015889 GCA_020355165.1 Burkholderiales bacterium
GATCGGCGCGCTGATCACGGTGCGCGACGGCCAGCAGGTCGAGGTCGGCGAGGTGCTGGCGCGCATTCCGCAGGAATCGCAGAAGACGCGTGACATCACCGGCGGTCTGCCTCGCGTGGCCGAGCTGTTCGAGGCCCGCTCGCCGAAGGACGCCGGCATGCTGGCCGAGGTCACCGGCACCGTCTCGTTCGGCAAGGACACCAAGGGCAAGCAGCGGCTGGTCATCACCGACCTGGACGGCAATGCGCACGAGTTCCTGATTCCCAAGGACAAGCACGTGCTGGTGCACGACGGGCAGGTGGTCAACAAGGGCGAGATGATCGTCGACGGGCCGGCCGATCCGCACGACATCCTGCGGTTGCTCGGCATCGAGGCGCTGGCGCGCTACATCGTCGACGAGGTGCAGGACGTCTACCGGCTGCAGG
>CP070661.1:1015989-1016411 GCA_020355165.1 Burkholderiales bacterium
GTCGGAAGTGGGCGTGGGCACGGTGGCCGCGGGTGTCGCCAAGGCCAAGGCCGACCACGTGGTGATCGCCGGCCATGACGGCGGCACGGGCGCTTCGCCGTGGTCGTCGATCAAGCACGCCGGCACGCCGTGGGAACTGGGCCTGGCCGAGACGCAGCAGACGCTGATGCTCAACGGCTTGCGCAACCGCATCCGCGTGCAGGCCGACGGCCAGATGAAGACCGGCCGCGACGTCGTGATCGGCGCGCTGCTGGGCGCCGACGAATTCGGCTTCGCCACCGCACCGCTGGTGGTCGAGGGCTGCATCATGATGCGCAAGTGCCATCTGAACACCTGCCCGGTGGGCGTGGCGACGCAGGATCCGGTGCTGCGCAAGAAGTTCTCGGGCAAGCCCGAGCACGTGGTGAACTACTTCTTCTTCG
>CP070661.1:1016511-1016932 GCA_020355165.1 Burkholderiales bacterium
GCTGGCCGCGGTCTACGACGAGCCCTATGCCGACAGTTCGGCGCTGCCCACCTACCGCGTCTGCCAGCTGGCGCGCGGGCACGTCACGGTGGCGCTGTCCGGCGACGGCGGCGACGAGAGCTTCGGCGGCTACCGCCGCTATCGGCTGCACGTGGCCGAGGAGCGGCTGCGCGCCAGCCTGCCGCTGGCGGTGCGGCGGCCGGTGTTCGGCCTGCTCGGCCGCGCCTATCCGAAGGCCGACTGGGCGCCGCGCGTGTTCCGCGCCAAGTCGACATTCCAGGCGCTGGCCCGCAACTCGGTCGAGGCCTATTTCCACAGCATGTCGCTCGTGCGCGACGACATGCGGCAGGACCTCTTCTCGAGTGCGTTGAAGGCCAAGCTCGGCGGCTACAACGCGGTCGAGGTGTTCCGCCGTCACGCC
>CP070661.1:1017032-1017451 GCA_020355165.1 Burkholderiales bacterium
ATGAAGATGAAATCGGTCATCGCCGGCGAATAGACCGCGCCGCCGGCGCACGGCCCCATGATCACCGAGATCTGCGGAATCACGCCCGAGGCCATCACGTTGCGCTGGAACACCTCGGCGTAGCCGCCGAGCGAGGCGACGCCCTCCTGGATGCGCGCACCGCCCGAGTCGTTGAGGCCGATCACCGGGGCGCCGACCTTCATCGCGTGGTCCATGACCTTGCAGATCTTCTCGGCGTGCGCCTCGGAGAGCGAGCCGCCGAACACCGTGAAGTCCTGGCTGAAGACGAACACCACGCGGCCGTTGATGGTGCCGTAGCCGGTCACCACGCCGTCGCCGGGGATCTTCTTCTCGGCCATGCCGAAGTCTGTGCAGCGGTGCTCGACGAAGGTGTCCCACTCCTCGAAGCTGCCCTCGTC
>CP070661.1:1017551-1017970 GCA_020355165.1 Burkholderiales bacterium
CCGGCCAAGATCGGCAACTACCCGATCAACGATCCCGAGGGCTTCTATTTCGGCCAGGCGCTCGCCGGATACGGGATCATGTTCAACACGCGCTACCTGAAGGCGAACAAGCTCGAGGCGCCGAAGGAGTGGACCGATCTGCTGAAGCCGCAGTGGTTCGGCCACGTGGCGATGACCGCGCCGAGCCGCTCCGGCACGATGCACCTGACGGTCGAGACGATCCTGCAGGGCGAAGGCTGGGACAAGGGCTGGACCCAGGTCCTGCAGATGGCCGGCAACAGCGCGCAGATCACCGAGCGCTCCTTCGGCGTGCCCGACGGCATCAACAACGGCCAGTTCGGCGCCGGCCCGGTGATCGACTTCTTCGGGCTGGCCGGCAAGTACTCGGGCTTCCCGGTCGACTTCGTCTACCCGCAGAT
>CP070661.1:1018070-1018486 GCA_020355165.1 Burkholderiales bacterium
GACACCGTCCTTGGTCTTGCAGAGCTCCTCGGTCAGGCGCAGCAGGTTGGTCGAGTACAGCGTGGAGGACTGCTTCGCGAGGCGGCTCGCCAGGTCGGTGTAGCCGATGAGGGTGACGCCGTGCCTCACGACGGCCTCGCCGGGCTCGGTCAGCTCGCAGTTGCCGCCCTGCTCTGCCGCCATGTCGACGATGACGCTGCCCGGCTTCATGCTCCTCACCATGTCGGCGGTGATGAGCCTGGGGGCGGGTTTGCCCGGGATCAGCGCCGTGGTGATGATGATGTCGGCGTCCCGGGCCTCGCGGGCGTACATCTCGCGCTGGGCCTGCTGGAAGCCCTCGCTCATCACCTTGGCGTAGCCGCCGCCGCCGGAGCCTTCTTCCTCGTAATCGACCTTGACGAACTGGCCACCGAGCG
>CP070661.1:1018586-1018996 GCA_020355165.1 Burkholderiales bacterium
TGGTAACACGGCGCCTTCTCCATGGTGTATTCGCCGGTTTCCGGATCGCGACGCGAAACGGTCAGCACGTGCCAGTTCTCGTCGTCCACCTTCATGGCATCGCCTCGGTAGTAGTAACCCGGCCAGCGGGTCTCCTTGCGGAACAGCGTGTGCTGCGTGACGCACTCAGCGGCGCGATGACGGTGCTTCAGTTCCCACGCACGGAGCAACTCGTGAATATCCTGTGCGGCCAAGCTCTCAAGGTCTTCCTCCATGATCTTGAGCTTCTTGAGACCGATATGCAGGAGCTTCTCGTTGGTCATGTAGTTGACGGTCACGCCGCCGCAATACTCGTCCATCAGCTTCTGCAGACGGTCCAGGCCCTGCTTGGGATTGATGTAGTGCGGGTTGACATCGCCCGCCACGATCGC
>CP070661.1:1019096-1019504 GCA_020355165.1 Burkholderiales bacterium
GAGATGTACCTGATGCAGGGATTCACGACCGTTCGTGATGCCGGCGGCGGCAACGGGGGCCTGCGCAGGGCTATCGACTCCGGCCAGATCGCGGGTCCGCGCTACTACCCGTCGGGCGCGTTCCTCGGCACTCGCGGTGGGCACGCCGACTTCGCGAACTTCACTTCGCCCGTCGGAGAGTCGACCAATTTCAGTCGCCTGAACATGGCCCAGGAGGTCGACAGCGTCGCCGACGTCCAGAAGTTCGGCCGCAACAATTTCCGCATGGGCGCCACCCAGCTCAAGTACATGCAGTCCGGCGGCGTGGTGTCGGCTTTCGACCCGTGGCAACTGCTCGCCGGGTCCACGGCGGAGATCGAGGCGGCCGTCCAGGTGGCCAACGAATACGGCAGTTACGTGATGGCGCAT
>CP070661.1:1019604-1020007 GCA_020355165.1 Burkholderiales bacterium
GGCACCGATTGCAGCGAAGATTACGTGCATGGCACGACGGTGACCCTGACCGCGACACCAGCGACTGGCTCCAGCTTCGCCGGCTGGTCCGGTGCCTGTTCCGGCGCCGGCACCTGCACCGTCAGCATGACCGCCGCTCGCACGGTCACCGCGACGTTCAATGCAGCGAACTACGGCCTGACCGTAAGCAGGTCAGGGTCGGGCTCCGGCATGGTCACCAGCAACCCGACCGGCGTTACCTGCGGCACGGACTGCACGGAGAGCTACGCCTACGGGACAACGGTGAGCCTGACCGCCACCCCGGCCGCCGGCGCTAGCTTCACCGGATGGTCCGGCGCCTGCACTGGCACGGGCAACTGCGTGGTTGGCATGACGTCGTCGCGCACCGTCACTGCCCACTTCG
>CP070661.1:1020107-1020502 GCA_020355165.1 Burkholderiales bacterium
GGAAAGATCCGGGTTGGTGGCATTCAGGATTTGAGCGGCCTGCTTCATATCTTTTTGCAGCTTGTCATAGTTGTAAGTGGCATAGCTCCAGTCCGGATCATTGAACACAAAGTAGCGCATGATGCCGTTACCGAACCCATAGAAAGCACTGGGTTCGATCGGCGTTTCGAAACCGCCTGTATCCACGCCGCCCTGAAACTCATTCAGGCTCGCCTGGTATTTCAGGCCCCCGGTCAACCAGCGCGACCAACCGCCAGGTGAAGCCTCACCCCCAAAGGGAAAGCCATAAAACAATGCATTGCCTTTCGAGTCTTTCGGGCCGTCATAGACAACCTTGACGGCCGCCAACTGCTCCTTGCTCAGGCAACGGTCTGTTTCATTGCCTTTGCACAGCA
>CP070661.1:1020602-1020996 GCA_020355165.1 Burkholderiales bacterium
GCCGGCCTGCCCAAGAGCCGACCTTGACCGCCGTTCCCTGAACTGCCGAACCGACGGATTCCAGCGTTGGCAGCATTTCGCCATATGCAATCGTGTCCCGCCAGATGATAGAATGCGCCTATCGACTCTCGACAAGAGTAGAGGCCATGGCGCTTGGCAGAAAGACAGGCGGACGAGTGGCCGGCACGCCGAACAAGCGAACTGCCGAGGTGATGGCGCGGTTGGAGGTGCTGGGTTGCGACCCCATCGAGGGCATGGCCCGCATTGCGATGGACGAGGCCAATCCGCCGGAGTTGCGCGGGCGGATGTTTGCCGAGTTGGCCCAGTACGTCGCGCCGAAGAGGAAGGCGGTCGAGCATTCAGCCGAGGACGGCTCGGCGAGCGTCACGCTCAG
>CP070661.1:1021096-1021489 GCA_020355165.1 Burkholderiales bacterium
TACGCGTTCTTCATTGCCGTGTTCGTCTACCGCGACATCGGCGCGAAGGACGTGCCTCGCGTGCTAGTCGAGGCGGCCAAGGTGACGGTGATGCTGATGTTCATCGTCGCCAACGCGCTGCTGTTCGCCCACGTGCTGACCACCGAGCGCATCCCGCACGCGATCGCCGAGACCATCGTCGGCTGGGGCATGGAGCCGTGGCAGTTCCTGATCGTGGTCAACATCCTGCTGCTGATCGCCGGCAACTTCATGGAGCCGACCGGCATCATCCTGATCCTGGCGCCGATCCTGTTCCCGATCGCCACCCAGCTCGGCATCGACCCGGTGCACCTCGGCATCATCATGACGGTGAACCTGGAGATCGGCATGGTCACGCCGCCGGTGGGGCTGAAC
>CP070661.1:1021589-1021971 GCA_020355165.1 Burkholderiales bacterium
GATCAAGATGGCGCAGGGCGCCAAGCCGGGCGAGGGCGGACAGCTGCCCGGGCACAAGGTGTCCGAGTACATCGCCAAGCTGCGCTTTTCGGTGCCCGGCGTGGGCCTGATCTCGCCGCCGCCGCACCATGACATCTACTCGATCGAGGATCTGGCCCAGCTGATCCACGACCTGAAGAACGCGAACTCGAACGCGTCGATCTCGGTCAAGCTGGTGTCCGAGGTCGGCGTCGGAACGGTCGCCGCCGGCGTCTCCAAGGCGAAGTCCGATCACGTGACGATCTCCGGCTACGACGGCGGCACCGGCGCCTCGCCGCTGTCGTCGATCAAGCACGCCGGCACGCCGTGGGAGCTCGGGCTGGCCGAGACCCAGCAGACGCTG
>CP070661.1:1022071-1022452 GCA_020355165.1 Burkholderiales bacterium
TGCGCCTCCTGCACGCTGGCCGAGGCCAGCAGCGCGAAGCCCGTCGTGCGCGCGGTCATCACGTCGCTGTGGTCGCCGAAGATCGACAGCGCGTGCGTGGCCACCGTGCGCGCAGCGATGTGAAACACGGCCGGCGTCAGCTCGCCGGCGATCTTGAACATGTTGGGCAGCTTCAGCAGCAGGCCCTGTGAGGCTGTGAACGTGCTCGTCAGCGCGCCGGCCTGCAGCGAGCCGTGCACCGCGCCGGCCGCGCCGGCCTCGCTCTGCATCTCGACCACCTGCGGCACCATGCCCCAGATGTTCTTCTGTCCGTACGCTGACCAGGCGTCGGCCAGCTCGCCCATCGTCGAGGACGGCGTGATCGGATAGATTGCGATCACC
>CP070661.1:1022552-1022932 GCA_020355165.1 Burkholderiales bacterium
CGAGAAGCCGGCGAGGCGCAGTCACGGGCTGCCGAATTCGAGCAGCGCGCCGCCGCCCTCGCGGCCGCCGCTGCGCGGGCCGAGCAAGAAGCGGGCGAGGCACGGGCGCGCGTTGCGGAGCTCGAGCAGTCCAGAAGCTGGCGCATCACGGCACCGCTGCGCTACCTCGGTCGTCACGCCCGCATTGGCCGGGCGCGAGCGCAGGCAGCGCTGGCAGGCCTGCGCCAGTTGCCAAGGCGCTCGGCGCTGGCGCTAACCATCCTGCGCGACGAAGGGCCCCGTGCTTTGACCGCTCGGGTCGCACGGAAACTCAACGGCGGCAACCGCTTCCGCCCCTCGGCGCCGGCGGAATACGGACTGGCGACGTCGATGCACCCGCT
>CP070661.1:1023032-1023411 GCA_020355165.1 Burkholderiales bacterium
GTACAACGAGCCGAAGTTTATCCGCATGGATGATGGCGACTTGCACACACTTGAGGCCGCCGGCCTCAAGATGAAGAAAGGCGTGTACTACTAATGGCCTACAAAACGATAGTCGAAGACGGCATCGACATTCTGGTCGTCGGTGCAGGTCTTGGCGGCACCGGTGCCGCCTGGGAGGCGAGATTCTGGGGTCAGGACAAGAAGATCGTCATCGCCGAGAAGGCCAATATCGACCGCTCCGGCGCGGTCGCCCAGGGCCTGTACGCGATCAACTGCTACATGGGCACCCGCTGGGGCGAGAATAACCCGGAGGACCATGTCCGCTACGCTCGCATCGACCTGATGGGGCTGGTGCGCGAAGACCTGCTGTTCGATATGG
>CP070661.1:1023511-1023887 GCA_020355165.1 Burkholderiales bacterium
GTGGTCGTCGGGTCGACGATCGCCAGCGTCGGCTTGAGCAGCGGCGAGGCGATGCCGGTCTTCAGACCGACCGATTTCAAATCGACGATCGTGATGCCGGTGGTCTCGCTGCCGGTGCCACAGGTGGTCGGGCAGGCAATGTGCGGCTTGAGCTTGCCGGGGATCGGCTTGGCCTTGCCGATCGGTGCATTGATGTAGGCAAGCAGCTCGTCGGGGTAGGTCGACAGCAGGTTCGCCGCCTTCGCGGTGTCCATCACCGAGCCGCCGCCCAGCGAGACGAATCCGTCGAAGGCACCGTCGCGCGCAAACGCGGCCGCGGCCTCGAACGAATCACTGTTGGGCTCGCAGCGCGTGTGGTCGTAAACCGCAACGTCGA
>CP070661.1:1023987-1024363 GCA_020355165.1 Burkholderiales bacterium
TGGGAGCCGCTGTACGAGGCCACGCAGATCAAGGGCGACGGCGAGGCGCATCCACTGCTGTCGCCGGACGATGCGTTCGCCGACTACGAGACGTGGGATGTCGGCAACCTCGACCTGACCGAGGCGAAGAAGCCCGAGATGCTGCAATACGAGTACGCGCGCGAGGCGCTGAAGAACGGCCTGCTGCTCGAGTCGCGGCACGGCACCAACCCGTTCAAGTTCGGCATGGTCGGGTCGACCGACAGCCACACTGGGTTGTCGACCGCGGAAGAGGACAACTTTTTCGGCAAGCATTCCGGCGGCGAGCCGTCGCCGGAGCGTATTGCGCACCCGTTCACAAAGACGAAGTTTGGCGAGTACAAGGGCTGGCAGACGG
>CP070661.1:1024463-1024839 GCA_020355165.1 Burkholderiales bacterium
TGGCCCGAGTACAGGCTCAAGGTGAACGCGAGGTTGCCGGTGACCGCCTTGAGATCGTCGACGCTGTCGATGATCGCCGGGTTGACCCCGGCCTTCTCGGTGAACACCACCGCCTGCGGCGCGTTCCGCTCCAGCCAGGTGCCGAACTCGGAGGAGCCGGTGTAGTCGATGATCCCGATCTCCTCCCGCACCGCCAGATCGGCGGCGATCGGTGCGTCGGTCGAGTCGGCGGCCAGGGTGACCAGGTCGGGATCGAGGCCCTGCTCGGCGAGCACCTCCCGCGCCACCTCGACGGTGATCGCCAGCGGCAGGATCGCCCCCGGGTGCGGCTTGACGATCACCGCGTTGCCGGTGGCCAGGCTGGCGAAGATCCCCG
>CP070661.1:1024939-1025313 GCA_020355165.1 Burkholderiales bacterium
CGAAGCCGCATGTGAACGTAGGGACGATAGGGCATGTGGACCATGGCAAGACGACGCTGACGGCGGCGATCACGTCGGTGCTGTCGTCGAAGTATGGTGGCGAGGCGAAGGATTACGCCTCGATTGATGCGGCGCCGGAGGAGAAGGCGCGGGGGATCACGATCAACACGGCGCACGTGGAGTACGAGACGGCGAACCGGCACTATGCGCACGTGGACTGTCCGGGGCACGCGGACTATGTGAAGAACATGATCACGGGTGCGGCGCAGATGGACGGTGCGATTTTGGTGGTGTCGGCGGCGGACGGTCCGATGCCGCAGACGCGCGAGCACATTTTGCTGGCGCGGCAGGTGGGTGTGCCGTACATCATTGTG
>CP070661.1:1025413-1025787 GCA_020355165.1 Burkholderiales bacterium
CCAGCCCTTCTCCTTGTAGTACTTGACCGCACCGTCGTGCAGCGGCGCCGACAGACCGTCCTTGACCATCTTCTTCGGATCGAGGATGGCAAAGGCCGGGTGCAGCTTCTTGAAGTCGTCGAAGTTCTCGAACACCGCCCTGACCACGTTGTAGACGACATCGGCCGGCACCTTGCTCGACGTGACCATCGTCGCCAGCACGCCATAGGTCTGGGTCGGGTTCGGGTTGTTGGCGTACAGGCCGCCGGGGATCGTCGCGTAGGCGTAGTACGAATTCGCCTTGACCAGCTTGTCGACGGCCGGGCCGGTCAGCGACACCAGTTGCGCGCCGCAGGTCGTGGTCGGGTCCTGGATATTGGCCGAGGGATGGCCGA
>CP070661.1:1025887-1026250 GCA_020355165.1 Burkholderiales bacterium
GCTTTCTGGAAACGGTTGGCATGCGAGCGCTCGGCCTTCGCCAGCGTCTCGAACCAGTCGGCGATCTCGTCGAAGCCTTCCTCGCGGGCGGACTTGGCCATGCCCGGGTACATGTCGGTGTACTCGTGCGTCTCACCGGCAATCGCCGCCTTCAGGTTGTCGGAGGTACCGCCGATCGGCAGGCCGGTGGCAGGATCGCCGACCTGCTCGAGGTACTCCAGATGGCCGTGTGCATGACCGGTCTCGCCTTCCGCGGTGGAGCGGAACACGGCGGCCACGTCGTTGTAGCCCTCGACGTCGGCCTTGGATGCGAAATACAGGTAGCGGCGGTTGGCCTGCGACTCGCCGGCGAATGCGTCTTTG
>CP070661.1:1026350-1026712 GCA_020355165.1 Burkholderiales bacterium
GCGCGCTGGTCGCGGCCGTGGACGCTGGTGGCCTGGCTGTTCCTGACCCTCGGCATCATGCTCGGCAGCTGGTGGGCCTACTACGAACTCGGCTGGGGCGGCTGGTGGTTCTGGGACCCGGTGGAGAACGCCTCGTTCATGCCCTGGCTGGTGGGCACCGCGCTGATCCACTCGCTGGTGGTCACCGAGAGCCGCGGCACCTTCAAGAGCTGGACGGTGCTGCTGGCGATCTTCGCCTTCTCGCTGAGCCTGCTCGGGACCTTCCTGGTGCGCTCCGGCGTGCTGGTCTCGGTGCACGCCTTCGCCAGCGACCCCGCGCGGGGTATCTTCATCCTCGCCTTCCTGCTGCTGGTGATCGGCGG
>CP070661.1:1026812-1027174 GCA_020355165.1 Burkholderiales bacterium
ACGAGGTAAACGCGGGCCGCGGCCCAATTCACATGGTGACCATGCACGCCTTCCAGGATCCTCATCTGGAAGAGGTCGGCTGGGAGAACTTCCTGGGCATGACCGTCGGCCAGGCGGTTCTGTGGGCCGCCACCGATGTGGATCCGAAGAACGAGAATCCGGAACTGACGACGTCCGAGCCCTATGTGATGGGTTCGCACGCGACCGGTTCGGGTGCCTGGTGCTCGGGTCCCGAGGACCTGTCCCCGCCGGAATATTTCTGGGGCTACAACCGCATGACGACCATCGAGGGTCTGTTCGGTGCCGGCGATGCGGTCGGCGGCACGCCGCACGCCTTCTCGTCCGGTTCCTTCACCGAGGGT
>CP070661.1:1027274-1027633 GCA_020355165.1 Burkholderiales bacterium
TACGTGGTCGATGACGACTTCATGCTGGTCGGCCGCTGGCTGCTCGACGACGTGCCGGCCGACGGCGCACCGCTGGAGGAACTGAGCAGGGCGTTCCTGCACCGCTCGGCGACCACCGCCGCCAAGTACGACGAGCGGCGCGAGCAGAAGGGCCAGTTCCTGCTCAGGCAGGTGAAGAGCTTCGGCGCCGAGGGCGTGATCTTCGCCGCGCCGTCGTTCTGCGATCCGGCGCTGCTCGAACGGCCGATGCTGCAGGACGTGCTGAGCACACACAAGATCCCGCACACGGCATTCAAGTACGCCGAGAACACCGGCCAGATGGCGCCGATCCGCGAGCAGGCCGGCACGTTCGCGGACTC
>CP070661.1:1027733-1028090 GCA_020355165.1 Burkholderiales bacterium
CTGCGCCAGCGCCGGCAGCACCGCCAGGCGCAGCGCTCCGGCGCGCTGCAGCTTGATGTCGGCGGCGACCTGGGCCACCCGCTCGACACCGAGCTGCAGCCGCTCGATCTCCCGATACAGCTGCTGCGCCTCGGCGGTCGGCGACAGCCGGCGCCCGCGCCGCTCGAAAAGCGCGAAACCGATGCGCCGCTCGAGTTCGGCAACAAGCCGGCTGACCGCCGGTTGCGTGACGTTGAGCAGCCCGGCGGCGGCCACCACGGTGCCGGCGTGCATCGTGGCGCGAAAGGCCTCCAGCTGGCGCAGGTTCAGGCCGCTCGTCATATATAAGTTTTATGTATCAGCAAGGCTGGAAATTCT
>CP070661.1:1028190-1028546 GCA_020355165.1 Burkholderiales bacterium
CTCGATTAGCGTCTGCGCTTTCGGGTCAACCACGGCCTCCTGCAGATTATTCGGGTCCGGATACATGGCCTGGTTTATTTGTGACGCCTGCGCCGCAATTCCCGTGTAGTCATTGCTCGGTGCACCGGCAACAATGCCATCAAAATCCTCTGGATAGCGTTGTCCGGCCATTAAGGCCTGTCTGCCTCCAGTCGAACACCCGGTGAAATAGCTTCGGGCGATGTCTTTCCGATAATAAGCCCTGGTTAGTGCCTTGGCCGTGACGGCGGTTTGATGCACCGCCTGGTGGCCAAAGTTGATCTGACGCTCAGGATTATTCAGCGCCCAACTGCCATCCGCTGGATGGCCTTGATGGC
>CP070661.1:1028646-1029002 GCA_020355165.1 Burkholderiales bacterium
GTGCACGAACGGGCCGCGCTTCTCGGCGTGGCAGAGGTAGCAGGTGTCGTTGGTGCTGTCCTTCTTCGCCAGCTTCGGCCCTGCCGAACCGTGCACCGCGTGACAGTCGGAGCAGGTCATCTTGCCCTCGGCGACCGGGTGGCGCGAGGCCAGATTGACCCGCGTGCGCTGTTCCTGGTGGCACGTGTAGCAGACTGCGGGCTGGCTCGTCTTGGCCAGCAGCGGGTCGCTGTTGACGTGCACCTTGTGGCACGACGTGCAGCCGACGTCGGCCGAAGGATGTGTGCTGGTGGCCCATAGCGCGCGCTTGGCATCCTTCTCGTGGCAGGCCAGGCAGGTCGCGCTGGCGTCGTTGC
>CP070661.1:1029102-1029457 GCA_020355165.1 Burkholderiales bacterium
AGAACTGGGTCATCGGGCCGATTCTGATGTTCGTCCTGGCGATCCTCTTCCTGCGCGACCAGCCGGAGTACATGGTCGGCCTGATCATGATCGGCCTGGCGCGCTGCATCGCCATGGTAATCGTCTGGAACGAGTTGGCGAAGGGCGACTCGGAGTACGCGGCCGGGCTGGTGGCGTTCAACAGCGTCTTCCAGGTGCTGTTCTACAGCGTCTACGCATGGATCTTCATCACCAAGCTGCCGCCGCTGTTCGGCCTGAGCGGTTCGGTGGTCGACATCAGCATGGGCCAGATCGCCGAGAGCGTCTTCATCTATCTCGGCATCCCCTTCCTCGCTGGCATGCTGACGCGGCTGGT
>CP070661.1:1029557-1029908 GCA_020355165.1 Burkholderiales bacterium
CACGATCTCGGTCAGGATGCCCATCTGGTAGGCCTTGTGCGCCGAGAACGGCTCGCACAGCACGCAGGCCGACATCGCGCGCTCGGCGCCGACGATCACCGGCAGGAAGTCGGTCGAGCCGCCGATCGGCGCCGAGCCGTGCTTCGGCCCGGCCTGTCCGAACCGCGCCAGGTCCTGTGCCACCGAGAAGTCGCAGGCCATGCCGATCTCCTGCCCGCCGCCGATGCGCATGCCGTTGACACGGCAGATCACCGGCTTGTCGCAGGCCAGGATCGCGGACACCATGTCGTTGAACAGGCGCATGTACTGCCGGTATTCCTGCGGGTGTCCGGCGTAGTACTCGGCGTACTC
>CP070661.1:1030008-1030356 GCA_020355165.1 Burkholderiales bacterium
GAGTAGAGGCTCAGGGTGAAGGCGAGGTTCCCGGTGACCGCCTTGAGGTCATCGACGCTGTCGATGATCGCCGGGTTCACCCCGGCCTTCTCCGTGAACACCACCGCCTGCGGCGCGTTCCGCTCCAGCCAGGTGCCGAAGCCGGAGGAGCCCGTGTAGTCGATGATCCGGATCTCCGGCCGCACGGCCAGGACGTCTGCGATCGGCGCGTCGGCGCTGTCGGCGGCGAGGGTCACCAGGTCGGCGTCGAGCCCCTGCTCGGCGAGCACCTCCCGCGCCACCTCCACGGTGATCGCCAGCGGCAGGATCGCCCCCGGGTGCGGCTTGACGATGACCGCGTTGCCGGTG
>CP070661.1:1030456-1030802 GCA_020355165.1 Burkholderiales bacterium
GCGGGCGTAGCGGACATGGTCCTCCGGGTTATTCTCGCCCCAACGGGTGCCCATATAGCAGTTGATCGCGTACAGGCCCTGGGCGACCGCGCCCGAGCGATCCATATTGGCCTTCTCGGCAATGACAATCTTCTTGTCCTGGCCCCAGAAGCGCCCCTCCCAGGCGGCGCCGGTGCCGCCAAGGCCTGCGCCGACGACCAGAATGTCGATGCCGTCTTCGACGATCGTTTTGTAAGCCATCAGTAATACACGCCTTTCTTCATCTTGAGGCCGGCGGACTCAAGCGTATGCAGACCGCCCTCATCCATGCGGATATATTTCGGCTCGTTGTACAACAGCTCACTGT
>CP070661.1:1030902-1031246 GCA_020355165.1 Burkholderiales bacterium
AGTCACACGGTCGCGCTGTTCATCAACGGAGTTCAGATCGGCAAGCCGGTGCCTTTCACGGTCACGGTGCCGGCGGGTGAGTTCATCCGTGGCGTGAGCAAGACCGTCGACGTCGCGGACTTCCCCAGCCTTGGCAGGACGACTCGGCTCGAGTGGCAGGAGAGCACGCAGAACTTCGCCATAACCGGTGTCACTAGCGTGGGGGTCACGGCGTACGGGCTTTCGGTGGCGAGTGCGGCGCAGTTGGCCTCGAGCGAGGCCACCAATCTCGAGAACCCCTACCCCGGCGCTCCTGTGAGCGGCATCGGGCTGGTCTCCGGCTGGACCTGCATGAGCGGCGTCGT
>CP070661.1:1031346-1031689 GCA_020355165.1 Burkholderiales bacterium
CCAGCGACCCGGCCCGTCTTCGCATCGGCATTACCTCCGGAGATATCCGCTCGCACCCCGTCGGCTACTTCCTGGAAGGCGTGCTCGGGCAACTGGACCGGTGCAAGCTCGAGCTGATCGGCTATCCGACCAACCCGAGATCGGACTCGTTGACCGAGCGGGTCCGGCAGCATCTGTCCGCCTGGCATCCGCTCGATGGATTGTCCGACGAAGCCGCCGCAAGGCAGATTCACGGGAACGGCATTCACATACTGGTCGAACTGTCCGGCCACACGCCCCACAACCGGCTGCCCATGCTGGCCTGGAGGCCAGCCCCGATCCAGGTCAGCTGGCTCGGCTACTT
>CP070661.1:1031789-1032132 GCA_020355165.1 Burkholderiales bacterium
GGGCGATGCTGGGCATCTCCGAGCTGCAGGCGGCGTTCGACGCCAAGTACCCGCTGCTCACCGCGGGCGAGGTGCTCGACTTCATGGTCCGCGACACGACCAACCCGTCGTCGATCTACTCCTGCATGCAGGCGGCGCGCGAGAACGCGCGCGCCGTGCGCGGCTCGCTGACCACCGAGGTGTGGGAGGTGCACAACGACACCTGGCTGCAGCTGCAGCGGCGGCTCGGCGAGCGCGCCCTCGAGCGCGACCCGCAGCTGCTGTTCGAGTGGGTCAAGTACCGCTCGCACGTCTCGCGCGGGGTCACCATCGGCACCATGCTCAAGGACGAGGCTTTCTTCTT
>CP070661.1:1032232-1032575 GCA_020355165.1 Burkholderiales bacterium
ATGGAAGCGCAACTTCGCCCCCGATCCCGGCAAGAGCAGCGCCAGCGCGTTGCCGGCGACCTTGCGCAGCATGAAGCCCGGTAGCGGGCCGGCGCTGGCGGTCTCGCCACTGAGCCGCACCGATCCTGCCGAGCGCTCGTAGGCCTTGCGCATCACGTAGCGCAGCGTCAGCCGTTCGGGATCGACGTAGTGGTACTGGACGATTTCCGGCACATACCGCACGCGGGCGCCACCCTGGATGGCCCGCCAGATCCACTCCTTGTCCTCCGAACCCCCGAGTCCCCGGCCGACCGGTCCGAAGTCGGTCGAGAAAGGCCCGTTGCGGCGAAGCAGCCTGCCGCGC
>CP070661.1:1032675-1033018 GCA_020355165.1 Burkholderiales bacterium
AGCCTGAAGAAGCCGTACGGCGTCGCGATCGTCGGCACGTCGCTGTTCATCACTATGGACAACGGCGTGGCGGTGGTGACCAACGTGCCCTGAGGCTCTGTTTGTCCAGGCGGTCGATCGACTGCGGGGCGTCGATCTCCCGATGCGCAAAGGCTCAAGGGCTGCTCTGTCAGTCGGCGTGTGACCGTATTGGGTCGATAGTTCGCGCTCAGGTCATTTGGGAGCGGGCGTTCGGCCCTAGCTAGACCCACGGTCGATTTCGACGACCGCTTTGTGGCGATCTGCCTAGACCCGCGTTCGGCCAACAGGAGCCGGTCAGCAGCGCGAAGAGGTTCGATCCAGA
>CP070661.1:1033118-1033460 GCA_020355165.1 Burkholderiales bacterium
GCGTTGACCCGGTCCATCTCCAGCGTGCCGACGGCCGAGTACAGCAGGAACATGCCGAGCAGGAATCCGGCGTCGCCGACCCGGTTGGTGATGAAGGCCTTCTTGCCGGCCTGCGCCTTGGCCGGGTCCTCGAACCAGAAGCCGATCAGCAGGTAGGAGGCGAGCCCCACGCCCTCCCAGCCCACGAACAGCACCAGCATCGACCGGCCGAGCACCAGCAGCAGCATGAAGAACAGGAACAGGTTCAAATAGGCGAAGTAGCGCGCGTAGCTCGCGTCGTCCTTCATGTAGCCGGTCGAGTACAGGTGGATCAGCGAGCCGACGCCCGTCACGATCAGCGTC
>CP070661.1:1033560-1033902 GCA_020355165.1 Burkholderiales bacterium
CGGTGTGCGGCCGGAAGGCGTTGCGCACCTCGGGGCGGTTGAACGCGACGCGCACCGTCGGCTGCGGGGCGCCGTCGGCGACGTGCCGGTGGTAGGTGATGTCGGTCAGGTCCTCGAAGCCCGCGACGGGCGCCCAGAGATCGGGGTCGAACGGGTTCCGGCTCACGGCCATGACGGTACCTCCGGCGCCACCTTTACTATGCCCACCTTTACTATCAGGTCCGTGGATATGAATGGAGCAAGTGCAATCGTCACCGGCGGCGCCTCGGGTATCGGAGCTGCCTGCGCCCGCCAGCTGGCCGATCTCGGCGCCCGCGTCGTCGTCGCCGACCTGCAGGAGGA
>CP070661.1:1034002-1034342 GCA_020355165.1 Burkholderiales bacterium
TGCCGGCGATCGACTTGACGTCGTCGATCTGCGCGTAGCGGTCAAACGCCTTGCGCAGCTCCGGCACGGTGCTCGCGTCGATGCGGATCTGCTTGATCGCCTTCTCGATCGCCAGGTACTCGGTGATCGCCGGCACCAGCTTGGCGCCGACGATCAGCAGCGCGACGATGATCAGGCCGACGAAGATCATCGAGATGAGGCCCAGGCCCGCCTGCCTCCTGCGGCCGATTCTGTTCTGCATTGCCCCTCCCCAGCGCAAAAGAGTCCTGCCCCAAATCACTGAAAACCGCCGATGCGGTCGAAGCGGATCAGGTCGTTCCAGCTGCCGCCGAAGTGCATC
>CP070661.1:1034442-1034780 GCA_020355165.1 Burkholderiales bacterium
GACAACCGAGCTCGCGCCCAGCCCGCGCGTCAGCGCCTCGAGCACCGCCGAATCGGGCGCCGAAAGCATCACATCGGCCTCCTGAGGACGAAGTCCCTGAGCAGTCCCAGGCACAGCCGCCCGCGGCCCAGCGGGGACAGCGCCAGGGCATGCAGGGTGTCGGCGTAGGCCAGCCCGTGGCGCCCGGCCCGGTAGGCACGCTTCGCGTAATCGGTGTAGACGCTGGCCAGGCAGTCGCGCCAGAACTGGCCCTGCAGCTGTGCCGGCAGGAGCCGGCGGTTCTTGCGCATCGAGCGGCCCGCCGCATCGCGCATCGAGTCGAGGTTGCCGCTCACGCT
>CP070661.1:1034880-1035217 GCA_020355165.1 Burkholderiales bacterium
CTGCCGCGGCCGCTGGCCCGCCGCCTGGCCGATGTGGACGATTGCCTGCTGCTGCTGGCCGACGCGATGCTGCCGGCGGGCTATCGGCCGCCGCCCGCGTCATTCGGCGGCTCGACCGTCGAAGGCGACCTGACGTGGGCCGGCTGGGCACGCCTGCCGGGTTCAGCGCTCGTCGCGGCGGCAGCGCCGGTGACCTCACCGCGCACCCTGTTCCTGGCACTTTGCCGCGACCGGCAGCTGCGCCGCTGCAGAGACGTCGCCGGCCCGTCCGCCGGCAGCGCCGCGGCGCTGCTCGACGCCGCCACGGCATTTCTGCGTGCGCCCGACTATCCGATCG
>CP070661.1:1035317-1035654 GCA_020355165.1 Burkholderiales bacterium
TCTTGTCCGAAAGCGCCGTTGCCGTGGGCCGCCCCACCCAGATCGCGCCGACGCCCCTGCCCGCAGTCACCATCGGCGCGAACGAGATGGCCCGGGTGTCGCCGGCCCGGCATGCCTCGCGCACTTCCTCGGGCACGTCGGCACCGTTTTCGACGTCGGGAAAATCGATCAGTGCGCCGCGCAACTTGAGTCGCGACCCCGAGGTGCGCGTCGGCGCCGTCTCGAAGTGCCGCACCAGCTCCCGCACCGTGTCCTCCATGCCCTTCGGGTAGCGGCTCGCGGCCAGTATGAGACCGCCTTTTTCGTCGACCAGGTTGATGCCGACGTAGGAGCCCTC
>CP070661.1:1035754-1036090 GCA_020355165.1 Burkholderiales bacterium
TGCCGTTGGCCTTGAACGAGGCGGTGTTCTCCACCCCCTTGCGCTTGTCGACGGGAACGGTGGCGCGGTTCTCCTCGGACCACTTCTTGCTCATCATCATCCACAGCGAGATCACGTCCGGCAGGATCGGGAACGGTTCGTTGGTGACGATGTCGACCGCGTGGTCGTCGACCTTGCGGATCTCCTTGACTGCGCCGACGTAGGTCTTGACGTCCGAGGTATCGCTGCGCGCGCGGTTGTAGGAAAAGATGACGTCGTCGGCGGTGAACGGTGTGCCGTCGTGGAACTGCACGCCCTTGCGCAGGTTGAAGCGCCACACCGTCGGCGCGGTCTGTT
>CP070661.1:1036190-1036526 GCA_020355165.1 Burkholderiales bacterium
AGGACGTCATCATGCCCAAGCCCGACCCGCAGCCCTTGGTCTGGTCGATACGGCCGCCGTCGCGCCGGCCGCCGCGCAGGGCCTGCCGTGCCCGCCAGGCCGCCGGCCGGTCACCAGCCGTGGCCGGCCAGGCACCGGCGACGGTCAATCAGAACTGCGCGACGAGGTAGACGGCGGGGCCGTAGTACTTGTAGTCGATCCGGCCGTGCCAGTCGGAGTCGTCGGCATCGACGTCCATCGCGAAGTAGGTGTACGAGATTCCCAGCGCGATGTTCTTGAGGATGTCGTACTCGGTCGCCGCGCGCAGGTTCAGCATCGACCCCTTGTAGGTCGTCG
>CP070661.1:1036626-1036962 GCA_020355165.1 Burkholderiales bacterium
GCCGGGAACCGCACCACCGGCATCATCGGCTTTCGCACCCAGGAGCTGGTGTTCTGGGAGGACAAGTTCGGCCAGTACTGCGACGAGCTGATCGTCTGCACCGACGACGGCAGCTACGGCAAGCCGGGCTTCGTCACCGCGGCGCTCAAGGAAGTGCTCGAGAACGACCGGCCCGACCTGGTGATCGCGATCGGGCCGCTGCCGATGATGAATGCCTGTGTCGAGACCACGCGACCGTTCGGGGTCAAGACCATGGTCTCGCTGAACGCGATCATGGTCGACGGCACCGGCATGTGCGGCTCGTGCCGCGTCACGGTCGGCGGCGAGGTCAGGTTC
>CP070661.1:1037062-1037395 GCA_020355165.1 Burkholderiales bacterium
CCGTCCATGATCAGCTTGAAGTGGTTGATCAGCGACTCGATCTCCGAGTACACGAGATGCTTGGGCGGCAGCGTGCAGCGCCGGTCGTCGACCGTCACCGGCCCGGGCGGCAGCATGTCGACCAGCTGGCGGATCATGTGCATCGACTCGTCCATCTCGCGCATGCGCACGAAGTAGCGGTCGTAGTTGTCGCCCTTGATGCCGACCGGCACCTCGAAGTCGAGCTCGCCGTAGGCGAGGTAGGGCGTGTCCTTGCGCAGGTCGCGCGGCACGCCGGTCGAGCGCAGGATCGGGCCCGTGTAACCCCAGTTGACGGCGTCGGCGGTCGAGATC
>CP070661.1:1037495-1037827 GCA_020355165.1 Burkholderiales bacterium
CAGATTGAACGCTGGCGGCATGCTTTACACATGCAAGTCGAACGGCAGCACGGGGGCAACCCTGGTGGCGAGTGGCGAACGGGTGAGTAATACATCGGAACGTGCCCGGTAGTGGGGGATAGCCCGGCGAAAGCCGGATTAATACCGCATACGACCTACGGGTGAAAGCGGGGGACCGCAAGGCCTCGCGCTATCGGAGCGGCCGATGTCGGATTAGCTTGTTGGTAGGGTAAAGGCCTACCAAGGCGACGATCCGTAGCTGGTCTGAGAGGACGACCAGCCACACTGGGACTGAGACACGGCCCAGACTCCTACGGGAGGCAGCAGTGGGG
>CP070661.1:1037927-1038257 GCA_020355165.1 Burkholderiales bacterium
CCGACGTCTCGTACTGGTTCGGCCGGCCCTGGTCCTTGAGCCACGCGGCGCGGTAGACGAGCATCTGCGCAGCCTGGTGCTCGACCACCATCTCGGCGATCTGCGCCTGGATCATCTGGTGCTGCGCGATCGGCTTGCCGAACTGCGTGCGCTCGTTGGCATAGTTGATCGCGAGCTCGAGCGCGCCGCCCGCCACGCCGAGCGCGCCGGCCGCACACCCCAGCCGCGTCTGATTGAGCTGCCACATGCAGATGCGAAAACCGTCGCCCGGCTTGCCGAGCACGTTCTCCTTGGGTACCGGCATGCCATCGAACACGAACTCGCCGGTCG
>CP070661.1:1038357-1038686 GCA_020355165.1 Burkholderiales bacterium
TGCTGTCCCGCCGGTCGCGCCTCGCGCGCCTGCGTGGCCTTGCCGCCCGCCGTCTGGGCCGACGTGCGCGGCTGGCCGTGCGAGGCGCCGCGCGGGGCGTTGCGGCCGCCCTGTTCCCGCCGCGGCTGGCCGCGTTGCGGAGCCGGGCGCGCATCGCGCGGCGCCGGCGTGTCGACGAACGATGCGCCCGGCGCGGCTCCGGCCTCGAAGCCCGGCACGACTTCGCGCGGAAGCTGGCGGCGGATCAGCCGCTCGATGTCGCGCAAGAGCGGCTGCTCCTCGCGCGAGACGAGCGAGATCGCTTCGCCGGTGGCGCCGGCGCGGCCGGG
>CP070661.1:1038786-1039114 GCA_020355165.1 Burkholderiales bacterium
GATGGTGCCGGAGAGACAACGACGCAAGAGCCGATCACCGGCACGGCGGGCATGGGCCGGACACATCGAGCACTCCGGCAGCTCGACCGGGAGGGGGTCTTGGCGCTCGCGGCCGCCCGATCCCCGTAACCGGCCCGCAATCGATGGCCGCGACCCAGGGCGTCTGCGCGCTTCCCTGGCACGCACAGGGCCGCGCAGGTGACCTCGCTCGCGGCACAGCGTCGGTCCGCAGCACTAGGCGAGTCACTGTCTCGCGCGCTGTGGCGGTAACCCGCGCTCAGCGCAGCGACCGGCGCGCCTCGGCGATCAGGCTCTCGATCCAGCGACC
>CP070661.1:1039214-1039539 GCA_020355165.1 Burkholderiales bacterium
GCTGCCGCACGCTGCTGCCTGGCTTCATCGAGACCCATGCGCACCTGATGCTGATGGGGCCGAGCCTGCCGGCGATGGAAGCCATGACGACTTGGGAGGATTTCGCCATCCACGGCGCCCGGATGGCCGAGATGTACCTGATGCAGGGGTTCACCACGGTGCGTGATGCCGGCGGCGCCAACGGAGGTCTCCGCAGGGCGATCGACTCCGGCCAGATCGTTGGTCCGCGCCACTACCCGTCGGGGGCGTTCCTCGGCACTCGCGGTGGCCACGCCGATTTCGCGAACTTCACCTCGCCCGTCGGACAGTCGACCAACTTCAGCCG
>CP070661.1:1039639-1039963 GCA_020355165.1 Burkholderiales bacterium
ACGAGAACCCCGAGCTGACGACCTCCGAGCCCTACGTGATGGGTTCCCACGCGACCGCTTCGGGCGCATGGTGCTCGGGCCCCGAGGATCTGTCCCCGCCGGAATATTTCTGGGGCTACAACCGCATGACGACGATCGAAGGCCTGTTCGGCGCCGGCGACGCGGTCGGCGGCACGCCGCACGCCTTCTCGTCCGGCTCGTTCACCGAAGGTCGTCTTGCCGCGAAGGCCGCCTGCAAATATATCGACGACGGAAAGGCCGAAGGCATTGTCGTTTCCAGTGAGCAGATCAACCGCCGCATGGAAGAGGTCTACAAGCCCCTGG
>CP070661.1:1040063-1040386 GCA_020355165.1 Burkholderiales bacterium
TTCGACTTCTCGGTGTCGGTGAAGATGATGCGGGTGCCGGAGTACTTGTTCGGGTCGTCGCTCCAGACGTAGAAGTTGCGCTTGTCCGAACCCTTCGGCGCGCGCCGGGCGGCCTGGAACCACGGATGCTGGTCCGAAGTGTGGTTGACGACCAGCTCGGTGATCACGCGCAGGCCGCGCTTATGCGCCTCACGCACCAGCGCGCGGAAATCCTGCCGCGTGCCGTAGGCGGGGTTGATGTTGTGATAGTCGGAGACGTCGTAGCCGTCGTCGCGGAACGGCGACGGGTAGAACGGCAGCAGCCAGATGGTGTTGACGCCAAG
>CP070661.1:1040486-1040808 GCA_020355165.1 Burkholderiales bacterium
ATCGCCCGGGAACTCGTACTTCGACAACAGCTCCCGAACCTCCATCTCCACCAGCTCGATCAGCTCGGCATCGTCCACCATGTCGCACTTGTTCAGATACACCACGATGTACGGCACACCCACCTGCCGCGCCAGCAAAATGTGCTCGCGCGTCTGCGGCATCGGACCGTCCGCCGCCGATACCACCAGAATCGCACCGTCCATCTGCGCCGCACCCGTGATCATGTTCTTCACATAGTCCGCATGCCCAGGACAGTCCACGTGCGCGTAATGCCGCTGCGACGACTGGTACTCCACGTGCGCCGTCGAAATCGTGATGCCA
>CP070661.1:1040908-1041227 GCA_020355165.1 Burkholderiales bacterium
AGTGGTGGTACGGCCACAATGCGGTGGGCTTCTTCCTGACGGCGGGCTTCCTCGGCATGATGTACTACTTTATCCCGAAGCAGGCGGGACGTCCGGTGTACTCCTACCGCCTGTCGGTGGTGCACTTCTGGGCGCTGATCTTCACCTACATCTGGGCCGGTCCGCACCACCTGCACTACACGGCACTGCCTGACTGGGCGCAGTCGCTGGGCATGATCATGTCGCTGATCCTGCTGGCGCCTTCCTGGGGCGGCATGATCAACGGCATCATGACCCTCTCCGGCGCGTGGCACAAACTGCGCACCGACCCGGTCCTGCG
>CP070661.1:1041327-1041645 GCA_020355165.1 Burkholderiales bacterium
TCGGCGCGCACCCCACGCTCGGCGACCCGGGCAGCGCCGAGGACGGTCGTCGCCGTGCGCGCGCAAAGCACGATCGCGCCACCGGGGCCGCCGGAGCGCTCGGCGCCGACGCTCTCGACGCTAAGGTCGACGGGCGGCCCGGCCGGCAGCGCCGGCAGCGCCGCGTCGGCCATGCGCTCGGCGATCTCGCGCGGCAGCCGCGCGACGTGGGCGTGGACGTCGAAGCCGTCCACCGGCTCCGCCTGGTCGGCCACGAAAGGCGCGAGCCGCGCCGGCGGGTCCAGCCGTAGCCGCACCTCGCCGCCGCCCTTCGGGTAA
>CP070661.1:1041745-1042061 GCA_020355165.1 Burkholderiales bacterium
CCAGCGAGCAGATCAAACGCCGCAAGGAAGAGATCTACAAGCCGATGGAGCATTACAAGGTCTACCGCAATGCGATCGTGGCGGGCGATGTCAACCCGCACTACATCAATCCACAGCAGGGCCTGGACCGTCTGCAGAAGCTGATGGACGAGTATTGCGGCGGCATGAGCGTCAACTACATGACCAACGAGAAGCTCCTGCATATCGGTCTCAAGAAGCTCAAGATCATGGAAGAAGACCTTGAGAGCCTGGCCGCGAAGGATATTCACGAGTTGCTGCGCGCGTGGGAACTGAAGCATCGTCATCGCGCTGCTGA
>CP070661.1:1042161-1042477 GCA_020355165.1 Burkholderiales bacterium
ACAAGCCCGAGTTCATGATCATGACCGTGCTGCCGGTGCTGCCGCCGGATCTGCGTCCGCTGGTGCCGCTCGACGGCGGCCGGTTCGCGACGTCGGACCTGAACGACCTGTACCGCCGCACGATCAACCGCAACAACCGACTGAAGCGGCTGCTGGAGCTGAACGCGCCCGACATCATCGTGCGCAACGAGAAGCGCATGCTGCAGGAGGCGGTCGACGCCCTGTTCGACAACGGCCGCCGCGGCCGGGTGATCACGGGCGCCAACAAGCGCCCGCTCAAGTCGCTCGCCGACATGCTCAAGGGCAAGCAGGGCCG
>CP070661.1:1042577-1042891 GCA_020355165.1 Burkholderiales bacterium
GGGAATGCCCACCGGCGGCAGCCCGTTCTCACCGTTCTTGTAGGTCGCGCGCGGAGCGACCGTCTTCGGATCGAACAGCGTCAGGTCGGCGATCTTGCCGACCTGCACCCGCCCACGCTGTTTCATCGCTTCGAGGCCCGTATCCCCCAGATGCTTGGCCGTCCAGTAACTCAGCTGCGACAACGTGAACATCAGCGGCACGCCGTTCTCTCGCGCCAGCTTCAACGTGGTGGAGTAAGAGGACGCAGTGCGCGGGTGCCCGGCATACTTGCGCACATCCGCGTCCCAGGGCAGAAGATTTCCGTCCTTGTCCA
>CP070661.1:1042991-1043305 GCA_020355165.1 Burkholderiales bacterium
CACCGAGAACTCCGGGTCCATGCCATTGCTGAAGAAGAAGGACAGGTTCGGCGCGAAGGCGTCGATGTCCATCCCGCGCGACAGGTAGTACTCCACGTAGGTGAAGCCGTTGGCCAGGGTCAGCGCCAGCTGGGTGATGGGATTCGCGCCGGCCTCGGCGATGTGGTAGCCGCTGATCGACACCGAGTAGAAGTTGCGCACGCCGTGGTCGATGAAGTACTGCTGCACGTCGCCCATCATCCGCAGCGAGAACTCCGTGGAGAAGATGCAGGTGTTCTGGGCCTGGTCCTCCTTCAGGATGTCCGCCTGGACGG
>CP070661.1:1043405-1043718 GCA_020355165.1 Burkholderiales bacterium
GCAGCGTGACGCCGCGCTGGCCCTGGTACTTGCCGCCGCGGTCGCGGTAGCTGGTCTCGCAGACCTCGTCGCTCTCGAAGAAGATCACCTGCGCGCAGCCTTCGCCGGCGTAGATCTTGGCGGGCAGCGGCGTCGTGTTGCTGAACTCGAGCGTCACGTAGCCCTCCCATTCGGGCTCGAACGGCGTGACGTTGACGATGATGCCGCAGCGCGCGTAGGTGCTCTTGCCCAGGCAGATCGTCAGCACGTTGCGCGGGATGCGGAAGTACTCGAGCGTGCGCGCCAGCGCGAAGCTGTTCGGCGGGATGATGCA
>CP070661.1:1043818-1044131 GCA_020355165.1 Burkholderiales bacterium
GGGAAGAATTGCGGCTGAATGCGACCGAGCATCACGTTGGCATCGGTGACCGCCAGCGGTCCGCCTCGGCGGTAGCAGGCCGGACCCGGATTGGCGCCGGCCGAATCGGGCCCGACGCGCAGCCGCGCGCCGTCGAAGTGCAGCACCGAGCCGCCGCCGGCGGCCACCGTGTGGATGCTCATCATCGGTGCCCGCATCCGCACGCCGGCCACCAGCGTCTCGAACGCGCGCTCGAATTCGCCCGCGTAGTGGGACACGTCGGTGGACGTGCCGCCCATGTCGAAGCCGATCACCTTGTCGAAGCCGGCCAGGC
>CP070661.1:1044231-1044543 GCA_020355165.1 Burkholderiales bacterium
CCGCCCCTGTTGCCGATGCGGCGATACGGCAGGCATCGCAAGATTGATCTTCACTCCGAGGAGGGCTCCATGAGACTGAAGAGCGACACACGAACGCGCATTACCGCCGGCGGTCTTGCCATCGGCCTCGTCGCCGGACTGGCGCTGACGGCAGGGTCAGCCTGGGTTTCCACTGCAAACGCCGAGGAGGCGGCGAAGCTGTCGCCGACGAAGGCCCGGGCGCGCGACGTCTATTACCCGAATACCGAGGACCTGGCCCCGGACGAGATGCGCGTCATCGCCTGCGGCACCGGCATGCCGACGACCCGCATG
>CP070661.1:1044643-1044953 GCA_020355165.1 Burkholderiales bacterium
CCATCAGGTCGTTGATCAGGCCCATCCCGTCGGAGTGATCGGCGATCACGAGCCAGTCGAGCGGACGGGCAAGCTTGACCGGCTGCCCAGTCGAAGACACCACCTCTTCGCCGCGCGCGAAGCGGTAGGCATCCTCCAGGCCCACGCGGGCGCCGAACAGGCCGGCGTCGACCGACAGCCCGGTGTGCAGGTGCGTGTCGCCCCACAGCGGTCGGCTCGGGAAACGTCGTTGCGCGTACGGCGAGTACACCTCGCCCGGGAAGAGCTTGGACACCGACTCCTTCGACGGCGTGAACTGCGCCGTTGCCGG
>CP070661.1:1045053-1045363 GCA_020355165.1 Burkholderiales bacterium
AACACGCTGAACGCGGTGACGAAGGTCGAGGCCTCCACCCTGGTCGCGGTCGGCGAGGCGGGAACGATCCTGCGCAGTGTCGATGGGGGCTTGACCTGGGTGGCGGTGCAAAGTGGCACCAGCGTTGCCCTGTACGCCGTCGCCTTTGCCGGCCCGAGCCTGGGCATCGCGGTGGGAGATAGCGGGACGATCCTGCGCAGTGTCGATGGCGGCCTGACGTGGAGCACCGCGGTCAGCCAAACAGCGCTTTCGCTGAGGGGCGTGGCCTTCGCGGGCAGCGAAGGCGCAGCGTTTGCCGTCGGGTCGGACA
>CP070661.1:1045463-1045771 GCA_020355165.1 Burkholderiales bacterium
CACCTGCACTACACCACGCTGCCCGACTGGGCGCAGACGCTCGGCATGGTGTTCTCGGTGATGCTGCTCGCGCCGTCCTGGGGCGGCATGATCAACGGCATCATGACCCTCTCCGGCGCGTGGCACAAACTGCGCACCGACCCGATCCTCAAGTTCATGATCGTCTCGCTGTCGTTCTACGGCATGTCGACCTTCGAGGGCCCGATGATGTCGGTGAAGACGGTGAACGCGCTGTCGCACTACACCGACTGGACCATCGGCCACGTGCATTCCGGCGCGCTCGGCTGGGTGGCGATGATCTCCGTCGG
>CP070661.1:1045871-1046177 GCA_020355165.1 Burkholderiales bacterium
TGTAGGCGCGCTCCTGGTGGATCGTCTTCGCGTCCGGCGGCAGCGCGACGCCGTAGCGGAACGCGTCGTAGACGACCCAGCGCGGCGTCGGGATCTCGATCACACGCGCGTAGTAGAAGGCGCGCTCGCCCGGCTTGAAGTCGGGATCGGTCCAGACAGTGCCGAGTTCCGAGGCGCCGATCGTGTTGGTCCAGTTCGCGTTCTTCAGGTCGACGGTGTTGCCCACGGCCGGCAGCTTGCCGTTTGCGTCCGGCTTGCGGTCACCCGACCAGGCGACGTCGTAGACCTTCTCGTGCGTCTTGCCGG
>CP070661.1:1046277-1046582 GCA_020355165.1 Burkholderiales bacterium
TCGTCGATGTATTTGCAGGCGGCCTTCGCGGCAAGACGACCTTCGGTGAACGAGCCGGATGAGAAGGCGTGCGGCGTACCGCCGACCGCGTCGCCGGCGCCGAACAGGCCTTCGATCGTCGTCATGCGATTGTAACCCCAGAAATACTCGGGCGGCGACACATCCTCCGGACCCGAGCACCAGGCGCCCGAGCCGGTCGCGTGGGAGCCCATGACGTAGGGCTCGGATGTGGTCAGTTCGGGATTCTCGTTCTTCGGATCCACATCGGTGGCGGCCCACAGAACCGCCTGACCGACGGTCATACC
>CP070661.1:1046682-1046987 GCA_020355165.1 Burkholderiales bacterium
CTGGGCACGGTGGGCGAGCCGATCAACCCGGAAGCGTGGATGTGGTACCACACGAACATCGGCAACGGCCGCTGCCCGATCGTCGATACCTTCTGGCAGACCGAGACCGGCGGCCACATGATCTCGCCGCTGCCGGGCGCCACGCCGCTGGTGCCGGGCTCGTGCACGCTGCCGCTGCCGGGCATCATGGCCGCCATCGTCGATGAAACCGGCCAGGACGTGCCGAACGGGCAGGGCGGCATCCTCGTCGTCAAGCGCCCGTGGCCGGCGATGATCCGCACCATCTGGGGCGATCCGGAGCGCTT
>CP070661.1:1047087-1047390 GCA_020355165.1 Burkholderiales bacterium
CCTTCTCCGCGAAGCCGGCGATGCGCGCGTCTTCGACGAGCAGGCGGCCGTAGCGGGTCGTGTCGGCGACCTCCACCGCGCACACCGTGAGCACCGCGCCGGCCTGCCGGTGCGCGCCAAGCATGGCGGCGAAGTCGACTTCGGCGAAGGTGTCGCCATTGAGCACGAACACGTCCGCCTCGCTGCACTCGCGCGCGGCAAGCCGCATCGCGCCGCCCGTACCGAGCGGCCGGTCCTCGACCGCGTAGCGCAGCGCCAGGCCGTCGAAACGGTCGCCGAATGCCGCGCGGATCAGCTCGTGCC
>CP070661.1:1047490-1047792 GCA_020355165.1 Burkholderiales bacterium
GCCACATCGAATTTGCACTGCCGAGGGTCGTTGAGGATGCCGTCTTTAATCCCGTCCTGCGCATCACACATCGCAAGATACGATGACTCGATTAGCGCCTGCGCTTTAGGATCAACCACCGCCTCCTGCAGATTATTCGGGTCCGGATACATGGCCCGGTTTATCTGTGATGCCTGCGCCGCAATGCCCGTGTAGTCAAAGCCCGGACCACCGGCAACAATGCCATCAAAATCCTCTGGATAGCGTTGTCCGGCCATTAAGGCCTGTCTGCCTCCAGTCGAACATCCAGTAAAATAGCTTCG
>CP070661.1:1047892-1048194 GCA_020355165.1 Burkholderiales bacterium
CTGGGGCTTTCGCCCGGGGCTGCGCTGGCCGAGGTACGCGCCTTCAAGCTGGCCCGCACCACCGAGACGCGCGGCACCTGCCCGTACTGCTCGGTCAGCTGCGGCGTGATCATGTACTCGCTGGGCGACAAGGCGAAGAACGTCAAGAGCCGCATCATCCACATCGAGGGCGACCCCGATCACCCGGTCAACCGTGGCACGCTGTGCCCGAAAGGCGCGGCGCTGCTCGACTTCGTGCACAGCCCGAACCGGCTGACGTATCCGGAGGTGCGCGAGCCCGGCGCCAAGGAGTGGAAGCAGAT
>CP070661.1:1048294-1048596 GCA_020355165.1 Burkholderiales bacterium
TTCAGTCCGCCGGTCTCAAGATGAAGAAAGGCGTGTATTACTGATGGCTTACAAAACGATCGTCGAAGACGACATCGATATTCTGGTTGCCGGTGCAGGCCTTGGCGGCACGGGTGCCGCCTGGGAGGCGAGATTCTGGGGCCAGAACAAGAAAATTGTCATCGCCGAGAAGGCCAACATCGACCGCTCCGGCGCGGTCGCCCAGGGTCTGTATGCGATCAATTGCTATATGGGCACGCGCTGGGGCGAAAATAACCCGGAGGACCATGTCCGCTACGCTCGCATCGACCTTATGGGGCTGG
>CP070661.1:1048696-1048998 GCA_020355165.1 Burkholderiales bacterium
CTGCCGATCCTCACGCCGGTGCTGCTGATTGGCGGCATGACGGCAGGTGTGTTCACCGCCACCGAGGGCGCGATCGCCGCCTGCGTCTGGGCGCTGTTCCTGGGGCTGGTCTGGTACCGCACCTTGAGCTGGAAAATGCTGATCAAGGTTTCGATGGACACCATCGAGACGACGGCCACCGTGCTGCTGATCGTGGCCGCGGCGTCGATCTTCGGCTGGATGCTGACGGTCACGCGGACGACCGAGATGGTCGCGGCGTGGGTGCTCGGCTTCACCCAGGAGCCGTGGGTGTTCCTGCTGCT
>CP070661.1:1049098-1049399 GCA_020355165.1 Burkholderiales bacterium
ACGCCAGCTGAAACACGATCGCCTTGGTTGCCCCCGCCGCGCCGGACAGTCCCGCCGACAGCACGAAGGCAAGCAGCTTGTAGCGGTCGGTGTCATAGCCGAGCGAGATCGCCCGGTTTTCGTTCTCGCGGATCGCCTTCAGCACCTGGCCAAACGGCGAGTGCACGACGCGATAGATCAGCAGGAAACCGGCGAGGAACACGACCAGTACGACGCTGTACATCGCCAGCGGCTCGGACAGGTCGATCAGGCCGAACAGATGGCCGCGTGGCACCGCCTGGATGCCGTCTTCGCCTCCGGT
>CP070661.1:1049499-1049798 GCA_020355165.1 Burkholderiales bacterium
AGGTCACCACCTGTGCGACCGCGGGATGGTCCATCAGCACCTCATCGACCTCGCGCGGCGAGATCTTCTCGCCGCCCCTGCGAATCAGATCCTTGAGGCGCCCTTCGACGCGCAGGTAGCCCTCAGCATCGAAGCGGCCCAGGTCTCCCGTGCGAAACCAGCCCTCGCTGAGAAAGGAGCCACGGGAGGGGGAGTCCCCGACTCCGTAGCCCGCGAACACGCTTGGCCCCCGCACGACGATCTCGCCCTCGTCCCCCGGCTCCCCCGAGACACGACCCGCGGCGTCGAGCAGGGCGATC
>CP070661.1:1049898-1050196 GCA_020355165.1 Burkholderiales bacterium
TGCGCCGGACCTCGGACGTGTTCATCGTCGAGTTCCAGGCCATGTTCGCCATGAAGATCAGCAGCGTGTCGATCGGATACGGATCGCCGCGCCAGGCGTTGGTGATGACATTGTGCATCAGCCCGTGCACCGACAGCGGGTACTCCCAGGAAAACGCCTTGTCGATGCGCACCGGCTTGCCGTCGTCGTCGACGAACAGGTCGTCCGGGTCGGCCGGCCAGCCCAGCGGCAGCCCGTCGAGCGGCGAGTTCGGCATCACGGCCAGCGGCGTGTTCGGCGTCTTCGCGCACGGCGGGAT
>CP070661.1:1050296-1050593 GCA_020355165.1 Burkholderiales bacterium
GTGCACGGGCAGCGTCAACCGCCCGGCACTGTCGACAACGGTTTCTGGGGCGTTCATCTCGGCAGCAGGCTCGACGGGCGCTCCAGCGTACTGCAGCGGCGTGGTGGGCGGCTTTGTGCGGGTCAACATCGATCGGCCTGCCTTTCTACGTTCAATGGATGCGCGAAGGCTAGACTCCGTTCCATGGTACGGGGTCAAGCCCATGGCCGGTGAGCGGGATGCGCTGACCATCGGCGCGCTGGCGGCGGCTGCCGACGTCGGCGTGGCAACGGTGCGCCACTACCAGCGGCGCGGCCT
>CP070661.1:1050693-1050990 GCA_020355165.1 Burkholderiales bacterium
CGGTGGCCCGACAAGATCGCCGCCGGCCGTGTCAGCGATGAGATCGTCCACGAAATGGACCTATTCCCGACGATCGCAAAGATCGCGGGCGGGAAGGTCCCGCAGGATCGCCCCATCGACGGCATCGACATGTATGACTTCCTGCTGGGCAAGACGGAAGAGTCCGGCCGCAACGGATTCATCGTGTACATGGGCAACGACATCTTCGGCGTGAAGTGGCGCAACTGGAAGCTCCATTTCAAGGAGCAGAGCGGCTGGAATGGCGTGCTGCGTGAGTACACCATGCCGCGACTCTAC
>CP070661.1:1051090-1051386 GCA_020355165.1 Burkholderiales bacterium
GGCCGATGCCGCCGTGACCGGCCGGCTGCAGGCGGAGGCACTCCGGCACTTCGGCCCGACGAGTTTCGCAGACAGTGTCAGGACGATCCTGGATTGCCTGACGTCAGAGCGTTCCCTCGGACGCTGAACACAGGGCTGCGTCAGCGCAGAAGAGGAATCTGGGTCGAAGGAATGGCGGTTGCCGAGGTCCGCGCCGGCCAATCCGGCGCGGCGACTGCCCGCGGATCGCTTTCATGCCGATTCTTCCGGATGATGTTGTCCTCGGTGTCATCGCGGAAGTCGGCGCGCGCGACCGG
>CP070661.1:1051486-1051782 GCA_020355165.1 Burkholderiales bacterium
ATCAAGAACTACACGCTGAACTTCGGCCCGCAGCACCCGGCGGCTCACGGCGTGTTGCGGCTGGTGCTCGAGCTGGACGGCGAGGTCGTGCAGCGGGCCGACCCGCACATCGGCCTGCTGCACCGTGGCACCGAGAAGCTGGCCGAGACACGCACTTTCCTTCAGTCGGTGCCGTACATGGACCGGCTCGACTATGTCTCGATGATGAGCAACGAGCATGCCTACGTGCTCGCGATCGAGAAGCTGCTCGGGGTCGAGGTTCCGGAGCGCGCGCAGTACATCCGCGTGATGTTCGA
>CP070661.1:1051882-1052177 GCA_020355165.1 Burkholderiales bacterium
CCCGATCGAGCGCCGCTGCAGCGTCTCGGCGCCGGCATTGGTGGTCATGATCAGGATCACGTTGCGGAAGTCGGCCCGGCGACCGTTGTTGTCGGTCAGCGTGCCGTGGTCCATGACCTGAAGCAGGATGTTGAAGATGTCCGGGTGCGCCTTCTCGATCTCGTCGAGCAGCAGCACCGCGTGCGGCTTCTTGCTGATCGCCTCGGTGAGGAGCCCCCCCTGGTCGAAGCCGACGTAGCCCGGGGGCGCGCCGATCAGGCGGCTGACCGCGTGCCGCTCCATGTACTCCGACATG
>CP070661.1:1052277-1052570 GCA_020355165.1 Burkholderiales bacterium
ACCGCGGCGTGCTCAAGCCCAAGGACCTGCGCGACCTCGCCGCCTACATCGCCTGCACCAGGCAGGCGGCGGCCAGCACGGCGATCGTCGGCGGATCGATGTCGCGTTAGAAGGCCGGCAAGGCGCCACGCGGGAGGTCGGCTGCCGACGGCTGCGGCCGGCCCCGCGGCGGCTGAATGCCGAGAACCGATCCCGGCCCGCCGTTCGTCCCGACCTTGTTCGGCAAGGGATTCGGACTGCTCCGGGTCAGGCGCAGCCGAAGCGGCAGCGAGTTCGGTCCCGCCGGCAAGCAC
>CP070661.1:1052670-1052963 GCA_020355165.1 Burkholderiales bacterium
GAGACGCTGTCGCTGGTCGGCGAGTCGGGCTGCGGCAAGTCGACGGTCGCCCGCGTGCTGGTCGGGCTGTACGCGCCGACCCGGGGCCGGGTCGGGTTCTTCGGCCGCGACCTGCAGGAGATGAACACCGCCGCCGGCCGCGGCCTGCGGCAGAAACTGCAGATGATCTTCCAGGACCCGTACGCCAGCCTGAACCCGCGCTGGCGCGTGGCCGAGATCATCGCCGAGCCGCTGCGCGCGCACGGGCTGATGAACGATCCGCGGCAGGTCGGCGCCCGCGTCGACGAACTGCT
>CP070661.1:1053063-1053355 GCA_020355165.1 Burkholderiales bacterium
GCGCTGATTACGCGCGTATAAGTGGCAACAGGCTACGGCACCTACCGCGACGGCAAGCACGACGCCCTGCGAACGCAGCCGCGAGCGCGGCTAGCAGCTTTGACCGCGATAACGACGGGGGATAGGCGGAGGCGGCCTCGAAACGCCAGGCGGCCGGCACCGCCTAGGTAGGTTAGCCGTGCCCGATCACTGGATGCGGCTGATATGGCGCCGCCAGCCGCGCTAGGTCGTCGGGCGTCAGCCTGACCTCAAGCGCCTCCAGCGCCTGCTCCAGCTGGCCCGGCTTGCTGAT
>CP070661.1:1053455-1053747 GCA_020355165.1 Burkholderiales bacterium
GCCGCCGGCCCGAAGGCGACCAAGCTCGCCAAGGCGGCGGCGCCGAAGGCGGCCAAGAAGGCCTCGTCGCGCAAGGCTTGATAAGGGGCTAGCGCAGCGGCGAGCCGGGCGCACCGCGAAGCAGCCCGGGCACATGAAGACGAACGGCCCGCCGAGGCGGGCCGTGCGAGGCCTGCCGAATTCAGCCCTTCAGGTCGTCCACCAGGGCGACGTACTTCTTCATCGCGTCGTTGGCCGACGTGCCCTTCAGCTCGTTCCACGCGTCCCACTTGGCGCGGCCCACCATGTCGGT
>CP070661.1:1053847-1054139 GCA_020355165.1 Burkholderiales bacterium
CGGCGGCCCGCCGAGGAAGATCGTGCCCTGGTTGCGCACGATGATCGATTCGTCGCTCATCGCCGGCACGTAGGCCCCGCCGGCGGTGCACGAGCCCATCACGACCGCGATCTGCGGGATGCCCGCGCCCGACATCGTGGCCTGGTTGTAGAAGATGCGCCCGAAGTGCTCGCGGTCCGGAAACACGTTGTCCTGCTGCGGCAGGTTGCCGCCGCCGGAGTCGACCAGGTAGATGCACGGCAGCCGGTTCTCGCGCGCGACCTCCTGCGCGCGCAGGTGCTTCTTGACGGTC
>CP070661.1:1054239-1054530 GCA_020355165.1 Burkholderiales bacterium
TGACCATGGCCCAGTTCACCGGCACGACCGATCACCCGGCCTGGTGGTACCTGGAGATGGGCGGCGAGGACCCGTACGCCGACATGGCGGCGTTCGACCGCTTCGCGCCGATCCGCTACATTCGCAACTGGAAGACCCCGACGCTGATCATCCACGGCGAGCTCGACTACCGCTGCCCCATCAACGAGGGGCTCAACCTGTTCGAGGCGCTGCAGTACCACGGCGTGCCGAGCGAGCTCGTCGTCTTCCCCGACGAGAACCACTGGATCCTGAAGCCGCGCAACATCGTCG
>CP070661.1:1054630-1054921 GCA_020355165.1 Burkholderiales bacterium
GGCGGCTGTTCGCTCGCCAGGCCGAGGTGTTTGCCGGCTTCGTCGAGTACACCGACCACGAGATCGGCCGGATGCTCAAGGCCTTCGAAGAGGTCGGCCAGGCCGACAACACGCTCGTCTTCTACATCGCCGGGGACAACGGCACCAGCGGCGAGGGCGGCCAGAACGGCATGTTCAACGAGTACACGTACTTCAACGGCGTGCACGAGAAGGTCGAGGACATGCTCAAGGTCATGGACAAGTGGGGCGGGCCTGAAACCTACCCGCACATGGCCGCAGGATGGGCGGTCG
>CP070661.1:1055021-1055312 GCA_020355165.1 Burkholderiales bacterium
GGGCGCGGTCGGCGGATTCAAGTGCCTGCAGGTAGACCGGCTCGCCGAACGGATGCGCCCGCGGCTGGGTACGCACCGCGGCGAAGCGCTCGCGCAGCGCGGCGGCCGATTCCGGTGCCGCCACCTCCCCGGCGCCCGCGCCCGGGGCCAACGCGAGCAGGGCCGCCAGTCCCAGGCGCGTTGCCGGCCGGCGAACGCGGCGGCACACGGCAACGGGCAAGGCGGCGATCGACGCCGGCGAGATCGGCATGGTCGCTCCAATGGTGGCGCACATCGCGCCGCCGGGCAATT
>CP070661.1:1055412-1055702 GCA_020355165.1 Burkholderiales bacterium
CTCGAGAACCCCTACCCCGGCGCTCCTGTGAGCGGCATCGGGCTGGTCTCCGGCTGGACCTGCATGAGCGGCGTCGTCGAGGTCTCCTTCGACGGCGGACCGCGCGACAACCTGGTGCCGTCCGGCGGCGGCCGAGGCGATACGCTGCCGGTGTGCGGCCGGACGAACACCGGCTTCGGGCTGCTGTTCAACTACAACCTGCTCGGCAGCGGCAGTCACACGGTCGCGCTGTTCATCAACGGAGTTCAGATCGGCAAGCCGGTGCCTTTCACGGTCACGGTGCCGGCGGG
>CP070661.1:1055802-1056092 GCA_020355165.1 Burkholderiales bacterium
ATGATCGTAGGCACCGCCGGTCACATCGACCACGGCAAGACCTCGCTGGTTCGCCGGCTCACGGGACGAAACACCGATCGCCTGCCGGAGGAGATCAAGCGCGGCATCTCGATCGAACTCGGCTATGCCTACGTGCCGCTCGAAGGCGGCGACGTGCTCGGCTTCATCGACGTGCCCGGGCACGAGAGGTTCGTGCACACGATGGTCTCCGGCGCGACCGGGATCGACCTCGGCGTGCTGGTTGTCGCCGCCGACGACGGCGTGATGCCGCAGACCGTAGAGCACTTCGA
>CP070661.1:1056192-1056481 GCA_020355165.1 Burkholderiales bacterium
GGTCATGTAGTTGACGCTCATTCCGCCGCAATACTCGTCCATCAGCTTCTGCAGGCGGACCAGACCCTGCTCGGGATTGATGTAGTGCGGGTTGACACTGCCCGCCACGATCGCATTGCGGTAGATCCTGTAATGCTCCAGGGGCTTGTAGATCTCTTCCTTGCGGCGGGCGATCTGCGCCTCGGATACGACGATGCCCTCGGCCTTGCCGTCGTCGATGTACTTGCAGGCCGCCTTCGCGGCGAGACGACCTTCGGTGAATGAGCCGGAGGAGAAGGCGTGCGGCGTG
>CP070661.1:1056581-1056870 GCA_020355165.1 Burkholderiales bacterium
GAATCGGGCGCGGGCAGGATCACATCGGCCTCCTCAGGACGAAGTCCCTGAGCAGTCCCAGGCACAGCCGCCCGCGGCCCAGCGGGGACAGCGCCAGGGCATGCAACGTATCGGTGTAGGCGAGCCCGTGGCGCCCGGCCCGGTAGGCACGCTTCGCGTAGTCGGTGTAGACGCTGGCCAGGCAGTCGCGCCAGAACTGGCCCTGCAGCTGCGCCGGCAGGAGCCGGCGGTTCTTGCGCATCGAGCGGCCCGCCGCATCGCGCATCGAGTCGAGGTTGCCGCTCACGCT
>CP070661.1:1056970-1057259 GCA_020355165.1 Burkholderiales bacterium
CCTCGATTGGGCTGCCCGGTGGTGGTCAGGACATCCGCGCACCAATCTGCGCCCGCATCACATCCATCAGTCGCGGCACGTCCTCGGCCGGGACTTCGCCAGCAGCAATGCGCTGAAGCACGAGGTCGGCCAGTTCAGCCGCGGGCAACTCGCGCACGTCATCGCGGGTCATCCAACTGAGCGTGACGCTCGCCGAGCCGTCCTCGGCTGAATGCTCGACCGCCTTCCTCTTCGGCGCGACGTACTGGGCCAGTTCGGCAAACATCCGCCCGCGCAACTCCGGCGGATT
>CP070661.1:1057359-1057647 GCA_020355165.1 Burkholderiales bacterium
CGTGCAGGCCCATGTTCATCTCGTCGGCGATGTATCCGAGGTAGCGGCCACACCCGGCGGCGCAGCGATCGTTCATCTGGAAGCTCTCGACGATGCCGTTCGGATCGACCTGGATCGCCTTGGTGTCCTGGCCGCCGATGTCCAGCACGGTCGCCGTGCCCGGGTACATGACGTGCGCACCGAGCCCGTGGCACAGGATCTCGCTGCGGATGTGCTCCTTCGAGAACGGCAGCCGCGCCCGCCCGTAGCCGGTGCCCACGATGTAGGTCTCCTGCATCTCGCCGTCGA
>CP070661.1:1057747-1058035 GCA_020355165.1 Burkholderiales bacterium
GCCTGCGGTCGCCAGCAGCGCCGGCGAGGCGACCGGCACGCGGCGAGCCGGTGCACGGGGCCACGATGCTGCTCGCCGCTGCGCGGCGCTGCGACGCGGCCCCGACCGCGAGCCCGTCAGAAGCGCCGACGAGGCGTCCAGCGTGCACTCGCGTGGCAACGTGGTCCATGGTCGGGTCGCGGGGTGCAGACAGCAGGAGGCCGAAAGGTACAGTGGTCTGACCAATCTGCGCAAGCCGCAGCGAGCACCGGGCGACGTCGCCGATCAGGCGCAGACCGGACTCCCGTG
>CP070661.1:1058135-1058422 GCA_020355165.1 Burkholderiales bacterium
CCTCCCGGGTCTCGGCGACCGGTCGGGCTAAGTTCGGGATGAGCTTGCTCGTCGGCTTCATCGCTCTAGTTTGCGTACCGGCCGCGGCGCTGGTCTTCCTGCTCACGATCGTCGGGCTGCCGCTCGCGCTGGCGACAGCAGCGCTTTATTTCGTGCTCCTGCTGGCCGGCTACGTCAGCGCCGGCATCGGGCTCGGCGACTACGCGCTCGCCCGCGCGAGCGCGCAGCGCGCCGGCAGCGTTCGCTGGCGCGTGGGCGCGGCGATGCTCGGGATGCTCGCCGTCTCG
>CP070661.1:1058522-1058809 GCA_020355165.1 Burkholderiales bacterium
GATTTCCAGTCACCCTTTGCCAGATAGGACTCGGCCGACTGCGCGAGCGCTTCCGTCGAATCCTTGCTGCAGCCGACCAGCAAAGCTGCAAGCAGAATCGCTGCGCTTGCCCGAATCAGGTGGGCCTTGTCAGTCATGGTCAGTTCGTGTCCTCGCCCGCCGCGCGGTCAGGCAATGTGCAAGTGGAAGTATGCCGAAGCTCCGTTGGCTGGCCGTGCCGGGGCGGACGGGCGGCTGCCGTCGACCGGTGCGCGACCCGTCGCAAGGCGTGTCGGACACTGCCGTTG
>CP070661.1:1058909-1059196 GCA_020355165.1 Burkholderiales bacterium
CACGCGGCGATCGGCAGCCGGGCGATGGGCGCGATCACCGGCGGGCTGCGCAGGCTGTCGGGCGACCGCATCCCGCCGTGGACGCCACTGACGCCGCGGCCGGCGCGTTTCACGCCGCCGAAGGCCGCGCACGGGAGCGAGCCGGTCGTCTACTTCCCCAGCTGCGCCGCGCGCAGCATGGGTCCGGCGCGTGGCGAGGCCGACAGCGAGCCCGTGCCGACCGTCACCGACCGCGTGTTGCGCCGCGCCGGCTTCGCGCCGGTCTATCCGTCCGGCATGGCATCGCT
>CP070661.1:1059296-1059583 GCA_020355165.1 Burkholderiales bacterium
GGTACGTCGCGCCCGTGAGCACCAGCCCGACGACGTACGCGGCGACGCCCGCGTAGGCCATGAACAGGCAGACGAGGAAGGCGTATGAAAGCAGCCGGCCGAGCGAGTAGGCGAGGTAGAGCCGGTAGTGCGCCAGCACCTCGTCGGTCATCTGCGGCCCGGTGCGGGTGAAGTCGGTCAGCGACTTGACGAACACCAGCAGCGCGAAGGCGGCGGCGACAACCGAGCTCGCGCCCAGCCCGCGCGCCAGCGCCTCGAGCACCGCCGATTCGGGCGCGGAAAGGATC
>CP070661.1:1059683-1059969 GCA_020355165.1 Burkholderiales bacterium
GTACCGGCCGGCGCCGCTGCTCGTCGAGATGGTCGAGGCCGGCTACCTCGGCCGCAAGGCCGGGCGCGGCTTCTACAGCTACGGCTGACGCGTGCCGCGCGGCGCCGGCGGCGACGCCGCCGCAGCGCGCGGCGCTCGTCACGGCGCAGGGCCGGCTCGGATCGGGGCCGTCGGCACGCAGGCCCGCCCGCACCGTCCGCGCCGTCTCAGGGGCAACGCCGCTGAGCGGTGAACCGGTGCGGGGCGTCGATCGATCGACGGCCGGCGCGCTCGAGACTCGATCGAA
>CP070661.1:1060069-1060355 GCA_020355165.1 Burkholderiales bacterium
TCGAAAGAGTCGGTGTCGAAGCTCTTCCCGGGCGAGGTGTACTCGCCGTACGCGCAGCGGCGCTTTCCGAGCCGCCCGCTGTGGGGCGACACGCACCTGCACACCGGGCTGTCGGTCGACGCCGGCCTGTTCGGCGCCCGCGTGGGCCTCGAGGATGCCTACCGCTTCGCGCGCGGTGAAGAGGTGGTGTCTTCGACTGGGCAGCCGGCCAAGCTTGCCCGTCCGCTCGACTGGCTCGTGATCGCCGATCACTCCGACGGGATGGGCCTGATCAACGACCTGATGG
>CP070661.1:1060455-1060741 GCA_020355165.1 Burkholderiales bacterium
AAGGCCAAGACCGAGATGGTCGAGGCCAACCTGCGCCTGGTGATCTCGATCGCCAAGAAGTACACCAACCGCGGCCTGCAGTTCCTCGACCTGATCCAGGAAGGCAACATCGGCCTGATGAAGGCGGTCGACAAGTTCGAGTACCGCCGCGGCTACAAGTTCTCGACCTACGCCACCTGGTGGATCCGCCAGGCGATCACCCGCTCGATCGCCGACCAGGCGCGCACCATCCGCATCCCGGTGCACATGATCGAGACGATCAACAAGCTGGTGCGCACGCAACGGG
>CP070661.1:1060841-1061126 GCA_020355165.1 Burkholderiales bacterium
AATCGGTGACGATCGCGGCCGGTGCATCAGGGACGGCCACGAGGATGTCGGTAGCGGACATCGCCATGAGTCTGCGCAGCAGCTGGGGAAGAACTGAGGCCGCTGCTTCGGTCGTCGTACGCGATAGCAGCGGCAACCCCGTTTCCGGGGCGACAGTCAGCGGAACGTGGAGCGGCGCCGACAGTGGTACCGGCTCGGTCCTGACCAACTCGTCGGGCCAGGCGGACTTCCGCTCAGCAAGAGTCAGGGCCACCAGCGGCAGCGTCTTTACCTTCACGGTGACGG
>CP070661.1:1061226-1061510 GCA_020355165.1 Burkholderiales bacterium
GAATTCCTCGGGGTTCTGCTGGTAGCGCCGCGCGATCGGCTCGTAGATCGGGTCGTAGCGAAGGGAGAGGTCCGCCGTGGTCATCATCGGCCGGTGCTTCTTCGACGGGTCGTGCGCGTCAACCACCATGTCCTCTTCGGCCACGTCCTTGGCCAGCCACTGATGCGCGCCGGCCGGGCTCTTGACCAGCTCCCACTCGTATTTGAACAGCACGTTCAGATAGCCCATGTCCCATTTGGTCGGGTTCGGCTTCCAGGCGCCCTCGATGCCGCTGGTGATCGTAT
>CP070661.1:1061610-1061894 GCA_020355165.1 Burkholderiales bacterium
CTGTTGCGGTTTTCTGACACGAGCAGGGAGTACTTAGGGCCTCGTGCAACGCGTGGCTTCTGTTGGGCCAGCTTGCGGGCATGCGGTGGCCCAACGGCCGGCTAGTCTTGCCGGCATCTTGGTGGTGGGGCGGAACCGCCGACCGTACCCGGTCATGTTGCCCCGTCTGGCCTTCGGAGACCCGCGATGCATCGTCGAACACTCGTCAAGTTTCCTCTCGCTGCGGCCGCGGCGGCGCTGCTGACACCCGTCGCGCCGGGCCAGGCTGCTGCTGCAACGCAGCA
>CP070661.1:1061994-1062277 GCA_020355165.1 Burkholderiales bacterium
TAGGAGCAAAGCGGGGGACTTTCGGGCCTCGCGCTGTTGGAGCGGCCGATGCCGGATTAGCTTGTTGGTGAGGTAAAGGCTCACCAAGGCGACGATCCGTAGCTGGTCTGAGAGGATGATCAGCCACACTGGAACTGAGACACGGTCCAGACTCCTACGGGAGGCAGCAGTGGGGAATTTTGGACAATGGGGGCAACCCTGATCCAGCCATGCCGCGTGCGGGAAGAAGGCCTTCGGGTTGTAAACCGCTTTCATACGGGACGAAATGGTCAAGGTTAATACC
>CP070661.1:1062377-1062660 GCA_020355165.1 Burkholderiales bacterium
GCCTTGACCTGTTCGGCGAACGCCACCAGACGCTCGCCGGCGTCGGTGCGGCGGTTCAGCACCACGTCCTCGACCCGCTCGCGCAGTTCGGCGTCGAGTTCCTCGTAGACGCCGAGCTGGCCGGCGTTGACGATGCCCATCGTCAGGCCGGCCCTGATCGCGTGATACAGGAAGACCGTGTGGATCGCCTCGCGCACGTGGTCGTTGCCGCGGAAGCTGAAGCTGACATTGCTCACGCCGCCGCTCACCTTGGCGTGCGGCAGGTGGTGGCGGATCCAGCGGG
>CP070661.1:1062760-1063042 GCA_020355165.1 Burkholderiales bacterium
GGCGCCATGGAGCACACCATCGTGGTCAATGCCTCGGCCTCCGAATCGGCTGCCATGCAGTACATCGCGCCGTACTCCGGCTGCACGATGGGCGAGTACTTCCGCGACCGCGGCGAGGACGCGCTGATCATCTACGACGACCTGACCAAGCAGGCCTGGGCCTACCGCCAGGTGTCGCTGCTGCTGCGGCGCCCGCCGGGCCGCGAGGCCTACCCGGGCGACGTGTTCTACCTGCATTCGCGCCTGCTCGAACGGGCCGCGCGGGTCAACGCGGAGTATGTG
>CP070661.1:1063142-1063424 GCA_020355165.1 Burkholderiales bacterium
AGCGCGCAGCCCTGATCAGGGAAGCCGTCTCAATCGAGCGCAGCGACGTCTCGCACATCCCCCTGCATCAGCAGCCGATCACCTGGGCGGCGAGGAAGGGCATAAGCCTGCGACAGGCGGCCGACAACCAGTTTCGCCTGTGGCTCGTCACGATGGACTAGGCACGGCGGTTCAGTCGCCTGGCAAGCAGAGCATCTTCGATCAGGAGTCCAGGCCGGCTCAACGGCCCGCGGCGTCGAACGCCAAGCAGCGCAGCTTCCAGTCGGCGTTCGGCGCGGCCAC
>CP070661.1:1063524-1063806 GCA_020355165.1 Burkholderiales bacterium
CGCGCTGACCAGGAACATCGTGACGTCGAGACCAGAGTTGATGCCGCAGTTGGCGACGCTCGACGCGACCGACGAACGCTCGTCGCTGAGACCGTTCGACGCCGCGCCCACCAGCTTCTTCATCTCCGGCACGACTTCCTCCCTCGCGTGAAATGAGTGGATTGCCTTCTCCGGCCTTCTCGGCCCTCGAGCACCTGCCTCGGCTGCCGGAGCGGGAGGCGCCCGTGCTCAGGGGTGAAGACGCGCGGCGGGGCGGTCCGGGTCCCGGCCGGGGAACGAAAT
>CP070661.1:1063906-1064187 GCA_020355165.1 Burkholderiales bacterium
CTGGCGCAGTACATGCCATACAGCGTCGGCCCGTCGGTGACCACCGGCGGTGCGACCGACGCCAGCGCATCGGCGATCGCGCTCACCTGGGCCGAGGTGAGCGTCGACAGCGAGCCCATGCCACCGGTGTTGCCGCTGATCGCCGCCTGGATGCGCGACGCAGTGGCGCCGCCCTTGGTCGAGCTGGCGAGCGCGCCGTGGCAGCTGGCGCAGTACATGCCATACAGCGTCGGCCCGTCGGTGACCACCGGCGGTGCGACCGACGCCAGCGCATCGGCGAT
>CP070661.1:1064287-1064568 GCA_020355165.1 Burkholderiales bacterium
CCCAGGAGTCGTTCAACGCCATCTTCATGATGGCCGACTCGGGCGCCCGCGGCTCGGCGGCACAGATTCGCCAGCTGGCCGGCATGCGCGGCCTGATGGCCAAGCCCGACGGCTCGATCATCGAGACGCCGATCACGGCGAACTTCCGCGAAGGCCTGAACGTGCTGCAGTACTTCATCTCGACGCACGGCGCGCGCAAGGGCCTGGCCGACACGGCGCTGAAGACCGCCAACTCGGGTTACCTGACCCGGCGGCTGGTGGACGTGACCCAGGACCTGGTC
>CP070661.1:1064668-1064948 GCA_020355165.1 Burkholderiales bacterium
GCGTCATCGACGTCAACATGGAGGACGACGCAATCCGCGGCCTGACCGTCGTCAAGGAAGGCGAGATCACCTGGCCGCCGCCGCCGCCCAAGCTCCCGACCGCGCCTCCGCGGGCGACCAAGCCGGCGGCGGTCGAGGCACCGAAGAAGGCCGCGCACGGGCACGAAGCGGGTGCACCCGCCTCCGCGCGCGGGCTCGCGATCCTGTTCGGCCTCGGCGCCGTGCTGTTCTGGCTGGTGGGCGCCTTTGCACCGGCGTCGTTCCTGTCGCACTTCACGGT
>CP070661.1:1065048-1065328 GCA_020355165.1 Burkholderiales bacterium
GGTCGCGCAGCTCGGCGCCGGCGAACACGGTGCAGGTGGAATTGATGCGCACGCTCTTGGTCGCCTTCATGGCCATGGGGCCCAGCTCGTGCAGGCCCATGTTCATCTCGTCGGCGATGTAGCCCAAGTAGCGTCCGCAGCCGGCGGCGCAGCGGTCGTTCATCTGGAAGTTCTCAACGATGCCTTGCGCGTCGACCTGGATGGCCTTGGTGTCCTGGCCGCCGATGTCGAGCACGGTGCGGGTTTCCGGATACATGACGTGGGCGCCGAGGCCGTGGCA
>CP070661.1:1065428-1065708 GCA_020355165.1 Burkholderiales bacterium
CGCGCAGCGCGCCGCAAAAGAACAGCAGCCGCACCAGCTTGTCGTCGCCGCTGGCCTGCGCGTCGCCGTGCAGGCCCTGCAGCACGTAGACGGCCTCCCCGCGCACGGAGGCGAGCGGCCGCGCCTTGTGCTCGCCGTCCTCGAACTCGCGTTCCTCGTGCGCATCGAGCGGCCGGCCAAGCGCCTCGGCGACCCGCTCGCCGAATTCGCGCGACGCGTTCAGAGCAAAGAGCCGCATCCCATTTCCGCCCGCCGGCCGATGCAACCAAGCTAGCGCGGG
>CP070661.1:1065808-1066087 GCA_020355165.1 Burkholderiales bacterium
CATGGCGCAGCTCCTCGACCCGCGCCGGGGCCTCGGCCTCGGTGCGCCGGTACACGCAGCGCACGGTCGGGGCGCCCAGCCGCTTGGCCACGCGCAGGCAGTCCATCGCCGTGTTGCCGGCACCGATCACGACCACGCTCTTGCCGAGCGCGATCGGCGTGTCCAGGTAGGGAAACTTGTCCCCACCCATCAGGTTGACCCGGGTCAGGAACTCGTTGGCCGAGTAGACCTGGCCCGCGAACTCGCCCGGGATGCCCAGGAACGAGGGCGCGCCGGCGC
>CP070661.1:1066187-1066466 GCA_020355165.1 Burkholderiales bacterium
GCCCTGGGTGCCTATATCAAGGGCACCAACGGCAAATCCCAGGGTGTTGTTCCCTTCCTCAAGGTGGTCAACGACACCGCGGTGGCGGTCAACCAGGGCGGCAAGCGCAAGGGCGCGGTCTGCTCCTACCTGGAGACCTGGCACCTGGACATCGAAGAGTTCGTGGAGCTGCGCAAGAACACCGGCGACGACCGGCGCCGCACCCACGACATGAACACCGCCAACTGGATTCCCGACCTGTTCATGAAGCGGGTGTTCGACGGCGGCGACTGGACCCTG
>CP070661.1:1066566-1066845 GCA_020355165.1 Burkholderiales bacterium
GAAATTCCTCGCGCGTGATCTTGCCGGCACGAAGGTCTTCACTGAGCGACCAGGTGTTGGTGCCGGAGCCGATGCGCTCGCCCCGGTACCAGCCCGACAGCATCGGCCCCCCAGAGACGCCGATGGTCGGCAGGTCGACGCTCGCCGCCCCCATCAGCAGCGACGGCGTGGTCTTGTCACAGCCCATCAGCAGCACCACGCCGTCGAGCGGATTGGCACGGATTCTTTCCTCGACGTCCATGCTGGCCAGATTCCGGTACAACATCGCGGTCGGCCGCA
>CP070661.1:1066945-1067223 GCA_020355165.1 Burkholderiales bacterium
GGCGCGCTTCTGCTTGACCATCTGGAAGTAGCTCTCGAGCCGGTTCTTGACGTTGGCCGCCGAGAAGTAGCGCGGGTCGACCAGGTCGGTCTCGATGAACGCAGCCGGCTTTCCGGTACGCTTTTCGACCTCGCGCAGGATCAGCAGCTGGCCTGCCGAGAAGCTGTTGCAGCTCTTGATCGAGTTGATCAGCAGGCCGTCGGCCTGGTAGTCCTCGATGTAGCGGCAGATCATGTCGACACGCGAGGGCAGGTTCAGGTTCGTGTAGCAGCCCAGGC
>CP070661.1:1067323-1067600 GCA_020355165.1 Burkholderiales bacterium
GGACGGCCGCGCGCCTCGGTCAGCTACTCGGCGGTGATCGGATCGATCACGCTGCCGACCTTCTCGACGCGCGTGACGGGGAAGCCGCCCAGCTCGGCGTGGCGCCGCACGTCGGCTTCGTTCTCGGCGATGTAGATGCAGTAGATCTTGTCGCCGGTGACGTAGCTGTGCTCCCACTGGATGGTCGGCCCCATCTTCTGCAGGACGTTGCATGACTTGCGCGAGATGTCGTGCAGATCCGAGGTTGAGAGCTTGCCAGCGCCGGGCAGATCCCGTT
>CP070661.1:1067700-1067976 GCA_020355165.1 Burkholderiales bacterium
GCCCGATACGGCCTGACCGTGGGCGAACTGCAGGATGTCGTGGCCAGCGCGCTCGGCGGCGAGATGGTGACCACCACCGTCGAGGGGCGCGCGCGCTTCGGCGTGATCGTGCGCTATCCGCGTGATGCGCGCGCCGACCCCGAACGAATCGAGCGCGAGGTGCTGGTGCCGCTGATGGCGCCGATGGGCGGCCTGCCGCCGATGATCCCGCTCGGCCAGGTGGCGCGGGCCAAGGTGGTCAAGGGCGCGCCGGTCATCCGCACCGAGAACGCGCTG
>CP070661.1:1068076-1068352 GCA_020355165.1 Burkholderiales bacterium
CGGACGTGCTCGATCCGGCCCTGCTGCGGCCCGGCCGCTTCGACCGTCAGGTCGTCGTGCCGCTGCCGGACATCCGCGGCCGCGAGGCGATTTTGAAGGTGCACATGCGCAAGGTCCCGATCGGCGACGACGTGAACGCGAAGGTGATCGCCCGCGGCACGCCCGGCTTTTCCGGCGCGGACCTGGCCAACCTCGTCAACGAGGCCGCGCTCTTCGCGGCCCGGGACAACGCGAAACTGGTGTCGATGGACCACCTCGACCGGGCCAAGGACAAGA
>CP070661.1:1068452-1068728 GCA_020355165.1 Burkholderiales bacterium
CCGCAGTCCGTGTCGGTGACGACCAGGTCCTGCGCGACGTCGACGAGGCGGCGGGTCAGGTAGCCGGAGTTCGCGGTCTTGAGTGCGGTGTCGGCGAGGCCCTTGCGCGCGCCGTGCGTCGAGATGAAGTACTGCAGGACGTTGAGGCCCTCGCGGAAGTTGGCCGTGATCGGCGTCTCGATGATCGAGCCGTCCGGCTTGGCCATCAGGCCGCGCATGCCCGCCAGCTGGCGGATCTGGGCGGCGGAGCCCCGGGCGCCGGAATCGGCCATCATG
>CP070661.1:1068828-1069104 GCA_020355165.1 Burkholderiales bacterium
TGCCCGGCCACGCCGACTCGCTGCTGTCACGGCGGCCGATCGTGCCGCGAGCCGCGCCGGAGTTCGTGCAGCGCGTGACGGCGATGATGATGGACGGCAAGGGCGACCTGCTGCCGGTCTCGGCGATGCCGGTCGACGGGACCTTCCCCACCGGCACGACGCAATGGGAAAAGCGCAGCATCGCGCACGAGATCCCGATCTGGGACGAGACGATCTGCACGCAGTGCGCGATCTGCCCGCTGGTGTGTCCGCATGCGGCGATCCGCATGAACGTCT
>CP070661.1:1069204-1069480 GCA_020355165.1 Burkholderiales bacterium
TGGTACGTCAGCGGTCATCTCGGCTACGGCGAGAACCAGCAGCTGGAAATGGTGTACTTCGCCACCAACACGCGGGCGGCGGAGTCGATGAGCTTCGTCGCGCCGATGGCGTATTCGCTCGAGCTGCTGATGCTGTGGACCGACCAGTCGCTGCACCTGAGCTTCGGCATCGCCTCGGCGATCGGCGTGGTTCTCGGCGCGCTGGCCTGGGCGCTGTACAGCAAGACCTTCCACCTCGAGGGCTTTGCCTCGGCCGTCGACACGCGCGATCACATC
>CP070661.1:1069580-1069855 GCA_020355165.1 Burkholderiales bacterium
TCCGCGTTCGCACTGCTCGGCCACATGCGCGGCGGCCCGGCCAAGGCCGCCGTGGTTTCGTCGGCGGCCACCGGCATCATCTCGGGCTCGTCGATCGCCAACGTGGTCACGACCGGCACGTTCACGATCCCGCTGATGAAGCGGGTCGGCTACCGCGGCGACCAGGCCGGCGCGGTCGAGGTCTCCAGCTCGGTCAACGGGCAGATCATGCCGCCGGTGATGGGCGCGGCCGCGTTCCTGATGGTCGAATATGTCGGCATCCCGTACACGCAGGT
>CP070661.1:1069955-1070229 GCA_020355165.1 Burkholderiales bacterium
GAGGACAACGCGAGCGCAAGGGCCTTGGCACGGCAGGCGATCGCACTCGACCCCGATTTGGTCCTCGCCTGGCGGGCGCTGGCGGCATCGATCGTGACCGATCACGTCGAGGGCTGGGCGGATGATCCGGAAGGGTCGCTCGACACCGCTGAATCAGCGATACGCCGTTCGTTGACCATCGATCCCGGCCAGCCGCAGGCGCATGCAATCCTCGGTGCAATCATGGCGATACGTGGCCGCCATGTCGAAGCCTTGGCCGCGCTTGAAAGGGAGT
>CP070661.1:1070329-1070603 GCA_020355165.1 Burkholderiales bacterium
GTCGGGACCCCGGCAAACTCCGCTGCGGAGCCCCGTCGCTGCGTCGCCCCGGCGCAGGCCGGGGCCCAAGTTTCAGCGTTGAAGATTGGGTCCCGGCCTTCGCCGGGACGACGGCAAGCGGCCTCGAACGATCGGGCCCCGGCCTGTGTTCGAGTCCGCGGCAAGCTATGCGCCAGGGAAGACGCTCGCGTGGTCCTGCAGTTCCCGATCAGACCACCGACGGGCCGCCACCGCGGCGCGCATCCTGGTTGCGCAGGCGGTTCAGGATGCCTTC
>CP070661.1:1070703-1070976 GCA_020355165.1 Burkholderiales bacterium
GGCTACAACCGCATGACGACGATCGAGGGCCTGTTCGGCGCCGGCGACGCCGTCGGCGGCACGCCGCACGCCTTCTCGTCCGGCTCGTTCACCGAAGGTCGTCTCGCCGCGAAGGCCGCCTGCAAATACATCGACGACGGCAAGGCCGAGGGCATCGTCGTGTCGGATGAGCAGGTCAACCGCTGCAGGACGGAGATCTACAAGCCCCTGGAGCATTACAGGACCTACCGCAACGCGATCGTGGCGGGCGATGTCAACCCGCACTACATCAAT
>CP070661.1:1071076-1071348 GCA_020355165.1 Burkholderiales bacterium
CCGCCAAAAGCTAGAGGGGTCATTAGCATCAACGCGGCGCCCAAGACGAGACTTGCTTTCGATTGCCTCTGCATGTTCCTCTCCGAAGGCAGTGCCATGTGTCGGGGTTGCAGCCGGAGAATTCCGGTACTGCGAAGCGGGCACGGGGGTTTGGCGCGATTCACGCGCTAATCCGTGCGGGCGATGGGGCGCAAGCTTCACGGCAGAATTGATCAAAGTCAATAACCCCACAGCGAAAATTGACCATGACTCAGCAATGGGTTAATGGGCGC
>CP070661.1:1071448-1071718 GCA_020355165.1 Burkholderiales bacterium
CGCCGACGTGCGCGTCTATCAGGCCGGGGGGCGCCCGGACAAGCCGATGGTCGACGCGGTCAAGTTCATGAACGACGATGCGCTGTGGAAGGTGGCCGCCTACTACGCCAGCCTCGAGCCGGCGCCGCCGGTCGCCGTCGATCCCAAGGCGGCAGCGAAGGCGGCGGCGCGGGTCGACCCGGTCAAGGCAGGCAAGGCGGTCGCCGACAGCTGCGCAAGCTGCCACGGCGAAACGGGCGTCAGCAGCATGGCGGGGATGCCGAACCTGGT
>CP070661.1:1072187-1072456 GCA_020355165.1 Burkholderiales bacterium
CGCTCGTCGTGACCGCCGCCCAGCCCGGCGCCGCGATGCCTGCCGACCGCGTCGATCTCGTCGATGAAGATGATGCAGGGCGCGTGCTTCTTGGCCTGGTCGAACATGTCGCGGACACGGGACGCGCCGACACCCACGAACATTTCGACGAAGTCGGAACCGGAAATCGAGAAGAACGGCACCTTGGCCTCGCCGGCGATGGCCTTCGCGAGAAGGGTCTTGCCGGTGCCGGGAGACCCGACCATGAGCACGCCCCTCGGGATATGGCC
>CP070661.1:1072556-1072824 GCA_020355165.1 Burkholderiales bacterium
GGGGAAGTTCCTCTGGCATCTGAGCAGGTCGACCCGGTATACGGTGTCGCCGCCCAGTTGGATGAGCCTGACACCTTCAAGGCGGCGCTCGGGGAACTCGCGGGCAATGGCGCGGATGGCGGTCATGCCGGACAGGACGGTCGCTCCGGTCCGCTCGAGCCAGTCGGGCAGGAGGTGCAGCCCGTGTCGGCGGACGTCGTACAGACCCGCGGTCGCGCCTAGGCAGAGCGGGCCGAAGGCGTCCCAGCACGACCCGGCCCAGGCCAGC
>CP070661.1:1072924-1073192 GCA_020355165.1 Burkholderiales bacterium
CTTCACCTGCACCGACGTCGGCACGTCGTCCACGTCGTCGAGGAAGAGCGTGCCGCCCTCGGCCATCTCGAATCGGCCCGGCCGGTCCTTGATGGCGCCCGTGAAGGCACCGCGCTCGTGCCCGAAGAGCTCGGACTCGATGAGCGTCTCGGCGAAGATCGCGCCGCTGACGGGCACGAAAGGCCGGCCGCGCCGATGGCTGGCCTGGTGAATGAGGTTGGCGATCAGCTCCTTACCGGTGCCGGTCTCGCCGGTGATCAGGATGCTG
>CP070661.1:1073292-1073560 GCA_020355165.1 Burkholderiales bacterium
AACCGCCGCGCCCGCGCGAGCAGCCTTCGACCTTGCCGTACATCTCGGCCATGATCGCGTTCATCGACACGCCACGCAGCAGCGCCTGTCCGTGCTCGCGATAGGTGGCGACCACATTGTCCTGGGGCTCGAGGTTCGGCATCACGCCGGCGGCGACCGCCTCCTCGCCGATGTACAGGTGCAGGAAGCCGCGGATCTTGCCCTCGCCGTAGAGCTCGGCGCAGCGCTCCTCCAGCCGCCGGATGCGCACCATGTCGCGCACCCGGGC
>CP070661.1:1073660-1073927 GCA_020355165.1 Burkholderiales bacterium
CGATCAGCCAGGCGCGGTCCTGCTCGGTCATCACGTCGAGCAGAAGATGGCTGCACAGCCGTACGAAGTCGAAACGCGGCCCGCTGTCCTGGTCGAAGCTGCACTCCGCATAGGCATCGGCGCGTTCGTTGAATGTGTCGAGGAAGCGGCGGCGCATCGCATCGGGGTCGCCGCCGAGCAGTTCCGATTCGTTCTCGGCCACCAGCCGGGCGATCTGCTTGGCGAGGTTGACGGTGAAGACCCGGCGTTCGGGCAGGGTCAGCCGTG
>CP070661.1:1074027-1074294 GCA_020355165.1 Burkholderiales bacterium
ATCGCGTAAACGGTCCGTTCGATCATGGTTACCTCTCCTGCGGGCCGCGGCGGCGGCCCGCGCAGCCCTATCGCTGCCCTTGATGGGTCTGGACTAGAACAACTACGTACGAGCTTACACTTACTGCAAGCTGGCGGAGGCTTGGTTCTGGGGCCCGGCGTCGACTGCCAGCCGAGCGGTCGCGCGGCAGCAGTCGGCAGGTCTGTCAGCGGAGGAGGGACGAACCGGCGGCCGGACCCGGCCGCAGTCCGGGGGCGGGGTCGCGCC
>CP070661.1:1074394-1074660 GCA_020355165.1 Burkholderiales bacterium
ATCTGGCGGCTGGTGCGGACCAGCTTGTTGATGGTCTCGATCATGTGGACCGGAATGCGGATAGTTCGAGCCTGGTCGGCGATCGAGCGGGTGATCGCCTGGCGGATCCACCAGGTGGCATAGGTCGAGAACTTGTAGCCGCGGCGGTATTCGAACTTGTCGACCGCCTTCATCAGGCCGATGTTGCCTTCCTGGATGAGATCGAGGAACTGCAGGCCGCGATTGGTGTATTTCTTGGCGATCGAAATCACCAATCGGAGATTGGC
>CP070661.1:1074760-1075026 GCA_020355165.1 Burkholderiales bacterium
TCGACGCCGGCGCCACCGTGATGGACGCGGTCGATTCGCTCGCCGAGCATCACATCGGCGCGGTGCTGATCCGCAACGAGGACGGCCTCGTCGACGGCATCTTCACCGAGCGCGACCTGCTGCTGCGCGTCGTCCATGCCGGGCGCGACCCGAAGACGACGCCGATTTCGATGGTGATGACGCGCGACGTGCGCTTCGTCTCCCCCGGCACGACCGTCGAGGCGGCGATGGCGCTGATGCAGCTGAACCGCTTCCGCCACCTGCTG
>CP070661.1:1075126-1075392 GCA_020355165.1 Burkholderiales bacterium
CGCTCCGCAAAGCGGCACGGTGCTGATCACCGGCTACCAGTCGAAGCTGCGCATGACCGTCTTGAGCACGACGACCGTGCGGCTCGAGCTCGACGCCAACAACGACGGGACCTACGAGTCGACGCGCGACATCCCGTGGAGCGAACTGCTGCCTTTCTGACTGGCCGCTGACGCCACGCACGATCGGTCGCGCAGACAATACGCGCCGCCCGGCCCAGGCCGCGGCGTCGCTTCTTCATCGAGCGCTTCGGATGCCGGTCCGCAGC
>CP070661.1:1075492-1075758 GCA_020355165.1 Burkholderiales bacterium
GTCTGGATGCCGTTGTAGATCTCGCTGTAGGCGATCACGGTGGGCGCCATCCCGGCGGCCGCGAAGGTGCGCGTCCAGATCGGCGCGCCCTGCACCCGGATCTTCAGGCCCTTGAGCTCGGCCATGTTGCGGATGGGCTTGGTGGCGAAGATGTTGCGCACGCCGCCCCCGCCGTAGCCGAGCAGCAGCACGTCGGCTTTCTTGGCGATCTCATCGGCGATCGGCTTGAGCACGCCCTGCGCGATCACCTTGTTCATCTGGTCGTG
>CP070661.1:1075858-1076124 GCA_020355165.1 Burkholderiales bacterium
GGGTAGCCCTGCCGCGTCATCGACGGGAGCATCACCATCGCCACCGCCGCCGCATCGGCCGGGCCCGAGCCGGAAATGCCGCCGAGGAACATGCAGACGATGATCGCCACCGCGCCCTGCGCGCCGCGCCGCGGCCCGACCAGTGCGGCGACGAACGCGACCAGCTTGGCGGCGACACCGGCGCGCTCGAAGATCATGCCGGCGAGGATGAACACCGGCAGTGCCAGCAGCGGGTACTTGGCGATGCTCGAATACACGTTCGAGGC
>CP070661.1:1076224-1076489 GCA_020355165.1 Burkholderiales bacterium
CTCGCGCTGGCAGATCCTGATCAAGATCATCCTGCCGCTGGCGGTGCCGGGGCTGATCTCGGCCGGCATCTTCGCCTTCACGCTGAGCTGGAACGAGTTCATCTACGCGCTCACTTTCGTCTCGTCGTCCGAGGTCAAGACGGTGCCGGTGGGCGTAGTCACCGAACTCGTCGAGGGTGACGTCTACCACTGGGGCTCGCTGATGGCCGGCGCGCTGCTGGGCTCGCTGCCGGTGGCCTTCATCTACTCATTCTTCGTCGAGTAT
>CP070661.1:1076589-1076853 GCA_020355165.1 Burkholderiales bacterium
GCCCGATACGGCCTGACCGTGGGCGAACTGCAGGATGTCGTGGCCAGCGCGCTCGGCGGCGAGATGGTGACCACCACAGTCGAGGGGCGGGCGCGCTTCGGCGTGATCGTGCGCTATCCGCGCGATGCGCGCGCCAACCCCGAACGAATCGAGCGCGAGGTGCTGGTGCCGCTGATGGCGCCGATGGGCGGCCTGCCGACGATGATCCCGCTCGGCCAGGTGGCGCGGGCCAAGGTGGTCAAGGGCGCGCCGGTCATCCGCACC
>CP070661.1:1076953-1077217 GCA_020355165.1 Burkholderiales bacterium
CTGGAGAAGGCGCTTGCCCGCGTGCCTGCCGCGCAGGGCGCCGGCATCAAGAAGTTCTTCTGCGGCCCGGAGAGCTTCACGCCGGACCTCGCGCCCATCGTCGGCCCTGCGCCGGAGCTGAAGAACTACTTCGTCGCCGCGGGGCTCAACTCGATCGGCATCCTCACCGGCGGCGGCATCGGCCGGCTGCTGGCGCACTGGATAGTGACCGGCGATCCGGGAGCCGACGTCACCGGCATCCACGTCGACCGGCTGCACCGCTAT
>CP070661.1:1077317-1077581 GCA_020355165.1 Burkholderiales bacterium
ATCGGCTTGCCCTCTTGATCGGCCAGAGAGAAGTTCACCACCGGCGCGCCGGAGATCGACACGGACGTGATCTTCGCGGTGATCTTCAGGCTGGCGAAGGTCTGCGCATCGGTCGTCGGCGTCAGGATGACCGCGTTCGGTCCCGGGGGACCGGCAGGACCTGTCGGCCCTGTCGGGCCGGCCGGGCCGGCCGGGCCTTGCGCCCCGTCGTCGCCGCTGCAACCCGCCAAGCCGATGACCAGCATGGCGGCCAAGCCCAACCCT
>CP070661.1:1077681-1077944 GCA_020355165.1 Burkholderiales bacterium
CCGCCACCGTGATCGTGGCGCTGCTGCTCTTTCTCGCGCTGGCGCGCGGGGACTACCGGGTCACGGCGGACACGGTGCTCGAGCCCGAGGTGTTGCGGGCCGCGGTGGCGCCCTTCGATGGGTACATCCTCCAAGCACCGGTGCGGCCCGGCGACCTGGTTCGGAAGGGCGACCTGCTCGGCAGCCTGGACGACCGCGATCTCCGGCTCGAGCGAATCAAGTGGGTCAGCCAGCGCGAGCAGCTGCTCAAGCAGCACCGACAG
>CP070661.1:1078044-1078307 GCA_020355165.1 Burkholderiales bacterium
ATCTGGGGCAATGTCTGGGGCGCGCAGTGCTACCAGGACCTGATGGCGGTGACCGACGCGCTCGCCGCACGGCCCGACATCGACGGCACGCGCACGATGGCCATGGGCGGCAGCTTCGGCGGCTACATGACCAACTGGATCGGCTCGCAGACTGACCGTTTCCGTTGCCTGATCACGCACGCCAGCATCGCCACGATGGCGCAATTCACCGGCACCACGGATCACCCGGCCTGGTGGTACCTCGAAATGGGCGGCGAGGACCC
>CP070661.1:1078407-1078669 GCA_020355165.1 Burkholderiales bacterium
CGCCCATCGCCACCTGGCTCACGTAGACGTTGCCGTAGGCCATGGCGATCATGCCGAGGTCCTTCTTGCCCACCGACTTGCCGCTCGTGGCGAACTTGGCCACGGCCGCGCGGGGCGTGGACTTCGACGCCTGCCCGCCCGTGTTCGAGTAGACCTCGGTGTCGAGCACGAGGAGGTTGACGTCCCGGCCGGTGGTGAGCACGTGATCCACGCCGCCGAAGCCGATGTCGTACGCCCAGCCATCGCCGCCGACGATCCACAC
>CP070661.1:1078769-1079031 GCA_020355165.1 Burkholderiales bacterium
ATCGAGATGCAGAGCGAGGCCGGCGCCGCGGGCGCCGTGCACGGCTCGCTGCAGGCGGGGGCGCTGACGACGACGTTCACGGCGTCGCAGGGGCTGCTGCTCAAGCTGCCCAACATGTTCAAGATCGCCGGCGAGCTCTCGCCTGCGGTGTTCCACATCGCCGCGCGCACGCTCGCCACCCACGCGCTGTCGATCTTCGGCGACCACAGCGACGTGATGACGGCGCGCACGACGGGCTTTGCGCTGCTCGCCTCCGCGAGCG
>CP070661.1:1079131-1079393 GCA_020355165.1 Burkholderiales bacterium
GATCTTGGTGCGGCCGGTGACGTCGTCGCTCTTGACCGTCAGCAGCTCCTGGAGCGTGTAGGCGGCGCCGTAGGCCTCGAGCGCCCACACCTCCATCTCGCCGAAGCGCTGGCCGCCGAACTGGGCCTTGCCGCCCAGCGGCTGCTGCGTCACGAGCGAGTAGGGGCCCGTCGAGCGCGCGTGGATCTTGTCGTCGACCAGGTGGAGCAGCTTCAGGATGTACATGAAGCCGACGGTGACCTTCTGGTCGAAGGGCTCGCCG
>CP070661.1:1079493-1079754 GCA_020355165.1 Burkholderiales bacterium
GGACCGGCATCCGCAGCCCTCGATGAAGAAGCGCCGTCGCGGCCTGGGCCGGACGGCGCGTAGTGTCTGCGCGACCGATCGCGCGTGGCATCAGCGGCCAGTCAGAAAGGCAGCAGTTCGCTCCACGGGATGTCGCGCGTTGCCTCGTAGGTCCCGTCGTTGTTGGAGTCGAGCTCGAGCCGCGCGGTCGTCGTGCTCAAGACGGTCATGCGCAGCTTCGACTGGTAGCCGGTGATCAGCACCGTGCCGCTTTGCGGAGCG
>CP070661.1:1079854-1080115 GCA_020355165.1 Burkholderiales bacterium
AGCTGGCCGGACAACGTGAACCTCGACAAGGCGCGCCGTCTGCTCTGGCCGATCAAGCAGAAGTACGGCCGGAAGATCTCCTGGGCCGACCTCATGATCCTGGCCGGCAACTGCGCGCTGGAGTCGATGGGATTCAAGACCTTCGGCTTCGGCGGCGGGCGCGAGGACGTCTGGGAGCCGGAAGAGGACATCTACTGGGGCAGCGAGGACACCTGGCTCGGCGACAAGCGCTACTCCGGTGACCGCGAGCTCGAGAATCCG
>CP070661.1:1080215-1080476 GCA_020355165.1 Burkholderiales bacterium
AGTTCGGCCTGCCGGTGTTCACCTTCGTCGACACGCCGGGCGCGTATCCGGGCGTGGATGCCGAGGAGCGAGGCCAGTCGGAGGCGATTGGCCGCAACCTCGCCGAGATGTCGCACCTCAAGGTACCGATCATCGCCACCATCATCGGCGAGGGCGGCTCCGGCGGCGCGCTCGCCATCGCGGTCGCCGATCACGTGCTGATGCTTCAGTACGCGACCTACTCGGTGATCTCGCCCGAGGGCTGCGCGTCGATCCTGTGGA
>CP070661.1:1080576-1080837 GCA_020355165.1 Burkholderiales bacterium
TGGAGCTGGTCAAGGCCGGCTTCGAGGTGCTGACCGAAGCGGGCTATCCGCCCGAGATGGCCTACTTCGAGTGCCTGCACGAGCTGAAGCTGATCGTCGACCTGATGTACGAGGGCGGCATCGCCAACATGAACTACTCGATCTCCAACAACGCCGAGTACGGCGAATACGTCACTGGGCCCGACGTGGTCAATGCGGAGAGCAAGGCGGCGATGAAGAAGGCGCTCGAGCGCATCCAGACCGGCGAATACGCCAAGAGCT
>CP070661.1:1080937-1081197 GCA_020355165.1 Burkholderiales bacterium
GTCGGCGGCACGCCGCACGCCTTCTCATCCGGCTCGTTCACCGAAGGTCGTCTCGCCGCGAAGGCCGCCTGCAAATACATCGACGACGGAAAGGCCGAAGGCATCGTCGTATCCGATGAGCAGATCAACCGCCGCAAGGAAGAGATCTACAAGCCCCTGGAGCATTACAAGGTCTACCGCAATGCGATCGTGGCGGGCGATGTCAACCCGCACTACATCAATCCCAAGCAGGGCCTGGACCGTCTGCAGAAGCTGATGGA
>CP070661.1:1081297-1081557 GCA_020355165.1 Burkholderiales bacterium
GGACTGCCGTGGCAGCGCTGCTGACGGCGACGCGCTGCCGTTAAAAAAAGGGCCGGACACGGCCGGCCCCTTGTTCTGGCGACAACCGCACCGGGGCGGTCGCGCCAGCAAATCACTTCTTGGCTTCTTCTTTCTTCGGCTCAGCGGCCGGTGCCGGAGCGGCGGCAGGAGCAGCTTCCTTCTTCTCCTCGGCGGCCGGGGCGGGCGCGGCGGCTGGAGCGGGCGCCGGCGCCGGAGCGGCAGCAGGCGCGGCAGCAGGC
>CP070661.1:1081657-1081917 GCA_020355165.1 Burkholderiales bacterium
GCCGCGCGCGCGCGCAGCAGGGCCACGCCGCCGCCGGCGACGATGCCTTCCTCGACCGCGGCACGGGTGGCATGCAGCGCGTCCTCGACGCGGGCCTTCTTCTCCTTCATCTCGACCTCGGTCGCCGCGCCGACCTTGATCAGCGCCACGCCGCCGGCCAGCTTGGCCACGCGCTCCTGCAGCTTCTCGCGGTCGTAGTCGCTGGTCGCCTCTTCGATCTGCTGGCGAATCGCCTTGACCCGGGCCTCGATGTTCTTGGC
>CP070661.1:1082017-1082276 GCA_020355165.1 Burkholderiales bacterium
CGCACGCGCCTGCTCGCGCGCCGGCTCGAGCAGCTCGGCGCAGCGCCTGGCGCGGTACTCCTCGACCAGCGCCAGCAGCGCCGCGGTGCGATGTTCGAGCGTCAGGCGCATCGTCGCCTCACCGGCTGCTCATCGCTCCAGGCCCAGTTGCGCCCGCACACGCTCGGCCGGATCGAGCGGCGAGAGCTCGTCGCCCTCCGGCACGATCGCCACCTGCGGCTGCAGCGCCGCCAGCGCCTTCTCCAGTTCGTCACGCGGC
>CP070661.1:1082376-1082634 GCA_020355165.1 Burkholderiales bacterium
ATACATCCTGGAGGCCCCTGTTCGGCCGGGCGACGTCGTTCGTGAAGGCGACCTGCTCGGCAGCCTGGACGACCGCGATCTCAGGCTCGAGAAGATCAAGTGGGTCAGCCAGCGCGAGCAGCTGCTCAAGCAGCACCGCCAGGCGCTTGCCACGCGCGACGCACCCAAGGTCGAGATCTTCTCGGCATCCTTGCAGGAGGCCGGGGCGGAGCTTGCGCGCATCGAGGACCGGCTTTCTCGCGCCGAACTCCGGGCGCC
>CP070661.1:1082734-1082992 GCA_020355165.1 Burkholderiales bacterium
CGCCAAGGCGCGGGCCGGCGCCTACGGCGCGTACTTCGTCACCAAGTTCTGGGAGCACTTCTCGCCCGACAAGGAGCAGGCGCAGGCGCGCAACCTCGCCGCGGCGGCGCGGCATGCGGGCCTGAAGCACGTCATCTGGTCGACGCTGGAAGATACGCGCCGGTGGGTGCCGCTGTCGGATGCGCGCATGCCGACCCTGCTGGGCAGGTTCAAGGTGCCGCACTTCGACGCCAAGGGCGAGGCCAACGCGTACTTCAC
>CP070661.1:1083092-1083350 GCA_020355165.1 Burkholderiales bacterium
GTGCCTCGAGCGGCGATCGCGGCCGCGGCATGGTCCTGGGTCGAGAAGATGTTGCACGAGGCCCAGCGGACCCGTGCGCCCAGGGCCTGCAGGGTCTCGATCAGCACCGCGGTCTGGATCGTCATGTGCAGCGAGCCGCTGATGCAGGCGCCCTTCAGCGGCTGGCTGGCCGCGTATTCCTCGCGGATCGCCATCAGCCCCGGCATCTCGGTCTCGGCGATCGCGATCTCCTTGCGCCCCCAGTCGGCCAGACCGAGG
>CP070661.1:1083450-1083707 GCA_020355165.1 Burkholderiales bacterium
ACTTGAGGAACCAGATGTGCGCCGCCGGGCTGGCCAGCTCGATGTGGCCCATGCGCTCGCGGCGCACCTTGGCCAGCGTCACCTCGACGCCGCATTTCTCGCAGACCACGCCGCGGTGCTTGAGCCGCTTGTACTTGCCGCACAGGCACTCGTAGTCCTTGACCGGGCCGAAGATCTTGGCACAGAACAGGCCATCGCGTTCCGGCTTGAAGGTCCGGTAGTTGATCGTCTCCGGCTTCTTGACCTCGCCGTAGGAC
>CP070661.1:1083807-1084064 GCA_020355165.1 Burkholderiales bacterium
GAGACCGAAAAGAACTCGGCCTTTTGCGGGTGGAAGTTCGACTTGCGTACCCAGTAAAGCACGCGGCTATAGGTCACGCTGCGTTCGACCGCAGTCAGCTCGAGCACGTAATGCTCGTTGCCGTCGATGGGCTCGGTGCGCAGGACCTTGGGCGTGTAGTCGCCGCTGAAGTTGGCACGCGCGATATCGCCGTTGGCCACCTGGCCGGTCAGCCGCTGCGACAGCGACAGCCGCACCGGCTGCGAGACGGTCGGCAG
>CP070661.1:1084164-1084421 GCA_020355165.1 Burkholderiales bacterium
TCTCGGCACCCCAGTAAATATCCTCTTCCGGCTCCCATATGTCTTCGCGCCCGCCGCCGAAGCCGAAGGTCTTGAACCCCATCGATTCCAGCGCGCAGTTGCCGGCAAGGATCATCAGGTCGGCCCAGGAGATCTTGCTGCCGTATTTCTGCTTGATCGGCCAGAGCAGCCGGCGCGCCTTGTCGAGGTTGCCGTTATCGGGCCAGCTGTTCAGCGGCGCGAAGCGCTGGTTGCCGGTCCCGCCGCCGCCGCGGCCG
>CP070661.1:1084521-1084778 GCA_020355165.1 Burkholderiales bacterium
CGAGATCGGCCACGACTACGTGCGCACGGCGCGCGCCAAGGGGCTCGATGAGAAGCGGATCATGTTCACCCACGTGCTGCGCAACGCGCTGATCCCGATCCTGACCTACGTGGCGCTGCTGCTGCCGGGCATCTTCGCCGGCGCCTTCCTGATCGAGATCTTCTTCTCGATCCCGGGGCTGGGCCGCGAGATCTACCTGGCGGTGAACCGCAGCGACTACCCGGTGATCCAGGCCGTCACGGTGTACCTGGCGGCGC
>CP070661.1:1084878-1085134 GCA_020355165.1 Burkholderiales bacterium
ACTTCCGGAACATCGCGAGCATGCGGCGCGTGACCGCGAAGCCGCCGAACATATTGATCGCGGTGAGCGCGAGCGCGACGACCGCCAGCGCCAGGATCAGCGTCCCGGGCCGATCCTCGGCCCCCGCGCCGAGCGGTGGGGCGACCTGGACCAGTGCACCGATCGCGATGATGCTCGAAATGGCATTGGTCACGCTCATGAGCGGTGTGTGCAGCGACGGCGTCACGTTCCAGATCACCATGTAGCCGACGAAGCA
>CP070661.1:1085234-1085489 GCA_020355165.1 Burkholderiales bacterium
GTCGGGTCTGGCCGCAAGCCGCTCGACGATGTCGCTGAAGTTGAAGCGGTTGGGCGCCAGCCGCGCGATGTTCACGCGCACGGTCTGCACACGCAGCGACCGAACGACCGGCGCCAGGCGCCACAGCGACTTTGAGCTCAAGCGGGCGTGCACTTCGCCCAGGGTCAGCAGGGTTCCGGCGTCGCCCGTGGCCCCGCCGACCGAGACATCTCGTATGTCCAGCTGCAGCGTGAATGGATTGAAGCGGATGTCGCC
>CP070661.1:1085589-1085844 GCA_020355165.1 Burkholderiales bacterium
GGCCAATCCGGCGCGGCGACTGCCCGCGGATCGCTTTCATGCCGATTCTTCCGGATGATGTTGTCCTCGGTGTCATTGCGGAAGTCGGCGCGCGCGACCAGGCGCGTCGCGCTGCCACGCTGCCGCGCAGCGGGCTTGCGGACGCTCGCGTCTGTCTTTGGGCGACCAGTATTCGCAGTATCGGTGCTTGCCCCGAGCCGGCAGGCACACAGCCGCGGCATCTGACCCTGTCGGTTTGCTGCCGCGGACCGCTGC
>CP070661.1:1085944-1086198 GCA_020355165.1 Burkholderiales bacterium
AAGGTCAAGGCGGTGGTCGGCGGCGACACCCGCAGCTACGACCGCGCGGCGCAGATCTTCGAGCAGATGAGCACGCAGGAGGAATTTGCCGAGTTCCTGACGTTGCCGCTGTACGAGGAGATCGACTGACGCCGGCGGTGCCGCGCCGATCGGATCGGTCCCGCCGCCGCGCCGATCGGTTGGCCTGCACGCCGGTGGCGCGCGGCCGACGGCAGCGCACCCGGCGCTGCAGCCGGAGGCTCGGGCCGGCGAGC
>CP070661.1:1086298-1086552 GCA_020355165.1 Burkholderiales bacterium
GCATCGAAAAGCCGCCGGTCGGTGCCGACGGCAAGCCGACCATGAGCTGGCAGGAATACGCCTGGCGGCGCCTGACGGAAGCCAACCCGTTTCCGTCGATCATGGGCCGCGTTTGCCCGGCCCCGTGCGAGACCGGCTGCAACCGCAACGAGGTCGAGGACCACGTCGGCATCAACTCGGTCGAGCATTACCTCGGCGAATGGGCGAACAAGAACGGCCTGAAGTTCAAGGCGCCGGAGAAGAAGAGCGGCAAG
>CP070661.1:1086652-1086906 GCA_020355165.1 Burkholderiales bacterium
TTCGACATGGGCGGCACCAGCACCGACGTCAGCCACTACGCCGGCGAGTTCGAGCGCGCGTTCGAGACGCTGGTGGCTGGCGTGCGCATGCGTGCGCCGATGATGAGCATCCACACCGTGGCGGCCGGCGGCGGATCGATCCTGCGCTTCGACGGTGCGCGGCTGCGCGTCGGGCCCGAGTCGGCGGGCGCCAAGCCGGGGCCGGCGAGCTACCGGCGCGGCGGGCCGCTGACGGTGACCGACGCCAACGTGAT
>CP070661.1:1087006-1087260 GCA_020355165.1 Burkholderiales bacterium
GCAGGTGCGGTTCGCCCTGGCCGTGCTCGCGGCTGTGTGCATGCGGCTGCCGCCGCCGGCGCTGCGACTCGAGCGCCCGGCGGATCAGATCGCGCACCGCCTCCGAGCGGTTCTCGTAGCCGCTGCTGGCGATCAGCGCGTCGAGCTCGCGGGCGAGCTCCTCGGCGAGCGAGATCGTGAAGCGTTCCATGCCTTCCTCCGTCGGATGCCAGCGGCAGGCTACACCGCGGTCTTGCGCCGGTGCACGGCCAGGT
>CP070661.1:1087360-1087614 GCA_020355165.1 Burkholderiales bacterium
TGCAGCTTCTTGCGCCGGCGCACATGCATGTGCACGTCGCCAGCGGCGACGAGCGGGATCCCCGTGCGCGCGCTCAGCTCGCGCAGCGCCGCCAGATGCGCCGCATCGTCCGCGCCGCGGTTCAGCTCGCAGGCGATCCAGCACCGCCCCGGCCACAGCTCCAAAAAATTGGGGTCAGAGTCGAATTTCTTTCCTGGTGTGCCGGCGGACGGGAAATTCGACTCTGACCCCAATTTTGGTTTGAGCAGCGCGAG
>CP070661.1:1087714-1087967 GCA_020355165.1 Burkholderiales bacterium
AGGCGAAGCCGTGCTCGATCGACTTAACCCCCGCGTTCAGCGCGGTCATGATGGCTTCCTTGCGATAGGAATGCGCCATCACGTAGCTGCCGTACTCGTTGGCCACCTGGACCGCCGCCTCGATCTCGGCCTTGGACCCGGCGAGCAGCTGCCACGGGTCGAAGGCCGAAACGACGCCGCCGGACTGCATGAACTTGAGCTGGGTGGCCCCCATGCGGAAGTTGTTGCGACCGAACTTCTGGACGTCGGCGAC
>CP070661.1:1088067-1088320 GCA_020355165.1 Burkholderiales bacterium
ATCTTCCCGCACAAAAGAGCTTTACAACCCTAGGGCCTTCATCACTCACGCGGCATGGCTGGATCAGGCTTGCGCCCATTGTCCAATATTCCCCACTGCTGCCTCCCGTAGGAGTCTGGGCCGTGTCTCAGTCCCAGTGTGGCTGATCATCCTCTCAGACCAGCTACCGATCGTTGCCTTGGTGAGCCGTTACCTCACCAACTAGCTAATCGGCCATCGGCCGCTCCACTCGCGCGAGGTTCTTTCGAATCCC
>CP070661.1:1088420-1088673 GCA_020355165.1 Burkholderiales bacterium
TCGTTGCGGGCGTCGACCCGGGCCAGCTTGTCGTACGAACCCTTGAGCAGCGACGACATGCGCTCCGGCTGCGGGAAGGTCGCCAGCGAGTAGTAGCGCACCTCCTTCGGCAGAGGGTGGGCGGCGAGCCACGCCTGGCGCACCGCCGGTCGCAGGCTGGCCACGGCGCCGCCGTCGCCCGAGGTGCACGTGGCCCCGGGGAAATGGCGTAGCAGGTCGGCCTGGTACTGCTCGGCGTCGTTGGCCAGCGGCG
>CP070661.1:1088773-1089026 GCA_020355165.1 Burkholderiales bacterium
GGAGAAGTACCGCCGGGCGCTGCTCGGCGCCACCCTGCTCACCGTCAGCGGCTTTGTCGAGCGAATCGAGACCTCGGCGGTGCCGGTGGTGCACCTGGTCGCCGCCCGGCTGGCGGATCAGTCGAACCTGCTCGGCGAACTCGTCGTGGCAAGCCGGGATTTTCATTGAACGCCGTCGGTGACCTTCGCCATACCGCCGCCAAGGCACCACAGGAGCGAAAGATCCTCTATCTGGCCGGCTCCACGTGCAGCC
>CP070661.1:1089126-1089379 GCA_020355165.1 Burkholderiales bacterium
TCATCGGCTCCTGGAAGATCATCGAGATGGCGTTGCCGCGCACCTTGCGCATCTCGGGCTCGGTGAGCTCCAGCAGGTTACGGCCATCGAACTCGATGCGGCCGGCGGCGATTCGCGCCGGCGGCATCGGCAGCAGGCGCAGGATCGACAGCGAGGTGACGCTCTTGCCGCAGCCGGACTCGCCGACGATCGCCAGCGTCTCGCCCGCCATCACCTCGAAGCTGACGCCATCGACCGCGCGGACGATGCCGTC
>CP070661.1:1089479-1089732 GCA_020355165.1 Burkholderiales bacterium
GATGTCGCCGTGCTCGGCAGCGTAGTCCATGGTGACCACGCGGTAGCCTTCCATGGCGGCCTGCAGCGCGCAGATCGGGTCGATCTCGGTCACCCACACTTGCGCCGACAGGGCACGCAGCGCCTGCGCCGAGCCCTTGCCCACGTCGCCGTAGCCGGCCACGATCGCCACCGTGCCGGCGATCATCACGTCGGTCGCACGCTTGATGCCGTCGACCAGCGATTCACGGCAGCCGTACAGGTTGTCGAACTTG
>CP070661.1:1089832-1090085 GCA_020355165.1 Burkholderiales bacterium
GGTCGGCGAGCCGCGCTGCTTCGAAGCGGGCAGCATGGCCACGCCGAATGGGAACTTGGCGCCGTCCTTCACCGCGGTCAGGTTGCCGGTCGAGTGCCACATCATCGCCGTCTTGCCTTCCAGGAAGGCCTGCCGCAGGGTGCCCCACTCGACCGTGCCTTCGGGCATCACCTGGTACTTGGTCCCCAGGTCACGCCAGTACTGCAGCGCGGCGATCACATCCGGATGCGCGTAATTGGTCGCATTGCCGTCC
>CP070661.1:1090185-1090438 GCA_020355165.1 Burkholderiales bacterium
GAGCCCGTACACGTAGTTGTCGTGCAGGAGCACCGTGATGTCCATGTTGTAACGGACGGCGTGGATCCAGTGGGCGGCGCCGATCGAGCAGCAGTCGCCGTCCCCGGTGTTGACGAAGACGTGCAGGTCGGGCCGCGCCATCTTGACGCCCTCGGCGATCGGGAACGCGCGTCCGTGGATGCCGTGGAAGCCGTAGGTGCTCATGTAGTGGGGGAACCGGCTCGAGCAGCCGATCCCGGACACGAACACGGTG
>CP070661.1:1090538-1090791 GCA_020355165.1 Burkholderiales bacterium
CGACCAGGGCATGCTCGCGCTCGATGACGTGCATACCATGTACTGGGAAACCTGCGGCAATCCGCTCGGCGTTCCGGTGCTGTTCCTGCACGGCGGACCGGGCGGAGGCTGCTCGGTCGAGCATCGGCGTTTCTTCGATCCCGAGGTGTTCCGCATCGTGCTGTTCGACCAGCGCGGCGCCGGCAATTCGAAGCCGCTTGGCGAGGCACAGGACAACACCACCCGGCACCTCGTGCGCGACATCGAGACGCTG
>CP070661.1:1090891-1091144 GCA_020355165.1 Burkholderiales bacterium
GTTTACAGCATCCTTGAGCGCCTTGCCTGTGCGGAACTTCGGCACCTTGGCCGCCTTGATCTTGATCGCCGCGCCCGTGCGCGGGTTGCGACCGGCGCGCGCGGCGCGCTTGCCGATGGAAAACGTGCCGAAGCCCACCAGCGTCACCGAATTGCCTTTCTTGAGCGACGCGCGGATGCCGCCGACCACCGCTTCGAGCGCCCGGCCTGCAGCCGCCTTCGAGATGTCCGCCTGCTTGGCGACGTGCTCGATC
>CP070661.1:1091244-1091496 GCA_020355165.1 Burkholderiales bacterium
GGAACTGGCAACCAGCGTTTTGCCCCCCTCAACAGTTGGCCGGATAACATCAACCTGGACAAGGCGCGCCGGCTGCTCTGGCCGATCAAGAAGAAATACGGCAAAAAGATCTCCTGGGCCGACCTGATGATCCTCGCCGGCAACTGCGCGCTGGAGTCGATGGGCGTAAAGACCTTCGGTTTCGCGGGCGGGCGCGAGGACATCTGGGAGCCGGAAGAGGACATCTACTGGGGCACAGAGACCGAGTGGCTG
>CP070661.1:1091596-1091848 GCA_020355165.1 Burkholderiales bacterium
GTGCTGCCGGTGCTGCCACCGGAGCTGCGCCCGCTGGTGCCGCTGGACGGCGGTCGCTTCGCCACCTCCGACCTGAACGACCTGTACCGGCGCGTGATCAACCGCAACAACCGCCTGCGCCGGCTGCTCGAGCTGAAGGCGCCCGATATCATCGTGCGCAACGAGAAGCGCATGCTGCAGGAGTCGGTCGACTCGCTGCTGGACAACGGCCGCCGCGGCAAGGCGATGACCGGAGCCAACAAGCGCGCGATG
>CP070661.1:1091948-1092200 GCA_020355165.1 Burkholderiales bacterium
AGCGCGCGCTGGTCCTTCTCCACGCCGTCGCGGGTGAAGACCTGCACGTCGATCACCGTGCCGTCCATGCCGGAGGGCACGCGCAGCGAGGTGTCCTTCACGTCGGAGGCCTTCTCGCCGAAGATGGCGCGCAGCAGCTTCTCCTCCGGGGTAAGCTGGGTCTCGCCCTTCGGCGTGACCTTGCCGACCAGGATGTCGCCCGGCTTGACCTCGGCGCCGATGTAGACGATGCCGGACTCGTCCAGCTTCGCC
>CP070661.1:1092300-1092552 GCA_020355165.1 Burkholderiales bacterium
TCCATCTTCGGGTTCGGCAGCACGCCGCGCACCATGAACGAACCGGTGTCCTGGCTGAACGACGGGTCGGCGAAGCTGATCTTGCCCGTATACGGATAGCGCGTGCCGTCGGACAACACCAGTTCGACCTCGTACTGGTTGTTCTTCGGCGCGATGATCTGCCGCTTGGCCACCATCTCGCGGTTCTTGGCGGCCTGGTTCTGCGACACGCTGAAGGTGACCCAGATCGGGTCGATCGCCGCCACGTAGGTG
>CP070661.1:1092652-1092904 GCA_020355165.1 Burkholderiales bacterium
TCCGCGGCAGACCGAGCACGTGCTCGGCGATGTAGGCGAGCACCAGGTTGGTCGAGATCGGCGCGACCTGGTAGAGGCGTGTCTCGCGGAACTTGCGCTCGACGTCGTACTCGGCGGCGAAGCCGAAGCCGCCGTGGGTCTGCAGGCAGGCGTTGGCCGCCTCCCACGACGCCTTGGCGGCCAGGTGCTTGGCCATGTTGGCCTGCGCGCCGCACGGCTTGTGGGCGTCGAAGCGCCGGCACGCCTCGAAGC
>CP070661.1:1093004-1093255 GCA_020355165.1 Burkholderiales bacterium
AGCGCTTGTCGCCGAGCCACTCGCTCTCGGTTCCCCAGTAAATGTCCTCTTCCGGCTCCCAGATGTCCTCGCGCCCGCCGCCAAAGCCGAACGTCTTGAAGCCCATCGATTCCAGCGCGCAGTTGCCGGCGAGGATCATCAGGTCGGCCCAGGAGATCTTATGGCCGTATTTCTGCTTGATCGGCCAGAGCAGCCGGCGCGCCTTGTCGAGGTTGGCGTTGTCCGGCCAACTGTTGAGGGGCGCAAAACGC
>CP070661.1:1093355-1093606 GCA_020355165.1 Burkholderiales bacterium
GGCGTGCCGAAGCTCTCCCGCTCCTTGGCGTACTTGAGCGCCGCCTCGAACGCGGCGCGCGCCATGCCGACCGACTGCGCGGCGATGCCGATGCGGCCGCCCTCGAGCGCGGAGAGCGCGATCCGGTAGCCGTCGCCCTCTTCGCCGATGCGGTTGGCGGCCGGCACGCGGCAGTCCTCGAACACGATCTGCGCGGTGTCCGACGAGTGCTGGCCGAGCTTTTCCTCGATCCTCGCCACCACGTAGCCGGG
>CP070661.1:1093706-1093957 GCA_020355165.1 Burkholderiales bacterium
TCCCAGATGTCGGCGCGGCCCCCGCCGAAGCCGAACGTCTTGAACCCCATGGATTCGAGCGCGACGTTGCCGGCGAGGATCAGCAGGTCGGCCCACGAGAGCTTGCGGCCGTACTTCTGCTTGATCGGCCAGAGCAGCCGGCGCGCCTTGTCCAGGTTGGCGTTGTCCGGCCAGCTGTTCACGGGCGCGAAGCGCTGGTTGCCGGACCCGGCGCCGCCGCGCCCGTCGCCGGTGCGGTAGGTGCCGGCGCT
>CP070661.1:1094057-1094308 GCA_020355165.1 Burkholderiales bacterium
GCGTTTTGCGCCCCTCAACAGTTGGCCGGACAACGCCAACCTCGACAAGGCGCGCCGGCTGCTCTGGCCGATCAAGCGCAAATACGGCCGCAGGATCTCCTGGGCCGACCTGATGATCCTCGCCGGCAACTGCGCGCTGGAGTCGATGGGGTTCAAGACCTTTGGCTTTGGCGGCGGGCGCGAGGACATCTGGGAGCCGGAAGAGGACATCTACTGGGGGACCGAGAGCGAGTGGCTTGGCGACAAGCGCT
>CP070661.1:1094408-1094659 GCA_020355165.1 Burkholderiales bacterium
GCCCGAGACGTCGCGCGTGATCGACGGGTTGTCCGACTTGCGCGAGATCTTGTCGATCTCGTCGATGTAGACGATGCCGTGCTGCGCCTTGTCGACCTCGTAGTTGCAGTTCTGCAGCAGCTTCTGGATGATGTTCTCGACGTCCTCACCGACGTAACCCGCTTCGGTGAGCGTGGTGGCGTCCGCGATCACGAACGGCACGTTCAGCAGCCGCGCCAGCGTCTGCGCGAGCAACGTCTTGCCCGACCCGG
>CP070661.1:1094759-1095009 GCA_020355165.1 Burkholderiales bacterium
CCGGCAAGACGCACGAGAAGGTCTACGACGTCGCCTGGTCGGGTGACCGCAAGCCGGACGCAAACGGCAAGCTGCCGCCGGTGGGCAACACCGTCGACCTGAAGAACGCGAACTGGACCAACACGATCGGCGCCTCGGAACTCGGCACCGTCTGGACCGATCCCGACTTCAAGCCGGGCGAGCGCGCCTTCTACTACGCGCGCGTGATCGAGATCCCGACGCCGCGCTGGGTCGTCTACGACGCGTTCCG
>CP070661.1:1095109-1095359 GCA_020355165.1 Burkholderiales bacterium
CCTGCCCGAAATTGGCCAGGTCCTGGGCCACCGAGAAGTCGCAGGCCATGCCGATCTCCTGCCCGCCGCCGATGCGCATGCCGTTGACCCGGCAGATCACCGGCTTGTCGCAGCCGAAGATGGCGGAGACCATGTCGTTGAACAGCCGCATGTACTGCCGGTACTCCTGCGGGTTGCCCGCGTAGTACTCGGCGTACTCCTTGGTGTTGCCGCCGGTGCAGAAGGCCTTGTCGCCGGTCCCGGTGAAGAC
>CP070661.1:1095459-1095709 GCA_020355165.1 Burkholderiales bacterium
TATTTGCAGGCGGCCTTCGCGGCGAGACGACCTTCGGTGAACGAGCCGGATGAGAAGGCGTGCGGCGTGCCGCCGACCGCGTCGCCGGCGCCGAACAGACCTTCGATCGTCGTCATGCGGTTGTAGCCCCAGAAGTACTCGGGAGGGGAAACGTCCTCGGGACCCGAGCACCAAGCACCCGAGCAGGTCGCGTGGGAGCCCATTACGTAGGGCTCGGATGTGGTCAGCTCGGGGTTCTCGTTCTTGGGAT
>CP070661.1:1095809-1096059 GCA_020355165.1 Burkholderiales bacterium
GTTTCCTTGCGGAACAGGGTGTGCTGCGTGACGCACTCTGCCGCGCGATGGCGGTGCTTCAATTCCCACGCACGAAGCAACTCGTGAATATCCTTCGCGGCCAGGCTCTCAAGGTCTTCCTCCATGATCTTGAGCTTCTTGAGGCCGATATTCAGGAGCTTCTCGTTGGTCATATAATTGACGGTCACGCCGCCGCAATACTCGTCCATCAGCTTCTGCAGACGGTCCAGGCCCTGCTTGGGATTGATGT
>CP070661.1:1096159-1096409 GCA_020355165.1 Burkholderiales bacterium
TCGACCGCCACCACGGCCTGGCGGGCGAAGGTCCTAAGCAGGGCGACCTCCTTGTCGGCATAAAGCCCGGTCTCCGCGCGGTTGACGGTGATCGCGCCGATCACCTGCCGGTCGCGCAGCATCGGCACCGAAAGTCCGCTGCGGAAGCCCGCCAGCTCGCAGGCGCGTTTCATGGCCGGTTCGTAGTCGGCGTCGGACAGGGCCAGCAGGTCGGCCACGTTGACGACGTCGCGCTGGCGAATCGCCCTGG
>CP070661.1:1096509-1096758 GCA_020355165.1 Burkholderiales bacterium
ACCGAAACCGACCTGTTCGGCGAGCAAGCCGTGCTGTGCGGCGGTACCGTCGAGCTGATCAAGGCTGGCTTCGAGACGCTGGTGGAAGCCGGCTACGCGCCGGAAATGGCCTACTTCGAGTGCCTGCACGAGCTGAAGCTGATCGTCGACCTGATCTACGAAGGCGGCATCGCCAACATGAACTACTCGATCTCGAACAACGCCGAGTACGGCGAGTACGTGACCGGCCCGCGCGTCGTGACGGCCGAG
>CP070661.1:1096858-1097107 GCA_020355165.1 Burkholderiales bacterium
CGACCGCGACCTGTGGGGCTACATCGCTCTCGGTTACTTCCGGCAGAAGCTGAGAGCGGGCGAGATCGGCTCTTCGACGATGCCGCACAAGGTCAACCCGATCGACTTCGAGAACTCGGAAGGCAACCTCGGGCTGGCCAACGCGCTGCTGCGGCACCTGGCCGACAAGCTGCCGGTGTCGCGCTGGCAGCGCGACCTGACCGATTCCACCGTGCTGCGCAACCTTGGCGTGGCCTTCGGCTACTGCAT
>CP070661.1:1097207-1097456 GCA_020355165.1 Burkholderiales bacterium
CGGTCTGGAAGGTGCGGCCGATGCCGCGGCGGGCGTGCCGCACCGGCTCGGAACGGGTGATGTCCTCGCCGGCGAACTCGACCCGGCCCGCGTCGGCGCGCAGCTGGCCGGCGATCAGCGCGAACAGCGTCGACTTGCCGGCGCCGTTCGGGCCGATCAGTGCGGCGAACTCGCCCGCCTCGACTGTCACGCTGACTTGGTCGACGGCGCGCACGCCGCCGAAGTGCTTGGCGATGCGGTCGGTGCGCA
>CP070661.1:1097556-1097804 GCA_020355165.1 Burkholderiales bacterium
GGAGCCGCGGCTGCTGCTGCTGGACGAGCCGATGGCCGGCATGAACGTCGAGGAGAAGGAGGACATGTGCCGCTTCATCCTCGACGTGAACGACGAGTTCGGCACCACCATCGCGCTGATCGAGCACGACATGGGCGTGGTGATGGACATCGCCGACCGGGTGGTGGTGCTCGACTACGGCCAGAAGATCGGCGACGGCACCCCGGACGAGGTGCGCGCGAACGAGAAGGTGATCGACGCCTATCTCG
>CP070661.1:1097904-1098152 GCA_020355165.1 Burkholderiales bacterium
GATTTCGATCGTTGCGGTGGTCGTAGGCGCAGGCGCCGGGCGTCGACGATCGACGATCGTGGCGATCCGCTTCCGGTGCGACAGGAACCTCGAGCGCGGTTGCTATAAGCGCGGGCGTGCGTTCGAACCGGCAGAGTTCAGTTGCGCCGCCATCCGCTTCGCCGTCGGCACGGCGTGGGCGAAGAACCGCTTCAGTCCCGGGCACAGGTAGTTCAGCCCCGGTTCGCCGTCGGGCGAGCGCAGCAGTC
>CP070661.1:1098252-1098500 GCA_020355165.1 Burkholderiales bacterium
GGCACCTACCGCATCTCGGACGGGCGCGGCGGCGCCGGCACCGGCAACCAGCGCTTCGCGCCGATCAACAGCTGGCCGGACAACGGCAACCTGGACAAGGCGCGCCGGCTGCTGTGGCCGATCAAGAAGAAATACGGCAAGGCGATCTCCTGGGCCGACCTGATGATCCTGGCCGGCAACTGCGCGCTGGAGTCGATGGGCTTCAAGACCTTCGGCTTCGGCGGCGGGCGCGAAGACATCTGGGAGCC
>CP070661.1:1098600-1098848 GCA_020355165.1 Burkholderiales bacterium
GTGCGGATGGCCGACGACGCCCCGCAGAAGGCGCTCTGGGAGGTGCGCAAGGCGGGCCTGAACATCATGATGAGCCTGAAGGGCGACGGCAAGCCGGTCAGCTTCATCGAGGATTGCGCGGTGCCGCTTCAGCACCTCGCCGACTACACCGATGCGCTGACCGAGGTGTTCGCGCGCCACGGCACGCACGGCACGTGGTATGCGCATGCGTCGGTCGGCACGCTGCACGTGCGGCCGATCCTCGACAT
>CP070661.1:1098948-1099196 GCA_020355165.1 Burkholderiales bacterium
AATCCAGCACGACGACACGGTCGGAAATGTCCATCACCACGCCCATGTCGTGCTCGATCAGCGCCATCGTCGTGCCGAACTGGTCGTTGACGTCGATGATGAAGCGGGACATGTCCTCCTTCTCCTCGACGTTCATGCCGGCCATCGGCTCGTCCAGCAGCAGGAGGTCGGGCTCCATGGCCAGCGCCCGGCCCAACTCCACCCGCTTCTGCAGGCCGTAGGGCAGCCGCCCGACTGGCGTGCGCCGG
>CP070661.1:1099296-1099544 GCA_020355165.1 Burkholderiales bacterium
CCGACCTCGAGCACGTGCTCGTGCGCACGGATGCCGAGTTCCTGCAGCAGGCGTGCCTCGACCTTCGGCGCGAACATGGACTCACCGGTGTCGACGCCGTCGACCCGCAGCGGAATCTCCATATCGGTGAAGGCGAGCAGCCGGTAGGCAGGCGGCACGAACAGTTCGCGCCGAACGGTCAGCAGCAGGTCGAGAACCGACTGGTCGAGCACCTCCCACGGGCGGATCTGCTGCTCGACCATGTTGTG
>CP070661.1:1099644-1099891 GCA_020355165.1 Burkholderiales bacterium
CGGCAGCAGGATCGACCACCCCAACGCGGAGACGCTGTCGCACCTGTTCCTCGGCGCGGCCAAGCCGAGCTTCGCCGCCGGACTCTTCGCCACCCATCCACCGCTGGCGGCACGGATCAAGCGCATCTTCGGCCGTGAGCTGCCGATGCTGCCGGCCGGCGAGCTGCCGCTCGCCGAGGCGCTCGGCGGCGCCGGCGCCGCGCCGCCGGCGGCGCTGTCCGCAGCGGCGCTGCCGCCCGGCCGCAGC
>CP070661.1:1099991-1100238 GCA_020355165.1 Burkholderiales bacterium
CAGAAGCCGAGGCCGAGCGAGGCGCCTTCCACCCTCGCCGTGGTCGGCCGCTACGTGCTGCGGCCGGAAATCTTCGACGAACTGGTGACCACCGAGCGCGGCAGCGGCGGCGAAATCCAGCTGACCGACGCCATCGCCCGCCGCATCCGCCACGGCGAGGTGCTGGCGCACCGCTTCAGCGGCACCCGCTTCGACTGCGGCAACAAGGAAGGCTTCCTGGCGGCGAACATAGCCTTCGCCCGCAAGC
>CP070661.1:1100338-1100585 GCA_020355165.1 Burkholderiales bacterium
GGTCGTCGCGATCCGCCAGGACCGCGGACCCGGGGGACCCAAGTCGGTATCCGCGGTTGGCGAGGAGGCCAAGAAGATGCTCGGCCGCACGCCGGCCAACATCACCGCCATCCGGCCGATGAAGGAGGGGGTGATCGCCGATTTCACGGTGACCGAGAAGATGCTGCAGTATTTCATCCACAAGGTGCACGAATCCCGCCTGATCCGGCCCAGCCCGCGGGTGCTGGTGTGCGGACCCTGTGGCTCG
>CP070661.1:1100685-1100931 GCA_020355165.1 Burkholderiales bacterium
ACCGTGCCGGTCCCCGCCAGCCACGGCGTCATCGAGCGCGGGCCGAACGTCGCCGGGGCGTTCGACCACCGCTACCGTGTCGGCCGGCGGCGGGCCTTGCAGCGGCCGGTGCCGGATAATCGCCGCCGCCAACGCGAGCGCCTCGATGCCCGAACGCCTCCTTGCCCTGCTCCGGTCCGGCGAGGTCGGCCACCTGCTGCTGATCGTCGCCCTGCTGGTCGTGCCGCGCGTCCTGCAGCGCTTCCG
>CP070661.1:1101031-1101276 GCA_020355165.1 Burkholderiales bacterium
ATGAAGCTGAAGTTCCTCGGCGCCGCCGGCGAGGTGACCGGTTCCTCCCTGCTGGTCGAGGCCGACGGCGTTCGCTTCCTGGTCGATTGCGGCATGTTCCAGGGCGGGCGCGACGCCGGACCGAAGAACCGGCGCGCCTATGCACGCGAGATCGGCCCGATCGACTTCGTGCTGCTGACACACGCGCATATCGACCACTGCGGGCTGCTGCCGCGCTTCGCCTGGCCGCGCCACGGTGCCGGGTT
>CP070661.1:1101376-1101620 GCA_020355165.1 Burkholderiales bacterium
GAAGGGCGGCACCTATTTCCCGATGACGGTGAAGAAGCATCTGCGGGCGCAGGAGATCGCCGGGCAGAACCGGCTGCCCTGCATCTATCTGGTCGACTCGGGCGGCGCCAACCTGCCGAACCAGGACGACGTCTTCCCTGACCGCGAGCATTTCGGCCGCATCTTCTACAACCAGGCGCGGATGTCGGCGGCGGGCATCGCCCAGGTCGCCGTGGTGATGGGCTCCTGCACCGCCGGCGGCGCC
>CP070661.1:1101720-1101964 GCA_020355165.1 Burkholderiales bacterium
TCGCGCATCTGCATCTGCGGCTGCACGGCGCGAACAAGCTCGTCGTTCTTGCGCGTCGCCTCGAGCGCACGCTCGCGCAGTTGCAGGGTCGGCGTCATCGCCAGCGCAACCAGCAGCAGCGCCGTCGTCGCCAGCAGCCCGACCAGCGCCAGCCGCATGCGGCGCGAGCGCGCCAGGCGCGCCGATTCGCCGTAGCCGGGGATAAGGAACGGCCGCTCGCCGCCGACCCAGACCTCGGGCTGGG
>CP070661.1:1102064-1102308 GCA_020355165.1 Burkholderiales bacterium
AGCGCGCAAGGATCGACATCGCGCGCAGGATGATCGCGCGATGCAGTCCGGCCATGATGTCCTCGCGCTTCTCGCCGAGCGCCAGCCGGTCGCGCAGCTCGGCCCCTGCGAACACGGTGCAGGTCGAGTTGATCCGGATCGTCTTGGTCGACTTCATCGCCAGCGGCCCCAGCTCGTGCAGGCCCATGTTCATCTCGTCGGCGATGTATCCGAGGTAGCGGCCACACCCGGCGGCGCAGCGATC
>CP070661.1:1102408-1102652 GCA_020355165.1 Burkholderiales bacterium
TTGAGCACCATGATCAGGCCGAACTGCACCGGGTCGATCCCCAGTTGCTGCACGATCGGCAGCAGCACCGGCACCAGGATCGTGATCGCCGCCGTCGGCTCGAGAAAGCAGCCCACGAACAGCATCAGCAGGTTGGCCAGCAGCAGGAACACCCACGGCTCCTGGGTGAAGCCGAGCACCCACGCCGCCACCATCTCGGTCGTCCGCGTGATCGTCAGCATCCAGCCGAAGATCGACGCCGCGG
>CP070661.1:1102752-1102996 GCA_020355165.1 Burkholderiales bacterium
GATCGGTCAGCGTGTCGATGAACGGGATCAGGAACTCGTCCTTGTCGCGGATCGACTGCACCTCGTGGTACGCGTTGAAGATCTCGGCCTCGTTCAGGCCCAGCGACTCAACGATGTACTGGTAGGCGTGCGTGTGGATCGCCTCTTCAAACGCCTGGCGCAGCAGGTACTGGCGGCATTCCGGCGCGGTGATCTGGCGGTACGTGCCCAGCACGATGTTGTTGGCGGCCAGCGAGTCGGCCGT
>CP070661.1:1103096-1103340 GCA_020355165.1 Burkholderiales bacterium
TGCGCCGTTACGCGGTCACCAACGCGTTCCTGTTCCCGACCGCGCTGAAGATGATGATGCGCGCCGCCGAGTGGCAGCGGCCGGGACGGCTGAAGCTGCGCGCCGTGATGAGCGCCGGCGAGGCGGTCGGCACGGCGGTGTTCGACTGGACGCGCGAGCAACTGCGCGTGACGGTCAACGAGATGTTCGGACAGACCGAGATGAACTACATGGTCGGCAACTCGCACCAGAAGTGGCCGGCGCG
>CP070661.1:1103440-1103684 GCA_020355165.1 Burkholderiales bacterium
CGTTGGCGACGTCGACCGGCTTCGACATCCGGCCGAGCGGGATCGTGGCGAGGAATTTCCTGCGGTTCTCCGGCGTGTCGGGCAGGCCCATGAACTGCTCGAGCAGGCCGGTCTCGCCGATCACCGGGTTGACGCAGTTCACGCGGATCCGGTCCGGCCCGAGCTCGGCCGCCATGCCCTTGCTGGTGATGATCACTGCGCCCTTGGTGCCGTTGTACCAGACCAGTCCCGGCCGCGGCCGCAC
>CP070661.1:1103784-1104027 GCA_020355165.1 Burkholderiales bacterium
CGTGACGTTGCATCTGCAGGTTGCCGCGAACGCGCTGCAGGGCACGGCCATCGACCTCAAGCCAAAGCGCCGCGCGGGCGTGACCTTCCCGGCCGACAGCAGCGTCTTCCTGAACTACGGGCTCAACGCCAGCGGCGATGATTCCTTCGGCGAGCGCCACTTCCAGACAGCAACCGAGCTCGGTGCCCGGCTCGGCAACTGGCTCTTTTACAACACGACCGACCACCAGTGGGGCGAAGGCGT
>CP070661.1:1104127-1104370 GCA_020355165.1 Burkholderiales bacterium
GCACCCCGACGCGGGCAAGACCACGCTGACCGAGAAGCTGCTGCTGTTCGGCGGCGCGATCCAGCTCGCCGGCACGGTCAAGGCACGCAAGTCCGCGCGCCACGCCACCTCGGACTGGATGGAGCTGGAGAAGCAGCGCGGCATCTCGGTGACCTCGTCGGTGATGCAGTTCCCCTACCGCGACTGCATCGTCAACCTGCTCGACACGCCGGGCCACGAGGACTTCTCCGAGGACACCTACCG
>CP070661.1:1104470-1104713 GCA_020355165.1 Burkholderiales bacterium
CCGCATCTCGCCGGCCGACAAGGAGCGTATCGAAGGCTGGCCGGATGCCGGCAATTACGCGGGCGCCGAGTACATCGGCAAGGTCGGCATCGAGGCCAGCTACCAGCGCGAACTGCACGGCACGACCGGGATGCAGGAAGTCGAGATCACCGCCGGCGGCCGCGCGGTAAGGACGCTGACGCTGACGCCGCCGGTGGCCGGGAACAACCTGCAACTGTCGATCGACATCCGGCTTCAGGAAGT
>CP070661.1:1104813-1105056 GCA_020355165.1 Burkholderiales bacterium
GTCGCGATCGGCCGCCTCGAGCGCTTCGTCGGCGACATGGCCATCCGCGAGGGCTGGGCCAGCGTCCCGTACATCGAACCGAACCGCTTCCGTGTCGGCATCGTCGGTTCCGGCCCGGCGGGCATGGCATGCGCCGCCGACCTCGCCAAGGCGGGCTGCGAAGTCGTCGTCTACGAGGCGCTTCACGAGCCCGGCGGCGTGCTCAAGTACGGCATCCCGGACTTCCGCCTGCCCAATGAAGTC
>CP070661.1:1105156-1105398 GCA_020355165.1 Burkholderiales bacterium
ATGAAGAACACCGAGTACACGGGCAGCAGCTTGGCCAGGCCGCCGTAGGCAGCGAGGTCGCGCGTGTGGCAGCGCTCGTAGATCATGCCGACCATGAGGAACAGCCCGCCGGCCGTGAGACCGTGGCTGACCATCTGGATGATCGCGCCCTGGATGCCGATCAGCTCGAAGCTCGCCAGGCCGAGCATCACGTATCCCAGGTGGCTGATCGACGAGTAGGCGATGATCTTCTTGATGTCGTC
>CP070661.1:1105498-1105740 GCA_020355165.1 Burkholderiales bacterium
CGAGGACGCGCTGATCGTCGAGCGGCAGGCGGCGGCCGGCGCGATCTCGGTCGGCAAGACCAACACGCCCGAATTCGGCGCCGGCGCGCAGACGTTCAACGCCGTGTTCGGTGCCACCCGCAACCCGTACGACCCCACCCGCACCTGCGGCGGCTCCTCCGGCGGCGCGGCGGTGGCGCTGGCCTGCGGCATGGTGCCGATCGCCGACGGCAGCGACTTGGGCGGCAGCCTGCGCAACCCGG
>CP070661.1:1105840-1106082 GCA_020355165.1 Burkholderiales bacterium
TTGGCGACGTGAGGCTGGCCGAAGGGGCGCGCGACGAGGCAAACGCGCTTCTGGACGAGGCGCTCGCACTGGCGAGGCAATCGGGGATGGCGTTCGCCGGAGCGTGGATCCTGTCGGTGTTGGCCTGCGCCGAAGCCGACGGCGAGCAGGCCAAGCGCTTCCTGGAGCAAGGCGAGGCTGCGCTGCGTGATCCCTCCGTATCGCACTGCCATCTGCATTTCTACCGCAACGCCATCGATGTC
>CP070661.1:1106182-1106423 GCA_020355165.1 Burkholderiales bacterium
TGTTCACCTTCTACCGCTCGATCGGCATCAACCTGAAGCAGCTTTATGGCTCGACCGAGACGGCGGTGTTCGTCTGCATACAGCAGAATGGCCGCGTCAAGCCGGACACGGTCGGCCCGCCGATCGCCGGCGTCGAACTGAAGATCAAGGACAGCGGCGAGATCCTGCTGAAGAGTCCCGGGCTGCTGAAGGAGTACTACAAGAACCCCGAGGCCACCGCCGAGGTGCTCGATGCGGACGG
>CP070661.1:1106523-1106763 GCA_020355165.1 Burkholderiales bacterium
GGGACCGGCAACCAACGCTTTGCGCCCCTCAACAGCTGGCCGGACAATATCAACCTCGACAAGGCGCGCCGGCTGCTCTGGCCGATCAAGCAGAAATACGGCAAGAAAATCTCCTGGGCCGACTTGATGATCCTCGCTGGCAACTGCGCGCTGGAGTCAATGGGATTCAAGACCTTCGGTTTCGGCGGCGGGCGCGAGGACATTTGGGAGCCGGAAGAGGACATTTACTGGGGAACCGAG
>CP070661.1:1106863-1107103 GCA_020355165.1 Burkholderiales bacterium
TCCCAGAAGGCGTCCTCGGAGCAGCCGATGCAGCCGTGACCCGACCCGATGGGGAAGGACACGGCCTCGTTCCAGCGCGTGGTCGAGCAGGCGTTGTACGTGGTCGGGCCCTTGCAGCCGACCTTGTACAGGCAGTAGCCCTTGCGCGCGCCCTCGTCGTCGAACTTCTCGACGAACTGGCCGGCGTCGAAGTGCGGCCGGCGGTAGCACTTGTCGTGGATCCGCTGGCTGTAGAACATC
>CP070661.1:1107203-1107443 GCA_020355165.1 Burkholderiales bacterium
CAGCCTCGCCCGGGTGTGGCGCGATCAGGGCAAGCGCAGACAGGCGCGCGAATTGCTCGCCCCGGTGTATGCATGGTTCACGGAAGGCTTCGACACGCCGGACCTGAAGGAGGCCAGGGCGCTTCTCGATGAGCTGGCCGAGGGCGCGGGCCATTCCGCTGCCTCGGCGTCCGCCGGCTAGGGTCGCCGAAGCCGGCAAGTCGCCGCGTTGCGAACCGAGCCTGTCTCGGCGAGCTTCGG
>CP070661.1:1107543-1107783 GCA_020355165.1 Burkholderiales bacterium
TCGGCCAGCACCTGGCGCACGCTGACGCCGAACGGATACTCGTAGATGCCGGGCCGCGCGCAGTCGCCGGACACCGACAGCAGCTTGCTGCCGGCCGAGCGCGCGGTGCCGATCGAGCGGTACCAGTCGCCGCCGCGCACGGCGACGAGCGCCGCCGCGCAGAAGGTCTCGACGTTGTTGACGAGGGTCGGCTGCTTGAGATAGCCGCGGGTGACCGGGTACGGCGGCCGGTTGCGCGGC
>CP070661.1:1107883-1108123 GCA_020355165.1 Burkholderiales bacterium
CACCGTGACCGCCAACAGCGCCGAAAACGGCAGGCGTTTCCGTCTGCTCGCCACCAACAGCGTAGCGAGCGCCGTCAGCGATGCCGTGGCCCTTTACGTGAACCCCAGCACGGCGGGGCTCGCCTGCAGCGGGCCGAACGGCAGCGGCTGGTGCCGGATCAGCCCGGTGCAGCCGAACACGCTGAACGCGGTGACGAAGGTCGAGGCCTCCACCCTGGTCGCGGTCGGCGAGGCGGGAAC
>CP070661.1:1108223-1108463 GCA_020355165.1 Burkholderiales bacterium
AACGCCGGCCCGGCGGCTAGGCGCCGGCCCTGTCGAATCTTCCCGAGCCCCTGCTTCGGATCGGTCCGCGGCGGGGCCGGGTCGTGCTGGCGCAAGTTGGCCGGCGAGGCTGGCCCCGTACATCTCACGAGGGACCCGTGATCGGCGGGCGCGTGCGGCCGCGGCCGCGCGAACCATTTCGTGCCGAAATGCCCCCGCCGGTCGCGCCCGTCGTTGACCTCGATCACCCTGCACAACCTG
>CP070661.1:1108563-1108803 GCA_020355165.1 Burkholderiales bacterium
GGTGCTGCTGGTCGTTCCCGCCTACATCTCCAACTTCAAGCCGATCAAGGAGATCGTCCTGTTCGGCGAACTGATGGCGATCACCGCGATCATCATGTGCCTGATGTTCGTCGTCATCGACATGGGCCGACCGGAACGGGCCTGGCACATCCTGCCCTTCATCGGCACGATGAACTTCCCGGCGTCGCTGCTGGCGTGGGACGTGGTGGTATTGAACGGTTATCTCGCGATCAACGCCTG
>CP070661.1:1108903-1109143 GCA_020355165.1 Burkholderiales bacterium
GTCGCCGCGCGCGCGCCACCGGCGCCGAGCGGCTCGGCCACACCCTCGAGTGCGGCGAACACCGACAACTGCTCGACGAGAAGCCGGGCCGACTGGCGAACCGCCTCCTCCGGCGTGATCGCGCCGTTGGTCTCGATGGTCATCACCAGCTTGTCGAGGTCCGTGCGCTGCTCGACGCGGGCGCTCTCCACCGTGTACGAAACGCGCTTGATCGGTGAGAACGAGGCATCCATGACGATG
>CP070661.1:1109243-1109483 GCA_020355165.1 Burkholderiales bacterium
GCAGCTGCTCGCGCGGCTCGCGCTTCTCGACGACGCGGTAGCGGATGTTCGGGCGGTCGAAGCTCGCGACGAAGACGCGCGGCTCGACCAGCAGGCGCTCGGCGATCTCCGTCCGCGTAGGCACGTCGGCGGTGGCGGTCAGCGCGATGCGCGGCACCACCGGGAAGCGCTCGCGCAGCAGCGCGAGCTGGCCGTACTCCGGGCGGAAGTCGTGCCCCCACTGCGACACGCAGTGCGCCT
>CP070661.1:1109583-1109822 GCA_020355165.1 Burkholderiales bacterium
CACCGGGGCCGCCGGAGCGCTCGGCGCCGATGCTCTCGACGCTAAGGTCGACGGGCGGCCCCGCCGGCAGCGCCGGCAGCGCCGCGTCGACCATGCGCCCGGCGATCTCGCGCGGCAGCCGCGCGACGTGGGCGTAAACGTCGAAGCCGTCCACCGGCTCCACCTGGTCGGCCACGAAAGGCGCGAGCCGCGCCGGCGGGTCCAGCCGTAGCCGCACCTCGCCGCCGCCCTTCGGGTAA
>CP070661.1:1109922-1110161 GCA_020355165.1 Burkholderiales bacterium
TCGGCCTTCTTGTTGACCACGTGGTCGATGAAGCCGGGGTCCTGGTGGCTGAAGCCGTTGTGGTCCTGGCGCCAGACGTGGGAGGTGAGCAGGTAGTTGAGCGACGCGATCGGGCGCCGCCACGGGATCTCGCGCGTCACCTTCAGCCACTTGGCGTGCTGGTTGAACATCGAGTCGACGATGTGGATGAAGGCCTCGTAGCAGGAGAAGAAGCCGTGGCGCCCGGTCAGCAGGTAGCC
>CP070661.1:1110261-1110500 GCA_020355165.1 Burkholderiales bacterium
CGGCCCAGCCCTGGAATTTCGCCGCCGCCTCCTCCGACAGCGCGAGCACGCAATCGGGCGTGCGCACCTGCTGGAAGACGATCTCGTCGTCGTCGACGATCACTTCCGCGAACGACAGGCCGCCACGGCTGGCGATGCCGTACGACTGCGTCTGCACGACGTTGCGGCCTTCGTTCATCGCCGCCTCAGCGAGCAGGATGCCGGACAGGATCAGCCCCTGGCCGCCGCTGCCGGCGAGG
>CP070661.1:1110600-1110839 GCA_020355165.1 Burkholderiales bacterium
GAACGCGCCCCAGCCGTTGTTGACCGTCTTGCCCAGCGTCACCGCCACCGGCCGGAACGGCAGCACCTGGCCGTCGACCTCGATCGTCTCGCCGATGCAGGCGTTTTCTAGGTACTCGCCGGCCAGGCGGCGGATCGTCGCCGCCGGCACCTCACAGATCGGCGCCGCCCACTCGGGGCTGTACTGGCGCATGTGCGCGACGAGCTTGGCGAAGGCGGTATCGGCTTCGACGTCCGCAT
>CP070661.1:1110939-1111178 GCA_020355165.1 Burkholderiales bacterium
CCCCTATGTCGGGCTGTTCGGCACCGTGTGGGGCATCATGCATGCGTTCACCGGGCTGGCAAACCTCGAGCAGGCCACGCTGGCCTCGGTGGCGCCGGGCATCGCCGAGGCGCTGATCGCCACGGCCATCGGCCTGTTCGCCGCGATTCCCGCGGTAGTCGCCTACAACCGGTTCGCGCACGACATCGACCGCCTCGCGACCCGCTTCGAGACCTTCATCGAAGAGTTCTCGAACATCC
>CP070661.1:1111278-1111517 GCA_020355165.1 Burkholderiales bacterium
TACGCGCTGGCGGTCGGTGCCGCGGCGGCCACGGTCGGCATCGTGATCGGCGTGGTCACGCTGACCGGCGTCGGCTTCAAGGTCAGCTACATCGTGACGTCGGCTGCGCAGTCGATCGCCGAGTTCGTCGTGCCGCTCGCGCCGGCCCTGCTGCAGCCGCAGGCGGTGATGCTGTTCGCGGCGCTGCTGATGACCGGCGTGGTCTGCATCCTGATGGGCGCCGGAATCCCGACCACCGC
>CP070661.1:1111617-1111856 GCA_020355165.1 Burkholderiales bacterium
GTGTCGAGCAGCAGCGCCTCGTCGTAGCCGTCGTTGGTCGCCTCGAGGTTGGCGAGGATCGAGTTGACGTAATGGCCCGCGGTCTTCGAGCGCACCATCGACACGTTGATGTGGTGGCGGGAGAAGGAGGACGTCTTGACGCGGATGCCCTTCTGCAGCCCCTCTTCGCCGAGGTACGCACCCCACGGCCAGGCGGCGATCGCCACGTGCACCTTGGCGCCCTTCGGGCTGACGCCCAT
>CP070661.1:1111956-1112194 GCA_020355165.1 Burkholderiales bacterium
CGGCGAAGGCTGGCCCTTGGTCATGCCGTAGACATGGTTGTCCATCACCAGGTACGTCATGTCGACGTTGCGCCGGCAGGCATGCAGGAAGTGGTTGCCGCCGATCGAGTAGCCGTCGCCGTCGCCGCCGGCGACGATGACCGTCAGGTCGGGCCGCGCGACCTTCAGCCCGGTGCCCGCCGCGAGCGCGCGGCCATGCACGCCGTGAAAGCCGTAGCAGGTCGTGTAGGCCGGGATG
>CP070661.1:1112294-1112532 GCA_020355165.1 Burkholderiales bacterium
CAACAGCTGGCCGGACAATGTGAACCTCGACAAGGCGCGCCGGCTGCTCTGGCCAATCAAGCAGAAATACGGCAAGAGAATCTCCTGGGCCGACCTGATGATCCTTGCCGGCAACTGCGCGCTTGAGTCGATGGGATTCAAGACCTTCGGCTTCGGCGGCGGGCGCGAAGACATATGGGAGCCGGAAGAGGATATTTACTGGGGAACCGAGAGCGAGTGGCTTGGCGACAAGCGCTAC
>CP070661.1:1112632-1112870 GCA_020355165.1 Burkholderiales bacterium
GCTTCGACGGGCTGCACGGCATTGCCACGGACAGCGATGGCAACCTCTACGTCGCCGACTCGAACAACTACACCGTACGCAAGATCACACCTTCCGGAGTGGTTACGACGATCGTTGGCGCCCCCCGCAGGAGCGACTTCGTACCCGGTGCACTGCCCGCCAGCCTGAAGAAGCCGTACGGCGTCGCGATCGTCGGCACGTCGCTGTTCATCACTATGGACAACGGCGTGGCGGTGGT
>CP070661.1:1112970-1113208 GCA_020355165.1 Burkholderiales bacterium
TGCTGTCGGTGGCGCCACTCGACATCCAGTTGCATGACACCTATTACGTGGTGGCACACTTCCACTACGTGCTGGTGGCCGGGTCGCTGTTCGCGCTGTTCGCCGGCACCTACTACTGGATCCCGAAGTGGACCGGCCACATGTACGACGAGAAGCTCGGCCAGTGGCACTTCTGGCTGTCGATGATCTTCTTCAACGTCACGTTCTTCCCGATGCACTTCCTCGGGCTGGCGGGCAT
>CP070661.1:1113308-1113546 GCA_020355165.1 Burkholderiales bacterium
GGAAGCCCTCGTCGCGGGCCGTCTTGGCCATGCCCGGGTACATGTCGGTGTACTCGTGGGTCTCGCCGGCGATCGCCGCCTTCAGGTTGTCTGCGGTCTGCCCGATCGGCAGCCCCGTGGCCGGGTCGCCGACCTGCTCGAGGTACTCGAGGTGGCCATGCGCGTGGCCCGTCTCGCCTTCCGCCGTCGAGCGGAAGACGGCGGCGACGTCGTTGTAGCCCTCCACGTCCGCCTTCTG
>CP070661.1:1113646-1113884 GCA_020355165.1 Burkholderiales bacterium
CCTTGCGTACGTCGCGAGCGAGTTGATGAGACCGATGTTCGGGCCTTCCGGCGTCTCGATCGGGCAGATGCGGCCGTAATGGGTCGGATGCACGTCGCGCACCTCGAAGCCGGCACGCTCGCGGGTCAGACCGCCCGGTCCAAGCGCCGACAGACGGCGCTTGTGGGTGATCTCCGACAGCGGGTTGGTCTGGTCCATGAACTGCGAGAGCTGCGAGGAGCCAAAGAACTCGCGCACG
>CP070661.1:1113984-1114222 GCA_020355165.1 Burkholderiales bacterium
GCCGGCAGAGGAACCAGATCTCGCGCGCCTTCTTCTGGCCGACGATGCGCGCGAGGTACGACGACCCGTAGCCGCCGTCGAAGCTCCCCACCTTCGGCCCGGTCTGGCCGAAGCGCGCGTTGTCCGCCGCGATGGTCAGATCGCAGACGACGTGGAGAACGTGTCCCCCACCGATCGCGTAGCCCGCGACCATGGCGACCACCGGCTTCGGCAGGGTGCGGATCTGACGCTGCAGGTC
>CP070661.1:1114322-1114560 GCA_020355165.1 Burkholderiales bacterium
GGTGATGTCGACGGTGCACACCAACGATGCACCATCGACGCTCACGCGCCTGGCCAACATGGGCGTGCCGCCGTTCAACATTGCCTCGTCGGTAATCCTGATCACGGCACAGCGGCTGGCGCGCCGGCTGTGCACCTGCAAGGAGACGGCCGACCTCGGTGAGGACGCCCTGCTTGCGGCCGGCTTCGCGCGCGCGGACCTCGATGGGTCCTGGGTTCCATACAAGCCGGTCGGCTGC
>CP070661.1:1114660-1114897 GCA_020355165.1 Burkholderiales bacterium
AGGCACATGATGATCGCGGTGATCGCCATCAGTTCGCCGAACAGGACGATCTCCTTGATCGGCTTGAAGTTGTAGATGTAGGCGGGAACGACCAGCAGCACCGCCGCCGCAGCCACGCCGACCAGGAAAGTGAAGTTCGAGATGTAGAAGCCCCAGGAGACCTGGTCGCGCATCGCCGTGATGATGAGGCCCTTCGTCGCCTGCTGGCCGAAGTACGTACCGGCGCCGATCAGGATG
>CP070661.1:1114997-1115234 GCA_020355165.1 Burkholderiales bacterium
CGGCCTGATGCTCAACACCTCGGATCAGCTGCTCACTGTGCTGGCCGCCAAGGACTCCGGCATCAAGACCGCCGCCGACCTCAAGGGCAAGCGCGTCGCCTGGGTGATCGGTGCCCCGTCGCTCAACCAGAACATCACCGCCATCCTCGCCTTCGCCAACCTCACCTGGGACGACGTAAAGAAGGTCGAGTTCGGCGGCTTCGGCCCCGCGATGGACGGTATCGTCAACAACCAGGT
>CP070661.1:1115334-1115571 GCA_020355165.1 Burkholderiales bacterium
CGGCTGCAGACGCTGCAGCAGGGTAACGAGGCCAAGCTGGAGCAGATGCGCGCGACGGTTGAAGAAAAGCTGCAGAGCACGCTGGAGGCGCGGCTGGGCGAATCGTTCCGCATCGTTTCCGAGCGGCTGGAGCAGGTGCACCGCGGGCTGGGCGAGATGCAGACGCTGGCCACCGGGGTGGGCGACCTGAAACGCGTGCTGACCAACGTGAAGACGCGCGGCACCTTCGGCGAGGTG
>CP070661.1:1115671-1115908 GCA_020355165.1 Burkholderiales bacterium
GCCTGCCTGGCCAGGCGGCTGGCCAGGTCGGTGTAACCGATGATGGTGACGCCGTGCTTGACCACGGCCCGGTCGGGCTCGGTCAGCTCGCAGTTGCCGCCCTGCTCGGCCGCCATGTCGACGATGACGCTGCCCGGCTTCATGCCCTTCACCATGTCGGCGGTGATGAGCCTCGGTGCCGGCTTGCCCGGAATGAGCGCGGTGGTGATGATGATGTCCGCCTCCACGGCCTGCCGG
>CP070661.1:1116008-1116244 GCA_020355165.1 Burkholderiales bacterium
GGCTCCCAGATGTCTTCGCGCCCGCCGCCGAAGCCGAAGGTCTTGAAGCCCATCGACTCCAGCGCGCAGTTGCCGGCGAGGATCATCAGGTCGGCCCAGGAGATTTTCTTGCCGTACTTCTGCTTGATCGGCCAGAGCAGCCGGCGCGCCTTGTCGAGGTTCACGTTGTCCGGCCAGCTGTTGAGGGGCGCAAAGCGTTGGGCGCCGGACCCCGCGCCGCCGCGGCCGTCGCCGAT
>CP070661.1:1116344-1116580 GCA_020355165.1 Burkholderiales bacterium
GCACTTTCATCATGAACCGGTCGACCTGCGCCTCGGGCAACGGATAGGTCCCCTCCGTCTCGATCGGGTTCTGCGTCGCCATCACGAGAAACGGCTCAGGCACGGGGTGAGTCTCGCCGGCGATCGTCACCTGCCGCTCCTGCATCACCTCGAGCAGCGCACTCTGCACCTTCGCGGGCGCGCGGTTGATCTCGTCGGCGAGCAGCAGATTTGCGAATACCGGCCCGAGCACGGTG
>CP070661.1:1116680-1116916 GCA_020355165.1 Burkholderiales bacterium
ATGCAGGCGCTGAAGGAAAAGGGCACCCCGGGCGGTTTCGCGCTGGGCAACGCCACCGGCGACGGCAACGTCTGGACGCACTGGCTGCTGTGGTCGCACGGTGGCAAGCTGGTCGACGAGAAGAACCAGGTGGTCGTCAACAGCCCCGAGACGATCGCGGCGCTCGAGTATGCGAAGGCGCTTTACGACACATTCGTGCCGGGCACGCTTTCGTGGCTCGATCCGAACAACAACAA
>CP070661.1:1117016-1117252 GCA_020355165.1 Burkholderiales bacterium
CCTGGCGCGCTTCCACAGCACGAAGTCGAGCGGGTCGTGCTTGCCTTCGCCGACCGCGACCCGCTCGCCGGCGCGCAGGTCGTCGAGCGACTTGCCGGACAGCCGCCCGTAGCGCGGGAAGCTGCGCACCGCGTAGTCGACGTCGCCGTCGTCGGCCTGGTAGGCGAGCCCCTTGCTCTCCAGCAGCTCGATGATGCCGAGCATCTGCGGGATGTAGTCGGTGGCGCGCGGCTCGT
>CP070661.1:1117352-1117587 GCA_020355165.1 Burkholderiales bacterium
GCGGTGGAACCGGCAACCAACGCTTTGCGCCCCTCAACAGCTGGCCGGACAACGTCAACCTCGACAAGGCGCGCCGTCTGCTCTGGCCGATCAAGCAGAAATACGGCAATAAGATCTCCTGGGCCGACCTGATGATCCTGGCCGGCAACTGCGCGCTTGAGTCGATGGGATTAAAGACATTCGGCTTCGCCGGTGGGCGTGAGGATATTTGGGAGCCGGAGGAGGATATTTACTG
>CP070661.1:1117687-1117922 GCA_020355165.1 Burkholderiales bacterium
GCAGGCCGCCGGTCTCGGCGTGAACGCCGGCCACGACCTGAACCGCGACAACCTGGCGCCGTTCCTCGCTGCCGTGCCCGGCGTGCTCGAGGTATCGATAGGCCATGCGCTGACCGCCGATGCGCTCGAATTTGGGATGGCGGCGGCGGTGCGCATGTACCTGGCGGCGATCCGCAGCGCCGAGGCCGCCTTGCGCGAGACCGCGTGATCTACGGCATCGGCACCGACCTGGTGG
>CP070661.1:1118022-1118257 GCA_020355165.1 Burkholderiales bacterium
GAAACCAGATGTGCGCGACGGGGCTGGCCAGCTCGATATGACCCATCCGCTCGCGTCGCACCTTGGTCTGCGTCACCTCGACGCCGCACTTCTCGCAGACGACGCCGCGATGCTTGAGACGCTTGTACTTGCCGCACAGGCACTCGTAGTCCTTGATCGGGCCGAAGATCTTCGCGCAGAACAGGCCATCGCGTTCCGGCTTGAACGTGCGGTAATTGATCGTCTCCGGCTTCTT
>CP070661.1:1118357-1118592 GCA_020355165.1 Burkholderiales bacterium
GACGACGCGACGATCAAGAACCTCGCGGCCTATTACGCCAAGCAGCAGCCGTTGCCGACCAAGGCGCGGGCGCCGCTGTCCACCGCCGAGTGGGTCGAGCGCTGCGACCGCTGCCACGGCGTGAACGGCAATTCGACCGATCCGCACATGCCGGCGATCGCCGGACAGCGCGCCGACTATCACGCGCGGGTGCTGCACGCCTATCGCAAGGGCGAGCGCAAGAGCTCGGCGATGT
>CP070661.1:1118692-1118927 GCA_020355165.1 Burkholderiales bacterium
ACGAGTGCGCGGTGCCGAACGTGTCGTACTCGGACTCGTCGCGCCGCGGGAAGCCGGAGATGCCGCCCGCCTGCCGCAGCGAGGCCATCGCCTCGCGCCGGCCGGTCAGGATCTTGTGCGCGTAGGTCTGGTGGCCGACGTCCCAGACGATGCGGTCCGCGGGCGTGTCGAAGGCGTAGTGCAGCGCGATCGTCAGCTCGACCGTGCCGAGGTTCGACGACAGGTGGCCGCCGGT
>CP070661.1:1119027-1119262 GCA_020355165.1 Burkholderiales bacterium
GCGGCCGTCGGGGCCGCGCACGATGCCCACCGGCGCCACGCCGCCCTGGATGTCGATGCCTTCGGCCTGCGCCTGCTCGACCTCGTGCTTGTTGGCCAGCATCCTGTCGACCGTGAACACCGTGGTCAGCACGACCTCGGCGCCCTGCTTGACCGAGATCTCGGCCACGTCGTGCGCCATGTGGCCGGCGATCGCACCCTCGAGGTCGGTCGGCTTGGCGTTCTCGATGTGGCCG
>CP070661.1:1119362-1119596 GCA_020355165.1 Burkholderiales bacterium
GGTTGCCGACCATGCCTGCGTCGGTCGAATACGCGGTGTGCACATGGGTGTCGCCCCAATACACCCGCTGCGGATAACCGATGTCCAGATACGGCGAATACTCCTTCTTCCCGAAAGCGCTGTGGGCGGGGTCCGCCGCGCCGTAGGGCGGTTGGGCAAGCGCGGGCAGCGCAGGAATCATCACCGACGACAGGAAGGCGGTCAGCAGCAATCGGCGCAATGTCATTCTTCCTC
>CP070661.1:1119696-1119930 GCA_020355165.1 Burkholderiales bacterium
CTCAGCCTCGAGGTCGCCTCGACGTTGCTGCTGCTCGGGGCGCAGGTGATCGCCGAGTTCGAGCGGATCGACACCTCGGCCGATGAGCGGCCGCCGGCGCGGCTGCGCTTCGGCGGCGACTGACGCCGACGACTAGGCGGCGGCCGTGGCGACGCCTGGGCGCCGGGACGGATACGATTCGGTGCCGGGCGCAAGACCGCGCCATCAACCGGACATTCACGGAGGAACCGATGA
>CP070661.1:1120030-1120264 GCA_020355165.1 Burkholderiales bacterium
GTCAGCGCGTCGCCGCCGACGATCATCCGCTTGATCCCGATTACCGCCGTGTACATGCTCTCGTCGCTGGTGATCAGCAGCGGCCAGAGGTACTGGTTCCAGCCGTAGATGAACTGGATCACGAACAGCGCCGCAATCGAGGTCGACGACAGCGGCAACAGCACGTCCCAGAAGAAGCGCATCGGTCCGGCGCCGTCGATGCGTGCTGCCTCGGCCAGCTCGTCGGGTACCGTC
>CP070661.1:1120364-1120598 GCA_020355165.1 Burkholderiales bacterium
GTTCGGCCTGCCCGACATCGCCATGCGCGTGTGGCTGCGGCCCGACCGCATGGCGCAGCTCGGCATCTCGGTGCAGGAGGTCGCCGCCGCCATCCAGAGCCAGAACCAGACCTTCGGCATCGGCCAGATCGGCGCCGAGCCGACGCCGGCGGGCGTGCAGCAGACCTTCGTGATCACCGCGCAGGGGCTGCTCACCAAGCCGGAGGAGTTCGAGGACATCATCGTCCGCGCGGC
>CP070661.1:1120698-1120932 GCA_020355165.1 Burkholderiales bacterium
CGAGACCGACGCCTCCGACCACCAGCCGCTGCGGCTCGCGTTGCGCGACTGATCCCTGCCGCGGCCGGCGACCCTGCCGCGGGCGCCGGTGCTGTCGTGCTGCGAGCGGCGCCTCATGGGCGCGGTGCGCGCGAGTCGGCGGGCCCGGGCGCAGGTGTAGGCTTGGCGTGAACGCGAACCACCGACGGCCGTGAGCAGGAAGTTCCCGATCTCGCCCAGGAACCCCCACCGGAT
>CP070661.1:1121032-1121266 GCA_020355165.1 Burkholderiales bacterium
CACCTCGCCGGTAGCGGCCTTCACCAGCGGCGGACCGCCCAGGAAGATCGTCCCCTGTCCGCGCACGATGATCGCCTCATCGCACATGGCCGGCACGTAGGCGCCGCCGGCGGTGCAGGATCCCATGACCAGGGCGACCTGCGGGATGCCGGCGGCCGAGAGGGTGGCCTGGTTGTAGAAGATGCGCCCGAAGTGGTCACGGTCGGGAAAGACCTGGTCCTGGTTCGGCAGGTT
>CP070661.1:1121366-1121600 GCA_020355165.1 Burkholderiales bacterium
TCTTGCTCGTATTAGCCGTTCCGGCCGATGCAATGCCGACCGCGCTCGAACTGACCCTGCTGCTGCTGGCCGCCGCCGTGCTCGGCGTGGTGGCCTTCCGGCTGCTCAACCTGCCGCCGATGCTCGGCTACCTGGCGGTCGGCATCCTGATCGGCCCGCACGCGCTCGGCCTGGTGCCTGACACCAAGGAAACGCGCTACCTGGCCGAGTTCGGCGTGGTGTTCCTGATGTTCT
>CP070661.1:1121700-1121934 GCA_020355165.1 Burkholderiales bacterium
TCTCGTTGCTGTTCAGCACGAAGCTGCGCGGGATGCCCTCGGCGAGGTTGCGCCCGCGCACCTCGATCTCGGTGACCTCGTTGCCGGGATACGCGGAGCCGATGTGGTGCTTGATGCGCTCGGCCGTCGCCTCGCCGATCAGCGTGCCGTAGTTGCGCCGCACGTAGTTGATGATCGCCTCGTCGAAGCGGTCGCCGCCGGTGCGCACCGACTCCGAGTACACGATGCCGTTGA
>CP070661.1:1122034-1122268 GCA_020355165.1 Burkholderiales bacterium
GTCGGCGACGAAGGCGGCTTTGCGCCCAACGTAAAGAGCCACGAGGCCGCGATCGAGCTGATCCTGCAGGCGGTCGACAGGGCTGGCTACGAGGCCGGCACGCAGATCGCCATCGGTCTGGACTGCGCCTCGAGCGAGTTCTACAAGGACGGCAAGTACCGGCTCGACGGCGAAGGCCTGGTGCTCGACGCGGCCGGCTTCACCAACCTGCTCGCCACCTGGTGCGACAAATAC
>CP070661.1:1122368-1122602 GCA_020355165.1 Burkholderiales bacterium
GATCCGCTGGCGCACGTTGCCGGCAATGGAGGTGACCACGCCGACCGGCAGCTCGCGGTCGAGCAGCACCGGCCCCTGTTCGATGTGCACTTCGATGTAGCCGAGCAGCCGCAGCGGCTCGACGGCGCAGGCCGCGATCGCTTCCTCGGTCCCCGGCAGGCCGGCGGCACACATCGCCTCGCGCAGCGTGATTCCGTCGGCGTCCTTCTGGTCGAGCCGCGCGAAATCGAACTG
>CP070661.1:1122702-1122936 GCA_020355165.1 Burkholderiales bacterium
GTGGCTGGGCGACAAGCGCTACAGCGGTGACCGGGAACTCGAGAATCCGCTCGCCGCCGTGCAGATGGGCCTGATCTATGTGAACCCGGAAGGGCCGAACGGCAACCCGGATCCGGTGGCGTCGGGCCGCGACGTCCGCGAGACCTTCGCGCGCATGGCGATGAACGACGAGGAGACCGTCGCGCTCGTGGCCGGCGGGCACACCTTCGGCAAGTGTCATGGCGCGGGCGATGC
>CP070661.1:1123036-1123270 GCA_020355165.1 Burkholderiales bacterium
ACTACCCCATTGCCGCCGGATCCACCCATGTCAGTGCTGACTTTCTGCGGCCTGACTTGTGGGAAAAAACCCTCGGGAACAAGTACGAGGAAACGATTTATGACCCGGGTGCCGACAAGTTTCTGTCAAAAGACGAGTACCTGAAGTTTGTGAAGGATTAGCCGGGCTATTTCATCGTCGTGCACTTTCCACCGCGCAAGTATTGGATGAAGTACTGGCTGTCCATTCCCGATA
>CP070661.1:1123370-1123604 GCA_020355165.1 Burkholderiales bacterium
CCGGCGGCAGCGCCAGTTCCTCGGCGATCTGGGTGTTCTTGATCCCCATCGCCTCGTCGAGCGAGCGGCCCTTGACCCACTCGGTCACCAGCGAACTCGAGGCGATCGCCGAGCCGCAGCCATAGGTCTTGAAGCGGGCATCCTCGATGACGCCGTCGTCGTTGACCTTGATCTGCAGCTTCATCACGTCACCGCAGGCCGGCGCGCCGACCATGCCGGTGCCGACCGCAGGAT
>CP070661.1:1123704-1123937 GCA_020355165.1 Burkholderiales bacterium
TCCGTCTTTGGTCCCATCGGCATGCCGGCGAGCGAGGCGCTCTACCCGGCGATCGCGACCGTGGACGGCAAGCCGATGAACGCGCAGCACGACTACGTCATCCGCATGGCGAAGAAGGACCTGCCCCCGGCGAAGGCATTCTGGTCGGTGACGCTCTATGACACCCAGAACGGCTTCTTCATCCCCAACGACCGCAAGAAGTACAGCGTGGGCGAGAACGCGGGAATGAAGCT
>CP070661.1:1124037-1124270 GCA_020355165.1 Burkholderiales bacterium
GCAGCCGAGAATGGCGGCGCCGGCGACCCGCCCGACGCTGACCGTCGTATCGGCCACCACCTCCAGCGCGGCACCGCTGTCACAGGTTGTCCGCGGCGGCGTTGGCGGCAGCGTCGAGTCGCCCCCGCCGCCGCCGCATGACGACGCCAGCACGGCGAGCCCCAGCGCGGCAAGGCGAGGGGTGAGGGCGACGGTTCGCAGCATGGCGGCTTCTCTTCTCGGGTGCCGGGCAC
>CP070661.1:1124370-1124603 GCA_020355165.1 Burkholderiales bacterium
GCTTGCCGAGCGCCGCCGGTGCGGCGATGCCTTCGCGCAGCGGAGACAGCGACTCGCCAAAGGCGGCCGTAACGGCCTGCTCGGTACTCGTCCGGTCGAGCCGATAGAGGAAGTACGGCGCCACGGCGATCCGCTTCGCCTCGCGCGACAGCGAGGCGAGCCTGCCCCACGAGGCCGGATTGACGAACTGGGCATTGACCACCGGAACGATGCCGCGATAGCTGCCGGCGCCG
>CP070661.1:1124703-1124936 GCA_020355165.1 Burkholderiales bacterium
ACCAGCGCTTCGCGCCGCTCAACAGCTGGCCGGACAACGTGAACCTCGACAAGGCGCGCCGGCTGCTTTGGCCGATCAAGCAGAAATACGGCAACAAGATCTCCTGGGCCGACCTTATGATCCTCGCCGGCAACTGCGCGCTGGAATCGATGGGGTTCAAGACCTTCGGCTTTGGCGGCGGGCGCGAGGACGTCTGGGAGCCGGAAGAGGACATCTACTGGGGGACCGAGAGC
>CP070661.1:1125036-1125269 GCA_020355165.1 Burkholderiales bacterium
GGTGGCGCCGCCGATCGGCGCCGAGCCGTGCTTGGGGCCGGCCTGGCCGAAGCGGGCGAGGTCCTGCGCCACCGAGAAGTCGCAGGCCATGCCGATCTCCTGGCCGCCGCCGATGCGCATGCCGTTGACGCGGCAGATCACCGGCTTGTCGCAGTGCAGGATCGCCGTGACCATGTCGTTGAACAGCCGCATGTACTGGCGGTACTCCTCGGGGCGGCCGGCGTAGTACTCGG
>CP070661.1:1125369-1125602 GCA_020355165.1 Burkholderiales bacterium
TGATTGGACAGCGGACGCGGTGCCTCGGCGAACCCGCCGTGCGTGCCGGTTTCGCCGTCCTCGTCGTAGACGAACACGAGGTCGAGATCGGACGATACGTTCAGTTCCCCGCCGCCGCCCTTGCCCATCGCCACGACCAGCAGGTCCTGCGGCGTGCCGTCGGAGGCAAGCGGCACGCCGTGCCGCTGCGCCAGCAGCGGCGCGTGCAGGCGCAACGCCTCGCCGACGGCCAG
>CP070661.1:1125702-1125934 GCA_020355165.1 Burkholderiales bacterium
GGCCTATCAGCTTGTTGGTGAGGTAACGGCTCACCAAGGCGATGACGGGTAGCTGGTCTAAGCGGATGATCAGCCACACGGGGACTGAGACACGGCCCCGACTCCTACGGGAGGCAGCAGTGGGGAATTTTGGACAATGGGCGAAAGCCTGATCCAGCGACGCCGCGTGCGGGAGGAAGCCCCTCGGGGTGTAAACCGCTGTCAGGGGGGAAGAACAGGTTCGGACGAATAC
>CP070661.1:1126034-1126266 GCA_020355165.1 Burkholderiales bacterium
AGCAGATCGCCGAGCACGCGCAGCTGTGCCAGCGTGACCGCGGTGCCGTTGACGAAGGCGCGGCTGCGGCCGCCGGCATCGACCACGCGCCGCAGCAGGGCGGTATCGGCGTCGCCCGCCAGCTCGTTCTCGCGCAGCCAGCTGGCGGCCTCGCTGCCGACGCGGAACTCGGCGCTGACCTCGGCGCGTGACGCGCCTTCGCGCACGACGTCGGCCTCGGCACGCTCGCCGA
>CP070661.1:1126366-1126598 GCA_020355165.1 Burkholderiales bacterium
GTTCTCGCGCAAGCCGCTGTTCGGCTATAGCTCGATGGTGTACGCGACCGCGTCGATCGCGATCCTGTCGTTCATGGTCTGGGCGCATCACATGTTCGTGACCGGCATGCCCGTCACCGGGCAGCTGTTCTTCATGTACGCGACGATGCTGATCGCCGTGCCGACCGGCGTGAAAGTGTTCAACTGGGTGGCGACGATGTGGCGCGGCTCGCTCACGTTCGAGACGCCGATG
>CP070661.1:1126698-1126930 GCA_020355165.1 Burkholderiales bacterium
CTTGTCGCCCAGCCACTCGGTCTCTGTGCCCCAGTAAATGTCCTCTTCCGGCTCCCAAATGTCCTCGCGCCCGCCGGCGAAGCCGAAGGTCTTTAATCCCATCGACTCCAGCGCGCAGTTGCCGGCGAGGATCATCAGGTCGGCCCAGGAGATTTTCTTGCCGTATTTCTGCTTGATTGGCCAGAGCAGCCGGCGCGCCTTGTCGAGGTTCACATTGTCCGGCCAGCTGTTG
>CP070661.1:1127030-1127262 GCA_020355165.1 Burkholderiales bacterium
GCATGCGGAACATCGGTGCCGTGCAGGTGAAGAGGGTCCCGGATCCCTCGCCCCAGTTGCTCGGCAACTCGGATGTGAACGTTCTGTGGCCGCCAGACCACAAAATGGTTCCTGTCAAAGTCAGCCTGCGCGCCATCGACGACGAAACGCCAGTGGCGGATCTGTTCAAGATGCTCGAAGTAACAGTTTCGAGCGACGAAGTTGATTCGCGGAATCGCGGAGACCGTGAGGG
>CP070661.1:1127362-1127594 GCA_020355165.1 Burkholderiales bacterium
GGCGAGGTCAGCGGCCGGCCGAAGCACATCGTCAGCATCCACAACAAGATGCGGGTCAAGCGGCTGGCGTTCGACGAGATCTACGACGTGCGGGCGCTGCGCGTGATCGTCGACGAGGTGGCGCAGTGCTACCAGGTGCTGTCCCTGGTGCACGAGATGTGGACGCCGGTCGAGGGCGAGTACGACGACTACATCGCCCGCCCGAAGCCCAACGGCTACCAGTCGCTGCACA
>CP070661.1:1127694-1127926 GCA_020355165.1 Burkholderiales bacterium
TCCTGCGCGTGATTAGCGGTTCGGTGACGGACACGCAGCCGGTCTTCGACGCCATCGTGCGCAGTTGCCGGCGGCTGGTTGCCGGCAAGACGGTTGCGCTGGTCATGCCCAAGGGCAGCATGATCGAGTCGGTCGCCTACGCGAGCGATACGGACGATCACGCCGAGATCATCCTGAAACCCTGGCCGCTCGACCGCGGCAGCGGCTCCGGCACCTGCATCCTCGAGTCGCG
>CP070661.1:1128026-1128257 GCA_020355165.1 Burkholderiales bacterium
TCGGCCGGCGCCAGCGTCGAGGTGTCCTCGATGAAGTCACCCAGGTGCGAGTCGTCGTCGTCGCCGATCGGCGTCTCCATCGAGATCGGCTCCTTGGCGATCTTCAGGATCTTGCGAATCTTGTCCTCCGGCATGTCCATCTTCTGCGCGAGCGTGCCCGGATCGGGTTCCTGGCCGGTCTCCTGCAGGATCTGGCGGGAGATGCGGTTCATCTTGTTGATCGTCTCGATC
>CP070661.1:1128357-1128588 GCA_020355165.1 Burkholderiales bacterium
TCCGCCTCGCAGTGCGTGTCGCCGGGCGCTCACTGCAGCCGCCCGCGCAGCTCGAGCACCGGCTCGAAGATCCACTCGAACACCGTGCGCTTCTCGAGCAGGATGTCGGCGTTGACCAGCATGCCCGGCCGCAGCGGCACTTCCTGGCCGCCGGCGGCCACCGTCTGCCGCTCCAGCTCGACGTCGATCCGGTAGACGGGCTCGCGCACCGTCATGGGCCCGACCCGGTCG
>CP070661.1:1128688-1128919 GCA_020355165.1 Burkholderiales bacterium
GAATACGACGAACTGACGCCGGTCGGCCAGCAGCTGGCGAAGCTGCCGGTCGATCCGCGCGTCGTCCGCATGCTGCTGGCGGCGCGTGAGCGGAACTGCCTGTACGAGGTGCTCGTCATCGCCAGCGCGCTGTCGGTGCAGGACCCGCGCGAGCGGCCGCTCTCGGCGCAGGAGGCGGCCGACGCCGCGCACCGCAGGTTCGCCGACGAGCGCTCCGATTTCCTCACCTTG
>CP070661.1:1129019-1129250 GCA_020355165.1 Burkholderiales bacterium
CTTCAGCGGGCGCTTGTTGGTGCCGGTGATGGCGCGGCCGCGGCGGCCGTTGTCGAGCAGCGCGTCGACGGACTCCTGCAGCATGCGTTTCTCGTTGCGCACAATGATATCGGGCGCGTTCAGCTCCAGCAGCCGCTTCAGGCGGTTGTTGCGGTTGATGACGCGGCGGTACAGGTCGTTGAGGTCGGATGTCGCAAAGCGGCCGCCGTCCAGCGGTACCAGCGGACGCAG
>CP070661.1:1129350-1129581 GCA_020355165.1 Burkholderiales bacterium
ATGAGGTCCGGCGCGTTGAGCTCGAGCAGGCGCTTGAGGCGGTTGTTGCGGTTGATGACCCTGCGGTAGAGATCGTTCAGGTCCGAGGTCGCGAAGCGGCCGCCGTCGAGCGGCACCAGCGGGCGCAGCTCGGGCGGCAGCACCGGCAGAACCTCGAGGATCATCCACTCGGGCTTGATGCCCGAACGCTGGAAGCCCTCGAGCACCTTCAGGCGCTTGGCGAACTTCTTG
>CP070661.1:1129681-1129911 GCA_020355165.1 Burkholderiales bacterium
CGGCGATCATCGAGACGCTCTCGACCGCCTATCCGCAGCACGGCTTCCTCGCCGAGGAAAGCGGCGCCAGCCAGGGCGGGCGCGAGGCCGAGTACACGTGGATCATCGATCCGCTCGACGGCACGACCAACTTCATCCACGGCTTTCCGCAGTATGCGGTGTCGATCGGGCTGCGCCACCGCGGCCAGCTGACGCAGGCGGTCGTGTACGACCCGACGCGAAACGAACTG
>CP070661.1:1130011-1130241 GCA_020355165.1 Burkholderiales bacterium
TCGCCCTGCGCAACCGCTGGCGCCGGATGCAGGTGGACGAGGACCTCCGCGTCGAGATCACGCCCAAGAACATTCTGATGATCGGGCCGACCGGCGTCGGCAAGACCGAGATCGCGCGCCGCCTGGCGCAACTGGCCAACGCGCCCTTCATCAAGGTCGAGGCGACCAAGTTCACCGAGGTCGGCTACGTCGGCAAGGACGTCGAATCCATCATCCGGGACCTGGTCGAC
>CP070661.1:1130341-1130571 GCA_020355165.1 Burkholderiales bacterium
TCACCGGCGGTGGAAGTGTCCGCATCATCGGCCAGGCGGAAAATGCCGCGCAGCTGCTGCAGTCACTCAGCGCCGCCCCGGCCTTTGCCGACGTCCGGGCGCCTTCCGGGATCGCCAAGGCGCCGGCCGGCAGCAAGGAGGGATTCACGATCGAGTTTCGCGTGGTCGGCGAGGTGCAACAGCGATGAGCCTGCTGCAGCGCCGGGCGCTGGTCTCCGTCACCGTCACCC
>CP070661.1:1130671-1130901 GCA_020355165.1 Burkholderiales bacterium
GAAGAGCCGCTGCGCCAGATCGTTGCCAACAGCGGCGACGAGCCGAGCGTGGTGGTCAACAAGGTCGCCGCGGGCAAGGGCAACTTCGGATACAACGCGCAGACCAGCGAGTATGGCGACATGGTCGAGATGGGCGTGCTCGATCCGACCAAGGTCACCCGCACCGCGCTGCAGAACGCCTCGTCGGTTGCCGGCCTGATGCTCACCACCGACGCGATGGTTGCCGAACT
>CP070661.1:1131001-1131231 GCA_020355165.1 Burkholderiales bacterium
CCGGCGCCGTGCGCCTTGCCGAAGGTGTGGCCGCCGGCGACGAGCGCGACGGTCTCCTCGTCGTTCATGCCCATGCGGCCGAAGGTCTCACGCACGTCGCGGCCCGAGGCCACGGGGTCGGGGTTGCCGTTGGGGCCTTCCGGGTTCACGTAGATCAGGCCCATCTGCACGGCGGCCAGGGGCTGCTCGAGCTCGCGGTCGCCGCGGTAGCGCTCGTCGCCGAGCCAGGT
>CP070661.1:1131331-1131561 GCA_020355165.1 Burkholderiales bacterium
GGCGAATTCCACCGAGCGGATCTGCAGCACCTTGGAGCCGAGGCTTGCCATCTCCAGCATATCCTCGAACGTGACGCTCTTCAGCCGGCGCGCCTCGGGCACGATGCGCGGGTCGGTGGTGTAGACCCCATCGACATCGGTAAAGATCAGACACTCGTCGGCCTGCAGCGCGGCCGCCAGCGCCACCGCCGAAGTGTCCGAGCCGCCCCGCCCAAGCGTGGTGATGTTGC
>CP070661.1:1131661-1131891 GCA_020355165.1 Burkholderiales bacterium
CCAACCTCGTCGGTGTGGTCACCAACGGCACGGCGGTGCTCGGCCTGGGGGCCATCGGGCCGCTGGCGGCAAAGCCCGTGATGGAGGGCAAGGCCGCGCTGTTCAAAAAATTCGCCGGCATCGACGTGTTCGACATCGAGGTCGACGAGCACGATCCGGAAAAGCTGGTCGATATCATCGCGGCCATGGAGCCCACCTTCGGCGCCATCAACCTGGAGGACATCAAGGCG
>CP070661.1:1131991-1132220 GCA_020355165.1 Burkholderiales bacterium
GTCGCCGCCCATCGGCACGCCTTTCTCGTAGCCGCGGAAGGCGGGCTGGCGACTGTTGAGATCGTCGGCGGTGTAGTTCCAGCCGCCGAAAAAGCGCACGCCGATGCGCGTGCCCGTGGTCGCATAGACCTCCTTGCGCGCCATGGCGTCGAAGATCGATTCGCGCGTGTTCTCCGTTGCCCACACCGCTGCGAGCCCCGAGGCCACCGTCTGCCAGCCCTTGTACTCG
>CP070661.1:1132320-1132549 GCA_020355165.1 Burkholderiales bacterium
AGGTCCATGTCGTATTCGCGTTCGAGCCGTTCCTGGACGATGTCCATGTGCAGCAGGCCGAGAAAGCCGCACCGGAATCCGAAGCCCAGCGCCTGGGACACTTCGGGTTCGAAGTGCAGCGCCGCGTCGTTCAGCTGCAGCTTGGTCAGCGCGTCGCGCAGCGCCTCGTACTGGTTCGACTCGACCGGATACAACCCGGAAAAGACCTGCGGCTTGACCTCGCGGAACC
>CP070661.1:1132649-1132878 GCA_020355165.1 Burkholderiales bacterium
GTTGATCGTCTCGATCATGTGCACGGGGATGCGGATCGTCCTCGCCTGGTCGGCGATCGCCCGGGTGATCGCCTGCCGGATCCACCAGGTGGCGTAGGTCGAGAACTTGTACCCCCGGCGGTACTCGAACTTGTCGACCGCCTTCATCAGGCCGATGTTGCCCTCCTGGATCAGGTCGAGGAACTGCAGCCCCCGGTTGGTGTACTTCTTGGCGATCGACACCACCAGG
>CP070661.1:1132978-1133206 GCA_020355165.1 Burkholderiales bacterium
CTCCGACACCACCTTCCTCTGGGAAGTCGCGGCGCCGGACGTGGCCAAGTCGGCCGAGCCGGGTCACTTCGTGATGCTGCGACTGCACGAGGGCAGCGAGCGCATCCCGCTGACGGTCGCCGACTACGACCGCGACAGGGGCACGATCACGCTGGTCATCCAGGCGCTGGGCAAGACCACGCAGGAGATGCGCGACCACTACAGGGCCGGCGACACCTTTGCCGACTT
>CP070661.1:1133306-1133534 GCA_020355165.1 Burkholderiales bacterium
GTCGGGCGCGTGGTTGAACTCGGAGTGACGCACGCCGGTCCCAGCCGTCATGCGTTGCACGTCACCGGGGCGCAGCACGCTGCCGTTGCCCATGCTGTCCTTGTGCGCCAGCTCGCCGTCGAGCACGTAGCTGATGATCTCCATGTCGCGATGGCCGTGCGTGCCGAAGCCCATGCCGGGCGCGACGCGGTCTTCGTTGATGACGCGCAGCGGCCCGAACTGGACGTG
>CP070661.1:1133634-1133862 GCA_020355165.1 Burkholderiales bacterium
ATGTCCTCTTCCGGCTCCCAGACGTCCTCGCGCCCGCCGGCGAAGCCGAAGGTCTTGAAGCCCATCGACTCCAGGGCGCAGTTGCCGGCGAGGATCATCAGGTCGGCCCACGAGATCTTGCGGCCGTACTTCTTCTTGATCGGCCAGAGCAGCCGGCGCGCCTTGTCGAGGTTGGCGTTGTCGGGCCAGCTGTTCAGCGGCGCGAAGCGCTGCGTGCCGGAGGAGGCG
>CP070661.1:1133962-1134190 GCA_020355165.1 Burkholderiales bacterium
GGCGCTCGTGCCGATCATCCAGCCGCCGATCATGAAGGCCCTGACGACCGAGAAGGAGCGGGTGATCAAAATGGGCGCGCTCAAGCGGAGCGTCTCGCCGCAGACCAAGCTGCTGTTTCCGATCGTGGTCACGCTGATCGGTGGGCTCATCGCTCCGAAGGGTCTGCCGCTGCTCGGGACCATCATGCTCGGCAACTTCATGCGCGAGTGCGCGGTCGTCGCACGCCT
>CP070661.1:1134290-1134518 GCA_020355165.1 Burkholderiales bacterium
TACTCGTTGTACGTGGTCGCACCGATGCACTTGAGCTGGCCCGAAGACAGTGCCGGCTTGAGCAGGTTCGAAGCGTCGAGCGTGCCGCCCGAGGCCGAGCCGGCACCGATCAGCGTGTGGATCTCGTCGATGAACAGGATCGCATTCGGGCTTTGGCGCAACTGCTTGAGCACCGACTTCAGGCGCTGCTCGAAGTCGCCGCGGTACTTGGTCCCGGCCAGCAGCGCT
>CP070661.1:1134618-1134846 GCA_020355165.1 Burkholderiales bacterium
AAGTCGGTCAGCGACTTGACGAACACCAGCAGCGCGAAGGCGGCGGCGACAACCGAGCTCGCGCCCAGCCCGCGCGTCAGCGCCTCGAGCAACGCCGAATCGGGCGCGGGCAGGATCACATCGGCCTCCTCAGGACGAAGTCCCTGAGCAGTCCCAGGCACAGCCGCCCGCGCCCGAGCGGGGACAGCGCCAGGGCATGCAACGTATCGGTGTAGGCGAGCCCGTGGC
>CP070661.1:1134946-1135159 GCA_020355165.1 Burkholderiales bacterium
ACGCCGCACGCCTTCTCATCCGGCTCGTTCACCGAAGGTCGTCTTGCCGCGAAGGCCGCCTGCAAATACATCGACGACGGAAAGGCCGATGGTATCGTCGTGTCCGATGAGCAGGTCAACCGCCGCAAGAAAGAGGTCTACAAGCCCCTGGAGCATTACAGGACCTACCGCAACGCGATCGTGGCGGGCGATGTCAACCCGCACTACATCAAT
>CP070661.1:1135259-1135467 GCA_020355165.1 Burkholderiales bacterium
CGGCAGCTTGCCGTTTGCGTCCGGCTTGCGGTCACCCGACCAGGCGACGTCGTAGACCTTCTCGTGCGTCTTGCCGGCGGCATCCAGCCAGCCCTTGACGATCTGGATGCGGTCGAGGTTGGCGCCGATCGGGTCGCGCAGCGCGTACACCATGAAGGTCGGCGCCTTCGCGCTCTGGCGCTTCGGCAGGTCGCCGCCCATCGGCACG
>CP070661.1:1135567-1135762 GCA_020355165.1 Burkholderiales bacterium
CCCTGCGAGAAGTTGGTGATCAGGTCCAGGGCCGTATCGACCGCGGTCTGCCCGCCGGCCTTCAGGCCCTTGGCCCAGCGCGCACCCTGCTCGAACTTCGTGACCTCAGGCGAGCCCGCCATCAGGTCGTTGATCAGGCCCATCCCGTCGGAGTGATCGGCGATCACGAGCCAGTCGAGCGGACGGGCAAGCTTG
>CP070661.1:1135862-1136057 GCA_020355165.1 Burkholderiales bacterium
CATGACCGTCGGCCAGGCGGTCCTGTGGGCCGCGACTGATGTGGATCCCAAGAACGAGAACCCCGAGCTGACCACATCCGAGCCCTACGTAATGGGCTCTCACGCGACCTGCTCCGGTGCCTGGTGCTCGGGTCCCGAGGACGTTTCCCCTCCCGAGTATTTCTGGGGCTACAACCGCATGACGACGATCGAAGG
>CP070661.1:1136157-1136347 GCA_020355165.1 Burkholderiales bacterium
CAGCTTGGCGCCGTGCTTGATGATGCCGCCGTATTCCTGCGCCGTGCCCGGCATGAAGCCCGGCACGTCGACGAGCGTGATGATCGGGATGTTGAAGGCGTCGCAGAAGCGCACGAAGCGCCCGGCCTTGATCGACGACTTGATGTCCAGGCAGCCGGCCAGGACCATCGGCTGGTTGGCGACGATGCCG
>CP070661.1:1136447-1136632 GCA_020355165.1 Burkholderiales bacterium
GCCTGGTGCTCGGGTCCCGAGGACGTTTCCCCTCCCGAGTATTTCTGGGGCTACAACCGCATGACGACGATCGAAGGCCTGTTCGGCGCCGGTGACGCCGTCGGCGGCACGCCGCACGCCTTCTCATCCGGCTCGTTCACCGAAGGTCGTCTTGCCGCGAAGGCCGCCTGCAAATACATCGACGA
>CP070661.1:1136732-1136916 GCA_020355165.1 Burkholderiales bacterium
GCTTCCAGATGGACTGCTGCCTGCAACTGGCCTTCGAGAACCGGAACGTCCGCGAAGACGAGGGCGACCTGCGCGGCGACGGTGTCGACCACTGCAACGTGGTCGCGGGCCTGCTGGAATGAATCGGCTTATGCTGCAACCTTGGCCGGGGCCGCTGCGGGGGTGCGCGCGGCCGGTGAGAGCG
>CP070661.1:1137016-1137200 GCA_020355165.1 Burkholderiales bacterium
TTCGATCGAGTCTCGAGCGCGCCGGCCGTCGATCGATCGACGCCCCGCACCGGTTCACCGCTCAGCGGCGTTGCCCCGGAGACCGCGCGGCACGCGTCAGCCGTAGGTGTAGAAGCCGCGCCCGGCCTTGCGGCCGAGGTAGCCGGCCTCGACCATCTCGACGAGCAGCGGCGCCGGCCGGTAC
>CP070661.1:1137300-1137480 GCA_020355165.1 Burkholderiales bacterium
GAGCTGGTACCCGCCCATCATGCCCGGGCCCATACCGTGGCCCCCGTATCCGCCCATCATCCCCGGGCCCATGCCGTGGCCGCCGTAGCCGCCCATCATCCCCGGGCCCATGCCGTAGCCGCCATAGCTGCCCATCATCCCCGGGCCATACCCATGCGCGTATGCCGTAGCCCCAATAAC
>CP070661.1:1137580-1137759 GCA_020355165.1 Burkholderiales bacterium
CTCGGACGGCTGGAAGAAGCGCTGGCCAGCTACGACCGCGCCCTGCGGCTCACGCCCGACGACCCGGACGTACACACCAACCGCGGCAATGTGCTGAAGGATCTCGGACGGCTGGAAGAAGCGCTGGCCAGCTACGACCGCGCCCTGCGGCTCACGCCCGACGACCCGGACGTACACAC
>CP070661.1:1137859-1138029 GCA_020355165.1 Burkholderiales bacterium
GCCTGGTGCTCGGGTCCCGAGGACGTTTCCCCTCCCGAGTATTTCTGGGGCTACAACCGCATGACGACGATCGAAGGTCTGTTCGGCGCCGGTGACGCCGTCGGCGGCACGCCGCACGCCTTCTCATCCGGCTCGTTCACCGAAGGTCGTCTCGCCGCGAAGGCCGCCTG
>CP070661.1:1138129-1138297 GCA_020355165.1 Burkholderiales bacterium
GTGTGACTTCGTGGCAACTCGCGGCCTGGCGGCCGCGCCCCTCGCGCTCATAGGCGCTCGGGCGCTTTCGCGCAAGAAGGATGCAGCGCGAGTGTGTGACTTCGTGGCAACTCGCGGCCTGGCGGCCGCGCCCCTCGCGCTCATAGGCGCTCGGGCGCTTTCGCGCAA
>CP070661.1:1138397-1138564 GCA_020355165.1 Burkholderiales bacterium
GCTATGGCGGCTACGGCATGGGCCCAGGGATGATGGGCGGATACGGCGGCCACGGCATGGGCCCGGGGATGATGGGCAGCTATGGCGGCTACGGCATGGGCCCGGGGATGATGGGCGGATACGGGGGCCACGGTATGGGCCCGGGCATGATGGGCGGGTACCAGCTC
>CP070661.1:1138664-1138829 GCA_020355165.1 Burkholderiales bacterium
GTATCAATGTTGCTCCGCGTGGCTTCAGGCGGCGCCGGCGTCCGAGCGGCCGGGCTTGCCTTCGTCACGCCGCGCCCGGCGCCCGGCGCGCCGCGCCCTAACCGCCCATCACGCTCGCGGTCCTGAGATGACGCCTGTCCCCATGTCCAGCCCCGCCTCCGTTGC
>CP070661.1:1138929-1139091 GCA_020355165.1 Burkholderiales bacterium
CCGCTGCCGGCTTGGCCGGCTCGCTCGTCCCCATGAGGGCCGGTGGCGCGCGCGGGCATTTCGGGCCGGACTTGTGGCGGCGGCCCGCGGCCTGGCGGCCGCGCCCCTCGCGCTCATAGGCGCTCGGGCGCTTTCGCGCAAGACGCACGCAGGTGCGTCTTG
>CP070661.1:1139191-1139329 GCA_020355165.1 Burkholderiales bacterium
GTGGCCTGCCGACTGGGGCCACTACGGGCCGCTGTTCATCCGCATGGCCTGGCACAGCGCGGGCACCTACCGCATCTCGGACGGGCGCGGCGGCGCCGGCACCGGCAACCAGCGCTTCGCGCCGATCAACAGCTGGCC
>CP070661.1:1139429-1139562 GCA_020355165.1 Burkholderiales bacterium
TGAAGCGCGCGGCGAGGCCCGCCGCCAAGCCAGCGAGAAGGACTGCCGCCAAGCCAGCGACGAAGGCCGCGACGAAGTCGACGACGAAGGTGGCCGCGAAGGCGGCAGCGCGACCGGCGCCGAAGGCGGCACC
>CP070661.1:1139662-1139785 GCA_020355165.1 Burkholderiales bacterium
GCTTACTGCTTGGCCTCGGCCTTCTGCTCCTCCTGCTTCTGCTCTTTCTGCTTCGACTGAGCCGTCTGCTTCGACTGGGCCGTCTGCTTCGACTGGGCCGTCTGCTTCGACTGAGTCGCCTGC
>CP070661.1:1139885-1140007 GCA_020355165.1 Burkholderiales bacterium
GGCTACAACCGCATGACGACGATCGAGGGCCTGTTCGGCGCCGGCGACGCCGTCGGCGGCACGCCGCACGCCTTCTCATCCGGCTCGTTCACCGAAGGTCGTCTCGCCGCGAAGGCCGCCTG
>CP070661.1:1140107-1140228 GCA_020355165.1 Burkholderiales bacterium
TGCTGGCGTTGCTCGGCGGTGAGCTCGAGCCGCTCGATGGCGCCGAGCTGGTACCCGCCCATCATGCCCGGGCCCATACCGTGGCCCCCGTATCCGCCCATCATCCCCGGGCCCATGCCGT
>CP070661.1:1140328-1140443 GCA_020355165.1 Burkholderiales bacterium
TCTACAAGCCCCTGGAGCATTACAGGACCTACCGCAACGCGATCGTGGCGGGCGATGTCAACCCGCACTACATCAATCCCAAGCAGGGCCTGGACCGTCTGCAGAAGCTGATGGA
>CP070661.1:1140543-1140652 GCA_020355165.1 Burkholderiales bacterium
GCTTGATCGGCCAGAGCAGCCGGCGCGCCTTGTCGAGGTTGGCGTTGTCCGGCCAACTGTTGAGGGGCGCAAAACGCTGGTTGCCGGTTCCCCCGCCGCCGCGGCCGTC
>CP070661.1:1140752-1140860 GCA_020355165.1 Burkholderiales bacterium
GGGGGACCGGCAACCAACGCTTTGCGCCCCTCAACAGCTGGCCGGACAATGTGAACCTCGACAAGGCGCGCCGGCTGCTCTGGCCAATCAAGCAGAAATACGGCAAGA
>CP070661.1:1140960-1141066 GCA_020355165.1 Burkholderiales bacterium
TCGCCGGCGCCGTCCTGGCCGCGGCCTTCGGTGCCGCCTTCGGCGCCGGTCGCGCTGCCGCCTTCGCGGCCACCTTCGTCGTCGACTTCGTCGCGGCCTTCGTCGC
>CP070661.1:1141166-1141261 GCA_020355165.1 Burkholderiales bacterium
TCGAGGTTGCCGTTGTCGGGCCAGCTGTTGATCGGCGCGAAGCGCTGGTTGCCGGTGCCGGCGCCGCCGCGCCCGTCCGAGATGCGGTAGGTGCC
>CP070661.1:1141361-1141456 GCA_020355165.1 Burkholderiales bacterium
GCCGGCAACTGCGCGCTGGAGTCGATGGGCTTCAAGACCTTCGGCTTCGGCGGCGGGCGCGAAGACATCTGGGAGCCCGAAAAAGACATCTACTG
>CP070661.1:1141556-1141645 GCA_020355165.1 Burkholderiales bacterium
CCGGTGCAGCCGAACACGCTGAACGCGGTGACGAAGGTCGAGGCCTCCACCCTGGTCGCGGTCGGCGAGGCGGGAACGATCCTGCGCAG
>CP070661.1:1141745-1141828 GCA_020355165.1 Burkholderiales bacterium
TATTTGCAGGCGGCCTTCGCGGCGAGACGACCTTCGGTGAACGAGCCGGATGAGAAGGCGTGCGGCGTGCCGCCGACGGCGTC
>CP070661.1:1141928-1163956 GCA_020355165.1 Burkholderiales bacterium
GTCCTCTCACCTGGCTCGGCAACGCTACTCCCGCTAACAGCGCTACTGCGGGCCAGCTGAGCCTCGAATGGGTCGCCGTTCCGGCAGGGTTTCTCGGCAATTTTGGGGTCGATCGCCTGACGAACGCTCAGGGCATCTGGGAAAAGGTCAAGAAGGGCGAGTACAGGTTTTCATGGGTCGCCTACGGCATCAACAACACGACCCCATGGGACCCGATCTATAAGATGCGAGTCAGCGGTCCCTTCAGTCTCGTTGACTGCGATACCGCGAACCTGTCCTACACGATCGAGTTCTTCTTGCCGCCCTCGAGTCCCAACCCGCAAATCATTTCCGGGACGGCCACGGAAACCAGAATGCGGATGCCGTAGACGGCACGTTCGATCCAGAGTCACAGGTCGAGTCAGGGCGCCAGCCACTGCACAAGGGGTTGGCGCCCTGGTGCAGTCAGGAGCGTCAGCCCTTGCGGGTCTCGTTACGCTGCCGCGGCGGTAGCGAGCTACGGGTCAATGGTGGCAAGCCGTCGTCTGATCAGAAAATCGCGACCGGCCGCTAGGGGTCGTTTTGAGCCGGTCGGAGGGTCCGCTTTCCGGTCGCTGACCGCTTCGTGGCGAGGTGCCTAGGCCCGAGTCCGGCCTTGTCCGGTCGCTGCAGTTGGTCGCCCTCAGCTGCCGAAGCGAGGCATGAGCGGTCGACTGCGCGTCCATCGAGTTAGAGGCCGGGGCTCTGCTTCGTCGTTCCCGCGTTGGCCACCTCGGCGGCCGACACTCCGGCACTCCGGAGGCGAATTTCTCGGCTCGGCGGCCTTCATCCCGCCTGGTCGACGAAGAAGGGCGACACCCGCAAGTGCTGCTCGTTCGGCCAGAGGGGATACCCCAGTGCTCCGCGTGCCGGATCGATGGGGCCGCTGGCGTGCGACTTCCTTTGCCTTCTCGCGACCGATAAGCTGCCCATCGCCAAACAGTCACGGTCGTCGACGGGCATGACGACATACGCTTTCGGTCAGGTGGAGTTGGACACGAGCCTGCGCCGGCTCGCAGTGGCCGGCCAGCCGGTCGACGTCGGCGCTCGCGCGTTCGACCTTCTCGTCGCGCTGATCGAGTCGCGCGAGCGCACGCTCTCGAAGCAGTGGCTGCTCGAGAAGGTGTGGCCCGACGTGGTGGTTGAAGAGAGCAACCTCTACGTTCACATCTCAGCGCTGCGGCGAGCCATTGGTGTCGGCGCCATCACCACGATTCCCGGACGTGGCTACCGATTCACGGGGCAGCTGCGGACCTCGGGCGATGCGGCCCCTTCGGTCGAGTCCGGTTCGCGCGGCCAGACGCCCGCGCCGCCGGCGGCCGAAGCCGGCCGAAGCGAGGAGCTGGCACCCTCCATCGTCGTGCTGCCGTTCAAGACGCTTGGTGTGGGCGACAGTCGCATGCATCTCATCGACGGCATCGTCGACGACATCGTCACCGCGCTGTCACAGCTTCCGCGCCTGCGGGTCATCGGCAGCGGCTCGAGCTTCGTCTACCGCGGTCGCAACGTCGACATACGAACCGTCGGGCGCGAGCTGGCGGTGCGCTACGTGCTCGACGGTTCAGTTCGGCTGGCAGGCGAGAAACTGCGGCTGAACGCCCGGCTGGCGGAAACCGAAGGCGGTCGGACGCTCTGGGCAGAGCAGCTCGACGGCGCGATCGAAGACCTTCTCGATTTCCAGGACGACCTGACGACGCGGGTGGTCATGGCCATCGTGCCCTCGGTGGATGCGGCGGAGGTGACCCGTGCCCGGGCGCTGCGTCCGGACAGTCTCCCGGCCTACGACCTGTACCTGCGTGCCCTGGCACGGATCCGAGAGATGACCGCGGAGGGCAGCGACGCAGCGATCGAGTTGCTGAACGAATCGCTGCGACGGCAACCCGGCTTCGCGGCCGCGGCTGGACTCGCCGCCTGGGCCTACGCGCTGCGCATTCCACAAGGCTGGGCACGCGCCGGAGACGACGAGACGACGGCGGGGCTGGCGCTGGCTCAGACCGCGATCGCCGACGATGTCGCCGACCCGGAGGCGCTGTCGCGTGGCGGTTACGCCATGGCCTTCCTCAGCCGAGATCCCCAACGTGGGCTACCGGCCGTCGAAAAGGCGATTCGATTGGCGCCAAGTCACGCCTCGTCGCGGATCGATGCCGGATGGGTGAACTGCTATTGCGGCCGGCACGAGCGGGCGATCGCCCACCTGCACAACTTCATTCGCTTGAGCCCGCGCGATCCGATGCTTTTCCGGGCGCACTGCTGCCTGGCTTTCGCCCACATCATCGGCGGTGACTTCGAGGCTGCGGTGGCGTGGGCGAAGCGCGCCTTGTCGGGCAACGCGCGCTTCACCCCGACCCATCGGGCACTCGCGTCGGCGCTTGGCCACGCGGGCTGCATCGACGAGGCTCGCCGAGCGGTCGGCGAACTCGTTGCGCTCGTGCCGGGCCTGAGCGTCGAGCGCTTTGCCCAGGAGACGCGCTTCCAGCCCGGCTGCGGACTCGAGACGATTGTCGCGGGGCTGCGTCGGGCTGGATTGCCGGAGCGGTAGCTGACGTCGCCGCGAGCGCTATTGCCGCCGGCCGGCCCCGGCAGCAGGAACGAGGTCGAGCACCTCCTCGATGCGCTCGAAAGGCAGCCCGGCGAGACGATTGACCTCGCGCACGTCGTCGGCGCTGCCGGCCTCGAACAGGCAGGTGCAGTGCGACGTCGATGGATAGAAGTTGCTTCGGATGTAGCGGACCGGGCCGTCCGAGCCGGTGTAGGCAACGGCAGTCTCGATGGCGCTTCTCTGGGCATCGGCCAATCCCTGATTGGTAATGCCGGCCAGAACACGTTGGACCGCAAATGTCGTCATGGTATTTCCTCCTCTTTCGGGCGCTGTTCGGGAAGGGAAAGTCGTCGGCCGAACGCCTGCATCGTGCCGCCGGAGCTGACGCCCCGTCCTAAAAAGGTCTAAATCGTTCTCAACGACGCGGTCGCCAACCGGCCAGCGTCAAGCACTTTCGCCTGCAGAAGGCAGCGACTTCCGACTCCCGGGGCGTCACCGGAGCGGCGGCTCGGCCGCGTGCAACCGTTGGTGCCGCAGGAGAAAATGCGTGCGGCGCCGATTGGCGTCGGGCGCGGCGGCTACTAGCGTGGAGGATCCTAGATGCAGGAGTACGACCTGTTCGTCATCGGCGGCGGCAGCGGCGGCGTGCGCGCCGCGCGCATGGCAGCGCAGAGCGGCGCGACGGTGGCGCTGGCCGAAGCGGGCGCACTCGGCGGCACCTGCGTGAACCTCGGCTGCATCCCGAAGAAGCTTTACAGCTACGCCGCCCACTACGGCGAGGCGTTCGACGAAGCGCAAGGCTTCGGCTGGAGCGGCGCGCCGCCGACTTTCGACTGGGAGCGGCTCAAGCGCAACCGCGCGATCGAGATCATGCGGCTGAACGGCGTGTACGAGAAGCTGCTGATCGGCGCCGGCGTGCAGTTGATGCGCGGCCGCGCGCGGCTTGCCGACGCGCACACCGTCGAGGTCGCCGGCGAGCTCGTGCGGGCGACGAACATCCTGGTGGCCACCGGCGGCGCGCCGCATAAGCCGGACTTCCCCGGCCACGAACTGGCGATCACTTCGAACGAGATTTTCGACCTCGAGCCGTTTCCGCGCCGGCTGCTGGTGATCGGCGGCGGCTACATCGCCTGCGAGTTCGCGTCGATCTTCAGCGGGCTGGGCAGCCGGGTCACGCAGCTTTACCGCGGTGCGCAGGTGCTGCGCGGCTTCGACGACGACCTGCGTGCCTTCGTCGCTGCCGAGATGGCGAAGAAGGGCGTCGACATCCGGCTGAATGCGCAGGTGGCCTCGCTGCAGCGCGCCGCGGGCGGGCTGCGCGCGACCCTGGCCGACGGCGACGCGCTCGAGGTCGACGCGGTGCTGGCCGCCACCGGCCGCTGGCCGAACGCCGGCGGACTCGGCCTGCAGGAGGCCGGCGTGCGACTGGACGAGCACGGCGCGATCGCCGTCGACGACGCCTTCCGCTCTTCCGTGCCGCACATCTGCGCGGTCGGCGACGTGATCGACCGCGTGCAGCTGACGCCGGTGGCGCTGGCCGAGGCGATGGTCGTGGTCGACCGCCTGTTCGGCGCCGGCAAGCGGACCATCGACTACGAGAACATCCCGACGGCGGTGTTCACCCACCCGAACGTCGGCACGGTCGGGCTGACCGAGGCGCGGGCGCGCGAACGATACGGCGCGCTGCGCATCTACCGCAGCGAGTTCAGGCCGCTGAAGCACACGCTGTCGATGTCCGGCGAGCGCAGCCTGATGAAGCTGGTGGTCGACGACGCCAGCGACCGCGTCGTCGGCGTGCACATGGTCGGGGCCGATGCCGGCGAGATCGTGCAGGGCTTCGCCGTCGCGCTGAAGGCCGCCGCCACCAAGGCGCTGTTCGACTCGACGATCGGCATCCACCCGACCGCGGCCGAGGAGTTCGTCACCATGCGCGAGCCGGTCGGCTGACGCCGGCCGGCGGCGGGCTAATCGCTGCGACGGATGAAGCCGCAGGCGATCGGCGAACCGGAGCTGCCGTCGGGCTGCGTGCGGTAGTCGTCCGGCTGGTCGCTGAGTACGACGCTGCGGCCGATCACGCTGCGCGGGCCGCCGGTGATCGACAGGGCGGTGGTCTGGAAGACGTAGAAGACGACGCCCTCGCCGTCGGCGCGCACGTTCGGCAGGTCGCCGGCGTGGCTGGCTTCGGCTCCCGGCCGGCCGTGCGGCCTGCCGGCCGGATTGAAATGCCCGCCGATGCCTTCGGCGCTGGCGCCCAGGCAGTCGCCACGCTCGTGCACGTGCAGGCCGTATCCGCGGTTCGGTTCGAGGCCGGTGATGTCGGCGCGCACGAGCACGATCGCGCCGTGCTGCGAGAAGCTGACCCGGCCGCCGTGGCGGCTGCCGGGCGGAGCGACCAGCGCCACGTTGGCGAAGGCCTCCGGCTTGCCCAGGGTCTGCTCGAGGACGCTGACCCGGTTGTCGTCGCGGGCCTCCCACGACGCGCAGCCGCCGACGAGGCAGGCGGACAGCGCGGCGGTGCAGCCAAAGGCGCGAAGGCGAGGCGACATGACCGGTCCCGGTCGGGTTGTGTGCGACGACCGGCGAAGATTAGCCGAGCCGGCGCCGAGTGCCCGGCGTCGGGCGACGCTCGACGACCGCTCGTCGTTCGGTGCGATCAGGCGCTTCGCCGGGCAACGCGATCGGGCCTGGCCGGATCGAGTGAAGCGCGTCAGGCCACCGGTTCGACGCGGCTCGGAGCCGTGGCGCAAGCGGCTGCGCAAAGCAGTGCCGGGAACCTCGAAAGAGGCTCCCGGCACTCCATTACCCGCACCCGGACCGGGCAGCGATCAATGGTCTTTGGAAAGCCGCACGAGCTGGAAGCGCGCGACTTCATTTCCTGTCGAGGCCGATGCGCGCAGCCAGCGCAAGCCTTCGGCAGTGTTCCTGGCGACCTGGTCGCCGTACAGCGCCGGGCCGAGCATCAGCATGGTGCCCAGCATCTGTGCCGCGGGCCCATGTCCCGCCTCGGCCGCACCGCGCAGTTCGGCCATGGCGTGGCGGTAGTGGCAGGCCTCGTATTCGTCCACCGCCCGCGCGTAGGCGTCGTCGCCGGGCGCAGCGCCGGCGGTACCGGCGCAGGCGAGCAGCAGGACCAGCAAGATGGATCTCACTTGGCCGTCTCCTGGCGTGACTCGGTTCACCCTGCGATCTCCGCCTGTTGCGTCGGATCGATCGGATCGATCGGATCGTCGACCGATGCCGGACGGATCAGCAGGTAGGGATCCTGCGGCGTGCTAGCGGCGCCAGCCGATGTGGCGTCGGCCTTCAGCGCAGTCTGGCTCGTCGCATCGATCCGCGCCTGGGCCTGGCTGATCGGCGCGTCGCCGCAGCCCAGCAAAACGAAGTTCGGCAGCAGCGCGCAAAGCAAGGCGACTGGTGAACCGGCGCAGGATCTCATGAGCATTCTTCCTTCAGGTGGACGGTGATTCAGACAGGCGACGGCAGCGCAGCGCCCGGACGGTATGGTTGCCTGCGCCGCGTCAGCCCGGCGCAAGAGCGCCGCAAAATTTGCGTAAACTGCCTCGCGAAAAGGCGCCCTTCAAAGCGCCGACGATCGAAGGTCGCTCGGAAACACCGAAACCGACAACCCCGTGCCGCGGTCTGCGCAGGTCCGCAGGAGGAGGCTGTGGCGAGACTGACAATCCGCGTGCTGGGCGCGTTCGAGGCTCACCGGATGCCGGGCGACGAGCCGATCGTGCTGCATTCGCGCAAGCTCCGCGGATTGCTCGCCTACCTGGCGCTGTGCCCGGGCCTGGGCCAGCCTCGTGAAACGCTCGCCGCCCTGCTCTGGGATCGAAGTGCCGAGGAGCAGGCTAGGGCGAGCCTGCGCCAGGCGCTGGCGGTACTGCGCAAGGCGATCGACGTCCCGGGTCCGCCGGTGCTCGTCGCCGATCACCACCGCATCGCGCTGGCCGCTGAGGCGGTATGGGTCGACGCGGTAGAGTTTCAGCGGCTGGTCACCGAGGGCTCACCCGAGGCGTTGCAGCGCGCGACGACCCTGTACCGGGGCCGCCTTGTCGAGGGCCTCAGCGTCGAATCGGAGGCATTCGAAGAGTGGGCGCGGGCGGAGGGCCAGCGGCTGCAGGACCTGGCGATGGGGGCGCTGACGAAGCTGCTTGCCCATGAGCAGGAGCGGGGCGCCCTCGACGCGGCAGCAGGGATCGCCCACCGGATTCTGGCGATCGATCCGCTTCATGACGAAGCCCACCGCGCGCTGATCGGCCTGTACGTCCGCCAGGGTGCCCGCGGGGAGGCGCTCAGGCAGTACGAGCGCTACCGAAGTCTGCTGCAGCGCGAACTGGGGCTCGAGCCGGATGCGGAAACGAGGCGCTTGGCGCAGCAGCTCGACAGCGTGCAGCAGACACCGGTGCCCGGCGCCGTGCCCGCCGCCGCGCCGGCGGTTGATGACGTGCAAACGGTCACCGGTCTGACCGCCCGGGCTGCCGCGCAGGGCCTTTTGGCCACGGACTTCGCGCGGCAGGACATCCTGCCGTCGCCCTATCGGACCGGGCGTTTCTTCGTCACCCTGATGTCGTGCAGCCTGGCCGACGCGGCAGCGATGTCGACCTGGCTGGACCCGGAGGACCTGCGCGACCTATTCGCCCGCTTCGAGGCGGGCTGCGCGGAGCCGGTCGAGCGAGAGGGTGGCCGCGTGTTGCAGCGCTCGGATCACCTGGTCACCGCCTGTTTTGGCCATCCGCGGGCAGACGAGCACGCGGCGGAGCGAGCCGTGCGCGCGGCGCTGGCGATCGTGGCGGCGACGGGTCGCCTGCAGGGCCCGCGCCAGCAAGCGCTTCGGGCGAGCGTCAGCATTGCCAGCGGCGAGATGGTCGTCGGCAGCCGGGGCGCCACCGACGGCGTGATGCAGGACGCGATCACGGGCGAGACGACGCATGTCGTCGCGGCGCTGCAGAGGATGGCGCCGCCGGATGGTGTGCTCATTGCCGACAGCACCCGGGCGCTGCTGGGAGCGCTGTTCGATTGCGAGGACCTCGGCTGGCAGAGTTGCGAGGGGTTCAAGCAGCCGGTGCGTGCCTGGCGTGTGCTTCGCGAACGCACGGGGCAGAGCCGGTTTGCCGCCACCCGCGCAGCAAAGACGCTCGCTCCGCTGATCGGCCGCGACGAGGAGATCGAGCTGCTACTGCGACGGTGGCAGCGTGCCAGGTCGGGCGCCGGCCAGGTCGTCGTGCTGGCCGGCGAGCCGGGAATCGGCAAGTCGCGGCTGGTCGAGGCGTTGCGCCAGGCGCTGGCCGGCGAAGCCCACACCTATCTCGGCTATTACTGCTCGCCGCACCACCAGGAAAGCTCGCTGTATCCGGTGATTCAGCAGCTGGAGCGCGCGGCCGGCTACGCACGCGATGACCCGCCGCAGGTCAAGCTCGACAAGCTCGAGGCGCTGCTTTGCGGGGCTGCACGCGACATGCCGGTGGAGGCGGCGCTGATCGCCGACCTGCTGTCGATACCGACCGGGGACCGTTACGCAGCTCGCAATCTCACGCCGCAGCGCCAGAAGGAGAAGACGCTCGAAGTCCTCGACGCGCAGCTGGTCGGGCTGACGCGCCGACAGCCCGCGCTGATGGTGTTCGAGGATGTCCACTGGATCGACCCCACCTCGCGCGAGGTCCTCGAACGGCTCGCCGACCTGGTCCAGGGCCTGCCCGTGCTGATGATCGTCACGCAGCGACCGGGCACCTCGTTCGCCCGCAGCGACGAGCCGCACGTCACGTCGCTGGTGGTCAAGCGGCTCGGCCGCCGCGAAAGCGAGGCGCTGGTGGAAGAACTGGCGGGCGACAGGAGCCTGCCGAAGGACGTGCTGGCGCGGATCGTCGACCGCGGCGACGGCGTGCCGCTGTTCCTCGAAGCGCTGGCCAAGGACGCGCTGGAAGCCCGCGGCCGGGACGGCGGCGGCGAGGGAGACGGCCCGGGCCGGCGGGTGGCCGATGTGCACGGTGTCCCGCGCGCGCTTCACGAGCTGCTGGCGGCGCGCCTGGACCGGCTCGGGCCGGCGAGGGTGGCCGCACAGGAGGCCGCCGTCATCGGCCGGCGGTTCTCGTATGCGCTGCTCGCTGCGGTGTCGACGCTGAAGGAGCCGGAGTTGCGGGCCGCGCTACAACGCCTGGTCGATGCCGACCTCGCGTACGCGCATGGCGCCCCGCCGCATGGGAGCTACAGCTTCAAGCATGCACTGATCCAGGACGCGGCCTATGCCAGTCTCACGCGGGCCGATCGCTGGCCATTGCACGAGCGCATAGCGACCGCGCTGGAGGAGCGCTTTCCCGAAACGAGGGATGCGGAGCCCGAGCTGCTTGCGCACCACTTCAGCAGCGCCGGGCTTGAAGACCGGGCGATTCCTTATTGGCAGAAGGCGGGCGAGCTCGCTGCGCGCCGCTGGGCGTACCGGGAGGCGATTGCCTATTTCGAGCAGGCTCTGGCGTCGCTCAGATTGCTGCCGCCGACCGTCGCCGGCAGCGGGCAGGAGCTGGCGCTGCAGGTCCTGGTCAGCCAGGCGTGGATGATCACTGCCGGATACACGGCGCCGCAGACGCAGGCAGCGCTCGAACGTGCGCGCGAGCTGTGCGAGGAGATCGGCGACGCGTATCAGCTTTTCTTCGTGCTGCTGGGTCTGTGGCAGTTGCACATCGCGAGGGAGCAGCTGCCGCTCGCCAGCGACTTTGCCGAGCGCCTGCTATCGCTGGCGCTGCAGCAGGACAACCGCGATCTGGCGATCGAGGCCCATGTCGCCAAGCTGGTCACCGCCTTCATGGTCGGCGATTTCGAGAAGACCCTCGCGCACGCCAACGAAGCGATCGCGCTCGGTGCCCTCAAGAAGGACGAGGCACACATCCTGAGCGCCGGCTACGACGGCCGCGTCCTCGGCCAGTCGGGGGCGGCGTGGGCGCTGTGGGCGCTCGGCCTTCCGGAGCAGGCGCTCGAGCGGTCGGAGGAAGCGCTGGCGACCGCGCGCCGGCTCGCTCACCCGTACAGCCTGGCGATGGCTTTGTATATGTGCCCGTGGGTGCACGTCTATCGGCGCGAGGCGGCCGCCGCCCGCGAACTCGCCGGCGGCGGGATGGCGCTGGCGAACGAGCACGGCTTCGTCTGGACCGAAGCCTTTGCCGGGGTGCTGCACGGATGGGCGCTGGCCGAAGAGGGCAGGGCAGCGGTGGGCATCGAGCAGATACAGAGCTCGCTCGCCATCCTGGAGCAGATGGGACACACGATGTGGCGGCCGCACCAGCAGGGCTTGCTGGCCGGCGCCCTGGCCAGGGCAGGGCGGACCGACGAGGCGCTGGCGGTGATTGCCGAGGCGCTCGAGTCGGTGAACGCGACCGGAGAAGTCGAGCATGCGGCCGAGTTGCATCGGCAGAAGGGGGAGCTGACGCTTCAGCGGGGGCGCGTTGGGGCGAAGGCCGAAGCAGAGCGATGCTTCCGCCAGGCCATCGAGATCGCGCGCGGCCAGAAGGCGAAGTCGTGGGAACTGCGCGCAACGGTCAGCCTCGCCAGGTTGTGGCGCGATCAGGGCAAACGCAGGCAGGCGCGCGACTTGCTTGCCCCGGTGTACGCATGGTTCACGGAAGGCTTCGACACGCCGGACCTGAAGGAGGCGAGGGCGCTTCTCGACGAGCTGGCCGAGGGGGCGGGTCATTCCGCTGCTTCGGCGTCCGCCGGCTAGGGTCGCCGAAGCCGGCAAGTCGCCGCGTTGCGAACCGAGCCTGTCTCGGCGAGCTTCGGGCCGCGAGTTTCAGTCAGCCCGCTGTGACGGCCGGCCGCCGGGGGCCTGCGCGCGGGCCCGGCCAGAGTTGAGAGGCTGCGATCGGCCCGGCGACCTCGACCGCAATCGCACTCGAGCCCGCCTTTGCGGCCGGGCCGGAACTTCAACGCGGTGGCGTCGCGGAAAGGTCGAGTTCCATGTACTGCGTGCCGGCAACCGGGTTGAAGACATAGGCGGGGATCGGCCGGAAGCCGAGCGACAGGTACAGCCGCTGCGCGGCCTGCATGCCGGGCAACGTGTCGAGCCGCATGCGTCGATAGCCGGCGCGGCTCGCCGCCTGGCAGATCGCCGTCGCCAGCTGCCTGCCGAGATGCCGACCGCGGCCGCCCGGCCGCACGTACAGGCGCTTCATCTCGCACGCCGCGCCCTGCAGCGGGCGCATCGCCACGCAGCCGAGTATCTGCCCGTCCGCTTCGGCGAGGAGAATCCGGCCCCCGGGCTCGGCGTACTTGCCGGGCAATTGGGCGAGCTCGGACGCGAAGTCCTGGAACGCCAGGTCGATGCCGAGGCCGTCGGCATACTCGCGGAAGATCTGCCGAACCGCCTCGAGGTCGGCAGGGAAGCGCGCCGGGCGGATCGCTGTCATAGGGCAAGTCTGCCTTACAACGCAGGGCGCGCGGCGACCGTTGCCGGGTCGAGCGGCAGCCTGGCGGCGCGGTGCGGCGCCGCTCGTGCCCGCGCCGTCAACGTAAACTAGCGACAGCCCGGCGAGGCCATCCAGTCGCGCCGGTCCCGCGACGACGAACGGAAGCCAGTTGGCCCGGAGACACGCTTACGTCGGCAGGCCGCGCCTGCTGCACCAGATCATCGAACCGCGGGCACTGCTCGAGATGGCCGCGCTGCCGTGGAGCCTGCCGTGGCTTGCCCGCACGCCGCGCGGCGACGGCCACCCGGTGCTGCTGCTGCCTGGCTTCATGGCCGACGAGGGCACGCTGGTCGTGCTGAAGCTCTTTCTCGAAAGCCGCGGCTACGAGGTGCAGACCTGGGGCTTCGGCCGCAACGTCGGCTTCAACAGCCGGCACGCCAGCGCGCTGGAGCAGAAGATCCGCTACATGCACCACAGGAGCGGCCGCAAGGTCAGCCTGGTCGGCTGGAGCCTGGGCGGCATGTTCGCGATGTACGGCGCTTACCAGGCCACCGAGTGCGTGCGCTCGGTCGTCACGATCGGCAGCCCGGTGAGCTTCGACCCCGGCGGCAGCCAGTCGGCACCGCTGGTCAAGGCGCTGTACCGGTTGATCGCCCATCCGATGGGCACGCGGGCGCACCTGGCGCAGTCGCACGCCAAGTACCTGCGCCGGCCGAAGGTGCTGCCGGTGCCGATCTCGTGCATCTACTCGCTCGCCGACGGCGTGGTTCCGCCGCAGGAGGCGACCATCGACGGCAACCCGGCCCTGCACGAAAACATCCGCGTGCCGGGCAGTCACCTCGGGCTGGGCTTCAACCCGCTCGTGCTCTGGGTCGTCGCGGACCGGCTGGCGCAGCCGGAGAACCAGTGGCAGCCGTTTGCGCCGCCGCCGGGCCTCTTCGCGCGGCTTTACCGGCTGACGACCTGGCAGCGCGCGGCGGTGCAGCCGGCTTCCTGACCCGCGCCTTGGCCCGCGCGGCCTTGCGCGCGAGGGCGAGATACTCCTGGAAGCACTCGCGCAGGCACTGCGCGAAGAACTCGGGGTCCGGCATCTGTTCGCGGCACGAGGTCGGCGAGATGATGATCTTGCCGTCGTAGCTCGTCACCGCAAACACCAGCCCGAGGCCATCGTTGATCGGCATGATCGCCGAGAAGTACGTCATGCGGGCGCCGTTCAGGTAGATCGGCACCGAAGGACCCGGCACGTTGGTGATGGCGCAGTTGGCCAGCGGCGCCCGGCGGCCGACGCCGAGCAGCGCGCGGCCGAGCATCTTGCCGGTGATCGCCAGGGTGGCCGCCGGCGCGTGAGTGCCGATGTCGGTGAGCTCGCGTGCGCCGATCGCCCGCGCGATCAGCGGCGAGGCCGCAGTCTGCGCCTTGATGAAGGCGAGCCGCTTCACCGGGTCATCGATGTCGACGCCCAGCCTGACCGCCTCCCAATGCACCTCGGGCCGGCTGCCCGCGGCGGACTGCGGCTCGCGCACGTAGACCGGAAGCAGCGTCGACAGGTCCTGCTCCGGCAGCTCTTCGTTCGCTTCGAGATACCGCCGCAGGCCGCCGGCGCAGACCGCCAGCACGACGTCGTTGATCTTCGCCCGCGGGACGAGCCGGCGGATCTCGCGGAACTCGTCGAGCTGGAAGCGCCGCGTCTCGAACACGCGGTACGGCGAGACGACCGAATTGAAGCGGGTCAGGGCAAGGGTCTCCTGGCCCTGCAGCAGTTCGGTGGCCAGCGAGCGGGCCGCCGGGACCGCGCGCGAGATCGCGCTCCATACCGGCTGCACCAGCCGCCGCGGCGAGGTCGCCGCCCGCGCGATGCCGCGGCAGGCCAGCTCGAGCGGGCTCGGCGGCGACGCCGGGAACCACGGCTCCGGCGGCTCACGCTGCGGCGGCTGCGGCGTGGTGTCGTGCAGCAGCGTGATGATCGCCGTGCCGCGCTTCACGTCGATCGCGGCGTGGTGCAGCTTGGTCAGCAGGGCGAAGCTGTCCTTCGGCAGTTCGTCGATGCTGTCCAGGCCCTCGATCACATACAGTTCCCACAGCGGCCGGTTCAGGTCGAGCGGCCGGGCGTGGATGCGCGAGCTCTGGATGCAGAACTGGCGCCAGTCGCCCGGTTTCGGCAGGGCGATGTGGCGCACGTGGTATTCGAGGTCGAAGTTCTCATCCTCGATCCAGTATGGCTCGTCGAGCCCGAACGGCACCCTGCGCAGCTTCTGCCGGAACACGTGCGAGCGGTGCAGGCGGCTTTCCACCAGCGCGAGGAAGTCCTTGAAGCGCAGCCGGCCGCCCGGCGCGGTCGACGGGTCGTAGATCTGGACCAGGCTGACGGTGGAGCTGGAGTGGGCGGCTGCGGAGGAGAGGAACAGCGCGTCGTTCTTGCTGAGCTGTCGCATGGTGGCCGAATCGTGCCACAGCCGGCCGCCGGCGCTAGCGGCCGACGGCCTTCGACGCTCGCGCCTGGAGGACTTGCTCGAATGCCTCGCGGCAGCCGGCCGAGCCGTCGGCCTGGCGGCTCCTGCGATTCAGCCAGTCGAGGGCGAAAGGCGACAGCGACGAGGCGAAGCGAAGCGGCGCCGTGATCAGGCTGCTCGGCGCGACCGACACCGTCGGCTTATCCAGGGGCCCGCGCAGCAGCATCGTCGGCGAGATCTGGAAGAGCTGCCGCTCGTGCGGCCGCGCGTCGATCCGGCCGGCGACCTGCCAGCTGCCGAGGTCGATCTCCAGGTCGCCGATGATCCGCACGTTAGTCGTATCGACGAAGAAGCCGTCGGACCTGGCCACTCCGTCGGCGACGACGAAGCCCGCCACGCTGCAGTCCACCGTCGCTTTGGAGTCGCGATCGACGGCGAGCAGGACTGCCTGCAGCAGCCCGGAACCCCACAGGTCGAGCGCGTCGGACCTCAAGCCGACCGGATAGGTCGCGACGTCGATCGTTCCCTGCAGCACCGGCAACAAATTGCCCGGCCGGCCCTGCGCCGACAGGTCGACGACCAGGTCTGCCCGCCCATGAGACTTCGAGGCCGGGTTCAATGCGCGGAGCAGGGCGCCGTACTCCAGGCCGCGAGCGTCGGCACGAAGGCGGAAGCGCGGTGGCGTCGCAGCTGAGTCGATGCCCAGGTCGACAGCGACGCGCCCTTGCTGGGTGCGTACCTCCTGCAAGCGCAGCTTCAGCTTGCCGGCGGCGGCCGACGCCTCCATCCGTCCGCTGGCGAAGTCCGTCCCGCCGCCATGAAGCGCATCGATGTCGATCGAGGCGTCGAGGTCCGCCGAACGCAGCACGTCGAGCAGGTGCTCGATCTGTTCCTGCGTGCGCGCCCCCGGCGCACCGGCCGCCGTGGCGGGGGCCGCCGACGCCCGGTCGCGCATCCATCGCGAAGCGCCGACGTCCTCCAGGTGCAGCACCGGAGCGTGCAGCGCGGCCGAATACCGGCTGCGCCCGACCTGGCGCCGCTCGATGGCCAGGCTGCCGGTCAGCCGGCTCCTGCCGAAGCTCGCATCGAGACCGGTGAAGTGCACTGCCCCGTTCGACAGTGCCAGGCTCGCCGCCGCGGCGTACGGCTGTACCTCGGGCAGGGCGACGCCGAGCAGGTCGCCCAGCTGATCGAGCCGTCCGCCTTCGACGCGGACACGGGCCGTGGCGTCGCCGCGGCGACTGATGGCGCCGTCGGCGTCGATCCGCGCATCGCCGAGCGTCGCGCGAAGCTTCAGCGGCAGCGCCTGCTCGCTGCCCGCCAATGCATCGACCGCGGGACCCTCGGCCTCGAGCTCGACGCTGCGCCCGCCCAGCTCGCCGCGGGCGGTCAACCGCGACGGCTTGCCCGGAGCGGCTTCGAGCGTCGCCGACAGCGTGCCGCTGCCGACAGCACCCGGCGGCAGCGATCGCTGCAGATCGAAGCGGGCGCGCTCGACCGTCGCGTTCAGCGTCGCCGAGGCAAGCAGCTCGCCCAGCCGCTGTCCCTGTGCCTGCGCGCCGAACGAGAGTTTTTCGGCACGAACCGGCGCGTCTTCGACGCCGATCGCGGCCAGCAGGGGGCCCAGGTCGGCCGCGCTTGCGCTGCCGTCGAGCTGCACGCGGGGCCGGTTGCCGTTGAAGTCCAGCGTCAGGTGGCCGTCCAGCGCCATGCCGTTGAATTCGATCCGCAACGGTGCCTGCGGAAGCCTGCCGGCACGCACCGAGCCCGACAGCTTGAAGCCGCCGAGGCGGGCGGTACCGAGCTCGATCCGATCGGCGGCGATGTCGTAGTCGGCGTCGGGCAGGCGAAGGTCCGCCGGCAGCACGCGTCGCTCGAGCGGGTCGCCGCGGTTCGGCTCGGCCGCGCCAGGCGCACCGATCTGGTCCAGGCTCAGCGTCGCCAGCGTCAGGCGCAGCCGCGGCGTTCCGGCGACGCCGAGCGGGTAGACGATTTCGCCCGTACCAACCGTGCGGCCGAGGCGAATCGCCGCCAGCCTCAGCTGCGCCTGGTCCTTGCCCAGCGCCAGCGTGCCTGAGGCGTGCAGCGGGTAGGGCAGTTCGGTCGGCAGGCCGACGGCCCGCGCGACCGGTCCGCTGCGATCGCCGCCGAGGTCGAAGCTGAGGTCCGCGGTGGCGTGCCGTTCGGCCAGTGCGATCCGGCCCTTCGCATTGAACCGCTCGCCCGGGCAGGCCGCGGCCAGCTGCAGCGGCCACGGGTCGCCGGCGAACAGCGGCGCCAGCGCGCCGCCCGAGACCTTCAGCGTGCACGCCGCGCCTTCGATCCTGCCGGTCACTTCGGCCGAGGATGCCTTCGCCGAACGCAGCGCGATGCGCACCGTGTCGAACCGTCCGCTGATGCTCGTCGAGCCGCGCGCCAGGGTCCAGCCAAGGTTGCGTGCGTCGAGGTCGCCCTGCAGCGAGGCCACGATTGCGCCGGGGTCGGCGCCCTGGCCCTGCAACTGGCCGCTGATGCGGGCGGCGCTGACGGCGAGCTCGCCCGGCCGCGCCTTCTCGGGCAGTGCCTCGGTGGAGGCCGCGCCGCTGTCGACGCGGACAGTCAGCTTGTGCTGCGGCTTGCGCGCGTCGTAGTCGAGCGTCGCCTCGACCGGTGCGCCGGCAAGCACGGCGGCAACTTTCGCGTTGAGTACATGCGCGCCGCTGCTTGCCTCGAGGCGGAGTTGCTTCGCCGCAAGCGGCGCGCCGGCGACCTCGTCGACTGCGAGCTTCACCGTTGCTTCGATGGTCGTCGCCAGCCGGTTGAGCTGCGCCACCCACTCCTCCGGCGCTCGGCGTCCCTGCGGCCACGGCGCGGCCGCGGCGAACGGTGCCGCATCGAGACGGCTGGATGCGAGCTCGACCGCGATGCGCGACTGCGGCTCGCTCCAGCGGATGGTTGCGCTGCCGGCGGCGCTGCTGCCGCCGAGGTTGACGATCAGGTCATGCGCAGTCGCCTGTTGCGCAGTCACTGCCAGGCGGCCGCGCACGGCGAGGGCGCCGGGCTCATGCGCCGTGATGCCGAGGGCGGCCAGCGGTGCGGAGGCGTCATCGGCCGACGCCTCGAAGCCGCCTTCGAACCGCGCGCCCCGGTCAACGATTCTGCCGTCGAGCGTCGCCCCTGCGCCGGACCATCGCAGGCTGCCCTGCAGCGGCACGGCGTCGGCGGCCGATTTCAGCTTCGCAAGCGGGTCCGTGCGCAGGTCGAAGGCGATCTGCTGGCCGGCGATCTGCGCGCTGCCGGACGCGGTCAGCGGTGCGTCCCTCGGCGCCGCGCCGTCGAGCGTGCTGATGGCAAAGGGCAGGGCGGGCGATCCCTCGCGCTGGTAGCTGCCGGCGACGTTGGCGATGCGCAGCCTGCCGATGCCGGCGAACGACACCGGCGACGCCTTCGCGGAGCGGGAAAAGAGCAGCTTCCAGTTCGCCTGCCCGTCCGCGCCGCGCCTGAGGGCGAGCTCGAGTCGTTCGCCGCTGACTTCGTCGAGCACGACCGAGCGGCGCAGCAGCGCCAGCAGGTCGATGCGCGCGCGCGGCGCGACGCCGCGGGCCAGCGTGGCCCCGGCGGGCCCGAGCGGGTCGGCAAGCACGAGTGCGTCGGCCGAGACCGTGGCGGCGCGACCGGTGCGAAGCCGCAGCGGCCCTTCGATGCGGGCCGGCACGTGGAAGGCTGCGCTCAGGACGCGCTCGAGCTCTTCGCGCAGGAACTCACCGTCGAGGTCGAGGCCCCACAGAAAGGCGCCCACCGCGATCAGCAGCGCCGATGCGAGCACGGCGAGCGCACCGAGCGCGACGCGCACCGTGCGTCTCATCAGGCGCCTGCCGCCGGAGGCAGTGCAGACGCGGAGCTGTCGGGTCGTCTGTGCGGCCGCATGTCGGATGCGTCCATCCTATCCGCATCCGCTGCCGGCCGCGTGAGCGGGAGCGGCCGGTGGCTGCTACCGGCCGGCGATGCTCTCGGCCTTCGGAGCCTTCCAGGATTTCATCTTGCCGAGATCGGGAACGTAGATCCGCATGATGGCGCCGATGTCCTCGTCCTTGCGGTGGATCGGCAGCCAGTTCTCGTCGGGCACGTCCTTCGGCTTCTCGGCGGCGATGTAGATGGCGATGCCGCCGTCCTTGTCGAGCCTCATCCCCGCGTTCTCGCCGACGCTGTACTTCTTGCGGTCGTTGGGTATGAAGAAGCCGTCCTTGACGTCGTAGAGCGTGACCGACCAGAACGCCTTCGCCGGCGGCAGGTCCTTCTTCGCCATGCGGATGACGTAGTCGTGCTGCGCGTTCATGGGCTTGCCGTCCGCGGTCGCGATCGCCGGGTAGAGCGCCTCGCTCGCCGGCATGCCGATGGGACCGAGGATGGACTGGAACACCAGCAGCTCCAGCGTCATCTTCCCCTTCGGCAGGAACATGTTCGTCATCTTCTTGGCGAATTCCGGATCAGTCGCCTTCGCGAGTTCGCTGGCCGCCATCCGCTCGGCGACCGCGCGCATGCGTGCGCCGTCGATCTGCTGGACGCGCGCCGGATCATAGGTGCGCCCCGGCGCCACGCCGAGAGGCGCGTAGGCGTCGAGCACCGCCTTGTCGAGCGCGTTGCTCGGGTCGACGGTCGTGTGGTTGAACACGAACTGCATCACCTCGAGCAGGTTGGTGCCGAACAAGTCGGCGTCGGTCTTGCCGACCGGCGGGAACTTGATGTCGTCGATCGGCTTTGCCTTGCCGCCGCGCAACTGCGAGAGCGTCGCGAGCTTCACCGACTGCATCTGCTTCAGGATGCGCTCGAAGCGAGCAGGCTCGTTGGCGTGGGGCATCACGCGGAACACCGCGGAGACGAAGTCACCGGTCGCTTCGAAGCGCCGGCCCACTCCCTTGACCGGCTCTCCCTTGTACCCGGCGGTCCGGGCGCTGAAGACGAGCATCTTCTCGGCCTTGCGGAAGTCGCCCTTGGCGGTCGACATCGGGATGTTCACGTAATGGTCGTAGCCGGTGATCATCAGCGAGACGTACTTCGAGTCGAAGGCCGGCATCTCGAGGATCACCGGATCCTTGCGCAGGTCCAGCAGGCAGCTGATGTAGAGCGTGTCGTTGTTGGGCCGTGCGATCTCCCGCATGGTGTGATCTTTCAGCTTCGTATCGGCGCCGCAGCTGTTCCAGCTGCCCTGCTTGAGCGCGAACTTGTTGTTCACGTTGTACATGGCGACGTACTGATACGAGCGCCGCACGAGGTTCTCCACCTGGGCATCGCTAAGGGCGGCCGCCTGGCCCTGTGCCACCGCAACCGGCGCCAGGCAGGCCAGCAGCACGGCGGCGGCGAACGTGTGGTCCAGTTTCCTGAGGTACTCGATAGCCATTCGCATCTCCTTTCGTCGGTCCGCAGCCGCTCGGTCGTCAATGCTGTGGACGTGTTCCCACGTTGGCACGCCGGCGCGCATTCGCATGGCGCGGCGAGCGCCCGGCACCGACGGCAGGCTGCTGGCTCCGGGCCCGGCGCAGCCGCTTGGGCCCGCAACGGCTAGTTGGCGATCTTCTCGAAAGCCGCCAGCGCATTGTCCTTCGGGTTGTCGAGGCAGTGATCGATGAACTTGTCGGTGATCAGCGCCAGTCTGTCGATCTCGAACTTGGTCGTGCCCTTCTTGCCGAGCACGTAGCCGTGCGCCAGCGCGAGAGCGACGTCGCGGTCCTGTCCGGACAGGCGCATGACGTCCTTGCAGGTGTTGTCCTTGAGGTCTCGCGCGTTCTGGCTCGGCGGATCGGCCGCCAGGGCGCTGGTGCCGGCAAAGGACAACGCGGTCAGCGCTGCAACGGTGATGACGCCGGTATTGAACTTGAACATCGGACTCTCCTTCGTGGATGACGATGGTCGATCAGTAGCCTCTCATGCAGTCGTCGTAGACGCGTCGGTAGACGTCGTTGCGCCGGGCGCCTCCGGCAACCCCGCCGACGACAGCGCCAGCGGCAGCGCCTCGCTTCGCACCCTTCCCGCCGCCGACAATGGCGCCGAATGCCGCCCCGCCCACGCCGCCGCGCACCGCACCGCCTGCGACACCGGTCGAGTCCATCGCCGCGCGCTCCGCGCGGGCAGAGCACTCGGCCGCGGACGGACGGGAAGCAGGCGCCGGCTCCTTGACGACCACGGTCGTGGTTTGCGCGAGCACGGGGATCGCGAGCGTGGCGGCGATTGCCGTGACGAGAGACGATGGGAATCTTCGGGTCAAGTGTCTACGAGGCATCGTGTTTCTCCTGTCTGTGTTCCGACTCATGCTCGGCCAAAGGCCGGGCCGCGCCGACGCCTAAACCCTCCGAGAGGCACTTGGCGATCTCGACGTGCTTCGTGTGCGTCCGGGCGGATGTGGCATCGACGTACCCTTCTTCATGGCTAAGTTGGATCGCGGAGTCCCTCGCTTGCCGGCTCTACGGCGTGTACCAGATCGGCGACGTGTAGGCGCGTTCCTGGTGGGTCGGCGACACGTCCTTGGGCAGCTCGACGCCGAAGAACGCGGCGTCGTAGGTGGTCCAGCGCGGTGTGGGAATCTCCAGCACGCGCACGTAGTAGAACGCGCGCTGCTTCGGATCGAATGCGGGGTCCCGCCAGTAGGCCAGCATCAGCGCATCGCCGATGCTGTTGGTGTAGGTGGCGGCCTTGACATCGACCGTGTTGCCGACCGGCTTGCTGCAGCGATGCTTGTCGTCGATGGCGCGCTTGTCCGAGCACATGACGTCGTAGACCTGCTCCTGCATCGCGCCCTTGCCGTCGAGCCAGCCCTTGACGACCTGGATCCGGTCCAGGTTGGCGCCGTCGACGTCGCGCAGCGCGCGGATCAGGAACGCTGGCGACTTGCCGGCGGGCGCCTGGCGCAGGTCGCCGCCCATGGGCACGCCGCGCAGATATCCCGCTTTGGCAAAGTCCGGCCGCTGCACGTCGGCCGCCTCGAAATCCCAGCCGGCAAACAGCCGCACCGTCATGCGCGTGCCGGTGGTTGCATACACCTCCCGGCGCTGCAGCGCATCCCACAGGGCTTCGCGCGTGTTGTCCGTGGCCCAGACCGCGGCGAGGCCTGCCGCCAGCGTCCTGTAGTGGCGGATGGTGATGTCGGGACCGCCCGGCTTCTGCAGGAAGCCGGTGATCTTTTCCTGGAAGCGCTCCGGGGTTCCGGAAGGCTCTCCGGGCGTGGCCTTGCCAAAGTAGTTGTTCTCCTCGGTGGTCGCCAGCGACGTGTGCGTGTCGGTCGAGCCGATCATGCCGAACTTGAAGGGGTTGACACCCAGCGCTTCCTCGTACTTCAGGCCGCGCTTCAGCGCCTCGCGCGCGTATTCGCGCGGCAGCATGTCCTTGGTCTTGGGCTCCGGGCCGAAGCTGCCCTTGTCCCAGATGCCGTAGCCCGCGAACTCGTCGTTCGGGGACAACGACGGATGGGCCTCGCTGTCGCCTTTCATCTGCGTGACTTCGTAGACGGGCTCCCAGCGCATGCGGCGCACCGCGTAGTCGCGGTCGATCGGCTTCTTGCCGGTGTAGGTGACGTCGGCGAACATCAGCCCGTTGGACAGGTTGCCGTTGTGCGGGATCGCCAGCATCCGGCCGCCGGTCTTCGCTTCGTAGGCGGCCATCCACTTCCAGAGGTCCTCGGGATCGGTCGTGTCGTAGTTCGAGATCGGGATGACCTGGTCGGCCTTGGCCTTGCCGTCACGGAAGATCACGTTGCGGTGCAGGTTGTTGCCGCCGGGGCTGGAAGTCCACTCGAAGCCGATCAGGGCGGTGAACTTGCCCGGCTCGTTGAACTTCTCGGCAGAGGAGGTCAGGCGCTCCCACATCGAGCGCGTCAGGGCATCGTTGCCCGCGAGAGGGTCCTTCCTAGCGGACATGCCGCTTCCCCAGAGCGCATAGGCGTCGCCGAACTTGCCCGCGTACACGAGCCCCGAGATCTCGCGCCCGAAGTCCGTCTTCAGCAGGTCCGGGTTCTTCTCGGCGATCATGGTCGCCAGGCCCAGGTTCTCGGCGTGGTCGGCCACCACCAGGAAGTCGAGCGGACGCTGCAGGCGGGCGCGCACGCCGCCGCTGGCCACCACCGTCTCGCCGCGGGCGAACCGGTAGGCCTCGTCGGGCCCGAGCCGGTTGCCGACCATGCCTGCGTCGGTCGAATACGCGGTGTGCACGTGGGTGTCACCCCAATACACCCGCTGCGGATAACCGATGTCCAGATACGGCGAGTACTCCTTCTTCCCGAAAGCGCTGTGGGCTGGGTCTGCCGCGCCGTAGGGCGGTTGGGCAAGCGCGGACAGCGCAGGGATCACCGCCGACGACAGGAAGGCGGTCATCAGCAATCGGCGCAATGTCATTCTTCCTCCAATCTTCGGTTTGCCTGGTCAGGCCGCGATCTCACATGGGTGGCGCGATGTCCGCGGGCAGCAGAAGAACCGGGCCTGCGCCCCGGGTGAGGCCGCCGGCGCCGGGTCGTCGCAGCGAGAAGAACAGCGTGAGATTGAAATGTGCACGGATGAACGCGTTTCGTCGCATCTTCTGTCGTCGATGCGGCTGGCGCTGCGACTGGCCGCCAGACCACCTGCCCATGGTCGTCGAAGCAACCGGCGCCTCGTACTCGTC
>CP070661.1:1164056-1179422 GCA_020355165.1 Burkholderiales bacterium
CTACTTCGTGCTCGAGCAGGGCGAGTCGCTGATCGCGGCGCAGTTCGCCGGCATCGTGCCCGCGGAGGCCGCTGCCTGACGACGGCGGGGCAGCGGCCACCTATCATCGCGCTCGTTGACCGAGTCCGCCGAGGCCGCTTGAATCCGCCGAACCCGCCCCCGCCGCAAACGCCGCCAGCCGACGACAGCCGCTCGCTCAAGGGGCAGCGCGGCCTGCGCCGGGTGCTGCTGGCGACCGGCTATTCGATCGACGGCCTGAAGGCGGCGTGGCGGCACGAGGACGCGTTCCGCCAGGAGCTGATCCTGGCCGCGATCATGGTGCCGCTGGCGCTGTGGCTGCCGCTGACGCTGCTGGAGCGGATCCTGCTGATCGCCGTGGTCGTGCTGGTGCTGATCGTCGAGCTGCTGAACACGGCCATCGAGGCGGCGATCGACCGCGACAGCCTGGAGATCAATCCGCTCGGCAAGCGCGCCAAGGACTACGGCAGCGCCGCAGTGATGCTGTCGCTGCTGCTGGCCGGCGGCACCTGGGCGGCGGTCCTGGGGTCGCGCTTGCTCGCCTGAACGGGGCCGCGCCGGCCGTCTAGACTGCGCCGGCAGGCAGGAGAGACGACGACATGGGCGAGGCGCTGTTCGAATCCAGCATCCGGTCGCTGCCGCTGGTGTACCGGGGCAAGGTGCGCGATTCCTACGCGGTCGGCGACGACAAGCTGCTGATCGTCACCACCGACCGCCTGAGCGCGTTCGACGTGGTGATGAAGCAGCCGATCCCGGGCAAGGGCAAGGTGCTGAACGCGATGTCGAACTTCTGGTTCGAGCTGCTCGCTCCGATCGTGCCCAATCACCTGACCGGCATCGCGCCGGAGGACGTGGTCGCTGCCGGCGAGGTCGACCAGGTGCGTGGTCGCGCCGTGGTGGCGATGAAGCTCAAGCCGGTGCCGGCCGAGGCAGTGGTGCGCGGCTACCTGGTCGGCTCGGGCTGGAAGGACTACCGGGCTACCGGCAGCATCTGCGGCATCCGGCTGCCGGCCGGCCTGCAGATGGCCGAGAAGCTGCCGCAGCCGATCTTCACTCCGGCGACCAAGGCGGCGCTCGGCACCCACGACGAGAACATCGCCTTCGAGCAGCTGGCGGCGACGGTCGGCGCCGCGCTCGCCGAGGACATGCGGGCCACCGCACTGCGCCTGTACGTCGCGGCGCGCGAATACGCCGAGTCGCGCGGCATCATCATCGCCGACACCAAGTTCGAGTTCGGCCTCGACGACGACGGCACGCTGCGGCTGATGGACGAGGTGCTCACCGCCGACTCTTCGCGCTACTGGCCGGTGGCCGAATACCGCATCGGCGTCTCGCCGCCGAGCTTCGACAAGCAGTTCGTGCGCGACTGGCTGGAGGCGCAGCCGTGGAACAAGGCGCCGCCGCCGCCCGAGCTGCCGCCGGAGATCATCGAGCGCACGGCGGCCAAGTACCGCGAGGCGCTGCGCGCCATCACCGGAAAGGACCTCGACGCGCTGTAGGGCGGCGCACCGGCCGCGCCGCGGTTTATCCTCGCGCTGGCGCAGGTCGAGGCGGCTCGTGCGCCAGGCGCGAAGCTTCGCCACAGTCGGCCGGCGCGGCCGGCGAGTCAGTCAACCAACGGGCCGGGCGCGACCACCGCCACGCGGCCGGCAATCGACAGGAGGGCAGGGATGGCCACTTACACCGTCGGTGATCTGATCCGGCACAAGGAACTGCAGGAGCTTGTCGCGGTCGAGCCCGGGGCGACCGTGCTCGAGGCGGCCGAGCTGATGGCCGGGCGCGAGGTCGGCGCGGTGCTGATCCGCGGCGCCGGCGGCGCCGTCGAGGGCATCTTCACCGAGCGCGACATGCTGAAGCGGATCGTCGCCGAGCAGCGCGACCCGAAGACCACGCGCGTGGCCGACGTCATGAGCCGCAACGTGCGCCACACCCCGCCGTCGACCACGGTCGAGCAGGCGCTGCAGCTGATGGTCGCGCACCGCTACCGCCACCTGCTGGTGCAGGACGGAACGAAGGTGACGGGGCTGGTGTCGATCCGCGACCTGATGTACTCGTTCATCGTGCCCGAGATGGCGATGGCCCCCGAGGGCCGGCACGGCCACATGCGCTCGCGAGCCGAGGAGGCCGTGCGGATCATCCAGTCGGCGAAGCGCGGCTGAGCGGCACCGTCGTTGGGCGTCGGCCTCGAGTAGGATTCGCGCCGCGCCGCGACGACCGGCCGCGGGGTGGAACCGCGATGCACCTCCAACATCGACCGCAGGAGAACGTCCGATGAGAGCCTTGTTCCTGGCGCTCGGCTGCGCGCTGGCGCTGATGAGCTCACCCGTCCAGGCGCAGGACAAGCCCGACGCCGAGCGCACCTCGGCCGAATGGCTGGCGCTGATCCAGGCCGACAAGAAGGCGATCGTCGGCAGGTCGATGGACCTGACGCCGGAGGAGTCGGCGAAGTTCTGGCCGCTTTATGACGGCTTCCAGCGCGAGCTGGCGGTGCCGCAGAACACGGTCACCCGCGTGCTGCTCGACTACATCGCCGCCGGCCAAACGCTCACCGACGCCAACGCGAAACGGCTGATCGAGCAGATGCACAGCGCCGAGAAGGAAGAACTGCGGCTGCGCGAGAAGCACTTCAGGCAGCTGCTCAGGGTGCTGCCGGCGCGCAAGGCGGCGCGCTACGTGCAGATCGAGAACAAGATCCAGGCCGTCGTTCGCTACGAGTCGGCCAAGGCGGTGCCGCTGGCGCGCTGACCGCTCGCTGGCCCGGCCGTCAGGCCAGTTGCAGGCGGACGACCGGCCGCTGCGGCCGCCGGCGCGCCACCTCGACGAAGCCGGCCTTGTCGTACATCGACTTGGCGCCGTGCCACAGCCAGTCGTCGCGCCCGCGCTCCTGCTTGTCGATCGGATAGGCCTCGAGCAGGGCGACGCCGCGCCGGCGCGCGTAGGCGATCGCGCCGCGCAGCAGCGTCGTGGCCACGCCCTGGTGGCGGTGCTGCGGCGGCACGACGAAGCAGACGACCGACCACACGGGCTGCGCGTCGACCGGCTTCATCACGGGCGAGCGCTGCAGCTTGGCGTAGTCGGCGCGCGGTCCCAGGGAAACCCAGCCGACCGGCGACCTGCCTCGGTAGGCGATCAGCCCGGGCGGCGGGTCGGCTGCGGCGAGCGCACGCAGCCGCTGCCTGCGGGCCGCCGACGGCGTCAGCCCGGGCGGCCAGGCCTGCCGGCCGCTTTCGCGGTAGTACATGCACCAGCAGCCGCGCGCGATCGAGCATCCGCGCGCCTCGAACAGCGATTCGAGGTCGCCCCATCGCGCCGGGGTCAGTGGTCGCACCGTGATCTTCACGCGCGTGCCGGCGAGACGGTGTCCACCGCGCGTGGTCAAAGCGCCAGGTCGAGCACGCGCGCCACGTGCAGCGCGGTGCGCTGCGCGCCATCGTGGATCTGGTGCCGGCAGCTGGTGCCGTCGGCGACGATCAGCGCGTCGGCGGCCGCCGCGCGCACCGCCGGCAGCAGCGAGGCCTCGGCCATCGCCGTCGACACCTGCTGGTGCGCCGCCTCGTAGCCGAAGCTGCCGGCCATGCCGCAGCAGCTCGACTCGATCGTCTTTACCTGCAGTTCCGGAACGAGCGCCAGCGCGGCGTGGACCTGCGGCATCGCGCCGAAGGCCTTCTGGTGGCAGTGGCCGTGCAGCAGCGCGGTGCGCGGCAGCGGCCGGAAGCCGGCCTGGAAGCGGCCCGCCTGCACCTCGCGGGCAATGAACTCCTCGAACAGCAGGCTCTGCTGCGCCAGTTCCTTCGCTCCCTCGCCGAGCTTCAGCACCAGGAACTCGTCGCGCAGCGTCAGCAGGCACGACGGCTCCAGCCCGACCACCGCGGCACCGGCCCGCACGTGCGGCAGCAGCGCCTCGAGCGTGCGCCGTGCCTCGGCGCGCGCCCGCTCGACCATGCCGGTGCCGAGGTAGGTGCGTCCGCAGCACAGCGGCCGGCCGTCGCCGCCGACGAGCACGGTCACCTCGTAGCCGGCGGCCTGCAGCACGCGGCGTGCGGCAGCGAGGTTCTCCGGCTCGAACGAGTTGTTGAAGGTGTCGGCCAGCAGCACCACGCGCCGTTCGCCCGCCTTCGTTGCGCCGCCGGCGCGGGTGACCGGCACGGTCGCGGTGAAGCGGTCGCGGCGGAACGCCGGCAGCTGGCGCCGGGCGGCCAGCCCGGTCATCTGCTCCGCCAGGCGCGCCAGCCAGGGCGAGCCGTTGCGCAGGTTGGCCAGTTGCGGGAAGCGGGCGGCCCACCCGGCGTAGCGGGGCAGGTGGCCGACCAGGCGGTCGCGCAGCGTGTGGCCGTGGCGCTGCTTGTAGTGATGAAGGAACTCGATCTTCATCTTCGCCATGTCGACGCCGGTCGGGCACTCGCGCCGGCAGCCCTTGCAGCTGACGCACAGTTCCATCGCCTCGTAGACCATCTCCGAGGCGAGCGCTTCGGCGCCGAGCTGGCCGGACAGCGCCAGCCGCAGCGTGTTGGCGCGGCCGCGGGTGCCGTGCGCCTCGTCGCGGGTAGCGCGGAAACTCGGGCACATCGTGCCGGCGTCGAACTTGCGGCAGTGGCCGTTGTTGTTGCACATCTCGACCGCCTTGCCGAAGCCGCGCGCCGGATCGCCGCCGCTACCCGGCTCGGTGAGCGCCTCGGTCGCCGGGTCGTTGTGCACGTCCCAGGCGCTCCAGTCGAGCGCCGGCTCCAGTGGCGCGATCGCGTAGCCGGGGCGGTAGCGGAACAGGCTGCGGTCGTCCATCAGCGGCGAGCGGACGATCTTGCCGGGGTTGAACAGCCCTTGCGGATCGAACAGGTCCTTGATCTCCTCGAAGGCCTCGGTCAGCCGCGAGCCGAACTGCCAGCGCACCCATTCGCTGCGCGACAGCCCGTCGCCGTGCTCGCCCGAATAGGCGCCCTTGAACCTGCGCACCAGCTCGGAGGCCTCGGTGGCGATCTCGCGCATCAGCGCCGCGCCGTCCAGTCGCATGTCGAGGATCGGCCGCACGTGCAGCGTGCCGACGGAGGCGTGCGCGTACCAGGTGCCGCGCGTGCCGTGCCGGGCGAACACGTCGGTCAGCGCGGCGGTGTACTCGGCCAGGTGCTCGAGCGGCACCGCGCAGTCCTCGATGAAGCTGACCGGCTTGCCGTCGCCGCGCAGGCTCATCATGATGTTCAGGCCGGCCTTGCGCACCTCCCACAGCGCCTTCTGCGACGGCTCGTCGGTCAGCGGCACCACCGCGTTCGGCAGGCCGAGTTCGCCGATCAGGTCCTCCAGCCGTGCCAGCTGCGCCAGCAGCGGCGCTTGCTCGGCGCCGGCGAACTCCACCAGCAGGATCGCCTCCGGCGCGCCGATCAGCGCCGACTCGATCACCGGCCGGAAGGCCGGATTGGCACGCGCCAGGTCGATCATCGTCCGGTCGACCAGTTCGACCGCGCTCGGACCGAGCCCGACGATGTGCTGCGCCGAGTCCATCGCCCGGTAGAAGGTCGGGAAGTTGACCACGCCGAGCACCCGGTGCGCCGGCAGCGGCGCGAGCTTCACGCGCAGCCGGCGGAAGTAGGCCAGCGTCCCCTCGCTGCCGACCAGCAGCTGCGCCAGGTTGACCCGGCCGTCGTCGGTGTAGGGGCGCGGCGACTGGGGGTTGAACACGTCGAGGTTGTAGCCGCCGACGCGGCGCAGCACCTTCGGCCACACGGCGTCGATCGCGGCACGGTGCTTCTCGGCCAGCGCGCGCACCGCCTCGCCCAGTTCGCGCGCCCGTCCGCTCGCCTGCTCGAACAGGCCGAAGCTTGCGCTGCTGCCGTCGGCCAGCCAGGCGTCGATGCCGGTGACGTTGTGCACCATGTTGCCGTAGGCGATCGAGCGGCTGCCGCAGGAGTTGTTGCCGGCCATGCCGCCGAGGGTCGCCTGCGCCGAGGTCGACACGTCGACCGGGTGCCAGACGCCGTGCTTCTTCAGCTGCGCGTTCAGTGCATCGAGCGCGATGCCGGGCTGCACCTCGACCTCGCCGTGCTCGAGGTCGAGCGCCGTGACCTCGCGCAGGTGCTTGGTGTTGTCGATCACCAGCGCCGCGCCGACCGTCTGCCCGCACTGCGAGGTGCCGCCGCCGCGCGCGAGCACCGGCACCCTGTGCGCGGCGGCGATCGCGAGTGCCGCGGCGACGTCGTCCTCGGTCTTCGGCACCAGCACGCCGACCGGCTCGATCTGGTAGATCGACGCGTCGGTGGCATAGCGGCCGCGGCTGGCGGCGTCGAACAGCACCTCGCCCTGCGTGTGCTTGCGCAGGTCCGCTGCCAGCGCGGCCGCCTGCAGCCGTGCGTCGAGCAGCACCGGTCCCGCCGCGCCGGCTTCGCTCGCGGCGCGGCCGGCGTCGGTCAGGGTCGCGCTAGCCATGGCGTGGCGCGGCGCGCGGGCCGCCGCGCACAAGGCGCGGCCGCCTGCCGGCGGTGGCGCGTCGCTTGGCGCTGCCTTCGGCCGTCGATGCGACCGCTTCCGGCAAAGGCCGGCTGGCGCCGGTCGCGACGCCGGCGGCCTCGGCGGTGCGGTTCAGGTGCGCGAGCACGACGTCGAGCTTGTGCTGCATGTGGGCGACCAGGATGCGGCGCAGTCGCTGGCCGTCGCGGGCCAGCAGCGCCTCGATCATCGCGTCGTGGTCGCGCACCGCGGCGTCCCACTTGTCGGTGTCGAAGTTCGAACTGAAGCGCAGCGCCTGCAGGCGCGCGTTCAGACGGTCGTACACCTCGCTGAGCACCGGGTTGCGCGCGGCGCGGTTGATCGCCCGGTGGATCCGCGCGTTCAGCCGGTAATAGGCGGGCAGGTCGCGCCGCGCGTGATGGGCGCGCATCTCGAAGTTCAGCGCCTGCAGTTCGGCGAGCTCCTCGTCGCTGATGCGGGCGCAGGCAAGTTCGCCCGACAACCCCTCGAGCGCCGCCATCACCTCGAAGGCGTGCGCCACGTCGTCGGCCGACAGCTGCAAGGCGATCGCGCCGCGGTTCGGCAGGTGCTCGACCAGGCCTTCCGCGGTGAGCAGCTTCAGCGCCTCGCGCAACGGCGTGCGCGAGACCTGCAGCCGCTCGGCCAGTTCGCGCTCGTTCAGCTTCTGCCCCGGCGCGATGCCGCCCTCGACGATCAGCGCCCGCAGCCGCTGTGCCACCGCCAGGTGCAGGACCTCGCTGCTTCCATTGACTCTGGTCTTTGCAGGCATTGGTATACAAAACTCCGGTCGCGCGGATTGTACTCGCGCTCGTTGCGAGTAAGCACAATCCGACACCGCTTGCGTTTTGTATACCAGATCACTAATCTCTGCCGGCAACCCGCCCCGCGCGCGGGTGTCCTCCCACCGCGAGCCACCACCATGCTCAAGCTGAACTCCCATCCCGCCGGGCGGCATTTCCTGCAGATCCCGGGGCCGACCAACGTGCCCGACGGGGTGCTGCGCGCGATCGACTATCCGACCATCGACCACCGCGGCCCCGAGTTCGCCGTGCTCGGCAGGAAGGTGCTGGCCGAGATCCGCCAGGTGTTCCAGACACGGCAACCGGTCGTCATCTATCCGAGCTCCGGCACCGGCGCCTGGGAGGCGGCACTGGCCAACGCGCTGTCGCCCGGCGACGCCGTGCTGATGTACGAGACGGGGCACTTCGCCACGCTGTGGAAGAAGATGGCCGAGAACCTGCGACTGAAGCCCGAGTTCATCGTCGGCGACTGGCGCAGCGGCGTCGACGCCGCGCAGATCGAGGCGCGGCTGGCGCAGGACAAGGAGCGCGCGATCAAGGCGGTGTGCGTGGTGCACAACGAGACCTCGACCGGCGTCACCTCGAACATCGCCGCCGTGCGCAAGGCGATCGACGGCGCGCGCCATCCGGCGCTGCTGCTGGTCGACACGATCTCGTCGCTGGCGTCGATCGACTACCGGCACGACGAGTGGGGGGTCGATGTCACGGTGGGCGGCTCGCAGAAGGGCCTGATGCTGCCGCCTGGCCTCGGTTTCAACGCAGTCAGCGAGAAGGCGCTGGCCGCGGCGAGCAACTCGACGTTCCCGCGCAGCTATTGGCGCTGGGACGAGATCATCGAGGCGAACAAGGGCGGCTACTGGCACTACACGCCGTCGACCAATCTGCTCTATGGGCTGTCGGCGGCGCTCGACCAGCTGCTCGCCGAGGGCCTGCCGAACGTCTTCGCCCGCCATCGCCGCCACGGCGAAGCCACCCGCGCCGCGGTGCGCGCCTGGGGCATGGAGATCCTGTGCCGCAACCCGGCCGAGTACTCGGACTCGCTGACCGCGGTGGTGATGCCGGAAGGGCACGACGCCGACGCGCTGCGCGCCCTGATCCTGGACAAGTTCAACATGTCGCTCGGCACCGGCCTGTCGAAGGTCAAGGGCAGGGTCTTCCGCATCGGCCACCTCGGCGACTTCAACGACCTGTCGCTGATGGGCACGCTGGCCGGCGTCGAGATGGGCCTGGCCCTGGCCGGCGTGCCGCATCGCGCCGGCGGCGTGCAGGCGGCGATGAACGTCCTGCGCCAGGCAGCCGCGCCCGCACCGATCGAGAAGAAGGCAGCCTGACCGCTGTGATTCGACAAACCCAGTGACAACAACAGCACGAGGAGAACCCTGATGAGCAAGCACTCCATTCCATCGTCCCGCCGGCGCTGGCTGGCCTCGCTGTCGGCGCTGGCGCTCGGTTTCGCCAGCACGGCGGCCCTGGCGCAGGTCGAGCTGCGGCTCGGTCACGTCGGCGAGCCCGGTTCGCTGTTCCAGAAGAGCGCCGACGAGTTCGCCAAGCGGGCCAATGCCAAGCTGGCCGGCAAGGCCACCGTGGTCACGTTCGGCTCCAGCCAGCTCGGCGGCGACAAGGAACTGCTGCAGAAGCTGAAGCTCGGCACGGTCGATTTCGCGATTCCCTCGACCGTGATGTCTTCGGAGGTCGACCTGTTCGGCATCTTCGAGATGCCGTACCTGGTCAAGGACCGCGAGCACATGAAGCGCATCGAGAAGGACGTCGTCTGGCCGGCGCTGGCCCCGGCCGCCGAGAAGAAGGGGCTGACCATCGTCGCCGTCTGGGAAAACGGCTACCGGCACATCACCAACAACAAGCGGCCGATCAACGTCCCGGCTGACCTCGCCGGCATCAAGCTGCGCACGCCGGAGGGCAAGTGGCGGGTCAAGATGTTCCAGGCTTACGGCGCCAACCCGAGCCCGATGAAATTCTCCGAAGTGTTCACCGCGCTGCAGACCGGCGTCATGGACGGCCAGGAGAATCCTTTCACCCAGATCTACAGCGCCAAGTTCCAAGAGGTGCAGAAGTACCTGTCGCTGACCGGGCACGTCTACACGCCGGCCTACCTGGTCACCGGCACCAAGAAGTGGATGTCGCTGCCGGCCGACGTGCGCAAGATCCTCGAGGACACCGCCAAGGAGACGCAGGCCTACGTCTACCAGACGGCCGCGGCCGACGAGGAGATCCTGCTCGGCAAGCTGAAGGCCGGCGGCATCCAGGTCAACACGCCGAACAAGGAGGCCTTCATCGCCGCCTCGAAGCCCGTCTATGACGAATTCAGCAGCGAGGTGAAGGGGTCCGGGCCGCTGATCGACAAAGCGATCGCGCTCGGCAAGTAGCAGCGCCGCTGCGCTTGGTGCAACAGGCGCGCCGCCGGATCACGGCGGCGCGCGGCGGCACGCCGGCGGATGCGTGCCTGACCGGGTCAGCCTGCCGTTCGCGCTCTCGCCAGGATCGCCAATGTCGATGTCACAACTCGCGGGTGTCCGTCGCGTCTACCAGTTCGCGCTCGAGGTCATCTGCTTCGTGCTGATGGCGGCGCTGGCCATCATCGTCGTCATGGGGGTCGTCTACCGCACCCTCGGAGAGGCGCTGGTCTGGTACGACGAGATCGCCGCCATCCTGCTGGCCTGGCTCACGTACTACGGCGCTGCGCTCGCCGCCTACCGGGGCGCGCACATCGCGGTCGGTTCGATCGTCGAGGCCATGCCGCGCGCGCTGCGGGTGGTCGTGACCCTGTTCGCCGAGGCGTGCGTGATCGGCTTCTTCGTCCTGCTCGGCTGGATCGGCTGGCAGATCCTCGACGTGCTGGCGACCGATACCCTCGTCAGCCTGCCGGAGGTGCCGGTCAGCTACGCGCAGTCGGTGATTCCGATCGGTTCGTTGCTGTTCGTCGTCGCCGAGCTGCTGCGCCTGCCGGAGCTGCTGAGCACGGCGGCCCGCCCGCGCATGGAGGTCAATCCGTAGATGGACATCGTCCTGCTGATCGTCGGACTGCTGGCGCTGGTCCTGCTCAGCGTGCCGATCGCGGTGGCGCTGGCCATCGCCGCGGTGGTGGCGATGATCGTCTCGCAGGGCACCGAATCGCTGCCCAACCTCGCGCTGATGATGTACAACGGCGCGACCAACTTCCCGCTGATCGCCATCCCGCTGTTCATCCTCGCCGGGGCGATCATGAACACCTCGGGCATCTCGCGCCGGCTGATCGCGCTGGCCTCGGCCCTGATCGGCTTCGTGCGCGGCGGCCTGGCGATGGTCAACGTCGGCGCCCTGATGTTCTTTGCCGAGATCTCCGGCTCGGCCGTCGCCGGCGTGGCGGCCATCGGGCCGATCCTGATACCGGCGATGAAGAAACGGGGCTACCCGGGGCCGTTCGCGGCGGCGATCAACTCCTCGGCCGCCTCGCTGGCGATCATCCTGCCGCCATCGATCCCGATGATCCTGTATGCGGTGATGGCGGGCACCTCGGTGGTGAAGATGTTCGTCGCCGGGATCGTGCCGGGGCTGCTCGGCGGCTTCGCGATGATGGCGCTCAGCTACTGGATCGCCGTGCGCAAGGGCTATCCGGTCGAGGAGGTGTTCCGGCTGAAGCGCGTCTGGCAGGCGCTGAAGGAGGCGTCGCTGGCGCTGCTGCTGCCGCTGATCATCCTCGGCGGCATCTTCGGCGGCCTGGTGACCGCGACCGAGGGCGCCGGGCTGGCGGTGGTGGCGGCCGTCGGCATCGCCTTCTGGTACCGCGAGATGAACTGGCGGCTGCTGTGGCACGCCGTCATCGATGGGGCCACGCAGACCGCGGTCGTGATGCTGCTGGTGGCCTCGAGCGCCCTGCTGGGCGGCTACCTGACCGAGCAGCAGCTGCCGCAGCAGCTGGCGCAGGCGATCACCGGCGTCACTTCGGAGCGGTGGGCGATCCTGCTGCTGATGAACGTCTTCTTCCTCGTCATCGGCCTGTTCCTGCACTCGGCGGCGGCGATCATCCTGGTGGTGCCGATCGTGATGCCGGTGGTCAACGCCGCCGGCATCGATCCGGTGCACTTCGGGCTGGTCGTGACGCTGAACCTGGCGATCGGCCAGCAGACGCCGCCGGTGGCGAGCGTGCTGGCCACCGCCTGCTCGATTGCCAAGGAGGACATCTGGGCCGTGGCACGGGCGAACATGCCGTTCCTGGCGGTCCTGCTGATCGTGCTGATGACCGTCACCTACGTGCCGGCCGTCCCGATGTGGCTGGTCAACCTGCTGTACGGCTGAGGCGGGGCCAGCTCCGATGAAGGTCGGGACGACCGCGCCGCGCGACAATCGCGCCGCGGCGCACGGCTAGGCGCGCAGGGAGAGAAGATGTCGTCGTACGGGGTGCCCCCAGCGGCGGGGGAACTGCAGCGGTTTCGCGCGCGCTACGCGCGCCTGCTCGAGCGCGTGGTCGAGGTGCTGATGATCGTGCTGGCGGTGGAGGTCACCGCCGGCGTGCTGTTTCGCACGCTCGGGCAGCCGCTGGTGTGGTACGACGAGGTGGCCTCGATCCTGCTCGCCTGGCTCACCTTCTACGGCTCGGCCCTGGCGTCGGCCAAGCGGGCGCACATCGGTTGCCCCGAGCTGATCGAACAGCTGAGCCCGGCGCGGCGCCGGGCCTTCGACATTGCCGCCCAGCTGCTGGTGATCGCCTTCTTCGCGCTTCTGGCATGGGTCGGCTTCTCGATCCTGCCGGTGCTCGCGACCGACGCCATGGTCAGCGTGCCGAGCGTGCCGATGAGCGTCGTGCAGTCGGTCATCCCGATCTCGGCGGTGCTGATCCTGATCGCCGAAGTCACCTACCTGCTGGAACTGCTGTACGCGGCGCCGGGCGGCCCTGGCTCGACGCTGGCCGACGGCCTTCACTGACGCGCGGGAAGCCGGCAATGATCATGCTGCTGCTGTTCCTGGCGGTGCTCGCGCTGGTGCTCATCAACGTGCCGATCGCGGTCTCGCTCGGCATCGTCGCCGTGGTCGCCATGGTGGCGAGCCATGGCGCCGCGGCGCTGCCCAACCTGGCGCTGGTCGTTTACAACGGCGCGACGAATTTCCCGCTGCTGGCGATCCCGCTGTTCATCCTTGCCGGCGCGATCATGAACGCCTCGGGCATCTCGCAGCGCCTGATCGCGTTCGCCTCGGCGCTGTTCGGCTGGATCCGCGGCGGCCTGGCGCACGTGGCGATCGGCTCGTCGATGTTCTTCGCCGAGATCTCCGGCTCGGCGGTGGCGGATGTCGCGGCCCTCGGTTCGATCCTGATCCCGGGGATGAAGGACAAGGGCTACCCGAGCGCACTGGCCGCCGCGGTGATGTCGTCGGCCGCCACGCTGGCGGTGATCATCCCGCCGTCGATCCCGATGATTCTGTACGCGGTGATGGCCGAGACTTCGGTGGTGCAGCTGTTCGTCGCCGGGCTCGTCCCCGGCATCGTCGGCGGCCTCGGCCTGATGGCGATGGCGTACTGGTTCGCCCGCCGCTACAACCTGCCGCGCGAGGCGGCGTTCTCCGGTGCGCGCGTCTGGCAGACGTTCAAGGACGCCTTCTGGGCGTTCACGCTGCCGATGATCATCCTCGGCGGCATCTTCGGCGGCCTGGTGACGGCCACCGAGGGCGCGGCGCTGGCCGTGATCGCCGCGCTGTTCGTCGGCCTGGTGATCTACCGCGAACTCGATCTCGGCCACCTGCGGCGAGCCATCCTCGAAGGCGGCGTTCAGACCGCGGTCGTGATGCTGCTGGTGGCCACCAGCGCCCTGCTGGGCACCTACCTTACCGAGGTGCAGGCGCCGCAGGCGCTCGCCAAGTCGGTGTCCGAGTTCACCTCGAACAAGTGGGTGGTGCTGGCGCTGCTTAACGTGCTGTTCCTGTTCCTCGGCATGTTCCTGCACTCGGCGGCGGCGATCATCCTGGTGGTGCCGGTCGTGATGCCGCTGGTCAAGAGCGTCGGCATCGACCCGATCCACTTCGGGCTGGTGGTCACGATCAATCTCGGCATCGGCCAGCAGACGCCGCCGGTGGCGAGCGTGCTGATGGTGGCCAGTTCGATCGCCAAGGCGAGCGTCTGGGAAGTCACGCGCGTGAACGTGTGGTTCATCGGCGTACTGTTCGCGGTGCTGCTGATGGTGACCTATGTGCCGGTCACCGGCCTGGGGCTGGTGCAGCTGTTCTATCGCTGAGGCGCGATCGGTGAAGGGGCGCGGAAGGAGGCCACGGTGGACGAGCTGATCCTGGTGCAGCGTGACGGCGCGATCGCCACCGTCGTGCTCAACCGGCCGCAGAAGCTGAACGCGCTGACCAAGTCGATGTGGCGTGCGCTCGGCGAGGCGGTGAACCGGCTGTCGGCCGACGACACGCTGCGCTGCGTCTTGCTGCGCGGCGCCGGCGAGAAGGCCTTCTCGCCGGGCAACGACATCGGCGAATTCGCGACCGAGCGGTCGAACAAGGCGCAGGCGGTCGGCTACGGCGCGATCATGCACGCGACCGCGCGCGCGCTCGAGCAGTGCCGCCACCCGGTCGTCGCCCAGATCCATGGCATCTGCGTCGGCGGCGGGCTGGAGATCGCCGCGCTGGCCGACATCCGCATCTGCGGCGAGTCGAGCCGCTTCGGCGCGCCGATCAAGAACCTCGGCCTGGTGATGGCCTACGCCGAGATGGCGCCGCTGGTGCGGCTGGTCGGTAGCGCAGTGGCGCTGGAGATCCTGCTCGAGGGGCGGATCTTCGACGCCGCCGAGGCGAAGGCGAAGGGCATCGTCACCCGGGTGGTGGCCGATGGCGAGGTCGAGGCCGAGGCACGCGCCGCCGCGCAGCGGATCGCCGACGGCGCGCCGCTCGTGGCACGCTGGCACAAGAAGTTCGCCCGCCGGCTGGCCGAGGCGCGGCCGCTGACCGACGCCGAGCGCGACGAGTGCTTCGACTGTTTCGACACCGAGGACTTCCGCATCGGCTACGCGGCGTTCCTGGCGAAGCGCAAACCGGAGTTCGTCGGCCGGTGACGACCGATTCAGCCGCGGAGGCAGGTCAGGTGAAACCGAACAGATCCGGTCCGCTGGCCGGCATGCGGGTGCTGGAACTGGCGCAGATCATGTCCGGGCCGACCGGCGGCATGATGCTGGCCGACCTCGGCGCCGACGTCATCAAGGTCGAGAAGCTGCCCGGCGGCGACGATTCGCGCGGCTACACCGACCCGCGGGTGAACGGCGTCTCGGCGCCGTTCCTGATGATGAACCGCAACAAGCGCGGCCTGGCGCTGAACTTGAAGCACCCGCAGGGGCGCGAGGTGCTGCTGCGGCTGGTGAGCCGCGCCGACGTGCTGCTGGAGAACTTCCGCACCGGCACGATGGAAAAGCTCGGCCTCGGCTACGAGGCGCTGCGCGCCGCCAGCCCCGGCCTCATCTACTGCGCGGTCAGCGGCTACGGCCACAGCGGCCCGTATGCCGACAAGGGCGGCTTCGACCTGATCGCGCAGGGCTTCGGCGGGCTGATGTCGATCACCGGCGAGCCGGGCGGACCGCCGGCCAAGGTCGGTCCGCCGGTGTCCGACATCAACGGCGGCATCCTCGCCGCGCTCGGCATCGTCGCCGCCTGGGCGCACAAGCTGCGCACCGGGCAGGGGCAGGTGGTCGACACCTCGCTGATGGAGGCGGCGCTGCAGCAGACCTACTGGCACGCGTCGGTGTACTTCGCCACCGGCGTCTCGCCCGGGCCGACCGGCTCGGCGCACATCCTCACCGCGCCGTACCAGGCGTTCCACGCCGCCGACGGCTGGATCAACATCGGCGGCGCCAACCAGGCCAACTGGGAGCGCATCGCCGAGGTGCTCGGCCACCCGCAGTGGCGTACCGACCCGCGCTTCGCCACCAACACGGCGCGCAAGCAGAACCTGCCGGCGCTGGTCGAACTGATGAACGCGGTCCTGTCCACGCGCACGCGCGCCGAGTGGCTGGCGGCGTTCGATGCCGCCGGCGTGCCGGCCGGTCCGGTGCACTCGATCGGCGAGGCGCTGTCGCATCCGCAGACGCTGGCGCGCGAGATGGTCGTCGAAACCGTG
>CP070661.1:1179522-1201288 GCA_020355165.1 Burkholderiales bacterium
GAGGACGTTTCCCCGCCCGAGTATTTCTGGGGCTACAACCGCATGACGACGATCGAGGGCCTGTTCGGCGCCGGTGACGCCGTCGGCGGCACGCCGCACGCCTTCTCGTCCGGCTCGTTCACCGAAGGTCGTCTCGCCGCGAAGGCGGCCTGCAAGTACATCGACGACGGCAAGGCAGAAGGCATCGTCGTGTCGGATGAGCAGATCAACCGCCGCAAGGTTGAGATCTACAAGCCTCTGGAGCACTACAGGGTCTACCGCAATGCGATCGTGGCGGGCAGTGTCAACCCGCACTACATCAATCCCAAGCAGGGCCTCGACCGCCTGCAGAAGCTGATGGACGAGTATTGCGGCGGCGTGACGGTCAACTACATGACCAACGAGAAGCTCCTGCACATCGGCCTGAAGAAGCTCAAGATCATGGAGGAAGACCTCGAGAGCCTGGCCGCCGAGGACATTCACGAGTTGCTGCGCGCCTGGGAGCTGAAGCACCGTCATCGCGCCGCAGAGTGCGTGACTCAGCACACGCTGTTCCGCAAGGAGACCCGCTGGCCGGGCTACTACTACCGCGGCGATGCGATGAAGCTGGACGACGAAAACTGGCACGTGCTGACAGTTTCGCGTCGCGATCCGAAAACCGGTGAATACACGATGGAAAAGGCACCCTGCTATCACCTGGTTAGTGGCGACGAGTAGCGATGTCTGCGGGCAGGAGTTCGCACCGAACTCCTGCCCACGCGCACAAGAGACCGACATGCCGGGTGTTGGTCTTTCTTGGCGTGTCCTATTGAGCTCGTCCCTTTCGGCCACAGAGAGCCGCGCGTGAACATCATCGAAAAAGCCGACGACGAGATACGGGCCGTGGCCGACCCTTTGTGGCGCGATCTCATCAAGTTTTCCAACGAAGGCAAGTACGGAGAATTCGTCAAGAACTTCTCGAGTGCGCTCGCGCTTGCGATGAATCAGGTCGTGGTGAACCACCAGTTCGCAAACAGCGACCTGGCGAGGAACCTGTCCGAGAGTTTCGACCATCTGGGCATCATTCGCCGGGGCGAGCATGTGACCGTCCTGTACCGGCAACGGAGCACCAAGAAGGAGGGCGAATGGCTCGGCAGACTGGTCCTTGGTTATGAGAATGGACAGGTCAGGATCTTTGGGGCGTCGATCTTCTGAGCCGCTGGTCCGTATTCGCCATGAGTGAAGCCATCCAGGTCGGCAAGTTTGTCGAACTGACCTACAAGGTGACCGACAAGAAGTCGGGGCACGTCCTGACCCGGGTCGACTTCCCGTTGGGCTATGTTCATGGGCACAATGAAATTCTTGCTCCTTTCGTCCACAAGGAGCTGGAGGGCAGGTCGGCGGGGGATGTGATCGAGGTGCCGATCGATGGCAACCTGATCTTCGGCCCCAGGGACGAGTCGCTGGTCTTTACCGATCACATCGACAACGTTCCGGAGGAGTACCGGCAGGTCGGCACCTCCATTCTCATGGAGAACGACGAGGGCCAGACCCGCAGCTTCATCGTGACGCGGATGGACGGCGAAACACTGACCGTCGATGGCAACAATCCGCTTTGCGGCAGGGAAGTCGTCTTCACCCTCGAGATTCTGACGGTGCGCGACGCAACCGGCGAAGAGATCAAAGCCGGCGGAGCGACCGGCGCGCAGCCGGATGTCGACCCGTCACTGATGAGACCCGTTTGAGCCGCGGTGTCGAATGGCGTCGAACGATTCGGCTGCAGTTACTCGTACATGCAATCCTGACTTCACTACAGAAAGAGGCAACTCATGAGCGAGCAAAAGAGCGAGCAAAAGCCCGTCACCAAAGTTCCTGACGGGCATTCGCGTTTCCTGACAACGCGACAGATGCCGCAGAACGAAAAGGGGTTTGTTGGTTACGAAACGATCTGGGAACCGTTCCAGAAGGAAGCCGAATACAAGACGCCGAAGCGGCCGTAGTCGTTGTGCCGTAGCACCGATTCGGCAGGCGCGGCGCGGGTGCAGCAACAAGGGGTTGCGTCAGCGGCGACTGCCCGGTTGACGATCTGCGATCGTGGAGTAGTGTGGGCCTCGCAGAGCATCGACCGCAAGGCACGTCGACCCGAAGCACACCGGCTCCGCGCTCTCCGTGATGGGCTCGCCCGCCACCTGCTCGGGTCCCGGGGCGAGCGTCGGCACCGGTTGGTGCGTCATCGGCCATTGATGTGGGAGGCAGAAATGACGATTGGGACCGACCAGATCCGCGGACATGAAGCGACCCCCGATGCCCGGTTCCCCCATGCGCCGGCCGACTGGAGCCGCGAAGCGGCGATCGAGACTGCGCAGCAGGAAGGGCTGACGCTGCAGGACGATCACTGGGAGGTCGTGCGCGGCCTGCAGGAGTTCTACGACCGGCACGAAGAAGGGGCGGTGAAGCTGAGCGAGCTGCACGACGCGCTCGAGGAGAAGTTTCACTACAAGGGTGGCGTGAAGTACCTGTACACGCTGCTGCCCGGCGGCCCGATTGCGCAGGGCTGCCGCCTGGCCGGGCTGAAGCCGCCGGGCGGCGCGGTCGACAAGAGTTTCGGCAGCGTCGCCTGATTGCGCCGGTGCGGCCGCGGGCGCCGGCGGCGCGCGTGGCGCAGGCCGGCGGGCAGTCGGCTACTTGAGCCCGAGCGCTTCGCGGGCCAGCGAATCGAGCAGCGAGTCGACCTCGGCGAGCGCCGCCTTCGACGCCGCCGATCCGTCGGGGCGCCAAGGCCGGCGATAGGCGACGTGGACCTTGCCCGGCTCCTGCGCCGTGGCATAGACCACCATCGAGTACGGGCACATCGCCACGTTGGCGGGATCCGCCTCCATCGTCTTGCGCGACAGCGTGGCGCTGCAGAAGACGAAGGACTGCGCGTCGAGGTAGAGCTTCTTCGCCGATCCGACGTCCTTGCCGGTGCGCTCGAGCATCTTGTTGACGAAGGAGTGGTAGTCGATCACCAGGCCCTTGCCCTCGATCGCGGCTTTCAGGTCGTCGCGGACATCTTCGAACTTGGCCGCCTTCGAGTAGGTCACCACCGGATGCTCATCGGCGGCCACTGCAGCGGCGCCGAACGACGCCAGGATCGCAAACATCAGCGCACGGAACATCTCGTCTCCTCCTCTTCCCAGGTGGGGCTGAAAGCCCGCTGCGGCCACCTCCAGGCGGCACTTCGGGCAGGCGCGGCGCAATGCCCCTTGCGCAGCAGGGTGGCGGCGCTGCTCCGTGGACATAGTACTAACCCTAGCGACTGTCGGCGAACGGTGCGCGACGCCGACAGCGGCGTCCGGCGCTGTCGGGGATGCCGGTGCGCCGGCTCGGCGCTGCGGGTCACCGCAGGCCGGCTGCCGCGCTTCCCGATGAGCGCGGATCCTGAGCTGCGCTCATCGGGCCGCGACCGGGCACCGAGGGATTGCGAGAATCAGGCCCGCCCCGCCGCTTGAATTCGACCTGCGCGGCCTAAACTCCTTGTGACTGACCTGCCTGGAGAGACGACATGTTCGGTCCGATCACCATCCCTTTCGGCGCCAAGCTGCTGTTCAACACCGTCAAGCTCAAGCCGGGCGTCACCTACGACGACGTCGAACTGGCGCTGGCCGAGATGTGCCACGTGGTCAAGGAGACCTACGGCGGCGACAAGGGCGGATTCATCGCCGGCCAGGTGTTCCGCTTCTCCGGCTTCGTCTCCGACGAGGGCTCGCTCGGCGGCCAGCAAGGAACCGATCACGACCTGGTCATCGCCACGTACTGGCGTTCGTTCGACGAGCACGAACGCTCGCATGCCGACGCGGTGTTCCGCGCCAAGTTCGCCGCGCTGGCCGAAATGTGCGTGCAGACCAACGAGCTCGGCTACGAGATGATGTGGCAGGGCGCGCCGGAGGCCGAAGGCGCGAGCGAAGCGGCCGGCGCCGCGCCAGCGGCCTGAATCGCGGCGCCAGCGTGCCGCCGCCGCAGTCGGGGCAGGGCAGTCGGCGCCTCTAGTCCGTCGCCGGACGGCGCTGCCTGAACCAGTCCATGAGTGCCGCGGTGTCCTCGCCGAGCGAGGGCGGGCGAGTGTTCACCGGCACGTTGCGGCCATCGAGCCGCACCGGGCAGGTCACCGTGCGGGTGACCTGCCCGTTGGGCAGCGCCATCGGCTGCACGAGGTCGAGGTGCACCGTCTGCGGATCGGCCAGCGCCTCCGCATAGCCGTTGATCGGCGCGCACGGAACGCCGGCGGGCCCGAACAGCGACAGCCAGTAAGTCACCGGCTGGCGCAGGAAGAACGGCTCCAGCTTCTCCTTCAGTTCGACCTGGTGCCGTGCCCGCAGCGTCGGGGTGGCGAAGCGCGCGTCGTCGGCCAGTTCGCGCGCGCCGGTCAGTTCGCACACCTGAAGCCACAGCTTGTTGTTGCCGGCGGCGATCGCGAAATAGCCGTCGGCGGCGCGATAGGCCTGGTACGGCGCGTTGCGCGGATGAGCCGAGCCGAGCTTGCGCGGATTGCGCCCGGTGCCGAAGTACTCGCTGGTCTGCAGCGCGCCGATCGCCAGTGTGGTCGCCAGCATCGCCACGTCGATCCGTCCGCCCGGCCCGCCGCTGCGCACGCGGTTCAGCAGCGCGGCGATGCTGTAGGCCGCGTACAGCCCGGCCGCGAAGTCGGACAGCGGCACGCCGGCCTTGACCGGCGGCCCGTCGGGCTCGCCGGTGACGCTCATCACGCCGGCTGCGGCCTGGATCGTCAGGTCGAAGCCGCCTTCCGCGCCGCGCGGTCCATCCTGCCCGAATGCCGAGATCGAGCAGTAGACGAGCGATGGCTTGCGCGGCGCGAACCAGTCCCAGCCCAGGCCCAGACGCGCCATGACGCCGGGTCGGCTGTTCTCCACCAGCACGTCGGCGGCCAGCACCAGCGCGCGCGCCGCCTCGCGGTCCTCGTCGCGCTTCAGGTCGAGTGCGACCGACCGCTTGCCGCGGTTGACGGAAGCGAAGTTCTCGCTGTAGCCGTCGGTGATCGGCGGCCACTGGCGCATCGCGTCGCCCTCGCGTGGCTCGACCTTGATCACCTCGGCGCCGAAGTCGGCCAGCAGCATGCCGCAGAACGGCCCGGCGGCAACCTGGCAGAACTCGATCACGCGAACGCCCGCCAGCGGGCGGCCAGGCGGGTTGTCCGGTTGAACCAGCGGCGGCATCGCGTGTGCCTCGGTCGGCCGGCGCCGCGCCGCCGTCATTGCGGCGACGAAGCGCGCGCGGCGCGCCGCATGTCCTGGTAGGCGAGCAGCCTCGCCTTCAGGCCGGGACGCGACGCCGAGCGGACCAGCGACGCGAGGTCGGCGTCGCCGCGGTCGTCGCGGGTTGCCTGCCGCAGCGCGCGCACCGTGTCGCGATCGGGCAGCGGGGCGACGGCGAGCGCCTCGAGCCGCTCCTGCAGGCCTTCGGCGGGACAGATCTCCTGCACCAGTCCGGCGGCCCGCGCCGAGGCCGTGTCGAGTTCGAGACCGCCGCTGAGGACCTCGCGGGCGCGATCGACGCCGATGCGCTCGGCCAGGCGTCGGCTGCCGAGCACGATGCCGAAGGCCGGCCCGGGGAAGCGGAAGGACGCGCCGTCGACCGCAAGCCGCCGGTCGCAGGCGACCAGCAGATCGGCTCCGGCGCCCCAGGTGCGCCCGTGCGCCACGCAGACGGTGCGCATCGGCGCCTGCCAGAGCATCGACAGCAGCTGCTCGATGCGCGCGAAGCGCAGCAGCAGGTCGCCGTCGCTCGATTGCTCGAGGTCGGCGAGATCGAAGCCGGTGCAGAAGTGCCGTCCGCTTCCGGCCAGCACCATGGTGTGCAGGCTGGCGTCGCTGCTGGCCTGCTCGACCCCGGCGATCAGCCGCTCGACCAGTTCCGCGCTCAATGCGTTGCCGCGGTCGGGCCGGTCCAGCTCGATCGAGAGCACCGCGCCGAGGCGGCGGGCCTTCAGCATCGGCGTCACCGTGCGTCGCCGGCCGAGCGGTCCCAGAGATTGGGCACCACCGGGGACGAGTAGCCGGAGATGAACTGCCTGATCACGCCGCCGAGCGGATCGAACAGGTGCCGCCGCACGGTGCCGATGTTGCCGCCGTAGACATGGATGCTCACCGAAACGCGGTCGGGCAGGTCGTTCGACACGACGTGCCAGTCGCCGATCGTCGGCGAAACCGCTTCGATCATGCCCGGCGTCATCACGTGGACACGGCCGCACGGGACGACCTTGTCAGCTCCGCTGGGCGCATGTTCCTCGCAGCGTTCGGCGCCGCGCAGCACCCCGACCAGACCCCACACCGTGTGATCATGAATCGGCGTGCGCCCGCCGGGCCCCCAGGCGAAGCTGACGACCGAGAAGCGCTCCAGCGGATCGCAGTGCAGCAGGTACTGCCGATAGACTCCGGGCTCGGCATCGGCGAAGGTGTCAGGCAGCCAATCGTCGCGGGCGATCAGCTCCGCCAGATGGCGGCGGCCCTCGGCCAGCAAGGCTGCTTCGCCTTGCCGCTGATCGATCAGCTTCGTCATGGCGACCACGAATTGCCGCAGCGGCGCAAGCGAACCGGCTTCCTGGCTCATCGTGTGCGTGCCTGCCTGCTCATCCTGCGGGTCATTGTACGGACCGCCGTGTCGCCGGCGTCATCCCGCGACCGTGCGCCGGCCAGGGCGCGGCGCCCCCGCGCTCGGTAACATCGTCGGCAACGGAGGTTGACGATGCAGGAACAGTCGGCAGCGTGGATCGCATTCGGGGTCAGTTCGATCGTCTTTCTCGTCTACGAGGCGTGGGTGCTGTGGGTCGTCCGGCGCCACCCCGAGCGGATGGCCCGCTCGGCGCACACGCGCATGCGCGTGAGCTGGGCCGAGGCGCTGAGCGAGCGGCCGGGATTCGAGATCGTCGCCGTACAGACGCTGCGCAACTCGCTGATGTCGGCGACCATCGGCGCCTCGACGGCCGCGCTGGCGCTGATGGGCACCATCACGCTGGCCGGCGGCAGCCTGGTCGAAAGCATCTCGCACCTGCGCGCCGGCGGCGGTGTGCCGCTGCGGCCGGTGCTGGAGGGGCTGCTGATGCTGGCGCTGTTTGCCTCCTACGTCTGCTCGTCGATGGCGATGCGCTACTTCAATCACGCCGGCTTCGTGATGTCGATGCCGGCCGATTCCGAGCACAGAAGGCCGTTCAATGCACTGGCGCTCGACTATGTCGGGCGCGCCGGCCTGCTCTACAGCTGGGGGCTGCGCTTTTTCCTGATGATCGCGCCGCTGGTGGCCGGCATCGTCAATCCGCTGGTCATGCCGCCGATGACGGCGGGCCTGGTGTTCGTGCTGTGGCTGTTCGACCGGCCGGCGCGGATCCTGACCTGAGGCTGCGAACGGCCGCGGCAGGCTCCGGTCACGGCTGCCGGCCCGGGCGTAGCCGGCCCTAGCCGGTACTCCAAGCGCGCGGTCGGCGCATGCCGGCAATCTTGCACGCCTGCCTGACGTAGCCGTACGGGAACAGCTCGAACAGTTTGCCGCGCGCGGCAGCGCCGAGCCCGGCCTCGTCGGCAAGGAATCTGATGACGAACCGTGCGTCGGCGGCAACCTGGTGGTCGTCGTGAAAGGCGCGCATGAAGCGCAGCACCTGCCAGTGCAGATCGGACAGCGTCAGGTTCTCGCGTTCGGCGAGCGCCTGCGCAACCGCTTCAGTCCAGTCGGCCGGGTCGACCAGGTAGCCCTCGTCGTCGACGCGGACGGCGCCGAGGTCCGCCGGCTGCTGCATGCTGGTCACGGCTGGTGCCGGACCGCTCGTGCCGCGCATCCAGGCCAGCGGCGAGCCTCGCTGCATGCTCCGCGGCCTCGCCTGCGTGCGCGGCGAGCATGTGTTCGCCGATCCGGGCCTGGCGCGGCTGCACGCGGCCGCCCGCGAGCGGCGAGACTGGCCAAACGGGCCGTCCCGCGACGGGCTCGCCGCTTCGGTCGTTCAGGTGCGACCGGCCCGTCGCCAATTGCGTCCGCGGCAGGCTGCACGCGGTGTCTGACCGGAGTGCGGGCGCCGGGCTTCGGCGGCTGTCGATCCGGCGGCGGTGCTGCCGGGCTCACTTCTTCCGCGTCGCCGCCTTGCGCGCCGGCTTCTTCCTGCCGGTGGCCCCGCGCGAGGCGGATTTGCGAGGACTGCCGGCCGGTGCGGGCCGTGGGTGAAGCATGCCGGCCGTGAGTTTGAACATGTCGGTCTCGGTGATGATGCCCACCATCGCCTTGTTGCGGTTGAGCACCGGCAGGCTGCCGACGCGACGAAGCACGAGCAGGCGCGCGGCCTGCGCAATGGTGGCGCTAGCCGAAACCGTCACGACGGGGCTGCGCATGATCTCTTCGACCGGCACCACCGCCGGGCCGAAATGGGCGGCCGCCAGCAGCAGGTCGCGCTCGCCGACGATGCCGAGCAGCTTGTCGCCGTCGACCACCGGCAGATGGTGAATGCCGCGGCTCACCATCAACTCGTAGGCCACGTGAAAATCGGTCTTCGGCGCAATCGATAGCACCGGCTGGCTCATGTACTGACTGACCTTCATCGTTCGCTGGTCCGATAATCTGGCAAGAGCGGCGGGTATTGGCCCCGCCCCGTCCCGCACTTGTTCGCGTCTGCTGCTCACCTGGTCCGCTGCCCGAGCCGATCGACCACAGGCTCCGACAGAAGCCCGGGAGGGCTGCTCCAGGCTGCCCGCCGGGGCCATGTCGCGTGTCTCGCACCGCTTGCAGCCATCGTAATCGTGGTCTCGTTCCGGGGTCCGTAACGCCTCTGCTGCGCAGGCCGATCAGCGCGCGGAATGTCCGGACAACTTCACTTCAACGCGTTCTTCGGCCGCCAGCCCCTCGTAATACTCGCGCAGGACCGCCAGCACCTCCGGACGGCTGAACTCGGCCGGCACCTCGGCTCCCTCGGACAGCCACTTGCGCAGTTTGGTGCCGGACACCAGCAGCCGGTCCTTGTCGTCGTGCGGGCAGGTGCGGGCCGAGGCCATGCCGCCGCACGTATAGCACCAGAAGGTCCAGTCGATCTTCAGCGGCTGGGTCTGCAGCGAGCCGGACGGCAGCTCGTCGAAGATATGGTGTGCGTCGAAGGGGCCGTAGTAGTTGCCCACGCCGGCATGGTCGCGGCCGACGATCAGGTGCGAGCAGCCGTAGTTCTGCCGGAACAGCGCGTGCAGCAGCGCCTCGCGCGGCCCGGCATAGCGCATGTCGAGCGGATAGCCGGCCTGCGCGACCGTCTTCTGCAGGAAGTAGCCGTCGATCAGGGTGGCGATCGCCCGCGTGCGCACGTCGGCAGGGATGTCGCCCGGTTTCAGCGCGCCGAGCAGCGAGTGCACGAGTACGCCGTCGCAGACTTCGATCGCCACCTTGGCGAGGTACTCGTGCGAGCGATGCATCGGGTTGCGCGTCTGGAACGCCGCGATGCGGGTCCAGCCCAGCGAGTCGAACAGCTGGCGGGTCTGCTTCGGCGTCATGAACAGGGCGCCGTATTTGTCGAAGCCGCCGGTCGACAGCACCTTCACCGGGCCGGCGAGGTTGACCTCGCCCTGTGCCATCACCATCTTGACGCCCGGGTGCTCCAGATCGGCGGTCTTGAAGACCATCACGCACTCGTGCTTCTTGTTGATGGCGTACTTCTCGCTCACCCGCATGGTGGCGATGATCTCGTCCGAGTCCGGATCGATCAGGGCGATCTCGTCGCCGGTGTGGAACGTCGCGGCGACCTCGTTGCTCGTCGACAGCGTGATCGGGATCGGCCAGAACAGGCCGTTGGAAAGCTTCATGCCGTCGCAGACACGCTCCCAGTCGCCGTGCGTCATGAAGCCGTCGAGCGGGGTGAAGCCGCCGATGCCGAGCATGATCAGATCGCCCTTTTCGCGCGAACTGACCTTCACGCGAGGCAGGCTCCGGGCGCGGGCGAGTGCCTCGTCGCGGGCGCTGCCTTCCAGCAGCAGGGGTTTCAGCGGTCCGCCGCCGTGCGGATTGACCAGCCCTGACAAGTCGTGTCTCCGGAATCTTGGGTGTGCGCTCAGCCGCGGTGCGCCAGGCGCGGACGGCGGCCGCCGGCGATGATGATCGGAAACAGGCGCCGGGCCGGACAAGCCCCCCGAATGGGTGGGGACTTCGAACCCCCCATCGGTAGTAGACGACCTGCAGGGGGTCTGCGTAAATCGGCATGACACGGGGCAGAGATGGCGCCGGCCGACCGGCGCTTCGCGGGAGCAGGCACTTGATTCACGCAAGGCTGGCGAGCACGGCGCTGGCGCTGGCGCTGTACGCGGCGCTGCCCGAACTCGCCTCGGCGGCTGACGGGCAGATCGCGCTTGCCGGCGCCGGGCCGGCCGGCGCGGCGACGCTGGGAGCCGGGTTGCCGTGGTGGTTCTGGCCGCTGCTGCTGTTCATCGTCTGCTTCTGCCTCGGCGTGGTCGCCGTGCTCGGCGGCGTCGGCGGCGGCGTCCTGTTCGTTCCGATCGTCTCGGGTTTCTTCCCGTTTCACCTGGATTTCGTGCGCGGTGCCGGCCTGATGGTGGCGCTGGCCGCGGCCTTGGCGTCGAGCCCGCGCCTGCTCAACAGCGGCATGGCGAGCCTGCGCCTGGCGATGCCGCTGGCCCTGATCGGCTCGGCCTCGTCGATCGTCGGCGCGCTGGTCGGCCTCGCGCTGCCGGCCAATCTGGTGCAGTTCGCCCTCGGCCTGACGCTGCTTTTCATCGTCGTCCTGATGTGGCGCTCGAAGAAATCGGACTTCCCGCACGTCGAGGCCGCGGACCCCTGGTCGGCGGCGTTGCGAATGAACGGCATGTACTTCGACGCCGGTGCCGACCGGGTGGTCGAATGGAAGGCCCACCGGACCAAGGCAGGTCTGGCGATGTTCGTCGTCATCGGCATGATGGCGGGGATGTTCGGCCTCGGTGCCGGCTGGGCCAACGTGCCGGTGCTCAACCTGCTGATGGGCGCGCCGCTGAAGGTCTCGGTGGCGACCAGCATGTTCGTGCTGTCGATCGTCGATTCGTCGGCCGCCTGGGTCTACCTGAACCAGGGCGCGGTGCTGGCCATCGTCACCGTGCCGTCGATCATCGGCATGATGCTGGGATCGACCATCGGTGTACGCTTGCTGACCGTCGCCTCGGCCTCGCTGCTGCGCAAAGTGGTGATCGTCCTGCTGCTGCTGGCTGGCGGGCGGGCGATGCTCAAGGCGTTCGGCATCTGACCATGGCATCCACCAACAGCGACGCAAAGCCGACCGAAGTCCTGGTCTCCGAGGAGCAGCGCACGTACGCCGCCTGGCTGGACCGCGGCATGCGCCTCGGCTTCGGCATGCTCGTGGTGACCTTCCTGCTCTACGTGAGCGGCATGCTCAGGCCGTATGTCGATCTGCAGGAACTGCCCAGCCTGTGGGGCCTGTCGGCCGCGGAGTTCCGCCGGGCGACGGGCGCGCCCATCGGCTGGGGCTGGTTGCGCCTCGCCGGGACCGGCGACTACATCAATTTCTTCGGTGTCGTGTTGCTGGCCACGGTGACGGTGCCGTGCTACCTGCGCATCCTGCCGATCTTCCACGCGGCACGCGACCGGGTCTTTGTCGTCATCGTCGTGCTGGAGGTCGTCGTGCTGTCGCTCGCCGCCTCCGGGCTGCTGGTCCTCGGCGGGCACTGAATCCCGGCAGGGCGCGCGAAGCAGCGGGGCGAGGACGATGGACGAGTCGAGCAAGGTCGAGGCCCAGGGCGAGCAGGCACTGCCATCGGTGCTGCTTGCCACCGACGGCGGCGAGGGAGCCGAGGCGGCGCTGCATGCCGCCATCAAGCTTGCCAATACCTTCAAGGTGGCCCTGACTGCGGTGACGATGGCGGTCAGCAACCCCGAGTACGACGCGGTCGCGCCGCAGGCCGCAGCGGACGCCGAGCGCCGGGCGCGCGAGGTGCTCGATCACGTGGTGGCGGAGGCGAAGGCCGCCGGCCTGGCCTGCGCCACGAGGCTGCGTCGTGGCGCCGCGCCCGACCGGGACATCGTCGAGGTGGCGAAGGAGTTCAACGCGCAGTTGATCGTGATGGGTCGGCACGAGCGGGGCAAGCTCTCGCGCACACTGCTGGGCGATACCGCCGGCAAGGTCATCGCTCACGCGCCGTGCTGCGTCCTGGTGGTGCCGGCCGGCGCGGCCTTCGACGTGCGGCGTGTGCTGGTCGCCACCGACGGCTCGGAGGTCGCGGAGAAGGCGCTGCCGATGGCGGCCAGGCTGGCCCACTATTTCGCCGCCCCGATCACGGCGGTCTCGGTCGAGGTGCCCAGCCATCCGCAGGAGCGCCGCGCCGAAGCGGCGCAGATCGTGCAGCGAACGGTCGAGTGGTTCGAGCGCGCCAAGCAGCCCTGCGACGGCGAAGTACTGAACGGCGAGGTGGCCGAGGCGGTCACCGAGGCGGCGCGCCGCCTCGGGGCCGATGTCATCGTCATGGCCAGCCACGGCCGTACCGGCCTGGGCAGGGTCGTGGTCGGCAGCAACGCATCACGCGTGCTCGAGAAGTCGGACTGCGCGGTGCTGGTCGTCAGGGGCGGATGAGCGCCGCGCGGGCCTGGCCAGGGGCGGTCGAAGGCGATGTCACGCAAGCTCAGCGTAGCGCGTGCCGCGTACCTGATCGGCGTTCCGCGCGGCGTGCTGCAGAGGATGGTGCATGCCGGCGAACTGCACGCCGACGACGGCCTGATCGACCTGGAGGAACTGCAGCGGCTGTTCCCGTCGGTGTCGCCGGAGGAAGCCGGTGCGCTCGAGCGGGTGCAGGCGATCCGCGAGGAGGCCTTCGGCAAACGCGTGCGCGAGCGGCTGCTGCCGTCGCAGGAGGTGCTGGCGCAGCGGCTCTTCGCGCAGAGCCGCGAGCTGACCGAGATGCGCGGCATGACGCAGTCGTATCACCGGCTGGTGGTCGAGGTACGCCGGCGAGTCGAGGCGCTGGGCGGCGAGGACGGCAGCCTGCGGCCGCTGGCGGAGTTCATCGACCGCGAGCTGGCGCAGCTGCTCGGCGAGGAGTCGAGCGTTCCGCTCGAGACGATGGCCGCCATGCTTGAGGTCATCTCGGCGCAGGTCACGGTGCGGCCGAGCGGGCACCAGTTCCTGCTCGAAGGCAACGAGTCGATCCTGCAGGCCGGGCTGAAGTCGGGACTGCGCTTCAGCTACGGCTGCAGCAGCGGCAACTGCGGGCTGTGCAAGGCGCGGCTGATCTCCGGTGAGCTGCGCCAGATCCAGCAGGCCGAGTACCGGCTGTCGGAGCTCGAGCGGCAGCAGGGCTACACGCTGCTGTGCGCACACACGGCGGTCAGCGACGTGGTGATCGAGACGCTCGAGGCCAGCGGGCCGCAGGACATCCCGCAGCAGGACATCGTCTGCAGCGTGCGCGCGATCGGTGAACTCGCCCCCGGTACCCGGCTGCTGCACCTGCAGACGCCGCGCAGCAACCGGTTGCGCTTCCTTGCCGGCCAGTCGGTCACCCTCGGCGTCGCCACGCCGCACGGCGACGCGCAGCAGGCGTTCGCGCTGGCGAGCTGCCCTTGCGACGAGCGCAACCTGCACATCCACGTCGGCCGCCGCCAGGACGGCCCGGTGACGGCGCTGCTGTTCGACGGCCAGCTGAAGGCCAACAGCGCGGTGAACGTGCGCGGACCGACCGGCGACTTCGTGGTCGACGCCGACAGCGCGCGGCCGGCGCTCTTCGTCGCCTGCGACACCGGTTTCGGGCCGGTCAAGAGCCTGATCGAGCACCTGATCGCCAGCGAGCAGGCGGAAGTCTTTGCGCTGTATTGGCTGGCCACCGGCGCCGATGGCCATTACCTGGCCAACCAGTGCCGGGCCTGGGAGGCGGCGTTCGACAATTTCTCGTTCACCGCCCTGAGCGACGAGGATGCGGGGGCCGGTGCGGGGCGGGCCGTCGACGCGCTGCGTTCGGCGCACGCCGACCTGGCGCGATGCGACTGCTTCGTCGCCGGTCCGGCGCAGTTCGTCGAGACGGCGCGCGGGGCGCTGATCGCCGCCGGCGCGACGGCGGCGCAACTGCGCACCCTGGTGCTGTGACGATGCGCGCCGCCCGCCGCGAGCAGCGTCCAAGGCAGCGTTGCCGTCTTCAAGCCGATCTGCATCTTTCCGAGCGAGTCCGATGAGCGATGCACTGAACTACCTGGTCAAGGCCCGGCCCGACGCCATGGGCCACTACTTCAAGTTCCTCAAGGAGGCGGGCAGGCACCTCGACCCGAAGACGCGCAACCTGATCTCGGTGATCACCAAGGTGCACGCGCAGACCGACCGCGGCTTCCGCCAGTACCTGACCCGCGCCCTGCGCGAGGGCTGCACGCCGGCCGAGGTGATCGACGCGCTGCTGATGGCCTTTCCCGCGCTCGGGCTGGCGAAGATCGTCTGGGCCGTCGACGTCCTGCTCGACATGGACCTGCCCGAGTTCCAGCCGGACGCGATGGGACTGCCCGGCACCTGGCACGACGTGATGGCGATCGACGAGCTGGCGGTCGGCGCGGTCACGCGGGTCGACTGCGACGGGCGCGGCCTGTTCGTCCATCGCGGCGCAGACGAGATCCGCGTCTACGACAGCCGCTGCCCGCACCAGACGACCAACATCCCGCACCTGGCGCTGCAGGGAACGAAGCTCACCTGCCCGAAGCACGAGTGGCAGTTCGACATCACCACCGGCGAGTGCATCGCCAAGGGCGACCGGCCGCTGCGGCGCTGGAAGTCGAAGTTGGAGAACGGGCGGCTGCTGGCCTACTGGTGAGGCCGGCAGCGCTGCGGCGCCGGCGGGACTGCGATGGACTACTTGCCGATATTCATCAAGCTGGAAGGCAGCCGCGCCGCCGTGATCGGCGGCGGCGAAGTGGCCGCGCGCAAGGCCGGGCTGCTGCTGGAGGCGGGCGCACAGGTGGTGATCACGGCGCCGTCGCTGGGTGAGGAACTGCGGCAGCTGGCACAGGCCGGGCGCATCGAGCACCGCGCCCGGGCTTTCAGCCCGTCAGACCTCGACGACGTGGTCCTGGTCATCGCCGCCACCGACGATCGCCGCATCAACAGCGAGGTGTCGCAGCTGGCGCGCGCCCGCCGGCTGCCGGTCAACGTGGTCGACGACCCCGAACTGTGCACGTTCATCCTGCCGGCGATCGTCGACCGCTCGCCGGTGCTGATCGCTTCGTCGACCGGCGGCGCCTCGCCGGTGCTGGCGCGGCTGCTGCGTGCGCGTCTCGAGTCGCTGATCCCGGCCAGCTACGGCGAGCTGGCGAGGCTGGCGCAGCGCTTCCGCGACCGCGTCAAGGCGGCATTGCCGGCGTCGCAGCGGCGGCGCTTCTGGGAGCGGGTGCTGAGCGGGCCGATCGCCGAGCTCGTCTTCTCGGGCCGGGTCGAGCAGGCCGAGCAGGCGCTGGCGCGCACGCTCGACGAGACGGCAGCGCGGCAGCCGGCAGCGGGCGAGGTCTACCTGGTGGGCGCCGGACCGGGAAACCCGGACTTGCTGACTTTCGCCGCACTGCGGCTGATGCAGCAGGCCGACGTCGTGCTGCATGACAAGCTCGTTTCGCCGCCGATCCTCGACCTGTGCCGGCGCGACGCCGAGCGCATCTACGTCGGCAAGGAACGCTCCAGACACACGATGCGGCAGGAGGAGATCAACGCGCTGATGGTGCGTCTGGCCAGGCAGGGCAAGCGGGTGCTGCGGCTGAAGGGTGGCGATCCCTACGTGTTCGGCCGTGGCGGCGAGGAGATCGAAACGCTGGCCGCCTGCGGCGTGCGCTTCCAGGTCGTGCCGGGGATCACCGCCGCCTGCGGCGTCGGTGCCTACGCCGGCATTCCGCTGACCCATCGCGACTACGCGCAGTCGTGCATCCTGGTCACCGGGCACCTGAAGGACGGCACGATGGACCTCGACTGGCACGGCCTGGTGCGGCCGCGGCAGACGCTGGTCATCTACATGGGCCTGATGGGGCTGGAGGCGCTGTGCCAGCAGCTGATCGCGCATGGGCTGTCGGCCGACACCCCGGCGGCGGTCGTCCAGCAGGCCACGTTGCCGCAGCAGCGCACGGTGTCGGCAACGCTGTCGACGCTGGCAGCGGCCGCCCAGCGGGCTCAGCTGAAGCCGCCGACGCTGGTGATCGTCGGCGAGGTGGTCCGCCTGCGCGAAAAGCTCGACTGGTACACGGGCAGCGGCACCGAGCCCGCCGGCGCCGACCTGCAGATCCATGCGCCGCCAGCCAGCCGCGCGGCGACCGGCTGACGCGCGCTATCGGTCGAGCCGGGGCTGGAGCGACTGCGCAAGCGCCGCTGCGCCGCCCTTGCGCCAGCTGTCGCGCAAGTCGAGCGCTTCCTGCAGCCAGTGCTTGTGCTGCCCGGGCAGGGTGGCCTGCAGTGCCGCGCTCAGCAGTTGCCCACGCTGCGGGTCGAAGGCGCGGGCCAGATCCGGCGCCAGCTCGCGCCGCAGTCCGTCGAAGTTCGACAGCCAGAACAGCAGCGCACCGGCGTCGCCGCGCTGCAGCAGCGCGGGCAGGGTCACCCACGTGTCGGCAAGCAGATCACGGATCGCCCGCAGCAGCAGCTCGATGCGGCGGTCGGTCGCCGCCGCCAGCATCTGCTCCCAGTCGGCCCCGAGTTCGGCGGCGGCGCGCAGCTCGCCCAGTTCGTGCAGGACGACGGTCTCGGTCGCCGCCTCGACGATCTGATCCACCGCCGCCGCCGGGTCGTCGTCGGCCCCGTACAGACTCAGCGCCGCACTCAGTGCGTCGGTCCGCCGGCCGCGCGGGCGGCCCTCGATGCGCGTCCACAACCATCGGCGCAGCGCGTCGCCGCGCACGACGATGGCGCCGCCGCGGCTGGCCGCCGGCACGGCAGCCAGTCCCCGTGCCAGTTCGCGTCCGGCCACCAGCACCGGCACACCGTCGCGGGTCGAGCTCGACTCGATCTCGGCCAGGAAGAACAGCTGCGCCCCGAACAGGCCGATCCCGGCGCCGTAGACGAGCCTGTGTGGTGCCAGCGAGGCGTTGACCGTTGCCTCGTCGAAGGCGTCCGCGCGGCGCAACGCCAGCGGCAGCGGGTCGAAACCGTGCGCAGCTTCCTGGCGCAGTCGATCCCAGGCGCGTTCACGGGCGGCGATCCACTGCCCGAGCCGGTCGCGGTCGGGCAGGGTGCCCAGCGGCAGGTCGGTCTGCCAGCGATAGAACTCACGCAGGTTCAGCAGATAGGTGCACAGCGATTTTTCGCGCGCGTGCACGGCATCGGCCAGGTCGCAGTTGCGCTGTACTGCTGCAATCAGCCTGTCGACGTCAATGGCATCGCGGTTCGCCGGTGCGCTCATTCGACGTACCGCTTGGCGGCGCGCCGCCTGCCGGGGCGCGACTTCTGGATGATGACGCCACGCACGCAGCCGAGGTCCGCCAGCAGGATTGGCGGGTAGGCGGGATGCAGCGCCGCAAGGGCCCATCCCGCCTCCGTGCGCTGCAGGCGGCGGAAGATCCATTCGTCGGCGTGCCAGGCGAGCACGAAACTGCCGTCGGTGGCCAGCCCCTCGGGCTCGATCACGACGATGTCGCCTTCGTTGAACTCGGGGCTCATCGAGTCGCCCAGGACCATCAGCGCGAACGATTCGCCAGATGCGCAAGTCTGCGCGGCGTCGGCGGCGCGGATGGGGATGAGCGGATGGGGCAGCGGTTCGGCCGGCATGGACAACGTTGATCGTTCTGCGCCGCGATTGCCGTGCGGCGCCGCGGGCGCGGCGCGCCCTCGCAGGATGTGGCTACTTTAGAGGATCGGAAGCGCGGCGACGGCGCCCCGGACTGTTAGCCGCGGATCACCCATGCGGGTAGTAATAGGCAAGCCAACGTGGTTATGTTCGCCGGGCCTCGCGTCCACGCTAATAACAGTGGCCTCATCTAAGATTTCGGGATTCGCCCTGCGCTCGCCCGTGCCGTGCAAGCGCCGAGGTGTCTAACCGACAAGCAAGGAGATACGACATGCACTTCGACAAGGAACTCGACGCGCGGGGTCTTGCCTGCCCGCTGCCGATCGTCAAGACGCGCAAGGCGCTGAACGAGCTTGCCTCCGGGCAGGTGCTGAAGGTGGTGGCGACCGACTCGGGCTCGGTGGCCGACATGAAGGCCTTCTCCGAGCAGACCGGCAACGAACTGCTGTCGTCGGCGCAGGAGGGCGGCACCTATGTGTTCTTCCTGAAGCGGCGCTGAATACTGCGCGAGCGGATGCTGTCGAGGCTGCGCGAGCGGCTGCCAGATCAACCTGACGATTGGGGGAAAGGACCGTGAGCAAGAAGATGGCCATCATCGCCACCAAGGGAACGCTCGACTGGGCGTACCCGCCGTTCATTCTTGCTTCGACGGCGGCCTCCCTGGGTTACGAGGTCCAGGTGTTCTTCACCTTCTACGGGCTGCAACTGCTGCGCAAGGACATCAGCCACCTGAAGATCAGTCCACTGGCCAACCCGGCGATGCCGATGCCGGTGCCGATGCCGGTGCTGGTGCAGGCGCTGCCCGGCATGGAGTCGATGGCCACGATGATGATGAAGAACAAGATGAAGTCGAAAGGGGTGGCGTCGCTGGAGGAGCTGCGCAATATCTGCATCGAGGCCGACGTCAAGATGATCGCCTGCCAGATGACGGTCGACCTGTTCGAGTTCGACAAGAACGACTTCATCGAACAGGCCGTCTATGGCGGAGCCGCGATGTTCCTCGGCTTCGCCGGCGAAGCGGATATTTCGCTGTACATCTAGTGCATTAGGTAAGATACGTAGGCCATATTTCGTAGGGGCGTCTGACCAAGCGCCGGGCGCCGAGGCAATGGCAGGATCGCGCTTTCCCGGATGCGGTCGCCACCGCATGCACGAATAATTTGCCGTTGACGGCCTCGCCTGTTTGCAGGGGTTTTGCGGCGGTCGGGCAGTCAAATCACCGAGGAGACAGGAGATGAGCGAGAACCGTCGGGACTTCATCAAGGCATCGGGGGCTGCCGGCCTTCTCGCCGCAGCCGGTTTGCTGGGTGCCGAACCGGCAATTGCGCAGCAGCCGGCCCGCAACAAGGCGGCCTTCGAGACCAAGAATGTGAACGATACGGTCAAGGCGCTGGGCGGCGGCAGCGTGGCCGAGAGCAAGGACATCGCGATCACCGCGCCCGACATCGCCGAGAACGGCGCAGTGGTGCCGGTGTCGGTCGCCAGCAAGATCCCCAACACGCAGGCGGTGTACATCATGGTCGAGAAGAACCCGAACACGCTCGCGGCCGGCTTCAACATCCCGCAGGGCACCGAAGCGAGCGTGACGACGCGGATCAAGATGGGCCAGACGTCGAACGTCTATGCGGTCGTAAAGGCCGACAACAAGTTCTTCATGTCGTCGAAGGAAGTGAAGGTCACCATCGGCGGCTGCGGCGGCTGAGCGCAACCGGTGACGACGACGACAAGAAGCAGACACAACTAGAAATTGCCACCCAAGGAGACATAGATGCCTGATCCGATGCGAATACGCGCCACTGCCCAAGGCGACGGGGTGGACGTACGCATACTGATGTCGCACGAGATGGCCGCCGGCAAGGAGCCGCACTTCATCGAGAAGGTGACCGTGACGCACGCGGGCAAGGTCGTGCTCTCGGCCGACTGGGGCCCGGCGGTGTCGAAGAACCCGTACCTGCAGTTCAAGTTCGCCGGCGGCAAGAAGGGCGACGAACTGACGGTGACCTGGGTCGACAACAAAGGCGAGACCCGAACCGACAAGGCGACGATCAACTAGCACTAGCTCGCCGCGAGACGGCCGCGCTTCCCGACAGGCTGTGGAAGCAGCGGCTGCCCGGCGAGAGTGTCTGACGGCGACCCCGGTCGGGATGATCGTTGCCGTGGGCGTGCCGCCACCCGCAGCAATCGCCTGATCCGGCAGGACCGGTTGATTTAAACCCCGTGCCGAGACAACACGGGCAAGAGTCTCATCTGCAGTACCGACACAAGGAGGACGAGCGTGAATCTGATCAGGACCACGACCCGCGGCATTGCCGCATTGATGGTGATTGCCGGGCTCGCCAGCGCGCCGGCGTTTGCGATGGAGGAAAAGGTCAAGGCGGTCTACCACCTGACCAATGGCCTCGACGAGGCGCAGCGTGCGCTGCGCAACGTCCGCAATCACCTGAACGCCGATCCGACGGCCAAGATCGTCGTCGTCGGCAACGGCAACGGCATCGAGTTCATGCTCGACGGCGCGAAGGACAAGAACGGCAACCCGTTCGACGCGACGATTCAGGGCCTGCGGACCAAAGGCGTCGAGTTCCGCCTGTGCAACAACACGCTCGTATCCCGCAAGATTGACAAGGCGCGCGTCATTCCGGACGTGACGATCGTGCCCTCGGGGGTGGCGGAAGCCGCCAAGCTGCAGGCGAGAGAGGGCTTCGTTTATCTGCGGCCCTGAGCGTTGTAGACGCCGTCAATCAGTCATCGCAAAGGAGCTCGGATGATGAACAGGAGTTCACGCAGGATCTTCGTGCGCAGCGCCGTGGCCGTTGCGCTCGGGCTCGGCTCAGGCGTTGCCGCCGCGCAGCAGGACAAGACGATCGAGGAGATCGAGAAGTACCGGCAGATGCTGCAGGACGCCAACCCGGCCGAGCTGCTCGTCATGCGGGGCGAGGAGCAGTGGAAGACGAAGGCTGGGCCGAAGGGCGCGTCGCTGGAGAGCTGCGATCTCGGTCAGGGTCCCGGCGTGGTCAAGGGCGCCTACGCGCAGATGCCGCGCTACTTCGCCGACGTCGACCAGGTGATGGATTTCGAGGCGCGGCTGGTGCACTGCATGGTGACGCTGCAGGGAATGGACCGGGCCGCGCTGACCAAGAAGCCGTTTTCCGGCGGCGGCCAGCGGCAGACCGACATCGAGGCGCTCACCGCGTACGTCGTCGAGCAGTCGCGCGGTGACACGATCGCGGTGCCGCAGAAGCACCCGAAGGAGCGGGCGGCCTACGACCGCGGCAAGACGCTGTTCTACCTGCGCGCCGGTCCCTACGACTTCGCCTGCGCGACCTGCCACGGCGTCGACGGCCAGCGCATCCGCCTGCAGGACCTGCCGAACTTCGAGAAAGCCGAGCCGGCCAAGCGGGCCTTCGCTACCTGGCCGGCGTATCGCGTCTCGCAAGGGGCGCTGCGCACGATGCAGTGGCGGATCAACGACTGCTTCCGCCAGCAGCGTTTTCCCGAACCGACCTACATCTCTCAGGGGACGATCGACCTGATCACGTTCCTCGGCGTCAAGGCGGCCGGCGGCGAGATGAATTCGCCGGCGATCAAGCGCTAACCGGAGGACAGCACGCATGAAGAGCAAACTAGTTCTGAGCGCCGCCGCGGCGGCCGTGCTGGCCGGCTGCGCCTCGATGATGTACACGCCGCCGACGCAGGAAGAGACGATGGCGGTCATCAAGTCGAGCTTTCACGATCGCGGCATCGCCAAGGTCGACCGGCTGAACCAGAGCGAGCTGCAGCGGGTCTGCACGGAGACCAAGAACGATCCGCCGAAGGACTTGCGCGCGCGGCTGGAAAAGGCTGCGCTGTCGAGCGTCAGGTATCCGGCCGACGGCAAGTGGATGGACAACTGGAAGGAAGGCGAGAAGGTCGCGCAAACCGGCCGCGGCCTGCAGTGGAGCGACAAGGAGGGTGCGGAGGCGGGCGGCAACTGCTATGCCTGCCACCAGCTGTCGAAGGAGGAGATCTCGTTCGGCAACATCGGCCCGTCGCTGTACAACTACGGCAAGCTGCGCGGCTACAGCGACGAGGTC
>CP070661.1:1201388-1274180 GCA_020355165.1 Burkholderiales bacterium
CACGTCCTCCGTTAGCATCGCACCCCGTCGTCGAATCACCCGGCGCTCGTCTCATCGGTGAAATTCCTGCTCCGCCGTGCTTCGCATCGCCCCGTCCTTGCCCGGCCTCTGGCATGGGTGCTGGCGATCGCCCTTGCGGCAGCCGGCTGCGCCGCGCCGCCGCTGCGGTCGGCCGCCGAAGCCGAGGCACTGGCCACGCTGCAGGCCAACGCGCCGGCGCGCCTGCTGCTCGACGGGAAGCACCAGTGGACCGGCAAGCTGGCCGAACTCGGCGGCTCATTGCACGCGGGACGCAGCACCGCGCACACCGACTCGCCGTCGCGTGCCGTCAACGTCAGCAACCTCGTGCCCGAAGCCGTCCGCGGACGGCTCCTGCCGGCGCGCAGCTTCGCGCAGCGCATCGAGAATCTGTTCTTCAAACTCTTTCCGCCCAGCCTTTACTGAGCGATGGTGTCCATGCCGCTGGGTCAGCGTGCCACTCACCGTCGCGCCACGCTCGCCGCCGCGCTGCTGCCGGTCGTGCTGGCCGGCTGCGCGGGCTTCACGCCGCAGCCGGGACCGGGGCCAGAACCCGGCGGCCGCTACGTCACGCTGACGCGGCCGATCACCGCCATCGGCGACACGCAGGAGCACGAGTCGACCGGCTACCCCCTGCACGACAACGACAGCGCGGTCGATGCCTACGTCGAAGTCGCCCAGCGCCCGCCCGAGCAGCCGCTATTCGGCCGCCGCATGATGGAGTGGGCGCTGCAGGCTCACCGGGATGAGCCGTGGCTGCACCTCGGCGACGTGATGGACCTGTCCTGCCGCTCCGAGGCACAGCGGATGACTCGGATCTTTCGCGCGACCGGCCGCGCCGGCGCGATCCTGCCGGGCAACCACGACGGCCTGATGTTCGGCATCTACCGCTACGACATCTTCAGCGTCCTGCGCGACCCCGGAGCCAGGAAGTGGCACGCCGCCTGCCGCCGCGGCGCGGCGGCAGAGGACGCACAGCATCGGACCGAGGTGGAGGCCCTCAGCAAGCGCGACTTCATCGCGCTGTATCTCGCCGAGTACGCATCGGTCAGGCAGCTGATGCCGGCCCTGGAGGTGCCGCCGCGCGCCGGCGACTACCGGGTGAGCTGGCGCCACCCCGACCCGGAGTTCTTCGTCTCGGCCATCGAGGCCAACCTGGTCGAAGGCACCGGCTACGCCGACTCTTTCATCGCGCAGCGACTGAAGCTGCCACGCGCGCCGGGCGCGACCCGCGACGTAATCGTCATCGGTCTCGACACCAACCAGTCCGGTCCGCTGGTCAGCACCTTCGACACGCTGCGCGGCTACAGCCCGGGCAGCATGGGGCACGTGCACCCCGAGCAGATCGGCGCGATCAGCCACTGGGTCGTCCAGGCCGCGCGCCGGGGCGACATCGTGGTCTTTGCCGGCCACCACAACTGGCAATCGCTGGGACTGCCGACCCGGATCCGTCTGCGCGAACTGATGGACAACCTCGATCACCCGCTCGTCTATTTGTCGGCGCACACGCACCGCGGTTTCTGGGCCATGCACCGGGCGCTGGGCGGCCGGCCGCTGCTCGAGCTGAACGTCAGCTCGTTGTCGGACTGGCCGATCGCCTGGCGGCGGATCAGCTTCGGCTATGACGAGCAGGCGAACCGGCTGCTGGTGCGGGCGGAGCTGATGCCGCAGGGCCGGTCTCCGCACGCCAGCGACGCCGACCTGCTGGCCGCCTGGCAGAAGGAGGTCTGCGAGACCTCCGGTTTCCCGACCGACTACCTGCGCTCGCTGGATTCCGCGGCAGTGGCCCGCCAGCGCGCCTCGCGCGGCAGCCTGATCGACTGGCTGTGGGAAGAGGTCGCCGACTGCGAGTCCTGCGAGCTTGAGCGCTACCGCCACGCGCAGGCCTACCAGGACCAGATGCTGACCACGCTGCAGCAGCTGCGCCTGCATCTGGGCCCGGATGCGGCCGAGCTGCGATCGCTGAAGCTGCCGCCGTGGTGCCGCCAGCAGAGCGATTTCGACTGCATCAACGGGCTGCTGGCCGAGCAGCCGACGAACATCGCCGAACACCGCGCGCTGTTCCGCCGCAAGGCCCAGATGGTCGACCTGCTCGGCAGCCAGCTCGACGACATCGAAGAACAGAGGGCCAAGGCGTACATGACCTGCCGCGCGGTGCTGGCGACCAAGATCGATTTCGACGCCACGCCCGACGACCGCAACGCCAATCGCAGCGAGGCCAACCGACGCGCCGAGCAGTTCTTCCGCGTCGAGGCCAGCGTCGGCATCGACTGAGCCGGCGCCACGGCGGCGAACGCGCCCCGGCGCACGGGTCGGACGCTGCGCCGGCGCCACTCGCGCGCGCTGCGCACTCGAGCGGCGCTGCGCAGCCTCCGTGCTGAAGGCAGCTTCGAGCGAGGCACCGACGGAGGCGCCGCATGGCCGCTGCCGATGTCGGCAAGCGCCGAGGCACTACGCCAGTACCATCACGCGATGCCTTTCCGGTCGCGACTCGTCGGTCTGCTGTTCCCTACCCTGCTGTTCGCCGCCTGTGCGCCGGCCACCTGGCTGCCTTACCGGCCCGAGCAGTCACCGACCGTCACCCTGCCCGTGGCACTGGCCGGCATCAGCGATGCCCGCGCCGAATTCGCCGCACTGCTCGCGACCGAGCTGCGCGCATCCGGCGACGATGATCCTGCCCGCTGGCTGCATGGCTTGAGCCCGAACCAGTTACCGGGCGCCGTACCAGCCGGGCTGCCCAGCACGTTCGCCGCCCGCGCCGCGTCGACCGTCGTGCTGGTCGTCGGCGGACTGTTCGGCGACTGCCTCGGCGCGCTGGCGGTGCCGTTCGGCGACGGCCGGGTCCGCCCGCGCGAGCTGGACCTCGGCGAGGGCTATCGGCAGTACGACGACCTCGGCCTGCATTCGATCCGCTTGGTCAGGCTGCCCGGCCGCGCCTCATCGGAGACGAACGGCCGCCTGCTGGCCGCGGCGATCGGCACCGAAGCAAGGCGACCGGAAGTGCAACGGATCGTCCTCGTCGCCTATTCCAAGGGAGTCACCGACGCGCTGCACGCACTGGCGCTGCTGCAGCGGGAAGGCGGCGTGCCGCCGAAGCTGGCGGCGCTGGTGTCGGTGGCCGGCGCGGTGATGGGCTCGCCGCTGGCCGACCTCTACCAGCCGGCCTACGACGCGGTCTCGCCGTCGGTCGCGCCGTTCGACTGCACGCCGTCGCAGGGCGGCGACGTGGCCAGCCTGACGCGACGCGAGCGGATCGCATGGCTGGCTGCCAATCCGCCGCCGCATGGCCCGTCGTACTACTCGATCGTCGCCCACGCGCCGCTTGACGAGATCGCCCCCGCGCTGCGCGTCACCGCGCGGCAGCTCGCCACCATCGATCCGCGCAACGACGGTCAGCTGATCGCCGCCGACACGGTGCTTCCCGGGAGCACCCTGCTCGCCGTGGCGCGTGCCGACCACTGGGACGTGGCCATCCCGCGCGACCGCGACCCCAACCCGCTGATGCGGGCGTCGACGTCGGGCCGCGGCTATCCGCGCGAGGCGCTGTTTCGCGCAACGATCAAGTGGGTCGTCGGGGCACCGCCCTGACCGGCGACGCCGCGCGCGCTCGGCGCCTGGCTGCTGGGCGCCGCCCGCCGGACGCGAAACAACGGCGAGCCGATCGCGGTCGATCCGTTTGCACGGCGCCCGCCAAACGTCGGCGCGGCACGATGTCGTCGGCCGGCAGCTCCGGAGTCAGCCCAACCGTTCCCAGCGGCGGCGCGCCAGTTCGTCGGAGCTCCGCGCATCGACCCAGCGTTCGCCGGCCGGCGTCGTCTCCTTCTTCCAGAACGGCGCCTCGGTCTTCAGGTAGTCCATCACGAACTCGCAGGCCGCGAACGCATCGCCGCGGTGGCTGCTGGTGACCACCACCAGCACGATCTGCTCCAGCGGCTTCAACTCGCCGATGCGGTGGATCACCAGGATCTCGAACACCGACCAGCGCGCCTTGGCCTGGTTGACGATCGCCTCGATCGCCTTCTCGGTCATCCCCGGGTAGTGCTCGAGCACGAGGCTCGACACGGCGGCGCCGTCGTTGCGGTCGCGCGCCACGCCGACGAAGCTGGCCACCGCGCCGACGCGCGGGTCGCCGGCGCGCAGGCGGCCGATCTCGGCGCCGGCGTCGAAGTCCTCGTGCTGGATGCGGACCGACAACTCAGCCCCCGGTAACCGGCGGAAAGAAGGCCACCTCCACTCCGTCGGACAGTTGCACCTCGTCGGCTGCCATGTCCTGCGCCACCGCGGCGCGGATTCGCTTGACCTCGGTGAAGGCCCCCGCCCACGGCGCGCCGCGCGAGACCAGCCACCTACGCAGGGCACCGACCGTGGTGACCCCGGCCGGCAGTTCGAGCGTCTCGCGGTCGCGGCCGACGGCCTCCCGCAGGCGGGCGAAGTAAAGGACCGTGACCTTCATCCGAGCAGCTCCGCGAAAGGCAGGTAGCGGACCGTCTGGCCACGGCTGATCGTCTCGCCCGCCGGATGGTCGACCAGGCCGTCGGCCCAGCTGGTCGATGTGAGGACGGCCGAGTTCTGGTTGGTGAACAGCTCGAGCCCACCCGCGTCGTTGAGGCGCACGCGCAGGAACTCGCGCCGCCGGTCGGGCTTCGGCCAGTCGAAGTCGGCGCGCAGCGACAGCGCCTTCGGTGCCGCCTCGGCCACGCCCTGCAGGCGCAGGATGAACGGCCGCGCAAACAGCAGGAAGGTGACGAAACTGGAAACCGGATTGCCCGGCAGACCGATGAACGGCACGCCGCGCACCTCGCCGAAGGCGAGCGGCTTGCCCGGCTTCATCGCGATCTGCCACAGGTCGAGCGAGCCCTCCGCCTGCACGGCGGGCTTGACGTGGTCCTCCTCGCCGACCGAGACCCCGCCGGAGGTGACGATCAGGTCGGCCCGGCCGGCCGCCTCGACGAAAGCAGCGCGCGTGCGCTCGAAGTCGTCGGGAACGATGCCCAGGTCGATCGCCTCGCAGCCGAGCCGCTCGAGCAGGCCGCGCAGCACGAAGCGGTTGGAGTTGTAGATCCGTCCCGGCGGCAGCGGCTCGCCGGGCATCACCAGCTCGTCGCCGGTGAAGAAGACTGCCACCCGCGGCCGCCGCACCACCGGCAGCTGCGCGACGCCGATCGAAGCGGCCAGCCCGCAGTCCTGCGGCTGCAGGCGACGGCCGGCGGGAAGGATCGTGGCGCCGCGTCTGACGTCGAAGCCGGCCCGGCGGATCCATGCCCCCGGGCGCGGCACCTCGTTGATCGTCACCCGATCGCCGGCCGCGGTGCTCGCTTCCTGCATCACGATCGCGTCCGCCCCCTCCGGCACCGGCGCCCCGGTGAAGATGCGCGCCGCGCTGCCCGGCGCCAGCGGCTGGCCGGGATGGCCGGCGGCGATCCGCTGGGTGACGCGCAGCGTGGTCGGTGCCGCAGTCACGTCGGCGCAGCGCACCGCGTAGCCGTCCATCTGCGAGTTGTCCATCGGCGGCACGTCCAGCGCCGACACCACCGGCTGCGCCAGCACGCGGCCGTGCGCGGCCAGCGTCGAGACGACTTCAGCGTCGGCGATGCGGCGCGCCTGCGCCAGCAGTCGCGCCAGGGCCTCTTCGACGGAAAGCATCAGGCGAGATCGAGCCGTTCGGCGATGAACGCGGCAATCTTAGCGGCGTCGTTCAGGTCGAGCACCGGCAAGGCCGTGTCGACCGCGTGGTCGGCGGCGACGGCGACCACGTTGGGGTCGTGCGGGAAGATCGGCGGCTCGCTGCTGGTCGTGCGGCGCACCTCGATGCGCGGGAACTGCCCCTCGCTCTTGAAGCCCTCGACCAGCACCAGGTCGCACGGCGCGAGCTGCCCGATCAGCTGCTCCAGCGGCGCCGGCCCGCCGCGCACCTCGGTCAGCAGGGCCCAGCGCTCGGAGGTGGCGATCAGCACCTGCGACGAACCCGCCTGCCGGTAGCGGAACGAGTCCTTGCCGGGCCGGTCCATGTCGAAACCGTGATGCGCGTTCTTCACCGTCGACACGGTCATTCCGCGGGCGGCGAACAGCGGGATCAGCTTCTCGATCAGCGTCGTCTTGCCGGTGTTCGAGTAGCCGATGAAGCCGATGACCTTCATGGGCGGTTCAGCCGGCATGCGCGCCGAGGTACGCCTTCAGCTGCGCCACGTCGGCCGGCAGCACCGTGAAGCGCTGGGGACGCGACTCGATGTCGCCGTAGCCGGCCGGTCGCGGCGGCTCGCGGCCGATCGCCTCGACGATCGTCTCGGCGAACTTCGCCGGCAGGGCGGTCTCCAGGCAGATCATCGGCACCCCCGGCATCGCGTGCTCGCGCGCCACCTTCACCCCGTCGGCGGTGTGCGGATCGATGACGAGCCCGCTGCGCTCGTGCAGGCGGCGGATGGTGGCCAGCCGGTCGGCATGCGTGCTGCTGCCCGAGACGAAGCCGGAACGACGAACCGACTCCCAGTGGGCGGTCGACGACAGGTCGAAGACACCCTGCGCGTCGAGCTGGCTCCACAGGCGGCGCACGACGGCGGCGTCGCGGCCGACGATGTCGAACACGTAGCGCTCGAAGTTCGACGCCTTGGAAATGTCCATCGACGGGCTGCTGGTGGCGCGCGTCTCGGCGGCCGAGCGCACGCGATAGCGGCCGCTGCGGAAGAACTCGTCGAGCACGTCGTTCTCGTTGGTGGCCAGCACCAGCCGTTCGACCGGCAACCCCATCTGCTTGGCGATCCAGCCGGCCAGCACGTTGCCGAAGTTGCCCGACGGCACGGCGAACGACACCCGCTCGTCGCTGTTCTTCGTCGCGGCGAAGTAGCCCCTGAAGTAGTAGACGACCTGCGCCGCCACGCGCGCCCAGTTGATCGAGTTCACGGTGCCGATGCGCAGCCGGCGCTTGAACTCGAGGTCGTTCGACACGCTCTTCACCAGGTCCTGGCAGTCGTCGAACACGCCCTCGACGGCGATGTTGAAGATGTTGGCGTCGGCCAGCGAGTACATCTGCGCCCGCTGGAAGGCGCTCATCCGGCCGTGCGGCGACAGCATGAAGACGTTGATGCCGGGCCGGCCGCGCATCGCGTACTCGGCCGCCGAGCCGGTGTCGCCCGAGGTGGCGCCGAGGACGTTGAGCCGCTCGCCGCTGCGCGCCAGCGCGTATTCGAACAGCGCCCCCAGCAGCTGCATCGCCATGTCCTTGAAGGCGAGCGTCGGCCCGTTGGACAGTTCGAGCAGCGCCAGTTGCGGTTCGAGCCAGCGCAGCGGCGCGATCTGCGCCGCGTCGCTGTCCGGCCGACCGTGGCCGTAGACCCGCGCCGTGTAGGTCGCGCGGCACAGCCGCCCGATTTCGGCGGCCGGGATGTCGTCGATGAACCTGGCCAGCACCGCAGTCGCCAGGTCGGCGTACGGCAGCTCGCGCCAGCGCTCGAGTTCGGCGCGGCCGACCTGCGGGTAGCTCGCCGGCACGTACAGCCCGCCGTCGGGCGCCAGCCCGCCGAGCAGGATGTCGAGGAACGACGCTTCCGGCGCCCCGCCGCGCGTGCTGACGTACTTCACCGACCCGCCGCCCTAGCCCAGCTCTTCCTGGCGGATGCGGATCACCGGCGCCAGCACCGTCGGCAGCTGCTCGATGCGCTTGACCGCGGCGTCGACGTCGCGCTCCACCGCGTCGTGGGTGAGCATGATGATGTCGGTCTGGTTCTCGCCCTCGCTCGGCTCGCGCTGGAACAGGGCGTCGATGCTGATGCCGCCGTCGGCGAGGATGCGCGCGATGTCGGCCAGCACGCCCGGCTGGTCGGCCACGCGCATGCGGAAGTAATACGAGGTGACCGTGTCCTCGATCGGCAGCCACGGGACCGCGGCCATGCGGTCCGGCTGGAACGCCAGGTGCGGCACGTGGTTCTCCGGGTCGGCGGTGTGCAGGCGGGTGACGTCGACCAGGTCGGCCACCACCGCCGAGCCGGTCGGCTCGGCGCCCGCGCCCTTGCCGTAGTACAGCGTGAAGCCGACCGCGTCGCCCTTGACCAGCACCGCGTTCATCGCCCCCTCGACGTTGGCGATCAGCCGCTGCGCCGGCACCAGGGTCGGGTGCACGCGCAGCTCGATGCCCTTGGCCGTGCGCTTGGTGATGCCGAGCAGCTTGATCCGGTAGCCGAGCTGCTCGGCGTAGCGGATGTCCTCCGGGGCGAGCTTCGAGATGCCCTCGATGTGGGCGGCGTCGAAGTTGATCGGCACGCCGAAGCCCAGTGCGGACAGCAGCGACAGCTTGTGCGCGGCGTCGATGCCTTCGATGTCGAAGCTCGGGTCGGCCTCGGCGTAGCCGAGCCGCTGCGCCTCGGCCAGCACCGCGTCGAACGGCAGGCCCTTGGCCCGCATCTCCGACAGGATGAAATTGCTGGTGCCGTTGATGATGCCGGCGATCCACTCGATGCGGTTGGCGGTCAGCCCCTCGCGCAGGGCCTTGATGATCGGGATGCCGCCGGCGACCGCCGCCTCGAAGGCCACCATCACCCCCCTGGCGCGCGCCGCCTCGAAGATCTCGTTGCCGTGGCGCGCCAGCAGCGCCTTGTTGGCGGTGACGACGTGCTTGCCGCGCTCGATCGCGGCAAGCACCAGCGAGCGCGCCGGCTCGTAGCCGCCGATCAGCTCGATCACGATGTCGATGTCGTCGCGCGCCAGCACCTGCGCCGCGTCGGCGTACACCTGCGCCCCGCCGGCCACCGCCTCGCGCGCCATCTCGGCATTGCGCTCGGCGATCGCGGCGATCTCGATGCCGCGACCGGCACGGCGCGTGATTTCCTGCTGGTTGCGCCGCAGCACGTTCCAGGTGCCGCGGCCGACGGTGCCGAAGCCGATCAGTCCGACCTTGATGCTTTGCATGGTTCAGTCACTTGCGATGCCGCGCCGATTTCCGTGGTCCCGGCGCAGGCCGGGACCCAAGTTTCAGCGCCGAATGGATTGGGCCCCGGCCTGCGCCGGGGCGACGAGCTTTCCTTTCACCCGCAGCGAACCCGCTTCACGCCGCCGCCTTCGGCAGCAACCCGTCCTTGCGGAACATCTCCTTGATGCCGCGTATGGCCTGCCGGGTCCGGTGTTCATTTTGTCTGCGGCCGCGCGCCTTCGCGCGCTTAACGTTCGCTTCGCTAACGTTAGCCTCCAACGAAATGAACACCTACGCAGCCGCCTTTGGAAGCAGTCCATCCTTTCTGAACATTTCCTTTATCCCGCGTATGGCCTGCCGGGTCCGGTGTTCATTTTCTATGAGCGCGAAGCGGACGTGGTCGTCGCCGTAGTCGCCGAAGCCGATGCCGGGCGAGACGGCGACCTTGGCCTGCTCCAGCACCTTCTTGGCGAACTCCAGCGAACCCATCGCCTTGTAGGCCGGCGGGATCTCGGCCCAGATGTACATCGACGCCTTCGGCACCTCGACCATCCAGCCTGCCTCGTGCAGTCCCTTGACCGCCACATCGCGCCGCTTCTGGTACTCGGCGCGGATCTGCCCGACGCAGTCCTGAGGCCCCTCCAGGGCCGCGATCGCCGCCACCTGCACCGGCGTGAAGGTGCCGTAGTCGTGGTAGCTCTTGATGCGCGCCAGCGCCGAGACCAGGTCCTTGTTGCCCACCATGAAGCCGATCCGCCAGCCGGCCATGTTGTAGCTCTTGCTCATGGTGAAGAACTCGACCGCCACCTCGCGCGCGCCGGGCACCTGCATGATCGACGGCGCCCGGTAGCCGTCGAAGGTGATGTCGGCGTAGGCGAGGTCGTGCACCACGTAGATGCCGTAGTGCCTGGCCAGGTCGATGACCCGCCGGTGGAAGTCGAGATCGACGCACTGCGCGGTCGGGTTGCTGGGGAAACCGATCACGATCATCTTCGGGTGCGGCAGCGACTCGCGGATCGCCCGCTCCAGCTCGGCGAAGAAGTCGACACCCGGCGTCATCCGCACCGAGCGGATGTCGGCGCCGGCGATGATCGCGCCGTAGATGTGGATCGGATAGCTCGGGTTGGGCACCAGCACGGTGTCGCCGCGGTCGAGCGTGGCGAGCATCAGGTGCGCCAGGCCCTCCTTCGAGCCGATCGTGACGATAGCCTCCGAGTCGGGGTCGAAGCTCACCCCGTAGCGGCTCTGGTACCAGTTGGTGATCGCCCGGCGCAGGCGGAAGATGCCCTTGGAGACCGAGTAGCCGTGCGTGTCCGGCCGCTGCACCGCCTCGATCAGCTTGTCGACGATGTGCTGCGGCGTCGGCCCGTCCGGGTTGCCCATGCTCATGTCGATGATGTCCTCGCCCCGCCGGCGCGCCGCCATCTTCAGCTCGCCGGTGATGTTGAACACGTAGGGGGGCAGGCGCTTGATGCGCGGGAACTCGGGCATTTGCGTGCTTTTCGGCCGCCTGGCCGCTGTTGCGCCGGCGCCGACGAAGGCGGCCCGGCGCTTTGTGCAAGGGGTTGTGTTGGGCATAATTTACCCGGATTCCCCCCGCGCCGTTGCCATGCAGCATGCTTCGCAGGCGCTCCGGGAACCAGCGGAGTCCGTTTGAAGCTTCACGCCGACGCGCCGACCAGCCTGAATACCGTCACCGGCTACGGTCCCGGCTTCATCGAAGTCAACAAGGCGCGTCATCACGGTCACCTGCTGCTGGTGCCGGATGCGCCGGCGCAGCCTTGGCAGGCCGCTGCCTTCGACCGCCTGCGTGCCGAGGACTTCGACGCCGTGCTGGCGCTGCGTCCCGAGATCGTCCTGCTCGGCACCGGCCGGCGGCAGCGCTTCCCGCACCCCCGCCTGACCTGCCGCCTGGCGGCGGCTGGCATCGGTGTCGAAGTCATGGACACCCCGGCGGCCTGCCGCACCTACAACATCCTGATGTCCGAGGGCCGGCGAGTGCTGGCCGCCTTTCTGCAGGAGGAGTGACCGCAGATGCCCGTCGCGATCGACAAGAAAGTGCCCGACTTCACTGCTGAGGCCACCGGCGGCAAGGTCAAGCTATCGGCGCTGAAGGGGCGCACCGTCGTCCTGTACTTCTACCCGAAGGACAACACGCCGGGCTGCACGACCGAAGGGGCCGACTTCGCCGCCGCCCACCGGAAGTTCGACAAGGCGGGCGCGGTCGTCCTCGGCGTCTCGCGCGACAGCCTGAAGTCGCACGAGAGCTTCAAGGCCAAGCTGGGCTTTCCGTTCGAGCTGATCTCCGATCCGCAGGAGAAGCTGTGCGAGGCCTTCGGTGTGATGAAGATGAAGAACATGTACGGCAAGCAGGTGCGCGGGGTCGAGCGCAGCACCTTCGTGATCGACGGCGAAGGAAAGCTGCGCCGCGAGTGGCGCGGCGTGAAGGTGGCCGGCCACGTCGACGAGGTGCTTGCTTTCGTGCAGTCGCTGTAGCTCCGATCTCCCATTCGCAGACTCACCGTTTCATGCCCCTGCCGAAACCGCCGAGCAAAGCCGCAACCCTGCTGACGCAGATTCCCCCGATCACCGGGCCGGCCACGGCCGCTGCCCCGACCGAAGCGCGAGACACGCGCGCGACCGACGCCGCTGCACCAACGGCCGCTGCCCGGCTGGCGCTGGTCGAGACCAAGGTCCGTAACGGACGCAAGGCGAGGTCGCCGGGCCCGCCGCGACTGTTCGTGCTCGACACCAACGTCCTGATGCACGACCCGACGTCGCTGTTCCGCTTCGAGGAGCACGACGTGTTCCTGCCGATGATGACGCTGGAGGAACTCGACAGCCACAAGAAGGGCATGAGCGAAGTGGCCCGCAACGCGCGCCAGGTGAGCCGCTCGCTCGACGCGCTGATCGCCGCGTGCAGGAACCCGATCGAGGACGGCATCCCGCTGTCGGGGCTCGGTAACGCCGACGCCGCCGGCCGGATGTTCTTCCAGACGACGGCGGTCGCCGGCCCGCTGCCGTCGACCCTGCCGGCCGGCAAGGCCGACAACCAGATCCTCGGCGTGGTGCGGGCGCTGCAGGACATGCACCCCGGGCGCGACGTGGTGCTGGTGTCGAAGGACATCAACATGCGCGTCAAGGCGCGCGCCCTCGGGCTGCCGACCGAGGACTACACCAGCGACAAGGTGCTCGAGGACACCGACATCCTGTACACGGGGTCGCTGGCGCTGCCGCCCAGTTTCTGGGACCGGCACGGCAAGGGCATGGAGTCCTGGCAGCACGGCGGCTTCACCTATTACCGGCTGGCCGGGCCGCAGGTCGGCGAGATGCTGGTCAACCAGTTCGTCTACCTGGAAGGCGACACGCCGTTCCTGGCCCAGGTCAAGGAGATCCGCGGCCGCACCGCGGTGCTGCGCGTGCTGCGCGACTATCTGCACGCCAAGAATGCGGTCTGGGGCATCACCGCGCGCAACCGCGAGCAGTGCTTCGCCCTGAACTTGCTGCTCGACCCGGAGTGCGACTTCGTCACGCTGATCGGCCAGGCCGGCACCGGCAAGACCCTGCTGGCGCTTGCCGCCGGGCTGGCGCAGACGCTGGAGACGAAGCGCTACTCGGAGATCATCGTCACCCGCGCCACGGTGCCGGTCGGCGAGGACATCGGCTTCCTGCCGGGTACCGAGGAAGAGAAGATGGCGCCGTGGATGGGTGCACTCGAGGACAACCTCGAGGTGCTCACGCGCGGCGACGACGCCGCCGGCGAATGGGGCCGGGCGGCGACGATCGATCTGATCCGCTCGCGCATCCGCATCAAGTCGATGAATTTCATGCGCGGCCGCACCTTCCTGAACAAGTACGTGATCATCGACGAGTGCCAGAACCTGACACCGAAGCAGATGAGGACGCTGATCACCCGCGCCGGACCCGGCACCAAGGTGGTCTGCCTCGGCAACATCGCGCAGATCGACACCCCGTATCTGACCGAGGGCAGTTCCGGGCTGACCTTCGTGGTCGATCGCTTCAAGGGCTGGCAGCATTCGGGCCACGTCACCCTGCAGCGCGGCGAGCGCTCGCGGCTCGCCGACCACGCCGCCGAGGTGCTCTAGCCGGCTACAGCAGCAGCGCGGCGACGAAGATACCGGTCATCGTGAAGACGATGGCCAGCTTGAGCACCGCGCCGACCAGCAGGCCAAGCCAGGTGGCGAGGCCGACCTTGCCGGCGCGCAGCGCGTCGCGATGCGAAATGAATTCGCCGATCGCGGCGCCGGCGAGCGGCATGAACAGCAGGCCCCACAGGCCGCTGAAGATGCCGGCCACCGTGCCCGCGGCAGCGCCGGCGATGCCCTGCCAGGTGGCCCCGGCGCGCTGAGCCGACATCGCCTGGGCGACGTAGTCGACGACCGAGCCGATCACGGTCAGCACCGCCAGCACGCCGATGGTCCAGCCCGAGATCACCGCGAAACCGTCGATCCAAGCGGCGAGCACGATGCCTGCGAAGACGAGCACCACGCCGGGCAGCGCCGGCAGCACGGTGCCGGCAATGCCGACGATCACCATCAGCACGGCGATGACCCAGAGCAGGGTGTTCATCCGCCGTACTTCATCACCAGCGACTCGATCCGGTGCGCGGCGTCCTTGCAGCAGTCGGTCAGCCCCTCGAGCAGCTCGTACACCGCCTTCAGCTTGACCAGCTGGACGGCGTCCTTCTCCTCGCGAAAAAGGCGCGCCATCGCCGAGCGCATCACGTGGTCGGCCTGCGCCTCGAGCCGATCGACCTCGCGGCACAGCGCCGCCACCGTCGGCGTGCGATCGTGCTGCGCCAGGGCGCGCAGCGCCTGCTGCAGCTTCTCGCTGCCCGTCACCGCCAGTTCGGCCAGACGCAGCGCCTCGGCTGGCGCCTCGGTGAGGTTGTACAGGTGGACCGACTGCGCCGCATCCTCCGCCAGGTCGATGATGTCGTCCATGTCGGCGACCAGCTCGAGCAGCAGCGGCGCCGGATACGGCGGCATCCAGATCGGCAGCAGGGCCGCGCTGAACTCTTCGGCCACCGCGTCGGCGCGCTTTTCCATCGCCTCGATCTCGCGCACGCGGCGGTCGGGATCCGACAGGTCACCGAGCAGCTTCGCGGTCGCCCGCAGCGACTCGGTGCACAGCTGCGCGTGCCGGTCGAGCAGCTCGAACAGCCGTGCGCCGCGCGGCCGCAGCCGCCGCAGCAGGGCCCGCCAGCGGCTGGCGCCCTGGCGGCGCTCGGCAACGAAGAAAGCGCCCATCGGGGTCGCCGCCAGTTCAGAACGGCGCCGACGTCCCCTGCGCGAGATTGTCGAAGCGGGTGTTCTCGCCGGCGAAGCGCAGGTTGATCCGGCCGGTCGGTCCGTTGCGCTGCTTCAGGACCAGCACCTCGGCGACGCCCTTCTCCGTCGAATCAGGGTTGTAGAACTCCTCGCGGTAGAGCGCGAAGATCACGTCGGCGTCCTGCTCGATGGCGCCCGACTCGCGCAGGTCCGACATCACCGGGCGCTTGTCGGCGCGCTGCTCGACGGTGCGGTTCAGCTGCGACAAGGCGACCACCGGCACCTGCAGTTCCTTGGCCAGCGCCTTCAGCGAGCGCGAGATTTCCGATATCTCGGTGGCGCGGTTCTCGCCGAAGCTCGCCGCCGACATCAGCTGCAGGTAGTCGACCACGATCAGTCCGAGCTTGCCGCAGGTGCGCGCCAGCCGGCGCGCCCGCGCCCGCAGCTCGAGCGAATTGAGCGCCGGCGTCTCGTCGATGTACAGCGGCGCGTCCTGCATCCGGCGGATCGTCTCCGACAGCTTCGGCCAGTCGTCGTTCTCCAGCCGGCCGGTGCGCAGTCGCTGCTGGTTGATACGGCCCACCGAACTGAGCATTCGCAGCGCCAGCTGCTGCGCCCCCATCTCCATCGAGAACACCGCCACCGGCAGACCCTGCTCGATCGCCACGTGCTCGCCGATGTTCAGCGCGAAGGCGGTCTTGCCCATCGACGGCCGGCCGGCGACGACGATCAGGTCGCCCGCCTGCAGGCCCGAGGTCATCCTGTCGACGTCGACGAAGCCGGTCGGCACGCCGGTGACGTCGGACGGATTGGCGCGCTCGAACAGCTCGTTGATCCGCTCGACCACCCTGGTCAGCAGCGGCTCGATCTCGACGAAGCCCTGGCGCCCGCGCGCGCCGTCCTCGGCGATGCGGAAGACCCTCGACTCCGCCTCGTCGAGGATCGTCTTCGTCTCGCGCCCCTGCGGGTTCAGGGCGCTGGTGGCGATCTCGTCGCCGACCGACACCAACCGCCGCAGCACCGAGCGGTCGCGGACGATCTCGGCGTAGCGGCGGATGTTGGCGGCCGACGGCGTGTTCTGCGCCAGCGCGTTCAGGTAGGCCAGGCCGCCGGCCTCGTCGGCGCTGCCGGCGCTCTGCAGCGACTCGTAAACGGTCACCACGTCGGCCGGCCGCGAATGATCGATCAGCCGGGCGATGACCTGGAAGATCAGGCGGTGGTCGTGGCGGTAGAAGTCGCTGACCGTCACCAGGTCGGCGACCCGATCCCAGGCCGCGTTGTCGAGCAGCAGTCCGCCCAGCACGGACTGCTCTGCCTCGATCGAGTTCGGCGGGGTGCGGACCGAGACCAGCTGCGGGTCGGCGACGGGCGAGTTCATCGACACTCCATCACTGTCGATGCAGTTTAACGCCGCGGCAGCGGTCGCTCGCCGCGGGCGAGGGTCAGGATGCAGCCGCCGGCGCCGCTGCTACTACGCCTGCTCGCCGGCCACTGCGATCGTGATGTCCGCCGCCACGTCGCTGTACAGCACGACGGCGACGTGATGCTCGCCGACCGCCTTCAGCGGCCCCTGCGGCATGCGGACCTGGCCCTTGCTGACTTCGAATCCCTGCTTGCACAGCGCTTCCGAAATGTCGAAGTTGGTCACCGAGCCGAACAGCCGGCCGTCGACGCCGGCCTTCATGGCGATCTTGACCACCAGCCCGTTGAGCTTCTCGCTCAGCGCCTGCGCCTGCGCCAGCTTCTCGGCCTGAACCTTCTCCAGGTCGGAGCGGCGGGTCTCGAACTCCTTGATCGCCGCCTCGGTCGCCCGCCTGGCCTTGCCCTGCGGGATCAGGTAGTTGCGGGCGAAGCCGTTGCGGACCTTCACCACGTCGCCCAGACCGCCGAGATTGACGATCTTCTCCAGAAGAATGACTTGCATGACTTGCTCCGGCGGCTCGCTAGTGGTTGTCCGAGTACGGCAGCAGCGCCAGGAAGCGGGCCCGCTTGATCGCCGTGTCGAGCTGGCGCTGATAGTGCGACTTGGTGCCGGTCAGGCGCGCCGGCATGATCTTGTTCTGGTCGGTGAGGAAGTCGCGCAGGGTGTCGATGTCCTTGTAGTCGATCATCTCGACCTTCTCGACGGTGAAGCGGCAGAACTTCTTGCGCTTGAAAAGCGCGTTCTGCTGCTGACCGCGGCGGCCCGGCTTGCCCTTGCCCTTGCCTTTGCCCTTGCCACGCATGAATGCCATTTTTCCGTGCTCCGTTCAGATTGCCTTGAATTCGGTGATGTGCAGCCTCAGGCGGCGCGCCCGCTTGCTCGTCGGCGCCAGGAACCCGTCGACTTCGAGTGCGGTTCCCAGTGCCTGGCGGTCCAGCCGCTTCGCCGCGTCGCCCAGCGCGACCGCCTCGAGCTCGAACTCCAGCTGCCGCTCGATCCCGGCTTCGGCCACCGCCCCGCTGTAGCTCAGCGTCGACTGCAGGACGGCGATGCCGGCGGGCGTGTAGCGCAGGTCCGCCCGCCCAACCAGCTTCGCCTGCAGGCGGACCCGGTTCGTCAACGCGGTCGCCGCGCGAGGCCCGTCAGGCGGTCGCCGGCTGCGCCTGCTCCGCCGCCGCCTTGCGCGCCTCTTCCTTCTCGACCAGCTTCATCATCGGCGACGGCGTCGTTTCCGCCTTCTTCATGCCGACGGTCAGATGGCGCAGGACGGCGTCGTTGTAGCGGAACGCGTGCTCGAGTTCGTCGAGCGTGCTCTTGCCGCACTCGATGTTCAGCAGCAGGTAATGGGCCTTGACCAGCTTCTGGATCGGGTAGGCCAGCTGGCGCCTGCCCCAATCCTCGACTCGATGCACCTTGCCGCCCTGGCTGGTGATCAGCGACTGGTAGCGCTCGACCATGGCCGGCACCTGCTCGCTCTGGTCCGGATGGACGATGAAACAGATCTCGTAGTGACGCATCGATGCTCCTTGTGGATGAAGCCGCCCCAAGCGTCGATCGGGTGCGGCAAGGACGGAAAAGCCCGCAATTCTAGCCTCTTGCGGCCTGCGGGCTCAAGTCGCCGGCTGGTCGGCCTGCCGGGCGAGCAGCGCCGGCAGCACCTCGCCCGCGGTGCCGGCGACGAGCGCGTCGGCGACCGAGTCGATCTCGGTCGGCTGCGGGTTGAGGACGACCACCGGCACGCCGGCGCGGCGTGCCTGCAGCGGCAGACCCGCCGCCGGGTAGACCAGCCCCGACGTGCCGATCACCAGCAGCGCCTGCGCCCCGCTGACCGCCTCCCCGGCCGCCCGAAGCTGCACCGGGTCGAGCATCTCGCCGAACCAGACCACGTCGGGCCGCAGCCAGCTGCCACAGCCCGGGCAGCGCGGCGGCTCACCGGACGGCAGCTGCTGCGGTCGCTCGAAGCGCACCCCGCACTCGTCAAGGCAGCGCGAGCGCAGGATGTTGCCGTGGATCTCGATCACATCGCTGCTGCCGGCGCGCTGGTGCAGCCCGTCGACGTTCTGCGTGACGATGCACAGCGAGTCGAAGCTGCCCGCCGCCCGCGCCAGTGCCCGGTGGCCGGCGTTCGGCTGCGCGCCGGCCACGAGTTCGCGCCGCCACGCGTACCACCGCCAGACGAGCGGCGGATCGTCGCGGAAGCCTTCCGGCGAGGCGAGCTGGACCGGATCGAAGCGGCTCCACAGCCCCGTCTGCGCGTCGCGGAAGGTCGGCACACCGCTTTCGGCCGACATGCCGGCGCCGGTCAGTACCGCCAGCCGCCGCACGCCGGCGAGCAGCGCGCGCGCCGCCGCCAGACCTCCGGCGCTCATGCGGCGGCGGCCTTCGCCTGGCGCTGGCGCAGCGTCTCGAACAGGCACACCCCGGTGGCCACCGAGACGTTCAGGCTCTCGGTCCGGCCCTGCAGGGGAATGCGCGCCAGCCAGTCGCATCTGTCCCGCGTCAGCCGGCGCAGCCCCTGCCCTTCGGCGCCAAGCGCCCACGCCACCGGGCCGGTGAGGTCAAGCTCGTAAAGGGTCCGCGTCGCCTCGCCCGCCGCGCCGACGATCCAGACACCGGCCTCGCGGATCTCGCCCATCGCTCGCGCCAGGTTGGTGACGGCGATCAGAGGCAGCGTCTCCGCTGCGCCCGCCGCGGCGGCGGCCACTACCGGCGTCAGGCTCGCCGAACGGTCGCGCGGCACGATCAGCGCCTGCGCCCCGGCCGCCTCGGCGGTGCGCATGCAGGCGCCGAGATTGCGCGGATCGGTGACTCCGTCGAGCAGCAGCAACAGCGTCCGCGCATCGACCTCGCCCAGGACATCGTCGAGCGAGCTTGCCCGCGCGGGCTCACTGGCCAGCGCCAGCACCCCTTGGTGCGTGGAGCCGGCCGCCATGCGCTGCAGGCGCCCGGCATCGGTCACGTTCACCCGCACGCCGGCGGCGCGGGCGCGATCGAGCAACTGCTGCATCCGCCCGTCGTGCCGGGCACCGTCGACGTACAGCGTCTCGATCGATTCCGGCGCGTGGCGCAGCCTCGCCGTCACCGCGTGGAAGCCCGCCAGGACGCGTTTGCCGCTCATGGCCGGATTCAGGAGCGACGGCGGCGGCGCAACCGCGAGGCGCGCTCGCCGCCGACGCCCTTCTTGCCGCGCGGCTCGACCTCCTGGCCGCCACGCGCCTCGGTGGCAACCCGGCGCGCGCGTCGCTTCTCGACGCTCTCGCCCTTGCGGCGCGGCGCCTTGCCCCGCACGGGCTCGGTGGCAAGCAGCGACTTGCGATCCTGCCCGCGCACCAGGCGAAACTCGATCCGCCGCGCCTCGAGGTCGACCCGGGCCACCTGCACCGAGACGCGGTCGGCGAGCCGGTAGCGCAGGCCGGTGCGCTCGCCGCGCAGTTCGTGCATCGGCTCGTTGAACTGGAAGTACTCGCTGCCCAGCTCCGACACGTGCACCAGGCCTTCGACGAACAGGTCGTCGAGGACGACGAAGATGCCGAACGGCACCACTGCGCTGATGGTGCCGGTGTAGGCCTCGCCGACGCGCTCGCGCATGTAGTAGCTCTTCAGCCACGCCTCGACATCGCGCGAGGCGTCATCGGCCCGCCGCTCGTTCGCCGAGCACAGCAGCCCGAGCTTCTCCCACAGCGGCACCGCGGCGCGGGCGCGCGTGGTCCGGCCGGCATGCCGCCGGGCAGCGCGCGGCAGGTCCTGCACGTCGAGGGCCGCCAGCAGCTGCGGCTCGTAGACGGTCGAGCTCAGCACGGCCTTGATCGCCCGGTGCACGAGCAGGTCGGGGTAGCGGCGGATCGGCGAGGTGAAGTGCGCGTAGGCCTCGTAGGCGAGGCCGAAGTGCCCGACGTTGTGCGGACTGTAGACGGCCTGCTGCATAGTGCGCAGCAGGACCGTCTGCAGCAGCTGCATGTCGGGGCGGTTGCGGATGCGCTCGAGCAGCTCGGCGAAGTCCTTCGGCTGCGGCGAGTCGCCGCCGGCGAGGCTCAGGCCGAGCGCTTTCAGCAGAGTGCGCAGGTTGTCCAGCCGCTCTGGCGTCGGCCCCTCGTGAATTCGGTACAGCGCCGGCTGTCGGTGCCGCGTCAGCAGGTCCGCGGCGCAGACGTTGGCCGCCAGCATCATCTCCTCGATCAGCCGGTGCGCGTCGTTGCGCGTGCGCGGCAGGATCTTCTCGATCCGCCCCGTCGGGTCGCAGACGATGTAGGTCTCGGTGGTGTCCACTTCCAGCGCGCCGCGGGCACCGCGCGCCTTGGCCAGCACCTGATAAAGGTCGTACAGGTCGGCCAGCTGCGGCATCAGCGGCGCCAGTCTCTGGCCGGCGCGGCTGTCCGGCACCGACAGCGCCTCCCACACCTCGTCGTAGGTCAGCCGCGCATGCGACTGCATCACCGCCGGGTAGAACTGGTAGCCGGCGATCGCCCCGCGCGCCGAGACGACCATGTCGGCAACCATCACCAGCCGATCCACCTTCGGGTTGAGCGAACAGATTCCGTTGGACAGCTTCTCGGGCAGCATCGGAATCACGCGCCGCGGGAAGTAGACCGAGGTCGAGCGGTTCTGCGCCTCGGCGTCGAGCGCGCTGCCCGAGGGCACGTAGCGGCTGACATCGGCGATCGCCACGATCAGCCTCCAGCGCGTGCGCCGCGCGTTCATCGGCTCGCAGTAGACCGCATCGTCGAAATCGCGCGCATCCTCGCCGTCGATCGTCACCAGCGGCACGTCGCGCAGGTCGATGCGTCCGTCGAGGTCGGCGGCCTCGACGTGGTTCGGCAGCTGCTCGGTCGCCGCCAGGGCAGCCGGCGGGAACTCGTGCGGAACGGCGAACTTGCGCACGGCGATCTCGATCTCCATGCCGGGATCGTCGATGGCGCCGAGCACCTCGATCACCCTGCCGACCGGCTGCACGTGGCGCTGCGGCTGCTGCACGATCTCGACCACCACCACCTGACCATGCTCGGCGCCGGCCGTCGCGCCCGGCGGCACCAGGATGTCGTGGCTGATCCGCTGATCCTCGGGGACCACGATGGTCACGCCGCGCTCGTTGAGCAGCCGGCCGACCAGCCGGTCGGTCCGGTGCTCGATGACCTCGACGATCTCGCCGAGCGGCCGGCCGCGGCGATCCTGCCCGCCCGGCCGCACCAGCACGCGGTCGCCGTGCAGGACCCAGCTCATCTCGTGCTCGGACAGCACGAGATCGGGACCACCGTCGTCGCGGATCAGGAAGCCGTAGCCGTCGCGGTGCCCCTGCACCTTGCCGGACAGCAGGTTGGCACGCGCCGCCAGCAGCAGCAGGCCGGCGCGATTGCGCACGATGCGCCCGGCGTGCTCGAGCTCGGTGAGCGCGGCATCGAATTCTGCGCGCTGCTCGCCGACATCCAGACGCTCGGCCAACGCAGCCGGCGTCATCGGCCCGCGCGCCTGGCTCAGTGCGGCCAGGATCTCCTCGGGATCGGTGCTGCTCTTCTTCAAAGCGTTCGTTCCGGCAAGCCGTCGACCTCCGTGTCGATACCGCCGGTCAATTTGACATGCGGGGACCCGCAATTACAATGCGCGCCTTGCCAGAGCCCAGGTGGCGGAATTGGTAGACGCACTAGTTTCAGGTACTAGCGCCGCGAGGTGTGGAGGTTCGAGTCCTCTCCTGGGCACCACGGTAAAAACGGCCTGCACTCGCAGGCCGTTCGCATTCTAGGCCTGCCGTCGCCGGCCGCGCCCTAACCGCTGCCTGACTGCCCGTCGCCGCGGCTGCGCAGGCGCGCAGCCAGCTGTTGCGGCCGCAGCGTGTCGTACTCCTCGAACGGCTGGTGGATCCACGGACTGTCGGCCAGGTACTGCACGTAATAGTCCGGCCGCACCGTCGACGCCGCCTTGTACCAGAGCACGGCAGTGCGCACCTCGCCCAGCTCAGGGTAGCGGCCGCGCAGGTGCTCGACCACGCGCGCGAGCGTCACCCCGGAGTCGACCAGGTCGTCGACCAGCAGCAGGTTGCCGCGCAGCGCGCCGCTGGTGCTGGTGATGAACTCGGCGATGTCGAGCGACCCCTGCTGCGTTCCGGCCGCCTCCCGGTACGAGCTGGCGGCGAGGATCGCCAGCGGCACGTCGTAAAGGCGCGAGAAGACGTCGCCGATACGCAGTCCGCCGCGGGCCAGGCACAGCAGCGAGTCGAAGCGGAAGCCGCTGTCGTGGACCTGCAGCGCAAGCTGCTCGATCATCCGGTGGTACTGCTCCCAGTCGACGTAGAGGTGCTTGATCGACACCGCCGCGCCCCCGGCCGTCAGTCGCTGAACGGATGCCGCATCAGGATCGTCTGCTCGCGGTCCGGACCGGTCGAGATCATCGCGATCGGCACGTCGGTCACCTCGCTCAGCCGTGCGAGATAGGCGCGCGCCGCCGCCGGCAGCTGGGCCCAGTCACGGATGCCGAAGGTCGACTGCCGCCAGCCCGGGAACTCCTCGTACACGGGCTCGCACTCGGCGACCGCGCCGGCGCCGAAGGGCAGGATGTCGGTCAGCGTTCCGCCGCGGCGATAGCCGGTGCACAGCCGCACGGTCTGCAGTTCGTCGAGCACGTCCAGCTTGGTGATGCACAGGCCGGTCACTCCGTTGATCTGCACCGAACGCCTCAGCGCCGCCGCGTCGAACCAGCCGCAGCGACGCGGCCGGCCCGTGACCGAACCGAACTCGTTGCCGCGCTGGCGCAGCTGCTCGCCGGTCGCATCGTTCAGTTCGGTCGGGAACGGGCCCGAGCCGACCCGCGTGGCGTAGGCCTTGGTGATGCCGAGCACGTAGTGCAGCTGCTGCGGCGCCACCCCGGCGCCCGCAGCCGCCGCGCCGGCGACCGTATTGCTCGACGTGACGAACGGATAGGTGCCGTGGTCGACGTCGAGCAGCGCGCCCTGCGCGCCCTCGAACAGCAGCCGATGGCCCTCGCGCATCACCTGGTTCAGCTGGTAGGAAACGTCGGCAACCATCGGCTTCAGGCGCGGCGCCAGCTGCAGCGCCCGGTCGATCACCGCCTGCGGATCGACACGATCGGCGCCGAGGTACCGCGTCAGCACGAAGTTGTGCAGGTCGAGCGCCTCGTGCACGAGCCCGGAGAAGCGTGCCTCGTCGAACAGGTCCTGCGCGCGCACCGCGCGTCGCGCGACCTTGTCCTCGTAGGCCGGGCCGATACCGCGGCCGGTGGTGCCGATCTTGCCCGCCCCCTTGCGCTCCTCGCGTGCCTTGTCCAGCGCAACGTGATAGTCGAGGATCAGCGGGCAGTTGCCGCTGATGCGAAGCCGCGGCGGGACGTCGACGCCGGCGTCCTGCAGTTCGTCGATCTCGGCCAGCAGCGCAGTCGGCGACAGCACCACGCCGTTGCCGATGTAGCAGGCGACGTCCTTGCGCAGGATGCCCGAAGGGATCAGGCGCAAAATGGTCTTGCGTCCATCGATCACCAGCGTGTGACCGGCGTTGTGCCCGCCCTGGAAGCGGACCACGCCCTGCGCCTGCTCGGTCAGCCAGTCGACGACCTTGCCCTTGCCTTCGTCGCCCCACTGCGTACCGACCACCACCACGTTTCGTGCCATCACCCGTCCCGACCCGGTCTGTAGGAGCCGCGGCCTGCCCGGCGACAGGCACCGCGGTACTGCACTATCGATTGTTCAGGCCCGCCGCTCACCGCCGCTCGACTACCTGCCAGACGCCATCGACGTGGCGCACCTCGCGGTCGCATTCGAGTCCGTCGACGCGATCGTCGTCGCCGAGGCGGCAGATCACGACCTCGCCGGCCGCACGCAGCGTCTCGACCAGCGCGGCCAGCTGCCCGTCATCGCCCGCCGGCGCAAGTATCGCCCGCGCAGACGTTCCCTGGTTCAGCCGGGTCAGCTCACGCAGGTCGATCGAGAAACCGGTCGCCGGCCGCGCCCTGCCGAAGGCGCGGCCGATGTCGTCGTAGCGGCCGCCGCGCGCCAGCGCCACCGGCCAGCCAGCCGCGTAGGCGGCGAAGGTGGCGCCCGTGTGGTAGCGGAAGCCGTGCAGGTCCGCCAGGTCGATGCTGACCGCAGCACCGACGCGCCTGAGCACGGCAACCAGCTGCTGCAGCTCGTCGAGCGCCGCCGCCAGCGCCGGGCTCGACGGCAGCTCGGCACGAGCCGCGGCGAGGACTTCCTCGCCACCGTGCAGCCTCGCAAGTGCGCGCAGCGCCGGGCCGGCCGGCGCCGCCAGCTCCGCGCTCAGCGCCGCCAGCGCCGCCGCGTCCTTGGTGCTGAGCGCGGCGACGATCTCGTCGGCCAGCCGCTGCGCGGCCGGGTCCAGTTCGAGCAGCGCCCGCAGGATGCGCGTGTGGCCGAGGTCGAAGCGAACCTGCGCGACCGGCGCCAGCGCCAGCGAGCGGACCGCCAGCTCGAGGACCTCGGCATCGGCCGCCACCGACGGGTGACCGTACAGTTCGGCCCCCACGTAGAAGGGCTCGCGCGTGGCCAGCGGGTGCAGCGGCCGCGCGTGCAGCACGCTGGCGGCGTAGCACAGCCGCACCACGCCGGCGCGGTTCAGGATGTGCGCGTCGATGCGCGCCACCTGCGGCGTGATGTCGGCGCGCAGGCCGAGCAGCCGTCCCGAGACCTGATCGACCAGCTTCAGCGTGCGCAGGTCGAGGTCGGCGCCGACGCCGGTCAGCAGCGAGTCCGTGTACTCCAGCAACGGCGGCATGACCAGCTCGTAGCCATAGCCACGGTAAAGGTCGACCGCCGAGCGGCGCAGCTTCTCGAGGAAGCGCGCCTCGCTCGGCAGCACGTCCGAGATCCCTTCGGGTAGGAGCCAGCAGGCCATGGGCATTGTTCCGGTCGGCGGACGGCGCAGGCGGCAGGCACCGCGTCCATGCCGCCCGCACGGCCGCTATTCTGCTAGGGAACTCAGGCGAAAAGCGCGATCAATGTCAAGCCGGCCGCGACCGAGGCCAGCCCGAAGAAGCGGATCTGTCCGTCCTGCAGTTCGCTCACGCGGCGGAACATCTCGCGCCACGAGGCGGGCGCAAACAGGGGCAGCAACCCCTCGAGCACGAGCATGATGGCGAACGCCAGCCCGAGCGTGGTCCACATCAGCGCGATGGCGCGCGGCCCGGTACCGGTGTCTTCAGATACTTCAGGAACTCCGACGAGGGATCGATCACCAGCACGTCGTTGCGATTGCGGAAGCTGGCGCGGTAGGCCTCGAGGCTGCGGTAGAAGGTGAAGAACTCCGGGTTCTGCCCGAACGCCTGCGCGTAGACCGCCGAGGCGCGGCCATCGCCCTCGCCCTTGATCGTCTCGGCCTCGCGATACGCCTCGGCCACCAGCACCTCGCGCTGGCGGTCGGCGTCGGCGCGGATCTTCTCGCCCTCGGCGGCGCCGATCGACCGCTGCTCGGTGGCGACGCGCTTGCGCTCGGACTGCATGCGGCGGAAGACGTCCTCGTTGATCTCCGGCACGAACTCGACCCGCTTCAGGCGCACGTCGATGATGTCGACGCCGACGTCGCGCACCCGTTCCTGGACGCTGACCTTGATCTCCTCCATCGCCCGGTCGCGCTCGACGGAAGTAATGTCGTTGACGGTGCGCCGGTTCACGGCACGGTTCAGGGCGTCGCGGACCAGCGAATTGATGCGCTCCTCGGCCGCCCGCTCCAGCCCCTGGAAGCTGACGAAATAGCGGCGCGGGTCGGCTATGCGCCACTTGACGAACGAGTCGACCAGCAGGTTCTTCTTCTCCGACGTCTGCACGCGGTCGGCCTGCGGCGTATCGATGGTGAGGATGCGGCGGTCCAGGTAGACGACGTTCTGGATCAGCGGCAGCTTGAACTTCAGGCCGGGCTCCGCGTGCACCTCGGTGATCTGGCCTAGCTGGAACAGGATTGCGTACTGCCGCTGGTCGACGACGAAGGTGCTGGCGCGGAAGATGACCGCGGCGACGATCAGCCCGATGACGGTGGCTATAACCTTGTTCATGTCGGCGCCCTACCTCGACTCTCGGCCGCGGGCGCCCGCGGCCGACCTCGGCTCGACAGGTGCCGGCTCAGCCGGCAGGACCGGCGCGGGCCGTACCGTGGCGACGTCGCCCGCCGACTGCTGCAGCAGCTTGTCCAGGGGCAAGTACAGCAACTGGTTGCTGTTGCGGCTGTCGACCAGGAGCTTGGTCGTGCTGGAGAAGATTTCCTGCATCGTCTCCAGGTACAGCCGCTCGCGTGTCACCTGCGGCGCCTTGCTGTACTCGGCCAGCACCTGACGGAAGCGTGCGGCATCGCCCTCGGCGTTTTGCACTACCCGCGTCCGGTATCCCTCCGCCTCCTGCAGCAGGCGCGCCGCCGTACCACTCGCCTTCGGCACCACGTCGTTGGCGTAGGCCTGCCCTTCGTTGATCAGCCGCTCGCGGTCCTGGGTCGCCTTGACCGCGTCGTCGAAGGCCGCCTGCACCTGCTCCGGTGGCTGGGCGTTCTGGATGGCCACCTGCAGGACCAGGATCCCGGTGCCGTACAGGTCGAGGTTCTCCTGCATCAGCGCGCGCACCGCGTCGGCAATCTCCTGACGGGACTCGTACAGGACCTTGTCCATCAGCTGCCTTCCCACCACCTCGCGCATCGCCGACTCGGCCACCTGCACCACCGACTCGGTCGGCCGGCGTGTGTTGAACACGAAGTCGCGCGCCCCCTCGGCGCTTTCCTTGATGCGGTACTGCACGGTGAAGTGCACGTCGACGATGTTCTCGTCGTCGGTCAGCATCAACGACTCCTTCAGCCGGTCGGCCCGGCCGCGCGCTCCGATCTCCAGCGTCCGCACCGACAGCACGTCGACCGGTTCGTGCGCCTGCACCGGCCACGGCAGCCGCCAGCGGAACCCGGGCAGGGTCGTCTCGCTGTAGCGGCCGAAGGTGGTCACCACCGCCACCTGGCCTTCCTGCACGATGTAGGCGCCGCTGCCCAGCCAGATCAGCCCGGCGACGGCGAGAACTATCGCCACGCCGGCGCCGGCACCGCGCGCATCCGACCGGAAGCCGCCACCGCCACCGCCGCCGCCGCTCTGGCCGCCGCCCGAGCCGCCGCCGCGTCGGCCGAACAGCCCGTTAAGACGGCGGTTCAGGTCGCGCCAGAGTTCGTCCAGATCGGGCGCGCCGCCGCCCGGCGGCGGGCCGCGCCGACCCTCATCGCGGTCGCCGTCGTCGCCGTCCGAACCCGAGCCGCGACCCCATTGCGGGTCGTTTAATGCGAGAGAAATCCCGGGGAGCAAGGCCATGAGAATTGCCGGATGCTACTTGTGGGCGCTGATCGCGGACGCCGTCGCCGGCAGCGGCACTCCCGGCGACTGGCGCGGCTCGGCAGCGGCCGCTCGCGCGGCCTGCACACGCTCGGCGATCGCTTCGCGCAGGAAGCCGACGCCTTGACCGGTGGCCGCACTGAGAAAAACGGCGCGGATCGTACCACAGGCATCGCGCTCGGCCGCCGCTGCGCGCTCGAGGCGGTCGATCTTGTTGAAGACGACCAGCCGCGGCACGTCTGCGGCGCCGATCTCCGCCAGCACGCGGTCGACTTCAGCCATCTGCGCGTCGCGCGCCGGTGACGACGCATCGACGACATGCAGCAGCAGGTCGGCCTCGACCGATTCCTCCAGCGTCGACTTGAAGGCGTCGACCAGCTGGTGCGGCAGGCCACGGATGAAGCCCACCGTGTCCGACAGCACCACCTCGAGGTCGTCGCCGACGAAACAGCGCCGCGACGTGGTGTCGAGCGTGGCGAACAGTTTGTCGGCGGCGTAGCTGCCGGCGTGCGTCAGGGCGTTGAACAGCGTCGACTTGCCCGCGTTGGTGTAACCGACCAGCGAGACCGAGAACACGTCGTGCCGCGCCCGCGCGCGGCGCTGCGTGCGACGCTGCCTGCCGAGCGCCTTCAGGCGCTCGCGCAGCCGCTTGACCCGTACGGTGATCAGGCGGCGGTCGAGCTCGATCTGCTTCTCGCCCGGGCCGCCGGTCTTGCCCAGGCCACCGCGCTGCCGCTCGAGGTGGGTCCAGCCGCGCACCAGCCGCGTGGCCAGGTGCTCGAGCTGCGCCACCTCCACCTGCAGCTTGCCCTCGCTGCTCTTGGCCCGTTGGGCGAAGATCTCCAGGATCAGCAGCTCGCGGTCCAGCACAGGCACGTTCAACGCGCGCTCGAGGTTGCGCTGCTGGGCCGGACTGAGCGGCACGTCGAAGACGGCGACGCCGGCGCCGCCGTCCCTGATCAGCGACGACAGTTCCTCGACCTTGCCGCTGCCCAGATAGAAGGAGGCGTCAGGGCGCTCGCGCCGAGCGCTCAGCTCGCCCGCGATGACCAAGCCCGCCGAGGCGACCAGCTGCCGCATTTCCTCGAGCGCGTCGGCCGCTTGGTGGCCGGCCGCGCCGCGTCCGCCAATGACGATGCTGACGAGGAAGGCGCGCGGCGGGCGCTGGACGCGCGCGGATTCGACCTGGAACGTGGTCAGGCTTCCGACTCCGTAGCCAGATTGACCGGGCGCGCCGGTACGACGGTCGAGATGGCGTGCTTGTAGACCATCTGGGTGACCGTGTTGCGAAGGAGGACGACGTACTGGTCGAACGATTCGATCTGGCCCTGCAGCTTGATGCCGTTGACGAGGTAGATCGACACCGGCACGTGTTCCTTGCGCAGCGCGTTCAGAAACGGGTCTTGTAGGAGTTGCCCTTTGTTGCTCATGTCGGCTCCGTCTTCTTCGATTCGGCCGCCCTCAGGACCGGCAGCCGTTCCAGCTCCACTTAGATGCCCCCGACGCCGGAAAATTCAATGTAACGGAAAAGAATCCCGCCCGCTATCTCGCCTCGCGCGCGGCGGCATAGGGATTTGTGCTGGTCCGGAACTCGATGCGCAGCGGCGTGCCCGCCAGCGAGAATTCGCGGCGGAACCAGCCCTCCAGATAGCGCCGGTAGGCCGGCTGGACGTGGCCGAGCGAATTGCCGTGCACGACGATCACCGGCGGGTTCTGCCCGCCCTGGTGCGCGTAGCGCATCTTCGGCCTGACGTTGCCGGCGCGCGGCGGCTGTTGCCGCTCGACCGCCGCGCGCAGGGCCCGTGTCAGACGGGGGGTCGGCAGCTTGGCGAAGGCGGCGCGGTGCGCGCTGTCGACCGAGCGCATCAGCGCGCCGAGGCCGGTCTGCCTGCGTGCCGAGATGAAGTGCAGCTTTGCCCAGTCGAGGAAGTGCAGCTTGCGCTCGAGCTCGCGCTTGACCAGTGCACGCCGGTACTCGTCGATCTGGTCCCACTTGTTCACCGCCAGCACCAGCGCCCTGCCCTTCTCCATGATGTAGCCGGCAATGTGCGCATCCTGCTCGGCGATCTCGCTGGCCGCGTCGAGCAGCAGCACGGCGACGTGGCAGCCCTCGATGGCCTGCAGCGTCTTGACCACCGAGAACTTCTCCACCGTCTCGAACACCCGCCCGCGCCGGCGCAGGCCGGCGGTATCGATCAGCAGGTAGTCGCGGCCGCCGTAGCCGAACTCCACCTCGATCGCATCGCGCGTCGTTCCGGGCGAATCGAAAGCGATCATCCGTTCCTCGCCCAGCAGGGCATTGACCAGCGTCGACTTGCCGACGTTCGGGCGACCGACGAAGGCCACGCGAGCGCGGCCGTCGGCCGCCTGCTCGGCCGCCGATGGCGCCGCCACGGCGAACCCCGACAGGGCGATATCCATCATCGCGGCGACGCCTTCGCCGTGCGCCGCCGAGATCGGCAGCGGATCGCCCAGCCCCAGTTCGTGAAACTCGGCGGTGGCCATCGGCGGCAGGCCTTCGGCCTTGTTGACGACCAGGATCGGCCGGCGGCCGGTACGGCGCAGGCGGTCGGCGATGCGGCGGTCCTGCGGCACAAGGCCGTCGCGCGCATCGGTCATGAAGATGACCACGTCCGCCTCGGCGATGGCCGCCTCCGCCTGCAGGGCCATCTCGCGCGTGATTCCTTCGGCCGCCACCGGCTCGAAGCCGCCCGTGTCGATGACGATGAAAGGCACCGGGCCCAGCCTGCCGTCGCCGTAGTGGCGGTCGCGCGTAAGCCCCGGGAAATCGGCCACCAGGGCAGAGCGCGTCCGCGTCAGGCGGTTGAACAGCGTCGACTTGCCGACATTGGGGCGGCCGACCAGGGCGACTACCGGCGTCATCGCTGGCGTCCGCCGCTCAGCGCTGCGGCGTCAGCAGCGCCAGCGTGCCATCCGACGTCAGCACGATCGCGCTGCCGTTGAACTCCATCGGCCGCGCGACGATCGCACTCGAATCGACCCGCAGTCGCGCCAGCAGGCGACCTTCGGCCAGCGACAGGAAATGCACGTAGCCTTCGAGGTCGCCGGCGAGCACGGCGCCGGGCAAAGCCAGCGGCGTCGTCAGCTGCCGATGCTTCAACTGATCGTTGCGCCAGATGCTGGCGCCTCCGCCGACGGCCAGGGCCTGCAGCTGAGAACTCGAATCGACCACGTAGACCGCCCGCGCATCGCGCGCCACCCCGCCGCCCGCCGACATTTCCCTAGCCCAGCTCAGCGAGCCGGTGGTCGCGCTGGCACACATGACCCGGCCCTGGAACGAGGCCGCGCAGACCTGCCCGTCGGCCACCACCACTGGGCCGAGGACGTCGGCCAGCCGTTCAACCTCGGTCGTGCCCTTCGGCTCGGAGACCGCCGCCTCCCAGCGCGCAGCCCCGTTCGAAAGCGCAACCGCGACCAGGCGGCCGCCCGGAAAACCGACCAGCACGTTGTCGCCTGCGAACGCCATTTCGGTCGATGCCCGCAGCGTCAGCGGCGGCAGCTGCCGGCTGAACATCCAGCGGCGCTTGCCGCTGTCGGCGTCGAAGGCGCTGAGCTGATGGTCGGTCGAGCGCACGAGCACGAGTCCGCGCCCCACCAGCGGCGGCGAGATCACGTCGCTGCTCGCCTGGGCGCGCCAGCGGATCCGGCCGTCGGCGTCCAGGGCGATCACCTCGCCGCGCGGAGTGGCCACCGCGACAGTGAATCCGTCGGTGCCGACCCCGGCCGAGATCTTCGCATCGACCTCGGTCCGCCAGATCTGGCTGCCGGTGGCCGGATCGATGCGCAGCACCGCGCCGCCCGCGCTCGCCGCGTACAGCGCGTTCTCGACCAGCGCCGGCTGCAGGAACGTCTCGCGCAGGCTGCCGATCGACAGCCGCCACGCCGCTGCCACGTTCAGGCTCGCCTGCAACTCCGGCAGCGGTGACGGCGGAGTCTTCTTCTCGCTGAACAGCCCGCAGCCGGATAGCAGCGCCAGCACGGCTGCCGCCGCGACCAGAGTGCGTCGACTGCGTGGGGCGCCGGCCGGTCGGGTCATGGCCGCGGTCAGGATGCAGCCACCGGCGGCAGCGCATCGAGCTTCAGCTGGATGATCGGCCGCATCGGGTGCTGTCCGCCCGCCTTGTCGAGCGCATCCTTGTAGGCGGTGCGTGCGTCATCGGTCTTGCCCATCGCCAACAGGATGTCGCCGCGCCGGTCGGCGAACGACGCCACCAGCGCATCCGGGACCTCGCCGCTCAGCACCTGCAACGCCTCGTCGTAGGCCTTCTCGTCGAGCAGGACGCCGGCCAGTCGCAGACGGGCGATGTGCACCAGCTCGGCGTGCCCGGACTTGTCGATCACCCAGCGCAGCTGGGCGCGCGCCGCCCCCGTGTCGCCGGCCTCGGCATTGGCCTTGGCGATCTGCAGCGCCGCCATCGGCGCGTAGACGGTGCGCCCGTAGCGCTCGATCAGCGTGCCGGCGAGTTCCTTCTTGCGGGCGAGATCGGTTCCCGCCAGGGCACCGACGAACTGCTCGTACAGCACGGCTGCGTTGCCCGCTTCGTGACGCTCGTACCAGCGCCAGCCGTTGAAGGCGGCAATCGCCAGCAGCACGGCCGTGACCGCCGTCAGCACCAGGTTGCCCCAGCGCTCCCACCACGCCTTGATCGTCGCTAGCTGTTCCTGCTCTTCGAGGTCGTAAGCCATCAGTCGTTCCCGGATTGGATTGCATTGTCCTCGTCGGCGAGCGCGGCGGCGAGGGTCTCGCCGAGCGCCGCAAGCGCCACCGGCCGCTGCTGCGCGAACGGCGCCGACGCGTCGGCGGGGCGCAGTGCCTTGACCGCCGCCGCGCCGGCGGCGGCCTCGGCCTCGCCGATGATCACCGCAAACTCGGCTCCGCTCGCATCGGCGCGCTTCATCTGAGATTTCAGGCTGGCGTCGCCGGCGTGCAGGATTACCTCGAGGCCGGCATCGCGCAGCCGCTCGGCCGCCAGGAAGGCGGGCGTCTTCGTCGTGCCGCCCTGGTGCACGACATAGGCATCGCAGCGCGGCGTCGTGTCGAGCTGCCCCGACTCCCGGATCAGCTCGATCACGCGCTCGATGCCCATCGCGAAGCCGATGCCCGGCGTCGGCCGGCCGCCCATGCGCTCGATCAGCGGGTCGTAGCGGCCGCCGCCGCAGACCGTCCCCTGCGCGCCAAGGGCATCGGTGATCCACTCGAACACGGTGAGGTTGTAGTAGTCCAGACCGCGCACCAGCCGCGGATTGACGGCGAAGCCGATCCCGGCGGCGCCGAGCAGTTCCTGCAACCCGTCGAAGTGCGCGCGCGACTGCGGGCCGAGGTAGTCGGTGATGCGCGGCGCGTCGGCCACCACTTCGGCCATCGCCGGGTTCTTGGTGTCGAGGACGCGCAGCGGGTTGGTGTGCAGGCGCCGGCGCGCGTCGGCGTCGAGCCGCTCGGCGAAACGCTCGAAGTGCGCGATCAGCGCCGCCCGGTGCTGCGCCCGCTCGTCGGCCTGGCCGAGGCAGTTCAGTTCGAGCCGCACCGGGCCGATGCCGAGGATCTTCCACAAGCGGGCCAGCATGACGATCATCTCGGCGTCGATGTCCGGCCCGGCGAAGCCGAGCGCCTCGACATTGACCTGGTGGAACTGGCGATAGCGGCCGCGCTGCGGCCGCTCGTGACGGAACACCGGCCCCGTCGACCAGACCCGCCGCGGCGCCTCGTAGGTCAGGTTGTGCTCGATCGCCGCGCGCACCACCCCGGCGGTGAACTCGGGCCGCAAGGTCAGGTGCTCGCCGTTGAGCCGGTCCTCGAAGGAGTACATCTCCTTCTCGACGATGTCGGTGACCTCGCCGATGCCCTTCACGAACAGCTCGGTGTACTCGACGATCGGCGTGCGGATCTGCTGGTAGCCGTAGCTGCGCAGCCAGTCGACCACGCGCGCCTCGAACCACTCCCACAGCGGCGCCTCGGCCGGCAACAGATCGTTCATGCCGCGCACCGCGGCGAGCCTGTCCTTCTTCATCCGCTTCACGCCGCCACGCGGCCGTACTTTCGCCGGACGTAGTCCTCGACGATCGCCTGGAACTCCTCGGCGATGCGCTCGCCCTTCAGCGTCACCGTGCGCCTGCCGTCGACAAACACCGGCGCCACCGGCGCTTCGCCCGAACCCGGCAGGCTGATGCCGACGTTGGCGTGCTTGCTCTCGCCGGGGCCGTTGACCACGCAGCCCATCACCGCCACGTTCATCGACTCCACGCCGGGATAGGTCGCGCGCCAGGCCGGCATCTGCTCGCGCAGATAGCGCTCGATCTTCTGCGCCAGTTCCTGGAAGAAGGTGCTGGTCGTGCGGCCGCAGCCCGGGCAGGCGATGACCTGCGGCGCAAAGGCGCGCAGCCCGAGCGACTGCAGGATCTCCTGCGCCACCTGCACCTCCTTCGTCCGCGGCTCGCCCGGTGCCGGCGTCAGCGACACGCGGATCGTGTCGCCTATGCCCTCCTGCAGCAGCACCGCCAGCGCGGCCGTCGAGGCGACGATGCCCTTGCTGCCCATGCCGGCCTCGGTCAGCCCGAGGTGCAGCGGGTAGTCGCAGCGGCGCGCCAGCTCGCGGTAGACGGCGATCAGGTCCTGCACGCCGCTCACCTTGGTTGACAGCACGATCGCGTCACCGCGCAGGCCGAGCTGCTCGGCCCGACGGGCGCTGTCGATGGCCGAGTGCACCAGCGCCTCGCGCAGCACGTCGGCGGCGCTCCACGGCTGCGACCGACGCCCGTTGTCGTCCATCATCCGCGCCAGCAGCTCCTGGTCGAGACTGCCCCAGTTCACGCCGATGCGCACCGGTTTGCCGTGCCGGCAGGCCACCTCGATCATCTGCGCGAAGTTGTCCTCGCGCCGAGCACCGCGCCCGACGTTGCCCGGATTGATCCGGTAGGCCGACAGCGCCTGCGCGCATCCCGGGTAGTCGGCGAGCAGCTTGTGGCCGTTGTAGTGGAAGTCGCCCACCAGCGGCACATCGATGCCCATGCGGTCGAGCTGCCCGCGGATCGCCTCGACCTCGGCAGCAGCCTCGGGCGAGTTCACCGTGATGCGCACCACCTCGGAGCCGGCCTGCGCCAGTTCCTTGACCTGGATCGCGGTGGCCATCGCGTCCGCCGTGTCGGTGTTGGTCATCGACTGCACCATCACCGGCGCGTCGCCGCCGACATGGACCACCCGGCCGCCCCAGCGCACGGCCACCTTGCGGGTGACATGGCGCGGCATCGGGCCGGCCCCGGCGGGCAGGCATGGCAACGCGGGCTCCGGGCGGTTCACTTCGACTTCATTCAAGCCGCAGCCGGGCGACGTCGCCCCGGCTGGTGGCGGCCGACAGGTCGACCGGCCGGCCGCGGAACTCGAGATCGACCTTCGAGGCGTTGCCGATCACCAGCGTGTACGGCGGCACGCCGTCGATCGTCCGCTCCGTCCCCGCGGCGTTGGTCTGCGAAAGCAGCACCGCGCCGTCGGCCTGCCTGACCTCGACCCACGAGCGGTCGCGGAAGGTCAGCTTCAGCGTCGTGTCCGGCGCCGCCGGGGCAGGCTCCGCGCCCGCCGCCGGCTCGGCTCTGCCCTGTACCGGCACCGCTTGCTGCGCCTGCGGCGGTTCCGCTCGCGCCGGCTCGGCCGGCTCGATCCTCGCATCGGCGGCCGGCCCTGCCGGCGCGGCTGCGCGCTGGCGCTCGTCGGCGCGCATCGCCCACCAGCCGAAGACAGCCAGGACGACCAGGACGGCCACCACCCCGCCGAGCACCAGTGGCCCTCCCCTCGGCTCGCCGGGCAGGCGCTGGATCGGGCTCACCGCCTTGGCGCCGTCACCGCCGACCCGCAGCGGCTCTGTCGGGCGCAATTTCGCGCCCAGCAGGGCCAGCAGGGGCTCCGCGGGAAGGTCGACCAGCTTGGCGTAATTGCGGACGTAGCCGCGAACGAACGGGCCCTCGGGCAGCCCGCCAAGGTCTTCCTCCTCGATCGCCCTGACCCGGCGCAGGTTCAGCCGCAGCTGCGCGGCGACCTCCGACTGCGACAGCCCGCGCGCCTCGCGCGCCGCCGCCAGTGCGCGCCCGAACGAGCCCTCGTCGTGCGTCGTCGCCACGTCGGGGCGAACCGGCGTGCGCTCCCGCGCCGGCTCGGCCGCGGCGACCGACGACGCCGAGCCGCTGCGCCCGCGGGTTTCGACGTCACTCATCGAACGCTCCGCGGCGCAGTGCCGACGCCTCGGGCGACTCCGGATAGCGGTCGCGCAACTGGCCGGCCAGCTCGCGCTCCCGCCGGATGTCGCCGTTGGCACGGGCAATGCGCAGGCCGAGCCACAGTCCCGGCGCGCTGGCACGACTGGCCGGATCGAGAAGGCCGTAGTAGAAGTCAGCGCGGTCCGGCTGATTGCGTCGCAGATACAGGCGCGAGAGCTCGAACTTGGTCAGCGGGTCGGCGGCGTCGAGCTCGAGGGCCCGGCGCAGCGCCTGTTCGGCGCCGTCCGTGTCGTTGACCTTGAGCAGGCACACGCCGGCATTGCGCATCGCCAGCCCCGGCGTGGCGTACAGGCGGTTGTTGGCCGCGCGCTTGAAGTACTCGACCGACTCGCGCTCGCGCCCGGACTGGCAGAGGAACCAGCCGTAGTTGTTGAGGATGCCGGAATTGTCGGGCTCCAGGCGCAGAGCGCGGCTGAAGCTCGCCTCGGCGGCGGCGCGGTCGCCCACGTCCATGTAGATCAGCCCGAGCAGGCCGTGCGCCGGCGCGTAGCTCGAATCGATCTGCAGCGCGTGCTTGGTCTCCTCCAGCGCAACGGCCAGTCTGCCCTCGCGGTAGTAGTTCGAGGCGAGCTCGGTGCGGATCTCGGCGCGCTTGCGCGGCTCGGCCTCGGTCTTCTCCGCGATCGGCACCTCGACGCCGGCGACCGTAGTCGTGGTCGTCCTGCAGCCGGCTGCCAGCGTGGCAAGCAGCATCGCGATCAGCACTCGGCCTGCAGCAGTCGACATGATCGTCGGCCCCTAGCTCGCCGCCACCGTCGTCACCGGCGGCAGGCGTTCCGCCGCCCGGCTGGCGCGACGGGTGCGGTCCTGCACCTCGCCGGCCAGCTGTCCGCAGGCGGCGTCGATGTCGTCGCCGCGGGTCTTGCGCGTGGTGGTGACGATGCCGGCGTCGATCAGCACTTCGGCAAACTCGCGCACACGAAGCGCCGGCGACCGGGCCAGGCCGGAGCCGGGAAAGTCGTTGAACGGAATCAGGTTGAACTTGCAGGGCACGTCGCGCACCAGCGCCACCAGCTCGCGCGCCTGCGCCGGCGAGTCGTTGACGCCGTCGAGCATCACGTACTCGAAGGTGATGAAGTCGCGCGGCGCATGACGCAGGTAGCGACGGCAGGCTGCCATCAGCTCCTGCAGCGGGTGCTTCCTGTTCAGCGGCACCAGGCGGTCGCGCAGCGCATCGTTGGGCGCGTGCAGGGACACCGCCAGCGCGACCGGGCAGGCGCTGGCGAGCTTGTCGATCTGGCGGACCAGGCCCGAGGTCGACACCGTCACCCGCCGCCGCGACAGCCCGTAGGCGTTGTCGTCGAGCATCAGCCGCAGCGCCGGAAGCAGGGCATCCAGGTTCTGCAGCGGCTCGCCCATCCCCATCAGCACCACGTTGCTGATCACGCGCTCGTGCTCGGCCGTGATGCCCAGCTGCGCGCGCAGCGCGTGCTCGGCCCACCAGAGCTGGCCGATGATCTCCGCCGTCGTCAGGTTCCGATTGAAGCCCTGCCGCCCGGTCGAGCAGAACAGGCAGTTCATCGCGCAGCCCGCCTGCGACGACACACAGAGGGTGCCGCGGTCCTCCTCCGGGATGAAGACCGTCTCGATCGCGTTGCCGTGGCCGACGTCGAGCAGCCACTTGCGCGTGCCGTCTGTGGAAGTCGAGTCGCTGATCACCGGCAGTGCCTGCACGCCGGCGGTCTGCGCAAGCCGCGCGCGCAGCGAGCGGGCGAGGTCGCTCATCGCCTCGAAGTCGGACGCACCGCGCCGATGGATCCAGCGCAGCAGCTGGCGGCCGCGGAACGGCTTCTCGCCAAGAGCCGCGACGAACGCCTGCAGCCCTGCAGCGTCGAGTCCGAGAAGGTTCTGCACCGGTGGGTCGCGCGATCAGCGCGAGTGGATGTTCATCGACGGGAAGAAGAAGGCGACCTCGTTGCGCGCCGTCTCCGCTGCGTCCGATCCGTGGACTGCATTGGCATCGATGCTGTCGGCAAAATCGGCGCGGATCGTGCCCGGCGCCGCCTTCTTCGGATCGGTGGCCCCCATCAGCTCGCGGTTCCTGGCGATGGCGTTCTCGCCCTCGAGCACCTGCACCATGATCGGACCGGACACCATGAACTCGACCAGGTCCCTGAAAAACGGCCGTTCGCGATGCACGCCGTAGAAGGCTTCGGCCTCGGCGCGCGACAGCTGCATCATGCGGGCGGCGACGATCTTCAGGCCGCCCGCCTCGAAGCGCGACAGGATCTGGCCGATCACGTTCTTCGCGACCGCGTCTGGTTTGATGATCGACAGTGTTCTCTCGATGGCCATGGTGGTTCTTTCGCTGTTGCGGAGCTTGCCCTGATTGATTTCGCCCGACCGCGGCGACGCTGACCAGGCGCCCCCGCGCGCCAGAAAAACGTCGAAAAATGAATGGCTTGCGGCGCGTCCTGAACGGGCGATATTAACACGCAGCGGCCGTGCGCGAAGCGCTGCCGAAGGGCCGCTCGAGCATCGCCACCGACTCGACGTGCGAGGTGTGCGGGAACATGTTGACCACGCCCGCCGCCGCCAGCGTCCAGCCGCCTTCGTGTACCAGCACGGCGCAGTCGCGCGCCAGCGTGGCCGGGTTGCACGAGACGTAGACGATCCGGCGCGGCCCGGTCTGCGTGCCGGCCAGTGCCCTGGCCACTGCCAGCGCGCCTTCGCGCGGCGGGTCGATCAGCACCCGGTCGACCGCGCCGAACCCGGCCGTTGTCTGCTCCCAGTCAGCCGCGCTCCATTCGAACAGGTTGCGGGCGGCGAAGCGGACCCGTCCGCCCAGGCCGTTGCGCTCGGCGGCGACGCCGGCACGCTGCAGCAGTTCGTCGCTGCCATCGATGCCGAGCACGGCGGCGCAGCGCCGGGCCAGCGCCAGCGTGAAGTTGCCCAGGCCGCAGAAGAAGTCGACCACACGCTCGCCGGACTGCGGATCGAGCAGGCGCAGGGCGCTTCGCACCAGCACCTCGTTGACGCGATGGTTGACCTGCGTGAAGTCGGTCGGCCCGAAGGGCAGCGCCAGGCCGAACTCCGGCAGCGCCAGCGTCAGTTGGTCCGGCTGCGCCGGGCTCAGCGGTGCCGCCGTGTGCGGGCCGCCGGGCTGCAGCCAGATGGCGAGCTCGTGCCGCGCGGCGAACGCCTCGATCCGGGCCCGGTCCTGCCCGGTCGGCGGCTGCAGAACGCGCAGCACCAGCACGACGCGCTCGCGGCCGTCGCCGCCCTGCCCGACCGCGACCTCGATCTGCGGCAGACGCTCGCGCAGGGACAGCCCGCCGACCAGTTCGCGCAGCGGAACCAGCAGGTTGCTGACGCGCCGCGGCAGGATGCGACATTCGCGCATGTCGGCCACGTAGCTGCTGCCGCGCTCGTGGAAGCCGACCAGCACGCCACCTTTCTTGGCGACATGGCGCACCGCCAGCCGCGCCCGGTGGCGATAGCCCCACGGGCTGCCCTCGATCGGCCGCAGAATCCGCTCCGGCCGCAGCCGCGCCAGGTGCCACAGCGCGTCCTCCAGCACGCGCTGCTTGATCGCTACCTGCGCCCGCGGCTCGACGTGCTGCATCGAGCAGCCACCACAGGCCCCGGGGTGCAGCCCGAAGTGCGGACAACGCGGACGAGCGCGCAGCGGGCTCTCCCGCAGCACCTCGATCAGGCGCGCACGGTCGAACTTGGGCTTGCGGCCGACGATCTCCGCGCGCACGCACTCTCCCGGCAGGGCGCCGGCAACGAACACGACCTTGCCGTCGTTGCGTGCGACGCCGCGCCCTTCGAGGTCGAGCGAGTCGACCTCCAGAACGAGTCCCGCCATCGGCTCAGCCTTCGGGCCAGGCGGCGAGGAACTCGGCCCAATGGGCGCCGGCGGCCTCCTGCAGCGTGGCGCGCACGAGCGCCTGCTCGGCCGCGAACGCGGCCTCGGTCAGCACGCCGCGCATCCGCTCGAAGCGCGTGTACACGAGGAAGGTGTTGACGACATCGGTCTCGCAGTAGGCCCGGATCTCGGCCAGCCTGCCTTGCTGGTACGACGGCCACACCTGCGCGCCGTCCATGCCGAGCTTGCCTGGACAGCCAGCCAGCCTGGCGATCTCGTCGAGCGGCGCGGTCGCCCGCGGCTGGTACAGCGACAGCAGGTCCATCAGGTCGAGATGGCGCAGGTGGTAGCGGCTGATGTAGTTGTTCCACTTGAACTCGCGCTCGTCCTCGCCCATCTCCCAGTAGCGCGCCGCCTGCACGCCGTGCATCAGCGCCCGGTAGTGCAGCACGGGCAGATCGAAGCCGCCGCCGTTCCAGCTCACCAGTTGCGGCGTGTAGCGATCGACGAGACGGAAGAAGTCGGTGATCAGCTTGGCTTCATCGTCGCGCTCGCCGCCAAGGCAGCGGACGCGAAAGCCCTGCGTGTCGCGGAATGCGCAGCCGATCGCCACCACCCGGTGCAGGTGCAGCGGCAGGAAGTCGGAACCGGTCTTGTCCCGCCGCTCGGCAAACGCGGACTCGGCGACTTCGGCGTCGGCAAGCCCCTGCCACTGCGGCCGCAGGCGGCGCAGGCCGGCCACATCGGGCACGGTCTCGATGTCGAAGACGAGCGTCGGCGTCATCGGCCGGCCTCCTGCCAGGGCCACATCGCAGCGCTCGCCGGCGGCGCCTGGTCAGCGCGGCGGCAGATAGGCGAGCGGATCGACCGGCTTGCCCTGCCGGCGAATCTCGAAATGCAGCTTCGGCTGCGTGGTGTCCGATTTGCCGACTTCGGCGATGCGCTGCCCGCGTTTGACCATCTGCCCCTGCTTGACCAGGATTTGCCGGTTGTGCGCATAGGCCGAGATGAAGTCGTCGCTGTGCTTCAGGATCACCAGGTTGCCGTAGCCGCGCAGGCCGCTGCCGCTGTAGACGACCTGGCCGTCGGCCGACGCCACCACCGGGTCGCCCTCCTTGGCGGCGATGCCGATGCCCTTGTTGCGCTTCTCGTCGAACTTCTCGGTCACCTTGCCATCGACCGGCCAGATCCAGTCCGCCGACGGCGCGGCAGCGGGCGGCTTGGTTTCCGGAATCGATGCCACCGGGCCAGGCACGGTCGACGGCTCGACCGCCGGCGCCGGCGCCGCCGTGCCGGCGGCCGAGGATCCGTCCAGCGGCTTGGTCACCGCCGGGCCGGTGGGCGTCACCGGCAGCACCGCCGCCGTCTCGCTGCGCGGCGGCACCACGCGCAGGGTCTGGCCGACGCGGATCCGCGACGGATCGTCGATGCTGTTCCAGCGCGCGAGATCCTTGACATCCTGCCCGAACGCGGCGGCGATCGAAAACAGCGTGTCGCCAGGCTGCACCATGTAAGTGCCGTCCGCCGCAGCCACGCGCGGCGGCGCCGGCGCGGCCGCCGGTGGCGGAGCGGCGGGCCTGGTCGCCGGCGTCGTCGAGCGCTCGGCCACCGGCGCCTGACGTGTCGAGGTCACCGCGCAGCCGCCGAGCACGGCGGCAGCCACGAGCGCCGCCCACCATCTCAGTAGCCGCCGATTGGCGCCACAGGACTCCTTCGTTTCACTCGTCATTAGCCTGTTCCCGGTTTCAAGGGGACGAAGCGCACGGCCTCGACCGTTCGCTGGCTGATGCGGCCGGCCGCGTCCTTGTGCGCGACCACGAGCCGCTGCGCGCCGACGCCAAGCGGCGCGACCAGGCGTCGCTCGTTGCGCAGCTGCGCCAGCCACGCCGGCGGCAGCTCCGCTCCCGCCGCGGCAGCGACGATGCCGTCGAACGGCGGCTGACCCGGTATACCGAGGCTGCCGTCGCCGAAAACCAGCCGCAGGTTGGGCAAGCGCAACGGACGCAGGTTAGCGCGGGCCAGTTCGTGCAGCGGCCGCAGGCGCTCGACCGTGACCACGGTGCCGAACAGCTGCGCCAGAACAGCCGCAGCGTAACCGCAGCCGGTGCCGATCTCCAACACGCTCGCCGACTGCGGCTGCGCTATCGCCTCGAGCAGCAGTTCCACGCAACGGGCGACGATATACGGTCGCGAGATCGTCTGCCCGTGGCCGATCGGCATAGCGGAATCTTCGTAGGCACGGCTGGCCAGCGCGGCGTCGACGAACAGGTGCCGCGGCACGGTCGCCATCGCCTGCAGTACGCGCGGCTCGCGTATCCCTTGCTGGCGCAGCCGCTCGGTCATCCGCTCGCGCACTCGCTGCGAGGCCAGCGCAGCGCCGGGGTCGGCCGCCGGCTTCAACTGCCGCCGCTGCCCAGCCAACGCCGCACGGTGTCGATCTGGCTGACCTGGGTCAGGTCGATCTGCAGCGGCGTGATCGAGACATAGCCGTTCTCGACCGCGTGGAAGTCGGTGCCGGGGCCGGCGTCCTTGGCCACGCCGGCCGCACCGATCCAGTAGATCGGCTCGCCGTGCGGGTTGGCGGCACGGATCACCGGCTCGGAGTGGTGCCGCTTGCCAAGACGCGTCACCTGCATCCCGCGCAGCTCGTCGCGCGGCCGGTTCGGGATGTTGACGTTGAGCAGGATCGGCCCGGTCAGCGGATCGCTCACGAACCGCTCGACCACCTCGGCGGCAATCTGTGCCGCGCCGTCGAGGTGGGCATGCCCCTTTTCGACCTGCGAGAAGGCGATCGACGGCACGCCGAACAGATATCCCTCCATCGCCGCGGCGACGGTACCCGAATAGATCGTGTCGTCACCCATGTTCTGGCCGTTGTTGATGCCGGAGACGACCAGATCGGGGCGCTCCGGCAGCAGGCCGGTCAGGGCGACGTGCACGCAGTCCGTCGGCGTGCCGTTGACATAGAGGAATCCGTTCGATGCCTCGCGCACCGTCAGCGGCCGGCTGAGCGTCAGCGAATTGCTCGCGCCGCTGTGGTTCGACTCGGGCGCGATGACCAGAACCTCGCCGAGGTTGCGCATGCGGTCGGCCAGCGCCGCCAGACCGGGAGCCAGGTAACCGTCGTCGTTGGCAACGAGAATGCGCATTGGCATGAAAAGAAGAGGCCGGTGTGCGCACTGCGCACACCGGCCCTTGCCAGGTCATCTCTGGTCGGGGCGGCGGGATTCGAACTCGCGACCCCTTGCACCCCATGCAAGTGCGCTACCAGGCTGCGCTACGCCCCGAACGGCGCGGATTGTACATCGCGGGTTCTCACCGCTGCCCGCCGAGCAGCGCGCGCAGCGCCAGCAGTTCGCGCCGCACGTCGGCCAGCGTCAGTTCGGCCGCTTGAGGCGCACTGCGCCGCGCGTTGTTGCGGCCGCCCTCGAGCTTGTTGCGTGCGCCGCTGATGGTGAAACCCTGCTCGTACAGCAGTTCGCGGATGCGCCGCACCAGCAGCACTTCGTGGTGCTGGTAGTAGCGACGGTTGCCCCGCCGCTTGATCGGTTTCAGCTGCGTGAACTCCTGCTCCCAGTAGCGCAGCACGTGCGGCTTGACGCGGCACAGTTCGCTCACCTCGCCGATCGTGAAGTAGCGCTTCGCCGGGATCGGCGGCAGGCTGCCGCTGTCGGAGGCTGTCGCGTCGACGCGGAGCATTCAGACGGAGCCCGGCGCTGGCTTAACGGCGCGGTAGACGCTCAGCCCGCGTCGCGCGAGCGCGAAACGGCCGCCTTCAGCTTCTGGCTGGCGTGAAAGGTCACCACGCGGCGCGCGGTGATGGCGATTTCCTCGCCGGTCTTCGGATTGCGCCCGGGCCGCTGCGGCTTGTCGCGCAGCTGGAAGTTGCCGAACCCGGACAGCTTGACCGACTCGCCACGCTCCAGCGCCAGGCGGATCTCGTCGAAGAACGCATCGACCATTTCCTTGGCCTCGCGCTTGTTCAGCCCCAGCCGCTCGAACAAGGCGTCGGCCAGTTCGGATTTGGTCACCGTGTGCGTGCCGCGGCCTGCATCGCCGTCGCCGGCAAGGTCGGGCATCTTGAACGGATTGGCTTCCCGGTCGTTGCTCATTTCGCTATCGCCGTAGACGTGCGTTCAGGCGGGTACTGAGGCCCTCGACGACCGCGGCCACCGCCGCCTCCGCCTGCGCTTCCGCAAGGGTGCGCTCAGTATCTTGGAGAACCAGCCGAAACGCAAGACTTTTCTCTTTATTTAACAGCGCGTTAGCGCCTACTTCCTCGACTTTGCTTGAAGCCCTGACGGACGGTCGGTACAGGTCGAACAGACGGAATTGCCGCAGGCAGCGCAGCCGCGCATCGGCCTGGACCAGTTCGCCGACCACGTCGTAGATCGCCTGCAGCGGCACCGCCTCGTCGAACCAGAGCGCCACGTCGCGCTGCACCTCGGGGAACTTCGGCACCGCCGTGGCGACCGGCAACGCCACCGGCAGCAGCGGCGCGACGTCGACCTCGAACAGGACCGGCGCCTGCGGCAACTCATACTTCTGCTGCCAGCGCGGATGCAGCTCGCCGATCCAGCCCACCGGTTCGCCGGCGAGCGTGACCCGCGCGCTGCGGCCCGGGTGCAGCGCCGGATGGGCTGCCGGCTCGAAGCGCAGCGCGTCGCGCGGCAGCACGCCCTCGAGGTCGCCCTTGACATCGAAGAAGTCGGCCTGGCGGGCCGGCAGGCCCCATTGCTCGTCGTCGACCGGGCCGTAGGCGAGCGCGGCGAGCCGCGCCGGCTGACGGATCCCGCGCACGGCGAGCGGACCCTCGGCGGCAGCGGCATCGCGTGCGAAGACCCGGCCGAGCTCATAGACACGGACCCGTGCCGCCTTGCGGTTCAGGTTGTACTTCAGCGCCGCCACCAGTGAGCCGATCAGACTGGTTCGCATGACCCCGTACTGGCTGGCGATCGGATTCAGCACGCGGATCGGCTGGTCGACGCCGCTGAAGTCCTGCTCCCACTGGGCCTCGACGAACGAGTAGTTGACCAGTTCCTGGTAGCCGGCCGCAGCGAGGTGGTGGCGCAGCATGTGCGGCGTGCGCCGTCCCTCGTCGCGGCTGCGCATCAGTGCCGGCGCCCGCGGCGGCTCGGCCGGGATCCGCTCGAATCCCCACAGCCGGGCGACCTCCTCGATCAGGTCTTCCTCGATCGCCAGGTCGAAGCGGTGCGGCGGCGGCGTGACCACTACGGCGCCGGCGCGCCGCTCGCACGACAGGCCGAGCCGCTGCAGGACGTCGACCATCTGCTCGTCGCTGATCGCCACCCCCAGCACCTTGCGGCAGCGCTCGGTGCGCATCGCCACCGGCTGGCGCTGCGGCAGCGCCACCACCTGATCGTCGACCGGGCCGACCCGCGTGGTCGGAGTGCCGCAGATTTCGAGCAGCAAGCGCGTGATGTACTCGATGTGCTCGACGGTGGTCGAGTAGTCGACGCCGCGTTCGAAGCGGTGCGCCGCGTCGGTGCTGAAATTGAAGCGCCTGGCGCGCCCCTGGATCGACTCCGGCCACCAGAAGGCGGCCTCGACGTACACGTCGGTCGTCTCCAGGGTCACCGCGGTCGCCTCGCCGCCCATCACGCCGGAGAGCGCCTCGACGCCGCGATCGTCGGCGATCACGCCGACCCAGTCGTCGACCTCGACCGTCTGCCCGTTGAGCAGCTCGACCGTTTCGCCGCCGCGGCCCCAGCGCACCTGCAGCTCGCCGTGCACCTTGCCCAGGTCGAACACGTGCGACGGCCGGCCGAGCTCGAGCATCACGTAGTTGGAGATGTCGACCAGCGCCGAGATCGGCCGCTGGCCGCTGCGTTCGAGCCGCTGCTTCATCCACAGCGGCGTCGGCGCGCGGGCGTCCAGGCCGCGGATCACCCGCCCCGAGAAGCGACCGCACAGGTCAGGCGCCAGCACCCGCACCGGCAGGCGGTCGTCGATCGTCGCCGGCACCGGTTCGAACGACGGCGCGCGCAGCGGCGCGCCGGTGATCGCCGCCACCTCGCGCGCCACACCGAATACGCTCAGGCAGTCGCCGCGGTTCGGCGTCAGCTTGATCGTGATCTTCCGCTCGTCGAGCAGCAGGTACTGGCGCAGGTCGCCGCCCACCGGCGCATCGGCCGGCAGGATCAGCAGGCCCTCGTGGTCCTCCGACAGGCCGAGTTCGCGCGCCGAGCAGAGCATGCCCTGCGAGACCACGCCGCGCATCTTCGCTTCCTTGATGGCGAAGCCGCCGGGCAGCTCGGCGCCGACCAGCGCGCACGGCACCCGGATGCCGGCAGCGACGTTCGGCGCACCGCAGACGATCTTCAGCTCGGCGCCGGTGCCCGCATCGACGCGGCACACGGTGAGCTTGTCGGCATCGGGATGCCGCGCCACATCGATCACCCGCGCCACCACCACCCCGGCAAACGGCGGCGCCGCGGGAACGCTGTCCTCGACCTCGAGGCCGGCCATCGTCAGCGCGTCGGCCAGCGCCTCGGAGCCGAGCGCCGGGTCGGCATAGGCGCGCAGCCAGGACTCGGGAAACTGCATCGGCCCGGTCTCCCGCGCGCTCAGTTGAACTGCGCCAGGAAGCGCAGGTCGCCCTCGAAGAACAGGCGAAGGTCATCGACGCCGTAGCGCAGCATCGTCAGCCGCTCCAGCCCGGAACCGAAGGCGAAGCCGATGTGCCTTTCCGGATCGAGGCCGAAATTGCGCACCACGCTCGGATGCACCTGGCCGGCGCCCGAGATCTCCAGCCAGCGTCCCTGCAGCGCACCGCTGGTGAACATCATGTCGATCTCCGCCGACGGTTCCGTGAAAGGGAAGAACGACGGCCGGAAACGCACCTGCAGGTCGTCGGTCTCGAAGAAGCGACGCATGAAGTCGGTGTAGACGGCCTTCAGGTCGGCGAAGCTGATGTTCTCGTCGATCCACAGGCCTTCGACCTGGTGGAACATCGGCGAGTGCGTGGCGTCGGAGTCGACCCGGTAGGTGCGGCCCAGCGCGATCACCTTGATCGGCGGGCGGTGCATGCGCGCGTAGCGCACCTGCATCGGGCTGGTGTGCGTGCGCAGCAGCAGCGGCTTGCCGTGCTCGTCGCTGGCGTCGACGTAGAAGGTGTCCTGCATCGACCGCGCCGGATGGTTCTCCGGGTTGTTCAGCGCCGTGAAGTTGTACCAGTCGTTCTCGATCTCCGGGCCGTCGGCAAGGTCGAAGCCGATCGAGCCGAAGATCTCCTCGATCCGCTGCCAGGTGCGGATCACCGGGTGGATGCCGCCGGCGCCGCGCCGCCGGCCCGGCAGCGTGACGTCGATCGCCTCCTGCGCCAGCCGCGCGTTCAGCTCCGCTTCCGCCAGCTCGCCGCGACGGCGCTCGAGAGCCGCCTCGATGCGCTCCTTGGCAGCGTTGATCCGCGCACCCTGGGTGCGCTTTTCCTCGGCCGGCAGCTTCGCCAGGCCTTTGAGCAGCTCGGTGAGCCGACCGCCCCTGCCGAGGAAGCGTGCCTTTTCGTTCTCCAGCGCGGCCGGCTGGGTCGCGGCGGCGAAGGCGGCCTGCGCGGCTTGGATCAGGTCTTCAGGTTCGGTCATGGCGCAGAAAGAAACGGGGCCCGGCGTAAAGGCCAGGCCCCATCGCGATCAACGGGCCCCGGCGCGCCACCATCCGGCGCGCCCGGAGCGGATCAGGCCGACAGGCTGGTCTTGACCTTGTCGACGACCGCGGCGAAGCCTGGCTTGTCCAGCACCGCCATGTCGGCCAGCACCTTGCGGTCGATCTCGATCTCGGCCTTCTTGAGGCCGGCCATGAACGCCGAGTAGGTCATGCCCTGCTCGCGCACCGCCGCGTTGATGCGGGCGATCCACAGCGCGCGGAACACGCGCTTGCGCGCCCGGCGGTCGCGGTAGGCGTACTGACCGGCCTTCATCAGCGCCTGCTTGGCGACGCGGAAAACGTTCTTGCGGCGCTGGGTGAAACCCTTGGCCTGCGACAAAACCTTCTTGTGACGCGCCCGCGCGGTCACCCCACGTTTGACTCGAGGCATGGCTCTTCCCTCCTACGCGTACGGCAGCATCCGGCGCACGACCGCCACGTCGGCCTCGTGCATGTTGACCGTGCCGCGCAGATGGCGCTTGTTCTTGGTGGTGCGCTTGGTCAGGATGTGGCGCTTGGTCGCCTGCGCCCGCTTGATCGATCCGCCGGCGCGGACGACGAACCGCTTGGCGGCCGCCTTCTTGGTCTTCATCTTGGGCATCTTGCCCTCCTTTCGTATTTGATGAGCACGGGCGCCCCGAAGGGACTTCGTCTGGCCCGCGTTCACTTGTTGGCGCCACCGGCGGGAGACCATTCCCGGCCGCGGCGACGATAAACCCCGACTGCTACTTCTTCTTCTTCGGCGCCAGCACCATCACCATCTGCCGGCCCTCGAGCTTCGGCCACGACTCGACCTGCGCTATCTCTTCCGTTTCGCCCTTGATCCGCTCCAGCAGACGGATACCGAACTCCTGGTGCGCCATCTCGCGGCCGCGGAACCGCAGCGTCACTTTCGCCTTGTCGCCTTCGGCCAGGAACTCCTTCAGCTTGCGCATCTTGGTCAGGTAGTCGTTCTCGTCGGTCTGCGGACGGAACTTCACTTCCTTGACCTGTATGACCTTCTGCTTCAGCCGTGCCTCGTGCGCCTTCTTCTGCTCCTGGTACTTGAACTTGCCGTAGTCCATCAGGCGGCAGACCGGCGGCGAGGCGGTGGGAGCGATCTCCACGAGATCGACCTCGTTCTCGTCGGAAAGGCGGAAGGCGTCGGCGAGCTTGACGATGCCGAGCTGCTCGCCGTCGATGCCGATCAGGCGCACTTCCGGCACCGAGATCTCGCGGTTGATGCGATGCGTTTGTTCCTGTGCGATGGTTCTTCACTCCCCAAAAAAATCTCAGCCGGCCGGGCCGACCTGGCGCCGCTGCGCGACGTCCGCGGCAAGCAGCGCCGCGAACGCGTCGAGCGCCATCACGCCGAGGTCGACGCCGCCGCGGGCCCGGACGGCGACCCGCTTGACTCCATCCGCCGCCGGCTTCTCCTTCTCCCCGACGACGAGGATGTAGGGCAGCTTTTGCAGCGCAAGGGCGCGGATTTTATAGGTGATCTTTTCGTTGCGCAAATCGGCCTCGGCCCTAAAGCCTTGTTTTTTCAACGCTTGCGCAACGTCCTGGGCGTAGGCGGCCTGCCCATCGGAGATGTTGGCGATGCCGACCTGCACCGGTGCCAGCCACGGCGGCATCGCGCCGGCGTAGTTCTCCACCAGCATGCCGATGAAGCGCTCCATCGAACCGATGATCGCGCGGTGCAACATCACCGGCACCCGCCGCGTGTTGTCCTCGGCGACGTACTCGGCGCCGAGGCGGCCCGGCATCTGGAAGTCGACCTGCATCGTGCCGCACTGCCACTCGCGTCCGATGGCGTCCTTCAGCGTGTACTCGATCTTCGGCCCGTAGAAGGCCCCCTCGCCGGGCGAGACCGTGAATTCGACGCCCGAGCGGCGCAGCGACTCCATCAGGGCCTGCTCGGCCTTGTCCCAGGATTCGTCCGAACCGATCCGCTGCTCCGGCCTCGTAGAGACCTTGTAGGTGATGTGCTCGAAGCCGAAGTCGCGGTAGACGTTCTGCAGCAGCGCCGTGTAGGCGACGCACTCGTCGAGGATCTGCTCCTCGGTGCAGAAGATGTGGCCGTCGTCCTGCGTGAAGCCGCGCACCCGCATCATGCCGTGCAGCGATCCGGACGGCTCGTTGCGGTGGCAGGCGCCGAACTCGCCGTAGCGCAGCGGCAGCTCGCGGTAGCTGTGCAGGCTGGCGTTGAAGATCTGGATGTGTCCCGGGCAGTTCATCGGCTTCAGCGCGTAGTGCCTGCTCTCCGACTCGGTCGTGAACATGTTCTCGCGGTACTTCTCCCAGTGCCCGGAGCGCTCCCACAGCGAGCGGTCGAGGATCTGCGGCGCCTTGACTTCCTGGTAGCCGTTGTCCTGGTACACCCTGCGCATGTAACCCTCGACCTGCTGCCAGAGCGCCCAGCCGCGCGGGTGCCAGAAGATCAGCCCCGGCGCCTCGTCCTGGAAGTGGAACAGGTCCAGCTCGCGCCCGAGCCGGCGGTGATCGCGCCGCTCCGCCTCCTCGAGCATCTTCAGGTAGGCGTCCTGCTCGTCCCTCGAAGCCCAGGCCGTGCCGTAGATGCGCTGAAGCATCTCGTTGCGCGAGTCGCCCCGCCAGTAGGCGCCGGCCACCTTCATCAGCTTGAAGACCTTCAGCCGGCCGGTCGACGGTACGTGCGGCCCCCGGCACAGGTCGACGAAGCCGCCCTCGCGATACAGCGAGATGTCCTCGGCGGCCGGGATGGCGGCGATGATCTCCGCCTTGTACTTCTCGCCGATCGACTCGAAGAACCTCACCGCGTCGTCGCGCTTCCACACCTCGCGCTCGACCTTCTCGTCCCGGCCGGCCAGCTCGGCCATCTTCTTCTCGATCGCCTCGAGATCCTCCGGCGTGAACGGGCGCTTGTAGGAGAAGTCGTAGTAGAAGCCGTTTTCGATCACCGGGCCGATGGTGACCTGCGCATCGGGGAACAGTTCCTTGACCGCGTAGGCGAGCAGGTGCGCCGTCGAGTGGCGCAGGATCTCCAGTCCCTCGGCGTCCCTGGCGGTGATGACCGACAGCGCGCCGTCGCGCTCGAACACGTAGCTGGTGTCGACCAGCCGGCCGTCGACCTTGCCGGCCAGCGCCGCCCTGGCCAGACCGGGGCCGATCGATGCGGCCACGTCGGCCACGCTCACCGGCTTGTCGAACGAACGGCTGCTGCCGTCCGGAAGGCGAATCGAGATCATTTTCTGCAAGCTCCGACGAAAAAAAAGTGCGGGCGAGCCGCACTTTCTTCCGCAAGGGCGAACTCGTCCCGGCCGATCAGCTGCCAGTGAACGTAGTTCGGAAGACCAGCATCTTCGATTCCCCTGATTGGCGTCGCGATGGTAGGCGCGAGTGGATTCGAACCACCGACCCCCACCATGTCAAGGTGGTGCTCTAACCAACTGAGCTACGCGCCTGTTGCGGCTGCGGATGATACACGACGGTCGTCGCCTGCCTGGCTTCGCCTGCCGCCGGCGGGCGCGCCAGCGCTGCGCGGCGGCAGCCAGGCGCGCGCATGCGCACGCACTCAGCGCCGGCGGGCCGAGTACACGCCGCCGACTTCGGCGATCTGGCGCAGCGCGCGACGCAGCGCCGGCGCGTCGGTGACCTCGACGGTGAAGTTCATCTGCGCCTCGCCGCGGCGCGACAGCGTGTTGACGCCGACCACGTTCAGCTTCTCGCGCGCGAACACCTCCGAGATGTCGCGCAGCAGGCCCGGGCGGTCCTGCGCCAGCACCACCACGTCCACCGGATAGACCGCGTCGGCCGAGGCGCTCCAGGCGACCTCGATCAGCCGCTCCGGATGCCGGTTCGACAGCGACGCGGCGTTGGCGCAGCCGGCGCGGTGCACCGACACGCCGCGGCCGCGGGTGACGAAACCGACGATCTCGTCGGGCGGCACCGGGCGGCAGCAACGCGCCATCTGCGTCATCAGCGCATCGACGCCGACCACCAGCACCCCGCCCTTGCCGCGCGCCGCCGTCGCCGCGGCCTCGGCCCTGGCCAGCACCGGCGGCGGCACCGGCGCCGCGGCGGCCGTGGCCAGCGCCTGTTCGACGCTGCGCAGGCTGAATTCCTCCTTGCTCGCCGCGACCGACAGCTCGTCGACCGAGGCGAAGCCGAGCCGGCGGGCCAGGTCGTCGAGCTTCACCGCAGTGCGGCCGAGGCGCTGCAGCTCGCGCTCGATCACCGCCCGCCCGCTGGCGATCGACTGCTCCAGTTCGAGCAGGTTGAACCAGTGCCGCACCTTCTGCCGCGAACGGGCGCTGGCCAGGTAGCCGAGGTCGGCGTTGAGCCAGTCGCGGCTCGGTCCGCCGGACTTGGCGGCGATGATCTCGACCGTCTGCCCGTTGGCCAGCGGCCGGTTCAGCGGCAGCAGCGCGCCGTCGACCCGGGCGCCGCGGCAGCGATGGCCGAGTTCGGTGTGCACGTGATAGGCGAAGTCGATCGGCGTAGCGCCTGCGGGAAGCTCCACCACGCGGCCCTGCGGGGTCAGCACGTAGATGCGCTCGTCGGTCTTCGCCGACGGCAGCGGCCGGTCGACCTCGGCCCGCCAGGCCAGCAGCTGGCGCAGCCAGGCCACCCGCTGCTGGTCGGCGCCGGCGGCCCTGCCGCCCTCCTTGTACTGCCAGTGCGCCGCCACGCCGAGTTCGGCGAACTCGTGCATTTCCTGCGTGCGGATCTGGATCTCCAGCGTGCGGCCGCCGGCGTCGCGCACCACCGTGTGCAGCGACTGATAGCCGTTGGGCTTCGGCCGCGCGATGTAGTCGTCGTACTCGCCCTCGACCGTCGTCCACATCTCGTGCACCAGGGACAGCACCTGGTAGCACTGCGCCACCTCGGCGACGATCACCCGCAGGGCGTGCACGTCGTAGATCTCGTCGAACGCCAGCCCCTTGCTGCGCATCTTGCTGTGGATGCTGGCGATGTGCTTGGGCCGGCCGCTGATCTGCGCCTCGATGCCTGCGGCAACGAGCCGCTCGTGCAACCGGGACACCGCCTCGGCGATGAAGCGCTCGCGCCCGACCCGCTTCTCGTCGAGCAGCCGCGCCAGCCGCTTGTAGGTGTCCGGCTCGAGCAGCCGGAAGGCCAGGTCCTCGAGCTCCCACTTCAGCTGCCAGACGCCGAGCCGGTTGGCCAGCGGCGCGTACAGCTCGAGCGTCTCGCGCGCGATCGCCGCCTGCATCTCGACATCGACACCGGCGCCCCTGCGCGAAGCGAAGTGGCGCAGGGTCTGCACGCGCGAGGCCAGCCGCAGCAGCACCACGCGCACGTCGTTGACCATCGCCAGCAGCATCTTGCGCAGCCCCTCGGCCTGCCCGCCGCCCGCGCCGCGCGCGCGCGTCACCTCCGAGAGCCGCATCAGCTGGCGCAGATCGGCGACCAGCCGTGCCGCGGTCGCGCCGAAGCGCCCGCGCAGCCAGTCGTCGGCGTCGCGCAGCACGTCGTGGATGCCGAACAGGTAGGCTGCGGCGAGCAGGTCGGGATCGGCGCGCAGCTCGCGCACGACCTCGACCATCCCGTCGGCATGGTCGACGAACGGCTCGCCGGTGCGCAGCGCGCGACTGCCGTACAGCGGCACGACCAGCGCGCGCACGGCCCCCGGATCGATCCCATCCGGCGCCACCGCGTCGACTGCCGAATCGCCTGCGACCATGCCTTATCCGCTGCAATGCCGACGATTATCGCCCTGCGGCACAATCGTCCCGTGCTCAAGACGCTGCTCGACCGGCTGCGGCCCGCATCGCAGGTGCGCATCGACGACGACCTGTGGCGGTCGGCGCTCGAGTCGCTGCCGTTTCTCGGCCGGCTCGGCGAGGCCCAGCGGCAGCGGCTGCGCGCCCTCGCGCAGCAGTTCCTCGCCGACAAGGAGTTCGCCGCTGCCGGCGACCTGCAGCTGACCGCGGCGATGCAGGTCAGCATCGCCGCGCAGGCCTGCCTGCCGGTGCTCGAACTCGGGCTCGCCGCCTATCGGGGCTGGACCAGTATCGTCGTCTACCCCGACGAGTTCCTGGTGCCGCGCGAGATCACCGATGAGGCCGGGGTCGTGCACCAGTACGTCGACCAGCTCGCCGGCGAGGCCTGGGACGGCGGCCCGCTGCTGCTGTCGTGGGCAGACGCGGGCGAGCGACAGCCCGACTGCAACGTGGTGATCCACGAGTTCGCGCACAAGCTGGACATGGCCAACGGCGATGCCGATGGGGTGCCGCCATTCGACCGCCGCCTGCATCCGCGGCTGTCGGTCGGCCGCTGGCGGCAGGTGCTCGGCGATGCGTTCGAGCGGCTGAGCGCCGAGCTCGATCTGATCGAGGCGGAGATCCCGCCGCACCTGGACCCGGAGTCGCCCGCCGGCGACGCCTACTACGCCCGGCTGCCGCTCGATCCGTACGCCGCCACCGATCCGGGCGAGTTCTTCGCGGTCTCGAGCGAGGCCTTCTTCGTTGCGCCCGCCCGGCTTCGCGACGCATTTCCCGACTGGTACGGCCTGCTGGCCGAGTTCTACCGGCAGCAACCGCTCGGCTCCGGCGACGGATGAAAAGGCTGCTGATCGTCTGGCACAGTCACACCGGCGGCTCCCGGCAGATGGCGGCGGCCGCCGCGCAGGCCGCCGGCCGGCAGGACGGCATCGCGGTGTGCCTGCGCCACGCCGCCGATGCGCAGCCCGGCGACGTGCTGGCGGCCGACGGCTACCTCTTCGCCACCCCGGAGAATCTCGCCAGCATGGCCGGCCTGATGAAGGACTTCTTCGACCGTGTCTATTACCCGGTCCTGGAGCGCATCAATGGCCGCCCCTACGCGCTGATGATCTGCGCCGGTTCCGACGGCAGCGGCGCGGTGCGGCAGATCGAGCGCATCGCCACCGGCCTGCGGCTGAAGGCCGTCGCGCCGCCGCTGATCGTCATCACGCGGGCGCAGACGGCCGAACAGATCATGGCGCCGAAGACGATCGGTGCCGACGACCTCGCCCGCTGCGCCGAAATGGGGGCCGGCCTGGCGGCCGGGCTGGCGGCCGGCGTGTTCTGACCGCGCCGGTCAGGCGCTCGCCGCGGTGACGACGATCTCGACCCGGTAGTCCGGCGCCGCCATCGCCGCCTGCACGGTGGCTCGCGCCGGCGTCTGGCCGGGGACGACCCAGGCTTCCCAGACCTTGTTCATCGCCGCGAAGTCGGCCATGTCGGCGAGGAAGATCTGCGCCGACAGCAGGCGCGACTTGTCGCTGCCCGCCTCGCCGAGCAGGCGGTCGATCGCCGCCAGCACCTGGCGCGTCTGGCCGCCGACGTCCTGGCTGGTGTCCCCGGCCACCTGGCCGGCGAGGAACACCATGCCGTTGCTTACCACGGCCTGGCTCATGCGTGGTCCGCTGTGAAGGCGTCTGATCGTCATCGTTCTCACCCCTGCAACAGGAAATCGCGGACGACGGCGATCTGCTCGTCGTCGAAGAACATCGGCGCATGACCGATGCCGGCAAACTCGACCAGCCGCGCCCGCGGACCGCGACGGGTCATCTCCTCCGCCGTCTCGCGCGACAGCAGATCGGACTCGGCGCCGCGGGTGACCAGCGTCGGGCAGCGGATCGAGTCGTACAGCTTCCACATCGCCGCCTCGCCCGCCGCCGCTGCCTGCGCAGTCACTGCGCCCAACGGCATCGCGATCAGCGGGTCGTAATGGAACACCCACCCGCTGCCGTCGCTGCGCAGCGACGGCTCGGTGATCTCGCGCCACTGCTGGCGGGTGTGCAGACCGAATGGCGCCGAGACGGCGGCAACGTAGTCGATCGCCTCGTCGAGGTCGGCGAAGCGGATCGGCTTGCCGACGTAGGAGCCTATGCGCGCCAGCGCGGCGGCGTCGAGCCGCGGCCCGACGTCGTTGATCAGCAGCCGCGAGATCGGCGAGTCGGCCAGCCCGGCGAGCGAGATGCCGATCAGCCCGCCCATCGACGTGCCCACCCAGTGAACCGACTGCGCGTTCAGCCGCGCGATCAGCGCCACCATGTCGGAGACGTACTGCGGAACGGCGTAGTACCTCGGCTCGCGCAGCCAGTCGCTGCGCCCGCGGCCGACCACGTCCGGACAGACGACGCGGTAGTGGTCGGCCAGTGCCTGCGCCAGCCGGTCGAAGTCACGCCCCAGCCGAGTCAGTCCGTGCACGCAGACCAGCACCAGCGGGTTGTGCGGATCGCCCCACTCGACGAACGCCATGCGGTGCAGGCCGGCGGGGCTCAGGCACTGGACCGAGTCGGAGCGCGGCGCGTTCGACATTGGGGCTGAAGGCCGAGGCGGCAGGGTGCGGCAGAATTCGCCGGCATACTAGCAGCGCGAACGATCGAGCAAGGAAGGAGCCGCCATGCTGAAAGGCAAGACCGCGCTGGTCACCGGATCGACCAGCGGCATCGGCCTGGGAATCGCCCGCGCGCTGGCCGCGCAGGGCGCCAACATCGTCGTCAACGGCTTCGGCGATGCCGGCGAGATCGCCGGCATCGAGAAGGAACTGCAGGCGCTCGGCGTGGCGACGATGTACCACGGTGCCGACATGAGCAGGCCGTCGCAGATCGAGGACATGGTGCGTGCCGCCGAAGGCCGCTTCGGTCGCATCGACGTGCTGGTCAACAACGCCGGCATCCAGCACGTGGCGCCGATCGAGGAGTTCCCGGCCGAGCGCTGGGACGCGGTGATCGCGATCAACCTGTCTTCGGCCTTCCACACCACCCGCATGGCGCTGCCGAAGATGAAGCGCGCCAACTGGGGCCGCATCGTCAACGTCGCTTCGGTGCACGGCCTGGTCGCCTCGGCGGAGAAGGTGGCCTACGTCGCCGCCAAGCACGGCATCGTCGGCCTGACCAAGGTGGTGGCGCTCGAAACCGCCGCCACCGGCGTGACCTGCAACGCCATCTGCCCGGGCTGGGTGCTGACGCCGCTGGTACAGAAGCAGATCGATGCGCGCGCCGCGCGCGACGGCCTCGACAACGATGCGGCGCGACGCTCGCTGCTCGGCGACAAGCAGCCGTCGATGCAGTTCGTCACCGCCGAGCAGATCGGCGCCATGGCCGTGTTCCTGTGCTCGCCTGCCGCCGACCAGATCCGCGGCGCCGCCTACAACATCGACGGCGGCTGGTATGCCCAGTAGCCGCCAGGCGCGAAGGCAATTGCAATGCAGACCTGCGTGGCGCGCGGCCCGAGCCGCTGATCGGCCGGCACGACGGCCAATGCATCAGCGACGATGACCGGCAGGACCATCAGGCGCCGCCACGCGGCGCGGCGTGACGACATCGGCGAGCTGCTCACGCGCCGGCCGCTGCCCGGCCCGGCCGTCGAGCAGGTCGACCCGTTTCTCTTCCTCAATCACCACGGGCCGCAGGTCTACCCGCCCGGCAACCAGGGCCTGCCCTTCGGGCCGCATCCGCACCGCGGCTTCGAGACCGTCACCTTCATCGTCGAAGGCGAGCTGGCGCATCTGGACACCGCCGGCCACGAGAGCGTGATCCGCGCCGGCGGCGTGCAGTGGATGACCGCCGGCAGCGGGCTGGTGCACGCCGAGCTGTCGCCGCAGGAGTTCAAGCGCCGCGGCGGAAGCCTGGAGATCCTGCAGCTGTGGGTCAATCTGCCGGCGCGGCTGAAGATGACCGCTCCCGCCTATGTCGGTCTGCAGCGCGACGCGATCCCGGTGCTGCCGACCGCCGACGGGCTCGGTCGCGTCAACCTGATCGCCGGCCGCTGGGGCGGCGCCGCCGGACCGGTGCGCTCGCTGACCGGCGTGTTCATGTCGACGGTCGAGCTGGCTGCCGGCGGCCGGGTCGAGTTCGCCGACCTCGGCCGGCGCAACGTCTTCCTCTACGTCGTGCGCGGTTCGATCGATGTCGGCGGCGAGCAGGCGCAGGCCTACACGCTGGTCGAGCTCGACAACGAGGGTGATCGGCTCGACATCGGCGCCGTCGACGACGCCCTGCTGCTGTTCGGTCACGCGGAGCCGATCGGCGAGCCCGTCGTCGCTCACGGCCCGTTCGTGATGAACACGCGCGAAGAGATCGCGCAGGCGATCCGCGACTACCAGGCCGGCAAGTTCGGCGAGATAGCGGCGCGCAACGAGCGCTGACGGGCCCGGGGCGCCCCCCCTAGCGCGCCAGCACGTACGAGCCGGGGGCGGCGCCGATCGGCGCGAACTCCCCGTTGCCCATCGGCGGTGGCGCGCCGCGCGCACCCGAGCGTTCGGCCAGCCACGCCTGCCAGGCCGGCCACCACGAACCGTCCTGCGGCGCGTGACGGGCGAACCACTGGTCCGGATCGATGTAGCGGTCGGCCGCCGCCTTGGTGGCGATCCGGTAGTGGCGCTGCGGTCCGTCCTGCAGCTGCGGCGGATTGACGATGCCGACGTTGTGCCCGCCGCTGCTCAGACAGAACGTGATGTCGGCGTCGGCGTACAGGTGCAGCATGTAGACCGACTTCCACGGTGCCACGTGATCGCGCTCGGTGCCGACCAGGAAGATCGGCGCCCGGATGTCGGCCAGCGCCAGCGCCCGCCCGTCGAAGCGCGTCCGGCCGGATGCGAGGTCGTTGTTCAGGTACAGGCTGCGCAGGTACTCGGTGTGCATCCGGTGCGGCAGGCGGGTGGTGTCGGCATTCCAGGCCGTGAGGTCGGTGAGCTTCTGCGGCTCGGCCATCAGGTACTGGCGCACGATGCGCGACCAGATCAGGTCGTTCGAGTTCAGCAGCGTGAAGGCGCCGGACATCTGGCGGCCGTCGAGATAGCCCTGCTCCCACGTCAGGTCCTCGAGGTAAGCCAGCTGGCTGTCGTCGATGAAGATCGACAGCTCGCCCGCCTCGGTGAAGTCCACCTCCGCCGCCAGCAGCGTCAGCGAGGCGAGCCGGTCGTCGCCGTGGCCGGCCATCGACGCGGCCAGCATGGCCAGGAACGTGCCGCCGAGGCAGTAACCGACCGCGTGCAGCTTCTCGCCGCCGGCGATGCTGACCGCGGCATCGACCGCAGCGCGGATGCCGAGGCGCAGGTAATGATCGACGCCGAGCTCACGGTCGCGCAGGTCGGGGTTTCGCCACGACAGCATGAACACCGTGTGCCCCTGCTCGACCAGGTAGCGCACCAGCGAGTTGTGCGGCGACAGGTCGAGGATGTAGTACTTCAGGATCGGCGAGGGCACGACCAGGACCGGCTGCGGATGCACGGTCGATGTGGCCGGCGCGTACTGCAGCAGTTCGATCAGATCGTTGCGCAGCACCACCTTGCCAGGCGTCACCGCCACCTCCTGCCCGGGCCGGAACGTCACGCCGTCGGTGTGCGGCCTGCCGGCCGCCGAGGCCAGGAAGTCGTGCCACCACAGCGTCGCGCCACGAAGGAGGTTGGCGCCGCCGGTATCGGCCGTGCGCTGGAGGACCTCCGGATTGCTGCACACGAAATTGCTCGGACTCAGCACGTCGAGGGCCTGCCGCCCGGTGAAGGTCACCATCCGCTCGTGATGCCGTGTCACGCCGGTCACGTGGTTGGTCGCGTTCCACAGCCACTGCTGCACGAGCAGGAACGACTGGTAGATCAGGTTGAACGGCGGCTGCTGCCAGCCCGGGTCGCCGAAGCGGCGGTCCTGCGGCAGCGGCTCGATGCACGGCGTCCGCTCGCCCTGCAGGCACTGCAGCGCGTAGAAGGCAAAGCGGGCCGCCTTGCGCTGGGCCTTGCTCGCCAGTTCCATCTGCTTGCCCGGCGCCGCGGCGAGGTGCCAGTACCAGTCGGCCCAGGCCGACACCAGCGACGGCCAGGCAATGCCGCGGCTGGCGCGCGCCACCGCGGCGCGGATCGCCCGGTCGTAGTTGGCTAGCGGCACCGGCTCGGCGAGGTACTCCTCCGACGGCGGCTCGACTGCCGCGGGCGCCGTTCGAGGCGGCCCGGACGTCTGCCTGCCGCCCCTGGCGGCACGCGTCGAAACGAGTCTCAGCGGGGTCTTGGCCACGGCGACACTCCTCGTTCGGGGGTCGCCACAGACGCCGGCCGCGGCTTAGCGAGCCGCCCGCACACACAGCGCAAGCTTGCGGCCTTTCCGCTGCCGCGCGTTGACTGCACGCAAGGAAGAGCCGGGCGGCGGGCTGCTCGTGCCGCCGCCGGCCGGACGGGCGCTATGCGGCCCGCTTCAGCGCCACCGTTGCCGCCGCTAGCGGCTCGACGAACTGCTCGATCGCCTCTTCGGCCGATGTCGCCTTGAGCAGTTGCTCCTGCAGCTGCGCCGGCGACCAGCGGTCGGCAGACACGGCCTCGGCAAAGCGCGTCGCCGCCGCCTGGTCGTCGAAGAACTTGAGGAACATGCGCCGCAGCTGGTCGCGGTCGCACAGGCCGAGCTCCATGCGGAAGTCGACCCGCCCGGAGCGGATCGCCGCCTCGTCGATCAGCTGCGGATGGTTGGTCGTCAGGAACACCACCGAACCCTCGTGCGCCGCCACCCCGTCCAGCGCGTTGATGAAGCCCGAGTACGAGACCCTCACCGCGCTGTCGGCCTTGTGCCGCTGCTGGAAGAAGGCGTCGACATCCTCGATCAGGATCACCGAGCGGCGCGGCACGCTGGCCAGCAGGTTGCCGATCTTCTCGTCGGTGACGTTCGGCGACGCCAGCGACAGCACGCACACGTTCAGCGACAGCTCCGAGGCCAGCGCCGTGACGAGCGAGGTCTTGCCGGTTCCCGGCGGCCCGTACAGCAGGTAGCCGCGCCGCCAAGGGATGCCCAGCGTCTCGTAGCGCTCGCGCGCGGCGAAGAAGCGCTGCAGGTCGGCGAGGATTGCCTCCTTCTGGCCGCGCTTGAGCACCACCGAGTCGAGCTTGCGGTTATTGCCCAGCCGTGCCCGCGTCCACTCGTTGTTGTACGGACTCGGCACGTAGATGGCGATGCGGTTCAGTTCGCGCTCGATGCGATGGTCGATCGCCGCGTGGGCGATCGCCGCCAGCGGCCGCTTGTCGCGGCCGAAGGTCGACAGCGTGATCTTCTCGATCACCGAGGCGCCGCCGACCTGCACCTCGCGCTTCATCCACATCAGCCGCCCGTCGAGCAGGAAGACGTGGAAGCCCTCGCCCGGCGAGAACAGCGGCGCCGGGCGGCCGCCCTGCTGCAGCTCGTCGGCCAGGCTCTGGTAGGTCGAGCTCTGCTGGCGCACCGTGCGCACGGTGAAGTTGTTGATCCGGCGCAGCGCTTCGCGGCTGTCCATGTATTCGACCAGTGCCGGGAACATCAGCTCCTCGCGGCTGTCGACGGTGAGCGTCGTCACCAGGAAGTGCTTGGCCCAGGCTGCCGCCTTGCCCGGCACCTCGCGCAGCCAGACGGCGAGGATGCCGATCACCGCCAGCGCGGTGCCGCCGGACAGCAGCGGGCTCGAAGCGAAGACCGATTGCAGCGATTCGAACACGTCGGTGCTCCTGTTGGATGGGTTGCGGCCCTCGTCGGGCCAGCGGGCGATAACGCACGACTGCCCGAAAAGGCTGACAGCGGCCGGGTCGCCGCCGGCTCACGCCGGCAGGACGCTGACCGCCACCTGCATCGCGTGCTCGGCACCGCCGCGGATCACGCCGCGCAGCGGCGTCACGTCGCCGAAGTCGCGGCCGACCGCCAGCGTGACGTGCGTGCTGCCCACGACCACGTCGTTGGTCGGATCCAGGTCGACCCAGCCCAGCTGCGGGCACCAGACCGACACCCAGGCGTGCGACGCGTCGGCGCCGAGCAGCCGCCGCTGCCCCGGCGGCGGCTCGGTCAGCAGGTAGCCGCTGACGTAAGCGGCCGGCAGGCCGAGCGTGCGCAGGCAGCCGAGCATCACGTGCGCGAAGTCCTGGCACACACCGCGTCGCTGGGCGAACACCTGCGCCAGCGGCGTGCCGATCGAGGTGCTCTGCGGCCGGTACTCGAAGTCGGCGTGGATCCGGTGCATCAGTTCGATCGCGCCGGCCATCAGCCGCCGCCCGGCCGGAAACGACGGCTGCGCGTAGATCCGCAACTCGTCGAGCAGGGCGACGAACGGCGAGGCGTAGAGGAAGTCCGCCGCCGGCCAGAACGGCGCCCGCACCCGGTAGCGAAGCGCGCTGCAGACCTGCTCCCAGCGCGCGCTTGCCTGCGGCTCCAGAGCGTCGAACCTCGGCGTGACCACGACCCGGCTCTCGGCGCGCACGCGCAGCGCGTCGTGCGGCGTGAACAGCGCGAACCAGGTGCGCAGGTTGCCGAACGCATCGGCCGCCGTCCTGCGCTGCGCCGGCATCGGCTCGACGAGCAGCTCGGCGCCGGCCACCTGCTGCGCATGGCCCGACTGCGGCGTCAGGCAGGCGAGGTGGTAGGCGATGTCGACCCGCGGCGCGTAGCGGTACGTGGTCTCGTGCACCACCCGCAGCGGCTGCGCCTTCGTCACCCGCGCACCATGTGGAAACCCGGCGCCGCATGGCTGAAGAAGCGGCTGCCGATCGCCTCGGACAGCGCCATACCGCCGGCGGCGAGCGCCTCGACGAGCTCGAGCAGCGCGTGCAGATAGCCGTCGGCGCCGGCGGCGGCCAGCGTCTCGATCGACGGCCACCGGTCGGTCGGCGGCAGCCGTGCCAGAAGCTCCTCGCCGTGCGGCGCCGGCAGCTGCGCGAGCTCGTGGCGCAGTGCGCGCACGACGCAGGCCAGCGAGCGCGGATTGGCCGGATCGCGCACCAGCAGCTCGACCAGAGCCACCGGATGCTGCCAGCGCTGGTGGCGGGCGCGGTAGGTGATGACGCTGTCGGCCAGCTGCACGAGCAGCTCGAATCCCTCTTCGGTCAGCGCCTGCTGCGTCTCGAACAGCACCTGCAGGCCGGCGGCAAGCGTCAGCAGCCGCTCGATCTGGCGGCCGATCGCCAGCAGCCGCCAGCCCTCGTCGCGCGTCATCCGGTCGGCCTGCGCGCCGGTCACCGCCGCCAGCCGCAGTTCCAGCTGCTGCAGCATCTCGGCCGCCTCGTCGTCGGTGACGACGCCGTCGGCGCCGGCGGCAGCGCGCGCGGCGCGGATCTCGGCCAGCGTCAGGCCGATCAGCCGCACGTGCTCCGCCGACAGCCGATCACGGATCTGCTCGCCGGCGCGCGCCAGCGAGGCGATGCTGAAGGCCACGCTGCGAGCCTCGAGTTCGTCGAACAGCCAGGAAATCAACGTGCGCTCGAACACCGCCAGCCGCTGCGACGGCAGCGGCACCCCGGCCGGCACCAGGCCCTGCAGCACCGCCAGCCGTGCCACCGTGTCGAGCAGCGGCAGCGGCACGTCGGCGTCCTCGCCGAGCAGGGCCAGCGTCGAGCGGGCCAACCGCACGCCGTACTCGGCCCGCTCGGCATAGCGTCCCATCCAGAACAGGTTCTCGGCAGCGCGGCTCGTCACCGGCCGCCGCCCGGACTCGAGCGCGGCCACCGACAGCGGCCCCGGCAGCATGGAGAACGCCTCGACCGGTCCCCGCGTCTGCACCCAGGTGTCGACGCTGGAGCCGCCCCGCGCCATCGTCGCCACCTGCTCCTCGCCGGCGACGCGCGCCAGCCCGCCCGGCAGCACGTGCCAGTGCCCTTCGCCATCGGCCACCGCGTACACGCGCAGCACCACCGCCCGCGGCCACAGCGCACCATCGCGCCAGACCGCCAGTTCGGAAAGCGGAAGGTACTGCTGCAGCGTGTAGTCGTCCGGCCGCGCGCGGATGCGCTCGGCCAGCAGCCGCCGCTGCGACTCATCCAGGCGAAGCGCAACCTCGGTATCCCAGCCCTCGGCCCGCGCCGGCGCCGCGGCGGTCGGCTTGACGACCATCGACGCCAGCTGCGGCAGCGCCTGTTCGAGGGCGGCCGCCTCGCCGCACCACCAGGAGGCCAGCGACGGCAGCGTCAGCGCCTCGCCGAGCAGCCGCTGCGAGATTGCCGGCAGGAAGCCGGCCAGCGCCGGCGACTCCAGGAAGCCCGAGCCGAGGCCGTTGGCCACCATCACCTCGCCCGCGCGTACCGCCTGCAGCAGCCCCGGTACGCCGAGCGCAGAGTCGCTGCGCAGCTCGAGCGGATCGCAGAAGTCGTCGTCGAGCCGCCGCAGGATGCCGTGCACGCGCTCCAGTCCCTGCAGGGTCTTCAGGAAGACGCGGTCTTCGCGAACCGTGAGGTCGCCGCCCTCGACCAGCGGGATGCCGAGATAGCGCGCCAGGTAGACGTGCTCGAAGTAGGTCTCGGCCAACGGGCCTGCCGTGAGCAGCACCACGCGCGGGGCCCTGCCGTCACCGGCGGGACTGCCGCGGTAGAGCATGTCGAGCAGGCGACGGAAGCTCGCGCCGAGCCGCTGCACCCGCAATTCGCGGAAGGCTTCCGGGAACAGCCGCGAGACGATCCTCCGGTTCTGCAGCGCGTAGCCGAGCCCGGAAGGCGCCTGGGTCCGGCTGCCCACCACCCACCACGCCCCGTCGGCGGCACGCGCCAGGTCGAAGGCGACCAGGTGCAGGTACACGCCGTCGGCGGGAGCGAAGCCCGCCAGCGGCCGCAGATAGCCGGGGTGCCCGTAGACGAGCGCCGGCGGCAGCAGGCTGTCGCGCAGCAGCCGCTGCCGGCCGTACACGTCGCGCATCACGGCGTTGAGCAGCCGCGCGCGTTGCGCCGCCCCCCGCTCGATCAGTTGCCACTCGTCGGCGCCGATCAGCAGCGGCAGCAGGTCGAGCGACCACGGCCGCTCGCCGCCGCCGTCGGGACGGTGGACGTTGTAGGTGATGCCGTCGTCGCGGATCTGCCGCGCCAGCATCGCCGCGCGGCGGTCGAGGTCACCGACGCCGGGGGCGCCGAGGTGGGCGAAGAACTGCCGCCACGCCGGCCGCAGCGCGCCGTCGGCGGTGCGCAGTTCGTCGTAGTGCCCGCCTGCAGGGTCGGCGGCGAACTCCGGCGCCGGGCCGCGCCGATCGGTTCCGCCGTCCGACTGAAACGGTGAGGTCGCCACGAGCCGGTGTCAGGTGCTGGGCGCGGCGGCGGTCCGACGCGGGCGCGATCGTGCCGACCGCTGGCCAGCGGACGTGTCGGCACCGGCCGGCCGCTCAGTGCGGCGGATCCGGCTGCGTGCCCTGCGCCACCAGCTGCACATGCGCGGCCTGCGGATCGACGTCGACCTCGACGCTCGCCGGCAACGGCGCGCGCACCGGGTGCGTGCGCTCGGTCTCCAGCCGCGGCGCTCCGGGCGCCGCCTTGGCGTCGCGCCAGGCCGGATCGGGGATTTCCTGGAACACCTGCTTCAGGCGCGCGCCCCAGGCGTTGCGGATCATCTGCATGTACTGGTTGGCGTGGTCGATCTGGACGAAGCGCGTGGTGCGCAGCGCATCGGCCTCGTAGACGAGCAGGTCGAGCGGCAGCCCGACCGAGATGTTCGAGCGCAGCGTCGAGTCCATCGAGATCAGCGCGCACTTGGCCGCCTCGTCCAGCCCCGTGGCCGGGCCGATCACGCGGTCGATGATCGGCTTGCCGTACTTGGATTCGCCGATCTGGAAGTACGGGTTCTCGGGCGTTGCCTCGATGAAGTTGCCGGCCGAGTAGACGTGGAACAGCCGCATGCCCTCGCCGCGGATCTGCCCGCCGAAGATGAAGTTGCAGTTGTACTCGATGCCGGCGTCCTTCAGCGCCTCCGCGTCGCGGCTGCGCACCTCGCGCACCGCGTCGCCGACCACCCGCACCGCCTCGAACATCGTCTTGGCGTTCCACACGCTGTCGTCGTGCGGCCCGGTGCGCTCGCAGACGATCTGCCGCACCGCCTGCGTGATCGCCAGGTTGCCGGCCGACAGCAGCACCATCAGCCGCTCGCCGGGGTGCTCGAACACCGTCATCTTGCGGAAGGTCGAGATCTGGTCGACCCCGGCGTTGGTGCGCGAGTCCGCCAGGAACACCAGCCCGGCGTTCAGCCGCATTGCCACACAGTAGGTCATCGCCCGGTCCGGGAAGCCATGCCAGAGGAGGGATTCTACGAAGGCGCAGCCGGTCAGCTGGCCGCCAGCGGCACCAGGAAGTCCTGGCTGATCCGCCCGCCGAGGTCGTTGACGCGCTCGAGGAAGCCGTTCAGGTAGCCGTGCAGTCCCTGCTGCAGGATGTCCTCGATTCGCCCGTAGCGCAGCTCCGCGCGCAGCATGCCGGCGCGCCGCTCGGTCTCCCCCGAGCGGCTGTTGCGCACCATCTCCAGGTTGCTGCACACCTCGTTGACGCAGGCCGCCAGCGAGCGCGGCATGTCGCCGCGCAGGATCAGCAGTTCGGCCACCCGTTCCGGCGTGATGACGTCGCGGTAGACCTTGCGGTAGATCTCGAAGGCCGATACCGAGCGCAGCACCGCCGCCCAGTAGTAGAAGTCGCGCTGCCTGTGCCCGACGCCGTTGTCGCGCCCCGCCGGCAGCAGCTCGACCGCGCCGCCGCCGTCGTGGAACTTGACGTCGATGATCCTCGCCGCGTTGTCGGCGCGCTCGAGGAAGGTGCCCAGCCGGATGAAGAAGAACGCCTCGTCCTTGAGCATCGTGCCGATGGTCACGCCGCGCGAGACGTGCGAGCGGTACTTGACCCACTCGAACAGCTGCTGCGGGTCGCGTTCGAGCAGCTGCTCGCCGAGCCGTTTCTGCAGCTGCAGCCAGGTGTCGTTGTGCACTTCCCAGACTTCCGTGGTCAGCACGCCGCGCACCGCGCGTGCGTTCTCGCGCGCCGCCTGCATGCACGAGTAGATCGACGACGGATTGGTCGGGTCGCAGACCATGAAGTCGAGCACGTCGCGCGCCGCCAGCAGCGGGTACTTGGCGTCGAACGCCGCCTGCAGCTCCGAGATGCCCAGCATCGCCCGCCAGCCGCGCTCGGCTTCCTCCGCCGACTGCGGCAGCAGCGAGGTCGACATGTTGACGTCGAGCATCCTCGCCGTGTTCTCCGCGCGCTCGATGTATCGGGCCATCCAGAACAGATGGTCCGCCGTCCGGCTAAGCATCGAAGTCCCCTGGCCCCGAACACCTGGCGTCGCTGTCGCGCCGCCGGGTGTCCTGGCTGCGGCCGGCGCTACGCGCCTTGAGCCGCGCTGAGCGCGGGTCAGCCCTCGCCGCAATCGCGGCGTCGCCGCGCTTGCCTGCGCGCCCGATATGTCGGGCCATCCAGAACAGGTGGCTGGCGCAGCGGCTCGGCATCTAGCGCTCCAGCACCCAGGTGTCCTTGGTGCCGCCGCCCTGCGACGAGTTCACCACCAGCGAGCCCTCGCGCAGCGCCACCCGCGTCAGGCCGCCGGGGACGATCGAGATCTGCCGCCCCGACAGCACGTACGGGCGCAGGTCGATGTGCCGCGGCGCGATGCCGGACTCGACGTAGGTCGGGCAGGTCGACAGCGCCAGCGTCGGCTGGGCGATGAAGTTGGCCGGGTCGTTGCGGATCTTGACGCGGAACTCGTCGATCTCGGCCCGGGTGGCCGCCGGGCCGACCAGCATGCCGTAGCCGCCGGCGTTGTGCACCTCCTTGACCACCAGCTCCGGCAGCCTGGCCAGCGCCGCCTCCATCTCGTCTCGGTTGCGGCACCGGTAGGTCGGCACGTTCGCCAGCAGCGGCTTCTCGCCGAGGTAGAACTCGATCATCTCCGGCACGTACGGGTAGATCGACTTGTCGTCGGCGATGCCGGTTCCGATCGCGTTGGCCAGGGTCACCCGGCCGGCGCGGTAGGCGGCGAGCAGCCCCGGCACGCCGAGCGTCGAGTCGGGGCGGAACACCAGCGGGTCGAGGAAGTCGTCGTCGACGCGCCGGTAGATGACGTCGATCCGCCGCGGGCCGCGCGTGGTGCGCATGAACACGGCGTCGTCCTGCACGAACAGGTCCTTGCCCTCGACCAGCTCGACGCCCATCTGCTGCGCCAGGAACGCGTGCTCGAAGTACGCCGAGTTGTACATCCCCGGCGTCAGCACCACCACCACCGGGTCGGCCACTCCCTGCGGCGCCACCGAGCGCAGGTTCTCCAGCAGCAGGTCCGGGTAGTGCGCCACCGGCGCCACCTTGTTGCGGGCGAACAGCTCGGGGAACAGCCGCATCATCATCTTGCGGTTCTCCAGCATGTACGACACGCCGCTGGGCACGCGCAGGTTGTCCTCCAGCACGTAGTACTCGCCGGCGCCGGCGCGCACGATGTCGATGCCGGCGATGTGCGAGTAGATGCCGCTGGCCACGTCGATGCCGTGCATCTCGGGCCGGTACTGCGAGTTCTTGAAGACCTGCTCCGCCGGCACGCGGCCGGCGCGGATGATGTCCTGGCCGTGGTAGACGTCGTGCAGGAACATGTTCAGCGCACGCACGCGCTGGCGCAGCCCCGCTTCGAGCTGCTGCCACTCGCCGGCCGGGATGATGCGCGGGATGACGTCGAACGGGATCAGCCGCTCGGTGCCGGCCGCCTCGCCATAGACGGCGAAGGTGATGCCGACGCGGCGGAACACCAGGTCGGCCTCGGCGCGCTTGTTGACCATGGTCGCCTGGCTCTGCTCGCCGAGCCAGGACTCGTAGCCGCGGTAGTGCGGCCTGGCCGAACCCGGCGGCGTGTACATCTCGTCAAAGGCAGCGCTCATCGTGCGACAACGGCAAAGGCAACGGTCGGCCCCAGTCTAGCCGGCGCCCGGGCGGCGTCAGAACGGGCCGGCCGGCTCGGCCAGGATGTTCCCGGCGGCCGGCACGACGTCGTCGCCGTCCGGCGTTTCTTCGCCCGACGCACCGCGATCGGGACGGTCATGCCAGTAGCGGTGCGCCGACGCACGCCAGCGGTGCAGATCGACCGCCCCGTCGCCACCGAATCGCCACTGCGCCATCCCGGATTCATCGCTGCGTACGACATGCACGCGCCGTGCCAAGTAGCGGGCGAGGACCTGCGCGTCGGGGTGACCGAAGCGGTTGCGATAGCCGGCCTGCACGCTGGCCCACCGGGGGCCGACAGCGTCGAGCAGCGCCTGGCTCGACGAACCGCGACTGCCGTGGTGCGGCACCGACAGCCAGTCCGCCCGCAGGCTGTGCTCCCTCGCCACCAGCTCGGCTTCCTGGCGCGCCGGCAGGTCGCCGGTCAGCAGCAGCCGCTGCCGGTTCAACTCGACGCGCAGCACGCAGCTGGCGGCGTTGGTCGCGGCTCGCGCGGGCGCAGCGTCGGCGGGCGGCGGGTGCAGCACGTCGACGCGCAGCGCGCCGACATCGATGCGGCTGCCCGCCTGGCAGCGGCGCACATCGGCCGCGCCGAGCAGCGCCGGGTGCGCCGGATCGATCGAGGTCAGAACGGCCGCAACGCGGGTGCCGCTCAGCACCGACGCCGCGCCGCCGGAGTGATCGCTGTCCAGATGCGAGACCACCAGCAGGTCGATCCCGTCGATGCCGCGCCAGCGCAGATAGGGCAGGACGATGCGGCCGCCGGCGTCGGCACTCGCCGAGAAGCGCGGCCCGGTGTCGTACAGCAGCACGTGGTTTCGGGACTCGACGAGCACGGCCGCACCCTGTCCGACGTCGAGCGCGGTGACCCAGAGCTCGCCGTCGCCCGGGCGCGCCGCCGGCCAAACGACCATCGGCAGCAGCCAGGCGGCGCCGGCCCAGCGCAGCGGCCAGCCGGTCGGCGCCAGCAGCCAGGCCACACCCGCGAGGGCCAGCGCCAGCACCCACGCGGGCGGCGCCGGCACCGGCAGGCTGGCCCACGAAGGCGCCGCCAGTACGGTCAGCAACGAGTGCAGCGCCACCAGCAACCCGTGCGCGACGCCGAGAAAGGCGCCGGCCAGCGATGCCAGCGGCTCGGGCAACGCCACCAGCAGTCCCGCGCCCAGGGCCAGCGGCGTCACCGCCAGGCTGACCAGCGGGATCGCCACCGCATTGGCGGCAATCGAAACCACCGAGATCTGCTGGAACAGCGCCGCCGTCAGCGGCACCAGTGCCAGCGTCACCGCCAGCTGGACCCTGCCTGCCTCGCGCAGCCAGGCCGGCCAGCCGCCCCGGCGCGCGTCCGGCCGCCCGGCGACGGTGAACATGATCGCCGCCACCGCGCCGAAGGACAGCCAGAAGCCCGGCGCGATCACCGCCCACGGGTCGAGCAGGCAGACCACCGCCGCGGCCAGGCCGAGGGTGGCGAGCGGCCGGGTGCCCAGCCGCAGCCAAGCAGCCACCGCCACCGCGAGCAGCATGAAGAACGTGCGCCGCGCCGGCACGCCCCAGCCGGCCAGCAGGCAGTAGCCGAACGCCGTCACGACCGCGGCAATCGCCGCTGCGGTCTGTGCCGGAGCGATCGCCAGCGTGCGAGCCGAGCGGCGCCACAGCCCGCCGGCAACGAGCGCGGCCAGGCCGGAGATCATCGTGATGTGCAGCCCGGAGATGCTCACCAGGTGCGAGATGCCGGTGCGGTTGAACAGCAGCCAGTCGGCCTCGGCGATCGCCCGCTGATCGCCGAGCACCAGCGCGATCAGCACGCCGCCGAGCGCCTGCCCGCCGACGCGCGCCTGCAGCCGCGAGCGCAACTCGGCGCGGGCGCGGTCGACCGCCGCGCGCGCCGACCAGACCATCGGCACCAGCCGGCGCGGCGCCGGCTGCTCGCGCACGTAGCCACCGGCCCGCAGGTTGCGCTCGAACAGCCACCCTTCGAGATCGAAGCCGCCGGGGTTGAGCGTGCCGTGCGGCCGCCGCAGTCGCGCGGTGAATGTCCAGCGCTCGCCCGGCGCCACGACAGCGTCCGCCCCGTACCAGGCGAGCGACAGCCGCGGCGGCACCTCGACGCCCGCGGTGAGCACCTGCTCGACCTCGAACTCGAAGCGCTGGCCGCGCTCCATCACCGACGGCAGCCCGGCGACCACACCGACGAGCCCGATGTCGCGCCCCTCGTCGGCCGGCGGCAGCGCCACCTCGAGCCGTTCGTGCGCGCGCCAGCCGGCGTAGGCGAATCCGGCCACCAGCGAGGCCGCCAGCAGCGCCGCTCCGCCAAGGCGCCGCGCCGGCCAGCTGCCGCGCGGCCGGCGCCGCAGCACCAGCGCCGCAAGGACGACGGCCGCCAGCGCGAGCGCGGCCAGCAGCGACCGGCTCGGCAGCGCCGCCTGCTGCTGCAGCAAGAACACGCCGGCGACGAACGCGGCCAGCGCGGCCGGCAGCATCTCAGTCGGGCTGCTCGAGCAAAGCGGCCAGCCGAGGCAGCGCGGCGCAGGCGTTGCGGCGGTTCAGCTGCGCCACGGCGAGCAGCGGCAGGTCGCGCAGCTGCGCCATCACCTGTCCCATGCGCGGCAGGTCGCCTGGCTCGTTGCGCAGCGACGCGCCATCCCTGCGCCGCCACTGCGGCGGAATGTCCGGCGCGTCGGTCTCCAGCACCCAGGCGTCCTCGGGCAGGCTCGCCGCCAGCTGGCGGATGCGCAGCGAGCCGTCGTAGGTCATCGCGCCGCCGTAGCCGAGCTTCAGCCCGTGGCCGATCATCCGCAGCGCCTGGTCCTCGCTGCCGTTGAAGGCGTGCGCGATCCCGCCCGCGACTTGGTGCCGGTTCAGGTACTTCAGCAGGCCATCGGCCGAGCGGCGCACGTGCAGGATCACCGGCAGGCCGAACCGCCTCGCCAGCTTCAGCTGCTGGGCGTAGAACCACTCCTGCCGCTCGCGGTCGAGCCCGGCGACGAAGTAATCGAGGCCGATCTCGCCGACCGCCACCAGGCGGCGATCGTCGCGCCCGGCCTCGAGGCCGTCGCGCAGCCGTTCGATGTCGCTCTCGGATGCCTGCGGCGTGTACAGCGGATGGATGCCCAGCGCGTACGCCAGGCCGTGCCGGTGCGCCAGTTCCGCCGCCGCGCCGAAGCCTGCGGCTTCGACGGCCGGAATCACCATCATCGACACGCCGGCGGCGCGGGCGCGCGCCAGCACCTCGTCGCGGTCGGCATCGAACGCGTCGGCGTCCAGGTGACAGTGCGTGTCGATCCACATGGCGGCGCTTGTCCGTGGCCAGTGTACGAAAGTGCGCCGTCGCGGCGCCGCCTAAAATTCACACCATGCCGCGCAAATTCTTCAAGCGCTACATGCCCAGCGTCGACAAGGTGCGCCAGGTTCGGGCGCTGCACCTGTTCGGCGACGCCCTGTTCCACCCTGCGCTGTGGCACCTGAACCGCCGCTCGGCCGCCGGCGGCGTCGCCGTGGGCATGTTCTGCGGGCTGATACCGGGGCCGTTGCAGATGCTGGGCGCCGGCGTCGCCGCGGTGCTGTTCCGCGTCAACCTGCCGACGGCGCTGCTGACCACCCTGTACACCAACCCGGTCACGATCGTGCCGCTGTACCTGGTGGCCTACAAGATCGGCAGCCTGGTGCTCGGCGCCACCGGCGGCAAGCCGCCGGCTCCGCCGCCGGACTGGAACTGGTCGGCGCAGATGGAGTCGGTCCGGGCGCTGGCGGACTGGGCGCTCGGCCTCGGCGCGCCGCTGGCGCTGGGCGTCTTTCTGCTCGCCTGCCTGCTTGCCGCCGCCGGCTATGTGGTCGTCCGCGTGCTGTGGAACATCCACCTGCGACGCGCCTGGATTGCCCGGCGGCAGCGGCGGCGGCACGCCTGACCTCGATGAGTTCCCGCTGGCGTATCGCCGCGCCCTTCCTCGCCGCCGCCGCGGTCGTCTACCTGTTCGACCTCGGCCCGCTGTCGCTCGGCGCCGCCCTCGGCGTGGCCGCCTTCGCTGCCCTGCTGCTGGCGGGACGACCGGTGTCGGTCAAGCTCGGCGCGCTGGCGCTCGGCGGCGCCTTCGCGCTGGGGCTGACCGCAGCGATCTTCTCCGGCCTGCTCGGCCAGTCGGTGCGGGAGATGGTGGCGACGGGAAGCAGTCCGGTGGGCACACTGCTGAGCATCGCAACGCTGCTGCTCGGCGCGTTCGGCCTGCTCTGCGTCTTCTGGGGCGCGATCGCCGGGCGGCGCGAGTAACCCGAGGGATCGCGCCTCGTCCGACCCGGCCGCACGCGCCGGGGCATCGCCCGATCCCGAGCCTGCCGGCTGCCGGGATGACCCAAGGACGCGATCCACGAACAAGCGCTGACTGCTCTTGGGTCAACGACGCGCGCAGTTCGGCGCGTAATGTTTTTCTTGCCTCTGCATCAGGCGCGCCGCTTGGCGCGGCAACTGTTCTCACCCGTCGAATGCGGCGACGCCCTGCGGGCGCCGGACCGGACGCCTCATCCGGTCCGAACAGACAGGGAGAGAACGATGTCAAGACATCTCGCATTCGGCCGGACGCTGCGGGTCGCCGCCTGCTTGATAGCGGCACTCGCCACCGGCTGCGGCGGCGGCGGAGATGACATTCCGCCACCACCGGAACTGCTGCAGATCACCACCGGCAACGAGCTCGCTGTCGCACGGGCGACGGCGATGAACTTCTTCAGCCTCGACAGCGTGCGCGACCTCCCCGCCGCTAGAGCCGCCAGCGCTCCGAGAGCCAGCGACGCCGGACGCGCCAGGCATCCGCTCGGCAAGGCCCTGGCCGCTACCGGCAGGGCACTGCCGCTGGGCACCATCTCGAGGACGGAGTCCTGCGCAATCAGTGGCTCGATCGCCGTTACGCTCGACGATCGTGACAACAACGCCGTGCTGTCAGCCGGCGACGTATTGACCTCCGTGTTCAACGACTGCCGCGACAGCGAGACGGCGTCTGTCAGCGGCAGCTTGGTCGCCGACATCGCCTCCTATACGAGCACGGCGATGAGCGGCCTGTTTACCTTCAACCAGCTGACGCTCGCCGACACCGACGGCACGATTGCGATGAACGGTCAGGCGAACCTCTCCTACTCATCCAGCGGTGACGCCGCCGGCAAATGGACGACACGGGCCGAGATGAAGGTGGTCTCGAGCCTGATCATCGCCATCGACGCGCCGGTCTACAAGGAAACTTTCACCTACGACGCCGACTTCAGCGGGCTGTGGAACGACGTTGCCGACTACAGTGGGTGGGCCGACCCCACGCCGACCGCCGAGCCTGGCTACTCGACTTCGGTGCTCACCGGCAAGTTCCTGGCCGCGTCGCTCGGCGCGAGGACCATCGTCGCCACCGATCCGCCGGTGCGCGATGTGTGGATCGAGGACGCTCCGCAAAGCGGCACGGTGCTGATCACCGGCTACCAGTCGAAGCTGCGCATGACCGTCTTGAGCACGACGACC
>CP070661.1:1274280-1324187 GCA_020355165.1 Burkholderiales bacterium
ACCGGTTTCCTCCCCCTCTCGCGCCGGCCGCCCGGCGGCGCTCAGCGGCGCGGCGGGATCGTCGCACAGGGATCTTCGCGCGGCTGCACCGGCGTGCCGAAGGCGACGTCGAAGCGCTGCGCCCAGTCTTCCTCGCCGGCCGGACCGCGCTCGAGCAGGCCGATGGTGATCACCCGCGCGCGCTCGGCGTCGTCGAGGAAGAACGGCACGCCGATGTCGTTGCGCGCGTGGCCGTTGCCGGTCAGCAGCACCACGCCGCGCGCGAAGTACGGGCGGATCGACTGCGCCAGCACCAGGTCGCGGGCGATCTGCGCCCGCGCCATCGCCGGCAGCGCCTCCGCCGGCATGCGGTTGCAGTGGCCATCGTCGACCGCCTGCTCGTGCGCGGCGAGCAGCGGCGGCGGCAGGGCATCGAGCGCAAAGCGCTCGCGCGCGCCGTCGTCGAACACCGCAGCGAAGCCGTGCGTCGCCACGCGCATCGCCTCGGCGCGCGACAGGTTGGCGGCGACGATCGGCAGCTCGTACTCGAGCGCCAGCTCGACGAATGGCCGGTACAGCCGCCAGTCCCAGCCGCGTGCCGGCCGCGCCTGCGCGATCAGGTGCTCGGCCACCGTGCTGCCCGGCGGCGGCGTCTCGCCCCTGGCGCGGTCGATGTCGGCCTGCCGCTCGCGGTCGAACTGCTCGAAGGCGATCGCCGGCCGCGCGCCGCCGGCCACCAGCCGGCGCACCGCCGCGACGCGCACGGCGTGCTGGGCGGCGTTGTCGTGCACCTCGCCGAGCAGCACCACCGGCCGCCGGGCCATTTCCTGCGCCAGCGCCTGCTCGCCGAAGTCCTCGCGCAGCGCCCCCGCCAGCGCGGGCGCCGCCAACGCTGCGGCGATCAGTGGCGCGAGGATTCGTCTCATGCGCTACGGCTCGAGCCCGGGCCGCCACGTCAGCCGCGACAGCGGCCAGGCGAGCAGCAGTACCCGGCCCTCGATCTGGTCGCGCTCCAGCACCGCGTGGCCGTGCTGTGCCAGCTCGTCGTCGACCGCGAACTCGTCCGGGCCGAGCTGGCGCAGCTGCATGCCGCCGGCCAGCACCGGATCGCCGGGTCCGCCGCGCACGCGCCTCAGCATGCGGCCGCGCGGATCGCCGGGCATCTGCAGCGACACGATCTCGCCGGGGCGGTAGTCGATGAAACGGCCGCTGGCTCGGTCGACGACGATCGCGTCGCCGTCGAGCAGCGCCGGCGCCATGAAGTCGCCGACGACGAAGCCGCGGCTGAACAGGAAGCTCACCGCCGCGGTGGTGACGACGAAGGCGATCAGCAGCGCCAGCAGAGCGCGGACGAGATCGCTGCGGACGCGGCTCATGGGCTCGTGGCGGACCTCAGCCTTCACCGAGAGCGCGCGCGAACAGTTCCGGCGTCAGGCCCACTGCCTGCGCGAAGCCGCCGATGAAGCGCACCGAGTCCGGCCGGATGGCAAACAGCGAGAAGTCGGGCAAGGCGAAGATCTCGGCTGCCTGGGGAAAGCGCCGCAGGTACAGGGCCCTGGCCGACGCATGGCGCGGCGAGCCGGCGTCGAGCGGCGCGGCATCGCCCTGGATCGTCGCCCGCGCGCGCGCCTGCGGCGCTCCGCCGTCGTCCGGCGCGACGACCAGCAGGCTGACGCGCCGGTGCTCGAGCATGTCGCGCGTGTGCGGCGACAGGCTGCTGACGTGGATCAGGAATTCCGGCGTGGCCTCGTCGAGCGCGAACGGCACCATCGACACGTAGGGCTCGCCCCGGTGCAGGGTGCCAAGCGCGGCGAGCGTCTGCCGCCGCAGCAGCAGGCGCAGCAGCTCGAAGCGCGGCGCGCTCATCGGGCGGGGCGGGGTTTGTGCTCGCCCCATTGGGTGACCAGCCCGGGCATCGCGCGCACGCGGGCCGGCAAGGTCGCGGGGCCGAACTCGGCGGGCGGCGCGGCGGCCGTGCCGGTGGAGAGCACCGTGGGCTGCGGGGCGCCGGCGAGCGGCTGATCAAGGCTCTGGCGGGCGAGTTCTTCTTTGGCTGGCATGCCGGCTGTCGCTGTCGTCCCTTACGGGCGAATGGTAACCAGCGCCGCGCAGTATCACGGCAATTAGCAGGCGGGAGCGTGAAAAATTCACGCTCGCGGGAGGTTGGCTTTGCCTGCGCTTCAGCCGCCGCTCCTGCGCGATGCGCCCGCCAGCGAGGTGGCAGCGTGCGACGGCGCTGCGCACACGAGGGCGCCGCGCGCGCTCGCCGTATAGTCGTTGCATGCGTGGGACGGCCAGATGGCCGGCCGGCAGCGATTCTTCGAGGCAGGCGTTGGCAAAGACGGTTTCGCTGGTTCTGGGCAGCGGCGGTGCGCGCGGCCTGGCGCACATCGGCGTGATCCAGTGGCTCACCGAGAACGATTACGAGATCCGTTCGGTGTCGGGCTCGTCGATCGGGGCGCTGATCGGCGGCATCTACGCGGCGGGCAAGCTCGATGTCTACGCCAGGTGGGTGCGGGCGCTCGAGCGCATGCAGGTGCTGCGCCTGCTCGACCTGTCGTTCAGCGGCGCCGGCCTGTTCAAGGGCGAGCGCATCATGGCGGTGCTGCGCGAGCTGATCGGCGAGTTCGAGATCGAGCGGCTGCCGATCTCCTTCACCGCCGTGGCCACCGACCTCGAGTCGGGGGCCGAAGTGTGGCTGCGCGAGGGAAGGCTCTTCGATGCGATCCGCGCCTCGATTGCCACGCCGTTGATCTTCACGCCCTACGAGCACGCCGGACGAACGCTGCTCGACGGCGGCCTGGTCAACCCGGTGCCGGTGGCGCCAACGCTCGCCGACACCACCGAGCTCACCGTGGCGGTCGACCTGAGCGGTCGTTTCGAGGCGCAGTCGCCCCCGGCGGTCGCCAGCGCGCCGATGGCGGACGCCAACAGCTACGCCCAGCGCATCCGCGCCTTCGTCGAGAGCCTGCAGGGGCCGAAGCCACCAGCCGAAACGACGCAGGGCATGTTCGACATCGCCATGGCGTCGATGGACACGATGCAGAGCACGATCGCGCGGCTGAAGCTCGCCGCCTATGCGCCGAACGTGATGATCGAGGTCCCGCGCAACGCCTGCGGCTACATCGAGTACTGGCGTGCCGAGGAGATGATCGCGCTCGGCCGCGAGCGCACGCGGCGAGCGTTCGCGGCAGCCGTGCTGTAGGCCGCGCGGCGGCGCGCCTCAGGCGTAGCGGCGCAGCTGCCGCGAGAACTCGGCCAGCGCGCCGATGCCGCTGCCCTCGGCGCGCGTGCACCAGTCCTGCAGCTGCCTGACGAGCTGCTCGCGGGTGGCGGTGGAGCGCCCCCAGATGGCCGCCAGTTCGCGCCGCATGGCGACCATCGTCTGCAACGGGCGCGACTTCGGCAGCGCGGCGGCCAGCCGGGCGCGTTCGGCGTCGCGCAGCATCTTTTCGTCACGCGCCAGCAGCCGGGGCTTGACGCGGCGCAACTCGCTCGCGTCCGCCGGCGAAGTGCGGCGCAGCTTGGCGACCTCCTCGCCGTAGATGCGCTTGAGCGACTTGGCGTACTTGGCCAGCACGTCGTAGCGGCAGCTGATCACCGCCTGCAGCGTCTGCAGATCGACCACCGGCTTGGCCGCCGCAAAGTGCGGCCGCGGCGCGACGTGCTTGACCTGCGCCAGCCCGAGCGCGGCGAGCACGCGGATGTACAGCCAGCCGATGTCGAACTCGTACCACTGGTACGAGAGCTTGGCGGAGGTCGGGTAGGCGTGATGGTTGTTGTGCAGCTCTTCGCCGCCGATCAGGAGGCCGATCGGGAAGATGTTGGTGCTGGCATCGGCGGTGGGCCAGTGGCGGTAGCCCCAGTAGTGGCCGACGCCGTTGATCACGCCGGCCGCCCAGAACGGAATCCAGACGATCTGCACGAGCACGAGCAGCAGGCCGGGCACGATGCCGAACAGCGCGATGTCGACCGTGCCCATCAGGATCAGGCCGAGCGACTGGAAGCGCGAATACAGGTTGCGCTCGAGCCAGTCGTCGGGCGTGCCGTGGCCGTAGCGCTCGAGGGTCTCGCGCCGGTTGGCCTCCTTCACGTACAGGAACACGCCGCCCCACAGCACCCGGTTGATGCCGAGGACCTGCGGGCTGTGCGGGTCTTCGGGGGTGTCGCACTTGGCGTGGTGCTTGCGGTGCACGGCCGCCCATTCGCGCGTGACCATGCCGGTGGTGAACCACAGCCAGAAGCGGAAAAAATGGCTGGCGACCGGATGCAGTGCGATCGCGTGATGTGCCTGGTGCCGGTGCAGGAAGATGGTGACCGAGGCGATGGTGACGTGGGTCAGGCCCAGGGCGATCAGCGCGATGCCCCACCACGGCAGATCGAAAACACCGGCAAAGAGCAACGAATCCATAGGCCCTCCATCGTTGCCTCTTCAGCAAAAAAGCTACGCCGCTGCAGGTTGTGCAGGGTGATCGAGGTCAACGACGGGCGCGGCCAGCGGGGGCATTTCGGCACGAAATCGTTCGCGCGGCCGCGGCCGCGGCAGCACGCGCCCGCCGATCACGGGTCCCTCGTGAGATGTACGGGGCCAGCCTCGCCGGCTGCTCTGCGCCAGCACGACCCGCCCCGCCGCGGACCGATCCGAAGCAGGGGCTCGGGAAGATTCGACAGGGCCGGCGCCTAGCCGCCGGGCCGGCGTTGCCTTCGGTCGGGCTACTCAGGTCGGCGTTGCGCCGGCCTGCCGCGTCCAGCGCGGGTCAAACCGAAGCCCAGGGCTTTCCATGCACTTGGACGTGGCCACAGCCGCGCCCACCACTGCGCCTCAGCGGACGCGCGTCGGCAACTGCTGAGAAGGTTTGCCTCTGTTCTGAGAGCCTGCCGCGCCCCGCTCAGACGTCGATGTTGCCAGCCGACAGCGCGTTGGTCTCGATGAACTGGCGTCTTGGCTCGACCTCGTCGCCCATCAGCGTGGTGAAGATCTGGTCGGCGCCGATGGCGTCCTCGATCTGCACCTTGAGCAGGCGGCGCACTGCGGGGTCCATCGTCGTCTCCCACAGCTGCTCCGGGTTCATCTCGCCGAGCCCTTTGTAGCGCTGCTTGCTGACGCTGCTCTCGGCCTGCGCCAGCAGCCACTTCATCGCGGCGCGGAAGTCGGCCACCGGCGCCTCCCTGGCCTTCTCGCCCTCGCCGCGCGCGATGCGCGCGCCGTCGCCGATCAGCCCCCTGAAGGTCTGCGCGGCGCCGTGCAAGGTCTGGTAGTCGGCGGTCAGCGGAAAGTCGGCGTCGATGCCGCTCATCTTCACGTTGCCGTGGTGAGTGCGGTAGATCAGCAGCCGGTGCTTGTCGATCTTGGCGTCGTACTGGGTGACCACCTCGACCGTATGGTTGCCCATCGCCTGCATCAGTGCCCGCGCGGTGGCTTCGGCCCCCGCCTCGTCGCCCAGCCTCAGCTCGACGCCGCCGGCGATCGCCTCCAGAGTCGCCCGGTCGATCACGTGCGCCAGCCGCTGCACCACCGCGTCGGCGAGCAGGTACTGCCGCGCGAGCTCGGCCAGCGCATCGCCGCTGATCGGCCGGTTGGCTTCGACCGCCGCCCGGTCCGTGTACAGCCGCGCGCCCTCGAGCGCCAGCCGCAGCAGGTAGTGGGCCAGTTCGTGGTCGTCCTTGATGTAGCGCTCTTCCTTGCCGTGCCTGACCTTGTACAGCGGCGGCTGGGCGATGAAGACGTGACCGCGCTCGACCAGCGCGGTCATCTGCCGGTAGAACAGCGTCAGCAGCAGCGTGCGGATGTGCGCGCCGTCGACGTCGGCGTCGGTCATCACGATGATGCGGTGGTAGCGCAGCTTGTCGGGGTTGAACTCCGGGCCGATCCCGGTGCCGAGCGCGGTGATCAGGGTGGCGATCTGCTCGGAGCCGATCAGCTTGTCGAAGCGGGCGCGCTCGACGTTGAGCACCTTGCCGCGAAGCGGCAGGATGGCCTGGAACTTGCGGTCGCGGCCCTGCTTGGCCGAGCCGCCGGCCGAGTCGCCCTCGACGATGTACAGCTCGCTCCTGGCCGGATCGCGCTCCTGGCAGTCGGCGAGCTTGCCCGGCAGGCCGGCCCCGTCGAGCAGTCCCTTGCGGCGGGTCATCTCGCGCGCCTTGCGGGCCGCCTCGCGGGCGCGCGCCGCATCGACGATCTTGCCGCAGATGATCTTCGCGTCGGCCGGCCTCTCGAGCAGGAAGTCCTCCAGCGCCCGGCCGATGACCTCCTCGACCGCCGGCCGCACCTCGCTGGAGACCAGCTTGTCCTTGGTCTGCGAGCTGAACTTCGGCTCCGCCACCTTGACGCTGAGCACGCAGGCCAGGCCCTCGCGCATGTCGTCGCCGGTGGTCTCGACCCTGGCTTTCTTGTCCAGCTCGTTGGCCTTGATGTAGTTGTTGAGCGCCCGCGTCATCGCCGCGCGCAGGCCGGTGATGTGCGCGCCACCGTCCTTCTGCGGGATGTTGTTGGTGAAGGCGAGCAGGTTCTCGGCGTAGGCGTCGTTCCACTGCATCGCCACCTCGACGCCGACCGGCACGCCGCCGGCGCTCGACTCGGCCGCGACGTGAAAGATGGTCGGATGCAGCACCGTCTTCGACCTGTTGATGTACTCGACGAAGCCCCTGACGCCGCCCGAGAAGGCGAAGTCCTCCTCCTTGCCGGCGCGCTGGTCGTTCAGGCGGATGCGCACGCCGTTGTTCAGGAAACTGAGCTCGCGCAGCCGCTTCGACAGGATCTCCCAGTGGAACTCGACCTTGCCGAAGATCGTCTCGTCGGGCAGGAAATGCACCTCGGTGCCGCGCTTGTCGGTGTCGCCGAGCACCTTCATCGGCGACACCGGCACGCCGTCGACGGTCTGCACCAGCGGGTCGAGCACCTCGCCCCCGCGGAACTCGAGGAAATGGATCTTGCCGTTGCGGCGGATGGTCAGCCGCAGCCACTTCGACAGCGCATTGACGCAGGACACGCCGACGCCGTGCAGGCCGCCGGAGACCTTGTAGCTGTTCTGGTCGAACTTGCCACCGGCGTGCAGCTCGGTCAGGGCGATCTCGGCGGCCGAGCGCTTCGGCTCGTTGCGGTCGTCCATCTTGACGTCGGTCGGGATGCCGCGGCCGTTGTCGATCACCGACAGCGAGTTGTCGGTGTGGATGGTGACGACGATGTCGTCGCAGTAGCCGGCCAGCGCCTCGTCGATCGAGTTGTCGACGACCTCGAACACCATGTGGTGCAGGCCGGTGCCGTCCTGCGTGTCGCCGATGTACATGCCGGGCCGCTTGCGCACGGCCTCCAGCCCCTCGAGGATCTGGATGCTGCCGGCGCCGTATTCGCCGCCGCTGCTGCTGCCGGTGCCCTGCGGCGCCGGCGGGATGGGTACTGCTGACATCTGCTTCCTTGCTGCTGTGTGTTTCCTGGGCGCCTGCCCTCGCCGCCGGCTCCAGCCGGGCGGCCGCGCGTGGCCTAGATCCGCATCGGCATCACGACGTACTTGAACTTGTCGCTCTCGGGCATCGTGATCAGCGCGCTGCCGAGCGCGTCGCCGAGCGAAAAGCTGACCTGCTCGCTCTTCAGGTTGGCGAGCACATCGAGCAGGTAGGTGACGTTGAAGCCGATGTCGAGGCCGTCGCCCGAATAGTCGATCTCGAGCTCCTCCTGCGCGTCCTCCTGGTCGGAGTTGGTCGAGTTGATCTTCAGGCTGCCGGCGCCGAGCACCATGCGCACGCCCTTGAACTTGTCGGTGGTGAGGATCGCTGCCCGCTGCAGCGCCGCCGACAGCAGCTCGCGCGAGACGTCGAAGCGGCGCGTGTTGCCCACCGGCACCACCTTGGCATAGTCGGGGAACTTGCCCTCGACCAGCTTGGAGATCAGCTCGATGCCGCCGAAGGCGAACTTCACCTGGCTGGCGGCCATCTGCACGCGCACCGGCTCGTCGGGGCTGTCCGGCAGCAGCCGCGACAGTTCGTGGATGGTCTTGCGCGGGATGATCGCCTCGATGCGGCCGCTGGCGGCGCCGTCCTTGCTCACTTCGCACAGGGCCAGGCGGTGGCCGTCGGTGGCCACCGCGCGCACGGTCTGGCCGTCGACCACCAGCAGCATGCCGTTGAGGTAGTAGCGGATGTCCTGCGCCGCCATTGCGTAGTGCACCATCGACAGCAGGTACTTGAGCGTGCCGGCGGGCAGCTCGAAGTCGGCGGTGTACTCGGCCGCGGCCACCGTCGGGAACTCGTCGGCAGCCATGGTCTGCAGGTTGAAGCGGCTACGGCCCGACTGCACGGTGATCTTCTTGCCGGCCAGCGACAGGGCGACGTCGGCCTCCGGCAGCGCGCGCAGGATGTCGACCAGCTTGCGTGCCGACACGGTGGTCGCCGCGGCATCGCGGCCGGCGCCGATGGCCGCCTGCGTCTGGATCTGGATCTCGAGGTCGGTGGCGGTGAACGAGACGTTCTCGGCGTCCTTGCGCACCAGCACGTTGGCCAGGATCGGCAGCGTCTGGCGGCGCTCGACGATGCCGCTGACCACCTGCAGCGGCCTGAGCAATGCATCGCGGCCGGCTTTGACGAGTTGCATTGTCTTTTCTCTCTCTCTCTCAGAATAAGAATTGCTGGTTAATAGAGACCAGCTGGTGCCGGGGAAAAGCCGCCGCAGCGCTTATGCATCAGCGGTTTGCCGCAATGACAAGCCTGTGTACAGGCCGTTGGCAGCTCTGCACGGCGGCTGTGGACGGCATTGGACAAGGGCCGCGGCTTTTCGGAGAACCGCGCATTTTCCCACGGCTACCCACAGGCGTGCAGCAGCCCTGTCCACAGCGTCGGCGGCCGCCCGGGACGGCCGCCTCAACTCTTCAGCGCCTGCTCGAGCACGTGCAGGGCGTGGTTCAGTTCGCTGTCCTTGCCGCGGTGCTGGCCGATCTTGCGCACCGCGTGCAGTACGGTGGTGTGGTCGCGGCCGCCGAACAGCTCGCCGATCTCCGGCAGGCTCTTCTGCGTCATCTCCTTGGCGAGGTACATGGCGACCTGGCGCGGCATGGCGATCGAGTTCGGCCGCCGCTTGCTGTACATGTCGGCCACCTTGATCTTGTAGTAGTCAGCGACCGTCTTCTGGATCAGCTCGACCGTGACCTGGCCGGTGCTGGCGCCGAGCAGGTCCTTCAGCGCCTCGCGGGCCAGGTCGACCGACAGCGGCCGGCCATGGAAGGAGGCAAAGGCGAGGATCTTGCGCAGCGCGCCTTCGAGCTCGCGCACGTTGCTGCGCAGGTTCTTGGCGATGAAGAAGGCTACTTCCTCGGACAGCTCGGCCCGCTCGAGCTCCGCCTTCTTCAGCAGGATCGCCACGCGCATCTCGAGTTCGGGCGGCTCGATGCCGACCGTCAGCCCGGAGGAGAAGCGCGACACCAGCCGGTCCTCGATGTCCTTCAGCTCCTTCGGATAGGTGTCCGAGGTGATGATGATCTGCTTGCGGCCGGCGACCAGCGCCTCGAAGGCGTAGAAGAACTCCTCCTGGGTGCGGCTCTTGCCGCCGAAGAACTGGATGTCGTCGATCAGCAGCAGATCGAGCGAGTGGTAATAGCGCTTGAACTCGTCGAAGGCCTTCTTCTGGTAGGCACGCACGACGTCGCTGACGTACTGCTCGGCGTGGATGTAGCGCACCTTGGCATTCGGCCGCCGGGCCAGGATGCCGTTGCCGACTGCGTGCACCAGGTGCGTCTTGCCCAGACCGACCCCGCCGTACAGGAACAGCGGGTTGTAGGAACCGCCGGGGTTCTCGGCCACCTGCATGGCTGCCGCGCGGGCCAGCTGGTTGGCCTTGCCGGTGACGAAGGTGTCGAAGGTCAGCCCCGGCTGCAGGCGTGCCCGCTCGACGTGTTCGACCCCGCCCTGGACCGTGAGCGGCAGGCCGTTGTTGAGCACAGCGGGGCCGCTCGCCGCCGTGCTCTGCCCTGCCGGTTCACTTCCCCGCGGTTCGGCTTCGGTCGCCGACACCTCGAAGTCGACCTCGACCGGCTGGCGGGCAAGCTCGGTGGCTGCCGCCCGGATCCGCGCCTCGAACTGGATGCGGATGGCATCGAGCTTCAGCCGGTTCGGCGCGCCGAGCCGCAGTCGCCGCCCTTCCGGGTCGTAGGAGATCGCCCGCAGAGGCTTGATCCAGGCGACGTATTGCTGCGGGGTGAGTTCGCGCTCCAGCACCCTGGAGCAGTCCTGCCAGATCTGAATCATTGGCCTTGCTTTTCAGCCCCCTCGCGGCCGGTTTACCCGATGATGCCGGGCCCGGCGTCTGTTTTGTTCGGCATTCGCCGCAGATTCGGCGAAATTGGCCGCAGATAACCCAGTTTGTCAGCCGTTTACCGCCGCCAGCCGCCGCCCCATCGCCCCTCCTGAGGGGTCCGCAGCCGTCGGGAAGATCGCCAAAGCCGACGCCGGAGTCTATCCAGTCATGCCGCCCTTATCCACAGTCGACGACCGGCTGCCCAGTCGATAAGCACGGACGAAATGAGTTCCTTAGGGCCCTTGACGGACAGTGGACACTCACATACCGCGATGCCCGCTGAATAGGCCAGAAAAAAAATTTTTCGGCTTTCTTCCGTTGTGAATAAGGACGCAAAAGCTGTGGACAACGGCCCCAGGTCCCGTTGCGACGGGGCGCGGGCAGCGCAACGGCCCGGCCGGTTTGACGCCGCCCGGCCCATCGCTTCTAATAGCGGGCTTTTCGCGGCCGGGCGTCAGGGCCTTCCGCCACGGTAAACCGCCCCCGGTTGTCGCGCCACCGCCGGCGCCGGCGTGCAGGATCCGATTTTCGGCGCCACGCCGGCGTCCCAGCAGGAATCCAGACCATGTCCACCAAACGCACGTTCCAGCCCTCGGTCGTCAAGCGCAAGCGCACGCACGGATTCCTTGTTCGCATGAGGACGCGCGGCGGCCGCGCGATCTTGAATGCGCGCCGCGCCAAGGGCCGCAAGCGCCTCGCCGCCTGAGGCGGCGCCATCCAGCGCCCCGGCACGCCTGCCGCCGGCACGCCGGCTGCGTTCACCCGCCGAGTTCTTCGCCGTGATCTCCGACCCTGAGGCGCTGCGCGCGGGTCGCCGCTGGCTCTCGATCGCCGGCCGCGTGCGCGGCGACGGCGGCATCGTGCCGGTGCGGTTCGGCTTCACCGCCTCGCGCCGTCATGCCCGGCGGGCGGTCGACCGCAACACCGCCAAGCGCGTGCTGCGCGAGGCAGCGCGACGGCACGTCGAGGAACTCGACGCCGCCGCGGCCGGCCGCGCGGTGGACATCGTGCTGCGCCTGAAGGCCGCGGTTCCCGGCCGCGCCGCCCTCGCCCGCGGCGAGTGGAAGCAGGCGCTGCGTGCCGAGGCCGACGCGCTGCTGGCCCAACTGGCGCAACGTCTGCGCGGCGCCGAGGCTGGCCGATGAAGGCCTTGCTGCTGGCGCTGCTGCGCGCCTATCAATACCTGCTGTCGCCGTGGATCGGCGGCAGCTGCCGCTACTGGCCGACCTGCTCCGAGTACTCGCGCGAGGCGGTCGAGAAGCACGGCGCCGCGCGCGGCAGCTACATGACCCTGGTCAGGCTGGCGCGCTGCCATCCCTACGGTTCCGGCGGCGTCGATCCGGTGCCGGAGAGGTTCCGCTGGCGCTGCTGGTGCGGCGAGGACCACGGTGCGACGAACGAAGGCGCCGCGGCGACGCCGCAACGCAGCAACCTGCGAGTCTCAGAGCAATGAAGGAAGGCATGGATTTTCAACGCACGGTGCTGTGGGTGATCTTCGCGATGTCCGTGCTGTTCCTCTGGGACAGCTGGCAGCGCTACCAGGGGCGGCCCTCGCTGCTCGGCGGCCCGCCGGCGCCGTCGGCGAGCAAGGACGGGGCGAGCGGGCCGGCTGCCGCCGCGACGGCCCAGCCATCGGCTGCCGCGCCGCCGTCCGCCGTTCCAACCGACGCCAGCGTGCCGCAGGCCAGCGTGCCGCCGGCCGCGGCCGCCGCTCCGGCTGCGGCGGAGGCGGCCGCGCCGCCAGCCGCGCGCTCGGCGCAGGCCGGGCGGGTGCGCATCGAAACCGACGTGCTGCGTGCCGATGTCGACCTGACGGGAGCAGTGCTGGCGAGGGCCGAACTGCTGCGGCAGCGCGTCGCGCCGGACTGGACCGCCGCCGGGCTGCCGTCGCTGGTCACCGGCAAGAGGCAGGACCGGGAAGCCAACGTGGTGCTGCTCGATGTCAGCCCGAACCGCGTCTACGTCGCCCAGAGCGGCCTGATCGGCGGCGCCGAGCTGCCGACCCACCGCACGCCGTTCGTTCGCCTCGACGGCCCGACGCGGCTCGAGCCGGGCAAGGACAAGCTCGAGGTCGGCTTCGCCGCCGAGGCCGGCGGCGTGCGTCTGGTCAAGACCTACACCTTCCGCCGCGGCCAGTACGCGATCGAGGTGAAGCACGAAGTGCACAACCTCGGCGGCCAGCCGGTGCAGCCTTCGCTGTACCTGCAGCTGATGCGCGACGGCAACAAGCCGGAAGGCGAGTCCGGCATGTACTACACGTTCACCGGGCCGGCGGTGTATTCGGCCGCCGGCAAGTTCCAGAAGCTCGACTTCGGCGACATCGAGAAGAAGAAGCAGTCGCACGTCACCAGTGCGGACAACGGCTGGATCTCGATGATCCAGCACTACTTCGTCTCGGCCTGGGTGCCGCCGGGAGGCGCGCCGCGCGAAAACTACTCGCGCGCCGTCGACAGCAACCTGTACGCGGTGGGCGCGATCACGCCGCTGGCGTCGATCGCGCCGGGCTCGACCGGCGCGCTGCAGGCGACGCTGTACGTCGGCCCGCAGGACCAGCAGGCGCTGGAGGCAATCGCGCCCGGGCTCGAGCTGGTGGTCGACTACGGCTGGCTCACCGTCATCGCCAAGCCGCTGTTCTGGCTGCTGCAGTTCCTGCACGGCCTGGTCGGCAACTGGGGCTGGGCGATCGTGCTGCTCACGGTGCTGATCAAGGCGGCCTTCTATCCGCTGTCGGCGGCCAGCTACAAGTCGATGGCCAAGATGAAGGAGGTCACGCCGAGGATGATGAAGCTGCGCGAGCAGTACGGCGACGACAAGCAGAAGCTGAACGCCGCGATGATGGAGCTGTACAAGACCGAGAAGATCAACCCGCTCGGCGGCTGCCTGCCGATCGTGGTGCAGATCCCCGTCTTCATCGCCCTGTACTGGGTGCTGCTGGCCAGCGTCGAGATGCGCAACCAGCCGTGGATGCTGTGGGTGGCGGACCTGGCCACACCCGATCCGTGGTTCATCCTGCCGTTGCTGATGATGGCCACCATGTGGATCCAGTTCAAGCTGAACCCGACGCCGCCCGATCCGGTGCAGGCCAAGGTGATGGCGGCGATGCCGTTCATCTTCGGCATCATGTTCTTCATGTTCCCGGCCGGGCTCGTGCTGTACTGGCTGGTGAACAACATCCTGTCGATCGTCCAGCAGTGGTACGTGACCCGGCAGATCGCCGGCGCCAAGCGGGTCGGCTGACGGGCTGACGCGCTGCGGCTGGCGCGCCGTTGCACGCGGCGGCGGCTAGCGGCGCAGCAGCAGGAACAGCGGCCAGATCCACAGCGACGCGGTCCACCGCAGGACCCGCGCCACCGACAGGCCGCCCTGTTCGGCGCCGGCGGTGAGCCTGAACAGCACGAAGCCGCCGGCCAGCACGTAGACCACCAGGCCGGTGTAGGCCCAGGCGCGGCCGCTGTAGTCGAGCGGCAGGCTGCCGCCGATCAACGCGGCGATCAGCACCGAGATCACCACTGCGATCAGCACGCCGGCGAGCGAACGACCGTACTTGACCAGCGGGTCGTTGTCGTAGGACATCGGGCAGGCGCCGTGACGGGACGCGGCAAGCGTACAAGAAGCCGGCGGCATCGCTGTGTTAGCGTTTTTCCGTGTTCTCCGACCGCGACCCGATTGCCGCCGTTGCCACCGCAGCGGGTCGCGCCGGCATCGGCGTGGTGCGTGTTTCCGGCGCCGACCTGGCGCCGGTGATCGAGGGCCTGCTCGGCGCTGAGCGCGCGGCACGGCTGGCGCCCCGGCACGCCACTTTCGCACCCTTCCTCGACGCGCAGGGGCGGGCGATCGACGAGGGCATCGCGCTGCTGTTTCCGGCGCCGCACTCCTACACCGGCGAGACGGTGCTCGAACTGCAGGGCCACGGCGGGCCGGTGGTGCTGCAGATGCTGCTGGCGCGCTGCCTGGAGGCAGGCCGCCCGATCGGCCTGCGCGTGGCCGCGCCGGGCGAATTCACCCGCCGCGCCTTCCTCAACGACCGCCTCGACCTGGCCCAGGCCGAGGCAGTCGCCGACCTGATCGACGCCAGCACCGAGGCGGCGGCAAGGTCGGCCAACCGCTCGCTGGCCGGCGAGTTCTCGCGGCGCATCGACACCCTGGTCGAGGCGCTGCTCGAGCTGCGCACGCTGGTCGAGGCGACGCTGGACTTCCCCGAGGAGGAGATCGACTTCCTGCAGGCGGCCGACGCGCGCGGCCGCCTGGCGGCGATCCGCGGCCAGCTCGACGACCTGCTCGCCCGCTCGCGCCAGGGCGCGGTGCTGCGCCACGGGCTGAACGTGGTCCTGGTCGGCGCGCCGAACGTCGGCAAGTCGAGCCTGCTCAACGCGCTGGCCGGCGAGGAGGTGGCGATCGTCACGCCGGTGGCCGGCACGACGCGCGACCGCATCGTGCAGCCGGTGGCGGTGCACGGCATCGCGCTCAACGTCATCGATACCGCCGGCGTGCGGCCGACCGACGAGCCGGTCGAGCGCCTCGGCATCGAGCGAACGCTGGCCGAGGTGGCGCGCGCCGACGTCGTGCTGCACCTGGTCGACGCCACCGCGCCCGCCACCGACGGCGAGGTGCTGCAGGAGGTGCGCCGGCACGCCGGCCGCGGCGTGCCGCTGCTGACCGTCATCAACAAGATCGACCTCAGCGGCGAAGCGCCGCGGGCCGACGGCAGCGAGGTCCGGCTTTCGGCGAAGACAGGCGCCGGGCTGGACGGCCTGCGCGCGGCGCTGCTCGAGGTGGCCGGCTGGACGGCGTCGACCAGCGGCGAGAACGTCTTCCTCGCCCGCGAGCGGCACCTGCAGGCGCTGGGCCAGGCGCAGGAGCACCTGGCGGCGGCGGCCGCCTGCGCCGACGCCGAGCACGGCTACGGCAATGCGCAACTGGAACTGTTGGCCGAGGAGCTGCGGCTGGCCGGCAGCCGACTGGGCGAGATCACCGGCGAGGTCACCGCCGACGACCTGCTCGGCCGCATCTTCTCGCGCTTCTGCATCGGCAAATGAGCGGGACCGCCGGCGCGCCGGCGCCGGCTGCCGCGATATCGTTGCAGCTTTCCGCGCGGAGACCACCATGTCGTCGCATTCGTACACGCCCCGCCTGACCCTGCACGAACTGCGCAGGCTCGCCGCCGCCCGCAAGCTGGCGATGCTGACCTGCTACGACGCCGCCTTCGCCGCCACCCTCGACGCGGCCGGCGTCGACATGATCCTGATCGGCGACTCGCTCGGCATGGTGGTGCAGGGGCACGACTCGACGCTGCCGGTGACGGTGGCCGACGTCGCCTACCACACCGCCTGCGTGGCGCGCGGCGCCGCGCGCCCCTGGATCGTCGCCGACATGCCGTTCGGCTCGTTCCAGGCCAGCCCCGGGCAGGCATACGCGAACGCGGTGACGCTGATGCAGGCCGGCAGCCAGATGGTCAAGGTCGAGGGCGGCGCCGAGATGGCGCCCACCGTCGAGTTCCTGGTCGGTCGCGGCATCCCGGTCTGCGCCCACATCGGCCTGACGCCGCAGCACGTCAACGTCTTCGGCGGCTACCGGGTGCAGGGCCGTGACGCCGGCGCGGCCGAACGGCTGCTCGACGCGGCGCAGCGGCTGCAGGACGCCGGGGCGTCGATGATGGTGATCGAGGCGGTGCCCGAGCCGCTGGCGCGGCGCATCGCCGAATCGGTCGCCCTGATCACCATCGGCATCGGCGCCAGCGTCGCCTGCACTGCGCAGGTGCTCGTCCTGCACGATCTGCTTGGCGCTGGCGTCGGCAAGCGGCCGCGTTTCGTGAAGAACTTTCTTCAAGGCGCAGCTTCGCTGGAGGCGGCAGTGAGCGCTTACGTCGAGGATGTTCGGGCGGGTCGGTTCCCCGGGCCCGAGCAGGTTTACGCGGAAACCGCCGGCGGCTGATCCGGTCGGACAGGGGCAGGCCGAGCGCATCCGGAATTGGGCGCAGCGCGCTTCGGTAGGATCTGCGCGCTGCGCCACCTGGACCGCCGCGATGACCGAATCCAGCACTTCCGACTCCCTGAGCAAGCTCGCGATCGATCGCGGCGCCGCGCCTTTGCGCCGTCGCCGGCCGCTGTGGAAGCGGGCCTGGCTGTGGCTGCTGGTGCTGGCGGCGATCGGTGCAGCGGCGGCCTTCCTCGGCCAGCGCGGACGGCCACTGGCGGTCGAGATCGCGACCGTGGCCAGCGCCTACCCGTCGCAGGCGATCGCCGTGCTCAACGCCACCGGCCGGGTGGTCGCGGCGCGGCGCGCGTCGGTGTCGAGCAAGGCGACCGGGCGGCTCGAGTGGCTGGGCGTCGAAGAGGGCCAGCGGGTCAAGGCGGGTGACGTCATCGCCCGCCTGGAAAACCGCGACGTTGCCGCCAGCCGCGAGCAGGCCGCGGCCGGCGTCAAGGTAGCCGAGGCCAACCTCGTGCAGGGCCAGGCCGAACTCGCCGACGCCGAACTGGCGCTGAAGCGGGCCCGCGAACTGGCGCAGAAGGACTTCGTTTCCGAGGCGTCGGTCGATTCGGCGGAGGCGCGCTTCAACAAGGCGCGTGCCGCCATCGAGACGCTGCGGGCGCAGATCGCGGTGGCTCAGGCCAACCTGCGCGCGGCCACCGTCAGCTTCGACCAGACGCTGATCCGGGCGCCGTTCACCGGCATCGTGCTGACCAAGAACGCCAACGTGGGCGACATCCTGACGCCGTTTTCGAGCGCCTCGGGCACGACCGGTGCGGTGGTCACGATGGCCGACATGAGCACGCTCGAGGTCGAGGCCGACGTTTCGGAGGCCTCGATCGCGAAGATCACCGTCGGCCAGCCGGCCGAGATCCAGCTCGATGCGTTTCCGGACCTGCGGTTGGCGGGCGCGGTTTCGCGCATCGTGCCGACGGTCGATCGCAGCAAGGCCACATTGCTGGTCAAGGTGAGCTTTGGCGAAACCGACGACCGCGTGCTGCCCGACATGAGCGCCAAGATCGCGTTCCTGTCGCGGCCGCTGGCCGCCGACGAGCGCAGGCCCGTTCCCGCGCTGCGACCGGAGGCCATCGTCGAACACGAGGGCAAGGACGTCGTGTTCGTCGTGCGGCCGGACGCAGCGGGCAAGTCGGCCGGCGACCGCGGGGCGGCAGAGAAGAAGGAGGCGGGAGGCGGACGTGCCGTCCGTACTGTCGTGACGACAGGCGCACGCGTCGGTGATCTGGTGCGCGTCGAGGGTCTCGCGCCCGGAACGCCCGTCGTGATCAATCCTCCGCCGGCGCTGGCCGACGGCGCGGCTGTCGCGCCGGCGAAGAAATGAGCCGGAAAGCGGCCGACCGCGCATGACGCTGCCCGCGGCAAGTGTGCAGCGCACGCCGGGCGCCACGGAAGGCCGCGCGCTGATCGAGATCCGCCGTGTCGCCAAGAGCTACCAGCGCGGCGAGCAGATCGTGCCGGTGCTGACCGACATCAACCTGGATATCGGCCGCGGGGATTTCGTCGCGCTGATGGGCCCGTCCGGCTCCGGCAAGAGCACGCTGCTGAACCTGGTGGCGGGAATCGACAAGCCCGATTCCGGAACGCTGTCGATCGACGGCGACGACATCACGCAGTTTTCCGAATCGGATCTGGCAGGGTGGCGCGCGGCGTCGGTGGGTTTCATTTTTCAGTTTTACAACCTGATGCCGGTGCTGACCGCCTACGAGAACGTCGAGCTGCCGCTGCTGCTCACCGCGCTGTCGCGGCGCGAGCGCCGCGAGCGCGTCGAGACAGTGCTGTCGCTGGTCGGCCTGGCCGACCGCATGGACCATCGGCCGAACGAGCTTTCCGGCGGGCAGCAGCAGCGCGTCGCGATCGCCCGCGCGGTGGTGACCGACCCGTTGCTGCTGATCGCCGACGAGCCCACCGGCGACCTCGACCGCAATTCGGCGGCGGAGGTCCTGAAGCTGCTCGACCGCCTGAATGTCGAACTCGGCAAGACGATCGTCATGGTCACCCACGACCCACGTGCGGCAGAGGCTGCGCACCACCTGATCTACCTCGACAAGGGACAGCTGACGGACACGAGTCCGTATGCCCATTGACTGGAGTGGAACGTGAAACGTGAAGTTTGAAACGTCGGACGCCCGGCGCGCAGGCTTTTCACGTTTCACCTCTCACTCGCCACTCTTCAGATGTTCTTCCTCAAGCTGGTCCTCCGCAACGCCTTCCGCGCCCGCCTGCGCTCGGCGCTGACGGTTCTCGGCCTGGTGATCGCGCTGGTCGCCTTCGGGCTGCTGCAGACGGTGGTCAGCAGCTGGTATGCCGGCGCGAATGCGGCGTCGAGCAAGCGACTGGTCACACGCAACGCGATCTCGCTGGTGTTTCCGATGCCGCTGTACTACCGCGACAAGATCCTGGCGGTCGACGGCGTGCGCGCTGCGGCGGTGATCAACTGGTTCGGCGGCGTGTGGCGCGACGAGAAGAGCTTCTTCGCCCAGTTCGCGGTCGATTCCCCGCACTTCTTCCCGATGTATCCGGAGTTCCGCTTCCGGCCTCAGCAGTGGCAGGACTTCCTGCGCGACCGGCAGGGCGCGGCGGTGGGGCGCCAGCTCGCGGACCTGTACGGCTTCAAGGTGGGCGACCGCGTGGCAATCCGCGGCACGATCTACCCGGGCAACTGGGAGTTCAACGTTCGCGCGATCTACGAAGGCCGCGACGAGACGACGATCACCCGGCAGTTCTATTTCCACTACGACTACCTGAACGAATTCATCAAGCAGCGTTTCCCGCGCGCGGCCATCAATGCCGGCACGTTCGCCATCGAGGTCGACGACGCGAGCCGGGTGGCCGACGTGGCGCGCGCGATCGACGCCGAGTTCGCCAATTCGCTGGCAGCGACGCTGACCGAGACCGAGAAGGCATTCCAGCTGTCGTTCGTTGCCATGATCGAGACGATCGTCCAGGTGATCTCCGGGGTCAGCTACATCGTGATCCTGATCATCTTCGCGGTCGCGGCCAACACGATGGCGATGACCGCCCGTGAGCGGCTCGCCGAGTACGCCACGCTCAAGGCACTCGGCTTCGGTCCGGGCTTCGTTGCACGGCTGATCTTCTCCGAGAGCCTGCTGATTGCGCTGATCGGTGCCGCGGCGGCGCTGCTGCTGACGCCGGTGCTCGCGGCCGGCTTCTTCGACACGGTCGGGAAATCGATCTTCGCGCGCTTCCAGGTCGCGCCGTCGACCTACGCGCTGCAGATCGTGGCCGCAGCCGCGGTCGGGGTACTGGCCGCGCTGGTGCCGATGGTACGCAGCGCGCGGGTGAAGATCGTCGACGGACTGCGGCATGTCGGGTAGGCCTCGCGATTCGACATGAAACTGCCGCTGGCTTACGTCGCGCGCAACCTGTGGGTGCGCCGTCTGACGACGGTCCTGACCGCGGGCGGCATGGCGCTGGTGGTGTTCGTTTTCGCTGCGGTGCTGATGCTCGACGCCGGCCTGCGAGCGACGCTGGTGGCGACCGGCTCGGATCTCAACGTGCTCTTCATCCGCAAGGGCGCACAGACCGAGGTGCAGAGCGGCGTGGCGCGGGACCAGGCAGCGCTGATCGAGAGCCTGCCGCAGGTGGCTCGCGATGCCGAAGGCAGGCCACGCGTGTCGAAGGAAGTGGTCGTCCTGAACTCGCTGACCAAGGTCGACACGGGCCGGCGCAGCAACGTGCCGGTACGCGGCGTGACGCCGATGGGGCTGCAGCTGCGGCCGCACGTCAAGGTGGTCGACGGCCGACTGTTCCGGCCGGGCAGCAGCGAGATCATCGTCGGCGCCGCCGTTGCGCGCCAGTTTGCCGGCGTGCAGGTGGGGCAGAGCCTGTCGTTCGCGCAGCGCCAGTGGACGGTCGTCGGCGTATTCGACGCCGGTCGTACCGCGTTCGATTCAGAGATCTGGGGCGATGCCGAGCAGCTGGCGCAGGCGTTCCGGCGCTTCGGCGGCTACTCGTCGGTGATCGCGCGGCTCGCTTCGTACGACGACTTCGACCCCCTGCAGGCGGCGGTGGCCGGCGATCCGCGCCTGACCGTCGAGGTCAAGCGCGAGCGCCAGTTCTACGAGGACCAGTCGCGGGCGCTTTCCAACTTCATCAGCTACCTCGGCGTGACGTTGTCGGTGATCTTCTCGCTCGGCGCGATCATCGGCGCCACGATCACTATGTACTCGTCGGTAGCCACGCGCACCGGCGAAATCGGGACGCTGCGCGCGCTTGGCTTCCGCCGCCGCGCCGTCCTCGCGGCGTTTCTGCTCGAGGCCCTTCTGCTCGCGCTGGCCGGCGGCATCGTCGGTCTTGTCGCGGCGACCTTCCTGCAGGCGATCACCATCTCGACCACCAATTTCCAGTCGTTCTCCGAGCTGGCCTTCTCCTTCACGCTGACGCCGAAGATCGCCGCGATCAGTCTCGCGTTCGCGCTTGCCATGGGCGTGGCCGGCGGTTTTCTGCCGGCCGTCAGGGCGTCGAGGATGAAAATCGTCGACGCGCTGCGGGCAGATTAGCTGCGGGGTCGCTCTTGTCGCGGCTCGTGCGCGGCTCAGGCGGTATCGGTCGGCTCCGGCGTTGCGCTGGTGTCGGCCAGCGCGGCCAGCGCGGCCAGCGGTAGCGGCTTGAGCGGCGGGCGGATCCGGTAGTAGCCGACCTCCTCCGGGCTGAGGCGGTTTTCGCGGGCGAGGATCGCGGCGACCGTCGGCCCGCACACGCGCCCCTGACACGGCCCCATGCCGCAGCGGCTGAAGAACTTGGTCTGGTTCGGGCCGCGGCAGCCGATCCTGGTCATCGAGCGGATCTCGCCGGCGGTCACCTCTTCGCATCGACACACGATCGTTTCGTCGGGCGGGTTGGTGATCCAGGGCGGCGGCGCGTACGCCGCGTCGAGCAGCGGACGGATGCGCAGGTGACGACGGATCTCGGCGCGCGGTGGTGCGGCGCGTTGTTCCAGTTCGGCCTCGGTCAGCTTGCCGAGTGCACGAGCCGCATCGAGCGCGGCGATCACGCCGCCGGATTCCGCGACCCGTGCGCCACCAATGCCGGCGCCGTCGCCGGCCACGGTCACGCGCGGATGCGACGTCCGGCCCCACGCGTCGCATTGCGGCTGCCAGGCCTGCTGCGCTTCGTTCCAGCGGTGCTCGAGCCGCATCAGCCGCGTCAGTTGTGTGTTCGGAATCACACCGAAGTGCAGCAGCACCGTGTCCGCCTCGATCGTGATCGTCTTCCCGGCGACGCGCGCCTGCAGCGCCCGAACGCGCTCGTCGCCGATGACCCGCATTGCCTCGGCGCCGCGGACCCAGCGCGTTCGGCTGCCGCGCAGGGCGCGCATCATCGCCAGGCCCTTGGCCAGGTATTCGACGGCGCCCAGTGCACGCGGCAGGTGCGGCGCGGCGCCGATCAGGTCGGACAGGCGCGTGGTTTCCACCAGTGCGGTCACGTCGGCGCCCGCTTCGCGCAGCTGGTTGGCCACCAGCAGCAGCAGCGGCCCGTTTCCGGCGAGCGCCACCCGGCCGGCTGGAATGCTGGCGGCGGTCTTCAGCAGAAGCTGCGCGGCGCCCGCGTACATCACGCCGGGCAACGTCCAGCCGGGCACCGGCGTGGCACGCTCGATCGCACCGGTGGCGACGATCAGGTGGCCTGTGCGCACCTGCCGCGCGGCACCGTCGTGCAGATAGGCGACGTTGAGGTCCGCGTCGACATCCCAGACCGGCGCGCCGTGCAGGACGCGCACCGATGAAGTGGCGAGCGCGTCGCTGAGCGTGCGGCCATGTCGATAATCCGGCCCGAGCTTTTCGGCGAGCGCGGCCGGCACCGAGGTGATGCCGCGATAGATCTGGCCGCCCGGCGCGGCCTGTTCGTCGAGCAGCAGCACGCGCAGTCCGAGCGCTGCGGACGTCGTGGCGGCACTGATGCCGGCGGGGCCGCAGCCGATGACGACGACGTCGGATTCCCCGATCATGCCTGCGCCCCGACCCGCCGCGCGGCATGCTGCAGGCGGATCCTCATGCCGGGGCGCACGATCACCATGCACGACTGCTGGTTCGCCGCGCCGTCGATCTCGACCAGGCAGTCGAAGCAGATCCCCATCAGGCACAGCGGCGCGCGCGGTGCGCCCGACACCGGCGTATGGCGGAAGGACACGCGCCCGGCATTGAGCAGCGCCGCGGCGACGGATTCGCCGGCACGGGCTGACACGGGCTGTCCGTCGACGACGATGTCGACGCACGCCGCGTTGGCGTCAATGGACTCGAGACGTCGGAACATCGAAACGCCTTGCAGTAAACGGCGTGATCTCCGGCGGCCGCTCGCCGCCGCAGATCCATCGCGACAGGTCGTCGGCGTGCACGGCGGCGAGCGTGATGCCGCTGTGGCAGGTGACCACGAACGCGCCTGGGAATCTCGTCGAAGCTTCGTAGATCGGCAGTCCGTCGGCGGTCATCACGCGCAGCGCGCCCCAGGCGCGCACGACGTTGATGCTGGCGAGCAGCGGGAAGATCCGCACCGCGCGCTGCGCGATGTGCGCCAGCTCGATGCGCGACGTGCGGTCGTCGAATCCGACGTCCTCCTTCGAGTCGCCGATCTGCAGGCTGCCCTCGCCGGTCTGCCGCACGTGCAGCGTCGGATAGCGTAGGAACGGCTGCACGCGCTCGCAGACGAGGATCTCGCCGCGGTTCGGCTGCACGGGCGCCGCCAGCCCGACCTTCGGCGCCAGATCGCGATTGCCGAGCCCGGCTGTCAGCACGATGCGCGGCGCGCTGAATCGCCCCGATTCGGTGGTGACGTCGAAGACGCCGCCGCGGTGCGCGACGTCCTTCACCTTGTGCCCCGATGCGACCTGGCCGCCGCGCTGGGTGAGGCCCTGCAGCAACGCACGCAGCAGGCGCAGCGGGCTGGTGTGGCCGTCGAGAGGCCCCAGCGTGGCACCGACGACATCGGGACCGATCTCGGGGCACAGCTTCGCCGTTGCGCCGTGATCGAGCACTTCGAACGGATAGTCGGCGCCGATCGAATCGCGCAGCTGCGTCAGCATCGCGCGGCGGCCGTCGAGTTCGTCCTCGTCGAGGCACATGTACAGGCCGCCACGCTGTTCGAGCTCTACGTCGACGCCGGTCTCCTCAAGCAGCGCGCGCGCCAGCGCCGGCCAGGCCGCCGCGGAACGCAGCGTCCAGCGCACATAGGTCGGCGCGCCGACGCCCTTGCCCTGCACCCACACCAGGCCGAAATTGCCGCGTGCGGCGCGGAAGGCGACGTCTCCCTCGTCGAGCAGTCGAACCGACTTGCCGAGACGCGCCAGACCGTAGGCGAGGCTGGCGCCGACGATGCCGCCGCCGACGACGAGGACGTCGCTTTCGTTCCCGTTCATGTCTTGCCCGCGAGGATGCGGTCGAGACCGTAGAAGCGGTCGAGCGCGATCATCAGCACCAGGGTCAGCACGATCAGCACCGTCGAGATCGATGCCAGCAGCGGATCGATCGTGTGCACGATGTGGTGGTACATCTTGACCGGCAGCGTCTGCGTCGCCGGCGAGGCGACGAATACCGACATCGTCAGCTCGTCGAAGCTGGTGATGAACGAGATCATCCAGCCGCCGGCCACGCCCGGGATCAGCAGCGGCAGCTCGATGCGCCGGAACACCGTCCAGCGCGACGCGCCCAGCGACTCCGCAGCCTGCGCGACTGCGCGGTCGAAGCCGGTGGCCGCGGCGATCACGAGCCGCAGCACGTACGGCAGTACGACGACCACGTGCGCCAACGTCAGCCCGTAGAGCGTGCCCTGCGCGCCGATCTGCGTGAAAAAACGCAGCAGGGCGATGCCGAGCACGACATGCGGAACCATCAGCGGCGACAGCATCATGCCCAGCAGTGCCTCGCGGCCGGGAAAGCGGTGCCACGCGATCGCCATGCCCGCCGGGATCGCCAGCAGCGTGGCGCCGGTCGCGGCCGCGGCCGCCAGGCCGATGCTGCGCCAGAAGGCGTCGATGAAATCGTCGTTGACCAGGATCGCCCTGAACCAGCGGAACGAGGCGCCATCGAACGGCAGCGAGATGTAGCCCTTGTCGGTGAAGGCGACCAGGACCACCATCACCAGCGGCGCGACCATGAAGATCGCGAACGCCGCGTGAAAGACCCACAGGGTCGGCCCGATGCGCCTCATGACGCCGTCCGTGCGCCTCGCGCGCTCACTGGATTACCGTCCGCGCTTCGCGCTGCGGAATGAGCGCTTCGCGGCGGCCGTACGCGCTCATGTGAACACCTGCCGGAAGCGGCGTTCGACGACGCGGTTCAGTCCGAGCGTGATCGCCAGCACGGCGATCAGCAGCAGCACCGCGATGGCGGCGCCGAGCGGCCAGTTGAGCGTGCTCAGGAACTCGTCGTAGGCGGCGGTGGGCACGACTTTCAGCCGCCGGCCGCCGATGATCGACGGCGTCGCGAAGGCGCTGGCGGCGAGCGCGAAGACGATCAGCGCGCCGGACAGGATGCCCGGCATGACCTGCGGAAAGACGATGCGCAGCATGACGGTGGCGCGCGAGGCGCCGAGCGACTCGGCGGCCTGTTCGGTGGCCGGATCGAGCTTCTGCAGCGACGTCCACACCGCGAGCACCATGAACGGCACGAGTACGTGTACCAGGGCCACCAGCACGCCGGTGAAGGTGAACATCATGCGTACCGGCGTGTCGATCAGGCCGAGCCAGCGCAGCGTGTCGTTGATCACCCCCTCGGAGCCCATCAGCACGGCCCAGCCGAGCGTGCGCACCACCACCGAGATCAGCAGCGGCCCGAGCACCACGACCATGAACACCGCGCGCCACCGCTTCGGCAGGTGCATCAGCACGTAGGCCTCGGGAACGCCGATCAGCACGCTGATGACGGTGACCAGCAGCGCCAGCCAGAACGAGCGCAGGAAGATCTCGTGGTAGTAGCTGTCAGTGAGCACTTCCCGGTAGTTGGCCCAGGTGAGCCTGTCGCCGACGCCGATGGCCGGGTCGAAGGGGAAGAAGCTCAGCGACAGCGTCAGCACCAGCGGCGCCGCCACCAGCGCCAGGATCACCAGGGTGCCCGGTGCGGTCAGCCAGTACGGCGTGGCGCGGGCGGTCGTGCTCACGACGCGGCTCCGGCCTCGTGCGGCAGCACGCGTGCGTGCTGCGGCGACCAGGCGAGCGAGACTCGGTCGCCCTCGTTGAACTCCGGCAGTCCGGTGTTCGGCAGCGTGACCTGCACGTGGCCGACGTCGGTGGCCACCTGGAACAGCCAGTAGTTGCCGAGAAAGGCGCGCGCCTCGACCGTGCCGCCGAGCATCGCACGGTCTGCGCTGACGAAGCTGATCTTCTCCGGGCGCACGACGTAGTCGACCGTGCCGACGACCGAACCGTCGCTGGCCGGCAGGCTGTGCGCGCCGACCTGAACCGGCGCCTGGCCGCCTTCGCGACGGCCGACTAAGACATTCGCCTTGCCGAGAAAGGTCGAGGCGAAGCGGCCATTCGGCTGCTCGTACATCTCGTAGGGCTTGCCGACCTGCTCGATGCGGCCGAGATTCATCAGCACCACGCGGTCCGACAGCGTCATCGCCTCTTCCTGGTCGTGGGTGACCATGATCGTGGTGACGCCGATATGGTGCTGCAGCGCACGCAGTTCGATCTGCATCTCGTGGCGCAGCTTGGCGTCGAGCGCGCCGAGCGGTTCGTCGAGCAGCAGTACCGGGGGCTTGATCACCAGCGCGCGGGCCAGCGCCACGCGCTGCCGCTGGCCGCCGGACAGTTCGCGCGGATAGCGCTCGGCCAGCGCCTCGAGGTGCACCAGCGCAAGCGCCTCGTCGATGCGCGCCTTGCGCTCGCTGCGGTCGACTTTGCGCATCTCGAGACCGAAGCCGACGTTCTCAGTCACCGTCATGTGCGGAAACAGCGCGTAGCTCTGAAACACAATTCCCAGACCGCGCCGGCTCGGCTTCTGCTGCGTGATGTCGTGGCCGTCGAGCTGGATCGATCCGGCGGTCGGCGTGACGAAGCCGGCGACCATCTGCAGCATCGTCGTCTTGCCGCAGCCGGACGGCCCGAGCAGCGAGACGTACTCGCCGCGCTCGACGGTGAGGTCGAAGTCCTGCACGGCGACCACGCTGTCGTAGCGCTTGGTCAGCCCGCGAAGCACGAGAAAGCTCATCGCACGCCCCTGTGGAGTGAAGCTGCGGGGCACAGGGCGCGGCGCGCCCTGCGGGATCAGGGAAGAATCGCGGACGCGCCGCCGGCGGCAGCGCGTCGTTCGCTCAGCGCTCGATCGTGCGGTTCCAGCGGTTGGTCCACTCGGCGCGCGACGGGTTGATCACGTTGTAGTTCACCGAGATCAGCTTGTCGACGCGCTCCGGACCGAAGACGACCTTCTGGGCGACCTCGGGCGGGACCTTGGTGGTCTTGTTGACCGGGCCCCAGCCCTGCCGCTGTGCGAGCTGGGCCTGCACTTCGGCGGACAGCAGGTAATGCAGCATGGCCTTGCCGAGTTCCGGCTGGGGTGCGCCCTCGACGACGCATACCGCGGTCATGATGCTGATCGCGCCTTCCTTCGGATAGACGAACTCCACCGGTGCGCCCTGGTCGATCACCGCCTGCACGCGGCCGTTGCCCCACACCACGAGCGCGCCTTCGCCGGTCTGCATCATCTGCGCCATGCGCCCCGGCGAGCCTTCCCATGCGAGGACGTTCGGCGCGACCTGCTTCTGCATGAACTCGAAGCCGGGATCGATCTTCTCTTCGCTGCCGCCGTGCAGGCGCGCGGACATCACCAGCGTCAGCAGGCCGTAGCCGTTGGTGATCGGCGGGACGACGACCTTGCCCTTGTATTTCGGGTCGGCCAGATCGTTCCACGAGGTCGGCGGCGCCCAGCCGTTGCGCTTGAAGACCTCCTTGTTGTAGGCCAGCCCGGTGGCGATGAAGCCCAGTCCGATCGAGCGGTCGCCGATCATCTTCGCGTTCGAGTACAGCTCCTTCATCACCGGACCGTCAGGCAGCGGCGCGCAGAGCTTCTGCTCGACCGCCTGGTACATCGGGCCGTCGTCGATCAGCGCCACCGACAGGTCCTGCTTGCCGCGCTGCGCGGCGAGCTTGGCCAGCGTGTCGGTCGAGTTGCCGGGCACGTAGACCACCTTGGCGTTGTGCTTGGCCTCGAAGGCGGGAATGATCTTCTCGCGGAACAGCTGCTCGGTCGAACCGCCATAGGCGCCGACGTAGATCGTCGTCTGCGCCGCACAGACCGACGAAGCCAGGCCGATGGCGACGGCAAGCGCAGTCTTCTTCATCGAGATCATCGCGAAGTCTCCTCTGGAAGGGTCGAGGCGCTGGCCTGATTGCCGCGCTCTTCGTTGTTGTGCGTCGCGAGAAGTTAACGAAAGGCGCAGATAATTTCCAATAAAATTTCCTGTCCTGTTGATACGAAAATCTTATATATGACGAGCGGCCTGAACCTGCGCCAGCTGGAGGCCTTTCGCGCCACGATGCACGCCGGCACGGTGGTGGCCGCCGCCGGTCTGCTCAACGTCACGCAGCCGGCGGTCAGCCGGCTCATTGCCGAACTCGAAAGGCGCATCGGTTTCGCGCTGTTCGAGCGGCGCGGGCGCCGGCTGGTGCCCACCGCCGAGGCCCAGCAGCTGTACCGGGAGATCGAGCGGCTTCAACTCGGTGTCGAGCGCGTGGCGCAGGTCGCCGCCGACATCAAGCTGCGGCGCGCCGGGGCGCTGCGCCTGGCGGTGCTGCCGGCGCTGGCGCAGTGGTTTGCGCCGCGGGTGGCAACCCGGTTCCTGTCGACGCGTCCCGACGTGACACTGTTCATCGACAGCCTGCCGTCGCGGCAGATTGCCGATCTGGTGGCGATCCACCAGTACGACCTCGGCGTCGTCGAGCGGCCCGCGCCGCGGCCGGCGCTCGAAATCGAACCTTTCGAGGGCATCGAGACGGTGGCCGTGCTGCCGGCGCGCCACCGACTGGCGGCGCGCGAAGTCATCGCGACGCGCGACCTGGATGGCGAACGGCTGGTGCTGCTGTCGCACCACAGCCGGCTGCGCTACAGGCTCGAGGAACTGTTCGCACGCCGGCGCGTCGTGCCCAACGTCGTGCTGGAGACGCCGCAGTCGACGATTGCCTGCGCGCTGGTGGCGGCCGGGGCGGGCATCACGCTGGTGTCCCGTGTGGCTGCCGCCTCCTATGCATGGCGCAACGTCGCGGTGCGGCCGCTGAAGGACCGGGTCACCTCCGATTTCGCGCTGATCTACCCGGTCGTGGGCGGGCGGTCGCGGCTGGTCGAGGTGCTGGCGGCGGAACTTCGTGCCGAGATCCGCTCGCTTCTGGCCTGAGGCGCGCTCCGCGCTACGCTTGTCGGCCGGAACAAGGGGAGTCCGCAATGAGACTGATGCACTGGCTGGTGGCCCTGGCCCTGCTGCTGGGCGGGGCCGCGCAGGCGAAGGAGCTGAAGCTGACGGTGATCGACCTCGATCCCGACGATCTGGCCTGCGGGCTGCGCTACACGGCGATCCAGGGCAAGGTGCGCGAGTCGATGGCGGTGATGAAGGCGCGCGAGCTTGCCGAATCCGACTACGAGATGCTGGTGGCGATCGCCACCGTCAAGCGGCCGGAGGATTGCGCCAGCGACGTGATCGTCACGGTGCGCAAGATCGTGCCGCTGGCGCCGGGCGAGAAGTTCCGCACCCGCGACAACAAGGCGGTGCTCGAGCTTTGCCGCCACGGCGGCATCGTCGTCTCGCCGATCAAGGACCACGAGCGCGACTTCCTCAAGCAGGTCGAGCGCAGCGTGCAGGTCTGCCTCGGCCAGCTGGTGTTCTGAGCGCGGGCCGGCGATTCCGGGCGCACGGGCGCGCCTGTATGCTTGCCGCGCGCAGCCGGACCGCTCGAAGTCCGCGGCGCCTTTGCTCGGGAGGAGACAGATGAAACGTCGCGAATTCGCGCTCGCTGCCGCCGCGGTGGCGGTGGCTCAGGCCCTCGGCGTTGCGCCGGCGCAGGCACAGTCCGTCGGCACCCTGAAGATGCTGATCCCGGCCAACCCGGGCGGCGGCTGGGACCAGACCGGCCGCAACCTGGCGGCGGCGATGCAGTCGGCCAGCCTGGTGCAGTCGGTGCAGTTCGAGAACAAGGGCGGCGCTGCCGGCACGATCGGCCTGGCGCAGTTCGTCAACTCGGCCAAGGGCGACCCGAACGCCGTGATGATCGCCGGCATGGTGATGGTCGGCGGCATCATCCTGAACAAGAGCCCGGTCGACCTGTCGATGGTGACGCCGATCGCGCGGCTGACCAGCGAGTACGAGGTGGTGGTCGTGCCGGCCGGTTCGCCGCACAAGACGATGGCCGACCTCGTCAAGGCCTACAAGGCCAACGAGGGCGCGATTTCCTGGGGCGGCGGCTCGGCCGGCGGCACCGACCACATCCTCGGCGGCCTGATCGCCCGCGCGGTCGGTGCCAATCCGTCGAAGCTGAACTACGTCGCCTTCAAGGGCGGCGGCGAGGCGACGGCGGCGATCATCGGCGGCCACGTGTCGGCCGGCATCTCGGGTCTGGGCGAGTTCGCCGAGCACATCAAGGGCGGCCGCATGCGCGCGCTGGCGGTGTCTTCGCCCGAGCGCGAGGACGGCATCCCGACGCTGAGGGAGCAGGGCATCGACGTCGTGCTCGGCAACTGGCGCGGCATCTTCGGCGCGCCCGGCATCAGCACCGCGCAGCGCGATGCGCTGGTCGACCTGGTGAAGAAGGCCACCGAGACGGCGGCGTGGAAGGAAACCCTGAGCAAGCTCGGCTGGACGCCGTGGTTCCTCGGCGGCGACGCCTACAAGGCGTTCATCGACGAGGACATCAAGCGCATCGGCGCGATCATCGAGTCGCTCGGCCTGAAGAAGTAGCGGCGTGACGCGCGGCGCAGGCCCAGCGCTGGCCGAGCTGGCGCTGTCGCTCGCCGTGCTGGCGCTCGGCGCCTTCGTCGCCTACGTCGCGGCGGGGCTGCCGGGCAGCCGCAGCTATTCGGCGATCGGCGCCAACTTCATGCCGATCGTCGTCGGCGCCGGCCTGATCCTGCTCGGCATCTGGCTGCTGGCCGAGCACTTCAGCGGCGGCTGGCGCGCGCGTGAGCCGGACGATGCCGCCGAGCGCGGCGAGCATCCGTTCGAGGCCGGCGCTTTCGCCTGGGTCAGCGGCGGCCTGTTCGCGCAGATGGCGCTGATCCACACGGCCGGCTTCGTGCTGGCCGCGACGGCGCTGTTCGCCTGCGTCGCGCGCGGCTACGGCAGCCGGCGGCCGGCGCGCGACGCAGCCCTCGGCGTAACGCTCGGCCTGGCGGTGTTCCTGTTCTTCGTCAAGTTCCTGAACGTCAATCTGCCGGCCGGCTGGCTCAAGCCGGTGCTCGGCGGGGCCGGCATATGAGCGAAACGCTCGCCGCACTGGCGCACGGCTTCGGCATCGCGCTGACGCCGGTCAACCTGCTGTGGGGCTTCATCGGCGTGACGCTCGGCACCTTCGTCGGCGTGCTGCCCGGCGTCGGACCGGCGCTGACGGTGGCGATGCTGCTGCCGCTGACGGTCAAGCTCGACCCGACCGGCGCGCTGATCATGTTCGCCGGCATCTACTACGGCGCGATGTACGGCGGCTCGACCTCGACCATCCTGCTGAACACGCCGGGCGAATCGGCCTCGATCGCCACTGCCCTCGAAGGCAACCGGATGGCCAAGGCCGGCCGAGCCGGTCCGGCGCTGGCCACCAGCGCGATCGGCTCGTTCGTCGCCGGCTCGATCGCCACCGTTCTGCTGACGGTGCTGGCGCCGATCGTCATCGAGATCGCCCTGAAGTTCGGGCCGGCCGAGTACTTCACGCTGATGGTGTTCGCCTTCGTCACCGTTTCGGCGGTGCTCGGCGCCTCGACGGTGCGCGGGCTGACGGCGCTGTTCGTCGGCCTGCTGCTCGGCCTGGTCGGCATCGACGAGCAGAGCGGGCAGATGCGCTTCGCCTTCGGCGTGCCGGAGCTGCTCGACGGCATCGACGTGGTGGTGCTCGCGGTGGGGCTGTTCGCCGTCGGCGAGACGCTTCACGTCGCCGCCTACAGCAGCCGCAACCGCGAGCAGATGGAGAAGGTGTCCGGTTCGATCTGGATGTCGCGCCAGGACTGGAAACGCTCCTGGCCGGCGTGGCTGCGCGCCACCGCGATCGGCTTTCCGTTCGGCACCATCCCGGCCGGCGGCACCGAGATCCCGACCTTTCTGTCCTACGCTGCCGAGAAGAAGCTGTCGAAGCACCCGCAGGAGTTCGGCAACGGCGCCATCGAGGGGGTGGCCGGGCCGGAGGCGGCCAACAACGCCGCCTCGACCGGCGTGCTGGTGCCGCTGCTGACGCTCGGCATCCCGACCTCGGCCACGGCGGCGATCCTGCTGGCGGCGTTCCAGAACTACGGCATCCAGCCGGGCCCGCTGCTGTTCGTGACGCAGAAGGACCTGGTGTGGGCGCTGATCGCCAGCCTGTATGTCGGCAACGTGCTGCTGCTGGTGCTCAATCTGCCGCTGATCGGCATCTGGGTGAAGGTGCTCGAGATACCGAAGCCGCTGCTGTACGGCGGCATCCTGCTGTTCGCCACGCTCGGCGCCTACAGCCTGCACCAGTCGGTGGTCGACCTGGCGACGCTGTACGTCTTCGGCCTGCTCGGCTTCGTCATGCGCCGCTGGGGCTTCCCGGTGGCGCCGGCGGTGATCGGCCTGATCCTCGGGCCGCTGGCCGAGACCCAGCTGCGCCGCGCGCTGTCGATCAGCCAGGGCGACTTCTCGGTGTTCTTCACCCAGCCGATCGCCGCTGCGATGCTCGCCTTGGCGGCGGCGATGCTGGTGGTGCCGTGGCTGCTGCGCTCGCGGTCGGGCAGCACGCATTGACGCGGTGTTCGGCGGCCGGGCGGCGCCCGCGCCGGACGCCGCGCCGGCTCATTCCTCGGGGCGGCGCAGCGAGTGCACCAGATCGACGACCATGAAGGCGATGCCGATCAGGAGGACGCCGGCGAGCACCGCGTCCTTCATCTTGATCACGACCGGCAGCAGATAGGCGAGCAGCAGCGCAATGGCAACCGCGGCGGCGACGAGCTTGGTGAGCACGGTCAGGTCCTCCTCGATGCGGCGGCAGCACCGGGCCCCGGCGGCAGGCCTTCGCGCGCGCGCGTCCTAGCCATAGAGCACGCTCGGCAGCCACAGCGTGGTCTGCGGGAAGACGTACATGATGACCATCGTGATCAGCACGATGTAGACGAACGGCATGCAGCCGCTGAAGATCTGCGTCAGCAGCACCGAAGGAGGACTTACGCCCTTCAGGTAGTAGGCGGCCATGGCCATCGGCGGCGAGAGGAACGCGGTCTGCAGATTGATCGCCACCAGCACGCCGAACACCATCGGGTCGATGCCGAAGTGCGGGAGCATCGGCAGGAAGATCGGCACGAAGATGACGATGATCTCGGTCCACTCCAGCGGCCAGCCGAGGACGAAGATGATCGCCTGCGACAGCAGAAGGAAGGTGATCGGGCTCAGCTCCAGGCCGAGCACGAACTCCTTGATCAGCACGTTGCCGCCGAGGTAGGCGAACACCGAGGCGAACGTCGCCGAGCCGACGAACAGCCAGCACACCATCGCCGAGGTCCGCGCCGTGAGGAACATCGACTCGCGAAGGGCCTTCCAGGTGAGCGAGCGGTACGCTGCGGCGAGCACTGCCGCTCCGAAGGCGCCGACCGCGGCGGCCTCGGTGGGTGTGGCGAGCCCGAAGAGGATCGCGCCGAGGACCGACAGGATCAGCAGCGCCAGCGGCAGGAACGACTTCATCAGCATGCCGAGCAGCTCGGCCGTGCCGACCTGTGACTGCTCCCTCGGCAGGGGCGGCGCCATCTGCGGCTTCAGGATGCCGACCGCCACGACGTACAGGATGTACATCCCGGCAAGCAAGAACCCCGGCACCATCGCCGCGGCGTACAGCTTGACGACCGACAGGCTGGCCATCGCACCGTAGACGATCAGCATGATCGATGGCGGAATGAGGATGCCGAGGCAGCCTCCCGCACAGACCACGCCGGCGGCAAGCCGGCGGTCGTAGCCGGCCTTGAGCATCTGCGGGAAGGCGAGCATTCCCATCAGCGTGACGACCGCGCCGACGATTCCGGTGGCGGTGGCGAACAGGGCGCAGGTGGCGAGCGTCGCCACGGCAAGCGACGCCGGTATCCCGCGCAGGGCCACCTGCAGGCTCTTGAACAGGTTGTCGAGGATGTTGGCCCGCTCGACCAGATAGCCCATCAGGAGGAACAGCGGTATCGACACCAGGGCGTCGTTGTTCAGCACCGTGAACGTGTTCTGGGTCAGCAGAAAGAAGACGCGGTTGTCGAAGAACGCCTGGGCGGGCTGGAAGTAGGCGTAGAAACCGAAGCCCACGCCCAGCGCCATCAGCGTGAAGGCCACCGGAAAGCCGATCATGATCGCGAAGACGAGGATCGCCAGCATCGTCATGGCGACGGCGGGATTGCTCATGACGCCACCTTCGAGCCGTCCTGGCCGCGCGCCGCCGCCTCGAGCAGCTGTTTCTCGAGTTCCTCGACGTCGTGCAGGCGTGGCGGCCAGTGGCCGTCGCGCAGGCACAGCACGCAGCGCAGGACCTCGGCCAGGCCTTGCAGCATCATCAGGGCGCCGCCGACCGGAATCAGCAGCTTCATCGGCCAGATCGGCATGCCCGCCGGGCTGTTGACGCTCACCTCACGGATGCGCATTGCCTCGCTGCCGTAGCCCCAGCCGGCGACCACCAGGGCGACGATGCCCGGGAAGAAGAAGACGGCGTACAGCGCGAGCTCGACTGCGGCCTGCGCCCGGTCAGGCCACAGCCGGTAGAACATGTCGGCGCGGACGTGACCGTTGCGTGACAGCGTGTAGGCACCGGCCATGAAGAACAGCGCCCCGTACATCAGGTAGCTGAGGTCGAAGGCCCAGCTCGTCGGGTCGTTCAGCACGTAGCGGACGAAGACCTCGTAGCAGGTGCCGATCACCAGGATCAGGGCACACCAGGAAAAGGCATGCCCCACCGTCTTGCTCAGCTGATCGATCGCGTAAACGGTCCGTTCGATCATGGTTACCTCTCCTGCGGGCCGCGGCGGCGGCCCCGCGCAGCCCTTTCGCTGCCCTTGGTGGGTCTGGACTAGGATAGATACGTACGAGCTTACACTTACTGCAAGCTGGCGGAGGCTTGGTTCGGGGCCCGGCGTTGACTGCCAGCCGAGCGGTCGCGCGGCAGCAGTCGGCAGTCCTGTCAGCGGAGGAGGGACGAACCGGCGGCCGGACCCGGCCGCAGTCCGGGTCCGGGATCGCGCCTGGCGCGCCGAGGGTCTACTGCGCCGGCCGCCGGCCGCGCAGCATGTTCTCGGCCAGCACGGCCAGCACGATCAGCGCGCCAAGAAGCTCGGCGCGCCAGTCGTTGAAGATCAGCGCCACGCCGCCGACGGTCAGCAGCGCCGCGCCGAGGTAGCCGATCCGTGCGCGGAACCAGCCGGTGTAGGCGGCGGCCAGGGCGAGGATGCCGAGCATGCCGGAGGCCATCGCGGTGACGAACTCGTACCAGCTGAACTGCAGCAGCAGCAGGCTCGGCGCGTAGACGAACATGAACGGCACCAGCGCCTTGCCCATCGACAGGCGGAAGGCGGTGAAGCCGGTGCGCATCGGCTCCGCGCCGGCGATGCCCGCGGCCGCGTAGGCGGCCAGCGCCACCGGCGGCGTGACGTCGGCCAGCACGCCGAAGTAGAAGACGAAGAAGTGGGTGGCGATCAGCGGCACGTCGAGGCTCGACAGCGCCGGCGCGGCGATCGAAGCCAGGATGATGTAGGTGGGGGTGGTCGGGATGCCGGTGCCCATCAGGATGCAGGCGACGGCGACGAACAGCAGGCCGAAGAAGACCTTGGCGCCGTTGACGGTGGCCAGCCCGGTCGGGTCGAGCGCGACCACGCCGTTGGCGATCACGCCGGCCAGGTCGACCACCGCGCCGGAGAACTTGAAGCCGAGCCCCGACAAGGTGAGCGTGCCGAGCAGCAGGCCGACGCAGGCGCAGGCGGCGCCGATCGCCAGCGCGTACTTGGCGCCCTCCTCGAAGCCGCGCACCAGGTTGCGCGGCGTCATCGTCTGCCCATGCAGCTTGCCCCAGTCGGCATGCGGCGCCACGCGGCGCATCAGCGGCGGGATGTACGAGCAGACGACCGACAGCACGATGCCCCAGAAGGCGGCCAGGAACGGCGTGTAGTCGAGCAGCAGCATCGTCACCAGCGCCGTGAGCGGCAGCATCAGGTGCCAGGACGACAGCACCACCGGCAGGAGCTTCGGGATCAGGTGTGGCTCGACGCCCTTCAGCCGCAGCCGGCGCGCCTCCAGGTGGACCATGATCAGCGCGGCGAAGTAGTGGAAGAACGCCGGCACGATGGCGATGATGATCAGCTGCTTGTACGGCACGCCGAGCAGCTCGGACATCACGAACGCCGAGGCGCCCATCACCGGCGGCGTGACCTGGCCGCCGCACGAGGCGCTGGCCTCGACCGCGGCGGAGAAGCGCGGCGAGAAGCCGTACTTCTTCATCAGCGGGATGGTCAGCGAGCCGGTGGTCACCGCATTGGCGATCGGCGAGCCGGAGATCATGCCGAACAGGCCCGAGGAGACGACGCTGATCTTGGCCGGCCCGCCGACGAAGCGGCCGGCGACGATGGTCGCCAGGTCCATGAACAGCTTCCCCAGGCCGGTCATCTGCGCCAGGATGCCGAACAGCACGAAGTGGAAGACGTAGGTCGCGACCACGCCGACGGCGATGCCGTAGATGCCCTCGGTGCCGATGTAGATGTGGTTGACCACCCGCACCACCGAGTAGCCGCGGTGCGCCAGCATGCCCGGCAGGTAGCGGCCGAACAGCGCATACAGCAGGCAGAAAATGCCGATCGCCGGCAGCAGGTTGCCCATCGTGCGGCGGGTGGCCTCGAGCACGAGAACGATCGCCAGCACGCCCATCATGTAGTCCTGTGCGATCGGGCTGCCGACGCGCCGGATGAAGACGTCGTCGAAGAAGACCAGGAAGTACAGCGAGATCGCCGCCGCCCCCGCGGCCAGCGGCCAGTCGATCCAGCCCGGTGCGTCGCCGTGGCCGCCGAACTGCTTCAGCGGCAGCGTGATGAAGGCGAGAAAGGCGATCAGCGCCAGGAACGGCCAGCCGTTTCCCGTCAGTTCGGCCGGCCCCATCGTGGCAACGAGATCCCACGCCAGATAGACATAGAACGCGGCGAACACCAGCGACCAGCCCCACGCGCGCGCCGCGCCGGCCGGCTGCGCCGGCAGGGCCGGCCGCGGGAAGACCAGGAAGATCAGGCCGAGCACCAGCGCCAGGTGAAACGAGCGGTGCTTGATCTCGTCGAGCAGGCCGAAGCCGGCGGTGTAGACGTGAAAGCTCGACAGCGTGACGGCGAGGAAGGTGACCAGCAGCGCCGTCGGGCCGACCAGCCGGCGGAAGTTCGACTCCTGGTCGTAGGCCTTGATCAGCTCGTGCTGGCGCTCCGCGGAGACGACCTCGACGTCGCCGGCCAGCGTGCCCTCGCGCGGCGAACTCATGGCGCCGCCTTGCGCCCGGCTTCAGCCGGGGCCGGGCAGTCGGCGCGGATCTCGACCGCGCGCGAGCCCCACTGCGCCAGGTCGATCGGCGCATCGTCGACGAGCAGCCTGAATGCCGGCAGGGAGTGCAGCCGCACCACCAGTCGCGGCAGCGGGCGCTCGGTGCTCAGCACGAAGCGCGTGCCCTCGGTGCCGCGCTGTGTCTGCAGCCGCTCGCCCGGCCCGGCATCGGTCGCCATGCCGGGGCCGTGCTCGTCGAAGACCTCGGCGGTCTGCACGATGAGGTTGGCGCGCACGACGTAACGGCTTTCGACCGGGCGCAGGGTCACCGAGTGCGTGTAGCGCAGCGCGAAGCCGCGGTCGGCCGGCAGCGGCACGCGGGCCAGCGGTGCGCCGCCGGGCGAGTCGAGCAGCACGAGGGCGCAGGCCGTGCCGATGTTCGCCGCGAGCAGCAGCGCCAGCGCCGCGGCCATGCGTCGAGGCGCCGGCCTACTTCAGCAGGCCCTTCTCCTTGTAGTAGCGCTGCGCGCCCGGGTGCAGCGGGATCGACACCGACTGCAGGGCGGTGGCCAGCGTGATCTCCTTGCCCTTCGGGTGCACCTGGCCGAGGATGCTGGTGTTCTCGAACAGCGCCTTGGTCACCTCGTAGGCCACGTCCTCGGCCAGCGCGTCGTGGGTGGCCCAGATCGCCATCACCGCCAGGGTGTCGACTGCTGCCGCCTGTCCCTTGTAGGTGTTGGCCGGCAGCTGCACCTGCGCGTAGTAAGGCTGCTTCTTGCGCAGCGCCTCGATCTCGGGGCCCTTCAGCGGCACGATGCGGATGTCGTGCGTGTTGGCCAGGTCGGTCACCGAGGCGGTCGGCGCCCCGGCGGTGATCAGCGACGCCGTCAGGTTGCCGTCCTTGATCTTGTCGATCGACTGGGCGAAGGAGGACAGGTCCTCGCCGATGTCCTTGCGCGACATGCCATGCGCCTCGAGCAGGTCGCCGAGCAGCTGCCACTGGCCCGAGCCGGGCGAGCCGGACGAAACGCTCTTGCCCTTCAGGTCGCGGAACGAATTGATGTTCGACTTCGCCGCGGTGACCAGCTGCACCTGCTCCGGGTACAGCGCGCCGAGCGCGCGCAGGTTCTTCAGCGGCTTGCCGTCGAACTGGCTCTTGCCGTTGAAGGCGGCGTCGAGGATGTCGGCGGCGACGAACGCCGACTCGATTTCCTTGCGGCCGAGCAGCTGTGCATTGGCCACCGAGGCGCCGGCGGTCTCGGCGGTGGCGGACATCTTCTGTCCGCTGATCACCACCTTGTTGGAGATCAGCTGGGCCAGCATGCCGCCGAGTGGGTAGTAGGTGCCGCCGGTGCCGCCGGTGGCGATGCCGAAGAAGATGCGGCCCTGCGCGCGCGCCGCCGGCAGCGCGCCGAGCACGGCGGTCGCCGCGGCAGCCTGCAGAAGTACTCGTCGTTGCTTGCTCATTGTTCTCCTCCTGGATAGTCGGGGTCGATCGACCGGCGACGGGCTCCGCAGTATGCCAAGCCGCCGCCGATCAAGAAACGGCGCCGGCGCCGTAGCGGCCGGCCAGCAGGCGTCCTTGTGCGAAACGCGACAGCGCGTAGGCCTCGATCGGCACCGCGCCGGCCCGGCCGAGCACCGCCTGCGCGACGAGCAGCCCGACCGACGGGGCCAGCTTGAAGCCGTGCCCGGAGAAACCGTAGGCGAGCCACAGCCCTTCGACGCCGGGCAGCGGACCGAGCACCGGGTTCCAGTCCGGCGTCACGTCGTACAGGCCGGTCCACGACGAAGCGAGGCCGGCTTCGGCGTAGGCCGGAAAGCGGCCGGCCACCTGCCCGCCCACGTCGACCACCCTGTCGAGCGGCACGTCGGCCTGCACCGTGTCGGGCGCGGCCAGCACCTCGCCCGGGGTTCCCTCGGAGACCAGCATCTGCGCCCCGCCATAGCTGCGGCAGTAAAGAAGTCCCGGCACGCCGAGGTCCTTGAACACCGGCATCTGCCGCGTGTACGGCGCCGCCTTCGTTTCGAGCGACATCACCGAGTGCCGCTCGATCGCCAGCGGCAGCGCGACGCCGGCCCAGCGGGCCAGTTCGCCGCTCCAGACGTTCTGCACGCTGATCACCTGGTCGGCGCCGATCGTTTCGGCGCCGCATGCGACGCCGGTGACCCGCCGGCCGGCGAGAACGAGCCCGGTCACCGCGGTGTTCTCGCGGACGGTGGCGCCGAGACGGCGCGCATTGCGGGCGAAGGCCGAGGTCACCAGATAGGCATCGGCGAAGCCGGCGTCCGGCTCGTAGCCGATCAGCTCGTCGTCGCCGAACGAGGCGATCGGCAGCAGCGAGCGCGCCGCCGGCGCGTCGATCACCTCGGCGCGGATGCCGAAGCCGCGCTGCGCGGCCAGTGCTTCGTGCAGCGCCGTCGACTTCGCCCCCGGCGGCGCGGCGATCAGGTAGCCGCAGCGCACCAGCCCGCAGTCGGCCTCGCGGTCGTCCAGGTAGCCGGCGAAGTCGTCGTACACGCGCCAGGCGGCCTGCGCCAGCTGCACGTTCTCGGGCACCGTGTAGTGGGTGCGCAGGATGCAGGAGGACTGGGCGGTGGTGCCCTCGCCGATGCGGCCGCGTTCGAGCAGCAGCACGCGGCGCTGGCCGAGACGTGCGAGGTGATAGGCGATCGAGACGCCGATCACGCCGCCGCCGATCACGATCGATTCGTAGTGCGTCATCCGTTGGTCCGCTCGGGGCGCGTCGTCGGCACCCGGCGCCGATGCTATCGCGCCGGCGCGAATACACTTGCCTGCTTCCCGTGAAGCCGCCGGCCATGACCTCTCGCACCCGCCTGATCGTCGCTGCGCTGGGCCTGGCCGCCGGCGTGGCCGGCTGCGCCACGCTCGACACCTGGCAGCGCAAGGCGATCTTCCAGCACGAGCGCGCCGTCGTTGACGCGCGCATGGCGCGCGCGGCGCCGCCGCCCGCCACGCAGGCCTTCGACCTGGTGCTCGCCAACGGCGACACGGTGCATGCGTGGTACCGCGAGACATCGGCGCAGGCGCCGACCGTGCTGTTCCTGCACGGGGCGCGGCGCAACCTGTACGGCAGCCAGTACCGGATCGACCGGCTGGCCGGCCTCGGGCTGAACGTGCTGGCGATCGACTACCGCGGCTTCGGCCACTCGACGCCGTTGCTGCCGTCGGAGGAGACCGCGCTGCAGGACGCACAGGCGGCGTTCGACGAGCTGCTGCGCCGGCAGCCCGACCACCGGCGGCGCTTCATCTACGGCTACAGCCTCGGCGGCGCGCTGGCCATCGCGCTGGCCGCCGAGCGCGATGGCGTCGCCGGGGTGGTCGTCGAGTCCTCCTTCACCAGCATCGGCGATCTGGTCCGTGCGTCGCGCTGGGGCTGGGTGCCGTTCCTCGGTGCGGCAGTGACGCAGGAATTCGATTCGCGCGCGCGCATCGGCCGCGTCAACGAGCCGCTGCTGCTGGTGCACGGCACCGCCGACGGCGTGATCCCGCACACGATGAGCGACGAGCTGCTGGCGGCGGCCACCGCGGTGAAGCCTGGCCTGAAGCGGCTGGTGAAGATCGACGGCGCCAGCCATCGCGGCGCGCCGTTCGTCGACCGGGCGACCTTTGACACCGCGCTGCGGGATTTCGTCGGCCAGGCGCAAGGCGCCGTGCCGGCGGCAGTGCTCTTGAATTGACGCGCGTGCGCCGACTCGTCTCGCGCCCTGCCGCGGCGATTGGCTCGGCGTGACCCGGCTGCCGACGGCGGTGGTCCGTGGCGCGCTGACGCTGGCGGTGGCCCTCGCCGGCGCCGTGCTGGCGATCTGGCTGCGCCTGCCGCTGCCGTGGTTCACCGGCCCCCTGCTGACGCTGGCGGCGGCCAACATCGCCGGCGCCAAGCTGCCGGGCCTGCCGCACGCGCGCGATGCTGGCCAGTGGATCATCGGCATCGCCCTCGGCTTGTACTTCACGCCTACGGTCACGCGCGAGATCCTGCGGCTGGCGCCGTGGATCGTCGTCAACATCGGCTTCGTCTGGCTGCTCGGCCTGTTCGGTGCCTGGCTGCTGCGCCGGCTGAGCAGCGAGAGCGCGGTCACCTGCTTCTTCTCGGCGCCGATCGGCGGGGCGGGCGAGATGGCCGCCCAGGCCGAGCGCAACGGCGGCCGTGTCGACCGCGTCGCCGCGGCGCACAGCCTGCGCATCATGATGGTGGCACTGATCGTGCCGTTCGCCCTGCAGTGGCTGGGCGTGCGCGGCCTCGATCCCTATGCTCCGGCGGCTGCCGGCTTCAGCCCGGTGGGCCTGCTGCTGCTCGGCGCACTGGCAGCGGCCGGCGCGGTCGTGCTGGCGCGACTGGGCGTGCCGAACCAGTGGATGCTCGGCCCGCTGCTGGTCACCGCCGCGATCACGGCCCAGGGAATCGTCCTGTCGGCGCTGCCCGCCGCGGTCAGCAACGCCGGCCAGCTGCTGATCGGCGTCGCGCTGGGCACGCGCTTCGCCCCCGAGTTCTTCCGGGCCGCCCCCCGCTACCTGGCCGCGGTGGCCCTCGTCACCCTGGCCTACCTCGGCCTGTCGGCGCTGTTCGGCTGGTGGCTGGCCGGCGTGGCGTCGCTGCCGGTGCCCACGGCGGTCGTCGCCACCACGCCGGGTGGCATCGGTGAGATGGCGATCACCGCCAAGGTGCTGCAGCTCGGCGCGCCGGTGGTCTCCGCCTTCCATTCGATCCGCATGGCCACCGTGGTGCTGACGGTCGGGCCGGCCTTCCGGCTGGTGGGCCCGTTGCTCGGCGGCAGGAGGCAGGCGTGAAACTGCTGGTGCTGGGTGGCACACGCTTCCTCGGCCGTCACCTGGTCGAGGCGGCGCTGGCGCGCGGACACGAGCCGACACTGTTCAATCGCGGCCGGACGGCGCCCGAGCTGTTCGGCGGGGTCGAGCGGCTGTGCGGTGAGCGCGACGGGGAACTGACGCCGCTGCGCGGCCGCAGCTGGGACGCGGTGGTCGACACCTGTGGTTACCTGCCGCGCGTCGTTCGCCGCTCGGCGCAGGCGCTGCGGGAGGCGGCGGCACGGTATCTGTTCATCTCCAGCGTCAGCGTCTACGCCGATCCGTCGAGCCCCGGGCAGGACGAACAGGCGGCGCGCGCGCCGCTGCCGAGCGCGGACTGCGAGGACATCCCGGCCCACTACGGCGCGCTGAAGGCCGCCTGCGAGGACGAAGTGCTGGCGGCGTTCGGCACGCGGGCCCTCGTGCTGCGTCCGGGCCTGATCGTCGGTCCGCACGATCCGACCGGTCGTTTCACCTACTGGGTGCAGCGGGTCGCGCGCGGCGGCGCGGTGCTGGCGCCGCCATCGCCCGACTATCCGGTGCAGTTCATCGATGCCCGAGACCTGGCCGCGTGGACGCTCGACCTGCTTGAACGCGGCGGCGCCGGGGTCTTCAACGCCAGCGGCCCCGCTGCGCCGCTGACCTTCGGTGAATTCCTCGAGGGCTGCCGGCGCGCGCTCGGCTCGCCGGCCGAGTTCGTCTGGACCGACGCCCGGTTCCTTGACCGGTACCGGGTGGCGCCGTGGACCGAACTGCCGCTGTATGCGGGAGACGACAGCCGCGGCATGAACGAGATCAGCCTGGCGCGCGCACTGTCGGCCGGACTTCGGCTGCGGCCGCTCGGCCAGACCTGTGCCGACACGGCGCGCTGGGCCTGCGGCATGGCGCTGCCGGAAGGCGTCGGCCTGGCGCCGGCGCGGGAAGAGCAATTGCTGCGCGCGTGGCAGGCGAGGTGAGCGGCGTTCCTGCTGCAGCGCGGCAGCAGTCGGGGGTAGCTTTCTTGCCGATGTTCGGGTAGCTTCATTGCTGCAGTCGATTCTTGCGTCGCCCCGTACGGTTCTTGCTGCCCTACCTGCAATCGGTTCTCGCAGTTCCTGTCGCAGTCATTCCCAGCGAATCCGCACCTATCGCCCTGCGCGCCGCGGGCGCATCCCGCGTCTATCCGGAGTGAGTTAGTCATGCCGACAGGCACTGTGAAGTGGTTCAACGAAACGAAGGGCTTCGGCTTCATCAAGCCCGACGACGGCGGCGCCGACCTGTTCGCGCACTACAGCGGCATCAAGGCCAAGGGCTTCCGCACGCTGAAGGAAAACCAGCGGGTCGAATACGAGGTGCAGCAGGGACAAAAGGGCCCGCAGGCAGTCGAGATCGTTCCGCTGGGCTGACCGCCGCAGCTGCCGCTATCAAGGGGCCGGCTCCCCGGAGCCGGCCCTTTGCTTTTCGTTGGCCGCCGTGGCCGAGCACGCCAACCGCTGATCGGCGTCAAGGGCACGCCGATAGCGAGGCCGGCCGGGCCAAAGTGGGCCGGCGGTAAACTGAAAAGCAGTGGTCCGCGGAGGGAAATCGCCGCGGCAGCCTGTCGATTCACCCCCGGCAGCCCGCAGCGGTGCCGGCCAGGAGACACAACAACATGAGCGCAGTCCCCGTCGGCACGAGCCTGAACGTCCCCTCCTACGTCAAGCACAAGAAACTGATCCAGTGGGTCGAGTCGATCGCCCGCCTGGCGCAGCCTGACCGCGTGGTCTGGTGCGACGGCTCGGTGCAGGAATCCGAGCGCCTTTGCGACGAGATGGTCCGCGCCGGCACCCTGCGGCGGCTCAACGCGGCCAAGCGGCCGAATTCCTTCCTCGCCTGGTCCGACCCCTCGGACGTGGCGCGCGTCGAGGACCGCACCTTCATCTGCACCGAAACCGCGCAGGAAGCGGGCCCGACCAACAACTGGATGGACCCGGCGCAGATGCGCGCGACGCTGAACGGCCTGTTCAGTGGCTGCATGCGCGGCCGGACCATGTACGTGATCCCATTTTCGATGGGGCCGCTCGGCTCGCACATCTCGCAGATCGGCGTAGAGGTGAGCGACAGCCCGTACGTGGTGGTCAACATGCGGCTGATGACCCGGATGGGGCGGGCGGTGTTCGACGTGCTGCGCGAGGACGGCGAATTCGTGCCGTGCGTGCACTCGGTCGGCCAGCCGCTGGCAGCCGGGCAGAAGGACGTCCCCTGGCCGTGCAACGACACCAAGTACATCGTGCACTTCCCGAAGACGCGCGAGATCTGGAGTTTCGGCTCCGGCTACGGCGGCAATGCGCTGCTGGGCAAGAAGTGCCTGGCGCTGCGCATCGCCTCCTACATGGGCCGCGACGAGGGCTGGCTGGCCGAGCACATGCTGATCGTCGCGGTGACCACGCCGGCCGGCAAGAAGTATCACGTCGCCGCGGCGTTTCCGTCGGCCTGCGGCAAGACCAACTTCGCCATGCTGATCCCGCCGTCGGCCTTCGCCGGCTGGAAGGTGTCGACCATCGGCGAGGACATCGCCTGGATCAAGCCGCACGAAGACGGCCGGCTGTACGCGATCAACCCCGAGTTCGGCTGCTTCGGCGTCGCGCCGGGCACGAGCGACAGGAGCAACCACAACGCGATGGCGATGCTGCACTCCAATGTCATCTTCACCAACGTCGCGCTGACCGACGATGGCGACGTCTGGTGGGAGGGCATGGGGCCGCCGCCGGCGCACCTGATCGACTGGCAGGGCAAGGACTGGACGCCGGACTGCGGGCGCAAGGCAGCGCACCCGAATGCGCGCTTCACCGTGGCGGCGATGCAGTGCCCGTCGATCGACGTCGACTGGGAGGACCCCAACGGCGTGCCGATCGATGCCTTCGTCTTCGGCGGCCGGCGCTCGGACACCGTGCCGCTGGTCACCGAGGCGCGCAACTGGACCGAGGGCGTCTACATGGCGGCGACCATGGGCTCGGAAACGACCGCCGCCGCCGCCGGCGCCCAGGGCGTGCTGCGGCGCGACCCGTTCGCCATGCTGCCGTTCTGCGGCTACAACATGGCCGAGCACTTCGCACACTGGCTGGAGCTGGGCGAGAAGCTGGCCGCCGGCGGCGCCAGGCTGCCGAAGCTGTTCTGCGTGAACTGGTTCCGCACCGACGAGAAGGGCCGCTTCATCTGGCCGGGGTTTGCCGAGAACATGCGCGTGCTGCAGTGGATCGTCGAGCGGATCGAGGGCCACGGCGGCGGCGAGGAGCACCTGCTCGGCGTGACGCCGCGCTACGAGGACCTGAACTGGAGCGGCCTGAGCTTTTCCTTCGACAACTACCAGCGCGTCACCGAGATCGACGCCGCGCAGTGGCGCCGCGAGCTGGCCCTGCACGGCGAGCTTTTCGAAAAGCTGCGCGACGGACTGCCGCAGGCGCTGCAGGGAGTTCGCCAGAAGCTGCAGCGGTCGCTGCCCGCTTGAGAGGGATCGGCTCCGCGACGGCTGCGGCGCTGGCCAGCGTCCGCGGGCAGGCGGGCGGCGAGCGGCCGAGCGGCGAGGCCGCCGGGTCGCTCCAGTGCAAGGCCGGTGCAGGCGTCGGCCGCCCGGATGCTTGTGGTCGGTGCGCATCCGGGCGACACTGTGCGGGAGCTCATCCGAGCTGCATTGCCGTGGCGGGCGGTCGTTGGTGAGTGCTCGCTTGGGCGGAAAGGGCGCTGCCGCAACGGGCAGCCTGAAGTGGGCGGGATGACCAAGACAACGGGTCGATCTTCTGCTGGATCCTCGCGGACTCGTCGTTCTGACGATAGTAAGCACTCGCACTTCGAATTTGGTTCGACCCGCGGGCAGTGGGATCGCGATGGCGGCTCCGACTTCGCGATCACGACCGTCAACATCCCCGACCGGCTCGATGCACAGGAGGTCCGGGCGCGCGCGGTGGCCGATTCGGGACCGCCCTCGGTCCGGCGCTTCCACCGCGCCGACATCACGCGCGCCATAGGCTGGCTCGTCGCGCTGGCGGTGCTCGGTGCCGTGGCGTGGGGGGCGATACGGCTGGCCGGCGTCTGGCGCGAGGCCTCGTCGCCGAGAAGCGTCGAGCGGCAGATCGGCCAGGCGCTGGGCATGCCCGTCTCGGTTCGGGCGACGGAGTTGCGACTGTTGCCGTCGCCGCGGCTGGTGGTGTCCGACGTTCTTGCAGCCGGAGGCTTGAGGCTGCCGGAGGTCGCCGTCCACTTCAACTGGCGGGACGCGCTGCGCGGAGTGCAGAACTCAACCTGGGTACTGGGAGAGGCCCGCGTGGCGCCGGTCGAACTGAACGGCGAACACGCGCTGACCTTGCTGCAGTCGGTTCGCCGGGCGAGCCAGTTGTCGGCCGCGGTGTCGACGATCCGGTTCGAGTCCGTCAGCTTCGCCGACCTCGTGCTGCTGCCTGGCCAGTACGAGGCGGTGGTCCGGCGCGGTGTCGGCCAGCGCGGGTTCGACATGCTCAGCGTCAGGCGCCTCGACGGCACCGGGCAGATGGAGCTCGAGGTCAAGCCGGCGGCCGCTGACGGGGGAAGCGCTTCCTTCAGGCTCTTCGCCACCCGGTGGGCGGCCGCGGTGGGGCCCGCGGTGACCTGGAACGAGGCAACGGCGCAGGGCGAATTCGACGCCAACCGGCTGAAGGTCGACTCATACAGCGTCGGCGCGCCCTTCGGCAACTTCAATGGCAGCGCCCTGCTGGCCGCCGAGGGTGGCGGCTGGCGTTTGAGTGGCAACTTGCGCAGCCCGGACCTCAGCGTCGAGGAACTGATCCGCTACCTGACCGGGCCGGGCAGTGGCGAGGCGGCTGCGGTTTCGGTGCCGTTCCGCGGCACCGTGAAGATCGAACTGGCGCTGGCCGGCTCAGGCGCGACCGTGGCCGACGTCGTGCAGGGGGCCAGCGCTGCCGGGCCGGCGTCGGTGTCGGGCGCCACGATCAGCGGCATGAACCTCGGCGTGGCGGCAACCCAGGGCAGCGCCAGCGGAGCTGGCGGCATCACCAGGCTGACCGACCTCGATCTCGTCGTCACCGGATCGACCGCCGGGCTTGCCGTGCGCAGCCTCTCCGGACGGGCAGGCGGCCTGCGGGTGCAAGGGGGCTTCACCGTCGACCGGCAGTTGCAGCTGCGCGGGGCGGTCCGGTCCGAGGTCGCTTCGCCGCGCGGCGTCGCCGGCGCCGACATCCAGCTTGGCGGGACGATCGGCAAGCCGGAGTTCAGGTGAGCGTGCGCAGGCCAGGCCAAGGCGGGATATCAGCGACTTGTTTCACGTGAAACCGCTGCGCGGCGTTTCACGTGAAACATTGCGTCGACCCCGCCAGCGCTGGGGGCCGAAGCGCAGCGCCCCCTTCTTATAATCCGCCGCCTTTCGCCGCAGGCCACGGTCTCCCCGCCATGCTCTATCCGACCCAGTTCGACGTCATCGTGATCGGCGGTGGACACGCCGGGACCGAGGCAGCCCTGGCGGCCGCGCGGATGGGGGCCTCGACCCTGCTGCTGACGCACAGCATCGAGACGCTCGGGCAGATGTCCTGCAATCCCTCGATCGGCGGCATCGGCAAGGGCCACCTGGTCAAGGAGGTCGACGCGCTGGGCGGCGCGATGGCGGCGGCGACCGACGAGGCGGGGATCCAGTTCCGCATCCTCAACAGTTCGAAGGGGCCGGCCGTGCGCGCCACCCGCGCGCAGGCGGACCGGGTGCTTTATCGGCAGGCGATCCGCCGGCGCCTCGAGAACCAGCCAGGACTGGCGGTCTTTCAGCAGGCCGTCGACGACCTGATGCTGGAAGGTGGCCGCGTCGTCGGCGCGGTGACGCAGTCCGGCATCCGCTTCCGCGGCCGGGCCGTGGTGCTGACCGCCGGCACCTTCCTCAACGGGCTGGTCCACATCGGACTGAAGAACTATGCCGCCGGCCGGGCCGGCGACCCGCCGTCGATCTCGCTGGCGGCGCGCCTGCGCGAGCTGAAACTGCCGCAGGGCAGGCTGAAGACCGGGACGCCGCCGCGCATCGACGGCCGCACGATCGACTTCAGCCGGTGCGAGGAGCAGCCGGGCGATCTCGATCCGGTGCCGGTGTTCTCCTTCCTCGGCAGCGTCGAGCAGCATCCGCGGCAGGTCCCGTGCTGGATCACCCACACCAACGCCCGGACCCACGCGGTGATCCTTGCCAATCTCGACCGCTCGCCGATGTACTCGGGCGTCATCGAGGGCGTCGGGCCGCGCTACTGCCCGTCGATCGAGGACAAGGTCCACCGCTTCGCCGGCAAGTCGAGCCACCAGATCTTCCTCGAGCCGGAGGGGCTGACGACCAACGAGATCTACCCGAACGGCATCTCGACCAGCCTGCCGTTCGACGTCCAGGTCGAGGTCGTGCGCTCGATGAAGGGGCTCGAGCACGCACACATCCTGCGGCCTGGCTACGCGATCGAATACGACTACTTCGACCCACGGGCGCTGAAGAGCTCGCTGGAAACCAAGGCGATCGACGGCCTGTTCTTCGCTGGCCAGATCAACGGAACCACCGGCTACGAGGAGGCGGCGGCCCAGGGCCTGCTGGCCGGGATCAACGCCGCCCTGCAGGTGCGGGGCCGCGAGCCGTGGTCGCCGCGCCGCGACCAGGCGTACCTCGGGGTGCTGGTCGACGATCTGGTCACCCGCGGCGTGGCCGAGCCGTACCGCATGTTCACCAGCCGTGCCGAATACCGGCTGAGCCTGCGCGAGGACAACGCCGATCTGCGCCTGACCGAGCTCGGGCGGACCCTCGGCTGCGTCGACGACCGCCGCTGGGACGCCTTCTGCCGCAAGCGCGACGCCCTCGAGCGGGAGTTGCAGCGGCTGCGTTCGACCTGGGTCAGCCCGCGGTCATTGAGCCCGGCCGAGACCGCACGAGTATTCGGCAAGGCAATTGAACGTGAGTACACACTTTCTGATTTGCTCAGGCGCCCCGAGGTTTCTTACAAGAATCTCCTGACGTTAGTGAGCGCTGACAACCAGCCGCTCGGCGGGCCGCCGGTCGACGGCGCCGCCGAGCCCCAGGTCGCCGAACAGGTCGAGATCGCCACCAAGTACGCGGGCTACATTGCCCGCCAGCGCGACGAGGTGGCGCGCCACGAAGCCCACGAGTCGACCCGGATCCCGGCCGGCCTGGACTATGGCGAGGTCACCGGGCTGTCGATCGAGGTGCGGCAGAAGCTGGCCGCCGCCCGCCCGGAGACGATCGGTCAGGCGGCGCGCATCTCCGGCGTCACGCCGGCGGCGATCTCGCTGCTGCTGGTCCACCTGAAGCGCCGCTCCCGGGGTGGGCCCGTCGCAGCGGGCGGTCAGCTTGCCGCCTGATCCGAGCGCATCGGCGATCGGCGCCGGTGCTGCGGCGCTCGGCATTGCCCTCGACGACGGCCAGCTCGAGCGGCTCGCGGCCTACGCGCGCCTGCTCACGCACTGGAACGCGACGCACAACCTGACCGCGATCCGCGACGACACTCAGGTGCTGACGCACCATCTGCTCGATTCGCTGGCGCTGGTGCCCGTGCTGACGCGCCTGACCGGCGGCGCGGCGGCGCGCGTGCTCGACGTCGGCAGCGGCGGCGGGCTGCCGGGGATCGTGCTCGCCATCGCCTTGCCGCAGCTCGGCGTGACGCTGGTCGACGCCGTGCGGAAGAAGTGTGCCTTCCTGACCCAGGCGCGGCTCGAACTTCGCCTGGACAACGTCAAGGTCGCGCACGCGCGCGTCGAGACGCTGCGTGAACCGCCGTTTGACATCATCGTCTCGCGCGCGCTCGCATCGCTGCCGCAGTTCGTCGACTGGACACGCCACCTGCTGCGGCCCGGGGGCTGCTGGCTGGCGATGAAGGGCAAGCTGCCGAGCGAGGAGATGGCCGCGCTGCCGGCGGACCTGCGGGCGACCGTGGTGCCGCTGTCGGTGCCTGGCCTGGAGGAAGAGCGCCATCTGATCGAAATGAGGCCGACATGAAGCGCGCCGGATCTGCCCTTGCCCTCGCGCTGCTGCTCGCAGCCTGCACGACCGCGGGCCAGCACCCGCCCCTCGAGACGGTGGCGCAGGTGGACATCGCCCGTTACGCCGGCACGTGGCACGAGATCGCCCTGTACCCGAACCGCTTCCAGCAGGCCTGCGCCGCGGACACGACCGCCACCTACACGCCGCTCGGCGAAGGCCGGATCGGCGTTCGCAACAGCTGCCGTCGC
>CP070661.1:1324287-1343995 GCA_020355165.1 Burkholderiales bacterium
CGTCGATGTTGACGATGCGATCACAGCTAGGCGCGCCAGGCGAGCATCCTTCGGGTCGTACCGTGAATCGTGCTATCGGGCGAGTGGAAGTTACCTTCAACTCAGCAAGCTGCAAAGCCAACGACGAATTCTGTACGGTATCCGTGGCGACTATCGATCCGGCGTCGTCGAATGCGTACAGCGTCACCGTCCATGCCGAGTAAGAACGGAGTCGGACTCCGTATACAGGGATCAACAAGGTAGCGTCCGGAACCGTCGAGCTCGAATAGTGATTTGCAGGCCCGGCATCAGGAAATAGGCCGCCGGCAAACAAAGTCCCTGAAGTGAAGTTCACGCCGACCGCTTCATACCCCAAGTCACTCAGGTACGCGCAAGCCGTGCAGGGAAAGGGAGTTGCAATGTCGTCCGCAGTGCCAAGGATGCCGTCGGGGCCAGGCGACGTCTCGAAGTTGATTGAAATTGTCTGGGTAGATGCGGCGCCCGCCCCAGAAATAACCAAGGTAAACAGGACCAAAGCAGATGCAACGGCAGAGGCAAGGAGCCTTCTGAAATCGAGCGATGCAACTGTATTGCCTTCATAGACGACTCGATCGACGCGCTCAACAGGACACTTCCGCGGCGGCAGGTGCCGGCTCACGCCGATCGGAAGTAGTGCCAGTGGCGCCGAGGCTCTCATCGAAACTGCAGCTTTTCGCCACATTTTGAATCTCCTCGGTCGACTAGTAGTGCATAAGGTCGAAAACGACTTGGCGGATCGAATCGTGAAGGTTCGCGGCAAGAGCAACGAAATATTTACGGATGTACGGTCCAAAGGGCTCTTTGCCGCGATCGGCAACCGGTCCGACGACAGACGGGCGGCGGCCGGATAAGGTCCGAGCCAAGACAATAAAAATGCTCAGCGAACTAATGCTGCCCATATTGATGAAGCGCAAGTTCCAATCGGCGGCGAGCTGCTTCAGTCGAACGCTCGCTTGGTGGCGAGAGTGTTTGGAGCCGGCTAGGGGAATTCGCAGGTGGTTGCTAGCGGGGGGCAGTTCCGTCGCTCCGCCGCGTTACTGAACGCTGACAAGAGGCGCGGACCTGAAGGACAGGTCTGGTTAATGCCAAGGGACCGCTCAGGGTCGCTAGCGCCTGTCCACCGCGCGGAGAAGCCGACGTGGAAACGGCTTCTACGGAGGACCGCCCCTGCCTTTCGCGCGGTCACCGCACCGGCGCCGGCTGTTCTGGAGGTGCAGCCACGAGTTCGCAAGCCGGCCGGTCGTTCGCGGCTTCAGTTGCGCGTGATCGTGATGCTGGCCTGCTGCGACTGCCAGCGGTCGGTTTCGGTGACGGTGATCGGGTTCGGGCCCGGCGCTAGGGGAACGCTTACCATCCACAAGGGGGTGCTGCCGCCGCAGTTGCAGATCCACCGCAGCCAGATGGGGCCGCCCTCGCCAGTGGCTGCGTTCGACCAGGCCATCGTGTGCGGGCCGAGGTCGCCGAATACGGGCGGCGGAAGCAGGCCTTCGCATCCGCCCGGGCACGTCGATCCAGCGGGCACGAAGCCTTCGCCATGCAGCAGCATTGAGGTTTGGGTCGTGGTCAGCGATTGCGGTGGCTCGATGCGCAGCGAGTACACATCACCAGCGCCGCCACTGCCGCACCCGACCAGCGCGCCTGAAAGGAGCAGCGCAGCCGACAGAACTGCGCGCCTGGTCGCGATCGACATTTCGGCCCCTCTCGCTTCCGTGTGCCGGCGGCACCGCGGTTGGAGTGCCGCGCCACATGAACAGTGAAGCACAGGGCTAGGACGGCGCGTTAACGGCGATCAACCCCGGGCCCGATACCGTGATCCCTCGTTCGAGCGGCGGCGACGGGTTCTGCACGACGGACGCGACTGATAAGGCCGACCGGCTGATCTCCGGGCGGCACCAGTTCTCGACGGGCCTGCGGCAGGGCAGCGCGAGACGCCCGCACCAGAGCGACTGCCTCCCGGTAATCGGTTCAGGGCAGTGAGTGTCTCTGAAGGGTCGGACTGAGTCGGTCAGAGCGTCTGCTTTGTGACAGCCAGCGATTGCCGGCGCCCGCGGCCAGCCGACACGGCATTCGAAGTCAAGGGACGGGCGCGCCGACCGGATCGAGGCGATCGGCGCGCCGCCGGAGCACCTACTTCAGCGCCTGCAGCTTGTCGTAGGTCGCCTTGTCCCAGGTTGCGTCCGGGCCATTGTGCAGCTTGACGGTCGCCTCCCGGAACGGCTTGCGGTCGACCCGGATCACCGTCTTGCCGCGTTTCTCGAACTCGGCGCCGAGTTGTTTCTCCTTCTCGATGATCTCGCTCGTGGCGCGCGCCGCGGCTTCCTTCAGCACCGCCTCGAACACCTTCTTGTCGGCGTCCGACAGCTTGTTCCAGGTCGGGCCGCCGACGATGGTGATCAGCGCATCGGTGATGTGGCCGGTCAGCACGATGTACTTCTGCACCTCGTAGAACTTCTTGGCCTCGATCGTCGGCAGCGGATTCTCCTGCGCGTCGACGGTGCCGCTCTGCAGCGCCAGGTACACCTCGGCAAAGGCGATCGGCGTCGGGTTGGCGCCGACCGCGCGCGGGAACATCGTGTACAGCGGCGCGTCCGGCACGCGGATCTTCAGGCCCTTCATGTCCTCCGGCGTGCGGATCTCCTTGTTCGACGTGACGTGCCGCTCGCCGTAGTAGGTGATCGCCAGCATCTTGTTGCCGCTCTTCTTGCGGTAACCCTCGGCGAGCTCCTGGAACAGTCCGCTGTTGGCGTAGGCCTTCCAGTGGCTGAAGTCGCGGAACATGTACGGCGCCCCGCCGATCGCCACCGGACCGTAGAGGCGCCCGGCGAACAGCTGCCCCGTGTAGATGATGTCGACCGTGCCGAGCGTCAGCCCCTGGTTGATGTCGCTTTCCTTGCCCAGCGTCGAGGCCGGGAACACCTCGACCTGGTAACGGTTGCTGGTCCGCTTGGCGATCTCGTCGGCCGCCCACAGGGCGGCGGTGTGATACGGCTCCGAGACCTCGTAGACGTGGGCGAACTTCAGCTTGGTCTGCGCCTGGGCGATGCCGGCGCCCAGGGCCAGTGCGGCCAGTGTCGCGATCAGCTTCAACTTCATCGGTTGCCTCCTCCTGTCGATGCGCCGTGGTGTCGTTCCGGCCGAGGCCGGCGCCCAATCTGCAGCGCTGGAAAATTGGGACCCGGCCTTCGCCGGGGCGACGAAACCCTCCCGCCCTACATCACCGCCCCCAGCTGCCAGGGGACGAATTCCTGCTGGCCGTAGCCGAACTGCTCGCTCTTCGACTTCTGTCCCGAAGCCATCGCCAGCATTGCCTCGAAGATCTGCTCGCCGACCGACTCGATCGTCGCGGCGCCGTCGGCGATGGCGCCGCAGTTGATGTCGATGTCGTCCTGCTGGCGCTGCCACAACTCGGAATTGGTAGCGAGCTTCAGCGACGGCGACGGCGCGCAGCCGTACGCCGATCCGCGCCCGGTCGTGAACACGACCAGGTTGGCGCCGCCGGCGACCTGCCCGGTGACCGACACCGGGTCGTAGCCCGGCGTGTCCATGAAGACGAAGCCGCGGCCGTCGACCTTCTGGGCGTACTCGTAGACGTCGACCAGGTTTGTCGTGCCGCCCTTGGCCACCGCACCCAGTGACTTCTCCAGGATGGTCGTCAGGCCGCCTGCCTTGTTGCCCGGCGACGGATTGTTGTTCATCTCGCCGTGGTTGCGCGCCGTGTAGTCCTCCCACCACCTGATGCGGGCGATCAGCTTCTCGCCGACCTCGCGCGAGACCGCGCGGCGGGTGAGCAGGTGCTCGGCGCCGTAGATCTCCGGCGTCTCCGACAGGATGGCGGTGCCGCCGTGCGCCACCAGCCGGTCGACCGCGTTGCCGAGCGCCGGATTGGCGGTGATGCCCGAGTAGCCGTCGGAGCCGCCACACTGCAGGCCGAGCACCAGGTGGCTCGCCGGCACGTCGCTGCGCGCCACGTCGTTCACTGCCGGCAGCATCTCGTTGATCAGCGTCACGCCACGGGCAATCGACTGAGCCGTACCACCGACCTCCTGCAGGTTGTAGGTGCGCAGCCGCTCCCCCTCGGCCAGACCCTCGGCGCCGAGCAGCGCCGCGATCTGGTTCGCCTCGCAGCCGAGGCCGATCACCAGCACGGCGCCGAAATTGGCGTGCTTCGCGTAGCCGCCGAGCGTGCGGCGCAGCACGGTCATGCTCTCGCCCATGTCCATGCCGCAGCCGGTGCCGTGCGTGAGCGCCACCACGCCGTCGACATTCGGAAAGGGGGCCAGCGCCTGCGGGTAGACGTCGCGGCGGAAGCGGTCGGCGATCGCCCGCACCACGGTGGCCGAGCAGTTCACGCTCGACAGGATGCCGATGTAGTTGCGCGTCGCCACCCGGCCGTCCCGGCGCACGATGCCGCGGAAGGTGCGCGGCGCGGCCGCGTACGCGGTCGGCTTCGCGTCGGCGCAGAACGCGTAGTCGCGGGCGAAGGCGCCGTGCTCGGCGCCGATGCCCATGTTGTGCAGGTGCACGTGCTCGCCCGGGCGGATGTCTCGCGTGGCGAAGCCGATGATCTGGTTGTAGCGGCGGACCGGACCGCCCTTGGCAACGGCGCGCGCCGCCAGCTTGTGCCCGGGCGGCACCAGGCCGCTGACGGCGAGGTTCTCCTCGGCGACCCGCGTGCCGGCGACCAGCTGGCGGCGGGCGATCACCACGTCGTCGCTCGGGTGCAGGCGGAGCACCGGGCTGACGGTCGGATCTGTAATGACGGCGGGCATCGCGGACCTCAGAGAAACAGCCGCGGCAGCCACAGGCTGACCGCCGGGATGTAGGTGACCAGCACGAGCGTGACCAGCAGCGGCACCAGCCACGGCAGGATGGCGATCGTCGTGCGCTCGAACGACAGCTTGGAGACGCGGGCCAGCACGAACAGCACCAGTCCCATCGGCGGATGCAGCAGGCCGATCATCAGGTTCAGCACCATGATCAGGCCGAACTGCACCGGGTCGATGCCGAGCTGCTGCACGATCGGCAGCAGCACCGGCACCAGGATGGTGATGGCCGCGGTCGGCTCGAGGAAGCAGCCGACGAACAGCATCAGCAGGTTGGCCAGCAGCAGGAACACCCACGGCTCCTGGGTGAAGCCGAGCACCCAGGCGGCCACCATCTCGGTGGTGCGGGTCACCGTCAGCATCCAGCCGAAGATCGACGCCGCGGCGACGATCAGCAGTACGGTCGCCGTCGTCTCGATGCTGTCCATCGAGACCTTGATCAGCATCTTCCAGCTCAGCGTGCGGTACCAGACCAGGCCGAGGAACAGCGCCCAGACGCAGGCGGCGATCGCGCCCTCGGTGGCGGTGAACACGCCCGCCGTCATGCCGCCGATGAGCAGCACCGGCGTGAGGATCGGCAGCACGGCCTCGAAGCGGAATACGCGGTCGGCGACCAGCAGCGCGACGAGCGCGACCGCTACCGCCAGGGTCGGCTGCGCGCCGGCCTCGGTCGCATACCAGATGGCCACCGGAAAGGCGGCGACGATGCCGAGCTCGACCAGTGCCTTGATCAGCCGCCCGAAGTCAAAGCCGATGTCGCCGCCCCAGCCGTTGCGGTGGGCGAAGTACGCCACCGTGCCCATCATCAGCAACGCCATCACCAGGCCCGGCATCAGTCCGGCGAGGAACAGCGCGCCGACCGAGACGTTGGCAAACATGCCGTAGATCACGAAGGGCAGCGACGGCGGGATGATCGGCCCCAGCGTGGCCGAGGCGGCGGTGACGCCGACCGCGAACTCGGTCGAGTAGCCGTGGTCCTTCATCGCCTTGATCTCGATCGTGCCCAGTCCGGCGGCGTCGGCGATCGCCGTGCCCGACATGCCGGCGAAGACCATCGAGCCGACGATGTTGACGTGCCCCAGTCCGCCCCTCAGCCACCCCACCAGCGACAGCGCGAAGTTGTAGATGCGGTTGGTGATGCCGGCCGAGTTCATCAGGTTGCCGGCCAGCACGAAGAAGGGCACTGCCAGCAGCGGGAACGAGTCGATACCGCTGACCATTCGGTGGATGACGACGAAGTCCGGCGCCACGCCGCTCGCCATCACGTAGATCAGCGACGCGCCGGCCATGGCCAGCGCCACCGGCACACCGGAGCCCATCAGGCCGAGGAACAGGAGCTTGAATCCGGTCGGGCCCATCAGTGGTGCTCCGCCAGATCGGGCTGCTCCAGCACCGAGGCGCCGCGCCGCCAGTTGCCGACCGCCACCTGCACCGCGCGCAGCGTCATCAGCACGAAGCCGAACAGGACCACGCTGTAGACGATGCCGATCGGCCAGTCGACGATCGACATCTGCTGGTCGCCGATCTTCTGCGTCAGTTGCCAGGTCAGCCACGTCGCGTACGCGAGGAAGGAGATGCGGAACAGGTCGACCAGCGTCGACATCAGCCGCTGCAGCGGCCGCGGCAGGATCCGGTAGAAGAAGTCCACCTGCACGTGGTTGTTCTTGCGCACGCCGATCGCCGCTCCGACGAACACTACGCAGATCAGCAGGTAGCGGGCGATCTCCTCGGTCCATGCCGCCGAGTCGTTCAGCGCGTAGCGGGTGAAGAACTGGTGGAAGATCACGCCGGCGAGCAGCCAGAAGAAGGCCAGCGCGATCCAGTCCTCGAAGCGGTACTTCGACAGGTCGATCGGCGCGTCGGTGACGTGGAAGTGCCCTTCGGCGTCCATCACCGGGCCGAGCAAGTCGACCTCCGACGGCTTCTCGTCCGGCCTGTGCTCGCCCTGCGCGCTCATCGGTCGCCCGCCGTCCGCCTACTTGCCGAAGCCGCGCTTGAAACGGCGGCCGGCCTGCAGCAGGTGCCGGCGCATCGCCGCGCGCGCGGCGGCCGGGTCGCGTGCCTCGATGGCATCGAGCACCGCCTGGTGCTCGTCGATCGCGGCGTTCCAAAGCGCCGGCGTGTCGAAGTGGTGCTCCAGCTGCAGGAACAGCGGGCCGGTGCGCTGCGCCCACAGCGTGCGCACCAGCAGCGCCAGCGCGCTGTTGCCGCTGGCCTCGGCGATGCGCAGGTGAAAGAGGTGGTCGCCTTCGAGCGGCACGACCTGCCTGCTGCGGTCGCGGTTCATCGATGCCAGGGCCGCCTTCATCTGCCGGATCTGCGCCGCGCTGGCTTTGCGCGCCGCCAGCGCGGCGCACTCGGACTCGACCAGACGCCGCGCGTCGATCAGCTCGAATGGCCCCGAATCCGGCGGCAGCGCCGGACGGCGGGCCGCCATCTTGCGCGCGTCGGCCACGTAGACGCCTGAGCCGACGCGCACCTCGACGAAACCCTCGACCTCGAGCGCGATCAGTGCCTCGCGCACCGAAGGCCGGCTGACCCCGAGGCCGTGCGCGAGGTCGCGCTCCGGCGGCAGCCGCGCCCCCGGCCTGTACTCGCCGCGCCGGATCAGCGCCGCGATCTGGTCGGCGATCTGCCGGTACAGGCGACGCGGTTCGACGGCTTGGATCGGCATCGGACGTCCGCTCGAGCGCGGCCTCAGTGCGAGGCGGCCGCCGGCATGCGCGATGGACAAGGCCGGGGGGCGCCACTTAGACTGCCCCACTGGTAAAGTGGTCAGGCCAATTTGCCGGCGAGCTTCACATGGCCGGCCGTTGCGTGTCAAGGCGGGCGGCGCCATCGGGACAAAGGCACGAGGAAGCAGAACATGAGCGGCCGATTGGCGGGCAAGACCGCCGTGGTCACGGCGGCAGCGCAGGGCATGGGCCGCGCCGCGGCGCTGGCCTTCGCGCGCGAAGGCGCGCAGGTGATCGCCACCGACATCGACGAGGGCCCGCTGGGTGCACTGGCCGGCCGGCCCGGCATCCGCACCGAGCGGCTCGACGTGCTCGACGACGCGGCGGTCGACGAGTTCGTCGAACGGACCGGCGCGGTCGGCATCCTGTTCAACTGCGCCGGCTGGGTGCACCAGGGAACGCTGCTCGAGTGCTCGGCCGACGACTGGGACCGCAGCTTCGACCTGAACGTGCGCAGCATGTTCGTCATGACCAAGGCGATGCTGCCCAAGATGATCGCCGCCGGCGGCGGCGTGATCCTCAACATGGCCTCGGTGGTCGGTGCGAACAAGGCAGTGCCCAACCGGCTCGCCTACACGGCCAGCAAGGCGGCGGTGGCCGGCTTCACGCGGGCACTGGCCATCGACCACGTCAAACAGAACATCCGCGTCAATTGCGTCTGCCCCGGCACCGTCGACACGCCGTCGCTCGGCGAGCGCATCAAGGCGTTCGCCGACCCGGTGCAGGCGCGCCGGGACTTCGTTGCCCGCCAGCCGATGGGCCGGCTGGCCACCGCCGAAGAGATCGCCGAGACCTTCGTCTATCTCGTTTCCGACGAATCGTCGTTCATGACAGGGCAGGCGATCTTCGTCGACGGCGGCATGAGTTTGTGAAACCGTTGATCCGATTCTCCCGGGAGACCGCATGAAACTGCTCCGCTACGGCCAGTCGGGCCACGAGAAACCGGGCATGCTCGACAGCGACGGCCGAATCCGCGACCTGTCGAGCATCGTCAGCAACATCGACTCGAGCGTGCTGGCGCCGAGCCGGCTCGAGCACCTGCGCGGCTTCGATCCGGCCAAGCTGCCCTTGGTGCGCGGCACGCCGCGCCTGGGCGTGCCCTACACCGGCATCGGCAAGTTCGTCGCCATCGGACTGAACTATTCCGACCACGCCGCCGAGTCCGGCATGCCGGTGCCGGCCGAGCCGATCGTGTTCATGAAGGCCACCACCTGCATCACCGGGCCGAACGACGGCATCGTGCTGCCGAAAGGCTCGGCCAAGACCGACTGGGAGGTCGAGCTCGGCGTGGTGATCGGCAGCAGGGCGCAGTACGTCGAGAAGTCCGAGGCGATGAAATACGTCGGCGGCTACTGCGTGGTCAACGACGTCTCCGAGCGCAACTTCCAGCTCGAGCGTGGCAGCCAGTGGGACAAGGGCAAGGGCTGCGACACCTTCGGGCCGATCGGGCCGTACCTGGTCACACCCGAGTCGGTTCCGGATCCGCAGGCGCTCGACATGTGGCTCGACGTCAACGGCAAGCGGTGCCAACGCGGCAATACGAAGACGATGATCTTCGGCGTTGCCCACCTGGTGAGCTACGTCAGCCAGTTCATGACGCTGATGCCGGGCGACATCATCACCACCGGCACCCCGCCGGGCGTCGGCATGGGGATGAAGCCGCCGCAGTTCCTCAAGGCCGGTGATGTCGTCACCCTCGGCATCGAGGGACTGGGCGAGCAGCGGCAGCGGGTCACGGCCTGGCCGGGGCGCTGAGGCCACTGCGCGCCCGACGCGCTCAGCGGCTATGTCACCGGCCTGATCATCTAGGTCAACGGCGGGCAGTACAGGCCGTGAGCGGGCAGCGCCGGTCCGGCAGGCTCACTGCGGCTGGAAGCCGCTGTCCCGGATGATCTTCGCCCACACCTGCGAGTACGCTCGCTCGCGCGCCGCCAGCTGCTGCTGCGGCATGTAGCCGACGGCGAGCCCCAAGCTGGTCAGGCGGTTCCGCACCTCCGGCATCTCGATCACCTTGGCCAGGGCCGCGCCGAAGCCGTCGATCACCGGCTGCGGTGTGCCGGCGGGCGCGAAGAACGCGTAGTACGGCACCTCCTCGAACCCGGCCAGGCCGAGCTCGGCGAAGGTCGGCACGTCGGGCAACGCCGGCTGCCGCGCGCCGCCGAGCACGGCCAGCACCCTCAGCTTGCCGGCCTTGTGGTGCTCGACGAACTCGGGGACCGAGGCGACACCGGCCGGGATCTGGTTGCCGAGCATGTCGCCGATCAACGGCGCGCTGCCGCGGTAAGGCGCGGCGACCAGGTCGAGCTTGTACTTGTCGCCGATCACCTTGACCAGGAACTCGGGCACCGAGGCCGGTGCCGGCACGCCGACCGCCGACTTGCCGCCCTGGCTCTGCACCCACTTCACGTACTCGTCGAAGCGCTTCGCCGGCGTGCCGCCGGATGCCGCAAAGGCATTGACGAAGGTGGCGAACCCGGCCACCGGCACGAAGTCGCGCGCCGGATCGAAGCCGGGGTTCTTCGTCACCAGCGGCAGGATCGAGATCGTGTGGTCGTGCGAGATGAAGAAGGTCGTGCCGTCGGGGGCGGCCGCCTTCAGCGCCTGCGCCGCCAGCTGGCCGCCGGCGCCCGGGCGGTTCTCGACGATCACCGGCGCGCCGAGCGCGTCCTTCAGTTTGTCCGAAAGCAGGCGGGCGATGGCGTCGGTGCCGCCGCCGGCCGGGAAGCCGACCAGGATCCTGACCGTCTTGCCGGACTGGGCCAGCGCGCTGGTCGCGCCGGCAGCACACGTGAGGGCGAGGACGACACCGGCGAGCAGCGCGCGCCGGCGGGCGGGTTGTGGCATGGGACCTCCATGGAAGCGCCGGCCGGTCCTCCGGCAACGAAGGGCGCAGTATGCCTTCGCCGGCAGTCCGCTACGGCCGGAGCGCTACTCCTTCACCGCGCCGGTCATCCCCGACACGTAGTACTCGACGAAGAACGAGTACAGGATCGCCACCGGCAGCGAGCCGAGCAGCGCGCCGGCCATCAGCGAGCCCCAGTGGTAGACGTCGCCCTCGACCAGCTCGGTGATCACGCCGACCGGCACCGTCTTGACCTCCGACGACGAGATGAAGGTCAGCGCGTAGATGAACTCGTTCCAGCTCAGCGTGAAGGCGAAGATGCCGGCGGAGATCAGCCCCGGCACCGCCAGCGGCAGGATGATCTTGATCAGGATCTGCCAGCGCGAGGCGCCGTCGATCAGCGCGCATTCCTCGAGCTCGTACGGGATCGAGCGGAAGTAGCCCATCAGCAGCCAGGTGCAGAACGGGATCAGGAAGGTCGGGTAGGTCAGGATCAACGCCAGCCGTGTGTCGAAGATGCCGAGCTTGAACACCACCGCCGCCAGGGGGATGAACAGGATCGACGGCGGCACCAGGTAGGCGAGAAACACGCTCATGCCGACGTAGCGCGAGCCATGAAAGCGCAGCCGCTCGATCGCGTACGCGGCAAAAAGGGCGCAGCTGATCGAGATGAAGGTCGACACCACCGACACCAGCATGGTGTTCCACAGCCACTCCGGATACGCGGTCTCGAACAGCAGCTTGTTGATGTGCGCCAGCGTCGGGTTGACGACCCAGAACGGATTGCCTTCGCGCGTCAGCAGTTCCTCGTTCGGCTTGAAGGTCGTGACGACCATCCAGTAGAAGGGAAACAGCAGCACGAACAGGAACACCGCCAGCGGCACGTAGATGGTGACCACCTTGCGCGGCAGCGATACCAGATAGCCCATCCCCGCTGAGTCGACGGTCTCGGCTCTTGCGCTCACTTGTCACCCCCGCCTTGCTGCCAGGCGCGCCGCTGCAGCCCGAAATAGGAGAACAGGATCGCCGCCAGCAGGAACGGCACCATCGCCACCGCCAGCGCCGCGCCCTCGCCCAGCGCGCCGCCCGGGATCGCCCGCTGGAAGCTGAGCGTGGCCATCAGGTGGGTGGCGTTCAGCGGCCCACCGCGCGTCAGCACGTAGATCAGCTGGAAGTCGGTGAAGGTGAACAGCACCGAGAAGGTCATCACCACGGCGATGATCGGCGTGAGCAGAGGCAGCGTCACGTAGCGGAACTGCTGCCACGGCGTGGCGCCGTCGATGCTGGCCGCCTCGTAGAACGACGGCGAGATGGTCTGCAGGCCGGCCAGCAGGCAGATGGCGACGAACGGCACGCCGCGCCAGATGTTGGCGGCGATCGTCGAGAACCGCGCAAGCCACGGGTCGCCGAGGAAGTTGATGTACTCGTCGATCAGGCCGAGCCGTTCGAGCGTCCAGCTGATGATCGAGAACTGCGCGTCGTAGATCCACCAGAAGGCGATCGCCGACAAGGCGGTGGGCACGATCCACGGCAGCAGCACGATGGCGCGGATGAACGCCTTGAACGGCAGGTGCTTGTTCAGCAGCAGCGCCAGCCACAGGCCGAGGACGAACTTGAAGATGCTGGCGACGATCGTATAGAAGAAGGTATTGAACACCGACAGCCGCGTGACCGAGTCGTCCCACAGGTAGGCGTAGTTCTCCAGCCCGATCCATTCGCCGCCCCGGCCGACCTTGGTGTCGGTGAAGCCGAGCCAGACGCCCAGTCCGAGCGGATAGGTCAGGAACAGCAGCAGCACCACCGCGGCCGGCAGCATGAACAGCAGGCCGAGCAGGTTGCGGTCGCTCTGGACGCGCTGCAGCAGGGTGCTCATGTCAGGCTTCGCCCGGCCGTTTCAGCCGCCGCGCCCGGCCGGGCGGCACAGGGCCGCTCGGCCGGGCGCGGCGAGCCGTCATCAATGGCCTGCCGTCACACCTTGTAGTAGCGCTCGGCGCGCTTCTGCGCGCGCTCGGCCGCTTCCTTGGGCGACTTCGAGCCCGAGGCCGCCTCGGCGACCATGTTGACGACGATGAAATCCGCCGCCGCGCCGGCCGATGCGTAGCCCAGCTTCCCCGCGTAACCGATCGGCCGCATGATCTTCATCGCGTCGCGGTACGGCGTGTGCTTCGGGTCGACGGTCCAGATCGGGTTCTTCTCGTAGGCGACCAGCGGCTGGGTCACGTAGCCGATCGCCGCCTGCATCCACGGGCCGAACTGCTCCTCTTCCATCATGAAGCGGATGAACTCCTTGGCGGCACGCGGGTACCTCGTGTGCTTGAAGATCATCTGGTTGAAGAACAGGTTCAGTTCGGTCGCCACGCCGGCCGGTCCGATCGGCATGTTGGCGTGGTTGATGTCGGCCGCCATCTCCTTGATCTTCGCGTCGGCGGAGTTCTTCGCCGCGTAGTAGATCGAGATGCCGTTGGCGGTGACGCTGCACTGGCCGTCGAGGAACGCCTTGTTGTTGTTCGGGTCGAGCCACGACAGCGTGCCCGGCACAAAGGTCTCGTAAAGCGCCTTCGCGTACTCCAGCGCCGCGATCGTCTCGGGGCTGTTGATCACGACCTGGTTGTTCTCGTTGACCAGCCTGCCGCCGTGCGACCACAGCAGCCAGTGCGTCCAGACGTTGCCGTCGCCGGTGGCGTTGCCCAGCGCGAAGCCGCCCGGCGTGCCCTTTTCCTTGAGCGCCTGCATCAGCTTCAGGAAGCCGGCGGTGTCGCGCGGGAAGGTGCTGAAGCCGGCTGCCTTGACCTGGCTTTCGCGGTAGACGAGGCAGTTGCCGGCGCAGCCAAGCGGAATGCCGATCCAGTTCTTGCCGTTTGGCCGCAGGTAGGCCTCGCACACCGGATACCAGCCGCCGTACTTGCGGCCGAGGTAGTTCGCCAGGTCGGTGACGTCGACCAGCTTATCGGGGTACAGGTTGGCGTCGTCGTGCGTCGACAGGATGATGTCGGGGCCGGCGCCGGTGTTCGCCGTGACCGCCGCCTTCGGCCGCACGTCCTCCCAGCCCTCGTGGTCGACGCGCACCTCGATGCCGTACTTGTCGCTGAACTTCTTGACGTTGGCCATATAGGCGTCTTCGTCGCCGGCGACGAAGCGCTTCCAGCGCAGCACGCGCAGCTTGGCGCCCTTCTCGGGCTGGTTCGACCATGCCTGCGCGTGCACGGCCGGCGCGAACAGCGTGCCCGTGGCGGCGCCGGCAGCGACCGTGGCGGTGGTCTTGATGAAGTCCCGGCGTTTGAACTGACTCATGGTCCCCTCCTTGGCGGGTTGAGATGGTCGGTCAAGAAACTATGCTGCGATGCGCTGACCGCTCGCGGCATCGAACAGGTGCGCCTTTTCCAGGTCCGGCACCAGGTGGATCCGGTCGCCGGCGCGGCAGCTGGTCCGGTCGCGCAGCACGACGACGACGTCGGTGCCGCCGACCTCGCAGTACAGCTGCGTGTCGGCGCCGGTCGGCTCGACGACGATCACTTCAGCCGGCAGGCCAGACTGGCCGAGTCCCAGGTGCTCCGGCCGCATGCCGAACAGGACCTTCTGCCCGTCCCTCGCCGGCGCGGCGGAGGGCAGCGGCAGCGACAGCCCCTGCCCGAGGTCGACCTCGCCCGAGCCGCCGCTGCGCCGCACCTCGCCGGACAGGAAGTTCATCGCCGGCGAGCCGATGAAGCCGGCGACGAACACATTGGCCGGCGTGTCGTACAGGTCGAGCGGCGAACCGGTCTGCTCGACCACGCCGTCCTTCATCACGACGATCTTGTCGGCCATCGTCATCGCCTCGATCTGGTCGTGCGTGACGTACACCGACGTCGTCTTCAGCCGCTGGTGCAGCTCCTTGATCTCGGTGCGCATCGCCACGCGCAGCTTGGCGTCGAGGTTCGACAGCGGCTCGTCGAACAGGAACACCTGCGGATTGCGCACGATCGCGCGGCCCATCGCCACGCGCTGGCGCTGCCCGCCGGAAAGCTGGCGCGGATAGCGATCGAGCAGGTCCTTCAGGCCGAGGATTTCGGCCGCCTGCGCCACCCGTGCGTTGATCTTCGCCTTCTCGGTGCCGGCGAGCATCAGGCTGAAGGCCATGTTGTCGCGCACCGTCATGTGCGGGTACAGCGCGTAGTTCTGGAACACCATCGCGATGTCCCGCTCCTTCGGCTGCACGTTGTTGACCACCCGGTCGCCGATCAGGATCTCGCCGCTGGAGATCTCCTCCAGCCCGGCGATCATCCGCAGCAGCGTGGTCTTGCCGCAGCCGCTGGGGCCGACCAGCACGGCGAACTCGCCATCGTCGATCTCGATGTTCACGCCGTGGATCACCTGCGTCGATCCGAAGCGCTTCTCGACGTTGCGGATTGCCACTCCCGCCATGTTGATCCGTCTCCTCGTGCGCGAGCGGCACGGCCGCTCCGCAGCTCTGCCGCCGACATCATTCCGCCGGCGGCTTTCTCGTCCCCTGGACCACACAATACGCCGGCCGGCCGCTTTTCGCCCACTGCACGATGTTCATCGCCGCCTTGCGGCGCAGCTCCGCCTCGGCCTCGACCGAATAGAAGGCGGCATGCGGCGACAGCAGCACGCGCCGGTGGCGCGCCAGCGCGTGGTCGGTGGCGAGCGGCTCGCTCGGCAGCACGTCGAGGCCGGCGGCGGCGAGGCGGCCGCTGTCCAGCGCCGCCAGCAGCGCGTCGATCTCGACGACCGCGCCGCGCGCGGTGTTCACCAGCACCGCGCCCGGCTTGATCGACGACAGCAGCGCCGCCCCGACCAGTGAGCGCGTCTCGTCGGTCAGCGGCACGTGCAGCGAAATGACGTCGGCCGTCTCGAACAGTTGCGGCAGGCTCACGCGCTCGACATAGGCGGGGAAGTCGCCGTCGATGATGTACGGGTCGCAGGCGATCACCCGCGCGAAGCAGTTGCGCGCCAGGTGGGCGAAGCGCTTGCCGATGCGGCCCAGGCCGAGGATGCCGACCGTCTGGTTGCTGGCGCGGCGGATCGTGCCGGCCGACAGGTAGTGCCACGTTCCTGCGCGGACGTCGCGGTCGTAGAAGGGCAGATGGCGAATCAGGGCCAGTGCCATGCCCAGCGCATGCGTGGCAACCTCGCCGACGCCGTAGTCGGGCGAGTTCGACAGCCAGACGCCGTGGCGGGCGCAGGCCGCCGGATCGACCGTGTCGTAGCCGGCGCCGAAGCGGCTGACCAGCCCGATCTGCGGCAGCGCCGCCAGCACCCGCTCGCCGACCGGCGCGTACTGCACCAGCAGCGCCGAGCAGCCCCGGGCGGCTTCGATCACCGCCTGCTCGCTGCGGCACTGCGCCGCGACCATCTCGATCTGCGCCTCGGCAAGGATTCCCCGCTCCAGTTCGAGGTCAGGGAAGTCGTAGTCGGTGACCAGGACTCTCATCGCAGGACGGCGACCGGGTCGGTGGCTCGCGGGGAACCGTTCAGTGGTTGTCACGCGGCACGGCCGAACCACTGCCGCCGACCAGGAAGTCGAGGTCGGCGCCCTCGCTGGCCTGGTTCACGTGGTCGATGTACAGCCGCGTGTAGCCGCGCGCCATGGCGGGCTTCGGCGGCTTCCAGGCGGTGCGGCGGCGCGTCAGCTCTTCGTCGCTGACATGCAGCTGCAGGCGGCGCCTGGCGACGTCGAGCTCGACCAGGTCGCCGTCTTTCACCAGTGCCAGCGGCCCGCCGGCCGCTGCCTCCGGCGCGACGTGCAGCACCACCGTGCCGTAGGCGGTGCCGCTCATCCGCGCATCCGAGATGCGCACGAGGTCGGTGATGCCCTTCTTCAGCAGCCGCGGCGGCAGCGGCATGTTGCCGACCTCGGCCATGCCCGGGTAGCCCTTTGGCCCGCAGTTCTTCAGCACCATCACCGAGCTCTCGTCGATCTTCAGCTTCGGATCGTCGATGCGGGCGTGGAAGTCGTCGATGTCTTCGAACACCACTGCGCGTCCCTTGTGCTGCATCAGTTTCGGCGTGGCTGCCGACGGCTTGATGATCGCCCCGTCCGGCGCCAGGTTGCCGCGCAGCACGGCGATGCCGGTGTCGCGCTTGAACGGCTGCGCCATTGTCATGATGACGTCCGGGTTGTGGTTCTCCGCCTTGCGACTGTTCTGCCAGATCGTCTTGCCGCTCACCGTCAGCGCGTTGCGTCTGAGCAGCCCGGCTTCACCGAGCTCGCGGATCACCACCGGCAGCCCGCCCGCGTAGCAGAAGTCCTCCATCAGGTACTTGCCGTTGGGCATCAGGTTGACCAGCGTGTGCACGCCGCGGCCGAGGCCATCCCAGTCGTCGAGCGACAGCTTCACGCCGAGCCGGCGGGCCAGCGCGATCAGGTGGATCACGGCGTTCGTCGAGCCGCCGATGGCGGCGTTGACGCGGATCGCGTTCTCGAAGGCGGCGCCGGTCAGGATCCTCGACATCCGCACGTCCTTCACCACCAGCTCGACGATGCGCCGGCCCGCCTCGCGGGCGATCAGGTTGCGACGCGCGTCGACCGCCGGGTAGGCGGCGTTGCCCGGCAGGCCGATGCCGAGCGCCTCGACCATGCTGGCCATCGTCGAGGCGGTGCCCATCGTCATGCAGTGGCCGTGGCTGCGGTGCATGCAGCTTTCGGCCTCGTGGAACTCCTCGCGCGTGATCCGGCCGGCACGCAGGTCCTCCGACAGCGACCAGGTGTTGGTGCCGGAGCCGATGCGCTCGCCCCGGTACCAGCCCGACAGCATCGGCCCGCCGGAGACGCCGATCGTCGGCAGGTCGACGCTGGCCGCGCCCATCAGCAGCGCTGGCGTGGTCTTGTCGCAGCCCATCAGCAGCACCACGCCGTCGAGCGGATTGGCGCGGATGCTCTCCTCGACGTCCATGCTGGCGAGGTTGCGGTACAGCATCGCCGTCGGCCGCAGCAGCGTCTCGCCGAGCGACATCACCGGGAACTCGAGCGGGAAGCCGCCGGCTTCCCAAACGCCGGTCTTCACCTGCTCGGCCAGCGTGCGGAAGTGCGAGTTGCACGGCGTCAGTTCCGAGTAGGTGTTGCAGATGCCGATGACCGGCCGGCCGTCGAACTGGTCGTGCGGGATGCCGCGGTTCTTCACCCACGAGCGGTAGATGAAACCCATCTTGCCCTCGCGCCCGAACCAGGCCTGGCTGCGCCGCTTGCGCGCGCGGCCACGTGAATTAGCCATTCGAGATCGTCCCCCTGTCGTTGCGCCGCGAGGCCGTCGCTGCGGCAGACCGGGCGCGCCGGCGCTGCGCCAGCCGCGCGTTTCGCGGCCGACTGTACCCCCGGGGTTTCCGCAGGGTCAAGCCGCGTGGTCAAGTGGTCAGGCCAATTGCGCGTCGTCGCCGGCGCTATAGTGCCCAGGCACGCGTCGACACGGGCAGTTCAGCCAAGGGGGACAGATGAATCAGCTTGACATGAGGGGGCGCACCGCCGTCGTAACCGGCGGCGCCGCCGGCATCGGCCTGGCCATCGCGCAGCGGCTGGCGGCGTCGGGCGCGCGGCTCGCGCTGTGGGACCGCGACCGGGGCGCGCTCGATACGGCGAGCGGCGCACTGGCCGGCGATCATCGGGCAGTGGTCGTCGACGTGACCAGCGAGACGGATGTCGCCGCCGCGACCGACGCGACGCTGGCGCAGTTCGGCCGCATCGACGCGCTGGTCTGCAGCGCCGGCATCACCGGGCCGAACCTGCCCGTCGCCGACTACCCGCTGGCCGACTGGCAGCAGGTGATGGACATCAACCTCAACGGCGTGTTCCTGTGCAACCGCGCGGTGCTGCCGGCGATGCGCGCCGCCGACTACGGCCGCATCGTCAACATCGCTTCGATCGCCGGCAAGGAAGGCAACCCCAACGCCAGCGCCTACAGCGCCTCGAAGGCCGCCGTCATCGCGCTGACCAAGTCGCTCGGCAAGGAACTGGCGAAGACCGGCATCCGCGTGAACTGCGTCACCCCGGCGGCGGTGCGCACCGGCATGTTCAGCCAGATGACGCAGGCGCACATCGACTTCATGCTGTCGAAGATCCCGATGGGTCGCTTCGGCCTGGTCGAGGAGATCGCCGCGATGGTGGCCTGGCTCGCCACCGAGGAGTGCTCGTTCTCGACCGGCGCCGTATTCGACCTGTCCGGCGGCCGCGCGGTGTACTGATGCGAACGTACCCAGCCGACGCCCTGCGCGGGTTCGCTTTCGCGCTGCTGGCGCGCGCCGGCCTGCCCGAAGACAGAGCGCGCGCGGTGGCCGAGGTGCTGGTCGAGGGCGACCTGCTCGGCCATGACACGCACGGACTGGCGCTGCTGGCGCCCTATCTGGCCGAGATCGAGCGTGGCGCGATGGCGGTCAGCGGCGACATCGTCGTCCTCAGCGAGCGCGCTGCGGCGCTGCTTTGGGACGGCGGCCGGCTGCCCGGTCCGTGGCTCACGCAACGGGCGGTCGACGCGGCGCTCGAGCGCGCGCGCATCTACGGGACGGCCACCGTGGTCATCCGCCGCAGCCACCACATCGCCTGCCTGGCCGCCTACCTGCGACACGCGACCGAGCAGGGCTTCGTGCTGCTGCTCGCCTGCTCCGACGCCAACAGCGCCAGCGTGGCGCCGTTCGGCGGCACGCGTGCGGTGTTCACGCCCGATCCGCTGGCGATCGGGTTTCCGACCTCCGGCGACCCAGTGCTGGTCGACGTTTCCGCCTCGGTCACCACCAACGGCATGAGTGCTCGGCTGCACAAGGCAGGCGGACGCTTCGCACATCCCTGGCTGCTCGATGCGAGCGGCAAGGCGACCGACGACCCGGCGGTGCTGTTCGCCGAGCCGCCGGGAACGATCCTGCCGCTGGGCGGCCTCGAGGCCGGCCACAAGGGCTACGGCCTGGCGCTGCTGAACGAGGCGCTCACCGGCGGCCTGGCCGGCTTCGGCCGTGCCGACCCGAAGCAGGGGTGGGGCGCAACCGTCTTCGTGCAGGCGATCGATCCCGAGGCCTTCGGCGGGCGCGAAGCCTTCGTCCGCCAGGCCGACTTCATCGCCGCCCAGTGCCGGGCCAATCCGCCGCGCGAAGGCGTCGATGGCGTGCGACTGCCCGGCGAGCGCGCGCTGGCGCGCCGGCGCGAGCAGCTCGCGCACGGCGTGCGGTTGCATGAAGCGATCCTGCCGGCGCTCGAACCCTGGGCGAAGCGACTTCAGGTTGCCTGGCCGGCGGCCGACTGAGCAGGCCGCGGATCGCCGGCCGCTCGAGTGGGCCGACGCCGGCGCCGGCGAATGCTCCCGCCGCTG
>CP070661.1:1344095-1347557 GCA_020355165.1 Burkholderiales bacterium
ATCGAGGGCGTTGTCGAAGGCCGCCAGCGGCAACAGGATGCCGACCGCGATGACGATGCCGGGCACCGCGTAGCCGAGGTTCATCAGCCGCCCGGCGAGCGCCACCGCGCGCGCGGGCAGGCCGCGTGTCGTCAAGCGCAGTGCGTAGGCCAGCGCCAGCGCGATCGCCACCGCGATCATCGCCGCGCCGACGCCGAGCGTCACGCTGTGAAGCAGCCACTGCAGGTAGCGGTCGACGTCGAGCTGGTACAGCGACGGCGCGGCCAGCTTGATCAGGATCGCCATCGGCACCACGAATCCGGCCGCCAGCGGCAGGCAGCAGGCGAGCGCCGCCGCGACGCCGCGAGCGCCGCCGAGCGATACGCGCTGCGCCGGTCGCGCGCTGTTGGCCGCCGACACGAATCGGGCCCGCCCGCGCGCGCGCAGTTCGAAGGCCATCAGCACCAGCACCACCGCCAGCAGCACGCTGGCCAGCTGGCTGGCGGCGATGCGGTCACCGAGCGAGAACCAGGCGCGATAGATCGCGGTGGTGAAGGTCTGCAGTCCGAAGTAAGAGGCGGCGCCGTAGTCGGCCACCGTCTCCATCAACGCCAGCGCCGCACCGGCCGCCACCGCCGGCCGCGCCATCGGCAGGTTCACGCGCAGCCAGCTGCGCAACGGCGACAGCCCCAGTGAACGCGCCGCGTCGGCCATCGACGCGGTGCGGGCCAGGAAGGCGGTGCGCGCCAGCAGGTAGACGTAGGGATAGAGCGTGACCGTAAAGACGAAAGCCGCGCCGGGGATCGACCGGATCTCCGGGAACCAGTAATCGCCGCGCTGCCACCCGAAGCTCTCGCGCAGCCACTGCTGCACGGTGCCGGAGAACTGCAGGAAGTCCGTGTAGGCGTAGGCGACGATGTAGGCGGGCATCGCCAGCGGCACCAGCAGCGCCCACTCGAACAGGCGGCGGCCGGGAAAGTCGTAGGCGGCGACCAGCCAGGCCGAAGTCGAACCGAGCACGATCACCCCCGCCGCGACCAGTGTGACCAGAAGCCCGGTCTCGAGCGCCGCCCACGGGATCACCGTTGCCGCGAGATGCCGCAGCGTCTGCACCGATGCCGGCAGGTCAGTGAAACTGGCGGCCACGCCGAGCAGCGGCAACAGCACTGCCGCCGCGCACAGCGCGGCGAGTATCAGCGGCAGCAGCGCCGACAGCATTCGCCGCTGCGCCCGCGCAGACGGCAGTGCTGGCACAGCGGCGGGCATGTCCATCACATTCGGCCGGCTGGAAACCGGCGACGCGCAAGCCAAATGAGAATTATAATCATTTGCACCAAAAACCCCGACCCCGTTTATGGCTACTGCCGCCGTCCTCCAGATCGAGCAGCTCGTCGTGCGTTACCCGCAGGCGGCCGGGCACGTGCTCGAGCAGCTGAATCTGAGCCTGGCGTACGGCGAGATCGGTTGCGTCGTCGGCAGTTCCGGCTGCGGCAAGACGACGCTGCTGCGCGCGATCGCCGGCCTGGTGCCGGTGCATTCGGGCTCGATCGACGTTGGCGGCCGCCGCGTTGCCGGCGCCGGCGTCGAGGTGCCGACCGAGAAGCGCGGCGTCGGGCTGGTGTTTCAGGACTATGCGCTGTTCCCTCATCTGCGCACCGACGAGAACATCGCCTTCGGCCTGCGCAGCCTGCCCCGCGGCGAGCGCGCGCTGCGCGTGCAACGACTGCTCGAACTGGTCGGCCTGCAGTCGTTCGCCCGCAAGTATCCGCACGAGCTCTCCGGCGGCCAGCAGCAGCGCGTCGCGCTGGCCCGGGCGCTGGCGCCGTCGCCCACGCTGCTGCTGATGGACGAGCCGTTCTCCAACCTCGACGTCGAGCTGCGCACCCGGCTCGGCGCCGAGGTGCGGCAGATCCTCAAGGAAAGCGGCACCTCGGTGATCCTCGTCACGCACGACCAGCAGGAGGCGTTCGCCATCGCCGATCGCATCGGCGTGATGAACCAGGGGCGGCTCGAACAGTGGGACCGCCCCTACGACATCTACCACCGCCCGGGCAGCCGCTACGTGGCTGACTTCATCGGCCAGGGCGTGTTCGTGCCGGCCAAGGTCCTCGACCCGCGCCGTGTGTCGATCGAGCTCGGCGTGCTCAATGGCGACGTGCCGCTGCCGTGCAACGTCGGCTGCGATACCTGCGGTCGCGGCTGCCACGTCGAGGTGCTGCTGCGGCCGGACGACGTGGTGCACGACGACGCCAGCCCGATGACGGCGCAGGTGGTGCGCAAGGCGTTCCGCGGCGCCGACTTCGTCTACACCCTGCGCCTCGACAGCGGCCAGGAACTGCTCGCGCTGGTGCCGAGCCACCACGATCACGCGGTCGGCGAGCGCATCGGCATCCGCCTCGACGCCGACCACGTGGTCACCTTCCCCGCCAGCGAGGCGATCGCCGAGGGTGCCCGCCTATAATCCGCCGCGCGCCAAGCGCCGAGGAGAGATGGCCGAGCGGTTGAAGGCGCACGCCTGGAACGCGTGTATAGGTGAATAACCTATCGTGGGTTCGAATCCCACTCTCTCCGCCATCAGACTAGATCCTGCAAGTGCAACGCAGTGCAGGACAGTCCATCTAAGCCTCTGATTTGACGGGACAATTTCCCGTCACTACCGTATCCGCACTGCAATTGCACTGCCCACAAGTGCGCCGGAAATGGCGCAAAAGTGGTGACTGAACTGGTGACTTTTGTGAGGTGCGGAAATGGCGGTCATTCATCTCCTGAAGGAAACGCTCGTGCAAGACGCCGGTGACGGCGACCACGCGGACGGCGGCGGTCTGTCCCTGCGGATCGACGGCGCAAACGCCAAGTGGGTGTTCCGATACACGGCTCCAAGTGGCAAGCGCCGCGCCATGGCGCTTGGAACGGCGGTGCGCAGCGGGACGAGACGCCAAATTCAAGCCAGCATGGAGAGCGCACGGGAGCTGGCGCAGGAGGCACGCGGGCTGCTGCGCCGTGGGCTTGATCCCATTGAGCTTCGCAATGCCACCAAGGCCGAGGCAAGGCAGAAAGAAGCCGCCCAGCGCGCCGAGAAGCGTCGGTAGCGATTAACTCTTGCCCGCGTCGCCCGCGACTACCACGCGCGCGTCATCGAGCCAAATCGCACGGTCAAGCATGGCGCGCAGTGGATTGCGTCACTTGAGAATCATGTGCCCAAGAAGTTCTGGGACGCCCCAATCGACAGCATCTCCGCGCCGGCGCTGATGGACTTCTATGTCGACCTGCATGCCCGTGTGCCGGAAACCGCGAGCCGAATCCTTCAAAGACTGCGCAGCGTTTTTGGCGACGCAGAGTTTCGGGGACTTTGCCATGGGAATGCTGCTGCCAGCGCCGCCGTGAAGATCAGGGAACTCAAGCTCAAGCGCGTGCGCGGACACCATGCATCGCTTTCCTATGAACAGGCACCGCACTTCCTCCGCTCGCTGCGCGACGAAAAGG
>CP070661.1:1347657-1387462 GCA_020355165.1 Burkholderiales bacterium
CGAGCCCGATCCGGCGCCGGCAGCTGGGCCGGCTTTCCGGCGCCTACTGGTGGGTGGTCGGCATCGGCGCGATCTTCACGCTGGCCCGATTCAGCGAAGCGTTCCTGATCCTGCGCGCCAGCGAGGGCGGCCTTCCGGTGGCGATGACGCCGCTGGTGCTGGTGGCGATGAACGTCGTCTACGCGCTGGCCGCCTACCCGTTCGGCCGGCTGGCCGACCGGGTCAGTCACCGGCGCCTGCTGGCTGTCGGCCTGCTCGTCCTGATCGGCGCCGATCTGGCGCTGGCATCGGGCACCGGCTGGGTACCGGTATCGGCCGGCATCGCGCTGTGGGGACTGCACCTGGGCATGACGCAGGGCCTGCTGGCGACGATGGTCGCCGCTGCCGCGCCGGCCGACCTGCGTGGCACGGCCTTCGGGGCTTTCCATCTCGTCGCCGGCATCGCCATGCTCCTCGCCAGCACGATCGCGGGACTGCTGTGGGACGGGCTGGGTGCGGCGGCGTGCTTCGTCGCCGGTGCCGCCTTCAGCGTGCTGGCGCTGGCGGTGACGGCGCTGGCGCCGCGCCAGCCGAGCGCGGCGCGCACGGCTCAGCCCGAGGCGGATCCGCGCTCCTCCTCCGCCAGCGCGCGCAGGTAGTCGGCGAACTGCGGATCCTCGCCACGCAGCAGCTCGGGTAGCCGGCGATAGAAGTCGTCGCGACGGACCCATTCGCGCATGAAGTCCTCCCACGAGTTCCAGCGGCGCGCCTGCTCCGCCGTCATGTCCGGCGACCACGCGGTCAGGTAGGCGCGCTCGAGCAGCGAGATCAGCATGTCGAATATGGCGAGCATCCGCTCGCGCTGCTCCGGCGTCAGGTCCGGGGTCGGCACGTTCGAGCGCAGGTGCAGGTCGGCGTTGTCGATCACCACCTTGAGGAAGTCGTTGTAGGCGTTCGACAGCAGCTGGTAGACCTCGTCCTCCTCGTTGGCGCGCTCCTTGCGCTGCTCGTAGAGGAACAGAACGATCGCCAGCGGCAGGCCGATCACGGTCACCACATAGCTGGCCAGTTCCCAGGACTCGAGGTCGAACATCGCCCCTCCGACGTACTCGCCGCCCGGTCAGGTCATCGCCAGCCGGCGCTTGCGCGCCGGCGGCGGCGAGGCCGCGTCGATCTGCGCCAGCTCGGCCGCGCTCAGCTCGATCGAGGCGGCAGCCAGGTTGTCGAGCAGATGCGCGGCCTGCACCGCCTTCGGAATGGCGATCACGTCCGGCTGCCGCAGCGTCCAGGCCAGCGCCACCTGCGCCGCCGTGGCGCCACGCTCGTGCGCGATCTTCTGCAGCGGGCTGCTGCTGGCCAGCGCGCCCTGGTCGATCGGGCAGTAGGCCATCAACGGCAGGCGGCGCTGTCGCTGCCAGGGCAGCAGGTCGAATTCGATGCCGCGCTGGCTCGCCGAGTAATAGACCTGGTTGGCGGCACAGCGCTCGCCGTCGTCGACCCCCCACAGCTGGCGCAGGTCATCGACGTCGAAGTTGCTGACGCCCCAGTGGCGGACCTTGCCCTGTCCGCGCAGCTGCTCGAAGGCCTCCACCGTCTCGGCCAGCGGCACCGCGCCGCGCCAGTGCAGCAGGTACAGATCGATGCGGTCGGTGCGCAGCCGCTTCAGGCTGCGCTCGCAGGCGGCAACGGTGCCCCTGCGGCTGGCATTGTGCGGATACACCTTGCTGACGAGGAAGACCTCGCCTCGCGGCACCGGTCCGTGCGCCAGCGCCTCGCCGACGACCTCCTCGGCACCGCCCTCGCCGTACATCTCGGCGGTGTCGATCAGCCGGTAGCCGATCTCCAGCGCAAAGCGAACCGCCTCGACCTCCGCCCGCCGCCGGCGGGCCGCCTCACCGATGCGCCAGGTCCCGAGGCCGAGCGCCGGCACCGATTCGCCGCCAGGCAGGTCGACCGCCCTCATGCCGCCGCTCCTGGGCTGCTCACGAGCCGTAGTGGCGCAGGCCGTCGAGGTCGTTGATCACGATCGCGCCGTACTCGACCTTCAGCAGGCCGGCGGCCTCCAGCGCGTGCAGGGCCTGGTTGACCCGCTGCCGCGAGACTCCGGCGAGGTAGCCGATCTCCTCCTGCGAGACCTCGAGCTTCTTGCCGATGCCGGGGTACAGGATCGTGTTGAACAGTCCGGCGACGCAGCGCGCGGCGCGGGCGTCGGGGTCGTGCAGACGCTGCGCCTCGAGCATGCCGATGAACTGGCCCAGCCGCTCGTTGATCTGGACCAGCAGGAAGCGGTTGAACGGGATGCTGGTGTTGAGCAGCCACTCGAAGGTACGCCGCGGAACGCGTGCGATGCGCGAATCGCGCAGGGCGATGACGTCGTAGCGGCGCGGCTCGGTCTTCAGCAGGCTGCCTTCGCCGAACCAGCCGCCGGCGGGGATGCTGGTGAAGGTCGACGCCCGCCCGGACGGCGTCGAGATCATCATCTTGACCATGCCGTCGAGCACGCCGAGCCAGGCGTCGACCGGTTCGCCGCTGCGGCAGACGTAGCCGCTGGTGGGCACCACGACCTCGCCCGATTCGGCCGCCACCCGCGCCAGCTGGTCGGCGGCCAGCGCTGCACCCCAGCGGGTGGCGCGCAGCGACTGCTCTAGGGACTCGGCCGGCATGACGGAGATTGTCGCCCAGATGACAGCGCGCGGCGCGGCCGAGCGATTACCTTGATTCCGCTCAGAGGGGGGTCAGCCGGCGCTTGCCGCGCTGCCTCCCTTGTGTAGAGTCTGCGCCCAGCAATAAGAGCGCGGAGGGGCGGTGTCTTTGCTGCACCGCACCCACCGATGGACGAGGAGACAACACGATGGCGAAGGCACCGGCCGAGCAGCCGGACACCTTTCCGCGGCTGCTGCTGGACCACGCACGCTGGCGCGACAAGCACCCGGCGCTGCGCGAGAAGGACCTCGGCATCTGGCAGACGTGGACCTGGGCCCAGGTGGCCGACCAGGTGAAGAAGCTTGCCGCCGGCCTGCACGTGCAGGGTTTCCGGCGCGGCGATCACCTGGCGATCATCGGCGAGAACCGGCCGCGGCTGTACTTCGCGATGATGGCGGCGCAGTCGCTCGGCGGCATCCCGGTGCCGATGTACCAGGACGCGATCGCCGCCGAGATGGTCTACGTGTTCCACAACGCCGAGATCGCCTACGCGATCGTCGAGGACCAGGAACAGGTCGACAAGATGCTCGAGGTGCGCGAACAGCACCCGGTGCTCAAGCACATCTATTACGACGACCCGCGGGGGCTGCGCCACTACACGCAGGAGGGCCTGCTGCCGTACGAGGAGCTGATCCGGCTCGGCCAGGGCCTGCTGTCGGTGCAGCCGCAGTTCATCGACGAGGAGATCGCCAAGGGCTCGCCGGACGACACCGCGGCGCTGTTCTACACCTCGGGCACCACCGGCAAGCCGAAAGGGGTGGTGCAGACGCACCGCGCGCTGATCGACCGCGCCCGCGTCTGCACCGAGATGGAGGGGCTGACCGTCTACGAGGACGTGCTGGCCTACCTGCCGCTGGCCTGGATCGGCCAGAACATCTTCTCCTACGCGCAGGCGCTGGCCACCGGCTACACGGTCAACTGCCCGGAGTCGCCGTCGACGGTCACCAACGACATGCGCGAGATCGGCCCGACCTATTACTTCGCCCCGCCGCGGGTGTTCGAAGGGCTGCTCACGCAGGTGATGATCCGCATGGAGGACGCCGGCGGGCTGAAGCGCCGGATGTTCCACTACTTCATGGGGGTCGCCAAGAAGGTCGGCGCCGACATCCTCGACGGCAAGCCGGTCGGCCTGGGCGACCGCATCCTGTACCGGCTCGGCGACCTCGCCGTCTACGGCCCGCTGCGCAACGTCCTCGGCATGAGCCGCGTCAAGGTCGCCTACACGGCCGGCGAGGCGATCGGTCCGGACCTGTTCACCTTCTACCGCTCGATCGGCATCAACCTGAAGCAGCTGTACGGCTCCACCGAGACCGCGGTGTTCGTCTGCGTGCAGCAGAACGGGCGCGTCAAGCCGGACACCGTCGGCCCGCCGATCCCCGGCGTCGAACTGAAGATCAAGGACAGCGGCGAGATCCTGCTGAAGAGCCCCGGGCTGCTCAAGGAGTACTACAAGAACGCCGAGGCCACCGCCGAGGTGCTCGACAGCGAGGGCTGGTACCACACCGGCGATGCCGGCTTCCTCGACGCCGACGGCGACCTGAAGATCATCGACCGCGCCAACGACGTCGGCAAACTTTCGGACGGCACGCTGTTCGCGCCGAAGTACATCGAGAACAAGCTGAAGTTCTTCCCGTTCATCAAGGAGGCCGTGGCCTTCGGCCACGAGCGCGACCAGGCCACCGCCTTCATCAACATCGACTTCGAGGCGGTCGGCAACTGGGCCGAGCGGCGCGGCCTGCCCTACGCCGGCTACATCGACCTGGCCAGCAAGCCCGAGGTGCTCGACCTGCTGGCTGACTGCGTCGAGAAGGTCAACGCCGACCTGGCCGCCGACGAGAAGCTGGCCAACTCGCAGGTCCACCGCTTCCTGATCCTGCACAAGGAACTCGATCCGGACGACGACGAGCTGACGCGCACGCGCAAGGTGCGTCGCCGCTTCATCCAGGACAAGTACGCGGTGCTGGTCGATGCGCTGTACTCCGACAGGAAGGAGCAGTTCATCGAGACCCAGGTGAAGTTCGAGGACGGCCGTACCGGCAAGATCAGCGCCACCCTGAAGATCCGCGACGCCAAGGTGTTCGCGCCGGTGCGCAAGGCCGCCTGAGGAGACGACAGGCAATGAGCGGCAGGAACTGGCTCGCTCTCCTCTGCCTGGTGGCCGGGGTGCCGCTGGCGGCCTGGGGCTTTGCCGGCGGCATGCTGCTGGCAGGCTTGGCCGGCATCGCGCTGGTGCTCGTGTTCTGGGTCCTGGCGTGGCAGTGGATCGCCGGCAACAGCAGGCCGATGGGCGCGGAAGGAAGGATCAGGCCGGCGGCCGAGCCGGCGTGGTCGATGAAGGACCAGCCGGTGAACCAGCAGAACAACCAGCCATGACCAGTCGCGAACGCCACATCGGCGAAGTCATCCTGAAGAGCGACAACATCTCGCTGTCGTTCGGCGGGGTCAAGGCGCTGACCGACGTCTCGTTCGACGTGCGCGAGCACGAGGTGCGGGCGATCATCGGTCCGAACGGTGCCGGCAAGAGTTCGATGCTGAACGTGATCAATGGCGTCTACACGCCGCAGCACGGCCGCATCACGTTCCGCGCCGCCGACGGCAAGCAACTGAGTTTCGAGCAGATGAGCTCGCACGCCGCCGCCGAGATGGGCATCGCGCGGACGTTCCAGTCGCTGGCGCTGTTCAAGGGCATGAGCGTGCTCGACAACATCATGACCGGGCGCAACCTGAAGATGCGCAGCAACATCCTGCTGCAGGCCGTGCGGATCGGTCCGGCGCTGGACGAGGAACTGCGGCATCGCACTTTCGTGGAGCACATCATCGACTTCCTCGAGATCCAGGCCTACCGCAAGACGCCGGTCGGCCGGCTGCCCTACGGCCTGCAGAAGCGGGTCGATCTCGGCCGGGCGCTGGCGATGGAGCCGCGCCTGCTGCTGCTCGACGAGCCGATGGCCGGCATGAACGTCGAGGAGAAGGAGGACATGTGCCGCTTCATCCTCGATGTCAACGACGAGTTCGGCACGACGATCGTGCTGATCGAGCACGACATGGGCGTGGTGATGGACATCTCCGACCGGGTGGTGGTGCTCGACTACGGCCGCAAGATCGGCGACGGCACGCCCGACGAGGTGCGGGCCAACCAGGAAGTGATCGATGCCTACCTCGGCGTGGCGCACTAGGAAAGAGCGGCGACGATGAACCTGAAACGCAACTGGCCGATCATCACGCTGATCGTCGCGATCCTCGTCGGCATGGTCATGCCGCTGGCGCTCGGCATGAGCGCGCCAGGCTTCTACATCGAGGTGCTGCTCGGCGGACTGATGGCGGGCGTGCTGTATTCGCTCGTCGCGCTCGGCTTCGTGCTGATCTTCAAGGCCTCGGGCGTGTTCAACTTCGCCCAGGGCGCGATGGTGCTGTTCGCCGCGCTGGCGATGGCGCGGCTGGCGGAATGGATCCCGGCGCTGCTCGGCATCGAGAGCCGCCTGCTCGGCAACCTGATCGCGTTCTCGCTCGCGGTGGCGATCATGATCGGCTTCGCCTGGCTGGTCGAGCGGATGGTGCTGCGGCATCTGGTCAACCAGGAAGGCGTGGTGCTGCTGATGGCCACGCTGGGCATCACCTATTTCATCGACGGCGTCGGCCAGACGGTCTGGGGCAGCGACATCTACGAGATCAACCTCGGCCTGCCCAAGACGCCGACGCTGATTGCCGACGGGCTGTTCCAGGGCGGCATCCTGATCAACCAGGAGGATCTCGTTGCGGCACTGGCCGCCGCGGTGCTGGTGATCGTGCTGGCGCTGTTCTTCCAGAAGACCGCGACCGGCCGCGCGCTGCGCGCGGTGGCCGACGACCACCAGGCCGCGCAGTCGATCGGCATCCCGCTGAATACCATCTGGGTGATCGTCTGGGCGGTGGCCGGCATCGTTGCGCTGGTGGCCGGCATGATCTGGGGCAGCAAGCTCGGCGTGCAGTTTTCCATTGCGCTGGTGGCGCTGAAGGCGTTGCCTGTGGTGATCCTCGGCGGGCTCACTTCGGTGCCCGGGGCGATCATCGGCGGACTGATCATCGGGGTGGGCGAGAAGTTCGCCGAGGTGTTCCTCAGTCCGGTGCTGGTCCAGGCCTTCGACCTGGCCGGCGGCGGCATCGAGAACTGGTTCGCCTACGTGCTGGCGCTGGCCTTCCTGCTGGTGAGGCCGGAGGGGCTGTTCGGCGAGAAGATCATCGATCGCGTCTGAGGATCGGCGGGGAACGGGACCGGCGGGCGCCTTGCGTGGCCTGCCGAACCGGCCCCTGAGAGGTGAAGAATGCTTTATCGGGAAAACGGCCAGTTCAAGACGACCTACCGGTCGGACCAGCAGATGCTGCCGATCACGCAGGACCGCTTCTTCGTCTGGGGCGTGGTCGCGCTCGCCTTTCTGCTGGTGCCCCTGCTGGCCAGCGACTACATGTTCCGCGCGCTGGTCGTGCCGTTCCTGATCCTGACCATCGCGGCGATCGGGCTGAACATCCTGGTCGGCTACTGCGGCCAGATCTCGCTCGGCCACGCGGCCTTCATGTCGGTCGGCGCCTATGCCGCCTACAACCTGGTGATCCGCTTCCCGTTCCTGAACTTCCTGGTCGTGCTGGTGCTGGCGGGACTGGTCGCGGCCCTGGTCGGCATCCTGTTCGGCGTGCCGAGTCTGCGCATCAAGGGGCTGTACCTGGCCGTGGCGACGCTGGCGGCGCAGTTCTTCATCGACTGGATGTTCGCCCGCGTCAAGTGGTTCACCAACTACTCGCCGTCGGGTTCGGTGTCGCCGGCCGACGTCAGCCTGTTCGGCTGGACCATCGACGAGCCGGTCGAGAAGTACTGGTTCCTGCTCGGCGTTCTGGTCGTGATGACCCTGCTGGCCAAGAACCTGACACGCTCGCACATCGGCCGCTCGTGGATGGCGATCCGCGACATGGACGTGGCGGCGAGCGTGATCGGCATCCGGCCGCTGCACGCGAAGCTGTCGGCGTTCGCGGTCAGTTCGTTCTTTGCCGGCGTGGCCGGCGCCCTGTGGGGCTTCGTGCACCTGGGCGCGTGGGAGCCGCTGGCGTTCAACATCAACCTGAGCTTCAACCTGCTGTTCATGATCATCATCGGCGGCATGGGCTCGATCCTCGGCAGCTACTTCGGCGCCGCGTTCATCGTGGTTCTGCCGCTGGTGCTGAACCAGTTGCCGAACTGGCTCGGCATCCCGATCTCGACGGCGATGGTCTCGCACCTCGAGTTCATCGTCTTCGGCGCGCTGATCGTGCTGTTCCTGATCGCCGAGCCGCACGGGCTGGCGCGGCTGTGGGCCATCGGCAAGGAGAAGCTGCGACTGTGGCCGTTCCCGCACTGACAACGATTTTTCAAGCGCTCGGGCGAAGTCCCCTGGCAACGACCTTCGAAAGGAGACAGGCACTATGAGATACGCGAAACTGAAGACCCTGGCGGCCGCGATGGGCGTCGTTGCTGCGCTGAGCAGCGGCAGCGTGCTGGCGCAGGCGAAAGAGCAGTTCTTCCCGGCCCTGGTCTACCGGACCGGCGCTTATGCGCCAAACGGCGTGCCCTTCGCCAACGGCTACGGCGACTACCTGAAGCTGATCAATGCGCGCGACGGCGGCATCAACGGGGTGAAGATCACCTACGAAGAGTGCGAGACCGGTTACGCGACCGACCGCGGCGTCGAGTGCTACGAGCGGCTGAAGGGCAAGGGCCCCACGGGCGCAACGGTGTTCCAGCCGCTGTCGACCGGCATTACCTTCGCGCTGACCGACAAGACTGCGGCCGACAAGATCCCGCTGATCACCGCCGGCTATGGCCGCGCCGACTCGGTCGAGGGCGAGGCCTTCCCGTACAACTTCCCGTTGCTCGGCACCTACTGGGACGCGGCCGACATCCTGGTCCAGCACGTCGGCAAGCTCAACGGCGGCCTGGACAAGCTCAAGGGCAAGAAGATCGCCCTCGTCTACCACGACTCGCCGTACGGCAAGGAGCCGATCGCGCTGCTGCAGGAGCGCGCCAAGATGCACGGCTACGAACTGCTGCTGCTGCCGGTCACCCACCCGGGCGTCGAGCAGAAGGCCACCTGGCTGCAGATCCGCCAGCAACGCCCCGATTACGTGTTCCTGTGGGGCTGGGGCGTGATGAACTCGACCTCCATCAAGGAGGCGGTGGCCACCGGCTACCCGCGCGACAAGATGTACGGCGTGTGGTGGTCGGCCGCCGAGCCCGACGTGCAGCCGGTGGCGGCCGATGCGAAGGGCTACCAGGGGCTGGCGCTGCAGCATGGCGCCGGCCAGGCCAAGGTGCACCAGGACATCCTGAAGTTCCTGCACGACAAAGGCCAGGGCACCGGTCCGAAGGATGAGGTCGGCTCCGTGCTGTACAACCGCGGCATGATCAGCGCGATGCTCGGTGTCGAAGGTGTGCGTCGTGCCCAGGAGCGCTTCGGCAAGAAGCCACTGACCGGCGAAGAGGTCCGCTGGGGGTTGGAGAACCTCGCGCTCGACCAGAAGAAGCTCGACGGGATGGGTTTCGCCGGCGTGATGCGCCCGATCTCGACCAGTTGCCGCGAGCATGGCGGCGCGCACTTTGCGCGTATCCAGACCTGGGACGGCAAGAGCTGGAAGTTCAGTTCCGACTGGTACGAGGCCGACCAGCAGATCCTGCGGCCGATGATCCAGAAGTCGGCGAACGCTTATCTGGCGGAGAAGAAGCTGGCGCGCCGCGACTGCGCGAAGGAACTGGCAGGCGGCTGAACGTCGCTGTCTGAGGCCCGCCCGCGCGGCAGGTTGCGCGGGCGGCTTCGGTGAGGCCGCCGTGCGTGGCGGCCTCACCGAAGTCGACGAAACCAATCGGGGACTACCGTGTCGTCACCGCTGCTGACCGTCAATGGCATCGAGGTCATCTACAACCATGTGATCCTGGTGCTCAAGGGCGTGTCGCTGACCGTTCCGGAGGGCGGCATCGTTGCGCTGCTCGGCGCCAATGGTGCCGGCAAGACCACCACGCTGCGCGCGGTGTCGAACCTGCTGCAGGGCGAGCGTGGCGAGGTCACCAAGGGCTACATCGAATACAAGGGCGACCGCATCGAGCGGCTGACCGCCTACGATCTCGTCAAGCGCGGCGTCGTGCAGGTGATGGAGGGGCGGCGCTGTTTCGCTCACCTGACGGTCGAGGAGAACCTGCTCGCCGGCGCCTATGCGCGCGGAGCGTCGCGCAGCGAGATCGATGCCAGCGTGGACAAGGTCTACGCGTATTTCCCGCGCCTGAAGCAGCGCCGCAGTTCGCAGTCGGGCTACACGTCCGGCGGCGAGCAGCAGATGACGGCGATCGGCCGGGCGCTGATGGCCAGCCCGCACATGATCCTGCTCGACGAGCCGTCGATGGGCCTGGCACCGCAGGTAGTCGACGAGATCTTCGGCATCGTCAAGGACCTGAACGACAAGGAGAAGGTCTCCTTCCTGCTGGCGGAGCAGAACACCAACATCGCGCTGAAGTACGCGCACTACGGCTACATCCTCGAAAGCGGCCGGGTGGTGATGGATGGCGCGGCGAAGGAACTGGCCGAGAACGAGGACGTCAAGGAGTTCTACCTGGGCATCTCGCGCGAGGGCAAGAAGAGCTTCCGCGAAGCGAAGTTCTACCGCCGCCGCAAGCGCTGGCTCGCCTGAAACCGACGCACCAGAAAGCCGACATGCGTTGCTGCGCTCGCTTGCCGTACCCGTTTGCAATGTCTGCGCTCGCGCGCCCGGCCAGGCGGCTTTCCGACGCGTCGGATTGAGCGCCTTCGCCGAGCGCCAAGGTCATCGAACGCCCCGGCGCTGATGCTCTCTGACCCCGGCAGACTTGCGCTTCGCGGTGGAGCTCTCCGTTGAGAACGATTGTGCCGCCATTGATGTGCATCCTGCTCGCCGCCTGCAGCCCGCAGCGCGACAGCACCCCGCTGCCGACCAGGCAGACGACGATCGATCCGGTGATGAAGAAGCTCGACGACGCGGCCGAGCAGGAGAAGAGACGGCGCGAACAGATGGAGGCGGCCGCCAAGCAGTAGGGACTCGGCAGTCGGCCGCGGCGAGGAGAAACGGAAATGAGCGAGCACTTCGACGCGCGCGAGACGCGCAGCCCTTCCGAGCGCGAGCGTGATCTGTACGAGCGACTGCCGGCGCTGATCGCCACGGCGGTGCGCGCGCCCGGCTGGCGCGCCCATCTGGGCAACATCGACCCCGCGGCCATCAACAGCGCGGCCGCGCTGGCCAGGCTGCCGGTGATGCGCAAGGGGGGCATGCCGGCGCTGCAGAAGGAAGCGCCGCCTTTCGGCGGCCTGCTGCCCGATGCCGCCTATTCGTTCGGCCGCCTGTTCACCTCGCCCGGGCCGATCTACGAGCCGGAGGGGCGGCAAGATGATGCCTGGCGCGCGGCGCGCGGCCTCTTCGCCGCCGGCTTCCGCCTCGGCGACGTGGTGCTGAACACGTTCTCCTACCACCTGACGCCGGGCGGCTTCATCCTCGACTCCGGCGCGCGAGCGGTGGGTTGCTCGGTGATCCCGGCCGGACCCGGCAACACCGAACAGCAGCTCGACCTGATCGAGCATCTTCGCCCGGTCGCCTACACCGGCACGCCGGACTTCCTGAAGATCCTGCTCGATGCCGGCGACCAGGCCGGCCGGCCGGCCAGCTCGATCCGCCGCGCCGTCGTCTCCGGAGCCGCCTTTCCGCCGTCGCTGCAGGCGGAGATCCGCGACCGTGGCATCGATGCCTATCAGATCTATGCCACCGCCGACCTCGGCTGCATCGCCTACGAGACGCCGGCGCGCTCCGGCATGGTGGTCAACGAGGACGTGCTGCTGGAGATCGTTCGGCCGGGCACCGGCGAGCCGGTCGCGCCGGGCGAGGTCGGCGAGGTCGTCGTCACTTCGTTCGACCATCACCATCCGTGGATCCGGCTGGCGCTGGGCGACCTGTCGGCGGTGATGCCGGGCGCTTCGCCCTGCGGGCGCACCAACACGCGCATCCGCGGCTGGATGGGCCGCGCCGACCAGACCACCAAGGTCAAGGGAATGTTCGTCCGGCCGGAGCAGGTGGCCGACGTCGGCCGCCGGCACGGCGAGCTCGGCCGGCTGCGCCTGGTGGTCAGCCGCAGCGGCGAGACCGACGTGATGACGCTGAAGGCGGAGTCCCGGTCGCACGATCCGGCGCTGGCGACCGCTGTCGGCGAGACGCTGCGCGCCGTGACAAAGCTCGGCGGCGCGGTCGAACTGGTTGCGCCCGACAGCCTGCCGAACGACGGCAAGGTGATCGACGACGCGCGCAGCTACGGCTGAGCCGGCGCGATCAGCGCTTCCTGGCGGGCTTCGCCGGCGCCTTCTTCGCTGCCTTTCTCGCCGGCGCGGCTTTCTTCACCGGGGCCCTGGGCTTCGGCTTCTTCGACGGCACGGCCTTCTTCCCCGTCGCGGCCTTCTTGGCCGGCGGGGCCTTGGCCGGGCCTTTCACGGGCAGCTTGGTGGCGGCTTTCTTCGCCGGCGCAGCGTCGGCCGCTTTGCCCGCTGCCTCGCCTTCGCCTTCGGTCTCGGGAGGCGGCTTGGTCGAGATCACCTGGTAGCCGGGCGGCGGCGCGGCCTTCTCCTCGTTGATCGCCCACAGCTTCAGGGCGTCGGCCTGCGTCGGCACCGTGCCGGCAGTGACGCGCGAACGGCGCGCCGCCACCGAATCGCGCACGATCTTTTCCACCACGTCGAGCGGCAGGCGGGTCAGGTCCGAGAACTTGATGAAGCTGCGTTGCGCGTTGATGCCCGGCAGCGCATCCTTGTGCCTGACGATGACTTCCTGCTCGGCGACGTACAACGACATGTGGCGGCGGCCCGACTCGAGAGCGAACAGCGGCCCGTCCAGCTCGTAGAAGGCCAGCCCGTAACGCATGCTTTCGCGCACGCCGCGCGCGGAGCGGCGGATCATGCTGCATACCCGCGCCATCGCGACCCTGCGGTCAGGCGGCAGATCCCTGAGGTAGGCGCCGACCGTCGTGGGGGTCATGTCCATTCTGACTTCCTCCGGCTTCTGCGTCCGAACAACACGCGATTTTAACCGACTGCCTCGGAAGTCCAGATTTGGCGCGGCCTGGCGCGCCGCCTGCCGGGGAGGCCGGCCGCGGCGAGCCCGGGGCGGCAGCGGGCCGCCGCCGCGCCGCGGCGGTGGCGGGCCATGGCTCCCCCGCCTAGCCGCGTGGCCGGTAGAAGACGAAGTCGGCGCTGAAGTCCACCCGCAGCAGGCGGTTGGCCTGGCCGGCGCTGCATCCCGCCGGCGGCATGCCGCCGCGGGTATTGACGCGCTGGACGTAGCTGACGCCGGCAAGGGCGCCCTGGCCGAAGCTCCTCGCCGTCAGCAGCAGCCACGGCAGCGTGTCGGCGGCAGCGGCCGCCTGGTGCGCGACGACGGTTCCGAGCAGGCGGCTGCCGTCGCGGTGCTCGAACGAAAAGCTGGCCCCGTGCCGGCCGGCTGGTTGGCCCTGAGCGTCGAACAGCTCGGCCTCCGGCTGGCGGAAGCGCCACTCGAAGCCGGCGCCGGCCGGCTCGCAGCGGAAGATCTGCACGCCGCGGGCGGCGAGCTGCAGTGCCGGCGCGTGGCCGTCCGGCACCTTGATCGGGCTGAACAGGCCGAGCGCGGGCGGCTCGGGCCCGGCCTGGCCCGGCTTCCCGGTGGGCGCCGGCGTCGCGCAGGCGGCGAGCAGCAGGGCGGCAGCGACGCAGGCAAGGGCGGGGGCTTTCATCAGTTGCGGTTGTGCAGCATGCCACCGGCGAACTCGGCCGCGCCGGCGCGGATGAGCTCGGCCACGAGCAAGTCGATCATCTGCGCGAAGTCCTGGCGCGGGAAGTAGCGCTGGTGGATGAGGCGCAGGTAGTCCGTGTGCGCGAAGTGCCGTTGCATCTGCTCCGGCGTCGTGCGGCGCACGTCGAGCAGCCAGAACTTGATCAGCACCTTGGCCGCGTGGCGGGCGTTGCGTTGCGGATCGCTGCGCAGGTACTCCAGCCGCCGGTAGGCGACCTCCAGCGCTGCGCCGGCGTCGCCGAACGGCGCGCCGTGCCCCGGAACCACGATGCGTGGCGACAGCGCGCCGATCCGGTCGAGCACGGCCTGCTGCTCGGCGAATCCGGAGCCGCCCTCCAGCTCCGGGAAGATCACGCCGAAGCCGTTTTCCCACAGCGCGTCGGCGGACACCAGAATCCGCTCGTCGTGGTTGTAGAACAGCACCATCTCGGGGTCGTGCCCGCCGCCGCCGATGACCTCCCACTGCTGGCCGCCGAGGCGCAGCGGCCGGTCGACGTCGATCAGCTGGTCGTAGTCGAAGCGTGCGCAGCGCTGGCCGGTCGCCGCGTAGTTCAGCCGCCGTTCGTCCCACTGCCGGACCGCCGCCGCCAGGCCGGGCGGAATGACGATCGTCGCCCGGAACCGCGCCTGCAGCTCGGCGTTGCCACCGACGTGGTCGGAGTGCAGGTGGGTGTTGACGATGCGTGACAGCGGCCGGCCGCGCCGCGCCGTCTCGACGAGCTGCGCCAGCATCGGCGCGTGCGATACGTAACCGGTGTCGACGATGCTGACGGCGTCGCCGTCGTCGAAGACGATGCTGTTCGAACTGAGCCAGCCACGCTCGAGCACCTGCATCGTCGCGGGCAGCCGCGCCGGCGCGCGCGTCCGGCTCACGTCCTGTAGGCCTTCGCGATGCGGGCGAACGCGTCCAGCAGCTCGGGCGAGCCGCCGAAGAAGAAGTGGAAGCGGCCGTTGGCGGTGCGCACCATCAGCCGGCGCGCAAACGGCGGACCGAACAGCCGGGCGCTGCGCACCTGCTGCCACTGCACCTTCTTCTCCGTCATGCCGCTCTGGCGGATGCCGACGGCATCGATCGTGGTCGTCGCGCGCAGCAGCACCCAGTACGACGCCGCCAGGGCCAGCAGGCCGATGCCGAGCAGCCAGTAGCCCTGCGCCGCGGCGGCGTCATCGGGAAGACTCAGCGTCGCCCGCGCCGCCATCGCCAGCACGGCGACCAGCATCACGGTGGCCAGCACGCGGAAGAAGCGGCCATAGGTGGGGCCGGCGACGGGCTGGGAAAAATCCGGCGGCGTCATCGGGCGCGGTCGGTCACCAGCAGCGTCGCCGTGGCCGCCAGTGCCATCTCGCCGCGCTGGTTGCGTGCCTCGCCTTCGAGCCACACCAGGTCGCCGCCGAGGGAGGACTTCCACTGCACGCGGGTGACCGTCCAGGCCAGCTGCAGCGTGTCGCCGGCACACACTGCCCTGTGGAAGTGCAGCTTGAACTCCAGGCCGAGCGGCTGCGCGTGGCGCGAGAAGTGCGAGGCAGTCAGCGCCATCAGCAACGAGGCGCTGTGCGTGCCGCTGGCGATCAGCCGCCCGAAGCGCGAACGCGCCGCCAGCGCCTCGTCGTGATGCAGCGGGTTGCTGTCGCCGACCGAGTCGGCGAAGGCGCGGATCGATTCGGCGGTCAGATGCACCGTCTCGGTGAAGCGCTCGCCGACCGTGGCCCGCGTCATCGGCCCCCTCCGCCGGTCATGCGGCAGCTCGGCGTCGCCCGCCGGACGCAGCCGGCGCCGAAGCTATCAGCGGCGTGCGGGCCGCGCTCATCGGGCGACGTTCCGCCGCTGCTCACCGGGCGGCAGGTCGGCGGCGCGACGCATTTCGTCGCTGGCGAACACCGGCGCGGCGCGCAGCCAGTCGGCAAGCATCGGTAGCGCCTCGAAGCCCCAGATCGCGCGCACGCCTTGCGCGGTGCGCGCCACCGCGGTGGGCACGCCGAAGACGCCGGCGGCGATCGCCGACTCGCCGTTTGCCCGCAGCGCGGCCTTGACCTCGGCCGCGTCGAGCGACGCCGGCGCGAGGCCGAGTTCGGCCAGCACGGCGGCGAAGGCGGGCTCGTCGGGCAGGCTGCCGTCGCGCCAGACGAAGTGGAACAGCCGTCCGATCACGTCACGCCCGCCGCCGGCGGCGATGGCGGCGCGCAGCAGCGGCAGCGGATTGAACGGGTGCCGGCGCGGCGCCCGCATCTCGATGCGGTGGCGGTCGGCCAGCCAGGCGCAGTGCTCGTAGGTGAAGCGGCGCTTCGGCGGTATCTCGGCAGGACCGGTGTGCCCCCAGTGGTTCAGCAAGCCGGCGAACAGCAGCGGCCGGTAGCGCAGCAGCGGCGCCGGCTCGATGCTGGCCAGCGCCTGCGGCAGCGACTCGAAGGCGAGGTAGGAGTACGGCGAGACGAAGTCGAAGTACCAGTCGATCTCGGCCGCCGGCAAGGCAGCTGCGCTCATCGCCGGGCCGCCCGCCGCTGCTCGAGCTCCGACCACACGGCGAGCTTCTCGTCGTCGTCGAGCAGTCCCCAGTTGGCGATCTCGTCGATCGTCCGCCAGCAACCCTCGCACCAGCCGGTCGCGGCGTCGATGCGGCAGACGGAAACGCAGGGCGAGGGCACGGCGGCGGTCGCTGCTGACGCGGACGGTCTGGACGGGCTGAACATCGGCGGCGCGGATCAAAGGGCGAATTGTCGCACCGATGCCGCCTTACGAATTTCTTAGCAAGCCGTTAGCCAACATTTACGAGCGGCCGGTCAGGCCGCTTCCTACGATGCCTGCCGTCGGGGGTGCCGCCGCCAGCGGCCAGACGGAAGTTCCGCAAGACCACCACCTGTTCTAGGAAACCAAGATGACCGAGACACGTATCGACCTGTATGCATCTATTCACAAGGCATTGCGCAGCTTCATGGCCGACACCCTCAGTGCCGTCGGCCGCATCGACGTCGACGATGCCGGCGAGCGCAGCGCCGTGCTGGCGCAGTTACGCTCGCTGCTGCAGCTGCTGGAACACCACGCCAGCATCGAGGACGAGTTCATCCACCCGGCGATGCAGGCGCGCCGTCCGGGCTCGGCCGACGGGGCCGCTGCCGAGCACCGGCGGCAGCCGGCGGCGCTCGACGAACTGCGCCGGCTGGCCGAAGGCGTCGAGCGCGCTGCCGGGCAGCGGGCCGCCGCAGCGCAGGCGCTGTACCGGCAGCTGTCGCTTCTCATCGCCGAGAACCTCGCACACATGCACGAGGAGGAGACCGTCAACAACGCCGTGCTCTGGGCCGAGTATGCCGACGACGAACTGGCGGCGATCCACGACCGCATCGTCGCCTCGATCGGCGAGCAGGAGATGGCGCAGGTGATCCGCTGGATGGTGCCGAGCCTGACGCCGCACGAGCGGGCCGGCCTGTTCGGCACGCTGCAGGCGAAGGCGCCGGCGGAGGTCTTCCAGCGGCTGCTGGAGGCGGCGCGGCCGCATCTTGCGCCGCGCGACTGGAATCGGCTGAGCTTCGGCATCGCCGCGGCGCCGCTGGCCGCCTAGAAGGAGAACGCCATGAACAGAACAGCATCCGCGATGATCGGCGCCGCGCTTGCCGCGCTGGCCATCACCGGCGCTGCCGCGGCCGACTCCGCCCGGCGCGGCAGCGCGCAGCACGATGCGATCGAGCGGGGCCGCTACCTGGTGAAGATCGCCGGCTGCAACGACTGCCACACGGCCGGTTATGCGCACAGCGGCGGCGACGTTCCGGAGGCGCAATGGCTGACCGGCGATGCGCTCGGCTGGAGCGGCCCGTGGGGCACGACCTACGCGGCCAATCTCCGGCTGGTGGTCGCCGGCATCTCCGAGGACGAGTGGGTCCGGCGCGCCCGCGCGGCGCAGTACCGGCCGCCGATGCCGTGGTTCAACCTGCGCGACATGAGCGAGGCCGACCTGCGAGCTGCCTATCGCTTCATCCGCCACCTTGGCCCCGCCGGCAGCCCGGCGCCGGCGTACGTCGCGCCGGGCAGCAGGCCGAGCGGGCCGGTGGTGACCTTCCCGGCGCCGCCGCACTGAGGGCGGCGTCAGGCCGACGCGGCCTGCTCGAGATGAAGCGGCGCGTCGGCCTCGAAGCGGAAGCGGCCGCGTCCGGTCTTGACGATGCGCAGTGACGGCGAGCGCTCCTGCAGCCGCCGCGCCAGCAGGATCAGCCGCGCCTCGAGGTTGTCGCTGATGTCGGGCAGGTGCAACGATGGGTCGAGCCGCAGCTCGCGGTTGGTGAACTCGGTGCGGCGGCCGGCGCTGAACTCCCGCGCCAGCTTCCACAGGATCGCGCCGGCGACGCCCTTGATCAGGTACTCGTCGTCGACGAAAACGCTGTCGTTGACCGCGTAGTGGCGCAGCCGCACCGGCGCACCGCCGGGCGCGGTGCCGGGCGGCGCCGGCTCGGCGTCGGCCGCGTCGTGCGATTCCGCGGCGAGCCGCAGCAGCGCGATCGTCGCGCCGAGCTGCGCGGCCAGCGCCACCAGCAGATCCTCGTGCTCGTAAGAGAAACGCCTGTCTTCGGCACTCTCGCCGTACAGCACGCCGACCACCTGGTCGGTGACGACGATCGGCACCGCGAGCTGGCTGCGCGGCGCCGGCAGGCCTGGCAGCGGGATCTCGCTCTCCAGCTGCTCGGCCAGCCCGGAGGCACGGATCTCCTCGCGGATGGCGCGGCCGTAGGCGTACTCGGCGGTGAAGTGCGAGATGCGGATCGGCGTGCGGTTTGCCGCCGCCACGCCGATCACGCCGTTGCCCAGCGGGATCTCGGAGCCCAGCCCGGAGGCTTCGTAGCCGCGGCTGGCGACCATAAACAGCCGCGCCGGCCGCTGCCGTCCGGGGTCGAGCAGCAGCAGCATCGAGTGCCTGATGCCGAGCTCGCTGTCCAGCGCCGCCAGCGTGTCGTCGAGCAGCGCGGCGAGGTCGCTGTGCGCGGCGATGCGGGCGGCCAGGGGCCGCAGCAGGGCGAGCGGGCTGGCCGCAGGCTCGGGCGGCGGCACAACCGGTCCCGGAACTGGCTCGATGGCGAGCAGGCGATAGACATCGGCACCGCGCAGGCGGAACACGCCGGCCATGCCGGTGTGCGAGGCGATGCCGGCCAGCCGCGCCCGCATCGACTCGAACAGCGGCCCGGATTCCTCGGTGCGCAGGTAGCGCAGCTGCAGCCGCCAGCGGCGGCCCGAGCCCGGGTCGACCACCAGCGCCGTCGCGTACGGATGCTCGAGCACGTTCTCGCGCGTCTTGTTGAAGAACTGGAAGCTCAGTGCGACGTGCTCGGCGTCGACGTAGTGCACCTGCGACACGTAGGTCACGTTCGGCGTGCCGTCGAGGCTGCAGCTGGCCAGCAGCGAGGGGATCTCGCCCTCGAAGCAGGCGCGCAGGGCGGAAAGCGGCGGGTTCATCCGGCGATCCGCTCGCCGGCGCGCGGGCCGGGCGTCTGCGCGAAGACCGCCGTCGGCGCGAAGCGCACCGCCAGCAGCGCGCCGGCCTCATAGCTGAACAGCACGCGCAGCGCCGCCTCCGAGTAGCCGAGCGGCGCCAGGTGCTCGACGATCGCGTCGACGTGCATCCGCGCCCGCACGCGCTGCGTCGGCGTCGCCGTGGCGGTCGTCGCCTGCGCTCCCTTGACCTGCACGGTGCGGTGCGTGGCCGGCAGCGAGAACACCGCCGCCACCGGGCTGCCGGCGGCGATGTCGGCGACGATCCGCGCCGACTGCTCGCCGTCGATCAGCACCGTGAGCCAGCGGCGGTCGGCGCTCACCATGCAGCCGAGCGCCTTGCCGACGGTGGGCAGCAGTTGTGCGTCGCGGGTGGCGATCGCCATCGAGGTGACGCCGGCGACGAACTCGGCCGTCGCCTCGTCCAGCTGCACGCCGGCGGCGCCGGGATGGCTGGTCATCGCCTGTTCATCCGTGCCGCGCGGCAGCGTGCGCCGGTGCGACCACGTCGAGCGCCGCCGCAACGACGTCGCGGCCAGAGGCCGAGCTGCTGTACGCCCCATCGCTGCCGCGCGGAAACACGATGCCGGGGTCGGCGTCGCAAGGGCTCATCGGTTCGGTGCCTCGCGGCTTCGTTCGTGCATCGGCGGCGGATGGACCGCGGGACGGCGGCCGGTAGAGGCGCGAATCTACGCGCGTTCGCGCCGTTCGACGACACCGCTAAGCTGCGGTCTGCCATGACCTCGACCCGGCTGCCGCTCGACGCGCGTGCCTACGCCACGCTGCTGGTGTGCACGATGCTCTGGGGCCTGCAGCAGGTGGCGATCAAGCTCGCCCTGCCGGCGGTCTCGCCGCTGACGCAGGCCGGCATCCGCTCGACGCTGGCCGTGGTGCTGCTGCTCGGCTGGGCCCGGTGGCGCGATATCCGCCTGCTCGACCGCGACGGCACGCTGGCTGCCGGCATCGCCGCCGGCGCGCTGTTCGCCGGCGAGTTCTGCTTCATCTACAGCGGCCTGGCGCACACCTCCGCCTCGCGCATGGTGGTGTTCGTCTACCTGGCGCCGGTGCTCACCGCGCTCGGCCTGGCGCTGTTCGTGCCAGGCGAGCGGCTGACCGCGCTGCAGTGGGCCGGCGTGCTGCTCGCCTTCGGCGGGCTGGTGACGGCGTTCGCCGACGGTCTCGCCGCGCCGGACCGCAGCACGCTGCTTGGCGACACGTTCGGCGTCGTCGCCGCCGCCCTGTGGGCGGCGACCACCGTGCTGATCCGCGGCTCGTCGCTGGCGCGCGCGTCGGCGGAGAAGACGCTGCTGTACCAGCTGGCCGTCTCGGCGCTGGCGCTGCCGGTGGTGGCGTGGGCGGTCGGCGAGCCCGGCGTCGTGCGCCTCGACGCGCTGGCGCTCGGCAGCCTGCTGTTCCAGGGCGTGGTGGTCGCCTTCGCCAGCTACCTGGCCTGGTTCTGGCTGCTCACGCGTTACTACGCCGGGCGACTGGCGGTGTTCTCGTTCCTCGCGCCGCTGTTCGGCGTCGTCTTCGGCGTGGTGCTGCTCGGCGAGCGGCTCAGTCCGACCTTCGCCGTCGCCGCGCTGATGGTCGGCGCCGGCATCGGACTGGTCAACTTCCGCCGCTGACGACGGCGAACCGAACGCCCGGCTTGACGGTCAGAGCCTTCGATGAAACGACGGACGCTGCTCAAAGGGCTGCCGGCGCTGGCCGGCGCATCGGTGCTGCCGGCGAGGGCGCAGCCGGCGCTGCTGCGCCGGACGATCCCGGCAAGCGGCGAACAGATCAACGCGGTCGGCCTCGGCACCTGGCTCACCTTCGACGTCGGCGACGAGGTGGTGCAGCGCACGCGCCGGCTGCAGGTGCTGCAGGCGTTCTTCGCCGGCGGCGGCGGCATGATCGATTCGTCGCCGATGTACGGCCGCGCCGAGCGGTTGCTGGGCGAACTGCTGCCGCAGGTCGAGCACGCCGGCAGGCTGTTCGCGGCGACCAAGGTGTGGACGGCGTTCGGCCGCGTCGGACCGACGCAGATGAGCGAGTCGCTGCGCCTGTGGGGTGTCGGCCGGGACGGCCGCGTCGGCGGCGCCGAGCCGCGCCGCTTCGACCTGATGCAGGTGCACAACCTGCTCAGCTGGCCCGAGCACCTCAGGACGCTGCGTGCGTGGAAGGAGCAGGGCCGGTTCCGCTACATCGGCGTGACCACCTCGCACGGCAACAAGCACGACGAGATGGAACGGGTGCTGAGGAGCGAGCCGCTCGACTTCATGCAGATCACGCTGAACCTGGCCGACCGCTCGGCGCTGCCGCTGATCGAGCTGGCGGCCGCACGCGGGGTGGCGGTGATCGTCAACCGGCCGTTCGACGGCGGGCTGCTGTTCAACCGGGCCGGCCAGCGGCCGCTGCCGGCGGTGGCGCGCGAGCTGGGCTGCATCAGCTGGGCACAGCTGTTCCTGAAGTGGATCCTCGCCCATCCGGCGGTCACCTGCGCCATCCCCGCCACGACCAACCCGGGGCACGCGGCGGAGAACATGGGCGCGCTGCGCGGGCCCATCGCCGATCCCGCGCAGCGACGCCGCATCGCCGCCGCCTTCGACGAACTCTGAACCCGGCGGCGCGGCTCGCCGCCGGCCGACGTGGCCGGCCGCGGCATCGGTTAGGCTTGCTTCCGGCCGCCGCGACGATGCTCCGCCGATGAGACACCTGCCGAACGCCATCACGGTGCTGCGCGCCTCGCTGGTTCCGCTGCTGGCGTGGCTGCTGCTCGAGCGCGATTACGACAGCGCGCTCGCGTTGTTCATCGCGCTCGGCCTGAGCGATCTGGCCGACGGCGTCATCGCCCGCCGCTTCAACCTGCGCACCCGCTTCGGCGCCGTCGCCGACCCGCTGGCCGACAAGCTGGCGATGCTCACCGCCGTGCTGCTGCTGGCGCAGCACGGCTGGCTGCCGTGGTGGTTCGCGCTTCTGGTGATCGGCCGCGACGTGCTGATCGTCGGCGGCGCGCTCGCCTATCACCTGGTGATCGGGCACGTCGACATGGCGCCGACCTGGCTGTCGAAGGCCAACACCGCCTTCGAATTCGGCTTCGTCGCCTGCCTGCTCGCGCTGGGCGCCGGCTACTTCGACGACGGCACCTGGTTCGACGTCTTCCTGTGGCTGACCTCGCTTACCGTGATCGGCTCCGGCACACAGTACGTCTATGTCTGGGGTCGCAAGGCGATGCGCGCGCGCGGCACCGCTACGCGACCGTGACCTCCGGCGACAGGTAGACGTCCTGGATCGCGTGCAGCAGCTGCACGCCCTCGGCCATCGGCTTCTGGAACGCCTTGCGGCCGGAGATCAGTCCCATGCCGCCGGCGCGCTTGTTGATCACGGCCGTGCGCACGGCGGCCTGCAGGTCGCCGGCACCCTTGCTCTCGCCGCCGGAATTGATCAGCCCCGCCCGGCCCATGTAGCAGCCGGCCACCTGGTAGCGGCAAAGATCGATCGGGTGCTCGGAGGTCAGGTCGCTGTAGACCCTGGCGTGGGTCTTGGAGAACTTCAGCGCCTCGAAGCCGCCGTTGGTCTCGGCCATCTTCTGCTTGATGATGTCGGCCTCGATGGTCACGCCGAGATGGTTGGCCTGGCTGGTCATGTCGGCGGCGACGTGATAGTCGACGCCACCCGCCTTGAAGGCACTGTTGCGCAGGTAGCACCACAGGATGGTCGCCATGCCCAGCTCGTGGGCGCGGGCGAAGGCCTGCGAGACCTCCCAGATCTGGCGCCTCGACTCGGCCGAGCCGAAATACACGGTCGCGCCCACCGCCACCGCGCCCATCTCGAAGGCCTGCTCGACCGAAGCGAACATCGACTGGTCGTAGGTATTCGGGTAGCTGAGGAACTCGTTGTGGTTGAACTTCAGGATGAAGGGGATCCTGTGCGCGTACCTGCGCGAGACGGCGCCGAGCACGCCGAGGGTGGATGCCACCGCGTTGCAGCCGCCTTCGATCGCCAGCCTGACGATGTTCTCGGGGTCGAAGAACAGCGGGTTCGGCGCGAACGAGGCGCCGGCCGAGTGCTCGATGCCCTGGTCCACCGGCAGGATCGACACGTAGCCGGTGCCGGCCAGCCGGCCATGGTTGAAGAGGGCCTGCAGGGCGCGCAGCACCGGCGGCTTGCGGTCGCTGGCTGCCACCACGCGGTCGATGAAATCGGGGCCGGGTAGGTGCAGACTGGTCCTGGCGATCTTCGGCGCAGCAAATCCGAGCAGCTTGTCGGCGTCGGCGCCGAGCAATTGGGCGATGTTGGTCATCGGTGCAATCCTCCGCAGCGGGCAATCCGGACACGCGCTCGCCTGGCGGGCTTGCGGCCGCAGGCGGGCGTGCCGACGTGAACGAACATTAGAACGCGGCGCCGGCGCGATCTTTGCAGCCGATCAAGCGCACGGCAGATGCGGCAGACCGGGCGCCGCCGGGCGCCGGTCTAGGCGCGATGCCAGACGCCGGTTTCGCGCAGCGCCGACTGGTCCTGCCGGCGGATCACGTGGGTCGTGACCTGCTTGACGGCACGCGCGTCGAACAGCGGTTCGACCGGCGCCTGCAGGTCGAAGGAAGCAATGAAGCGCCGGAACACGATCGTCGCCACCGGGATGCCCAGCCGGTGCAGGGCACCGGTGCCGCCCATGAAACGGCCGGCGAGTTCGATCGGCACGTACTCGCCGCCGGCGTTGCGTCGCGCCTGCAGGTTGAACAGGCCCCGCCAGCCGTCGCGCCAGGCGGCCTGCGCGTAGTCCAGCGCCAGTCGCTCGAGCGCCGGCTCCTGCAGCAGCACGGTGTCCAGCGCCGCCCCGCGAACGTGGCGCGACCACCAGGCGGCGACGAAGCGGCAGCCTTGGTCGTCGAGCAGGCACAGCGCCAGCGGGCTGCCCGGCTGGATCGGCGCGAACCACAGGGGCATGCCGCCGGCCAGGTCCTTCGGCGTCAGCATCGGCGACGGGTCGATCGGCTCCTGCACGATCGTGTCGCCCACCGCGAGCGCGGCCTCGACGTGCGCCTCGGTCAGCAGCATCCGCACGCCGTTCGAGCCGAAGCCTTCGCGCGGCTTCGCCACCAGCGGCAAGCCGACCTCGTCGCGCAGGCGCGCCACGCCCGCGGCGTCGATGGCGCTGCGCGCGAACGGCAGGCCGTTGTCGGTCGCCCAGCGGTAGCTCGACCACTTGTCGCGGATCACCTCGGCCATACGCACGCTGCCCACCATCGCCGGCGCGTCCGCCCGGCCTTGCGCCCAGTGGGCGAGTGCCACCACGTCGTCGTCGCGCAGCGGCACGACCAGGTCCGGCGCGTGCCGGCGAACGAGCTGGTCGAGCAGGCCGAGCAGCGCCTGCCGCTGCCGTGCCGGTGGCGACAGGTAGCACACGTCCATGCGGAAGTTGTTGACCGCGCCGGCCTCGGAGTTCATGCCGATCAGCTCGAACCGCTCGCGCCCGATCGCCTCGATGCACTCGAGCAGCGCCGTGCCGACCAGGCTGCCGACGCTCATCAGCAGCAGGCGGAAGCGGCGCGGGGCGGCAGAGCCTTGCATGGCGATCGGCCAGGTCGAGGGATGGCGGTCCTCAGTCGAGCGAAAGGTTGGCGCGCCTGGCGACGGCGCGCCAGCGGGCGATCTCCGACTCGATGTGGGCACGGAACTGCTCCGGTGTGCTGCCGACCGGCTCCGCCGCCACAGAGACGAAGCGCTCGCGGACCTCGGGCACGGCAAGGATGCGGGCGATCTCGCGCTGCAGCTTCGAGACGATCGCCGGCGGCGTGCCGGCCGGCGCCAGCAGGCCCTGCCAGGAACTCACCTCGAAGGCGGGGAAGCCGGACTCGGCCATCGTCGGCACGTCGGGCAGCTGCGCCAGCCGCTTCTCCGCGGTCACGGCGATCGGCCGCAGCTTGCCCGACTGCAGCAACGGCATCGCCGACAGCGCCGACATGAAGCCGAGGTCGACCTGGCCGCCGGCGATGGCGGTCTGCGCCGGCGCGGCGCCGTTGTAAGGCACGTGGGTGATCCGGATGCCGGCCTGCTGCTCGAACAGCGCGCCGGCGAAGTGCGCCGACGAGGCGACGCCGAAGGTCGCGTAGGACAACTCGCCGGGCCGGGCCCTGGCCAGGTCGACGAGCTCGGCGACCGAGCGGGCCTTCAGCGACGGCGAGACCGCCAGCGCCAGCACGGCGGAGGACAGCTGGGTGACCGGGGCGAAGTCGCGCAGCGTGTCGTAGCTCAGGCGCTTGTACACCGCCATGTTGGTCGCCGTCTGCACTGCGCCGAGCAGCAGCGTGTAGCCGTCGGGCTCGGCGCGCGCGACGTGCTCGAAGGCGATTCGCGAACCGGCGCCGGGCTTGTTCTCGACGATCACCGGCTGGCCCCACGACTCGTGCAGCCGGGCGGCCAGTTCGCGGGCCAGCAGATCGGTCGGTCCGCCCGGTGCGAAGCCGACGACGATGCGGATCGGCCGCGAGGGATAGGCGGCCGCGACATCCTGCGCGACGGCTGCGCCGGTCGCGCAGGCGGCGAGCGTCACCAGCAGACAGGCGCGCAGCCGGCGCAACCAGGCGCGCGCGCCGACCTTCACCGCAGCCGCGGCCACCTCGTCAGGCCGCCAGCTTCGCGGCGATCGCGTTGCCGGCGCGGGCGAAGGCCTTGCGGCCGAGGATGCCGCTCACCCACTGGCCGATCGCCACCACCCTGGCCAGGTCGATGCCGGTCGCGATGCCCAGCCCCTGCAGCAGGTACAGCACGTCCTCGGTGGCGACGTTGCCGGTTGCGCCCTTGGCGTAGGGGCAGCCGCCGAGCCCGGCCACGCTGGTGTCGAAGGTCGAGATGCCCATCTCCAGGCAGGCGTAGATGTTGCCGATCGCCTGGCCGTAGGTGTCGTGAAAATGGCCGGAGACGTCGGCCAGTTCGTAGTGCTTCAGCGCTGCCTGCATCGCGGCCTGGGTGGCGCGCGGCGTGGCCACGCCGATGGTGTCGGCCACACCGCAGTGCTGCACGCCAATGTCCTTCATCAGCTTCGCCACGTAGCCGACCGCTTCCGGTTTCACCTCGCCCTGGTACGGGCAGCCCATCGCGCAGGAGATCGCGCCGCGCACGCGGATGCCGTGCGCACGCGCCGCCTCGGCCACCGGCCGGAAACGCTCGATCGACTCGGCGATCGAGCAGTTGATGTTCTTCTGCGAGAACGCCTCGCTGGCGGCGCCGAAGACGACGATCTCGTCCGCCCTGGCCGCCAGCGCGCCCTCGAAGCCCTTCATGTTCGGCGTCAGCACCGAGTAGACGACGCCAGGGCCGCGGCGGATCCGCGCCATGACCTCGGCGGCATCGGCCATCTGCGGCACCCACTTCGGCGAGACGAAGCTGGTGACCTCGATGTTGCGCAGGCCGGCATCGGTCAGCCGGTCGACCAGCTCGACCTTGACCTCGGCGGCAATCGTCTGCTTCTCGTTCTGCAGCCCGTCGCGCGGGCCGACGTCGACGAGGGTGACCTTGCTGGGCAGGACGGCCATGGCGCTCTCCGGAAGGGAACCCCGATGCTAGCGCCCGCTGCGGCTCAATAGCCGCGCGAACGGTCGACGTAGCCGGCGAGCGAAGAGGCGGCGGCGCCGCGCTCGAGGGCGGCGATCGCCGCGGCGATCTGCTGCGCCGCCGGCTCGCGCGGCGTCGGACCCGACAGGTGCGGCGTCACCGTCACCCTCGGGTGATGCCAGTACCGGTGTTCGGCCGGCAGCGGCTCGGCACGGAACACGTCGAGCACCGCGCTGGCAAGATGGCCCTGGTCCAGCAGGGCCAGCAGGTCCTCGTCGACGATCGTCTCGCCGCGGCCGACGTTGATCAGGTGGGCGCCGCGCGGCAGCTGCGACAGGCGGGTGCGGTCGAGCAGGTTGCGCGTCTCGCCGGTCAGCGGCAGCGCGTCGACCAGGATCTGCGTGCCGGCGAGGAACTCCGTCAGCCGCGCGGCGCCGGCGAAGCTCTCGACGCCGTCCACGGCCTTCGGCGTGCGCGACCAGCCGCGGACCCGGTAGCCGAACAGCTGCGCAGCGCGGGCGATCTGTGCGCCGATCGCGCCGAGCCCGAGCACGCCGACGGCCGGCGGCGTGCCGCGCGGCCGGTCGGCGTTCCAGTCGCGCAGCGCATCGGGGCCGCCGAAGCGGTCCAGCCCGCGGGTGATGCGGGCGATGTAGAAGCACACGTACTCGGCCATCTTCGGCGCCATGCCGGCGTCGACCAGGCGCAGGATCGGCAGGTTCGGCGGCAGGCCCGGCATCGCCAGCAGCCGCTCGACCCCGGCGCCGGCGTTGAACACGGCCCGCAGCCCGGTCTCGACCGCGAAGAGCTCCGGCGGCGGCAGCCAGACCACCGCGTAGCGCGCGTCGATGCGCCGGCCGTCCCAGAGCTCGAACTGCGCCGCCACGCCGGCCTGCGCGCAGGCCGCGCGCAGCGGCTCGGTCCACTGCTCCGACTTCATGCTGGACAGCGCGACGGCGATCCGCACCGGCCGATCCATCGCTACTCGTCCGCGTGCGCGAAGGTCACCAGCGGCGCCCCCTCGGCCACCTGTTCGCCGGTGCCGTAGAGCACCGCCTCGACCGTGCCGTCGTCGGGGGCGACGATCGTGTGCTCCATTTTCATCGCCTCCATCACCAGCAGCGGCGCGCCCTTGCAGACCCGGCTCCCGGCGGCGACGTGCACCGCGATCACCCTGCCCGGCATCGGCGCCACCAGCGGCGCGTCGTCGCCTTCGCGCTCGCCGGCATGGGCAATCAGGTCGACCAGCCTGAGCAGCCGGTGGCGGCCGCCGCTGAACACGTGCAGGTCGTCGCCGTCGCGCACCACGTCGGCCGACAGCAGCCGGTGGCCGAAGCGCAGCCGCAGGCGCGAGCCGTCGCGCGCGGCGATCGCCAGCAGCGCGTCCTCGCTGCCGTGCCGGTAGCGCCAGCCGTCGCGACCGTAGTCGAGCAGCAGGTCGTGCACGCCGTGCGCGGAGGCCAGCGTCAGCGTGCGCGTGTAGGTGGTATTCAGGCGCCAGCCGCTGCGCAGGTCGAACGGGTCGTGGCGCGCGCCGCCGGCCGCCGCCTCGTCGGCCAGCACCCGCGCGCAGGCGGCGGCCAGCATCTCCTCCGGCACCCGCAGCTCGACGGCGAACAGCCGCTCGCGCTCGCGCTCGATCAGCCCGGTGTCGAGGCTCGCGGCGACGAAGGCCGGGTTGTCCATCAGCCGGGCGAGGAAGTCGACGTTGTTGGCCAGGCCGACGATGTGGAACTCGGCCAGCGCGGCGCGCATGCGGGCGATCGCCTGCGCGCGGTCATCGCCCCAGACGATCAGCTTGGCGATCATCGGGTCGTAGTGCGGGCTGATGGCGTCGCCGCCGCGCACGCCGCTGTCGATGCGCACCGGCGCCGGGTCGTGGAAGCCGTTGTCGTCGGCGTTGCGCCTGAACTGCACCGCCGCCGGCGTCGACAGGTAGGTCACCGTGCCGATCGCCGGCAGGAAGCCCTTGTCCGGATTCTCGGCGTACACGCGCGCCTCGATCGCGTGGCCGCGCAGCCGAAGCTGCTCCTGGGTCACCGGCAGCGTCTGGCCGGCGGCCACGCGCAGCTGCCACTCGACCAGGTCGTGGCCGATGATCATCTCCGTCACCGGGTGCTCGACCTGCAGCCGCGTGTTCATCTCCATGAAGTAGAACGTGCCGTCGGCGTCGACGATGAACTCCACCGTGCCGGCGCCGACATAGCCGACCGCGCGCGCCGCCGCCACCGCCGCCTCGCCCATCGCCCGGCGGCGCTCCGGCGTCATTCCCGGCGCCGGCGCCTCCTCGATCACCTTCTGGTGGCGGCGCTGCACCGAGCAGTCGCGCTCGAACAGGCTGATGCAGTTGCCGTGCGTGTCGGCGAAGACCTGCACCTCGATGTGGCGCGGCCGCTGCAGGTACTTCTCGACCAGCACGCGCTCGTCGCCGAAGCTGGCCGCCGCTTCGCGCTTGCACGAGGCCAGCAGCTCGGCGAATTCCTCGGCGCGGTGGACGATGCGCATCCCCTTGCCGCCGCCGCCCAGCGCCGCCTTGATCAGCACCGGGTAGCCGATGCGCGCCGCCTCGCCTGCGAGCCACGCCGGATCCTGCTCGGCGCCGTGATACCCCGGCACCAGCGGCACCGAAGCCGCTTGCATCAGCGACTTGGCTTCGCTCTTGCTGCCCATGGCGGCGAGCGCCCGCGGCGGCGGACCGATGAACACCAGGCCGGCGTCGGCGACCGCGCCGGCGAAGGCTTCGTTCTCCGACAGGAAGCCGTAGCCGGGATGGATGGCCTGCGCGCCGTGGTCCCGCGCCGCGGCGATGATCGTCGCGCCCTGCAGGTAGCTCTCGCGCGCCGGCGCCGCGCCGATTCGCACCGCTTCGTCGGCGAAGGCCACGTGCCGGCTGCCGGCGTCGGCATCCGAATAAACCGCCACCGTGCGCACGCCGAGCCGGCGCGCGGTGGCGGCGACCCGGCACGCAATCTCGCCGCGGTTGGCGATCAGGATCTTGTCGAACATGCGGTCCTCGCGGCGAGCCCGCCTCGCGCTGCGCGCGCCGGCCCGACGATGCCGGCCGCCGCGGGCCGCTTGGCGCCGCGTTCGGCGATCAGGTTCTTGTCGTGCATCGAGGGCGCATCCGGGCGTCGATCAGGGGCGCAGGTCGAGGGTGCCTTCGCCGAGGGTGAACCACCCCTCGTCATTGTCCACCAGCATCTCGATCCGTACCGGCAGCGCGGCGATCAGTGCGGCCGGCACCAGCGCCGGCCGCGCCGACACCGTCACCTCGAGTCCCTCGGGGCCGGCCAGCCGCGAGGCAAGCATCTGCCTGACCGTGACCAGCGTCCTTGCCTCCTCCGCCGACAGCGCAAGGACCTGCCAGGCCAGGCCGTCCGGCGCCGGCAGCAGCCGCCGGTCGACCGCGGCGGCGCGCTGCAGCCTGATCACGAAGCGCTCGTCCAGCGCCGGCGAGCGTAGGTCGATGACGACCGCCTGGACGGTGACCCGCGCGTCGGTCAGCACCGCGCCGCGCAGCACGGCCGGGTCGACCGCGAACAGGTCGGCTCCGGTGAGCCAGCGCTTCTTCTGCTCCGGCGCGGTGGCGCAGCCCGCCAGCCAGCCCGCGGCGCCGAGCAGGAGCAGGCGCCGCTTCACCGCCCTTGTTCCGTCGCCGGCTCGCCGCCGGTGAGCCGCCGCAGCAGGCGCACGACGAAGCGAAACAGCTTCGGCAGCAGCCACAAGGCCAGCAGCACCAGCAGCAGCACGATTGCCGCGGCCACCCATGGGTAGGCCAGCACGAGCAGCAGCAGCCCGCCGGCGAGCACGTCCTCGGCGCTGGAGGCGACCACGTTGCTGAACGGTTCCGGCGAGGTGTTGATAAGCGCGCGGCTGCCGGCCTTGGTGAAGTGGCTGGTCGCCGCCAGCGAGCCGCCGAGCAGCGCCGCCACCGTCGCCCAGGTGGCCGAGTCGGCGCCGAAGATTGCCGCCGCCAGCGCGGCGCCGGCCGGGATGCGGATCAGCGTGTGCACCGTGTCCCACAGCGAGTCGAGCGCGGGAACCTTGTCGGCGAAGAACTCGACCGCCATCATCAGGCCCGAGGCGCCGAGCACCCACGGCTGCGCCAGCAGCTGCAGGCCGGCCGGCAGCTCCGCCCACTGCATGTAGCCGGCCAGGCCGACCGCGAACAGCACCAGGTACAGGCGGATGCCGCTGGCGAAGCCGAGCACCGAGGCGATGGCGATCAGCTGCGCGGTGTCGAGGGAGTCAGTCATCGGTGCACGCGCGTTCGCGCAGCTCGTCGGCGTCCGGCATCGGCGGTCCGGACCGGCCGGAGCAGCGCTTCACATCTCCTCGTCGTCGCCCTCGGCCGCCGCGGCTTCGGCTTCGTACTCGGTGACCCAGCGCGGCTTGCGCTTGTCGAGGAAGGCGCGCACGCCCTCGCGGCCGTCGTCGGAAGCACGCGCGGTCGCGATGCGCTCGGCGGTGTCGGCGAGCAGCGCCTCGTCGATCGGCCGGCCGGCGACCTCGCGCACCAGTCGCTTGGCCTCGCTCACCGCCGATCCGGAGGTCTGCATCAGCGCGGCGAGGACTTCCTCGATGCGCGTGTCGAGCCCATCGGCCGGCACCACCGCGTGGACGAAGCCGAGGCGCAGCGCCTCGGCGGCGTCGAAGCGCTCGGCCGTGAGCGCGTAGCGGCGCGCCGCCTGCTCGCCCATCGCGCGGATCACATACGGGCTGATCGTCGCCGGAACCAGTCCGAGCCGCGTCTCGCTCAGGCAGAAGCCGGTCGTGCTCGCCGCCACCGCGATGTCGCAGGCGGCCACCAGCCCCATGCCGCCGGCGTAGGCATCGCCGTGCACGCGGGCGATGGTCGGCTTCGGGCAGCGATCGATCGTGCGCAGCATCTCCGCCAGCGCCCGTGCATCGGCGCGGTTCTCCTCGAACGAGTATCCGGCCATCCGGCGCATCCAGTCGAGATCGGCGCCGGCACAGAACGCCGGCCCGCGGCCGGCGAGCACGATGGCGCGCACGCCGTCGTCGGCGCCGAGCCGGGTGAAGGCCGAGGCCAGCTCGGCGATCAGCGTCTCGTTGAAGGCGTTGCGCACCTTCTCGCGCGCCAGCCAGACGACGGCGACACGGCGTGCAATGTGGATCTCCAGACCGTTGCTCATTGCGTGAACCTCGCGAGGAATTGATCGACTTCCAGCAGCGCGGCGGCGCGCGCCTGCGGGTTGCCGCCCTGGTGCACGCCGGCACCGCCGGCACCATTGGGCACGTCGGTGCGCAGCCGCACCGCCTGCCCGCTGTCGAAACCGTGATAGCTGTCGGCGTACACGCGCAGCGCGATGTCGGCCTGCGGCAGAGCCTGCTTCGTGCGCGCCACCAGCGCCTCGCACGGTGCCGGCGGTGTCCAGTCGTCGCTGGCACCGAGCAGCATTCGCGATGCGGTCTTCATCTGGCTGCAGCCTCCTGCTGCAGCATCGACACCAGGCCGGGCAGCGGGCTTGCCTGGCCGATGGCGGTCAGCGCGGTGCCGATCCGGCCGCGGTGGCGCGTGCCGTGGATCGACCTGAAGAACAGGCCGCAGTCGCGCCGGTAGTCGTCCTCGGGCAGTTTGGCCACCTGCTCTTCGAGCAGGCGCCGCGTTGCCCACCGGTGGCAGCGGGCCGGCGTGACCAACTGATCGCGCAGCGTCATCGGGCCCCCGTGAACGCCGATCGCCGTTCGGTCGAGGGGCCCGGGCCCGAGACCCGGCAATCGGCGCCGGATGCCGGCGGCGTGCGAGCAGCCGAGCGCTCGGCGCGAGCGTGATCCGCACCGCCAGGCCCTGCAGGAGCCGCCGGGCGAAGCTCATGAGGCCAGCCCCTGCTCGAATCGCTTGGCGACTTCCTCCAGCATCACCTCGGTGGCGCCGCCGCCGATGGCCAGGATCCGCGCATCGCGCACCAGCCGCTCGATCGGGCTCTCGCGCATGTAGCCCATGCCGCCGTGGAACTGCTGGCAGTCGTACATGACCTCGTTGGCGAGCTCGCCGGTCAGCGCCTTGAGCATCGACACCTCGCGCACGTCCTCCCGCCCCTGGTCGACCTGCCACGCACAGTGGTACAGCAGCTGGCGCGCCGCCTCGACCTTCGCCGCCAGCATCGACAGCCGCTGGCGGATCGCCTGCTTGCCCCACAGCGGCTCGCCGAAGGCCTGCCGCTGCGTGACGTAGCGGAAGGTCAGCTCGAGCGCCGTGCGGCAGTGGCCGACCGCCATCGCCGCCAGCGCGATGCGCTCGGTCTGGAAGTTGCGCATGATGGCGTAGAAGCCCGCGTTCTCCTCGCCGAGCAGGTTCGCCGCCGGCACGCGGCAGTTCTCGAAGGCCAGCTCGGCGGTGTCGGAGGCCAGCCAGCCCTGCTTGGCCAGCGCGCGGCTCACCCGCAGCCCCGGCGTGCCCTTCTCGACGGCGAGGATCGAGATGCCGCGCGCGCCGGCCTCGCCGGTGCGCGCGGCGACGAAGTACAGGTCGGCGTGCACGCCGTTGGTGATGAACATCTTGGTTCCGTTCACCACGTAGTGCCCGTCGTCGCGCACTGCCCTCGTGCGCAGCGCGGCGACGTCGGAGCCGGCGTCCGGCTCGGTCACCGCCACCGCGGTGATGCACTCGCCGCGGCAGATCGCCGGCAGCCAGCGCGCCTTCTGTTCGGCACTGCCGGCATGGGCCAGATGCGGGCTCGCCATGTCGGTATGCACCAGCACGGTGACGACGAAGCCGCCGCAGGTCGAGCGGCTGAGCGCCTCCTGGAACACCGCGCTGGTGACCATGTCGGCACCGGCACCGCCGAACTGCGGTGGATAGCGCAGACCGAGCCAGCCCAGCCGCCCCATCCGGCGCAGCACCTCGCGCGGCACCGAGCCGGCCTGGTCCCAGGCCAGCGCGTTCGGCTCGACTTCCTGCTGCACGAAGCGCGCCACCTGCCGGCGCAGCTCGGCGTGCTCGGTGGTGGCGTGGGGCGAGTCGAACACCGCGTCACTCGATCAGTCGAAACAGCAGCCAGACCAGCAGCGCCGCCTGCGCCGCCAGCAGGGCGAAGGCGCCGTGTTCGCCGCGGCGGCCGCCTTCGATCACCGAGCGCAGCGTCAGCGCCGCGATGATCGCCATCGACAGCCACGCCAGCGCGGCAAGCACGGTGCCGCCGGCGCGCTCATCGCCCGCCGAGCGCAGGGCGAGGGCGCCGAAGGCGAGCGTGCCGGAAGCGGCGGTCATGGCGAGCGATGCAAGCAGCGAGCGGTTGGCGGCCACGGCGGCTACATCCGGAACACGCCGAACCGCGTCTCCGGAATCGGCGCGTTCAGCGCCGCCGAAAGCCCGAGCGCCAGCGTCATCCGCGTGTCGAGCGGGTCGATCACGCCGTCGTCCCACATCCGTGCGCTGGCGTAGTAAGGGTGGCCCTGCCGCTCGTACTGGTCGAGGATCGGCTGGCGGAAGGCGGCTTCTTCCTCGGCGCTCCAGGTGCCGCCGCGCGCCTCGACGCCGTCGCGCCGCACGGTCGCCAGCACGCTCGCCGCCTGCTCGCCGCCCATCACGCTGATCCGCGCATTCGGCCACATCCACAGGAAGCGCGGGCCGAAGGCGCGGCCGCACATGCCGTAGTTGCCGGCGCCGAAGCTGCCGCCGATGATCAGCGTGAACTTCGGCACCTGCGCGCACGAAACCGCGGTGACCATCTTGGCGCCGTGGCGGGCGATGCCCTCGTTCTCGTACTTCTTGCCGACCATGAAGCCGGTGATGTTCTGCAGGAACACCAGCGGCACCTTGCGCTGGCAGCACAGCTCGATGAAGTGGGCGCCCTTCTGCGCGCTCTCGGAGAACAGGATGCCGTTGTTGGCGACGATGCCGACCGGCATGCCCTCGATCCAGGCGAAGCCGGTGACCAGCGTGGTGGCGTAGCGCGCCTTCCACTCGTCGAACTCGCTGGCGTCGACGATCCGCGCGATCACCTCGCGCACGTCGTACGGCTTGCGCGTGTCGGTGGAGATCACGCCGTACAGCTCGGCCGGGTCGCAGGCCGGCGGGCGCGGCGCGCGCAGCAGCTGGTGCTGCGGCTTGACGTAGTTGGTGGTGGCCATGATGCGGCGGGCCAGCGCCAGCGCGTGGGCGTCGTTGGCGGCAAGATGGTCGGCGACGCCGGACAGCCGCGTGTGCACGTCGCCGCCGCCGAGCTCCTCGGCGCTGACCACCTCGCCGATGGCCGCCTTCACCAGCGGCGGCCCGCCGAGGAAGATCGTGCCCTGCTCGCGCACGATGATCGACTCGTCCGACATCGCCGGCACGTAGGCGCCGCCGGCGGTGCACGAGCCCATCACCACGGCGATCTGCGGGATGCCGGTCGCCGACAGCGTGGCCTGGTTGTAGAAGATGCGGCCGAAGTGCTCGCGGTCGGGAAAGACGTCGTCCTGGTTCGGCAGGTTGGCGCCGCCGGAGTCGACCAGGTAGATGCACGGCAGCCGGTTCTCGCGCGCGATCTCCTGCGCCCGCAGGTGCTTCTTCACCGTCATCGGGAAGTAGGTGCCGCCCTTGACCGTGGCGTCGTTGCAGACGATCACGCACTCGCGGCCGGCCACGCGGCCGACGCCGGTAATGATGCCGGCGCAGGGCGCCTCGCCGTTGTACATGCCGTGCCCTGCCAGCTGCGACAGCTCGAGGAACGGCGTGCCGGGGTCGAGCAGCATCTGCACGCGGTCGCGCGGCAGCAGCTTGCCGCGCGCCGTGTGCTTGGCGCGCGCCGCCTCGCCGCCGCCTTCGCCCATCCGCGCCACCTGCGCCTTCAGGTCGGCGACCAGCGCGCGCATGTGCTCGGCCGCGGCGCGGAATTCGTCGGCGCGCGGGTCCAGTCTGGAGTGCAGGATCGTCATCGTGTCGAGGGCCGGGGAGCGGACGGGTCGGCGCCGGCCCGGGTGCAGGACGCATGGTAGTGCGAACGGCGGCGCCGGGGACCGTCGCGCCGGGCGGCCGCCTACGACGTCGGCCGCCCCGCTGCCGGCGCGTGCTGCGCGAAGTGCCAGCCGGCCAGCAGCAGCGCCAGCGTCTGCAGCGCCGCGCTGACGAAGAACGGCGCGCCGATGCGCCAGTCGCCGGCCGGCAGCTCGCTCACCTCGGCCAGCACCGGTGCGCCGATCATCGGCGCGATCACCACCATCAGGCTGGCCAGCGAGCTCAGTGCGCCCATCGTGCGCCCCTGTTCGTTCGCGTCGGCGGCCTTCGACACCAGCGCCTGCAACGACGGCACGGCGGCGAAGGCAAGCAGGTTGGCGAAGATCACCGCGTACATCATCCAGCTCTGCGTGGCGGTGCCCCAGGCGATGAACGCCAGCACCCACGAGCCGATGCCGGCCAGGGCCATGGTCCGTTCGCCGAAGCGGCGCACCAGCCAGCCGAGCAGGACCCCCTGCACCAGCACCGACATCAGGCCGACGACGAACAGCGACAGGCCGGTTTCGCGCGGGCCCCAGCCGAAGCGGAAGCCCGTGTACAGCACCCAGTTGGTGTGCAGGATGAACTGCGCCAGGTTGACCAGGGCGTAGACGACCACCAGCAGCCCGACGCCGTGCAGCCGCGCCAGCGCGGCAAGCGAGGCGATCGGGTTGGCGCGGGCCAGGTCGAACGGCTGCCGGCGCTCGCGCGGCAGCGACTCCGGCAGCACCAGCCAGCCGTAGGCGAAGTTGGCCAGCGACAGGCAGGCGGCAGCGTAGAACGGCAATCGCACGTCGATCGCGCCGAGCATGCCGCCGGCGGCCGGGCCGATGATGAAGCCGACGCCGAACATGGCGCCGATGCGGCCGAACTGCCTGGCGCGATCCTCCGGTGGCGTGATGTCGGCCAGGTATGCGTTGGCCACCGCCAGCGTCGCGCCGGTGGCGCCGGCGAGCATGCGCGCCGCGAACAGCATCCACAGCGAGGTGGCCAGCGCGGCGACGAGAAACAGCGTGCCCAGGCCGGCGATGCCCACCAGCAGCACCGGCCGCCGCCCGTAGCGGTCGGAAGCCGCGCCGAGCGCCGGCGCGCAGAGGAAGAGCATCAGCCCGTAGGAGGCGGCGAGCGCGCCGTACCAGTAGGTCTGCGCTTCGCGGCTGGCGGTGAACTCGCCGACCAGCACCGGCAGCACCGGCAGCATCAGCCCGACGCCGATCATGTCGATCAGCACCGTGATCAGCACGAACGGGATCGCCGGCCGCTGCGGCAGGGCCATGCTAGCTGCGGCGCGGTGGCGGCCGGTCGGCAGGCGCCATCTCAGTGGGCCCGGGCGTCGGAGAACAGGTGGATGACGACCACGCCGGCGAGGATCAGCGCGATGCCGACGACTTCGCCGGTGTCGAGCGACTGGCCGAACAGCCGCCAGCCGATCAGGGTGATCAGCGCGATGCCGACGCCCGACCAGATCGCGTAGACGAGGCCGATCGGAATGGCGCGCAGCGCCCGTGTCATCGCCAGGAAGCAGACCAGGTAGGCCAGGCCGACGACCGCCGCCGGCCCCGGCCGCGTCAGTCCGCCGCTGACCGACAGGGCCGAGGTGCCGGTGACGCCGGCGACGATCGCCAGCGCGAGAAAGGCGTAGGCCACCCAGCGCCGCGGTCGCGGCACCGGCACGTGCATCGACTCCTCGATGCGCGCGCCGGCCGCTGCCGCGAGGTCGGCCAGCGGCTCGTGCGCGCCCGGTTCGACGCCGAACAGTTCGCTGCCGTGGCCGCCGGGCGGGCCGTGATCGGACGGCCCGCTCACCGCGCCGCTGCGCCGGAGAAGAACTGGATCACGACGACGCCGGCGACGATCAGCGCCAGCCCGGCCAGGGCCGGCGCGTCGAGCCGCTGCTTGAACAGCACCCAGCCGATCAGCGTGATCAGCGCCACGCCGACGCCGGACCAGATCGCGTAGGCGATGCCGACCGGGATCACCTTAAGCGCCAGCGACAGGAAGTAGAAAGCCGCGCCGTAGCCGACGATCACCACCAGCGACGGCACGAGCCGGGTGAAGCCCTCGGCGGCCTTCAGCGCCGAGGTGCCGATCACCTCGGCAACGATGGCGATGGCCAGGTACAGGTACGGCATGTCAGGCGGGTCCGGTCAGCGCGGAGCAGTCATGTCGAGCGGCGCACATGCGGGTGCCGGCGCTCAGAACGGTCCCGTGGCCAGCCAGCGCTCGACCTGCGGCAGCCGGTCATGGCCCCAGAACATCTCGCCGTCGACGAAGATCGTCGGCGCGCCGAACACGCCGCGGGCGATCGACTCGTCGACCAGCGCCTTGAGCCGGTCCTTGACCGCCGGCTCCTGGATGCCGCGTGCCAGCGCCACCGGATCGGCGCCGATCCCGGCGGCCAGCGCATCCAGCGCCTGCGGCTCGGACAGGTTGCGGTCCTGCGAGAAATAGGCGCGGAAGGCGGTGTGCAGGAAGCGCACGGCCAGCGCCTGGTCCTGCGACTGCAGCCACAGGAAGGCGCGCGCCGCGTTGACGGTGGAGATCGGGAACACGCTCGGGTGCCGGTACGGCACGCCGGCGAAGCGGGCGCTGCGCTCGAAGTCGTGCGCGAAATAGCTGGCCTTCGGCGGCACCAGCTCGGTCAGCGGCACGCCGCCGGTGGTCCGGAAGATCACGCCAAGCAGGGTCGGCTTGAACGCCACCGTCCGCCCGTGGCGCGCAGCGATCTCCTCGATCCTCTCGCTGGCGAGGTACGAATAGGGCGAGGAGAAGTCGAACCAGAACTCGATCGGTGAGGCCATTGCCTGCTCCACGGCGGGGTCGCAGCGCTGATTCTGCCTCAGGGCCCGGCGGCGGCGGCGCTGCATTAGGATCGACGCGGCCGTCAACGCGGAGGGCGCCGATGCTCTGGATCGTCGTGGCGCTGGTCGCCGGGGCAGTGGCCTACGGCGTGTGGGTGTTCAACCGCCTGGTGCACGATCGCAACCAGGTGGCGCAGGCGTTTGCCGACATCGACGTGCAGCTGAAGCGCCGCTTCGACCTGGTGCCCAGGCTGGTCGAAGTCGTGCGCGCCTACGCCGCCTACGAGCGGGCGACGCTCGAGGCGGTGGTCGCGCTGCGCGACCGGGCGCGGCAGGCGGCCGAGCAGGAATCGCCGAAGGGCTTGCACGCCGAGCGGCTGGCCGCCGAGACCCGGCTCGGCGGCGCGCTGGCGCGGCTGGTGCTGCTGCAGGAGAACTACCCGCAGCTGAAGGCCGACGCCAACTTCCGCGACCTGGCGGCGAAGCTGGTCGAGGTCGAGGACCACCTGCAGTACGCGCGCCGCTTCTACAACGGTGCCGTCAAGCAGTACGTCACGCGGCTGCAGCGCTTCCCGGACCTCGTCGTCGCGCGGCTGTTCGGCTTCCGGCCGGCGGCGTTTTTCGAGACCGGCGATCGCGACGCGCTGCCGGTGCGGCTGTGAGACGGGCGCTCCTGCTCTTCCTGCTGCTGGTCGCCGCCGCGGCGGCAGCGGCGCGCGAGCGCATCGTCGACTTCGCCGCCGACATCGTCATCGACGCCGGCGGCGGGCTGACGGTGACCGAGACCATCGTCGTGCAGGCCGAAGGCCAGTCGATCCGGCGCGGCATCCTGCGCGACTTCCCGACCCGCTATCGCGACCGCGCCGGCAACCAGGTCAGCGTCCCGTTCGACGTGCGCGCCGTCAGCCGCGACGGCGCGGCGGAACGCTTCGCCGTCGAGGACCTCGCCAACGGCGTGCGGCTGCGCATCGGCAACCCCGACGTGCTGCTGCCGCACGGCGAACACACCTACACGATCACCTACCGCACGGCGCGCCAGCTCGGCTTCTTCGACGGCCACGACGAGCTGTACTGGAACGTCACCGGCAACGGCTGGAGCTTCGCCATCGACCATGCCTCGGCGCGCGTCGCGCTGCCGCGACCGGTGCCGGCGTCGCAGCTTGCCGCCGAGGGCTACACCGGGCCGCAGGGCGCGCGCGGCGCCGATTACGCCGCGCGCCTGGTCGACGGCGGCGCCGAGTACGAGACGACGCGGGCGCTGGCGCCGCGCGAGGGGCTGACGATCGTGCTGGCGTTTCCCAAGGGCGTGGTCAGTGCGCCGTCGGCGCTGGCCCGCACGCGCTGGTTCGCTCAGGACAACGTCGGCGCCGGCGTCGCGCTGGCCGGCCTGCTGCTGGTCTGGGGGTTCCTGTATCGCCGCTGGGACCGTGTCGGCCGCGATCCGAGGCCGGGGCCGATCTTCCCGCGCTACGAGCCGCCGAGGGACATGAGCCCGGCGGCGGTGCGCTTCGTCGACCGCATGGGCGCCGACGGCCGCGT
>CP070661.1:1387562-1422004 GCA_020355165.1 Burkholderiales bacterium
AGCAGACCGCGCCTGAGTGAACTGCGCCAGCGCGAGGCTGCGAGGAATCCGCTTACCCGACAAAGGCCGATTGGCGACCGCGCGACCAGGTCCCTTTTAACGCCGAAACGACGCTGGCCATCTGATCGCGCTCAACGTCTCATCTGATGAGACTTGCCCGCCAGGCGCCGCGCCTCGCCGAGATAGGCCGGCTGCGGAATGGCTCGGCGTCGCTCCTGAGCAAGGCGCTGTCGGTTGCGCCTGGCGAGCGGCAGGTCGCTCTTGTCGGCGGCCCGCTGCGTCCGTTTGGTGTCTTTCGCGACATGCCCGACGCAGGCGGAGCCGGTCGGGCGCGGGGATCAGTGATCGTCGGCGTGGTCGCTCGCTTGCTCGCGCCATACGTGCGGCGCGAGTCCGGTCCAGCGCCTGAAGGCGCGGCCGAAGGCGCTGGCCCCCGAGTAGCCGAGACTGCCGGCGATCCGGTCAATCGGAGCGTCCGAGTCGCGCAGCATCTGCCGGGCGACCTCGCAGCGCACTTCTTCCAGCACCTGCCGGAAACTCGTGCCCTCGCTTCGCAATCGACGGTTCAGCGTGCGGCGATGCACTTCGAACGCCTTGGCGACGAAGTCCTCGGAAGCGTGTCCGGTGATGAGCAGGAAGCACAGCGCGCGCCGCGTCGCTGCAGCGATGCCGACCGGGCTGCTCTTGTGCAGCGCTGTCACCAGGGCCTCGAGCGAACTGCGCACCGCCGGGTCCGCCGTCGCTACCGGCCTTCGCAGCAGGGCTGACGGGAACACGACGGCGTGGCGCTCGGCGTCGAAGATCATGGGGGCACCGAAAGCGCGCTTGTACGGCTCGAGGTTGGCCGGGCGGCGGATCGAAAGGAGCACCTCGCTGGCGCGCCACCCGGGGCCGCACAGCCCTCGCATGATCTTGTTGGCAATGACCAGCGAAGCCACCTCTATCTGGTCGGCGGCGGGCGTTGCGCGCTCATAGACCGCGTAGCCGAGCATCGCGACCCCGTCCGTCACCTCGAGCGTCGGAACGCCACCGCGGTCGTGCAGGTGCAGGTGGTTCACGAGGCTGCCCAGGGCTGTGCCGACATCCGGTGAGTGCTGCACCAGCAGGCCCACGACGCCAAGATCGGAGGGTTGCGATTTCTGTCCGAGCAGCACGCCGAAGTCATGGCATCCGGTTCGTGCGACGCAGTGCTCGACGAGCCGGCCGGCGGCCCTGAACTCGACGGTGTTCTCCGGATCGGCAAGAAGCGAGGGGTCGACACCGGCTTCGGCAATGACGTCGGCGGGATCGCATCCCAGTTCCCACAGGAGTTGCGGCAGGTGAACCAGGATGCTCACCCGCACGTGGCCATCGGGGACCGATGCGGGTGCGACCCGCCCGTGAGCGATGGACTTGGCTTGCGGACTTGTCATGGATCAAGCAGCAACCCGGCTGTGAAGGCCTGCTGTCGCAAAGTGTAGAGCGCGCGGTCGGCACCGAGCGCAGTATCCGTAAGCATTTGGCCGTGGTGTGCGTGCTGGGCGCCTCCCGAGGTTCAGCGAAGCCAACAGCGGACAGCGGGCGCTTCGGCGATCTGTAGGGTCGGCGCTTGGGTCTTGCCCACGTCGCGTGAACGTGGGACCCATGGCGGTAAGCGCAGGGAGGCTTGATCGGAGTCGACGAAAGGGGGGCTCATGAACCGCATCGGACAGCTCAAGGGAGCCGCGCTGGCGCTCGCGGCGGCTGCGCTTGTCTCAGCCGCGGCGCTGCCGCAGCCGCTTCTCGCTCAGCCGGCCGGAATCGACCCGGCGGCGACCAAGCTGCTCAAGGCGGCGACCGACTTCCTCGCCAGCCGGCAGCGGTTCAGCGTCGAGACGCGCAACTCGCTCGAGGTGGTGCTCGCCTCCGGCCAGAAGATCGAGTTCAACCACACGGCCCGGCAATCGGTGCAGCGGCCCAACAAGCTGCGCGCCGAGCGAACGGGCGACCTGGTCAACCAGGTCTTCTACTACGACGGCAAGTCGCTCACCCTGAGCAATCCGGGCGACAAGGTCTACGCCACCGTCGCCGCGCCGGGAACGCTGGAGGCGATGCTCGACTTCGCCCGCGAAACGCTCGACATCGTCGCCCCGGCGGGCGACCTGGTCTATCGGGACGCCTACGAGATCCTGATGACCGACGTCAGCCAGGGCTTCGTGGTCGGCAAGGCCGTCATCGAGGGCGTTCGCTGCGAGCACCTCGCCTTCCGGGCCCCGCACGTCGACTGGCAGATCTGGATCCAGGAAGGCAAGCAGCCGCTGGTGCGCAAGCTGCTGATCACGACGCGCGACCTGGCCAACGCGCCGCAGTTCTCGGTGGTGGCGACGAAATGGGATCTCCAGCCGCAGTTCAGCGACCGAACCTTCAGCTTCTCGCCGCCCGCTGGCGCGAAGAAGGTCGACTTCCTGCTGCTCGGCAAGCAATAGCGGCAGCCCAGGCGCAATCGAAGGAGTTGGCGATGAAGACCAGGACCGTACTGAAGGCAACGGCGCTCGGCCTGTCGCTGCCGGTGTTGATGCTGGCCGACCTGTCGCCGGACGCTCCGCCGGGGCTCAGCTTCACGCGCGATGCCGTCGCCATCATTGGCCGTCCGTTTACGCCGATGTCTTATGCCGGCGTCGCCCGGCGCACGACGCGGCGGGTCGTTGCGGTGGAGGCGACGGCGACTACCTCGGCCGTCGCTCAGCAGCAGGCGGCGACGGCGCAGCAGCAGGCGGCCACGGCACAGCAGCAGCAGGCGGTGGCACAGCAGCAGGCAGCGACCGCGGCGAAGCAGGCCGGCGCGGCCGTCGGCACGGTGGTGCACGCACTGCCGTCGGGCTGCGCGGCGGCGCCCAAGGGCGGTGTCGAGTACTACAAGTGCGGCAACGTCTACTACCGCTCGGCGTTCCAGGGCAACAACCTGGTCTACGTGGTGGTGCAGCAGCCTTGACGATGACCGGGCCAACCCTTCGGGGCGGAGCGGGCCGAGATGAAGGCGGCAGGGATCCGGCGCGCGGCGGCGCTGAACTCGAGTGCCGCGTTGAGCAGTCTGCCCAACGTGACGCAGGCGCGCGACCGCGGCGTCAACCAGCCCGGAGCACCGGGCAATCCGAGGGCCGACCCGGGAATCAACCAGCCCGGCGCCGCGGCAAATATCGGCGGCGTCGTCCGGCGCACGGTGCGCTGATGAGCTGTCTTGCAGTGCCGACGTGGCGGCTGCCGGAAAGGAAGCCCGGCGCCGCCGCCGTATGGATGGTCACGAAGGAGTAATCGACATGACGCGGATCGGACGAATCTTTCATGGTGCGCTGGCGATTGGCGTCGGCCTGGCTGCAGTGTCGCCGCTGGCATCGCAGGCGCAGTCGGGGCCGGACGAATGGCAGTTCCGCGCCACCGTCTACGGCTGGCTCCCCGGAGTCGAAGGCACCACCGAGTTTCCGAGCGGCGCCGGCGGCCCGTCGATCAGTGTCAAGGCGAAGGACCTGATCTCCGGCCTGAAGATGACCTTCATGGGGTCCTTCCAGGCGCAGAGAGGCCAGTGGGGCGGCCTGGTGGACTGGTTCTACGCCGACGTCGGCGACACCAAGACCTCGACCCGTGACCTGTCGATCGGCGGTGTGCCACTGCCGGGCACGGTCACCGCCGACCTGAGCCTCGACGTCAAGACCAGCCTCCTCACGCTGGCGGGCACGTACGCGCTTGTGCAGAAGCCCGAGTACAACATGAACGTCGTTTTCGGCGCGCGCATGCTGGGCCTGAAGCAGAGGCTGGATTACACGCTCAGCGGAGAGCTCGGCGGCATCGCGCTGCCGGGACGCAGCGGCCGGGTAGAGGTCAGCCCGACCAACTGGGACGCGATCGTCGGCGCCAGCGGCCGCTACCGCTTCGGCGAGGGCCTGCGCTGGTTCACGCCGTACTACGTCGACATCGGCACCGGCAACTCGCGCTTCACCTGGCAGGTGATGCTCGGCCTCGGTTATTCGTTCGGCTGGGGCGACCTGGTGGCCGCCTGGCGCTACGCCGACTACGACTTCAAGTCGGGCGAGGCGGTGCAGTCGCTGACCCTGCAGGGCCCGGCGGTCGGCGTCTCGTTCAGGTTCTAGCGGTTCGAGAGGCGGCGCGGCACTGCGGGCCGGCCGGCGACTCGGCTCGGCAGCGTGCGGTCGACAAATGGTCTGGTAACACGCCCGGCGAGCGACTCCTGCGGAAGGACGCAGCGCGGGTTGAACGCCACGCAGCAAGGAGCATCAACGATGATGAAACGACGTAACGCCATGTATTGCGCGCTGAGCCCGGCGCTGGCGACGCTGTGCGCCGGCGGCGTTTCGGCGCAGGCGATCGACCGCACCTCGCTGCCGATCCCCGATCCCAAGCGGCCGACGTACACGGAGCTCGACGCACGCAACGCCAAGATGCCGCCGCACTTCGAGGTCAAGGCGCCGGCGGGCGCACCGAACGTGGTGATCGTGCTGATCGACGATCAGGGCTTCGGCGTCACCAGCACTTTCGGCGGACCGGTGCGCGCCCAGGTGCTCGAGCGGCTGGCGGCCAACGGCCTGCGCTACAACAACTTCCACACCACCGCGCTGTCCTCGCCCACCCGCGCGGCGCTGAAGTCGGGCCGCAACCATCACACCGTCAACATGGGCTTCATCACCGAGATGGCGACCGGATTCCCGGGCGCCACCGGCCAGATCCCGGACACGACGGCGTCGTTGGCCGAGATCCTGCGCCTGAACGGCTACAGCACCGCGGCGTTCGGCAAGTGGCACGAGACGGCGTCGTGGGAGGCCGGGGTGTCCGGCCCCTTCTTCCGCTGGCCGATGCACCAGGGATTCGACAAGTTCTACGGCTTCATCGGCGGCGAGACCAACCAGTGGGCGCCGTACCTGTACGACGGCACCGCCCAGGTCGAACTGCCCGACGACCCGAACTACCACTTCATGACCGACATGACGGACAAGGCGGTGGCCTGGATCAAGTACCAGAAGGCGCTCACCCCGGACAGGCCGTCGTTCATCTACTTCGCTCCCGGCGCGACCCACGCCCCGCACCACGTGCCCGAGGAGTGGATCGCCCGCTGGAAGGGCCGCTTCGACATGGGCTGGGACAGGCTGCGCGAGGAGACGCTCGCCCGGCAGATCCAGATGGGCATCGTGCCGCCCGGCACCAAGCTGGCGCAGAAGCCGGCGGCGATCAAGGACTGGGACAAGCTGTCGGCCGACGAGAAGCGGCTGTTCACCCACCAGGCCGAGGTCTTTGCCGCCTACGTCGAATACGCCGACCACGAGGTCGGCCGGATGCTGAAGGCCTTCGACGACGTCGGCCAGCTGGACAACACGCTCGTCTTCTACATCGCCGGCGACAACGGCACCAGCGGCGAGGGCGGGATGAACGGCATGTTCAACGAGTACACGTACTTCAACGGCGTGCACGAGAAGGTCGAGGACATGCTGAAGGTGCTCGACAAGTGGGGCGGCCCCGAGACCTACCCGCACATGGCGGCCGGCTGGTCGGTCGGCTTCGACGCGCCGTTCGGCTGGATGAAGCAGGTGCCGTCCGACTTCGGCGGCACCCGCAACGGCATGGTCGTGCACTGGCCGAAGGGCATCAGGGCGAGGAACGAGCTGCGCACGCAGTTCAGCCACGTCATCGACGTCGCGCCGACGGTGCTGCAGGCGGCCGGCCTGCCGGAGCCGAAGACCGTCGACGGGGTGGCGCAGATCCCGATGGAAGGCACGAGCCTCGTCTACACGTTCGAGGACTACTGGGCCAAGCCGCGCCACAACACGCAGTACTTCGAGATCGCCGGCAACCGCGCCATCTATCACGACGGCTGGTTCGCGCGCACCATCCACCGGGCGCCGTGGGAGCCGAAGCCGCGCCGCCCGCTCGAAAAGGACATCTGGGAGCTGTACGACACGCGCTCGGACTTCAGCCTGGCCAACGATCTCGCGGCGGCCAACCCGCAGAAGCTGGCCGAGCTGCAGGCGATCTTCATCAAGGAGGCCGAGAAGTACCACGTGCTGCCGATCGACGACCGCGTGTTCGAGCGGCTCGACGCGGCGCTGGTCGGCCGTCCCGACCTCATGCTCGGCCGCTCGTCGCTGACACTGGCCGAGGGTATGACGGGGATGATGGAAGCGGTGTTCATCAACGTGAAGAACCGCTCCAGCAGCATCACTGCCGAGATCGAGGTTCCGGCCAGCGGTGCCAACGGCACCGTGATCGCCCAGGGCGGCCGCTTCGGCGGCTGGTCGCTCTACGTCAAGGACGGCGTGCCGGCGTACGACTACAACTTCCTCGGGCTGCAGCGCACCTCGATCGCCTCGACCAAGAAGCTCGCCGCCGGCAAGTCGACCGTGCAGTTCAAGTTCGACTACGACGGCGGCGGGCCGGGCAAGGGCGGCAAGGGAACGCTGCTGGTCAACGGCGAGAAGGTCGCCGAAGGCAGGATCCCGCACACCCAGGCCGGCATCTTCTCGGCCGACGAGACGGCCGACGTCGGCATCGACCTCGGCACCCCGGTGGTCGAGGCGATCGGCTCAGAGGCGAAGTCGAAGTTCACCGGTCATATTCCGAAGTTGACGGTGGAAGTCAGCCTGCCGGCACACGCCGAGAAGGCCGCCGCCGCCGCGGCAGAGAAGGAGGCGAAGCGCAAGGTCGATGAAGTGCCGGCGGCGGCTATGCCCGCGTCGATCGAGGCGGCAAGCTATGCGGCGTATCAACCCGGGGTCGCCGGCGGCGCGGTCGTCAGCACCGTCGAGATCAGCGCCACGGTGACGGCGATCGACCGGGCGAAGCGCGAGGCGACGCTGAAGGGGCCGGAGGGGCGGACGGTCACGGTCAAGGTCGGGCCCGAGGCGGTCAACTTCGACCAGGTGCAGGTCGGCGACACGGTGAACGTGGTGCTGATGCGCGAGCTGGTGGCCTTCGTCGCCGGCCCGGATGCCGCCGTGAAGGACGATGCGGCCACCGTGGCGGCGCGAGCGAAGAAGGGCGAGCGGCCGGCGGGAGTGATGGCCAGCACGGTGCAGCTGGTCGGCACGGTGGTCGCGATGGACCACTGGAAGCGCCAGGTGACGCTGCGCTTCGAGGATGGCTCGATCGACACCTTCCCGGTGCGACCCGACGTGAACATGGAGGCGCACCGCGTGGGCGAGAAGGTCGTCTTCCAGGCGACCGAGACGGTCGCCGTCGACGTCACCAAGCGCTGACACCGGGCGCGGCCCGCGGCTTTCGCGGAGCAGCGCTTCGGAGCCGCGACGCCGCGGCCGACTGCAGAAGCCGAACGTCCGGATGGGATAGGCTGCCGACAGCGAGCGATGGGGAGCCGATGAGCGCACCGATCGAGATGCAGCGGCCCGGCATGCACGTGCTGGCCAAGCCGATCGGGCCGGTGTGCGACATCGCCTGCGACTACTGCTTCTATCTGGAGAAGCGGGAACTGTTCCGCCGCGGCGAGCATTTCCGGATGCCAGACGAGGTGCTCGCCCGCTACATCGAGCAGTACGTCGAGGCGCAGCCGACGCCGGTGGTCGAGTTCGTCTGGCACGGCGGCGAGCCGACGCTGCTCGGCGTGGACTTCTTCCGCCGCGCGGTCGAACTGCAGAAGCCGCTGCGGGCCAGGAAGGAGATCCGCAACTCGCTGCAGACCAACGCGATGCGGCTGGACGACGAGTGGTGCGCCTTCTTCAGGGACAACGACTTCTTCGTCGGCGTCAGCCTCGATGGGCCGCAGGCGATCCACGACCGCTACCGCAGGGACCGCAGGGGCGAGGGCACCTTCGACCGAGTGATGGCCGGCGTGCGGCTGCTGCAGAAGCACGGGGTGGAGTTCAACGCGCTGGCCTGCGTCGGCCGCGAGACCGCCTACCGGCCGCTCGAGGTGTACCGCTTCTTCAAGGACGCCGGCATCCAATACGTCCAGTTCACGCCGATCGTCGAGCGCGAGCCGGACGCGCAGACGCAGGCGATCAGGCTGTGGCTGGCGCGGCCGGCGGCGCTCGACCGCCCGGAACCGAATACGAAAGTGACTCCGTGGTCGGTCGAGCCCGAGGCCTACGGGGACTTCCTGATCGCCATCTACGAGGAGTGGGTGCGCAAGGACGTCGGCAGCACCTTCGTGATGAACTTCGAGTGGGCGCTGACCGCCTGGCTCGGCGAAGCCTCGCCGGTGTGCATCTTCTCGAAGACCTGCGGCCGCGCGGTGGCGCTGGAGCACGACGGCAGCGTCTACGCCTGCGACCACTACGTCTATCCGGAGTACAGGCTGGGCAGCGTGCTGAGCGACGATCTCGGCGCGATGGTCGAGCGCTCGGTGGCCGGTGGCTTCGGCCCGCACAAGGAACGGACGCTGCCGCGCTACTGCCGCAGTTGCGAGGTCAAGGAGGCCTGCTGGGGCGGCTGCCCGAAGCACCGCTTCGCCGTCACGCCGGATGGCGAGCCGGGCCTGCACTACCTGTGCGCCGGCTACAAGAAGTTCTTCCGCCACATCCGCAAGTACTTGCGGGCGATGACGACGCTGATCGAGAACGACCTGCCCGTGTCGGCAGTGATGCGGGCGGTGGACGGACCGTTGATCATCAGCCGGGCGCCGGATGCTTGCGCTGCACCGGTGGCAGCGGACCGGCACGGGAATCGCCGTTGAGCGCGGCAGTCGCGCCGGCGGGAGCTCAGCGGTGCGCCGTGTGATCCGGATGTCGCCGCAGGCCGCGCCAGCGCTTGCGGCTGCGATCTTTCGCCGCAGCGAATCCCATTCGTAAGACTGCGCATGGCGACGGCGCAAAGCGCCGGAAGCATTTGCCTGCACGGGCGAATGCTCCTAGATTGGCAGCAGCGCTGCAGGCTCGCCACCGGCGAGAGCCGCTGCCAAAAGCAGGCCACGGCCGAACGCCGACCTGCGCCGGTTCGATCGAAGGCGCCGTGGCGCGGCGGCACGGGAGGAGTGCTGCAAGGACTACGGATGGCAGGCAACGGGGAGTGACGATGGACTCATGGATCACTGTATGCGGCCGGCACCTGACCGCGGCGCTGGTCGTTCTGGCGCTGCCGGCAACTGCGCCGGCGCAGCTGCGCGACGATGCTTTCCGCTTCTACGGGGCATGGTTCATGCACGCCGGCGACGCCAAGCTTCGCGTCGACGGGAACGATGTCGGCACCGAGATCGACCTGCACGACGACCTGCTGGTCAAGAAACGCGACGACACGTACCAGCTTGGCGCCGAGTGGCGTTTCGCCGAGCGGCACCGGCTGGGCCTCGGCTACTTCAAGATCGACCGCAGCGGCACCGCGACGCTCGAGGAGGACGTGACGATCGAGGACGTCACGTTCCCGGCCGGCTCGTCGGCCACGACCAATTTCAAGAACACGGTGATGCCGGTCACCTACTCGTACAGCTTCTACAAGAGTCCCGACAGCGAGTTCGCCGGGACCATCGGACTGCACTGGACGACGCTCGAACTCGCCGTGCACGGGCAGAGCGAGACCAGCATCGCGACCGTCGACAGGCAAGCCTCGGCCGACGTCGCCGGCCCGTTGCCACTGCTCGGGCTGCGCTACGACTACGCCTTCACGCCGAAGTGGCGGCTGCTGACGCACGCCGAGTACTTCGCGCTCAAGGTGGGCGGCTCGACGACCTACAAGGGGTCGATGCTGAACCTGCGCGCAGCGACCGAGTACGACATCCTGAAGAACATCGCGCTGGGAATCTCGTACACCTACTTCGCGATGGACGCCGATGCCGACGACTCCGACTGGCACGGCCGGATCGACTACAAGTACTACGGCCCGGCGATCTACCTCGTCGCGCAGTTCTGACTGACCGTCGTCGGTGCCTGGCCGGTCACGGCTGGTGACCGGCGGGCGGCTTGGCGAGCGCGGCAGGCCCTGCGCGGCGGCCGGCGCGACGACGGCCGTATCGACCAGATCAAGGGCTACGGGTCAGGCTTGGGCATGATGACGTCCTGGGAGGCGGTGCCAGCCGCGTCAGGGGGAAACGCCGATGAACGTCCGCAGCAGCCTCGCGCGATCCGGCTTGTTGTTCGTGGGTCTTGCGGCTGCCGGCACTGCGATGGCGCAGTCGCCGGCGCCTGCGCCGTCGCCGGCGGCGGCAGACAGTGCCGCCGCCGCGCCCGGCAGGGCGCCGCGCATCGGGCTGGCCCTGTCCGGCGGCGGCGCGCGCGGGCTGGCCCACGTGGGCGTGCTCAGAGTGCTGGAGGAACTGCGCGTCCCGATTCACTGCGTGACCGGCACCAGCATGGGGGCGATCATCGGCGGCACGTTTGCAGCGGGGCGCAACCCGGCCGAGATAGAGAAGCTGGCCCTTGAGGCAGACTGGAACACGATCTTCCGCGACAAGCCGCCGCGCAAGGAAATCGCCGTGCGGCGCAAGATCGACGACTACAAGACGCTGTTCGCGCCGGAGTTCGGCGTCAAGGACGGCGGGCTGGCGCTGCCCAAGGGCGTGATTGCCGGCGTGTCGATCGAATCGTTCTTCCGCCTGCTGACCACGCCGGCGTTCGCTGTCACCGACTTCGACAAGCTGCCGGTCCCCTTCCGGGCGATGGCCACCGACATCGAGACAGGCGAGGCGGTCGTGCTCAAGGACGGCAGCCTGCCGCAGGCCATGCGCGCCAGCATGTCGGTGCCGGGCGCGATCGCGCCGGTCGAGCGCGACGGCCGGCTGCTGGTCGACGGCGGCATCGCCAACAACCTGCCGATCGACGAGGCGCGCAGTCTCTGCGCCGAAGTCATCATCGCGGTGAACATCGGCACGCCACCGCTGAAGCGCGAGCGGCTCACCTCGGCGCTGTCGATCACCGGCCAGATGATCAACTTCCTCGGCAAGCAGACGGTCGACGAGCAGGTAAAGAGCCTCGGCGAGCGCGACGTACTGATCGCGCCGGACCTGGGCGACATCTCGGCGAGCGACTTCGATCGTGCCGCCGACGCGATCCGCATCGGCGAGCAGGCCACGCGTGCGCTGGCCGGCTCGCTGGGTCGCTACAGCCTGCCGCCCGAGCAGTACGCCGCGCTGCGCCGCAGCCAGGTGGCCGAGGCCGGGAGCCTCGGCAAGGTCGACGAGATCCGCATCGAGGGCGTGGCGCGCACCAATCCGGAGGTGGTGCGCGAGCTGGTCGACAGCCAGCCGGGCGAGCCGCTCACAGAGGAAAAGCTCGGCGCCGACCTGCGGCGCGTGTACGGGACGCGCGACTACGAGACCATCAACTACCGAGTGGTCGGCGGCGACGGCGGTCCGCGGGCGCTGCTGATCGAACCGAAGGAGAAAGCGTGGGGGCCGGATTACCTGCGCTTCGGCCTGGGGCTGGCGAGCGACTTCTCGGGCGACAGCCAGTACAACGTGATGGCGCAGTACAGGAAGACCTGGATCAATCATCTCGGTGCCGAGTGGGTGACCGAGGTGCAGATCGGCCAGGATGCGCTCCTGGCGACCGAGTTCATCCAGCCGTTGAGCAAGACCGGGACGTGGTTCGTCGCGCCGTCGGCGTTCATCGGCCAGCGCAACCGCGGGTTATTCGTCGGCGACGACAGGATCGCCGACTACCTGGTCAGCGTCACACAGGGCGGTATCGACTTCGGTGCAACGCTCGGCACCTGGGGGGAGCTCAGGACTGGGCCGGTGTGGTCGCGCATCTACGCGCGCGTCGATACCGGCTCGCCCCTGCTGCCGACCATTCGGGAAACGACGGCGGGGATGCGCATCGGTCTGTTCGTCGACCAGACCGACGCGGCCTGGTTCGCCCGGGAAGGCTACCGAATCACCGCCCACGCCTACGCCGCCCTGGAGTCGTTCGGCTCCGCACGCAGCTACCAGCGCCTGCTCGGATCGGTCACCGGCATCAAGAGCTGGGGACCGCACACGCTTGCCGCGTTGGCCAGCGGCGGCACGGACTTCGGCTCCGACATGCCCGCCTACGAGTCCTTCTGGCTCGGCGGACCGCTGCTGCTGTCCGGCTACCGGATCAGCCAGTTCACCGGGCGCGAGTTCTGGTTCGGCCGGCTGATGTACTACAACCGCACTTTGCCGCTGCCCGAGATTCTCGGCTCGGGCGTGTACGTCGGCGGCTCGGCCGAGATGGGCAGGGTCGCCGACCGCATTGGCGGCCTGAGCGCGCCAGGCACGCTGTGGTCGGGCTCGGCCTTCCTCGGCGCCGACACGTTCCTCGGGCCGCTTTACCTTGGCTTCGGCCTGGCGACGAGCGGCAACTGGAGCGTGTACCTGCTGCTCGGTGCGCCGTAGCGGGCGCGCAGCGTCGGGCAGCCGGCCGTCCGGCTAGCGGCGGTTGCGCGCCTGGATCCAGTCGAGCTTGGCGGCGTACAGGTCGCGGTCCTCTTGGCTGGTACTGGCTTCGATCGCCCGCGCCATGTGCCGGCGCGCCTGCTCGACGTCGCCGAGTGCGTACTCGGCGATGCCGAGCCAGTAATGGGCGTCGGGGTAGTCGGTGAGGTCGATCTCGCGCGAGAACTGCTCCCTCGCCGCGCCGAAATCCCGCTGCTTCATCGCCGCCAGCCCGAGGTTGAAGTGATGCAGCGGCCGCTCGGTTTCCAGTCGCGCCAGATGCTGCCTCGCCTGCGCCGACTCCTCGATGCGCCCCTGGCGCGCGTAGGCGGTGGCCAGGTTGGCCAGCGCGGTCAGGTTCTCCGCGTCCCGCTGCAGAACGTGGCCAAACACTTCGGTCGCCTGCGGCAGGGCGCCGCGGCGCAGGTAGACGACGCCGAGCGTGTTCAGCGAGCCGAGGAACTGCGGGTCGTGCCGAACCGCCTCGCGCGCCCACGCGTAGGCGTCGTCGAGACGGCGGGCCACCAGCGCCTCGACGGCGCGGTTGTTCATGTACATCGCGACCACGGTGTGCTCGCCGATCTCGCGCGTGCGCAGGCCCTTCAGTTCCGCGGGCGGGAGGAAGTCGACCGTCATCGCCTCCTCGGTGGCGAAGCGTGGATGGGCCATGCGCCGGTCGAGAGTCACGTTGACGTGGCCACTGCGCAGCAGCAGGCTGCCACTGCGGCTGACGGTCTGCTCCAGGTAGGCGCTCCGGTAGCTCACCTCGAGCCCCAATTCCTTGGCGAAGGCGGCGGTCATCAGCACCAGCGACAGGCAGTTGCCGGCACGCTCGTCGAAGGCCTGCGCGGCGTTGCGCGTCGTGCGCGCGTCGTAGTCGAGCTTCAGTTCGCCGGTGGTGTACAGCGCCTCGAGAAGGCCGCGCTGCGGGCCTTTCTTGCGCAATTGCGCGTCGACCTGCGGATGCCGAAGGTAGCGGCGCATGGCGTCGCTGACCTCGAGGACGTCCCTGTCGTCGACGCGCTCGGACGGCGCGGCGAACAGCGCATCGTCGAACAGGTGCTCCGGCGGGCCGGTCAGCGGCTGCGGGCCGGCGCAGGCGGCGAGCAGGGCGCACAGCGGGAACAGCAGCCAGTGGCGCATCGGTTCCTCCTGGACGGCAAGGAATGCCACCGTGGTGGCTTGGCGCTGATTCGTATTCTGCACCAGGCCGGACGCGAGCGGGCGCCTCGACTGCCGCCGCGCCGGCAGACCCGCGATCTGCGACCGCAGCGAGGCACTGGCGCCGCCGGGCCGGCGCTCGTGTCGGGTCGGGCGCGGTCGAGGATCCTGGCGCGGCGGGCGAGGCCCGGCCGAAGCCGGCGTGCCGCTCGGCCAGGGCGCGGCGCTAGTTCGCCTGCCTGCCGGCGAAGTTCGGGATGCGGCCGAGAATCAGCTCGGCGTTGCTCTGCGTGTCGGCATCGCGGCCGGCGACCAATCTGGCCTGCTGCTGGCTGTCGCCGACGCACCGCGGGCTCGGGTGCCAGAGCAGGTGTTCGTTTCGTGCACGAAGCTGCGCCCAGCTCTCCGAATCCGCGTTGGCCAGATCGACCGGGGCCAGTCGACCCTCGTACTTGAGCTTCGCGCTGTCGTCATAGACACGGAAGCAGTAGGTCGAGGCGACGGCGCTGCCGATCGGGACCAGGCATGACGAGATCGCAACAGCGAGTGCCAGGCGGCCGCGTCGGTGTCCGACGGTCTTCATGAGTTACCTCCGGTTCGTGTCCGAAGCTTGCCTGCTGCCGAAGCTTTCGACGAGTTCGGTTCGACCGTGAGCGTGCGCCGGGCTCCGCGAACGAGGCAAGCTGACCGGACGGACTAGCTTCGGCTCGAGCCGATCGGCCGCGGCGGCACCGCGCTGACGCCCCATCCTTTCCGCGTACCGTGCTAGGCCGTTCGGGTCGTTGTGCCGCCGAATCGCCCGTTGAACACTGGCGCTACGGCGGCTGGGCAGGCCGCATCGAGGTGAATCGGATGAAGACTGGTCTTGCCACCGCAACCCTGCTGCTCGCCGCCGCCTCGCTGGCGCACGCGGCCGATGTCGGCGTGTCGATCGCCATCAGCCAGCCGGGGGTCTACGGACGGATCGACATCGGACGGTTCCCGCAGCCGGCCGTGGTCGTGCCGCAGCCGGTGATCATCGCGGCGCCGGCGGTAACGGTCGTCGGCGCCCAGCCCGTGTACATGTGGGTGCCGCCGGGCCACCGCAAGCACTGGGCCAAGCACTGCGGACGCTACAACGCCTGCGGCGTGCCGGTGTACTTCGTGCGCGACGACTGGTACGAGAACAACGTGCGCTACTCAGGGCCGCCGCAGGGCGGCAGCAGCCACGCGCCGGGCAAGGGTCGGGGCAAGGGCAAAGGCTGAACGACCGTCGGCGGAAATCGCTCGCCGAAGCGGGCCTGTCCTCAGGCGGGCGCAGCCCCATGGCCGGCCGCCGCGTGCAAGCCCTGACCGGGTGGCGTGCAGATCGACGCCGGCCGACGAGACGATGCGCGAATGGGGCTCGCGCCGGCGCGGCTACAGTCCGAGCTGCCCGAGCCAGAAGCGCATGCCCATGCTGCGATACAGCCGCGCCGCGGCGACGCGATGCTGCCGGGCCAGGCGTTTCGCGGATACGCCGGTGTAGTGCTGCGCCAGGCCCGCGTGGCAATGCGCCATCATCGGTCGCATGCCAAGTTCACGGGCAAGCTGCAGCGCCCGACGGTAGTGCGCCTCGGCCTCGGGCGAGCCCGGCTGCTCCGAGGCAAGGATCGCGGCGAGCAGGCGTGTTGCGCAAACGACGTTGCCGCGTTCCTTCTGCTCGGTCGCCAGTCGCAGGGCTTCTGTTGCACACCGCGTGGCCGTCACCTTGTCTCCCGCGAGCAGGTGCACGTCGCCGCGCTTGACGATCAGCAACGGCAGACGGCTGATGCGCCCGATCGTGGTCGCCCGCTGCACCGCCTCGTCGACCAGCGCCAGGCCCTCGTCGATGCGCCCGCTGTAGGCCTTGGCGACGCCGAGGTCGGCGGCGATGGGCGGGTGCAGCTGGGGTATCTGCTCGCTGAATGACATGCCGCGGGCCAGGGCTGGCACCGCCGCCTCGAATTCGCCCTGTCGTACGCGCACGCCGCCGAGGCCCAGGCAGGCGTGGGCGAGATCGTACGGGTGGTCGGTGCGATCGGCGAGGCTCAAGGCAGCCTCGGCGAACTCGCGTGCCGCCGGGAAGTCGCCCAATTCGGCCAGTGTCCAGGCGAGGTGGCCGCGCGCCCGGACCGCCGGCAGCCCGACGTGGCCCAGGCGGTCCAGTTCGAGGCCCGGTTCGATGTGGGCGAGCGCCTGCCGCAACAGGTCGCGTGCCTTCGGATAGTCGCCCAGGGTCCGGCAGATCTCGCCCACGCTCATGCTGCCGACGATGAGCAGATCGACGGCACCGACCCGCTGGCCGAGGATCAGCGATCGCTCGCCCGTCTCGACCGCAAGTTCGGGGCGGCCGACGTAACCGTAGTAACTGCTGAGAAACGAGTAGACGCGGGCGAGCCGCTCCTCGTCGCCCAGACTCTTGGCCAGCGCGCTGGCTGATTCGAGGACTCTCCTCAGCCGGTCGTACTCGCCGAGCGGTTCCAGCACCGCGCGCAGGTCGCACAGGATGTCGAACGCGATGCCCATCGCCTCGCGTGACTTCGGCAGGCGATCCAGCACGCCAAGAGCCTGCTCGAGGCAGGCGATTGCCTCGGCGTTGGCGAACTGCGCGGCGCTCCGCCGCCCTGCCTCCCACAGGTGGACGACCGCCCGGTCCCACACTTCGCCGGCGAGGGCGTGACGCGCGAGCACGTCGACTTCGGCGGTCCCGTCCAGCGCGTCGAGGATCGCCCGGTGCAGCTCGAGCCGGCGCTCGTGCAGCAGCGTGTCATAGGTCACCGCCTGTGTCAGCGCATGCTTGAACTCGTAGCCCGGCGCTTCCCGGTCCGTGCGCACGACGAGCAGCCCGGACGCCTGCAGGCGGTGCAGCGCCTTGCCGACCGCATCGGCAGGTTCACCGGCCACCCGATCCAGGACACCGACCGTGCCGAACTCGCCGATGGCCGACAGTGCCTGCAGCACGTGCTTGTCGGTCCGGCCGAGGCGGTCGATGCGCGCGGCCAGAACGGCACGCACGGTCGGCGGAACATCGAGAGCGCCGAAGCCGGTGCCCAGCCGGTAGTTGGCGGCCGAGCCGGTGAGTATTCCGGACTCGACGGTGCCGCGCGCGTACTCCTCGATGAACAGCGGGTTGCCGCCGCTGCTGCGAACCAGTGTCTCGCGCAGCCCGGCGAGCGAAGGATCTCGGCCCAGCAAATCCGTGACCATCCGCTGTGCTGCCGGCGCCGCCAGGCCATCCAGCCGCAGTTCGACGTCGGCGCGTTCACGTGCCCACCTTCCGTCGTAGTCGCTGCGGTAGGTCAGCACCACCAGGGTCGATCGAGGCATGGCGTGCACGAACGCGTGCAGGAAGTCACGCGTGTCCGATGTCGCCCACTGCAGGTCCTCGAAGACGAACACCAGCGGTCTGTCGGCAGCGATCCGCGCCGCCAGCCACATCAGCGCCGCGAACACCAGCTCGCGGCGCTCGCTCAGTGGAAGTCGGAACAGGCTGTGACTGCTGGGCAGTGCATGCAGCAGCATCAGGATCGGCGCCGCGACGGCGTTCACGTCGCCGTCGAGCGCAAGGATGCGACCCGCCACCTTCTGCTGCTGCGTCTCGACGTCGTCGCTGTCGCCGATCTCGAAGTACTGGCGCAGGACGTGCACGCCTGGGCGATACCAGGCGCCGCTGCCGTAAGGTGCCGCGCCGCCGTCGAGGGCGAGCACATTGCGGCGCGTCAGCTCCTTGAGGAACTCGTGGACCAGGCGCGACTTGCCGATGCCGGCGTCGCCGACCACGACCGCCAGCCGGCTCCTGCCGTCGTCAATCACCCGGTCGAGCGTCTGTACCAGCCGGCGCAATTCTTCGTCGCGACCGTTGAATGGCGTCACGCCGCGAACGAGTGCCATGTCGAATCGCGAGCGCCAACGCGGCGGGCGCTCGATCTCGTAGATCTCGAGCGGCCGCTCGAACCCCTTGACGGCGACCGGTCCAAGCAGGCGCGCCGCGACGAAGGAACTCGCCAGCTGCACCGTGCCGGCGGAGGCCAGCACCGTGCCGGGCTTGGCCATCTGCTCCATGCGGGCGGCCAGGTGGGCGGTCTGACCGACCGCCGTGTAGCTCATGTGCAGGCCGTGGCCGCTGACCCCCAGCACGACCTCGCCGGAACTGAGGCCGACGCGGATCTGGATCGGCACGCCGCGCGTGCGCTGGATGTCGTCGGCCTCGTGCCGGATGCGCTCCTGCATCGCCAGCGCCGCGTGGCAGCCGCGGATCGCGTGATCCTCGAGCGAGACCGGTGCGCCGAAGATCGCCATGATGCCGTCGCCCATCACCTGGCTGACCGTGCCGCCGTAGCTCTCGACCGTGTCGCACATGCGCTCCAGCACCGGTTCGAGCAGGCGGCGCGCCTCCTCCGGGTCGCGATCGGCGATCAGCTCGGTCGAACCTCTCAGGTCGGCGAAGAGCACCGTCACCAGCTTGCGTTCGCCCTCGAGCGCCGAGGCGGCGGCAAACATGCGCTCGACGGAACGCGGCGGCGGGAGCGCACTGGCGGCGGCCACCGGATGTCCGCACTCGCTGCAGAACTTGGCCCGGGGGGTCAGCTCCGTGCCGCAGGCAGCACAAACCGACGCTGCGGCGATCGCCTCCATCGGCATCGTTTGCTGGCCCGGCTCGGCGGCCGGGCCGCCCGTACCTGGATGCGAAGAGGATAGCGTCGCGGCAGCGCGGCGCCATCCCGGTGGCGCGTCAGCCAACCTGCCTGACGCGAGCGGCGCGGGGTCGGCGCCGTCGAAGATCGGCGCAGCGCGTGGCAGACGGTTCGCCCAAGGTAGTCTCGGTCGAGCCGCCGCTGTCGAGTCGAAGCTCCAATGACGCCCTGGCCGGCGTCCGCGGCGCGGAGTGGCCGCTACCATCGCCGGCATGAATACGCCTTATCCCCAGCTGCTGGCGCCGCTCGATCTCGGCTTCACCCGGCTCGCCAACCGCGTGCTGATGGGCAGCATGCACACCGGGCTGGAGGACGGCCGCCGGCACTTCCCGGCGATGGCCGCCTACTTCGCCGAGCGGGCGCGCGGCGGCGTCGGCCTGATGGTCACCGGCGGCTTCGCGCCGAACATCGAGGGCTGGGCCAAGCCGTTTGCCGGCACGCTGGCCACCTCCGCGGCGGCGCGGCGACACCGGCTCGTCACCGATGCCGTGCACGCCGAGGGCGGCAAGATCGCGCTGCAGATCCTGCACACCGGCCGCTACGGCTACCACCCGCTGTGCGTGGCGCCGTCGCGGATCAAGAGCCCGATCTCGCCGTTCGCGCCGCGCGAACTGCCGGCGCGCGGCATCGAGCGGCAGATCCGCGCCTTCGTTCGCTGCGCCAGGCTGGCCCGCGAGGCCGGCTACGACGGCGTCGAGGTGATGGGCAGCGAGGGCTACTTCATCAACCAGTTCCTCGTCACTCACACCAACCACCGCAGCGACGAGTGGGGCGGTTCGTACGAGAACCGCATGCGGCTGCCGGTGGAGATCGTCGCGCGCGTGCGCGAGGCGGTCGGCCCCGACTTCATCATCATCTACCGGCTGTCGATGCTGGACCTCATTCCCGACGGGAGCAGCTGGCCGGAGGCGGTGGCGCTCGCCAAGGCGGTCACGCAGGCCGGCGCGACGATCATCAACACCGGCATCGGCTGGCACGAGGCGCGGGTGCCGACCATCGCCACCAGCGTGCCGCGCGGTGCCTTCGCCTGGGTGACCAGGAAGATGCGCGCCGAGCTGCGCGCCGCGGGAATCGCGATTCCGCTGGTGACCAGCAACCGCATCAACACGCCGGAGGTCGCCGAGCAGCTGCTGGCCGACGGCTGCGCCGACATGGTCAGCCTCGCCCGGCCGCTGCTGGCCGACCCGCAGTTCGTCGCCAAGGCGAGCGCCGGCCGGGCCGAGGACATCAACACCTGCATCGCCTGCAACCAGGCCTGCCTCGACCACGCCTTCCAGAACCGCCTGGCCAGCTGCCTGGTCAACCCGCGTGCCGGCCACGAGACCGTGCTGCTGATCCGGCCGGCACCGAAGCCGCGGCGCTATGCCGTGGTCGGCGCCGGCCCGGCCGGGCTGGCCGCGTCGACGACGCTCGCCGAGCGCGGCCACGACGTGCACCTGTACGAGGCGGCGGGGCAGATCGGCGGCCAGTTCAACATGGCGAGGAAGATCCCGGGCAAGGAGGAGTTCAGCGAGACGCTGCGCTACTTCGCGCGCAGGCTGCAGGCCACCGGCGTCAACCTGCACCTGAATACGCGGGTGGGGGCCGACGAACTGATCGCGGGCAGGTTCGACGGCGTGATCCTCGCCACCGGCGTCACCGCGCGCGACCCGAGGATCCCGGGCCAGGATGGCCCGAACGTGCTCAGCTACGTCGACGTGCTGCTGCACGGCAGGCCGGTCGGCGAGCGGGTGGCGATCGTCGGTGCCGGTGGCATCGGCTTCGACGTCGCCGAGTTCCTGGTCACGCCGGCGGGCCACTCGCCGGCGCTGAACCTGCGCGAGTGGCTGGCCGAATGGGGCGTGGCCGACCCCGCCGAAGTGCGCGGCGGCGTGGTGCGGCCGCAGCCCGCGCCGCCGGCGCGCCGGGTCACCCTCCTGCAGCGCAAGGCCGGCAGGCCGGGCAAGGGGCTGGGCAAGACCACCGGCTGGATCCACCGCGCAGCGCTGCAGATGAAGCAGGTGGAGATGATTGGCGGCGTGAACTACGAGCGCATTACACCCGAGGGCCTGTTCGTCACCTACGGCGAGAAGCGAGAGGACGGGCAGCTGATCGAGTGCGACACGGTGGTGCTGTGCGCCGGGCAGGAGCCGCGGCGCGACCTGCAGGCGCCGCTGGCGGCAGCCGGCGTCGCGGTGCAGCTGATCGGCGGCGCGCACGAAGCCGCCGAACTCGACGCCAAGCGGGCGATCGACCAGGGCACGCGGCTGGCGGCGAGGCTGTAGGCGCGGGCGGCGCGCCGCGACGCGGGGCCGACCCGACGGCCGGACGCGCGCTCAGTCGTCGAGGTTGTACTCGTAGAGCAGGTTCGTTCCCGGCACCTGCAGGTACTCGAGGAATCCCTCGGTCACGCGTCGCGCGGTGCTGGGCTCCTTGAACACGGTGCCGCGCAGCAGTTCGGTCAGGTTCAGGCCGACGCCGAAGTACAGATTGCGCTCCTTGACCGGCTGCTCGGGCGCGTACGGACCGGGGTGCGGCGAGTAGCCGCGGCTGCCGTAGCCGAACTGCAGCTCCAGGTAGCGCAGCCAGCGGTTGCGCTGCAGTTCCGGCACGCCGCTGGCCTTGAACACGAGCAGGTAGGTCTGGCCCGAGTAGTCGTTGAACGGGTTGGTCTCGCCGTACTTCTTCGCGTCGTCCGACGGCCAGTACTGAAAGCGCAGGTCGATCAGCTGATCGGCCCGCGGATACGTCTCGAGCAGCACGCCGGCGCCGACGCCGAGCAGGTTCATCGCCATGTCCTGCCAGCTGAAGCCGTACTCGAGCGTGTAGCCGTCGAACACCTCGATGGCGAGCGACACCGCCGCCGAGGTCGCCGCGGCCAGTCCGATGGCATCGCCTCGCGGCTGGCCCGCCCAGTCGCTGAGCGCCGTCGTGAGCAGCCGGGTGCTGGTGTAGAAGGCGAACGCGTGGCCGAGCTTGTCGGCGCCGCCGGCAACGCTGTCGGTGCCGAACCAGCCCTCGTCGCTGAAGCGGAACTTCGACGTGCGGTTCGGCAGCGTCTCGACGGTGACGGTGCCATCGTCGTTGACGACGTGCCGCTGCACGTCCTTGCCCCACCAGCTGAAGTAGCCGTACAGCGCGACGCCGGCGGCATAGCCGCCGACCAGCGCCCGGGTACGGAAGCGCCGGTCGGCATCGGAAACGACGTCGGTGGCGGCAGCGGCCGGCGCCTGCGTGTCGTCAGCCGCCTGCGCCAGCGAGCAGCACGCGGGACGCCATGGTTCGTCGAGGTCGGGCAGGCGCAGCCCCTGTGCGGCAGCCGTGCTGCAGGCGGCGAGCAGCGCAACGGCCAGTGCGGCACGCGGCGTTGCGGTGAGCGAAGCACGCCTAACCTCGACAGTCCGCACCAGCTTCACGCAGGCTCCAGTCTGCGGCTGCACGCCGCGATCCGCGCGCAAGGGTAACTCGGGCAGGCTTTTGCGGCCGTGGCTTGCCGGCCGTGCGGGCGCCGGCATCAGGGCCGGCAAATGCATGCGCTTGTCGTCGATCACTTGATCCTGGCTGCCCGCCGGCGTTCAGCCGCGCCGAAGGTAGGTGACGAAGTCGAGGGCGAAGTGCCGCTGCGGAGTCGGCGGCAGGTGCTCGCGTGACGACTCGCGCCAGTGCGCTTCGCTTGGGGACGGCCAGTGCGTGTCGCCCTCGAAGTCGGCATCGATCTCGGTGACGATCAGGCGGTCTGCCCGTGGCAGGGCCTCGGCGTACAGCTGAGCCCCGCCGATCACGAACACCTCCGGGCTGCCTTCGCAAAGGCGCAGCGCCTCGTCGAGGCTCGCCGCGACCTCGGCGCCGGCGGCGACGAAGCCGGCCTGCCGCGACACCACGATGCTGCGCCGGCCCGGCAGCGGCCGGCCGATCGACTCCCAGGTCCGGCGCCCCATGACGATCGGGTGTCCGATCGTCGTGCGCTTGAAGAAGGCCATGTCCTCGGGCAGCCGCCACGGCAGCGAGCCGTCGCGGCCGATGACGCCGTTGCGCGCGCGGGCGACGATCAGGGTCAGGCGGGGCGCGGTCATTTCGTGGCGGGGCGTCCGAGCAGGGCCGAGGCGATGGCGAGGATAACGGCGAGCGCCGCCGCCCAGTCCTGCCAGCGCGGCACTTCGCCGACGATGGCGATCGCGGAGACCGTGCCGACGACGGGCACGGCCATGATCGAGAAGGCGCTGGCAGTCGGCGGCAGCGTGCGGGCGAGGTTGAACCAGACCACCTGCGCGATGCCGTAGTTGATCGCCACGCCCCAGGCCAGCGCCGCCCACATCGGCGCCGAGAACCGCCACTGCGGCCACGGCTCGGCGAGCGGCGCGATCAGCCAGAAAGCCGCCGAGGACAGCAGCATCATCCACACGGTGATGGCGCGCGTCGAAAGCGCCAGCGGGGTGCGGCGCATCAGGATCGTGCCGAGCGCCCACGACAGCGCCGCCAGCTGCATCCAGACGACGCCGAGCGGGCGCCCGGCCAGCGCGACGGCCTCGTGGGCCACCAGCAGGGCGATGGCGATCGCCGCGCAGGCCACCCCGACCACGACGCGGCGGGTCGGCTGCTCGCCGAAGAACAGCACCGCCAGCACGGCGGTCCAGATCGGCATCGTGAAGCCGAGGATCGCCGCCCGGCCGGAGGCGAGTTCCTGCACGCCGAGGATCGAGAACAGGTGCCAGCCGAGCACGTTCGGCGCGGCGAGCAGCGCCAGCGGGACCCAGGCGCTGCGCGGCGGGCGCATCTCGTCGCCGCGCCAGCTGAACCAGGCGAGCAGCAGCAGCGAGCCGCCGGTCATCGTGGTGGCGCGGAAGTAAAGCGGCGACAGCTCGCGCAGCGAGAACTTCATGATCGGCCAGTTCAGGCCCCACGCCAGCGTGAGGCCGAGCAGGCCGAGGAGTGCGGCGCCGCGGATCAAGGACGCTACACCGCCACCGGCGCCTTGATGTGCGGGTGCGGGTCGTAGTCGACGATCTCGAAGTCGTCGTAGGCGTAGTCGAACAGCGTCGGCGGCCGGCGCTTGATGAGCAGCTTCGGGTAGGGGCGCGGCTCGCGGGCCAGCTGCTCCCGCACCTGCTCGAAGTGGTTGGCATATATGTGGCAGTCGCCGCCCGTCCAGACGAAGTCGCCGACGTCCAGATCGCACTGCTGCGCCACCATGTGGGTGAGCAGGCTGTAGCTGGCGATGTTGAACGGCACGCCGAGGAAGATGTCGCAGCTGCGCTGGTACAGCTGGCAGGACAGCCGCCCGTCGGCGACGTAGAACTGGAACAGCAGGTGGCACGGCGGCAGGCGCATCTTCGGGATGTCGCTGACGTTCCAGGCCGAGACGATCAGCCGCCGCGAGTCGGGATTGCTGCGGATCTCGCGCAGCACGCCGGCAATCTGGTCGATGTGGCCGCCGCCGGGCGCCGGCCACGAGCGCCACTGCACGCCGTAGACGGGGCCGAGCTCGCCGTGCTCGTCGGCCCACTCGTCCCAGATGGTGACCTTGTTCTCGTGCAGGTAGCGGACGTTCGATTCGCCGCGCAGGAACCACAGCAGCTCGTGGATGATCGAGCGCAGGTGCAGCTTCTTGGTGGTGACCAGCGGGAAGCCTTCGCCCAGGGCAAAGCGCATCTGGTAGCCGAACACCGAGCGCGTGCCGGTGCCGGTGCGGTCGCGCTTGTCGGCGCCATGCTGGTACACATGGCGCATGAAATCCTCGTACTGGCGCATGGCGCCGGATTCTACTGAGGCGGCGGCGTGGCCACCTGCTGCCGCGCGAACTCGCGCAGCTTCATGTCGAGGTACTCGTGGCGGCTCACCTCGTGCAGCTGCCGCGGGTAACGCTCGGTGGCGTCGAACCAGTCCTGCAGGCTGCTCACCAGGCGCTCCTGCGGCGGCCGCCGCTGCGCGCCGAGATAGGCGTCGAAGGCGAAGTAGTAGCGCATCACGTTGCGCTCGATGACGCCGCGCAGTCCCTGGACGTAGATCGGCTGACCGTCGGCCTGCCTGCCGGTCACGGTGAAGCCGACCTTGTTGCGGCCGAGCGTCGCCAGGTAGGCCTGCATCGCCGCGTCGGCCGTCACCCCGAACGAGTAGCCGTAGGACAGGTGCAGCAGCGTACGGCCCTCGAAGGGCGTCAGCTCGACGCTCAGGCCGTAGTCGCCGGTGCCGAACGGGCCGCTCGACGCGCGCAGCGCCATCCGCAGGTACTCGTCGGTGGCGATCGGCGGCTGCAGGCCAAACTGCACCCAGTTGACGCTGCTCAGCGACTGCTCGTACTTGGGCGCCACGCCGACCGTCAGCGTCTTGCGCGCATCTTCGCCGGACGGCCGGCAGTACTTGACGTTCAGGTGCAGCGTCAGGATGCGGCACCAGTCGTCGATGCGCTCGAGGGCCGGGCGCGCCTCGGCGTAGGGCACTGCGATCAGCGCGTACACGTCGCCCTGGACGCGGTCGGCGGATTCGAGTGCCTGCAGGTAGACCGGCTCGCCGAACGGATGCGCTCGCGGCTGGGCGCGCACCGCGGCGAAGCGCTCGCGCAGCGCGGCGGCCGACTCAGGTGGCGCCGCCTCGCTGGCGCCGGCCCCCAGGGCCAGCGCGAGCAGGGCTGCCAGTCCCAGGCGCGGTGCCCGCCGGCGGACGCGGCGGCACAGGGCAACGGGCGAGGCGGCGATCGACGCCGGCGACATCGGCATGGTCGGCCGAATCGTGGCGCACATCGCGTCGCCGGGCAATCGCAGCCGCCGGCCGGCCCGGGCGTGGCCGGCCGGCGGCTTGCGATCGGTCAAAACCGGCAGGCGGGGAGGTGACGGTGCGAGGGCGATTGACATACATTGCGCTGGACCGGAACGGGAGGGGCTTGCGGTGGCGTCGTCTGGCCGGGTTGTTCGCGCAGTGAAGGAACTGGAGCGGCTGACCACCGAGATGACCCAGCGCGAGATCGTGCAGCGGGGGGTCGACATCGCGCAGATCGCCACCGGCAGCCGGATCGCCTACCTGCACTTCCTCAACGACGACCAGAACACCATCGAGCTCGGCGTGTGGTCGCACGACACGCTGGCGGGCTGCGCGGTCATCTACGACCGCCACTATCCGGTGCAGGCCGCCGGCATCTGGGCCGACGCGGCGCGCACGCGCGCACCGTGCATCCACAACGACTACGCGACGCAGGCCGGCCGGCGCGGCCTGCCCGAGGGCCATTCGCCGCTGGTGCGCCATCTCGGCCTGCCGGTGCTCGACGATGGCAGGGTGCGGATGCTGATCGGCGTGGGCAACAAGCCGGTCGACTACGACGGCGACGACGTCGAGCTCCTCGAGCTGCTGGCGCAGCGGATCTGGTCGGTGACCCGTCAGCGCCGCGTGCTGGAGCGCTATCTCGACCTCGGGCAGCAGTTCCGCCACGTGCAGGAGCTCGCCTCGGTTTGCGGGCTCGAATACGACATCGACGAGGACCGCCTGGCGTTCGACGGCTTCTTCGCCTCGATATTCAAGACCCGGTCGCAGGAGCCGATGCCGTCGACGCTGCCGGAGTTCCTCGCCTTCGTGGCACCGGCCGACCAGCCGCGGGTGCGCGAGGCATTCGCCGGCGCCGGCGGCACTCGGCAGACGCTGCGCGTCGACTGCCGGCGCGGCTCCGGGGAGCACTTTCCCGCCGAGCTGAAGGTCGAATACCGGCCGCGGGAGATGGGCCACGGCGTGATCTGCGTCGGCATCCTGCAGGACGTGTCGGACGATGTGGTGGCCGAGGAACTGCGCCACCGCGCCGACCACGATCCGCTGACCGGCCTGCCCAACCGTCACCGGCTGCACGAGTGGTTCAGGCAGGGGCTCGGCCGCCGCGGCGAAGGCGACCACTTCGCCTTCCACTTCGTCGATCTCGACGACTTCAAGCCGGTGAACGACACCTGGGGCCACGCCGTCGGCGACGAAGCGCTGCGGGTGATCGCGCAGCGGCTGCAGCAGGCCATCCGCAAGGACGACCTGGTCGTGCGCCTGGGCGGCGACGAGTTCGCGGTGGTGCAGACGGGCATCGAGGACCGCGGCGCCATCGGCGTGCTGGCCGAGAAGCTGCTGTCGGCGATCGGCGCGCCGGTGATGGCACTCGGGCGGCGGGTCGAGGTCGGCGCCAGCATCGGCGTGGCGGTCTGCGCCGGCGGCGACCGCTCGGTCGAGCAGATCAGCGCCGACGCCGACCGGGCCCTTTATCAGGCCAAGGCCGCCGGGGGGCGGCGCTACGTCATCGCCACGCCTGGCCGCTGAGCGCCCGTTGCGGCCGGCCAGCCTCGCGCCGGCGCGCTTGCGGATCGACCGTCCTGGCCTTGCGCCGGCGCCGATTCGGGCGACAATTGCCGGCGCTTTTATTCGGGGGAGGAGTAGTGCAGGAAAGCAGCAGACCCGCGCACCAAGTCTCGCTGGGCCGGTGGGAACTGCCGATCGAGCTGCTGGTCGTCGCCAACCTGATCGCACTGGCGTTCGAGACGGTGCCGGAACTGTCGCCGTTCTGGCACCAGGCGCTGTGGAGCTTCGAGGTCTTCTGCGCGGCGGTGTACACGGTCGAGTACACGATCCGCGTCTTCCTGGCGCAGCCGCGCTGGCGGTACATGGTCTCCTTTTACGGGATCATCGACCTGCTGGCGATCGCACCGTTCTACCTGATGGTCGCCTTCAACATGCAGGCGGTGCGGGCGTTCCGCCTGCTGCGCCTGCTGCGGCTGTTCAAGCTGGTCCGCTACACCAACGCCGTGCACCGCTTCCGGCGCGCCTTCGCCATCGCCCGTGACGACCTGGTGCTGTTCGGCGTCACCGCGCTGATCGTGCTCTACATCTCGGCGATCGGCATCCACTACTTCGAGCACGACGCGCAGCCGGAGCGCTTCGCGTCGGTGTTCGACAGCCTGTGGTGGGCGGTGGCCACGCTGACCACCGTCGGCTACGGCGACATCTACCCGATCACCGCGGGCGGCCGCCTGTTCACCTTCCTCATCCTGGTGCTCGGCCTCGGACTGATCGCGGTGCCGTCCGGCCTGATGGCCTCGGCGCTGTCACGGGTACGGGCCGAAGAGGCGGCGCAGAAGGACGCGGCGGAGGAAAAGGCGCAGGCGCGCGACTGGACCGACTGAGGCGGCGGCCTTGGCGGGACCGCACCGCGTGCCGCCGCAGCTGGCGGCCGCGAGGAAGCCGGCGCGGTCGACCTTGCGCGGCCGCTAGCACGCGGGCGATCGACGCGCGGCCGGCCGCGACCGGGTCTTGCCGCCCCGCTGACCGCCGATGCCGGGGCGGTTTTGCTGCCGGAGTTGATCTGAGTCGTCACGGGCGGCCGTGTCCTGGGCGAATCTGCGCCAGTTTGCTGCCGGCGTGGCGGTCGACCGACGCCGGGCGGGCAGGCACGCTGCACGATGGCCACCACCGAAGCCGATCCCAAGCTCCAGCGCCCAGCGGCGCAAAGCGCACCGGCGCAGGCTGGCGAGCGCCGGCTGATGCAGGGCAACCAGGCGATCGCCGCCGGTGCGATCTATGCCGGCGCCCGCTTCTACGCCGGCTATCCGATCACCCCATCGTCCGAGATCGCCGACGAGTGCGCCAGGCTGATGCCGGCCCTCGGCGGCGTATTCCTGCAGATGGAAGACGAGATGGCGTCGATCGCCGCCGTGATCGGCGCCTCGCTGGCCGGCGCCAAGGCCTTCACCGCAACCAGCGGGCCGGGCTTCTCGCTGATGCAGGAAAACCTCGGCCTGGCGGTGATGGGCGAGGTGCCGTGCGTGGTCGTCGACGTGCAGCGTTCGGGGCCGAGCACCGGCCTGGCGACCAAGCCGGCGCAGGCGGACATCATGCAGGTGCGCTGGGGGCGGCACGGTGACCAGTCGGTGATCGCGCTCGTCCCGGCGAGCGTGCAAGAGTGCTTCGCACTGACCGTGCAGGCGTTCAATCTGGCCGAGCGCTTCCGCGTGCCGGTCATCCTGGTGCCGGACGAGATCGTCGGCCACATGCGCGAGAGCGTCGTGCTGCCGCTGCCCGGCGAACTCGAGGTGGTCGAGCGCAAGTCCCCCGCCGGCACGCCGGCCGAGTACCTGCCGTTCAAGCCGGACGATGACGGCGTGGCGCCGCTGGCGGCCTACGGCAGCGACTACGTCTTCCACGTCACGAGTTCGATGCACGGGCTCGACGGCTACAGCAACAACGATCCGGCCAACGCCGCGCGGCGCGTGCGGCAGCTGCACGAGAAGATCGAGCGGCACCGCGACCAGATCGTCCTCACCCGGTCGTTCGACGTCGACGGGATGGACGTGCTGATCGTCGCCTTCGGCGCTCCGGCCCGCGCCGCGCGCCAGGCGGCGATCGAGGCGCGTGCGATCGGCGTCAGGGCGGGCGTGCTGCAGCTGCAGACGATCTGGCCGTTTCCCGACCTGGAAGTCGCCGCGCTTGCGCGGCGAGCGAAGACGGTGGTGGTGCCGGAGATGAACTACAGCGGCCAGGTCGCCGGCGAGGTGCGCAAGGCGCTCGGCGCGGAGGCGGACCTGCGGCGAGTCAACCGCTACAACGGCACGATCATCACGCCGCAGGACATTCTCGAGGCAATCGCCGCGCCGCCGGCCGCCACGGCGAGGGCCGCATGACGCACGCCACCGGCCTGAAGTACGTCAAGCCCGGCGTGCTGCCGCACATGTGGTGCGCCGGCTGCGGCATCGGCGGCATGCTGGCGTCGCTGCTGTGCGCCTTCGAGGAGCTCGGCTACGAGAACGCCGGCACGGTGGTCGTCACCGGCATCGGCTGCACCGGCAAGCTCGACGATTACCTGGTCACCAACGCGCTGCACACGACGCACGGCCGCGCGCTCGCCTACGCCACCGGCATCAAGGCGTTCAAGCCTGAGCTGAACGTGGTGGCGGTCATGGGCGACGGCGACAGCGTCACCATCGGCGGCAATCACTTCATCCACGCTGCCCGCCGCAACATCGACGTCACGGCGATCGTGCTGAACAACCTGAACTACGGCATGACCGGCGGCCAGGCCTCGGGCACGACGCCCGAATGGAGCGTCACCAGCACCACCGCCTTCGGCAATCCGGAGCGCGAGTTCGACATCTGCGCGCTGGCCGAGACCGCCGGCGCCAACTTCGTCGCCCGCTGCTCGCCGTACGACGGCTGGGAGATGAAGGAGATCATGAAGCGGGCGCTGGCGAAGAGGGGCTTCTCGCTGGTCGAGGTGATCAGCCCCTGCCCGACGCACTTCGGCCGCTACAACGAGATGAAGGAGACGCCGGCGATGCTGCGCTGGCTCGGCGAGCGGGCGCTGCCGGTCGAGCGCTTCCGTTCGCTGCCGGCCGAGCAGCGGCACGACCACTTCCCGGTCGGCACGCTGGTCGACCGCGACGAGCCCGACTTCGGCGCGCGCTACGAGACCGTGCGCCGCCGGGCGCAGCAGGCGGCGCAGTGACGATGACGGCCGCGCGCAGGCACGCTGAGTTCATCCTCGCCGGCAGCGGCGGCCAGGGGCTGATCCTGTCCGGCATCCTGCTCGCCGAGGCGGCGATGAACGAGGGCCGCAACGTCGTGCAGACGCAGTCGTACGGCATCGCCAGCCGCGGCGGCCTGTCGCTGGCCGAGGTGATCGTCGACGACGACGAGATCGTCTTCCAGCAGGTGCGCCGGCCCGACTGCGTGCTGGCGCTGTCGGAGGAGGCGGCGGCGAAGTTCGGCGGCTGGGCCGCCGACGGCGTGCCGGTCGTCTACGACCAGACGATCGTCGCCCCGCGCAGCGGCGAGAATTTCATCGGCCGCCCGTTCACGCGGGCGGCGAGCGAGCTGGGCGGCGCCGGCAGCGTCAACATCCTGGCGCTGGCGGCGGTGGCGGCGCTCACCGGCGTCGTGCAGGCCGCCAGCCTCGAGCAGCTGATCCGCCGCAACTTCCGCGGCGCGGCGCTCGACCTGAACCTGAAGATGCTCGCTGCCGGCGCCGCTATGGCAGGCGCCGGGGCGGCGGGCCAGGCCGCCTGATGGGCAGCGCGATGGTCGCTTCGCCGCCGCGCCTGCCGCTGAAGGTGGCACCGTGCGAGACCGCCTGCCCGGCCGGCATCGACGTGCCGCGCTACGTGCGGCAGGTGCGCGAGGGCCACTTCAGCGAGGCGCTGCAGACCATCCGAGAGCGCATCCCCTTTCCGCTGGTCTGCGGCTACGCCTGCTTCCATCCGTGCGAGGCGAAATGCGGCCGCAGCCAGTACGAGGGGCCGGTGGCGATCCGCAAGCTCAAGCGCGTCGCCGCCGAACTCGCCACCGAGGTGCGCGTTCCCCCGGCACTCACGCCGACAGGAAGAAAGGTCGCCATCGTCGGCTCGGGCCCGTGCGGGTTGACCGCGGCGTACTACCTGGCGCTGCTCGGCCACTCGGTGACGGTGTTCGAGGCACGGCAGCGCACCGGCGGCATGCTGCGCTACGGGATCCCGGCCTACCGGCTGCCGGACCAGGTCATCGACGCCGACGTGCGCCTGATCGAGGCGGCCGGCGTCGAGATCCGCGCCGGCCAGCGGATCGGCTCGGCCGACGCGCTGCTCGAGGGGTACGACGCGGTGCTGCTCGCCTCCGGCGCCTGGCGCGCGCAGGGCCTGGACATCCCCGGCGGCAATGGCGCGTCGGTGCTCAAGGGCATCGAATTCCTCGAGGCGGTGAACGACGGCCGGCCGCCGGCGATCGGCACCAAGGTCGTGGTGATCGGCGGTGGCGACACGGCGATCGACGCCGCGCGGGCCAGCCGCCGGCTGGGCGCCGAGGTCGTTCAGGTCTACCGGCGCACGCGCGCCGAGATGCCCGCCAACGCCGAGGAGGTCGCGGCGGCGATCGAGGAGGGCGTGCGGCTCGAGTTCCTCGCCGCGCCGCTGCGCATCGAGCCCGGCACGGTGCAGTGCATCCGCATGTCGCTCGGCGAGCCGGATGCCGACGGCCGGCGCCGGCCGCAGGCGGCGGCGGGCAGCGAATTCGAGATCGCGGCCGACACGGTGATCCTCGCCGTCGGCCAGCTGGCGAGCGCGCCGCAGACCGCCGCCGCGCGGGCCGAAGACGGCACCATCCGCGCGCGACCGGACGACCTGGCGACCTCCGTGCCGCGCGTCTTCGCCGGCGGCGACGCCGTCACCGGCCCGTCGTCGATCATCGTCGCCATCGCGCAGGGCCGCAGCGCAGCGGCGGCGATCGACCGTCAGCTGGGCGGCGACGGCGACCTGCAGCGATTTGCCTCGGCGCGGCCGGAGAGCGAACTGCGCGACGGTGCGCCGCGGGGCAGCGCGCAGCAGCTGCCGGGGCAGATCCCGCTCGCCAAGCGGCTTGCCGGCTTCGCGCTGGCCGAGCAGGCGTTCGACGCGAAGACCGCCGCGGCCGAGGCGAGCCGTTGCCTGTCGTGCGACCTGCTCGCCTACGACGTGCAGGTCGACGCAGCGCTGTGCAAGGACTGCGGCTACTGCGACGAAGTCTGCGGGCTCGACGTGTTCGCGCGCTCCGACACCTACCACGCCAGCGGCTACCGGCCGTACGTCGCCGCGCACGCCGAGCGCTGCATCGGCTGCCTGCGCTGCATCTACATCTGCCCGGACTTCGCGATCACGGTGCGCAACCTACGCGAGCCGGCGCTCGCCGAGATCGACGGCAGGTAGTCAGCCCGCCGCGAGCCGGCCGGGCGGATTGGCCGTGATCGCAGGCACGGCGGGACGGAAGCAACGAGCGCCTCCCGGCGCGTGGCAGGAAGGCGCGGCGCCTGCCTCACTCGTCCGAACGAAAGCCGACCCGCGCGTGCGAGCCGTCGCAGAAAGGCTTGTTCCCGGAAGCGCCGCAGCGGCACAGCCGCGCCGACTGCGTTCGCAGCACCACGCGCCCCGTGCCGGCGAGGATCTCGACATTGCCGCTGAGCTGCAGCGGGCCGTTGGGCTGCGGGTCGATCCTCAGCGGCCCGGCGCGCTCGGCGAGCGGTTCGGTGCGGAGGGTGGCAGGCTCGCCGCTGGCCGCGAAGCCCGAGGTCGCATGGCTGCGGCCGTCGCAGTAGGGCTTGCGCTTCGACTTGCCGCAGCGGCACAGCGTCGCGCGGAAGGCGCCGCCGTCCGGCGACTCGATCTGCGCGTGCACGGCGTAGGGACCGTTCTCTCGCACACGTAAGACGTTGACCGCGGGGGCCGTCTCCTGCGGTCCGCCGTCGTGCCGTTCGTAGCTGATCGCACCGGACGGGCAGTTGTGCGCGACGCGCACGCACTGCTCCACCGAGACGGTTTCCGGATGCAGCCAGCTGCCGCGCGTGCTGTTGGCGATGAACGCGGTCGGCGCATCGAGCACGCAGTGTCGCGCGTGGATGCAGCGGTGGCCGTCGAAGCGGATGGTGATCGCCGGCGTGCTGACTGCCTCGGGCGCGTACGGCGCCGCAGGCGGCCGCGGCGGGCCAGCGGATGGCTCGGCCGGCGGCGGCCCCGCGGCGGCCGGCGACGAGTCCACCCGCGCCACGCGTTCGACCGCTGCGCCGAGCGGCGTCTCGAAGCGCTGGTGCAGGTCCTCGAACCGAAGCGCCAGTGCGTCCAGGTCGTCGGCAACGCCTGCCAGCGGCACCGTGCCAGCCAGTTGCCGCGCCGCCCTGCCCAGTTCGGCCGAGCGCTCGCCGAGGATGCGCGCCGCGCACTGCTGCACCAGCTGGCCCGACGAGCCGGGCAGCTCGAAGTTCGGTGCCGCGGTCAGCCCGGGCCGCGCCGGGTCGGCCGGCAGGCGGGTGGCGACCTCCGCCACGCGGCCCATCACCGACATCAGCATCGACGACGAAGTCGCCAGCGCGACGCGCAGCGGCTGCGGCAGCGGCGCCGGCGCGAACACCTGCGACAGCACCCGGATCATCAGCGCATAGATCGAGTTGGCGAGATCGACCACCTTGGTGGCGAGCGGCTCGACGATCGGCACGCCGTCGTGGAACAGGGCGCCGCCGAGCAGCGGATTGCGCACGACCGGCCGCGCCGGCTCGAAGCCCGGGCGCGCGGCGCGCAGTTCGGCAAGCTCCCTGCGGATGGCGCTGAAACGGGCGAAGTGCGAGTCCTCGCGGTGTGCCGGCGCGCCCTCGCCCTGCAGCACGATCTGCTCGACGGCGCGCTTCGCCGAGGCGAGGTCGGTGATCCTGAACAGGCCCGGCAGGCCGAACTCCTCGGTGCCGACCTGGGCCTGCCCGTGGCCGACGAACACGCGCTCCTCGCCGAGCTGCTCGGCCAGGCGCAGCAGGCCCTGCAGGGCACCGTGGTACAGGTGGCCCTGGGTGCCGTAGTCCTGCGGCGACGGGGCCAGCATGTCGGGACGGGCGAGCCGCCGGTAATGCGAAGCGTGCTCGAAGCCGGCGCCGTCGGCGATGCGGATGTTCTCGGGGCGCTCGATGAACATGAAGTGGTCAAGCGCCGCCTCGCCGAACGGGCTGAGGTCCATCACCACGTCGGCCGGGAAGTGGCCCGGACGCACCGGGAAGGCCGGCCGCCACAGGTGCGGCGCGGCGCCGATCGCCGCCAGCAGGTTGTTCACCAGCGACAGGTGCAGCATCTCCTCGAGCGCCACCTGGGCCAGCGAGCGGCGCCAGCGCTCGATCGCCGCCAGTTCCTCCGCCGTGACGCCTTCGGCCGTCTCGCGCTTCAGCGTCCACTGGGCGTACAGGTACGAGCACATGACGGTGTGCTCGAACTCGGCCGCCTCGCACAGCAGGTAGATCAGTTCTTCGCGATCCTGGACGACGATATGCTCGGTCATGGTCGATGGGCTGCCTCGACAGATTGGACGAAACTGCTGCGCACCTTAAAGCATCACCAGGCCCGGCGCGAGGCGAGGGCGCTCCCTTCGGCGCGTGATTCCGGTCGCGTCGCCGGAACGCCTTGCCCGGCTGAGGGCGCCGGCGCGGCGGCCGCTCAGGCGACGAACTGCAGCGCCGCCAGCCGCGCGTAAAGGCCGCCGCGGGCAGCCAGCTCGGTGTGCGTGCCGGCGTCGACGATGCGGCCGGCGTCGACGACGAAGATGCGGGAGGCAGCCTGCACGGTGGCGAGGCGGTGCGCGATGACGATCGTCGTGCGGCCGGCCATCGCCGCCTGCAGCGCCGCCTGCACCGCGCGCTCGCTCTCCGCGTCCAGCGCCGAGGTCGCCTCGTCGAGCAGCAGCAGCGGCGCGTTCTTCAGCATCGCGCGGGCGACCGCCACCCGCTGCCGCTGGCCGCCGGAAAGGCGCAGCCCCCGCTCGCCGACGAAGGTCGCGTAGCCGTCCGGCAGCTGGCGCACGAATTCGTCGACGAAGGCCGCGTGCGC
>CP070661.1:1422104-1432584 GCA_020355165.1 Burkholderiales bacterium
CTCGACTGCCCGCCGGCGCGGCGGGCCTGCCGCTTCAGCTGTCCGATGGTGCTGCCGGCGGCTGCCCGCCTTACGAGCGGCCGGCGCTTCCGATCGAATCGCTTGCCTTCTCCGCCGTGCCCCAGTAGTTGAAGGTCAGCGCCCTCGGACCGGGCAGGTACATCTGCTGCATGTCGTGCGAGCGGAAGCCGGCCTCCTGCAGCAGGCGCGGAATGTCGCGGTTCAGGTGGCAGCCGCCGGCCAGCCTCGCCCACATCGGCGTGAGCCGGTCCTGCCAGCGTCGGACCGACGCCTCCGGTGCCCGGCCGTGCTCGCAGAAGACCAGCCGGCCGCCCGGCCTGAGCACGCGGCGCATCTCCCGCAGCGCCGCCCGCGGATCCTCGATCGTGCACAGCGCATAGGTCACCAGCACGGTATCGAAGCTGTCGTCGTCGTAGGGGATGCGCTCGGCCGACAGCCCCACCAGTTCGACTTCGAGCCCTGCGCGGCGAATGCGGCGTCGTGCCAACGGGTGCATTTCGAGCCCGGGGTCGAGGCCGACGATCTGCTCGACCCTGCTCCTGTCGTAGTGCGCGAGGTTCAGGCCCGTGCCGATGCCGATCTCGAGCACCCGTCCGCGCGCCAGCGGCACCACCTTCTGCCGCTGCCGCCGCACCGGACGGACGCCGCAGGCGACGTCGACCAGCCACGGCAGCACGTGCCGCTCGTACCAGTTGCGGGTCATCGGTTCAGCGCCTGACGGGGCCCCGCGGATTCGCCACTTGCCTATCGCGCGCCACTGTACGTCCGCTGCCCGTACCGGGGGCTACGGCTGCCAGCGCCGCGCAGCGGGTGCCGAGCCGGCGACCCATCACAACCGTGCCTGGTCGGCACGCATTGGGAGCTGCTTGGCACCCTGCGCCACGTACACCGTATTCGGCTCGACGTCGCCGAGGATCGTGGCGCCGGCGCCGATGACGCTCCCCTCGCCGATGTGAACGTTGTCGCGGATCGTGGTGCCGGTCCCCACGAAGGCCCGCTCGCCGATGACGACGGAACCGGCCATCACGACGTGAACGGGAAGAAAGGCATGGCTGTGCACCTGGCAATGGTGGCCGATGCTGCTCATCGATCCGATCAGGACGTTGTCGCCGATCCTGGCCCATGGCCCCACGCTGCAGAAGTGGCCGATCGAGACGTTCTCGCCGAGGCTTGCGTCGGGCGAAACCTCGGCGCGCGGGCTGACGTAGTTCGCGAATCGGTAGCCCCTGCGGCGAAGCTCGAGGAACCTGGCCGCACGCACGGAATTGTTCCGCACCGGACCGATGGCGACGAAGGCATCAAATGTTCCCGGCGGGAACCTCGATTCGATGTCATCGAGTGGCACCAGCGGAAGCCCGAGCAGCCCGTCTCCCTTGATAAACTCGCGGTCGACCACGAAGCCGGCGACCTCGTAGTCGCTCGACTGAGTGAAGTTCGAACAGAAAAGCTCGGCCATCTGACCATTGCCGACGATCACGAGGCGCTTCGACATCAGTTCTCCCGAAAGGTGGCCGTGCGGGACCACCGGCCGCCCCGCATCCATCGCCCATTCCTGCAGCCGCGGCTGCCGATAGGCCGGGGCCCGGAACAGCCAGAGCCGCACGGTCTGGCGATCCAGGGCCGACCACCGCTTGCAATCTAGCCGAAATGACGGAAACGGTTGACTCTCTGCTGGCGCACGCGTTGCGGGCACGCTCGAATGCCGAGGCGATCGTCGCGCCCGGCCGGCCGCCGCTCACCTATGCAGAGCTGGGCCGGCAACTCGAACGCGACCACGATTTCCTGCGCCGCTCCGGCTTTGGCTGCCGCTCGCGGATCGGCGTGGCGATGCCGCCAGGCGCCGAAGGCCTCGCTGTCACCGCCGCCGTCGCGAGGTCGGCGGCCTGCGCGCACGTCGACCCCGACCTCGAGATCGACTCGCTCACTCGCCTGATCTCGACGATGCGACTTGACGGCATGATCGTCCCGGAAGGCTCGGCATCGAACGCCGCTCGCGCTGCCCGGGAGCTCGGCATCGCGCTGATCGAGCTTTCCACCGCGCCGGTGCAGCCTGCCGGCTCTCACGAACTGCGTACGGAATCGGGACGAACCCCGGCGCGGCCGGAACTGCCGGGTCCGGACGATCTCGCCTTCATCTGGCACACCTCCGGCACCACCGGCGTACCGAAGATCGTCCCATTCGAGCAAGGGCGAATGTGCTTCGACGTACGCAAGCGCATCGCCCGGCGGCGCATCTGCGGCTCGGATCGCGGACTGCTGGCCTCGACGCTGACTTCGGCGGCGACCCCCCGCACGCTCCTTTCGAACCTGGCGGCGGGGGCCGCCACCATCCATGCCGCCGGTCTGCCGCCGGAAGATGTGATCGGCGCCATCGAGTCCCTCGGGCCGACCTACTACTACGCCGCGCCGGCGTTGCACAGCCGCCTGGCGGAACTCATCGAAAGGCGCGGCGGCCGACTGAAGCACCGGTTGCGCGTGATCTACTCGTCGTTCGCCGACCTGTCGCCCGATGTGCGCTGCCGGCTCGAGAAGGCGCTGGCGGTGCCGATGGTGGTTGTATACGGCATGACCGAACTGGGCGCCATTGCCGAGACGCCGCTGCCCCCGGATGTCGCACCGTTTGGCTCCGTCGGGCGGCCGGTCGTCGAACTCGCGATCGCCGACGCTGACGGCGGCTTCCTTGCAGCTGGGCAGGACGGAGAAGTGTGGGTGCGTGGACCCGAGGTGATCGGCGCGTACGAAAGCCCCGCTCAGGCGAACGGCGAGTCCTTCCGCGACGGTTGGTTCCGCACCGGCGACTGCGGGCTCGTCGACGGGCACGGGTTCCTGCACCTGACCGGACGGCTCAAGGACGCGATCAACCGCGGCGGCGTCAAGGTGGCGCCGTCCGAGATCGAACTGGCGCTGGAAAGTCACCCGGCGGTTCGAGAGGCGGCGGCGTTTGCGCGGCGGCACGCCACGCTTGGCGAGGACGTCTGCGCAGCGGTCGTGTTCGAGGACGGCCGCAGTGCATCCGAGGCAGAACTGCGGCGCTTCGTGCGTCACCGCCTCTCGGCGGCCAAGGTTCCCACGCGCATCGTCGCCGCGGCAGCGATGCCCCGCAACGCGGCAGGCAAGCTGAAGCGCACCGAGCTCGCCGCCTTCGGCGAGGCGCTGCTGAGGCAGGCCTGGCAGCGGCCGCAGGGCCAGCACGAGGAGCGGATGGCAGAGATCTTCAGCCGGGTGCTTCGCCTCGACGACATCGGCCGCGGCGACCAGTTCTTCGATCGCGGCGGCGACTCGCTGCGCGCCGTCGAACTTCTCGAGCGCATCCAGGAGAGCTTCGGGGTGTCGCTGACGATGGACGACCTGCTCGAGAGCCCCAGCGTGGCCGCCCTTGCAAAGCTCATCTCCGAATCCGCCGGCCTCGCCAGCGGCCAGCCAGCCTGATTGCCATGTCAAATCGCCTACTTCCCTCGAGCCGCCGCAGGCGGCTGTCCCTCGGCGTCGCAGCAGCCTTTGCATCGGCGGCCGTTGCGCCCGGCGCCGGCGCGCAGTCAGAGATAGTCAGCCGGCTGATAGTCGGCTATCCGGCCGGCGGACTCGCCGATCGCCTTGGCCGCATCGTCGCCGAGGCACTCAGCGAGGCCTCGTCGTCGAGCTTCATCGTCGAGAACCGGCCCGGTGCAGGCGGCTTGATCGCGACGGAACAGGTGGCGCGCGCCGACGGCGATGGCAAGGTGCTGCTGCTGCACAACGTCGACGCGCTGACCATGGAAAGGGCGCTGAAGAACGACCCGGGATTCGACCCGCTGCGCAGCCTCACCGTCGTCGCCCCGATCGCCCGGTTCGAGTACCTCGTGGTCGCCAATGCGAAGCTGGGGCTGCGCAACCTCCAGGATCTGATCGCACTCGGCCGCCGTTCGCCGACCAGCATCTTCTATGTCGACGTCGGACCCGGCGTGCGCACGGTCTTCGAGAGCCTGAAGAAGAAATACGGACTGAATCTCGTCGGCGTGCCCTACCGCGGACTGGCTCCGGCGATGACCGATCTGCTCGAGGGCCGGGTCGGGCTGGCGATGCTCGACGGTGCCACTGCGGCGACGCACGCCTCTTCCGGCAAGGTGACGATTCTCGGCCGCGCCGACGCGATCAGCGCCCGCGACTCCTCCCGGGTGCCCACGCTCATCGAGCAGGGCGCCGACGGTCTATGGGTCGACACGCGCTTCGCGCTGATGGCGCCTTCGAGCACTCCGTCGAAGACCGTCGAACAGCTTCGCGCGCTGGTGACCGGCACCCTGAACAAACCGGCCGTGCGGGCACGACTGGAGCAGTCGGACTATCACCCGATCGACGCGGCGCCGGAGCCGTTCGCCCGTTCGGTGGCCGAAACCGTCGATCACTACCAGCGCCTGTTCCGGCAGGCGGGAATGCTCTAGGACGTCGAGTCCCTGGCCCAGGGCTGCGTCGTATCCGGGCCGATCGTTCCGATCACCGTGTCCACTCCGGGCGCCTCGGGCCCGGCGACGGCCGGCTCCTGCTGGCCCTGGCCGGCTTCGAACAGCAGACTTTCAGCGGTGATCTTCACCCGCACCCGCAGCCGGTGCGGCCGGCCGAGCATCAGGCGCACCGCGGGATCGTCGATCTCCACTTCGCGGTAGATATCGATCCGCCGATCGAGGCCAGCGCGCACCAGGGCCTCCGCCGCCTTGGCGCACAGCTGTGCGAGCGTGATGTTTTCCGGCACGTTGACCATGAGGGTTCACCTGCTGACCGCCGTGGGGCGGGGCAGCGTTCAGCCCGGCGGCTAGGACTCCGGCCGCTGCCCGGCACACGAGGCGAACGATATCGCATGCGGCGCAGCGGCAGCGGCCATCGCATCACTGCGGACGGCCTACCCTGAGCTCACGGCCGGTCGCCGACCGCCGCCGCGACCTCGCGCGGGACGCTCAGCGCAATCCGTCCAGCGCCGCGGCCAGGTCCTGCTGCAGATCGGCCACCGACTCGAGGCCGACCGCAATTCGGACCAGCCCTTCACCGATGGCGGCCTCCTGCCGCTGCTGCGCGCTCAGGCGGCCGTGCGTGGTGCTGGCCGGGTGGGTGATCGTCGTCCGCGTGTCGCCGAGATTGGCCGTGATCGACATCAGCCGCGTGCCGTCGATGACCTGCCATGCCCGTCGGCGCAGGTCATCCGCCGGCCCGTGCAGTTCGAACGACAGCACCGCCCCGCCCGCCTGCTGCTGGCGCTGCGCCAGATCGTGCTGCGGATGGCTCTCCAGCCCCGGGTAGTGCACGCGCGCCACCGCCGGATGCTGGTCGAGGAAGCGCGCCAGCAGCATCGCCGACGCCGATTCGGCACGCATCCGCAGGCTCAGCGTCTCCAGGCCCTTGAGCAGCACCCAGGCGTTGAACGGCGACAGGCTCGGCCCCGCCGTGCGCAGCACCGGCAGCACCGCATCGCGCACCAGTGACCGCGCCCCGACGATCGCCCCGCCGAGCACCCTGCCCTGGCCGTCGATCGACTTGGTGGCCGAATGAATGACCACGTCGACGCCGAAGCGCAGCGGCTGCTGCAGCGCCGGCGTGCACAGGCAGTTGTCGACCACGGTCAGCGCGCCGGCGGCGCGCCCGGCGGCGGCGAACGCTTCGAGGTCGACCAGTTCCATCAGCGGGTTGCTCGGCGACTCGCAGTACATCAGGCGCGTGTTCGGCCGCACGGCGTTGCGCCAGGCCTGCGCGTCGGCGCCGCGCACGTAGGTGACCTCGATGCCGAAGCGGCTGAGCAGCGTCGAGAACAGCTGCGTGGTGGCGCCGAAGACGCCGGCGGCGCACAGCACGTGGTCGCCGGCACGCAGCGTCGCCAGGCAGGTGGCAAGGATGGCCGCCATGCCCGAGCTGGTCGCCAGGCAGTCCTCGCCGCCCTCCAGCGAGGCCAGCCGCTGCTCGAACATGCGCACGGTCGGGTTGGCGAAGCGCGAGTAGACGAAGCCCTCGTCGTCGCCGGCGAAACGCGCTGCCGCCTGCGCCGCGCTGTCGAACATGAAGCTCGAGGTGAGGAACAGCGCCTCGCCATGCTCGTTGAACTCGCTGCGCAGCGTGCCGGCGCGCACCGCGCGGGTGTCGAAGTCAGGATGATCGATGCTCATGAACGAAAAACCCGCTCGGCGCGGCCGAGCGGGTCTCGAGGCGAGATCGCTTTAGCCGCATTTGTTAGGCGCCCGCAAGCTGAACTCAAATCGGCGCCGGTCCGGCGGATGTTACACCGCCGCGGCCTCAGGACTCGGCCACTTCGATGGCCAGCGACAGCTGCGAGCGGGCGGCCTCGTCGACCACCGCCGGCTGCTCGCGGGCCCGCTCGACGCGGTCGAGGTAGGCGGGGGTGACGTCGCCGGTGATGTACTCGCCGTCGAAGCAGGAGGCTTCGAAGCGCGTCAGCGCCGGATTGCAGTCGCGCACCGCCTGCTTCAGGTCGTCGAGGTGCTGGTAAATGAGCGCGTCGGCGCCGATCTCGCGGCGTACCTCCTCCTCGCCGCGCGAGTGGGCGATCAGCTCGGCGCGGGTCGGCATGTCGATGCCGTAGACATTGGGAAAGCGCACCGGGGGCGCCGCCGAGGCCACCATCACCTTGCGGGCGCCGGCATCGCGCGCCATCTGCACGATCTCGCGGATCGTCGTGCCGCGCACGATCGAGTCGTCGACCAGCAGCACGTTCCTGCCCTTGAACTCGACGCCGACCGTGCTCAGCTTCTGCCGCACCGACTTCTTGCGCACCGACTGCCCCGGCATGATGAAGGTGCGGCCGATGTAGCGGTTCTTGATGAAGCCCTCGCGATAGTCCAGCCCGAGCTTGCGCGCCAGTTCGAGCGCCGCCGGCCGGCTCGAATCGGGGATCGGCATCACCACGTCGATCTCGCCGCGCGGGATCGCCGCGCCGACCCGCTCGGCCAGGTACTCGCCCAGCCGCAGCCGCGCGCCGTAGACCGACACGCCGTCGATCACCGAGTCGGGTCGCGCCAGGTACACGTACTCGAAGATGCAGGGGTTCAGCGACGGCTTCTCGGCGCACTGCTGGCTGTAGAAGCGGCCGTCGGTGGCGACGAAGATCGCCTCGCCCGGCGCCACGTCGCGCACCAGCCGGAAGCCGAGACCCTCGAGCGCGACCGACTCCGACGCGACCATGTACTCGCTGCCGGCATCGGTCTCGTTCACACCGAAGCACAGCGGCCGGATGCCGAACGGGTCGCGGAAGGCGAGCAGCCCGTAGCCGGCGATCTCGGCCACCACCGCGTAGGAGCCGCGCAAGCGCCGATGCACGCCGGCCACCGCGCGGAAGATCGCCGCCGGGTCGAGCGACAGGCCCTCGCTGGCCAGCTGCATCTCGTGCGCCAGCACGTTGAGCAGCACCTCCGAGTCGGAGTTGGTGTTGATGTGGCGGCGGTCGACGCGGAACAGCTCCTCCTTCAGCGTCTCCCAGTTGGTCAGGTTGCCGTTGTGCGCCAGCACGATGCCGAACGGCGCGTTGACGTAGAACGGCTGCGCCTCCTCGGAATTGCTCGCCGAGCCCTGGGTCGGATAGCGGACCTGGGCGACGCCCGACATCCCCGGCAGCGAACGCATGTTGCGGGTGCGGAACACGTCGCGCGCCAGGCCATTGCCCTTGAACATGTGGAAGGCGCGGCCGTTGGCGGTTGCGATGCCCGCGGCGTCCTGGCCGCGGTGCTGCAGCAGCTGCAGGGCGTCGTACAGCACCTGGTTGACCGGCGAGGTTGCCGAGACTCCGACGATTCCGCACATGCCCGTCTCCTACACCTTCGACCCGCGCGCAGTCACTTCCGGCAGCCGGCGCAGCGCGAACGCCAGCGCCGCCTCGATCTGCGGCAGCACCAGCGATTCGCGCCACAGCGGCTCGCGGTACAGCGCCGTGTCGCGCACCAGGAACACGGCCAGCCCGACGATCAGCACGCCGCGCGCCAGTCCAAACAGCCCGCCGAGCGTCCGGTCGGCGGCCGACAGCTTCGCCGCTTTGATCAGCTCGCGCACCAGCCAGCCGACCAGCGCGGCGGCGAACACGCAGGCGACGACGATCAGCAGCGCCACCGCCGCCGTGCGCGCCAGCGGCCAGTCCTGCCCGAACGGCAGCGACGCGCCGATCACCTGGGCAAAGCGGAAGGCCAGCCAGATGCCGGCGATCCAGCCGGCCAGCGAGATCATCTCGCGCATGAAGCCGCGCAGCAGGCCGAGCAGGGTCGACGTGCCGATCACCGCGACCACTGCCCAGTCGAGCGCGTTCATGCCGTCAGCCACTGACCACCGTGGCCCTGTGGCCGGCGGCCTTCACCTTCTCCGCCGCCCGCTGCGCCTCGTCGCGGCTCGCAAACGGCCCGACCCGCACCCGGTGCAGCGTGCCGCTCGCCGTCGACACCGCTTCGACGTAGGCCGCGAAGCCGCCCTTCTTCAGGCGGGCCACCAGGTCCTTCGCCGCCGCTGCCGTCGACAAGGCAGCCACCTGAACGGCGAACTTCTCGGCCGCCGGCGCAGCGGCAGGCGGCGCCGGCCGCACGGCCTGCGCCGGCGAAGTCTTGCCTGCCTTCTCCGGCGGCTCGACCGCAGGTGGCGGTTCGCTCGGCGCCGGCACGGGCTCGGCGATCTTCTCGTCGATGGGCGGTGCGCTGCCAGCCGGCTGCGTTATCGGCTGCGGTGCACCGACGACGCTGATCGACACGTCGTCACGCAGCGGCCGCGGCGTCGTATCGAGCAGCATCGGCAGCAAGATCACCGCCGCCAGCAGCAGGGCCGCCGCGCCGATCAGGCGCCGCCGCGTCCGTGCGCGCAGTTCGGCGGCCGGATCACGCGCCTCGGCCCGGCGGCCGCTGCCCTCGCCGGCTTCCTGGTTTGCCGGCTCGGCCTTGCTGCGGGAAAAGGGCCAGGGCATCGCGCTAGCGCAGATCCGCAGTTCGCCGGCGCAGCGCACGCATTACATCCGCCACAGTGAGGAAGCTTCCGAAAGCGATGATTCTATCGTCGGCCGTCGCGGCGCGATGCGCGGCGTCGAAGGCGGTGGCGACGTCGTCGAACGACTCGACCGCCGCCGCCGGCCGTCGGCTTCGCAGCACCGCGGCAAGCGCCGGGCCCGAAAGGCCACGCGGTCCGGCGGTGCCGCCGACGTACCAGTGGTCGATTCGGTCGGCCAGCCTGTCGATCACGCCGGCCGCGTCCTTGTCACGCAGCATGCCGAGCACCGCCAGCGTGCGCGGAAAGAAGCCCAGGTTATCGAGGTTCTGCGCCAGCACCGCCGCCGCGTGCGGATTGTGCGCGACGTCGAGGATGACCGCAGGTCGTCCCGGCAGCACCTGGAAGCGGCCGTCGAGCTCGACCGCCAGCAGCCCCTGGCGCACCGCCTGCTGGCTCACCGGCAGCCGCTGGCCGAGCGCCTCCAGCGCGGCCAGCGCGCCCGCCGCGTTGAGCAGCTGGTTCGCACCGCGCAGCGCCGGGTACGGCAGGCCGGTGCGACGGATCCTGCGGCCTCGGTAGGCCCATTGCTGGCGGTCGCCCTGGCAGTCGAAGTCGCGGCCGAACAGCCAGAGGTCGGCGCCGAGGCCGCGCGCCACCTCGAGCAGCGCGCGCGGCGGCTGCGGGTCGGCGCAGATCGCCGGCCGGCCGCGCCGATAGATGTGCGCCTTCTCGAAGCCGATGTGCTCGCGCGTCGGCCCCAGATAGTCCATGTGGTCGAGGTCGACCGAGGTGACGACGCTGCAGTCGGCATCGACGATGTTGGTGGCATCGAAGCGGCCGCCGAGGCCGACCTCGAGCACCACCGCCTCCGGCTGCCCGGCCATGAACAGGCGCAGGATCGCCAGCGTCGTGAACTCGAAGTAGGTGAGCGTCGTGCCGTCGCGCGCGCGCTCGACCGCCTCGAACTGCTCGATCAGGGCCTCGTCGCCGGCCGCCACGCCGGCGATGCGGGCGCGCTCGTTGAAGCGCAGCAGGTGCGGCGACGTGTACAGCGCGGTCCGAAAGCCGGCCGCCCGCAGGATCGATTCGAGCATCGCGCAGGTCGAGCCCTTGCCGTTGGTCCCGCCGACGGTGATGACCGGGCAGTCGAGGCGGATCGCCAGGCGTTCGGCGACCACGCGCACGCGGTCGAGCGACAAGTCGATCGTGCGGTGGTGGAGGCGCTCGACGCGCTCGAGCCAGTCGTCGAGTGTCAGCGTGGCGCTCAAGAAGGCGGTCACGGCCGGGCGAGCGGTGCCCGACGGTCGTCCCTAGCTGATCGCCTCGGCCGGCTGGCGCAGCATCAGTGCCAGCAGCTGCGCCAGTTCGTCGCGCAGCGCCCGCCGGTCGACGATCATGTCGATCGCCCCCTTGGCAAGCAGGAATTCGGCGCGCTGGAATCCCTCCGGCAGCTTCTCGCGCACGGTCTGCTCGATCACCCGCGGGCCGGCGAAGCCGATCAGCGCCTTCGGCTCGGCGATCACCACGT
>CP070661.1:1432684-1450641 GCA_020355165.1 Burkholderiales bacterium
GCTGTGCGCTGGCGTCGCAGGGCATTCCGGCCCGTGCGTCGACGGCGCCGTCCGGCAGCGAGTTCGCGCGGCAGGTCGCATCGATGAGCGAGCAGCAGCGCGATCAGGCGATCCGCGAAGCGCTGCTCGGCGGCAACCTGCCGCAGTTCCTGCGCAGCGCCGTGCCGGTGGAACTGGTCGGCCGCGCGAGCGACGGCACGGCCACGCGGGTGACGCTGTGCGTGCTTCCCGACTACCTGTCGGTCGGCTCGGCCCGCGACTCGCTGCTGGTGCCGATGGGACTCGACAGCGCGCTCGCCGTCGCCGACGCCTTCGGCTTCATCCTGCCCACCCGCAGGATGGTCGACGCGATCTACCGGCAGGCTGCCGTTCGCCTGTCGCCGCAGCCGCTGCCACCGGGCGCGCAGATGACGTCGACCGCCTACTTCGTGCGCCACAACGAAATGGTGCAGGCGCAGCGGTCGACCGCCGACCTGCCGCCGGCGGCGCTGACGGCCGGCCACAAGAAGGACCTGGTCATCAGCCGCAAGCTGTGGAGCACCCCCGGCCGGGTGGCCATCTACGGCTGGCATCGCGGCGCGGAGGCGCCGATCCAGCCACTGAGCACCGTGCACGGGGCCCGCTACGCCGACTACAGCCACGGCGTGCGGCTGGTCAGCACCACCGCTTTCGTCGACGGCAAGCCGGTGTCGATCTTCGAGCTGATGCGCGACCGTCGCTTGGCCGCCCTGCTGAGCGACGAAGGCCCGCTCGACGGTCTGCCGGAGGCGCTGCACAGCCTGGCGGACAGCGGCGCGACGGTCCTTGCCGCGCTGCGCGTCGGTCACTGACCGTCGAGCGTCCTGCAGCAGCGAAAGCCGAGGTGGTAGTTGGCGTGGCTGTGCGCGTCCATGACGCGGCTGCCGTGCCAGTACGGCGCCCGCCAGCGGCACCAGTCCTCGTGCGCGCGGTAGCTGTCGAAGATGAACCAGCTGCCCTTCATCTCCGTGTAGCCGAGTTCGCTGCTGCCCAGGCTGGCCATCTGGCTGCCGGCAAGCGGCAGGTTCATGTGCTCGGCCGCGTTGCCGTGCAGGTCGTACACGCCGAGCGGGCTGCGGCAGTCGGGAAAGCTGCCGGTCGGGTAGGTGTTGGAGCCGCAGGCATTCCAGCCGCCGCCGACGCAGCCGGGCGTCTTCTGGCTGCCGGTGGCGCAGATGCCCGCCACGTACGTCGGACCGTAGCTCCAGCGCTTGTCGGCCTCGCGCACCCGGTTGTGCGCCGAGCGCATGCGCTCGACCGCCGTGTTGGGGGCCACGCCGCGGGCCAGGTCGAAGCGGTAGTCGGGCGGCTCGAGCCGGCCGGCGCAGGCGCCCTCCCACTCGTGCGCGTCGCACAGCCGCTTGCCCATCGCCGCGCAGATCTGCGCCGCCTCGCGTGCCTTCACCCAGACGACCGGGTACTCGCACGGAATGTCCGGGAACTCGAACTGGTCGATGCAGGCCTTCGCCTGTTCCGGCCGCTGGCTGCGCGGGTCGTACAGCGGCGCCATGAACCTGCCGCCGCAGATGCGCTCGAAGTCCGGGTCGCCGTAGACAATCGCGCGCTGCGCCAGGCTCGCCCGGCACTGCTCGTCCGACTGCGGGTGGCGGGCGATCGCCGGATTGCCCTGGCCGATCACCGCCGAGCGGGAGAAGATGGCGCGGATCGCCTCGAGCTGGGCGTCGGAAAGCGCGTGCACGCGCTGCAGCTCGCGCAGCAGCCGCTCGTTGTTCTGCATCAGCGTCGCCGCGCCGACGGCCGAGGCGGCGACGAGAAGCGCCGCTCCGATCGTCGGCAGCAGCTGGCGCCGGGGGCTCATCGGCTGTCCGTCCGCCGCAGGACGTAGAAGAAGTCGCGGTTGTCGGGCAAGTCGAGGAAGCGCGGCAGCAGCTCGTCGCCGGAGAGCTTGTCCAGCTGCGACATGCCCTGCACCAGGTGCTGCACGGCCATCCGCGTGCCCTGCCTCGTGTACAGCGCGAGATAAGTGTGCTCGAGCGCGTTCATGTCCAGGTGCATCGCGTACTGGCAGCCGTAGGCCTGGAAGACCCGCGCCATGGTCGGCGGGGTGGCGGTCGAGAAGTAGCCGTAGACCAGATAGCGCTGCGCCGCGTGCGGCAGCAGGCAGGCACCGGCGCGCAGCGAGCGCAGCTGCCCCTGTGCCGACCCGGACCAGTTGCCGGGCCCCCACTGGCCGACCAGCGCACCGACCGCCGGCGCGCCGCTGGCCGCATCCGGCTCGAGCAGCGGCACGCCGTTCTGCCGGGCGTCGCGCAGCTTCGGCAGCAGGACGTCGTCGGCATCGGACCACGTCTTCATGCCGACGGTGCCGTCGTCCAGGGTGTAGATCGTCGCCAGCCCCGGCACCAGGCGGCTGAAGACGACGCCCTGCTCGACGAAGCCGTAGTGGCTGCCGCGGCTGCGCTGCGCCAGCGCGCCGTAGCGGAAGGCGCCGTGCTCGCGCTTGAAGCCGCCGGTGAAGGTGGCGACCGCGCGGTTCTGCAGCGACGGGCTGAGCATGCCGGTGCGCGCCAGCGGCGCCGCCGAGTCGATGCCGTCCGGTCCGGGCAGATCGGCCACCCGCATCTCGGCCCGCGCGCGTGCCGACCACTCCAGGCGCGGGTGATCGGTGCCGAGGGCGAAGCCGACATCGAAGCGCGCCAGGTCGAAGGCGATCAGGTAGGCCAGCGCATCGGCCTCGACGGCGTCCGGGCGCCATGCGGGGCCGGAGCCGGCGGCCGCGACTGCGGCCGGCTCGATCACGCTGAGGTAGACGTCGCCCTGCCCGCGCACGGCATACCACTGGCCGAGGCGGAGGCCGCCGGCCGCACCGGCCAGCTCGATGCCGAGCGTGCCGGGAATGACCGCGCGCGCGCCCTCCGCGCGCAATGCCGCCGGCGGCGGCCCGCTGCCGGCGCCGCCGGCTGCCGGCGTGCTCGCCGCCGACCGCGCCCGCTCGGCGTACGAATCGCGAAAGAACTCGCCGCGCACGAAACCGACGATCTGCTCGCCGCCCCAGACGTGGTCGCGCAGGAACTCGCTCGTCGCTTCCAGCTCGGTGCGCTTGCCACGCACCGGGTTGCGCAGGTACAGCCGCCCATCGCACAGCGGCGCGAAGGCCAGGTTCGACCGCCGTGCGCGCTCGAGCGTCGCCTGCGCTGCGAGCGACAGGTCCAGGCAGCGCGTCGCGCCGCTGTCGGCAACGATCTCGATCGAGCCGCCGCCGGCGGCGTGCAGGCGCAGCTGCCGGCGCGGGTCGGCGTTCTCGAGGTGGTAGGCGCTCGTCCGCCCCGTCTTCAGCTCGCTGACCGTGAGGACGAACCAGGCGTTGATCGCCGGATTCAGGTTGACCAGCGTCGCCTGCCGCAGCCCGCCGTCGAGCGCCACCGTCGAGCTCTGGCGGAAAGCCTGCAGCCCGACGATCGTCGCCGCCGCCTCGCTGCGCGCGCTCTGCGCGCTCGCGCCGACAGCAAAGCTGCCGACGGCGGTGACGGCGGCGGCCAGCCACACCGACGCACGACGGCACCGGGTTGCGCTCATGCCGCCGCCAGGAACAGGGTCAGCACGATCGCGCCGACGATCAGGCTCTGCCGGTCCTTCAGCGCGAACATCACCGGATCGTCGTGGATGCAGCCCTCGCCGGCGAGCCGCCACAGCCGCTGCATCCAGTAGAGCATCAGCGCGCAGCCGCACCACAGCAGCCACTGGCCGCCCACCGCCGCCGGCCGGGCGAGCGGGTACAGCGCCAGCACGACCATCGCCGCGGCGCCCGACAGCCTGCCCAGCGCCGACACCAGCGGCGCATCGCCGGCGCGATACCCGTGCGACTGCGCGTCGGCGTCGACCAGCACCCCTGCCAGCGCGAGTTCGGAGAAGCGCTTCAGCAGCGCCAGGCTGAAGAACAGCAAGGTGCTGCACACGAGCACCCAGGCCGACACCGAGATCGCCACCGCCGCCGAGCCGGCGATGATGCGCAGCGTGTAGCCGAAGCCCAGCAGCAGCGCATCGACGATGCGCAGGTCGCGCACCCGCAGCACGTAGGCCAGCATCAGTGCCAGATAGGCCGCGACGGCCGCCCGGTACGCCGCCGGCAGCAGCAGGCTGACGGCCACCGCGCCGAGCAGGAGCAGCCCCAGCAGGATCAGGGCATCGGTCGCCGGGATGTCGCCCGAGGCGATCGGCCGCTGTCGCTTGTGCGGGTGCCTGCGGTCGCGCGGCAGGTCGAGCAGGTCGTCGAGCAGGTAGACCGAAGAGGCCGCCAGACACATGCCGACGAAGGCGGCCACGGCCGGCGCGAGCACCCCGGCGTCGGTCAGGCGATCGGCGGCGAGCAGAGGCACGAACACCAGCAGGTTCTTGATCCAGTGATGCCAGCGCAGCTCGCGCAGGTAGGTGCCGATGCCGGCACCGCCGCCGCCGAGCACACGCTCGACCGTGGCGACCTTGCGCGCCGCTGCAGCGAGCGGCTCGGAGCGGGACACGACGATCGCGCGGCGGGCCGAGCGCCAGACCGGCAGGTCGCGCGGGCCGGCGCCGACGTAGTCGAAGCCACGCTCGCCGTACATCGCCACCAGCGCCTGCTGCTTCGCCGCGCCGCTCAGGTTGGTCGTGCCGTCGCTGGCGAGGACCGAGTCGAACAGGCCGAGCTGCTCCGCCACTCGACGCGCCAGCCGCTGGTCGGCGCCGGTGGCCAGCACCAGCCGGCGGCCTTGCCGCTTCTGCCCATCCAGGTAGCGCAGCAGCTCGCGGTCGTACGGAAGCGTCCTCGCGTTGGGCAGCGCCGCGGCGGCGACCCGCTGCTTCAGGCGCGCCCGGCCCTGCGCCAGCCACAGCGGCACGCTGAACAGCAGCCGCGGCCGCTCCTTGGCCAGCACGAACAGCGACTCGAGCAGCGAGTCGGTGCGAATCAGCGTGCCGTCCAGGTCGACGACCAGCGGCACGTCCGCGTGCACAGGCCCGGCATCGCCGCGAGCGATGCCGCCGCTTGCGCCTGCCGGCGGCAAGAGCGCGCCTAGAAGAGCTTCTTCGCCCATCGCAGGAATCCCTTCTTCCACGGCACGCGATGCGTGGTGCCGGCCTGCCCCGCGAACCGGTCGCGGTGCGCGACGTACCAGTCGTAGTTGGCGGTCAGCGCCTCCCGGTTCGAGTGCCGCGGCACGTAGCCGAGCCGGCGCTCCAGCCGCTCGGTCGACACGAAGCTGTCCAGGCCCGCCGTCTCGTAGATCCACTGGTACAGCGGCGAGAAGCCGGCGGCGTGCAGCAGCCGCAGCGCGAAGATGGCCGGCGCCGCCGGCAGCGCCACCACCTTCCTGCCGTGGCCGGCGCGGTCGAGCACGGCCTGGAAGTTCTCGCGCATGGTGCCGAACTGCCTGGCGCCGACGTTGAAGGTGTCGTTGACCTGCCGCGCCTCGAGCGTCAGGCAGCGGTCGATGACCTCGCACAGATCGGCCACGTCGAGCAGCTGGTAGCGGTTGCCGCCCGCGCCCAGCACGGGGAAGCGCCGCCCCTCGAACGCCCATTCGTAGAGGATCTCGAACGCGCCGAGCCGTTCCGGCCCGACGAAGCTCTTCGGACGGAGCACCGGCACGCACAGGCCCCTGGCCCGGTACTCGGCGCACAGCCGCTCGGCGTCGATCTTCGCCTGCCCGTACGGGCCCACGCCCTGCAGCCGGTCGTCCTCGCGGATCGGGTGATGGTCGGGTATGCCGTACACGGCCGTCGACGAGATGAAGACGAAGCGCGCGACGCGGTGGCGCAACGCCGCCTCCAGCAGCAGCCGCGTGCCCTCGACGCCGGTGGAAACGATCTCCTGCGCGCTGGCCAGCGGCAGCGCCGCCGCGCAGTGCACGACGTCGGCTGCGCCTGACATCGCCAGCTCGACCGCGGCCGGATCGCGGATGTCGCCGACGATCGCCTCGATGCGCTCCTTCTCCGGATAGTCGAACGGGGCGATGTCGAGCGAGCGAACGGGCACGCCGCGGGCCAGCAGATGACGCACCAGGTTGATGCCCAGGAAGCCCGATCCGCCGGTTATCAGGCATTGGCGTGCTGTCATTGCGAGCCGCCTGCTTCCTTGCAGTACAAGGCCAGCATAGGTTGGCCGAGCCAACGAGGCGTTGACTGACCGCAACGGCGGTCGCCTTCGCAACCGGACTCGACCGCCGGCGCCTCGCCAAGCCGCGGGAAACCGGCACGGCGGATCAACAACCACCGCTAACATCGCACTGCAGGCGAATCCGGCGGGCATGGACCTCGGCGATCTCGAACAGGAAGAGCGCGACGAACTGGCAGCGCTGGAGCCGCGCATCGGCCGCATCCACCTGCGCCAGCGCCTCGGCCTCGAGGGCGAGCGCGAGGCGCACGTGTTCCGCAAGGGAACGCACTTCTTCCACATCGAGAACTGGTACTCGGTGCACGGCCTGATTCGCGGCGCGCTGACCCTGGCCGGGCTGCACGGCCGCGGACGGCGCAACGTGCTGCGCTTCCAGCTGCGACGCAACGACGTCGTGCTGCCGGCGCTGCCGGCCGCCTTCGACGGCTACACGCTGCTGCAGCTGAGCGACCTGCACCTGGACCTGAGCGCGGCGCTGCAGGAGTCGCTGACCGAGTACGTGCGCCACCTGCAGTACGACGCCTGCGTGCTCACCGGCGACTTCCGCTTTCGCACCTTCGGCCCGCACCAGCCGGCGCTGGCGGCCCTGGCGCGCCTGCGCACGCACCTGCGCAGCCCGGTCTACGCCGTGCTCGGCAATCACGACACGATCCGGATGGTGCCGCCGATGGAGCGGCTCGGCATCCGCGTGCTGCTGAACGAGTCGGTGCGGATCGAGCGCGACGCAGCCGCCCTGCATCTGGCCGGCATCGACGACGCGCACTACTTCCGCACGCACAGCTTCGACCGCGCCGCGCAGGAGATCCCGCAGCACTCGTGCTCGGTGCTGCTGTCGCACACGCCGGAGCCGTACCGCCTCGCCGCCCACGCCGGCTTCGGGCTGATGCTGTGCGGCCACACGCATGGCGGCCAGATCTGCCTGCCTGGCGGCGTGCCGATCCTGACCGACTCGGACGCGCCGCGCGCCTACGCCCGCGGCGCCTGGCGCTACGGCCCGCTGATCGGCTACACCTCGGTCGGCTGCGGCGCCTCGATCGTCGACGTTCGCCTGAACTGCCTGCCCGAGGTCACGCTGCACACGCTGCGCGCGCCGCAGGGCGGCGGCGCGTGAACGTCGTTCTCAATAGGGCCGGTCGCGCAGACCGAGCCGATACGCCAGGCGCGCCAGCGGTATCTCGAGGACCAAGAACGCCGCGGTGATGCCGGCGATCTGCGCCGCCGACAGGTCGAGCAGGCCCTGCACGGCCAGCAGCGGCAGCAGCGACTCGGGGATCTGGTCGAGACCGACCGCTCGCCCGCTCGGCGCCACGCCGAGACGGCGCTTGGTAAAGCTGGCGAGCGCGTCGCCGGCCATCGATACGGCGCCGGCGAGCGCGCCGACCGACGGCGGAATGGCCAGCGCCCAGGCGGCGATCGCGGCGGCGGCGATCGCGGCGACGACGCCGCGGATCGTCTTGCCGGGACCGAGCAACGGCCGGCCGTCGAAGAACATCGCACCGCCGTCGAGCGGCGCGTTCCAGCGCGAACCGAGGAGGCGCTTGGCGGCGATCGGCGCGCTGTTCGCCACGCCGAGCAGCAGCAGCAGCTTCAGGCTGAGCCAGAGGCCGTCCATCGCTCACACCATGACGCGGTCGCAGCCCGGCCGACGCTCGCCTCCGTACCGGCCCGCAGGGCGGCCACCCGCCGGCTCACTTCATCGCGTCCGCCGGCCGCCGCCTGCGCACCTCCTCGTCGCCCGGCAGGTAATCGGCGCCGTCGGCGTAGCGCCAGTCGACCATCACGCCGCTGCCGCCGCGCACATCGAGCTTGCCGACGTAGGCACCCATCGTCGACTGGTGGTCGAGCGCGCGCATGGTCGCCGGGCCGAACGGTGTCGGGAACTGCAGGCCGCGCAGCGCCGTGATCAGCTTCTCGGTGTCGGTCGACTTCGCCCTAGCGATGGCTGCGAAGATCGCCTGCATCGCCGCGTAGCCGACCACCGAGCCGAGGCGCGGATAGTCGCCGTGCCGCCTGCGGTAGGCGGCGACGAAGCGCGCGTGCTCCGGCGTGGTGATCTGCTCCCACGGATAGCCGGTGACGATCCAGCCCTTCGGCGTCTCGTCCTTCAGCACGTCGAGGTACTCGGGCTCGCCCGACAGCAGGCTCACCGTCGGCACCCGCGGGAACAGCCCGCGCAGGTTGCCCTCGCGCACCAGGCGCGCCAGGTCGGCGCCGAAGGTGACGTTGAACACCGCCTCCGGCCGCGCCGCCAGCACCGCCTGCACGGTGCTGCCGGCCTCCAGCTTGCCCTGCGCCGGCCACTGCTCGGCGACGAATTCCACCTCGGGCCGCGCCGCTTTCAGCAGCGCCTTGAAGCTGGCCACCGCGCTCTGCCCGTACTCGTAGTTGGGCGCGATCGTGACCCAGCGCCTCGCCGGCAGCTTGCTCGCCTCCTCGACCAGCATCGCGCTCTGCATGTAGGTGCTGGCGCGCAGGCGGAAGGTGTAGCGGTTGCCCTTGTCCCACACCAGCGCGTCGGTCAGCGGCTCGCTGGCGACGAACAGCCGCCGGTTGCGCAGCGCGTAGTCGGCCACCGCCAGGCCGACGTTCGACAGGAACGTGCCGGCGAGCAGGTCGACCTGCCCGCTCGCCACCAGCTCGGTGGCGTGGCGCACGGCGTCGTCCGGCTTGCCGGCGTCGTCGCGCGCGATCACCTCGACGCGGCGGCCGAGCAGGCCGCCGGCGGCATTGACCTCCTCGACCGCCAGTTCCCAGCCCTTGCGGTACGGCACCAGGAACTGCGGGATCGTCGAGTAGCTGTTGATCTCGCCGATGCGGATCGGCGGCGCCGACTGGGCGCGGCCGCCGGCCGGCGCCAGCGCAGCCGCGGCGACGGCGGCGAGCAGTTGGCGGCGGGCAGCGAAGTCAACCATGTGTTCCCCTCCGAGGACGCGGTTTCGCAGCCGGATGCTGCGGTGCGCCGCGTAGAATACGCGCCTTCAACGCCGCTGACGCCCGTAGCGATGACTCACGTCGTCATTGAATCCTGCATCAAGTGCAAGTACACCGACTGCGTCGACGTCTGCCCCGTGGACTGCTTCCGCGAAGGGCCGAACATGCTGGTCATCGAGCCCGACGAGTGCATCGACTGCGCGGTGTGCATCCCCGAGTGCCCGGTCAACGCCATCTACGCCGAGGAGGACGTGCCGGAGGACCAGCGCCAGTTCATCGCCCTGAACGCCGAGCTGTCGCAGGGCTGGCCGTCGATCACCCGCATGAAGCCGCACCCGGAGGACGCCGACGAGTGGAAGGACGTCCGCGACAAGCTGAAGTACCTGCAGCGTTGACCGCCTGTCGTCGCCACACGGCAGCGGCACGGCCAGCCGCCTGTTCGTCGCCCTTGATATCGCGCCGCGTGCCGGGCCGCCCCAAGCGCGGCGCGCCGACTTTCCCGTTCAAGGTGCACGTGCGACGCGCAGCGTCGCGTACACCTTGAACGCCCAAGACGATGGTTTCACCGGACAAGTACACCGCCGAGAAGATCCTCTGGATCCATCCGTGGGCGCCCAACCTGTTTTCCTTCCGCCTGACGCGATTTAAGGGCTTCCGCTTCGTGCCCGGCCAGTTCGCCCGGCTCGGCGTCAAGAAGCCCGACCCGAACAACCCGAAGAACCCGTCCGGCGAGAAGATCGCCTGGCGCGCCTACTCGATCGTCTCGGCCGACTACGACGAGCACCTCGAGTTCTACTCGATCGTCGTGCCGGGCGGCGAGTTCACCTCCGAGCTGTCGCGGCTGAAGGTCGGCGACACGGTGTACGTGGAGAAGACCAACTACGGCTTTCTCACGCTCGACCGCTTCGAGGGCGGCGCCGACCTGTGGATGCTGTCCACCGGCACCGGGCTGGCGCCGTTCGTCTCGATGCTGTGGGACCCGCGCACCTGGGAGCTGTACGAGAACCTGGTCGTCGTGCACAGCGTGCGCTACCCGAACGAGCTGGCCTACGCCGAGACGATCGAGGCCTTCCGCAGCCACGAGCTGTTCGCGCCGATGAGCCACAAGCTGCACTACCTGCAGGCGGTCACGCGCGCCGCCGTGCCGGGCGCGCTCGGCAGCCGCATCCCGTCGGCGATCGCCGACGGCTCGCTCGAGCAGCACGTCGGCCTGCAGCTCGACCACGCGCGCTCGCGCATCATGATCTGCGGCAACCCGGAGATGGTCGACGACACGCGCAAGCTGCTGGCCGGCCGCGGCTACACGACCTCGCGACGCGGCGCCCCCGGCCATCTGGCGGTCGAGAACTACTGGTAGGCAGCCAGGGCGTCGGCGCGGGCACCGGTTGGGGTATGCTCGCGCAGCCGATTGGCCAGACCAGTTGACCGCAGCGGTGCGGCGGCGGGCCGGCGAAACGGCCCGCATCGAACATTCGTCCACAAGGAGGCGGATGGTGCACGGAGGGCGGGATGCTCTACCACCTGCATGAGCTGCAGCGTCGCCTGATGAACCCGCTGTCGGTGTGGGCGCAGGCGACCTCGGAGCTCTTCTCCAGCCCCTACAGCCCCCTCGCCTACACGCCGATGTCGCGCCGGCTCGCCGCCGGCTACGACCTGCTGCATCGGCTCGGCAAGCACTACACCAAGCCCGAGTTCGGGCTGAGCCCGACGACGATCAACGGCACCGCGGTGCCGGTGGTCGAGGAAGTCGACGTCGAGAAGCCGTTCTGCCGGCTGCTGCACTTCCGGCGCGAACTGAACGGCAGGCTGGCCAAGCGACCGGCCGATCCGCGGGTGCTGATCGTCGCGCCGCTGTCCGGCCACCACGCCACCCTGCTGCGCGACACGGTGCGGGCGATGCTGCGAGAGCACGACGTCTGGATCACCGACTGGATCGACGCCCGCCTGGTGCCGGTGTCCGCCGGGCCGTTCCACCTCGACGACTACGTCGACTACGTGCGCGAGTTCATCACCTTCCTCGGGCCGAGCGTGCACGTGATCTCGGTGTGCCAGCCGACGGTGCCGGTGCTGGCCGCGGTATCGCTGATGGCCTCGGACGACGACCCGCACCTGCCGCGCTCGATGACGATGATGGGCGGACCGATCGACACCCGGAGCAGTCCGACCCAGGTCAACGCGCTGGCCACCCGCAAGAACCACGGCTGGTTCGAGAACAACGTCGTCTTCACCGTACCGTCGTCGCACCCCGGCTACCTGCGCAAGGTCTACCCCGGCTTCCTGCAGCACGCCGGCTTCGTGGCGATGAACCCGGACCGCCACCTGAATTCGCACTGGGACTACTACATGGACCTCGTCAAGGGCGACCTCGACGACGTCGCGGCGCACCGCGCCTTCTACGACGAGTACAACGCGGTGATCGACCTGCCGGCCGAGTACTACCTCGACACGATCCGGGTCGTCTTCCAGGAGCACCGCCTGCCGAAGGGCACCTGGGTAGTGCACGGCAAGCGCGTGCGGCCGCAGGACATCCGCACGGTGGCGCTGTTCACCGTCGAGGGCGAGCTCGACGACATCTCCGGCAGCGGCCAGACGCAGGCGGCGCACGACCTGTGCTCGGCAATCCCGAAGAACATGAAGCAGCACCTGACCGCCGAGGGGGCCGGCCATTACGGGATCTTCTCCGGCCGCCGCTGGCGCGAGATGATCTACCCGCGCATCCGCGACTTCATCCGCGCGCACGACTAGGACGGTCGGGCTGGCGGGCCGCCCGCTGGATGCCGATCGAGCGAACCCGCAAGGAAGGCACCGCCGCCTGTCGCGCGATGAGCACCCTGAGCCTCGCCGATCGCATCGACGCGCTGCTGCCGCAGACGCAGTGCACCAAGTGCGGCTACCCCGGCTGCCGGCCGTACGCCGAGGCGATCGCCGGCGGGCAGGCGCCGCTCAACCAGTGCCCGCCCGGCGGCGCGGCCGGCATCGCCCGGCTGGCGGAACTGCTGCGCCGGCCGCCGCTGCCGCTGAACCCGGCCAACGGCGTCGAGCAGCCGCTGCGCGTCGCCGTGATCGACGAGCGGCTGTGCATCGGCTGCACGCTGTGCATCCAGGCCTGCCCGGTCGACGCGATCGTCGGCGCCGCGAAGATGATGCACACGGTGCTGGCGGCGGCGTGCACCGGCTGCGACCTGTGCCTGCCACCCTGCCCGATGGACTGCATCGCGATGGTGCCGGTCGCGCCGCCGCGCGCCTGGAGCAGCGCCGACGCCGAGGCGGCGCGCGGGCGCTTCGAGGCGCGCCAGGCCCGGCTGGTGCGCGAGCAGCGCCAGCGCGAGGACCGGCTCGCCGCCAGGGCGCTGGCCAAGCTCGACGAGCTCGATGCCCGCGACGACCTGGCGCCGCAGGACATCGCCCGCAAGAAGGCCGTCGTGCAGGCGGCGATCGAGCGCGCCCGCGCACGACGGCGGCAGGCCGCGGCGCGCCAATGAACCCGCAGAAGCGGCAGGCGATCTTCGCCCAGCTGCGCGCCGCCAACCCCACGCCGGCGACCGAGCTCGAGTACCGCACGCCGTTCGAGCTGCTGGTGGCGGTGGTGCTGTCGGCACAGGCCACCGACAGGAGCGTCAACCTGGCCACCCGCCGGCTGTTCCAGGTGGCGGACACGCCGGAGCGAATCGCTGCGCTGGGCGAGGCCGGCCTGATTCCGTACCTGCAGAGCATCGGCCTGTTCCGCACCAAGGCGAAGAACGTGGCGCGGCTGGCGCAGATCCTGATCGACGAGCACGGCGGCGAAGTGCCGCGCAGCCGCGCGGCGCTCGAGGCGCTGCCCGGCGTCGGCCGCAAGACCGCCAACGTGGTGCTGAACACCGCCTTCGGCGAGCCGACCATCGCCGTGGACACGCACATCTTCCGGGTCGCCAACCGCACCGGCCTGGCGCCGGGCAGGAACGTCGACGAAGTCGAGCGGCGGCTGGAGAAGTTCGTCCCCGACGAGTTCCGCCAGGACGCGCACCACTGGCTGATCCTGCACGGGCGCTACGTGTGCAAGGCGCGCCGGCCCGAGTGCTGGCGCTGCACCATCGCCGCGTGGTGCGAGTACAGGCCGAAGACGCCCGCGCCCGGCTGAAGGTTCAGCGGCGCCGCGACGGGCGCAGCGCCAGCCAGGCCGCGGTGCCGACGACGATCGCCCCGCCAAGCGCCTGCAGCGCGCCGATCCGTTCGCCGAGCACCGACGCCGCCAGCATCACGCTGACCACCGGCTCGAGCGTCGAGATCACCGAGGTCAGCGTCGCACCGAGACGGCGCAGTCCGGCGAAGAAGGTGGCGATTGCCAGCGCCGTGCTGACAAGCGCCAGCCCGACCACCGGCAACCAGCCGCCGGCCGTGGCGGGCCAGCGCGGCCCGTCGCCGGCAGCCGCGTTCATCGTGGCCAGCACGGCGAAGCTTGCCGCCGCCGCGGCGCAGATCAGGCTGCTGGCCGCCAGGGCGTCGAGGTCGCGCAGCAGCCGCGTGCCGACGACGATGTAAACGGCGTAGATCAGCGCCGCACCCAGCGCGAGCGCAATGCCCAGCGGCGTTCCGGTGCCGCCGCCGATGGTCAGCGCCAGCCCGACGCTGGCCACCGCCAGCGCGGCGACGCGCGCCGCATCGAGGCGCTCGCCGAGGAAGACGGCCGCCAGCACGGCAACGATGAACGGAAACGAGTACAGCAGCAGCGCCACCAGGCTGGCGTCGGCGTGCTTCAGCGCGCTGAAGTAGCACAACGACTGCCCGGTGTAGCCGAGCGCGCCCATCGCCAGCACCGCCAGCAGCGCGCGGCCGCGCGGCCAGCGGGCGCCGCGCGCCAGGGCGATCAGCGCCAGCACCACCGCGCCGAGAGCGAAGCGCGGCACCAGGACGCCGTAGAGGTCGACGCCCGCCGCGTAGGCCAGCCGTGCGAAGATCGGCAAGGCGCCGAAGGCGGCTGCCGAGACGGCGACCAGCAGCCCGCCGTGCAGCTGCGCCCGCGGCCCGCTCACCCTCGGGATCATGTTCAATCCGTCACGCGACGATGTGCGGCGGTTCTTCTGCTCGACGTGGCGCAAGCACGCCGAAGGCGGCGTGCTGACCCCACTGGAGGCCACGGCGCTGAAGTGGATCGCCGTTCACCCGGAGTATCACCTGCTGCTCGCCGACGAGGCGGGTGCGCTGGCCGCTGAGTTCACCGTCGAGCGCGGCCAGGCCAACCCGTTCCTGCACCTGGCGATGCACCTGGCGCTGGAGGAGCAGCTGTCGATCGACCAGCCGCCGGGCATCGTCGTCGCGTTTCGGCAACTGGCGGCGCGCGCCGGCGACGAGCATGGCGCCGCACACGAGGCGATGGAGTGCCTGGGCGAGATCGTCTGGGGCGCGCAGCGCGGCGCCCTGCCCGCCGACGCCGCCGCCATCAACGCCGCCTACCTCGAGTGCCTGCAGCGCCGGGCCGGCCGGTGAAAGCGGCGCAGCGCTGACTTCGCCTCGCCCGCCGCCGCGCAGGCCGCGCGGGGCACGCCACCGCTGCAGGACGGCAGGCTGTCGGCGGCCGGGCCGACGCCCTACTTGCGATGGGTCAGCGGCCCCGGCAGCGAGCCGAAATAGGCGGCCAGGTTCTGCATGTCCGCCTTCGACAGCGGCTTGGCGATCGCGCCCATGATCGGGTTCTTGCGCAGACCCTTGTGATAGTCGTTCAGCGCCTTGAACAGGTAGTCCGGGTACTGGCCGGCGATCTTCGGGTAGGCCGGATCGGTCGGCGTCTTGCCGTCCTTGCCGTGGCAGGCAGCGCACTGGGCGTCGGCGATCTTGGCGCCGGCGGCGAGGTCGGCCGCCGCGGCGCCCTGCGCGGCCAGCGCGGCGAAGGCCGCGATAACGATCTGCTTTCTCATCGGTCTGGCTCCGCTCACTGGGACGAGGCGCCGCGCTCGGCGTAGTAGGCGGCAATGTCGGCGATCTGCTTGTCGGTCAGCGTCCTGGCGATGCCGGTCATGGTCGGGTGGTTGCGCTCGCCCTTGGCGTAGCCACGCAGCGCCGCCTCGATGTAGCCGGCCGACTGCCCGGCGATCTTCGGCACCCGGTGCACGTACGGGAACGACGACTGGTAGCCGGGTATCGAATGACAGCCGGTGCACATCGAGACGTGCTGCTCGGCCGCCTTGGCGTCGCCGGCGGCAGCCGCCTGCGGCGCGTAGGCGGACGACGCGGCGGCAGCGGCGATGACGAAGAGGATTCGCTTCATTGCGCGGGTTCCAGGTAGGGAGGCTGCCGGCACCTGCAGGGCGCTACCAGGCACTCGCTGCGGCTGCGGCGGCAAAAAAACGCGCGGATTCTAGCGGAGCCGTCCGCCGGCAGTCCAACATCGGCTCGCCCCCCTGCGCCTCCGTATACTGGCCGCGGTCCACGCTGCCGGAAAGCCCTCATGCCCAAGTCCCCTGCCGCCGCCCGTTTCGACGGCACCGACACCTACGTCGCCACCGACGACCTGAAGCTCGCCGTCAACGCCGCCCTGACGCTGCAGCGGCCGCTGCTGATCAAGGGCGAGCCGGGCACCGGCAAGACGATGCTGGCCGAGGAAGTGGCGCGCGCGCTCGGCATGCCGCTGCTGGCCTGGCACATCAAGTCGACCACCAAGGCGCAGCAGGGCCTGTACGAGTACGACGCGGTGAGCCGGCTGCGCGACTCGCAGCTCGGCGACGGCCGCGTGCACGACATCGCCAACTACATCGTCCGCGGCTTGCTGTGGCAGGCGTTCGAGTCGGACTCGCCGGCGGTGCTGCTGATCGACGAGATCGACAAGGCCGACATCGAGTTCCCCAACGACCTGCTGCGCGAACTCGACCGCATGGAGTTCCACGTCTACGAGACGCGGCAGACGATCCGCGCCCGCCACCGGCCGCTGGTGGTGATCACCTCCAACAACGAGAAGGAACTGCCCGACGCCTTCCTGCGGCGCTGCTTCTTCCACTACATCCGTTTCCCGACCAAGGAGACGATGCAGTCGATCGTCGACGTGCACTTCCCCGGCCTGCGCCGCGACCTGCTGGCCAACGCGATGGCGACGTTCTTCTCGTTGCGCGAGGTGCCGGGCCTGAAGAAGAAGCCGTCGACCTCCGAGCTGCTCGACTGGCTGAAGCTGCTGGTCGCCGAGCAGATCCCCGCCGAGGCACTGCGCGCCAAGGACGACAAGCTGTTCGTCCCGCCGCTGGCCGGCGCCCTGCTGAAGAACGAGCAGGACATGCACCTGTTCGAGCGGCTGGTGTTCATGGCAAGGCAGAACCGCTGATGGCGCGGCCGACGGGCCACCACGCGTCAACGCCGCGCCGGCGCCGAGCCGGCGCCCTCGCCGCGAACTACGTCGGCTCCCTGCTCATCGCGGCACGGCACGCCGTGGCCGACCCGCGCTCGGATGAGGAGCCAGCCGGGCAAGCCGGCTGAGCGGCCGTCGAAGTGATCCACCCCGCCCCGGTCACCCTCGAAGGCCACGGCGTGCGGCTGGAGCCGCTGCTGCGCGAGCACCACGACGGCCTGCTGGCGGCGGCGGGCGACGGCGAGCTGTGGCGGCTGTGGTTCACCTCGGTGCCGTTGCCGGAGGAGACGCACGCCTACATCTCGGCGGCGCACGCCGGCCAGGACGCCGGCCACATGCTGCCGTGGGCGGTGCGCGACCTGGCCACCGGCACGATCGTCGGCTCGACCCGCTACCACGACATCGTGCCGGCGATCGACCGCGTCGAGATCGGCTACACGTGGTACGCGCGGCGCTGCCAGAAGACGCACGTGAACACCGCCTGCAAGTGGCTGCTGCTCGGCCACGCCTTCGAGGCACTCGCCTGCCGGGTGGTCGGCTTTCGCACCGACAACTTCAACTTCGCCTCGCAGGCGGCGATCGCCGCGCTCGGCGCGAAGAAGGACGGCGTGATCCGCCACCACGCGGCGCGGCGCGACGGCACCGTGCGCGACACGGTGATGTACAGCATCCTGGCCGCCGAGTGGCCCGACGTGAAGCGGCACCTCGAGCTGCGGCTGGCGCGGCACTCCGGCTGAGATGCTGATCAACTTCTTCTACCACCTGCGCGCCTCGAGGCTGCCGGTGTCGATCAACGAGCTGCTGACGCTGCTGGCGGCGCTGAAGAAGGGCGTCATCCGCCCGTCGATCGACGAGTTCTACTTCCTGTCGCGGGCGACGCTGGTCAAGGACGAGGCCCACTACGACCGCTTCGACCGCGCCTTCGGCGAGTTCTTCGACGGCGTGCAGACGTCGATCGGGCTGGCGAAGGAGATCCCGGACGAGTGGTTCAAGGAGCTGCTCGAGCGCGAGTTCACGCCGGAAGAGCTGGCGAAGCTGGAGAAGCTCGGCTTCGAGCGGCTGATGGAGGAATTCCGCAAGCGTCTCGAGGAGCAGGACGGCGCCCACCACGGCGGCAACAAGTGGATCGGCTCCGGCGGCACCTCGCCGTTCGGCCACGGCGGGCGCCACCCGGAGGGAATCCGCATCGGCGGCCCGGGCAAGGGAAACAAGAGCGCGGTCAAGGTGTGGGAGGCGCGCGCCTACCGCGACTACGACGACCAGGTCGAGCTGGGCACGCGCAACATCAAGGTGGCGCTGCGGCGGCTGCGCCGCTTCGCGCGCGAGGGCGCCGAGCTCGAGCTCGACCTGCACGACACCATCGAGTCCACCGCGAGGAACGCCGGCTGGCTCGACCTGAAGCTGGTGCCGGAGCGGCACAACGCGGTCAAGGTGCTGATGCTGCTCGACGTCGGCGGCACGATGGACGAGCACATCAGGCGGGTCGAGGAGCTGTTTTCCGCCACCAAGGCGGAGTTCAAGCACCTCGAGTTCTACTACTTCCACAACTGCCTGTACGACTTCGTGTGGAAGGACAACCGGCGGCGC
>CP070661.1:1450741-1472874 GCA_020355165.1 Burkholderiales bacterium
CTGCATGCGCATCGGTTTCAGGAGCGCTACTTCCTCGCCGGGGTCTCCAAGCCGCTGAAGGTGAAGATTCCGCGCGAAATCTGCGCGAAGGCCGCCTCGCTCGAGGCCTCCGTCATCGGCGAGAACCTGGACCTCAGGCGTAAGCTCGATGTCGGGCCCGGCGCCTGCGGGTAGGCTGCCCCGGACGGGCCTCGTCGCGGCACTGCTTTTGCTTGCCGTTCCCGGCCTCGCCGCGCCGCCTCGCGCGGCGGAGCCCGAAGCGCCGGCCGCCGCGACAATCATGACTGGTCAGCCGGCAGCGCTCGCTCCACCCGTCGAAACACTGATCGCCCGCGTCGTCGTCAACGCGGTGAACCGGGGTGACGTAGCCGTGCTGCGCGATGCCAAGGGCGACTTCCTCGTTCCCGCAGCCGAGTTCGCCAACTGGGGCCTGCGCATCGACGGTGCGACGCCAGTTCCAGTTGACGGCGAGCCGCACGTGAGGTTGGCCGAGGTCCGAGGTCTCGAGGTCCGTTTCGACAGCAAGACCGTGACGTTGCATCTGCAGGTTGCCGCGACTGCGCCGCAAGGCACGGCCATCGATCTCAAGCCAAAGCGCCGCGCCGGCGTGGTCTTCCCGGCCGACAGCAGCGTCTTCCTGAACTACGGGCTCAACGCCAGCGGCGATGATTCCTTCGGCGACCGCCGCTACCAGACAGCAACCGAGCTCGGTGCCCGGCTCGGCAACTGGCTCATCTACAACACGACCGACCACCAGTGGGGCGACGGCATCTCGAGCCAATTCACTCGTCTGCTCACGAACGCCCAGTACGACGACCGCCCGAACCTGCGCCGCCTGACCGTGGGCGACTTCTTCACGCCCGGGTTCGACCTGTCGAGCTCTGTTCCCTTGGCAGGCGTCAGCCTCGTCAAGGACTACTCGATGGACCCGTACTTCGTCCAGTACCCAACGGCAGCCTTCCGCACCGAGGTCGCCTTCCCGTCGACCGTACAGGTGCGCGTCGACGGCAACCTGATCGCCCAGCGGCAGGTGCCGCCCGGCCCGGTCGACATCCGAAACATCACCGGCGTGACCGGCGCGCAGAACGTGTCGGTCGTGATCCGCGACCCCTTCGGCCGCGAGCAGGTGCTGCAGCAGCCGTTCTTCTTCGCCACCAACGTCGGCTTGGCCGCTGGCCTGCATGAATACAGCTACAACCTCGGCGCGCTGCGGCGAAACTTCGGTGCCGAGAGCAACGACTACGGCGACCTGGCGCTGAGCGCCTTCCACCGCTACGCATTCACCAACCGGGTGACGCTGGGCCTGCGCGGCCAGGCCACTCAGGACCTGTACAACATCGGGCCATTCGGCACCTACCAGTTCCCGCGCCTCGGCGTCCTCGCCGGCGGCATCTCGGTCGGCGGCGACAGCGGCGGCACGGGCTACGCGGCCAGCGCGGCATACTCGTACACGGGCCACGACTTTTCCTTCAACCTCGGCGCGCGCCACTTCTCGCGCGACTTCGCCCAGCTGGCCGACCTCGCCACCTCGTTCCGCCAGCGAGGCAGCTACTACGCATCGGCGTCCGTTTACCTGCCTTCCGCCGGGACCCTGACCACTACCTACAGCGCACTGCAGAGCTATGGCGGCCCGGAGAACCGGCTGCTGAACGTCTCTTACACGCTTGGCTTGCTGGGCGGCCGCGGCCTGCTTTCCGCGAGCTACCTGAAGACGTTCGACCCCGGTTCAAGCCACGTCGCACTGCTGTCGTTTCGCTACTACTTCGACCGGCTGACTTCCGCGGTCGCCACCATCGGTGCCGGCCGGGGCTCCAACACCCAGTCGCTGGCGCTGCAGCGCTCGATCCCGCAAGGCCAGGGCATCGGCTTCGACGTCACCGCAGGACGGGTCGGCGGCGACGGGCAGGACGCCGCTTTCGGCCGCGGATTCGTCCAGTTCAATGCGCCCCACGCCGAGCTCGGTGCCGAGTACGCACGCAGCAGCCGGCCCGAAGGCGGCCCCGGCTACTCGCGGGTCTTCGTCGCCGGCAGCATCGGCGCCGTCGGCGGCTCGGTCTTCCTGTCACGACCGGTGCAGGACAGCTTCGCTCTGATCCGCATTCCCGACCTGGCCGGCGTGCCCGTCTACGCCAACGGTTGGTATGCCGGCAAGACCAACGCGGCCGGCGAGGTAGTCGCCAATAGCCTCTCCTCGTACTACGACAATTTCATCAGCTTCGGTACAAGGGACCTGCCTTTCGACTACGTTTTCGCAGCCTCGGAGAAGGTGATCTCGCCGCCGCGGCGCAGCGGCACGTTGGTCAACTTCGACGTGCGCAGGATGCGCGCTGTCTTCGGCACGCTCGTCGAACAGCGCGACGGAAAGACGGTGCCGCTGGAGTTCCGCGAATTGACGCTCGCGCGCGGCACCGACGTCATCAAGGGATTCACGGCCCGGCGCGGCGAGTTCTACGTCGAGGGCGTCGAGCCCGGCGAATACCTGCTGCGGCTGAACGGCACCGCACCCTGCACCGCCCGCCTGCGTGTGCCCGATGGCGCCGGCGCGATGACCGACCTCGGCACGCTGACCTGCGCGGCTTCGTCGAGGTGACGTCGCGCGGCGTGCCCGCCGGGGCGCGCGGCTAGCGCCAGAGCTGGTAAAGGTGCTTGCGCCGCAGCCGCTCCAGCCGGTAGCGCAGCGCCTGCAGCCAGTTCGGCGGCGCCGGCTCCAGCGAACTGCGGAACATGCCGAGCTTGCTGCCCTGCTCGACCACCGGTTCCTCCAGCCAGAGGAAGCGGATCCCCACCTCGCGATCGATCGCCTCGAACGCGACGTCGATCGGCTTGTGCATCGGCCCGGCATCGATCCGCGCCAGCCGCAGGCGCGCCTCGTCGGCGCCGAGGATGTACGAGTCGGCGAAGCGGCCCTTGGCGGCCTCGTAGACGCGGCGGCCCGGCTGGCGCCGGCTGGCCGGCGTGTAGAAGTTGCCGCCGGCGCCGATGTAGACCACGAACGGGTGCGCCAGCCCGCGCGTTTCCGCCAGCGCCGCCCGTACGCCGTCGACGAAACCGTCGGCCAGCACGACGTCGTCCTCCAGCACCAGGCAGCGCTGCCAGCCGTTCTCGACGATGCGCCGCATGGCGGCGACGTGCTTCAGCGCGCACGACTTCTGGCCGCGGCTCAGCCCGTCGCCGGCGAAGTGACGGCGCTCAACCTCGGCCGTGATGTCGTCGGCGTCGAACTCGTCGATGAAGTCGCCGCGCAGGCCGAGGCGGGCAAGCTGCGCCGCCACGTGGCGGCGGCGCTCGACGAAGCTCCTCGCACTGACGATCAGGATCGCGTCGAGGCCGAGCGCGTCCGGCCGCCCGGCGTCCTCCGCCCCTGGCGGCTCCGCCGTCATCTCTTCGGCATGCGACCGAGCAGGTAGAACTCGTCGTTGGGCCGCATGCTGATCATGTTGGCCATGCGGTTCGACAGCGCGAAGAACGCCGCGACGGCGCCGATGTCCCAGATGTCCTCGTCCGAGAAGCCGGCCTGGCGCAGCGCCGCGAAGTCATCGTCGGCGATGGCGTGCGACTGCAGCGCCACCTTCATCGCGAAGTCGAGCATCGCCCGCTGCCGCGGCGTGACCTCGGCCTCGTGGTGGTTGACCGCCACCTGGTCGGCCACGCGCGGATTCTTGGCGCGGATGCGCAGGATCGCGCCGTGCGCCACCACGCAGTACTGGCAGCGGTTGGCACCGCTGGTGGCCACCACGATCATCTCGCGCTCGGCCTTGGTCAGGCCGCTGTCCTTCTCCATCAGCGCGTCGTGATAGGCGAAGAAGGCGCGGAACTCGTCGGGGCGGTGGGCCAGCGCCAGGAACACGTTGGGCACGAAACCGGACTTCTCCTGCACCGCGAGGATGCGCTGCCGGATGTCCTCGGGCAGGTCCTTCAGCTCGGGAACCGGATAGCGGCTGATCGGCAGCGTGCTGCCGGCGGCAGCGGCGTCGTTCATGCAATGACCTCCGTAGGCTGGGCGGAAAACTGGATCCGGTGCAGGTGCGAGTAAAGCCCGCCGCGGGCGAGCAGTTCGGCGTGGCGCCCCGTCTCGACGATGCGGCCGCCTTCGAGCACGACGATGCGGTCGGCGGCCTCGATGGTCGACAGCCGGTGGGCGACGACGAAGGTCGTCCGCCCCTTCATCAGCCGGTCGAGCGAGGCCTGGATGAAGCGCTCCGACTCCGAGTCGAGCGCCGAGGTCGCCTCGTCGAGCAGCAGGATCGGCGCGTCCTTCAGCAGCGCGCGCGCGATCGACAGCCGCTGCCGCTGGCCACCCGACAGCTTCACCGCGTTCTCGCCGATCCTCGTCTCGAAGCCCGCGGGCAGCGACTCGATGAAAGGCAGCAGGTAGGCGGCGTCGGCGGCAGCGCGCACCTGCTCGCGCGTGGCGCCGCGGCAGCCGCCATAGGCGATGTTCGCCGCGATCGAGTCGTCGAACAGCACCACGTCCTGCGATACCAGCGCGAGCTGCCGCCGCAGGCTGGCGCGCGACAGGCTGCGCAGCGGGATGCCGTCGAGGCGGATCTCGCCCGATGTCGGTTCGAGGAAGCGCGGCAGCAGGTTGATCAGCGTCGTCTTGCCGGCCCCCGACGGACCGACCAGGGCGATGGTCTCGCCCGGCGAAACGTCGAGGCTGACCGCCTTCAGCACCGGCTCGGTGCCGCCCGGGTACGTGAAGTCGACGCCCTGAAACGTCACCTGCCCGGCCACTCGGTCGACCTCGCGGTGGCCGGTCTCCTCTTCCGCCGCCGAGTCGATCAGCGCGAAGACGCTCTCGCCCGCCGCCATCATCCGCGCCAGCGGCCCGCTGAGCGAAGCCAGCCCGCGGACCGGGTTGAGCATCATGATCGCGGCGGCGAGGAAGGTCACGAACTCGCCGGGCGACAGTGCCCCCGTCCGCGCCTGCCACAGGGCGAGCGAGAACAGCAGCGCCAGACCGACCGCCGACACCGTCTGGGTGACCGGGGTCGCCGCCGACCAGGCGACCTGCATCTTGGTGGCGAACCGCCGCAGCGCACGGTTGATCCCGTCGAACCGCTCGTGCTCCTGCTGCTGCCCGCCGTAGACCTTGATCACGCGGCTGCCCTCGTGCGCTTCCTGCACCGCGCGAGTCAGCTCGCCGAGCATCGCCTGGCTGCCGGCGGCCAGATGCCGGAGCCGACGCGAGAAGGCGCGCAGCGCGAACGCGATCAGCGGCGCCACCACCAGGGCCAGCAGCGTCAGCTGCCAGTTGAAGTACAGCAGCACGCCGAGCAGGGCCACCACCGTCAGCGAGTCGCGCACCGCGGTCGACAGCACTTCGGCCGCCGCGTTCAGCGCGTTCGACGCCTCGTTGACGAACTTCGACGTCAGCACGCCCGACGGCGTGTTCTCGAAGGCCGACTGCGGCCAGCCCAGCACCTTGTCGAACATCTTCTCGCGCAGCAGCAGCAGCACCGCCTGCGAGATTCGGTTCAGCAGGATCGAGCTGGCGAATCCCGCCGCTCCCCTGAAGGCGATCACGCCGACGAAGGCGAGCGGCAGCCAGACGCCGGCGTCGACGTTGCGCTCGATCAGGCCAACGTCGACCAGCTGGCCGGTCAGCCGCGCCAGCAGCGCGTCAGCGGCTGCGGCGACCGCCATCGCCGCGACCGCCACCGCCAGCGTCGGCCTGTGCTGCAGCACGTAGCCGAGCAGTCGGCGGAAGACCGGGTCACGGAAGAAGCTCGGTCGTCGGAAATCAGCGTTGGCCATCGACGGGACGCGGGCCCCCATACAATCGCGACGCTCGTCGGCCGCCCGGGTGATGCCCGCGCCAAGTGTAGGCGATGAGCAGCCACGCCCTGCCGCGATGAGTTCCGACCTGCTCGTCCGCCTGCCGAATCATCTCGGCGACGCCTGCATGGCGCTGCCGGCGCTCGATCTGCTCGCCGCCCGCGGTCACTCGCTGACGCTGGCCGGCCGGCCGTGGGCGGCGGAACTGTTCGCCGGCTATCCGTGGCCGGTGTTGTGCCTGCCGAGGGAGCGCGCCGCGCGCGTCGCGGCGCTGCGCCGGCGGGTTCGCAGCGGCACGCGCGCGTTGCTGCTCACCAACTCGTTCGGCAGCGCGCTCGAGCTCCGGCTGGCGGGGCTGCGCAGCACCGGCTACCGCACCGACCTGCGCTCTGCGCTGCTCGCCGAGGCAGTGCCGGTGCCGGTCCGCTGGCGGCGCGCCGATGAGCCGATGCACATGGTCGAGTACTACTACCAGCTGGCCGGCGCGCTGGCCGACCACGCGCCGGCCGTGCCGCGCGACCTGTCGCTGCGGCTGCCGCCGGCGGCGGCCGAGCGCGCCCGGGCGATGCTCGAGGCAGCCGGCGTCGGCAGCGCCTTCGTGATGCTGTGTCCGGTCGCCGTCGGCCTGCACAGGGGCAGGGTCAAGGCGTGGAGCGGCTTCGGCGCGCTGTGCGCCGACCTCGTCGAGCGCGGCATGCAGGTTGCCGCCTGCCCCGGCCCCGGCGAGCAGGAGGCGGTGCGCGCCGCCGTGCCGGGTGCGATCGTGCTGCCGGAAACCGACCTCGGCACCTTCGCGGCGCTGCTCGCGGCCAGCCGCCTGGTGCTGGCCAACGACAGCGGCGCCGCGCACGTCGCCGCGGCAGTCGGTGCGCCGTTGATCACCCTGTTCGGCGTCACCGACGCACGGCGCACCGGTCCGTGGTCGTCGATTGCGGTTCGCCTCGGCAGCGCCGAGGCATGGCCGAGCTTCGACGAGGTCGCTGCCGCCGTGCGTGCCAAATTGGAGCGGCCATGAGCACGATGCGCGTCGCGCCCCGCCGTGCGCTGGTGATTGCGCTTCGTTACCTGGGCGACGTGCTGCTGGCGACCCCGGTCGCCAACACGGTCAAGCGCCTGTACCCGGACTGCCGGGTCGACATGCTGGTGTTCAGCGGCTCGGAGGCGATCCTCGAGGGCAATCCGGACCTGGATGCGGTCATCACCACGCGCGAAGGCGCTGGCGCGCGCGAGCGGCTGGCGCAGATGCGTGCGCTGTGGCGCCGTTACGACCTGGCCGTGGTGACCTCGCCCGGAACGCCGCCGGTGCTGTTCGGCTTCGCGGCCGCCCGGCACCGTGTCGGCTTTGCGCTGGCCGAACGGTCTTCGCGCCGCTGGAAGCGCGCCCTGCTCTCGCAGTGGTGCATCTTCGAGCCCGGCGCGCCGCGGATCGTGCACAACGACCGCCTGGCACACCTGCTCGGTGCGTCGCGGGCCGGGGCCATCGTGCCGCCGGGCGCCGGCACCCGGCCCGAGCAGTGGCAGGCGATGATCGGCTTCGACCCGCGGCGCGAGCGTTTCGCGGTGGTCCATCCCTCGCCGCGCTGGCGCTACAAGCGCTGGACCGACGCCGGCTGGACGATGCTGGTCGAGCACCTGCAACGCCGGCTGCCGAGGGTGCTGGTCACCGGCTCGCCCGACCAGGCGGAGCGGCGCTACCTCGACGGCCTCGGGCTGCACGGCGCCGGCTTGCTGCGGCTCGACGGCCGGCTGAGCCTGGCGCAAGCAGCGGACCTGCTGCACCTGGCGACGCTGTACGTCGGTCCGGATACGGCGATGACCCACCTGGCGGCGGCCTGCGGCACACCGACGGTGGCCCTGTTCGGGCCGACCGATCCGGTGATCTGGGGCCCGGTGGGCAACGACGACCTGCGCCGCCCCTACGAGCGCGTGGCAGCGGCTCAGCGCCGCACCAACGTGCTGCTGGTGCAGAACCCGGACCTGCCGTGCGTTCCCTGCCAGCTCGAGGGTTGCGACCGCCATCGGGACAGCCGCAGCGACTGCCTGGACCGCTTGTCGCCCGAGCGGGTGATCGACGCCGCCGAACTGCTGCTTGCCGAACGGCCGTAGGTCCGGCCACCGGCCGCCCGCCGCGTCAGCCGTCCGGCCTTGGCGCCGGCGCGGCGGCTTCGTCGCGCGGCACCGCCAGCAGGATGCCGAGCAGCAGCATCAGCATGTGCGCCTCGGCGAAGGTCGTGAACAGCGACGAGGCGAGGCTGCCGGCGCACCAGCCGGCGAGCATCGCCCGCGCCCACGCGCGATAGGGAAGGCGGCCAGGATGGCGAAAGGCGCAGAACAGGAACCAGGCAAAGGCAGCGCTGCCGACGACTCCCGCCTGCAGCTGCACCTGCAGGTACTGGTTGTGCGGGTCGACGGTCGGCGTGGCTGCCCAGCCGGTGAACGACGACCGTTCGATCGCCTTCTCGTAGGCCGGCCCAAAGCCGCCCATGCCGTAACCGAGCAGCGGCCTCTCGCGCAACATCTGCCAGCTGACCTGCCACATCACCGAGCGAATGCCCATCGACGTCATCTGCTCGGAAGCCAGCGGCGCGCGCAGTTCGTCGACCGCCATCGTGAATCGCGTCTGCAGCAGCGGCGAGACGGCCACCGCCAGCGCGGCCAGCAACGGCACGGCAACGATCGCCGCGACGCGCCGCCAGCCGTCGAGCAGCTGCAGGCCGGCACCGAGCAGCAGGATCAGCAGCAGCAGGTGTCCGGTCCGGCCCGAGGTGACGAACACGAGGTTGGCGAGCAGCGCCAGCGCTGCCGCGCCGAGCGCGAAGCGCACTCGCCGGCCCAGCCAATGGCCTCGGGCCGCCAGCCCCAGGGCGAAGAAGCAGGCCAGTGCCAGCACGATGCTCTGCGTGACGGTGTTGCGCATGACGTGCCCCGGCGCAGCGTCACCCTGCGGCACCGTCGCGTAGCCGTGCGCCCAGGCCCAGAACGAGTACGCGGCGCCGACCGTGGCGGCGCCGATGAACGCCAGCAGGGCCCGGCGGCGCGCCACCTCGTCGTCGAAGATCGCCAGGCCGATCACCAGAAGCAGCAGCGGCCGCCAGTCCCACCAGTCGCGGATGCGTTCCATCGGCGGCGCATCCGACCACAGCGTCGCCACCGCGAGCGCCGCCCACAGCAGCAGCGCCGCCCGGGCCAGGGGCTGCGCCAGCACCTGGCCCAGGCGCGTCCTTGCCGACGGCAACAGCGCGAAGCACAGCAGCGTCACGAAGGCGCCGACGTTGGCCAGCGGCGGCGAGAACATCGTGCCGGCGAGCGTCACTGCGGCGGCGCCGCGCGCGGCGGCCAGCAGGCGGCGCTCGCGGCCGGCCACCACCGGCGCGGTCGCCCTCAAATCACCCGACCCCGGACGGGCCTGCGAGCTCAGCGGCATCGCCGGCCACCGCACCGTGCGCCGGCCGCACCGATCGAGTCGGCTAGCATTGGCCCGCAGATCGAAGGCGCTGGCGTCGGAACTGGCGAAACGGCGTGGTACCGCTGCAGCGACGATCCCGGAGCGATGCAGCGGTGCGGCGGAGCGTCGGCGAATGCCATCCACTGGGAGGGCACCGAGCGCGCCCTGCGTGACCTGTCGAGACCCGGCGCAGTCTAATGGACACACCCGCACGACTCTCCGTCTACCTGATCGCCTTCAACGAGGCCGACAAGATCGAGGCGGCGTTGCGCAGCGTCGCCTGGGCCGACGAGATCGTGGTCGCCGACTCTCACTCGACCGACGCCACGGCCGAGATCGCCCGCCGCTACACCGAGCGCGTCATCCAGGTGCCGTTCGACGGCTTCGGCAAGCTGCGCAACGACGTGATCGACCAGCTGACCGGCGACTGGGTCTTCAGCCTCGACGCCGACGAGCGTTGCACCGCCGCCGCCGCCGATGAGATCCGCCGCGTCATCGCCGACCCCAGAGCCGCCGACGCCTACCTGGTGCCGCGGCGCAACTTCTTCCTCGGCCGCTGGATCCGCCACTCGGGCTGGTACCCCGACTACCGGCAGCCGCAACTGTTCCGTCGCGGCAGGATGCGCTACACGGAGGACGCGGTGCACGAGACCTACGTGCTCGACGGGCGTCTCGGCCGGCTGCAGGAGCCGATCGCGCAGGTGCCGTTCCGCGACCTGGCGCAGGTGCTGCACAAGATGCAGCGCTATTCGACGCTCGGCGTGCAACGGCTCGAGCAGCGCGGCAAGGCGCCGTCGATGGCCGCCGCGCTGGCGCACGGCATCGCTGCTTTCCTGCGGCACTATGTCTTCCGTGCCGGCTTCCTCGACGGCTGGGCCGGCCTCGTCATCGCCCTGTCCAACTTCGAGGGCACCTTCTACCGCTACGCCAAGCACTACGAGCGCAAGGCGGCGCTGGGCGCCGAGCCGCCGCTGCCGCACAGCCTGAAGCGCTAGCGCCCGCCGCACGGTGCTCGCCAGCCTCATCGTCACCACCTACAACCGGCCGGACGCGCTCGGCGCGGTACTGGCCGGCCTGCTGGCGCAGGACGACCGCGGCTTCGAGCTGCTGGTCGCCGACGACGGCTCGCGCGACGACACGCGCGCGCTGGTCGAGCACGTCGCCCGCGACGCTCCGGTGCGCATCGCCCACGTCTGGCAGGAAGACCGCGGTTTCCGTGCCGGTGCCGCCCGCAACCGCGCCGCGGCGCAGGCCAAGGGCGAGTACCTTGTCTTTCTCGATGGCGACTGCGTGCCGCGGCGGGACTTCGTCGCCCGGCACCGCCGGCTGGCCGAGCGCGGCTGGATGGTCGCCGGCAACCGCATCCTGCTGTCGCAGTCCTTCACCGGCGAGGTGCTGGACGGCCGCCTGCCGATCCACCGATGGGACCTCGCGCAGTGGCGTGCCGCCCGTGCCCGCGCCGCGATCAACCGCACGGCTCCGCTGCACCACCTGCCGCTCGGCCCACTGCGCAAAATCGGCAGCCGCCGCTGGCAGCGCGTGCGCACCTGCAACCTCGGCATCTGGGTCGACGACTTCCGCGCGGTCAACGGCTTCGACGAGGCGTTCGAGGGCTGGGGCTTCGAGGACTCCGACCTCGCGGTGCGGCTGCTCAACCGCGGCGTGCGACGCAAGCTCGGCGCCTTCGCCACCGGCGTGCTGCACCTGTGGCACCGCGAGCACGACCGCGCCCGCGAGGGCCAGAACTGGCAGCGGCTGCAGCAGCGAATCGGCAGCGGCGAGAGCCGCGCCAGCCGCGGCCTCGAGCAGTACGCCTGAGGCAGCGCCAGCCGTTCAGCCGTAGCTGAAGCCCGCTGCCCGAACCTTCGGCTGCCGCCGCAGTTCCTCGACCAGCGCCTCGTCGGGCCGCACTCGCCAGTCCTCCGACAGCACGACGTCGGCGGCTCCGACGCCGTTGCGATAGCTGACGACCACCCGGCAGCCGCCGGCGAGGTTGCCGTTGCTGACCCGAAACGGCGCCAGCGTGTCGCGGAAGCGCGTCAGGTCCGCCACGCCGTCGACCTCGATGCGCAGCCGCGCCGCGGCGCGCGCCCGCGCCTCGGCCAGGTCCATCAGGTCGTCAACGTTGACCGTCAGCCGCTCGCGGAATTCGTCGTAGCGGACCTTGCCGAGCACGAACAGCAGCGTGTCCTCGCGCAGCAGCGCCCGCTTGCGGTCGTACAGCTCGGCGAAGATGGTCAGTTCCAGCTGCGCGCTGCGGTCGTCGAGGATGATCACGCACAGGCGGCCGCGTCGCGAGTTCTGCGTGCGCGCCGAGACGATGACGCCGGCGACCCGCACCGTCTCGTTGCGTGCCCCCGGCCCGCCGCGCAGATCGGCCAGCCGGGTCGGCGCCAGCCGCCGCGCCTCGGTCTCGTGCTGCTCGAACAGGTGGCCGCTGAAGTAGAAGCCCAGCGCCAGCTTCTCGCTGGCCAGCCGCTCGCGCTCGCTCCACGGCTTGCAGGCAACGCATTCCTCGACCGGCGCCGCGATCTCACCGCCGCCGAACAGGCTCGCCTGGCCGACGTGCGCGGCGGCCCGCTCGGCCGCCTCCAGGGCCCGGCCGACGCTGGCGGCGAGCCTGGCGCGGTCGGCATCGATCGCATCGAAGGCGCCGGCGCGCACCAGCGCCTCGGCCACGCGCCGGTTGACGAACTGCTTGTCGAGCCGGGCGCAGAAGTCGAACAGGCCGCTGAACGGCCCGCCGCTCGCGCGCACCGCCATCATGTGCTCGATCGCGCTGCGGCCGGTGCCCTTGACCGCGCCGAGGCCGTAGCGGATCGTGCGCGCGTCGACCGGCTCGAAGGCGTAGCCGCCGTGGTTGATGTCCGGCCCGAGGACCTTCAGGCCGATCGCCCGGCTGTCCTCGACCAGCTCCCGCACCTTGTCGGTGTCGTCCATCACCGCGGTCAGGTTGGCCGCCATGAAGGCGGCCGGATAGTGGACCTTGAAGTAGGCGGTCTGGTAGGCGAGCACCGCGTAGGCGGCGCTGTGACTCTTGTTGAAGCCGTAGCCCGCGAACTTCTCCATCAGGTCGAACAGCTGCGTCGCCGTGTCCGCCGCGATGCCGTTGGCCCGTGCGCCTGCGAGGAAGACCGACCGCTGCTTGGCCATCTCCTCGGGCTTCTTCTTGCCCATCGCCCGTCGCAGCACGTCGGCGCCGCCGAGCGAGTAGCCGCCGACGATCTGCGCGATGCGCATGACCTGCTCCTGGTAGACCATCACGCCGTAGGTCTCGGCCAGGACCGACTCGATCGACGGGTGCAGGTACTCGACCTTCCTGCGGCCGTGCTTGCGGTCGACGAACTCGGGGATCAGGTCCATCGGCCCGGGGCGGTACAGCGCGTTCAGCGCGATCAGGTCCTCGAGCCGGTCGGGTCGCGCGCGCTTGAGCAGCTCGCGCATGCCGCGCGATTCAAACTGGAAGATCGCCGCCGTGCCGGCCTGCTTGAAGATCTCGTAGGTGGCGGCGTCGTCCAGCGGCAGCGTCTCCAGCGTCAGCGAGAACGACGGATCGAGCCGCTTCACGTAGCGCAGCGTCAGGTCGAGGATCGTGAGCGTGGTCAGCCCGAGGAAATCGAACTTGACCAGCCCGATCGCCTCGACGTCGTCCTTGTCGTACTGGCTGACCACCGCCGTCTCGGCGCCGCCGGCGCAGTAAAGCGGGCAGAAGTCGGTGAGCCGGCCGGGCGCGATCAGCACGCCGCCGGCGTGCATGCCGACGTTGCGGGTCAGGCCCTCGAGCGGCCTCGAGAGCTCGACCAGCTCCGCGTACTCCTCGTCGTTGGCCACCGCCTCGGCAAACGCCGGCTCCTCCTTCAGCGCCCGCTCGAGCGTCCACGGGTCGGCCGGGTTGTGCGGGATCAGCTTCGACAGCGTGTCGCACTTGGTGTACGGCAGGTCGAGCACCCGGCCGACGTCGCGCACCACCGCCTTGGCGCCGAGCGTGCCGAAGGTGGCGATCTGGCTCACCGCTTCCGGGCCGTACTTGCGCTTGACGTAGTCGATCACGCGGTCGCGGTTGTCCTGGCAGAAATCGATGTCGAAGTCCGGCATCGACACCCGCTCGGGGTTGAGGAACCGCTCGAACAGCAGGTCGTAGCGCAGCGGGTCGAGATCGGTGATGCCGAGCGCGTAGGCGACCAGCGAACCGGCGCCGGAGCCGCGCCCGGGACCGACCGGAATGCCGTTGCGCTTGGCCCAGTTGATGAAGTCGGCGACGATCAGGAAGTAGCCGGCGAATCCCATCTCGGCGATGGTGGCCAGCTCCAGATCGAGCCGGGCCTGGTAGCGCGGCTGCTGCGCCGCCCGCGCGGCCTGGTCCGGGTACAGCGAGTGCAGCCTTGCCAGCAGGCCCTGCTGCGACAGCTCGCGGCAATGCTGCTCGATGCTCACGCCCGCCGGCGTCGGGAACTCCGGCAGCCGCGACTTGCCGAGCGTCAGTTCGAGGTTGCAGCGGCGGGCGATCTCGCCCGTGTTGGCCAGCGCCGCCGGCATGTCGGCGAACAGCAGCGCCATCTCGGCGCCCGACTTGAAGTACTGCTCCTCGGTGTAGTGGCGGGGCCGCCGCGGGTCGGCCAGCGTGTAGCCCTCGGCGATGCACACCCGCGCCTCGTGCGCGCGGAAGTCGTCGCGGGCAATGAACTGCACCGGGTGGGTGGCGACCACGGGCAGGTCGAGCTCGATCGCCAGCCGGGCGCTGGCGCGCAGCAGCGCCTCGTCGCCGGCCCGCCCGGCGCGCTGCAGTTCGATGTAGAAGCGGTCGGGGAACAGCGCTGCCAGCCGCTCGGCGGCGGCGCTCGCCGCCGGCACGTTGCCCAGCGCCAGCTGCGCGCCGATCTCGCCCTGCGCGGCGCCGGACAGCGCGATCAGGCCGGCCCCGCCCGACTGCTCGAACCATGCCAGCCGCATCTCGGCGCGGCCGCGGTGCTGGTTCTCGATCCACGAGCGCGAGACGAGGTCGCACAGGCGCAGGTAGCCGCCGTGATCCATCGCCAGCAGCAGCAGCCGGTACGGCGACTCGCGGTCGGCGTCGTTGCTCAGCCACGCGTCGACGCCGACGATCGGCTTCACACCGCGCGCGCGCGCCGCCTTGTAGAAGCGGATAGCGCCGAACATGTTGGCGCTGTCGGTCAGCGCCAGCGCCCCCTGGCCGTCCGCCGCCGCCGCCTTGGCCGCCTTGTCCAGCTGCACCAGACCGTCGACGACCGAGAATTCCGAGTGCAGGCGAAGATGGACGAATGGCACCGACATGCGATCGATTCTAGCGGCGGCCCCTGCGTGGGCCCGGCGCCACGCGCGGCTGACCATCGGCTGCGTTCCGTGGATAGAATCGCCGCTCATTGAGTGCCAGCCTGTGCTGAGGGAGGGCAACGGTTGTCCCAGCTGCCACGCCGCCACATCGGTCCAAGACACCCCCATCGGCGTAGCCCGTACGCCGGATTCCCACACCGCCCGCTGCCGTCCGACCATTGCGGTCAGGTCGATGCGCACGCCTGCGCCGATGCGGCCTGTCCCGGCTGCCGCTGGCCAGCGCGCGCCGATGCCGCGCCGGCGCTGCTCCATGCCCTGTCGCCCCGATGAAATGCCGCGCTCAGCGATAAGCAAGGACGCTCTGCTCGAGGAGGTGATGCGCCATCTGCGCTTCGCCCAGGGCACGCCGGTGCTGCCGACGGCAGGCGCCGGCTGGCTGCGCGCGCTGGCCGCGGTCTGCCGCGGCGAGCTGGCCAGCCGCTGGAGCGAGACCCAGCGCGAGGACTTCGCGCGCCGCGCTCGGCGCATCAACTACCTGTCGATGGAGTTCCTGATGGGCCGGGCGCTGGGCAACGCGCTCGACGCGCTCGACCTGGTGCCGGCCGCCCGCGAAGGCGTCGGCGGCGACCGGGCGCTCGCCGACCTGTTCGAGCACGAGTCCGATGCGGCGCTCGGCAACGGCGGCCTCGGGCGCCTCGCCGCCTGCTTCCTCGATTCGATGGCCACTCTAGGCGTACCGGCGTTCGGCTATGGCATGCGCTACCAGTTCGGCATGTTCCGCCAGGCGATCCGTGACGGTCGACAGGTCGAGCAGCCCGATTCGTGGCTGCAGGCCGGCGACCACTGGTTCATCACCAGGCCGGAGATCCGTTATCCGGTGGGCTTCGGCGGCCGCGTCGAGGGCCCGCCCGCGGCGCGCCGCTGGCTGCCGGCGGAGGCGGTCGAGGCCGACGCCTTCGACTTCGTCGTGCCCGGCCACGGCACGCATCGGGTGGCGACGCTGCGCCTGTGGCAGGCGCGAGCCATCGAGTCGCTCGACTTCGCCGCCTTCTCGCGCGGCGAGTTCCACGCCGCCGCGGCGCCGCGCGCGCGCGACGAGGCGATCAACTGGGTACTGTACCCGGACGACTCGACGCTGGCCGGGCGCGAGCTGCGGCTGAAGCAGGAGTTCCTGCTGGTCAGCGCCTCGCTGCAGGACATCGTCGCCCGCCACATCGCCGAGCACGGCAGCCTCGACAACCTGGCCGATCACGCGGCGATCCACCTGAACGACACCCACCCGGCGCTGTCGGTGCCGGAGATGATGCGCATCCTGGTCGACGAGCGCGGGCTGCCGTGGGCGCAGGCGTGGGCGCAGTGCGAGCGGATCTTCTCCTACACCAACCACACGCTGATGCCCGAGGCGCTCGAGACCTGGCCGGTGCCGATGCTCGAGCACCTGCTGCCGCGCCACCTCGAGATCATCTTCGAGATCAACGAGCGCTTCCTGGCGCTGGTGCGGCAGCGGCTCGGCGACGACCCCGCGCTGCTGGCGCGCGCATCGCTGATCGAGGAGAACGGCGAGCGGCGGGTCAGGATGGCGCCGCTGTCGATCGTCGGCTCGCACCGCGTCAACGGGGTCTCGCAGCTGCACAGCAACCTGATGGTGCAGACCATCTTCGCCGACTACGCGCGCATCTTTCCGGGCCGCTTCACCAACGTCACCAACGGCGTGACGCCGCGCCGCTGGCTGGCGCTGGCCAACCGTCCGCTGTCGTCCGTGCTCGACCAGTGCCTCGGCCGCGGCTGGCGGCTCGACCTCGACCTGCTGCGCGAGTTCGTCCGCTTCGAAACCGACCCGGCAGTGCGCGAGGCGGTGCTGGCCGCCAAGCGCGAGAACAAGGTCCGCCTCGCCCAGCGCATCCGCCGCGACCTCGACATCGCGATCGATCCGTCGAGCCTGTTCGACGTTCAGGTCAAGCGGATGCACGAGTACAAGCGGCAGCTGCTGAACGTGCTGCGCGTGATCGCCGACTACCTCGACATCGTCGCCGAGCCGGAGCGGCCGCGCGTGCCGCGCACGGTGATCTTCGGCGGCAAGGCGGCCACGGCCTACGTCGCCGCCAAGACGGTGATCCAGCTGATCCACGACGTCGCCCGCGTCGTCAACCATGACCCGCGGGTGGCCGGCCGGCTGAAGGTCGTCTTCGTGCCGAACTACGGCGTCTCGGTCGCCGAGCGCGTGATCCCGGCTGCCGACCTGTCGGAGCAGATCTCCACCGCCGGCACCGAGGCCTCCGGCACCGGCAACATGAAGTTCGCACTGAACGGCGCACTGACCATCGGCACCTGGGACGGCGCCAACATCGAGATCGCGCACGCGGTCGGCGAGCCGAACATCTTCATCTTCGGCCTGCGCGCCGGCGACGTCGCCCGCCGCCGCGAGCTCGGTTACCGTCCGCGTCAGGTCTACGAGGAGAACCGGCAGCTGAAGGCGGTCGTCGATGCAGTGGCCGAGGGCCGCTTCGCGCCGGAGGAGCCGCACCGCTACTGGGGCCTGGTCGACTCGCTTCTCGACGTCGACCAGTACTTCGTGCTGGCCGACTTCGCCGACTATCTGCGGGCGCAGCAGCGGGTCGATCGCGCCTTCGCCGATCCCCGGCGCTGGGCGACGATGGCGATCCACAACATTGCTGCGATGGGACAGTTCTCCTCCGACCGCACGGTCCGCGAGTACGCGCGCAGCATCTGGGGCATCGAGGTGCGCTAGCGGCGCCAACTTGCGCCGCCGTAGCGCGGCGACCCGAACTTCCATGCTCTCGACCGGCCAGCCCTACCCGCTCGGCGCCACGCCACGCCCAGACGGCGTGAACTTCGCGGTGGCGAGCGAGCACGCGCAGTTCGTCGAGCTGTGCCTGTTCGACGAAGGTGGCCGGCAGCAAACCGCCCGCCACCGGCTGCCGGCGTTCACCGACGGCATCTGGCACGGCTTCCTGCCCGGCGCGCGCGCGGGCCTCGTCTACGGCTACCGCGCGCACGGCCCCTACTCGCCTTCGGCGGGCCATCGCTTCAACCCGCACAAGCTGCTGCTCGACCCCTACGCGCGCGAGATCGTCGGCCGCTTCGAGTGGCGCGACGAGCAGTTCGGCTACCGCCGCGGCCACGCCGACGACGCGGCGGGCCCGGACGATCGCGACAACGCGGCGGCGGCCCTGAAGGGACGCGTCGTCGGGCCGCTGGCGCCGATCACGGTGCGCCCCGACCCGCGCCCGGCCGACCAGGTCGTCCTGTACGAGCTGCACGTCAAGGGCTTCACCCGCCGCCACCCCGGGGTCCCCGAGGAGCTGCGCGGCACCTACGCGGGGCTGGCTCATCCGGCGGCGGTCGAGCACCTGCGCGGACTCGGCGTCACCACGGTATCGCTGCTGCCGGTGCACTACGCGCTGACCGAGGAGCGGCTGACGAAGCTGGGCCTGGCCAATTACTGGGGCTACAACACGATCGGCTTCTTCTGCCCCGACCCGCGGCTGTCGAGCACGCCGGCCGACAGCGGCGCAGCGCGCGGCGAGTTCCGCGCCATGGTCGAACGGCTGCATGCCGCCGGCCTCGAGGTGCTGATCGACGTGGTGTTCAACCACACCGCCGAAGGCGACGCGACCGGGCCGACGCTGTCGATGCGCGGGCTGGACAACGCGCTGTGGTACCGGCTGGCGCACGACGACCGCAGCCGCTACGACAACAGCACCGGTTGCGGCAACACGGTGAACGTCAATCATCCGCGGGTGACGCAGTTCGTGCTCGACTGCCTGCGCTACTGGGTCGACGAGATGGGCGTCGACGGCTTCCGCTTCGACCTCGCGCCGGTGCTCGGCCGCACCGCGCACGGCTTCGACCCGCAGGCGCCGTTCTTCAGCGCCCTGGCGCAGGACCCGTCGCTGGCGCGGGCGCGGCTGATCGCCGAGCCGTGGGACCTCGGCCACGGCGGCTACCAGCTCGGCCGCTTTCCCGGCCGCTGGCTGGAGTGGAACGACCGCTTCCGCGACGGCATGCGGCAGTTCTGGCTCGGCCGCGGCGTCGACCGCGGCGAGTTCGCCCGCCGGCTGCTCGCCTCCAGCGACCGCTTCCACCACGGCGCGCGCGCGCCGCTGGCCTCGGTCAATCACGTCGCGGCGCACGACGGCTTCACGCTGCGCGACCTGGTGAGCTATCGCCACAAGCACAACGAGGCCAACGGCGAAGCCAACAATGACGGCCACAACGCCAACTACAGCGTCAATTGCGGCGTCGAGGGTCCGACCGACGACGCGGCGGTCAACGCCGAGCGCGGCCGCCTGTCGCGCGCGCTGCTCGCCACGGTGCTGCTGGCGCAGGGCACGCCGATGCTGGCCGCCGGCGACGAACTCGGCCACAGCCAGCGCGGCAACAACAATGCCTACTGCCAGGACAACCCGCTCAGCTGGATCGACTGGCACGCGGCCGACGGCGCGCAGGCCGCCTTCGTCGCCCGGCTGACCGCGCTGCGGCGCGAACTGCCGGCGCTGCGCCAGCCGCGCTGGCTGTCGGACCGGGCGCGCGACGACGGCGGCCGCGAGGTCGACTGGCGCGATGCCGCCGGCCACCCGATGACGGCGGCGCGCTGGCACGACGGCGACCGGCACTGCCTGGCCGTGACGCTGGCGCCGCAGGACACCGGGGTGGTGCTGCTGATCTTCAACGCCGAACCGCGCGCCCACCAATGGGTGCTGCCGGCCGGGCGCTGGCTCTGCGTGCTCGACAGCAGCGATCCGGCTGCGCCCGAGCGGGTGATGGAAGGCGGCTTGGCCGAGGCACCGGCGCAATCGGTGCTGGTGCTGCGGGCGGTCGACTGAAGCGGTGCCAGCCGTGACGACGCTCGACCGCCGCCGCTCCGGCATCCTGCTGCACCCGACCTCGCTGCCGGGGCCGCATGGCAGCGGCGACTTCGGGCCGTCCGCGTATCACTTCGTCGACTGGCTGGTCGGTGCCGGCCAGACCGTCTGGCAGATGCTGCCGCTGAACCCGATCGGTCCCGGCAACTCGCCTTATGCGAGCGTCTCGGCCTTCGCCGGCTCGCCGCTGCTGGTGGCGCTGGAGCCGCTCGTCGACAAGGGCTGGCTGGCGCCGATCGCTGCCGGCGAGTTGGCGCCCTCCAGCGATACGCATGTCGACTACGGCCGGCTGACGCAGTGGCGGATGGGCAAGCTGCGCGAGGCGGCGCGTGGCTTCTTCGCCCGCGCCGACGCCGCCGACCGCGACGCCTTCGCCGCCTTCTGCAGCGCGCAGGCGCACTGGCTCGACGACTATGCGCTGTTCATGGCGGTCGACGAGGCCAGCCGCGCCGCTGCCGGGTTCGTACCCTGGCCGAGGTGGGAGGCAGCGCTGGCTCGGCGCGCGCCGCGCGCGCTCGCTGCCGCGCAGCGCGAGCACGCCGACCAAGTGGCCTTCTGGCGCTTCACCCAGTGGTGCTTCGACGCGCAGTGGCACGCCGTTCGCCGCTACGCAAACGAGCGCGGCGTGCTGCTGGTCGGCGACGTGCCGATCTTCGTCGCCCACCACTCGGCCGACTGCTGGACCCGCCCCCATCTTTACCTGCTCGACGAGCAGTTCGAGCCGGCCGTTGTGGCCGGCGTGCCGCCGGACTACTTCAGCGCCACCGGTCAGCGCTGGGGCAACCCGCTTTACGACTGGGCGGCGATGCGGCGCGACGGCTACGCCTGGTGGATCGCCCGCGTGCGGCGACAGCTGGGGCTGGCCGACTGGCTGCGCGTCGACCACTTCCGCGGCTTTGCCGGCTACTGGGAGATTCCGGCCGCCAGTGAAACGGCGGTCGACGGCCGCTGGGCGCCCGGGCCTGGGGCCGACCTGTTCGAGGCGATCGAGCGGGCGCTGGGCCGCCTGCCGCTGATCGCCGAGGATCTCGGCGTCATCACGCCCGATGTCGAGGCGCTGCGCGACCGCTTCGCCCTGCCCGGCATGCGGGTGCTGCAGTTCGCTTTCGGCGGCGATGCGGAACACGCCTACCTGCCGCACAACTACCTCGCCAACACCTGCGCCTACACCGGCACGCATGACAACGACACCTTTCCCGGCTGGTGGCGCACCGCAACCGCGCCGGAGCGCGAGTTCGCCGCCGTCTACCTCGACTGCGGCGACGACGACGCGCACTGGGCGGCGATCCGCGCGATCAGCCAGTCGGCAGCCAGGCTGGTGATGTTCCAGCTGCAGGACGTGCTCGGGCTGGGCAGCGAGCACCGCATGAACATCCCCGGCAGCGAACAGTGCTGGACCTGGCGATTCACCTGGGACATGGTCGGGCCGCAGGCCGGCCAGCGGCTGGCCCGCCTGAGCGCCGCCTGCGGGCGGGCGCCGTTCGATCTTCTTCAGGCTGCGCCGCAGGGATGAGGCGAGGCGGCCAACCGGGCGCTCGATGACCGCCGCGCCACTTCCCGAACCCTTCACGCAACACCGCTCGCCGGCACTTGCCGACGGCGATGGCGCGGTACGAGACGCATCCGACCGACCGCTTGCGCATCACGCCGGGCCGAGCTAGCTTCCTCGCCATGCGTTCGATCCTCGTCGCCCTGCTGGCCGCCTTGCTGTGCGCCGGCGCCACCGCTCAGGACAAGATCTACAAGGTGCAGCTGCCTGACGGGCGGATCATGTTCACCGACCGGCCACCGCCGGGGGCCAAGATCCTGTCCGAGCGCGACGCGCCGCCGTCGCCGCCGGCGCCTTCCCGCCCCGCCCAGACGGACGCCAAGGCCGGCTCGCTGCAGCAGCAGGCCACCGACGCCGAGGCGCGGCTGCGCGAGCGCACCGCCGAGATCGACAAGGCCTACGCGGCCGTGCAAAGTGCCGAGCGCGAACTCGAACAGGCGAAGCTGGCGCTCGAGCAGGGCCAGGCACCGCAGTCGGGCGAGATGATCGGCACCGCGCGGGGCCGCGTCCAGCCGAGCCCGGCGTACCGCGAGCGCATCGCCGGCCTCGAAAAGGCGGTCGCCGACGCCGAGCGGAAGCTCGCCAAGGCGCACCAGGACATGAACGCGGTGCGCTGACCCGCCGGCAGGCGCGGCCTGCCCGGTCTGCTCGGCACGGTGACTTCCGGACCGATGGCTCTTCAACGACGAGGAGCCGACGGGCAAGAACCGACTCGCCGACGACCTCACCTCGCGAGTGCCCGGCCATCGACGCAGCCGGCTCGATCCGCTCCGGACGGGTGATCGATGTCCTCGCCCGACCGGTCCGCGTGCACGGCGCGCCGCGCTACCTGCGCTCGGACCATGGCCGGAATTCATCGAAGCTGATCAACACGGCCTCGAGTTGCTGACGTGCCGGAACGGGAAATTGCCTAGGTGGCTGGCCTGCGGGTCGACTGTCGAGAAACCGGACGGCCAGAGAGGCGGCCCGCAACTCGCTCGCTGCGCGCCACAAGCTCGCTCACTTTAGGTACTACTGCGTAATCCGGCGATCCCTGCATTCATGCTTGCCGCTTCCTGCCCGCGCCCTGAACGACGGCGTCCCGGGACCCGCCGGCGGCCATCTCGAAGAGCTGCGTCCCTTGTTGTCGGGGGGCTGGCCGGTCGACGCTGGGCCGACAGACGCGACTCATGCGAGCCGCGGT
>CP070661.1:1472974-1479443 GCA_020355165.1 Burkholderiales bacterium
AGCGAGCGCCAGCGCGATTGCAGCGCGCAGGTTGTCGACGTCGGTCTCCGCACGCCGGAGCCATGTCGCCTGCTCGGGGCCCTCTATTCCGTCGCGAACAGCCTTCGCAAAGACGAAGTAGTGCTGGCAATGCCGCGCCGCCGTCGCCGCCGCATCCTCTCCGCGACCGTCGAGCTTCTCCCGCGCGTACTGCCGGATCGTCTCCAGCATCCGGTAGCGGCTGCCCTCCTCGCGCTCGTCGAGCATCACCAGCGACTTCTCCGCCAGCGAGCCGAGCAGGTCGAGCACGTCCATCGCGTCGAGCGGATCGACGCCGCACACCGCCTCGGCGGCCGGCAGGTCGAAGCCGCCGACGAACACGCCCAGGCGGTCGAGCAGGCACTTCTCGTTCTCGCCGAGCAGGTCGTACGACCAGTCGACCAGCGCGCGCAGCGTCTGCTGCCGCTGCGGCAGCGTGCGGCCGCCGCCGGTGAGCAGCTTGAAGCGGTCCTGCACGCGGGCGTTGATGTCTGCCACCGACAGCACCCGCACGCGCGCCGCTGCCAGTTCCAGCGCCAGCGGGATGCCTTCCAGCCGCTCGACCAGTTCGGCCACCGCCGGCGCATCCTTCTCGGTCAGCGCGAACGCCGGCTTGTTCGCCTTCGCCCGCTCGACGAACAGCCGCACCGCCGTCGACTGCGCCAGCGCCTCCAGGCCGTCTTCCTTCGACGGCAGCGGCAGCGGCAGGATCGGGTAGGCGTGCTCGCCCGGGGTGCGCAGCGCCTCGCGGCTGGAGGCGATGATGCGCACCTGCGGCGCCGCGGCCAGCACGGCGGCGGCGAGCTCGGCCGCCGCCTCGACCACCTGCTCGCAGTTGTCGAGGATCAGCAGCAGCCGCTTTGACTTCAGGTGCGCGCACAGCGTCTGCAGCAGCGGCCGGCCCGGCTCCTCGGTCACCGACAGCACCCGCGCCGCCTCGGCGGCCACGCGCGGGGCGTCGCGGATCGGCGTCAGGTCGACGAACCAGGCGCCGTCCGGGTACTGCGGCATCACCTCCGCCGCCACCTGCAGCGACAGCCGGGTCTTGCCCAGCCCGCCCATGCCGAGCAGCGTGATCAGCCGCGCCGTGCCGAGCAGCGCCTCGACCTCGTCGATCTCGCGCTCGCGGCCGACGAACGAGGTCGCCTGCTGCGGCAGGTTGTTCGGCATCTTCGCCACCGGCAGCCAGCGCTCGCCGACGCGCACCACGCGGTAGACCTTCTCGCTGTCCGGCGGCGCGGCGAAGTGCGTGCTGTCGTCGCCGACCTCGAAAAGCTCGACCGGCGCGGCCACCCCCTTCATCACCCAGTGGCCGTGCGACTCCAGCTTCAGCGCCGTCTCGCCGAGCGCGGCGCGCGCCTCCGGCGTGAGCAGGATCTGCCCGCCGCGCGCCAGCGACATCACCCGCGCCGCGGTCGGCTTGGCCATGCCGTCGACCTCGAGCGGCTTGGCGCCGCGGGCCACGTCCTCGGGGCTGTTCTCGCGCAGGATCACCGGGCCGACGTGCAGCCCGGCGCGCGCCTTCAGCGGGGTGGGCATCGCCGCCAGTGCCCGGTGGTAGGCCATCGCGTAGCTCACCGCGTCGGCTGCCGTGTCGAACATCAGCAGCATGCCGTCGGTCTTGTCGATCTCGCGGCCGTGCCAGCGCGGCAGCAGGTCGCGCGCGGCGCGGTCGTGCGCCGTCCAGACCTCGGCCATCGCCGCGTCGCCGATCTTCTCCGACAGCTTGGTGCTGTCGACGACGTCGGTCAGCAGCAGCGCGCGGACATCGCTCATCGTTTTCGCGTGGGGCAGTCAGCCGCCGTCAGGGCGCGCCGCTCATCGCGGCCAGCACGACAGCGGCCTCGTGACGCAGCCTGCGTCCCTTCACATGCGACGGGACGCATTCTGCCCTCCGCCGTCAGGAAGGCAAGCCGAGCGCTGCCTTCTCGCCGGCGCCGAGCTTGCCGAGCACCTCGGCCGCGTGCTCCTCGCCCTCGCGGACGATCGCGTCGAACCGCTCCCACTGCAGCAGGCCGACGCGGTGCAGCGGCGGATTGAAGTACAGGTCGGTGATCCGCCGCGCCTCGTCCTGGCGCGAGATGCTGTACAGGATGGTGATGTTCAGCAGGTAGGACACCAGCGACGGCAGCCGGTAGCGGCGGGCGCGCCGCGGCCGCAGCTTGTCAAGCAGCAGCGTCCAGCTGCCCGGCACCTCGTCGAATTCGAGCCGCCGCAGGTTGCGCGCGCCGAGGTCGACGCCGATCACCCGGCCGACGCCGCGCATCTCGCGCATCACGTCGACCGGGAAGTTGTTGAAGGTGCCGCCGTCGCACAGCAGCTCGCCGTCGCGCACCACCGGCGGCAGCGCGCCCGGGATCGCCATGCTGGCCTGCAGCGCGCGGCCGAGGTCGCCGCTGGCCAGCCGCTGCTCGTGCCCCTGCGAGTAGTTGCTGGCGATGCAGAAGAAGCCCTTCCACAGGTCCTCGATGTCGAGCGGCCCGCCGGTCAGCGCGGCGAGCGCGCGGTCGATCGCCGCCCGCACGCGGCGGCCCTTGATCAGCGACACCAGCGGCAGCAGGTTGTAGTCGCCGGTGGGATTGCCGCGGAAGGCCGAGCGGGCGATCGCGATCGCCTTGTCCACCGGCGGGTCGGCGGCGATCAGCGCCGCCATCGCCGAGCCGATGCTGGTGCCGCCGACGTAGTCGATCTCGACGCCGCGCGCGCGCAGCGCCCGCCAGATGCCCAGGTGAGCGAAGCCGCGCGCCCCGCCGCCGCCGAGCACCAGGCCGACCGCATTGCGGCTGAGCAGCCGCGCCAGCCGCGCCATGTCGGCCTCCAGCGCCGGCCGGACGTTGACGTGCCCGGCGACCGGCCGCCGGGCGACCCAGTGCCGCATGCCGCGCGGGACCGCCGTCTGCTCCGGGTGCAGCAGCACCAGGGTTTCCGCCGCCTCGCCGCCCTGGGACTGGCCGCTCAGGCACGCCTGCTCGATCTCGTGCACCGCCGGCGCGCGCGTGGCGTCGGCCACCAGCAGCAGCTCGTCGCCGTGGCGGATGCAGCGCCGGGTCCACAGATCCGGGCCGGCATTGGCGAGCAGGAGGATGAAGTCGTGCTCGGCCTCCAGCAGGTCGAGCGCCAGCGCCAGCCGCCGCTCGACGTCGTCGCCTTCGCGCAGCGCCACGCCCGGCTCGTTCAGCCCGCGCTCGACGCTCGCGGCGTCGACCACGCGCACGCGGCCGTAGCGGCCAAGCTGCTGCGCCAGCGCCTCGGCAAACGACGGCAGCGCCACGCCGTCGGAGACCGGCAGCAAGGCCACCGTCACCGGTGCCGCCGGCGGGTGGTGCAGGTGCTGGGTCTGCAGGCGGGCGATGACCTGCCGCGTGAAGGCGATCGACGCCTGCGGGTTGCGCGCCAGCAGCGCCTCGAACTGCGGCTTGTCCAGGCGGGCCAGCACCGAGTCGCGGATCGCCACCACGGTGGCCGAGCGCGGCTCGCCGGTGTACAGGCTCATCTCGCCGATCACCTCGCCGCGCCCGAGTTCGCGCACCACGCGCTGGCTGCCGTCGTCGCGTCGCATGTAGACGCGGAAGCGGCCGCTGATCGACAGGTAGGCCGAGTCGCCGGGCGCGCCCTGCGCCATCAGCACCTCGCCGGCGCCGATCTCGACCCACTGCACGTGCTCGCGCAGGAAGGCGATCGTCTCCGGGCCCAGCTCGCCGAACAGCGTGCCGAGGTAGCGCGCCAGCAGCGCTTCGCGGTGCGCCCGGCCTGCGGCCGAACCGGCCATCGACTTTCTCCCCTCCGTCTTCCCGTTGCCGGCGTGGAACCTCACCGGCCGCGCCGTGCGAGGCCCCTCAGCGGGAGCCCTGCATCGCTTCCAGCTCGTCGGTCAGCGCGCGCACGCGCGACGACAGCAGCAGGCCGAGGTTCAGCAGCATCTTCGCCAGCAGCGCCGGGTGTTCGCCGACGATCTTCTCGTAGCCGGCCTTCGGCAGCTCGAGCACCAGCGCGTCCTCCTCGGCGATCGCGTCGGCCGAGCGCGCGCGGCCCTGCAGCAGCCCCATCTCGCCGAAAGCCACGCCCGGCGCGTACGACACCATGCGGCGGCCGCGGGCGGCGGCGCCCTTCTCGCCTGTAGGCGGCAGCCAGATGCCGATCTGCCCCTGCAGCGAGACGAACATCGCGTCGCCGGGGTCGCCGCGGTGGAACACCGCCTCGCCCTTGACGATGCGCCGCTCGACCATCAGCGACGACAGCGTTTCGAGCTCGACCGCGTCGAGCCCCGAGCCAAGCAGCGTCTCTTCCAGTTTCAGCGCCGGCCGCTCCTCCTCTTCTCTCTCCAGGCTGGCGAGCAGGCGGTCCTCGGCGTACTCGAGCGCGCGGTCGGCGTCGTGGAAGAACTGCGCGTCGGCGAGCAGGCCGTGCACGTCCATGTCGCGGATCATCCGCGTGCGGGGATCGTGCGGCATCAGGCCGGCCAGCAGCAGCTGCCGGCCGTGGCTCTGCACGAAGTCGGCCGCCAGCAGCAGCACGCGGGCGCCGCTGGCGTCGACCTCGTTGACCCGCTCGAAGTCGAGGATCAGGTAGTCGACGCCGTGCGCCACGTGCTCGATCTCCTCGTCGGCGGTCTCCGCCGTGCCGAAGAACAGCGCGCCGTCCAGTTCGACCAGCGCGATCTTCTTGCCGTGCGCGCGCAGCAGCTCGGCCTCGGCGGCCGGGCGGATCTTGCGCGAGGTGCGGTGGTCGGCGTGCGCCACCTGGCGGATCGGCCGCTTGCTGTTGCTGCGGATGAACATCACCATCGCCGCCAGCGTGCCGAGCAGGATCGCCGCCGCCAGCGAGACGAACACGGTGATCGCCGCGACCACCACCATCGTGCCGTAGTTCCACGCCAGCGACACCGGCACCCGCCGCTTGAGCGTCTGCCGCCACAGGATCGCCGCGCCGCCGCGGGTCCAGCGGTCGAGCAGGCCGATCGCCAGCGCGATGAACACGCCGGCGACGGCCGCCATCGGCAGGAAGTTCATCAGCGGCAGGGCCAGAGCCAGCGCCAGGAACATGCTGACGCCGAAGACGACCCGCGACATCACCGTGTCGCCGCCGGCGTCGAGGTTCAGCTTGCTGCGGGTGGTCGAGGCGGCGCTCGGCGAGGCGCCGAACACGCCGACCGCCATGTTGGCCACGCCCTGGCCGAACAGCTCGCGGCCGCTGTAGCGGCGCTTGCGCGTGAACTCGTCGATCGACGAGCCGGCGAGCGCGGTCTGCAGGGTCGACATCATCGCCACCGCCACCGCGAACTGCAGCAGCGGCCACTTGTTGCTCGCCAGCACGCCTTCGCCGAGCTGCTCGAACACCGGCGACATCGTGTCGGCGTGCGGCCACTCGAACACCGGCGCCTGCAGCAGCGGTCCGAGCGCGCCGGCCAGCGGGGTGAGCGACAGCAGGTGGTGCAGCCCGGTGGCGACCAGCAGGGCGGTCAGGTACGACGGGACGAAGCGCGTCCAGCGCGGCGGCTGCAGGGCGACCGCCAGCGCCGAGAGCGCGATCAGCGGCGCCAGCCAGCTGAAGCTCTGCCAGTCGACTTCGTGCCCGTGCAGGGTGGACAGGCCGAGCACGTGCGGGATCATCGAGCCGATCATCAGCACCGCCGAGCCGTTGATGTAGCCGGCGTGCACCGGAAACGGGATGAAGTAGACCAGCCCGCCCAGCTTCAGTGCAGCGAGCAGCGCCTGCAGTACCCCCGCCAGTACCACGCCTGCGGCCACGTAGGCCAGCACGAACGGCACGAACGGCCTGCCGTCGGCGCCGAGGAAGTGCGCATCGGCGGCCAGCGCGGTGATCAGCGAGGCAGTCAGCACCGCCAGCGCACCGCTCGATCCGCTGAGCAGCGGCCCGCGGCCGAACGCGGCGGTGGCGATCGAGGCGATGGCCGCTGTCACGGCGCCAAGCAGGAACGCCAGCTGCACGTGGTCGGCGCCCAGGGGGCCGAAGGCCAGCAGGCCGTAGCTGCCCTCGATCGCCGGCAGCACCAGGGCCGCAGTCAGCCCACCGGCCAGGTCGCGGCGAGCGATGCCGCCGCGCTGCAGCAGCGATCGCCACCAACTGTGTCGGTCGATTGTCGCGCCCGTCATCCCCACCCCGGAAAGTCAGGGCACGGATTGCAGCACAGTCTCGGCGGAGCGCCAAACGCCTCTGGTTGCTGAAGCAAGGCGCCGTGATGGCTCTGCGTCAGTGCGCGCTGCCCCGGTCTTGTGCGCGTGCACGAAGCGCTGCGCGGCTGGCGTCACGCTGAAGAGAGCGCCCATTAACCCATTGCTGAGTCATGGTCAATTTTCGCTGTGGGGTTATTGACTTTGATCAAGTCTGCCGTGAAGCTTGCGCCCCATCGCCCGCACGGATTAGCGCGTGAATCGCGCCAAACCGCAGTGCGCGCTTCGCAGTACCGGAATTCTCCGGCTGCAACCCCGAC
>CP070661.1:1479543-1484127 GCA_020355165.1 Burkholderiales bacterium
GCCCGGCTGACGTTCCGGCCCCGCGCCGCCATGCGCGAATACCTCGAATTGCATCACGAGGTCGACATCGCGCTCGACACGTTCCCCTACACCGGCGGAACCACCACGATGTTTGCCTTGTGGATGGGCGTTCCGGTACTGACGCTGGCCGGGCAGACGATGCAACAGACGCAGGCTGCTGCGTCGCTCGCTATGCTCGGACTGGCCGACTGGGTGACGACCAGCGCGGACGAGTTCACCCGCCGGGCATGCGCGGCGGCCGCCGATCTGGAGGCGCTGGCCCGGCTGCGCGGCAGCCTGCGGGCGACCGCGCAGCAGCAGTTCGCGGGAACGCTCGACGAGACGGCCCGGCAGTTCGACGCGGCCCTTCGCGGAATGTGGCGGCGCTGGTGCGCCGGGCTGAAGCCCGAGAGCTTCGTCGTGCAGGCGTGACGGCTGGGCTGGCCTAGAGGAGCCGCCCGGTGTCGGCCACCGGCCGGTACGGCGCCGCCGACGGCCTGCCTTATGCGCGCACGGGCTACTTCGTCAGCAGCGCGTTGATCGCCCGCAGGTCGTCCTCGCCCAGTGCGCCGACCGAGGCCTTCAGGTTCAGCCCGCTGAGCAGGAAGTCGTAGCGCGCCTTCTTCAGCTCGCGCTGCGTGCCCACCAGCTGCGTGGTCGCATTCAGCACGTCGAGCTGGATCCGCACGCCGACGCGGTAGCCAAGCTGCGTCGATTCGAGCTGGGTGCGCGCCGACCGCTCGGCCGACTCCAGCGCCTGCACCTGCGCCAACCCGTAGTTCACGCCGGTGAAGGCGGCGCGCGCGGCGTTGGCGGCGCTGCGGCGGGAGGTCTCCAGGTCGCTCAGCGACTTGTCCTGCAGCGCGACCGCCTCGCGCACCCGGCTCGACGTCAGGCCGCCGGTGTACAGGGGCATGGTGAACTGCAGGCCGATGTTGCCGGTGCTGGTGCGAAACGAGTTGTCGATGACCTGCGTGCCGTTGAAGCGGTTGATGTTGTAGCCGGCGACCAGGTCCACCGTCGGCTTGTAGCCGTCCTTGGCGCGCTGGATCTCGCGCGTGGCGATCTCATTCGACGCCCGCGCGATCTGCACGCCGTAGTTGGCCTCCTCGGCACTCCTGACCCAGTTGTCGATCTCGTTCGGCTGCGGCAGCTCCAGTTTCGGGCTGTCGGTCAGGCCGGCGAGCACCTGCGGGTCACGGCCGACGATCGCCGTCAGCTCGTTGCGGCGGACCAGCAGGGTGCCGACCGCCACCTGCAGCGCTGCGACGATCTGGTCGTAACGGGCCTGCGCCTCGTTGGTGTCGACGATGGTCTTGGTGCCGACCTCGAACTCACGCTTGGCCTGAGCCAGCTGCTGCAGCGTCGCCTCCTTCTGCACCTCCAGCGCGGTGACCTGGTCGCGCGCGGCCAGCACGGTGAAGTAGGCGGTGGCCAGCCGCAGCGCCAGGTCCTGCCGCGCCTGGCCGAGCACGTTCTCGCCCTGCAGCACCACCAGCTTGGCCTGCTCGAGCGACTCCCAGTTCTGCGGCCGGTACACCGGCACCGTCAGCGACAGGCCGCCGCCGTAGTCGCCGAACGAATTGTTCGCACTGCCGGGGCTGATGTCGTAGCTGTACTGGTTGGCGCGGCCGAGCAGGTTCAGGTTGGGCAGCAGCGCGGCGCGCGCCTGCGGCTCGCGCTCCAGCGTCGCCGTGAACTGGGCGCGCGCCGCCGCGTACTGGGAGTCGTTGTCGAGCGCCTGCCGGTACAGCGTCAGCAGGTCGTTGCGCTGCATCGTCCGCGCCGCTTCGCGCAGCGGTGCCGACGGGTCGTCCAGCTTGCCCGGCGTCTGCGCCATGACAGGCATGACGCAGGCCAGCGCCACGGCACAGGCGATCGTCACCGTCGAAGTGGTCCGATGTCGCGGATTGCGGGGTGCCATGGCCGTCTCCATTGGAAAGCAGTTCATCGTGCGTCAGTAGGTGGCCATCTTCAAGTCGACCTGCCGGGCCCAGGCGTCGACGCCGCCACTGAGGTTGTAGACATCGGCAAACCCCTGGCGGGCCAGCCACATCGCCACGTGGGCGCTGCGGATGCCGTGGTGGCAGATGCACACGATCGGGTCGTCGGCGTCGAGCAGACCGAGCTGCGCCGGCAGCGAGCGTATCGGTAGCAGCCGGCTGCCGGCAATGTGGCAGATCTGCTGCTCCCAGGGTTCACGAACGTCGAGCAGGCGAGGCGCGGGTCGTTCCTGGTCGTGCAGCCAATCGGCGAGCGCCGGCGCCGAGATCGTTTTCATCAAAAACGGAAGGCCGACGGCCGCACTGCGTTGGCGAGCGGCTTGGCCACCGTCTCGAACAGCCTGAGCGTGTCGTAGGACGTCTCCGTCACGCGGGTGACGATCTGCGCCGACATCACCGGCGGCTCGCCGACTATCGCCGACAGCCGGCCGCCGATCTTCAGTTGCGCCAGCAGCTCGTCGGGCATCACCGGCAGCCCGCCGGAAACGATGATCACGTCGTACGGGGCCCGCGCCGCCCAGCCGCGCGAGCCGTCGCCGGTCTGCACGCGGGCGTTGTGCACGCCATTGCGCTGCAGGTTGGCCGAGCCGAAGGCGGCCAGCAGCGGGTTGATCTCGACGGTGAGGACGTGCTGCGCCTTGTGCGCCGCCAGCGCCGCCATGTAGCCGGAGCCGGTGCCGATCTCCAGCACGTGCTCGTGCGCGCGGATGCCGAGCTCCTGCAGCAGCCGCGCCTCGACCTTCGGCGCGAACATGCACTCCCCCGTATCGACGCCGTCGATCCGCAGCGGGATCTCCATGTCGGTGAAGGCGAGCAACCGGAAGGCCGGCGGCACGAACAGCTCCCGTCGCACCAGCAGCAGCAGGTCGAGCACCGACTGGTCGAGCACCTCCCAGGTCCGAATCTGCTGTTCGACCATGTTGTGGCGCGCCTGCTCGATGTCCAGCGACGGCAGCTCGGAACTCATCGGGTGGTCTGTCTCGGTGAACGCGAAGCCGCCGCAGTTTAGCAATCCACCCGTGCGCGCGCGGCCGCTTCACGGCCCGGAATCAGCGCTTCGTCGCACCCCTGCGGTCGCGACCCGGGCGCACCGGTCTGCACCCGGCGGGCGATCTGATCGGGGCGGGCGACCGCCCCGGCTGCCGCGGAAGGTCTTTGTGCGCCTTGCTTACGTTCGGACACAGGGCGGCCGACCGCGCCTCAGTAAACTGCCGCTTGCCCCGACGACCCATTCCGACACGCCCGGCGGCGTGCACTCTCTGCGATGGCAAACCGGATCCGACGGCCCGGCCTGATCGCCGTGGCCTTGCTGGCAGCGGCCGCCGCTGCCGCCGGCTACTACTGGTCGGTCCGCGACGACAGCCAGGCGCCGGCCTACCGCTTCGCCAAGGTCGAGCGGGGGCCGATCACCGCGACGGTGGCGGCCTCCGGCACGCTGAACCCGGTGATCTCGGTGCAGGTTGGCACTCAGGTGTCAGGCCAGATCAAGGAACTGTTGGTCGACTTCAACTCGCCGGTGAAGGCCGGCCAGCTGATCGCCCGCATCGACCCCGAGACCTTCCAGTACCGCGTGCGGCAGAACGAGGCCGACCTGGAAGCGGCCCGCGCGGCGGTGGGGCGGGCACAGGTCTCGCTCGCCAATGCACAGCGAGATCTGGCACGGACCCAGGAACTGGTTCAGCGCGAGTTCGTCTCGCCGGCCGACCTGGACCGCGCGCAGGCGCAGTTCGACCTGGCCAAGGCGGAGCTGAACAACGCGCAGGCGGTGGTGGCGCAGCGCGCCGCGCAGCTGGCCTCGGCGCGGGTCGACCTGGCGCGCACCGAGATCCGCGCGCCGGTCGACGGCGTGGTCATCAAGCGCAGCGTCGACGTCGGCCAGACCGTCGCGGCGAGCCTGCAGGCGCCGGAGCTGTTCGTCATCGCGCGCGACCTGCGCGACATGCAGGTCGAAACGTCGATCGACGAGGCCGACGTCGGCCGCATCCGCGCCGGCCAGCGCGCGACCTTCACCGTCGATGCCTTTCCGGGCCGCACCTTTGCCGGCGAGGTGCGCCAGGTGCGCAAGAGCGCGCAGACGGTGCAGAACGTCGTCACCTACACGGTGCTGGTGTCGGCGGCCAACCCCGACGGACAGCTGATGCCCGGGATGACCGCCAACGTGCGCGTCGTCACCGATACCCGCGAATCGACGCTGAAGATCGCCAATGCCGCCCTGCGCTTCCGGCCGCCGGGCGAGAGTGCGGCGCCGGGCGAGGGCAAGGCGGCGCCGGAGGCGCCGGCCGCAGGCGGCGGGCAGCTGTCGCAACTGCGCCAGCGCCTGGTGACCGAGCTGAAGCTCGACGAGGCGCAGCAGGCACGGGTGCAGGCGATCTTCGAGCAGATGCGCGGCCGCTTCATCAGCCTGCGCGATCTGCCGGAGGAGGCGCGCGCCCGGGCGGCGGCGACCGTTCGCGCCGAGATGCGCGCCGCCATCGAGGAGATCCTCAAGCCGGAGCAGAAGGCGCGCTATGCGCAGCTGATCGCCGAGCAGGCCGGCCGCGGCGCGCAGGCAGGGCGCGGGCGCATCTGGGTGCTGGCCGAG
>CP070661.1:1484227-1516889 GCA_020355165.1 Burkholderiales bacterium
GCCGCAAGCCGGCACCGGGAATGCTGCTGGCCGCAGCGCGCGAACTGTCGCTCGACCTGGCGCGCTCGGTGCTGTTCGGCGACAAGGTCTCGGACATCGACGCGGCGGTGGCCGCCGGGGTGCCGCAGCGGGTGCTGCTCGGCACCGACGGTCGGGCGCTGCCACCGGCCGACCTGGCACCGCAGGCCACCGCGCGTTTCGCCTCGCTGGCCGAGGCGGTGCACAGCCCGCGCCTGCGCGCCGCGCTCAGTGTGCATGCCCATGCCTGAGCCCGCCCTGTTCGAGACGAAGATCGTCGCCCGCGCCGATCTGGCCGCTGCGGTGGCGCGGCTGGCGCGCCCGCTGGTGCTCACCAACGGGGTGTTCGACCTGCTGCATCGCGGCCACGTCACCTACCTGGCGCGCGCGCGCTCGCTCGGCGCAAGCCTGGTGGTGGCGGTCAACTCGGATGCCTCGGTGCGGCGGCTCGGCAAGGGGCAGGACCGGCCGATCAACACCGAGACCGACCGCGCCGCCGTGCTGGCGGCGCTGCAAAGCGTGTCGCTGGTCACCGTGTTCGACGAGACGGTGCCGCTGCCGGTGGTCGAGATCGTGCGCCCGGACGTCTACGTCAAGGGCGGCGACTACGACATGGCGACCGTGGCCGAGGCGCAGCTGGCGCGCAGCTGGGGCGCGCGGACGGTGGCGATCCCGTTCGAGTTCGAGCGCTCGACGAGCGCGCTGCTGGCCAGGGTGCGCGGCGCCGGCTGATGGCTGCCGAGCCGCTGTGGGTGATCGGCGACCTGCAGGGCTGCCTGGGCAGCCTCGAGTCCCTGCTGCGGCAGTTGCCGGGGGACTGCCGGCTGCTTTTCATCGGCGACCTGATCAACCGCGGGCCGCGGTCGCTCGACACCCTGCGCCGGGTGCGGTCGCTGGGCAGCCGCGCGCAGGCCCTGCTCGGCAACCATGACCTGCACCTGCTCGCCGTCGCCGCCGGCATCCGGCCGCAGCACGTCGACGACACGCTGGCCGACATCCTCGCCGCGCCCGATCGCGACGAGCTGCTCGACTGGCTGCGCGGCCGGCCGCTGGCGCTGCACCAAGCGGGCGCGCTGTTCGTCCACGCCGGCGTGCTGCCGCAATGGTCGGTGGACAGGACGCTCGCCCTGGCCGGCGAGGTACAGGCGCAGCTGCGCGGCCGCGACTACCGCGAATTCCTCGCCACCATGTACGGCAACTCGCCGGCGCGGTGGGACGACCGGCTGCAAGGCGCCGACCGCGCGCGCTGCGTGATCAACGCGCTGACGCGCCTGCGCTTCGTCGCTGCCGACGGCACGATGGACTTCACCGTCAAGGAAGGTGCCGCCGCGGCGCCGGCGGGGCACCGGCCGTGGTTCGACCACCCCGAGCGCGCCACCCGCGGCGTGCCGGTCGTCTTCGGCCACTGGTCGACGCTCGGCCTGATGCTGCGCGACGACGCCGTCTGCCTGGACAGCGGCTGCGTCTGGGGCGGCACGCTCACGGCGCTCGCCTGGCCAGACCGCCGCCTGCTCCAGGTTCGGTGTCCGCCCTATCGCCAGCCGGGGCTGCCGCCGAATTGAAGCGACGCCGCCGCGGCGGCGGCAGACCGAGCCAGGCGGCGATCCGTTCGGCCGCCACCTCGGCGACGTGATGCCGGTCGCGGTGGCCGGCGGTCGGCACCGGCTCGAGGAAGGCCACCTCGATCTGCAGTCGCCGCGCGACGAGGATCCTCCACAGCGACTCGACGATGCCCATCTCGCCGATGAATGCCGCCGCGGCAGACGGCGCGCCGTCCTCGGTGTAGCGCAGGGCAACCGGCCAGCACTCGGCGCCGACCTCGAGCGCCGGCGCGACCAGGTTCGCATGAAAGGGCAGCAGCGCGCCTCCATCGGTGGTCGTTCCCTCGGGAAAGACCGCCACGGTCTCGCCGTCGTTGAGCCGGTCGCGGACCCGGTGGTTCATCGACGCCACCGCGTGCCGGCGACCGCGTTCGATGTACAGCGCGCCCACCAGCGTGACCAGCAGTCCCAGCAGCGGCCAGGCGCGGATCTCGGCCTTGGCGACGAAGCGGCTCGGCACCGAGGCGTTCAGCGCGAACGGGTCGATCCACGAGATGTGGTTGGTAAGAAGCATGCGGCCGCGACTGCCCGGTTCGATCCCGGTGTGCGCGATCGCCGGTGGCAGCGGCAGGCCGGTCACGCGCAGACGCACGCCACAGATCACCAGCAGCAGCGCCGACCAGAGGCGGATGATCCGGTTGCGCCCCGCCTGCGCCAGCCACGGGAAGATCGCTGCGGCGATGCCGATGCCGGCGAGCACGTGCGCCAGCAGCAGCACGATGCGCAGCGGTGCCAGCAGCGCCCTCATCGCGGCCCACCAGCCAGGCAGGGCGCCGCCCGGCGACAGCAGGTGTCCGGCCGACCGACGCCGCGCACCGCGCTCGCCGCGTCGAGCTTCAACGGCGTTCCGGCTGCGACCCTGGCTTGCGGTCGAAGCGGACGTCGCCGCCGACCATGGTGAGCATCGCCCGCCCGAGCAGTTCGCAGCCGGAAAACGGCGTGTTGCCGCCGCGGCTGACGAGCTCGGCGCCGGTGACGGTCCAGCGCGCCCGCGGATCGAAGACGACCACGTCGGCCTTCGCGCCGACGGCGAGCCGCCCGGTCGGCTCGTTCAGGATCTGCGCCGGGGCGCTGGTGACTTTCGCCAGCGTGGCGGCCAGCGGAAGCCTCGCCGCCTCGCCCCACTTCAGCACCAGCGGCAGCAGCGTCTCGAGGCCGGTGGCGCCGGGTGCCGCCTCGCCGAACGGAAGCAGCTTGTCGTCCTCGGTCACCGGTGCGTGGTCGGAGCAGATGGCGTCGATCGTCCCGTCGGCAAGGCCGGCGATGATCGCGTCGCGGTCGCGCTGCGTGCGCAGCGGCGGATCGAGGCGCAAATCGGGATCGAAGTCGCCGATGTCGGCGTCGGTCAGATGCGCGTGATGCACGGCCACGTCGGCGCTGACCCGCAGGCCCTCGCGCTTGGCCTGTCGCACCAGTTCGATGCCGGCGGCGCTCGACAGGCGGCACAAGTGCACCCTGGCGCCGGTGTCGCGCTGCATCTCGAAGATCGTGTGCAGGGCGACCGTTTCGGCCAGCGCCGGTACCGCCGGCAGCCCGAGGCGGCCGGCCACCGCGCCGGCGCCGGCCACACCGTCGCCGGCCAGCGTGTCCTCGACCGGGCGCAGCCAGACCGGCAGGTCGAAGGTCCTCGCATAGCGCAGGATCTGCAGCAGCACGCCATTGTCGTGCGGCAGCGCAGTCGTCTGCATGAAAGCGACGCAGCCGACCTCGGCGAGCGTCTCGATCTCGGCCAGCACTTCGCCCTTCAGCCCGGCCGTGAGCGCGCCCAGCGGGTACAGCCGCGCGCCGGCCGCCTCGCGCGAGCGCTGGCGCAGCATCCGTACCAGCCCGGGCTCGTCGAGCGGCGGGTCGGTGTCCGGCGGGCACACCACGCCGGTGACGCCGCCCGCCAGCGCCGCGCGCATCTCGCGCCTGAGCGCCCCCTCGGCGCCGGGCTCGCGCATGCGCGCGCACAGATCGATCAGTCCCGGGGCGACCACCAGGCCGCGCGCATCGATCTCGCGCTCGGCGGAGAAACCCGGCGGCGCGGCGCCGAGCGAGGCGATGCGGCCATCGGCGACGTAAAGGTCGGCGACCGCGTCGTGGTTCGACGCCGGGTCGATCAGCCGGCCGTGGCGGATGACGAGCCTCATTGCATCCTCTGCGAGGAGGCGGCGATCGACAGCACCGCCATCCGCACGGCGATGCCGAAGGTCACCTGCGGCAGGATGACGCTCTGCGTGCCGTCGGCGACGTGCGAGTCGATCTCGACGCCGCGGTTCATCGGACCCGGGTGCATGACGATCGCGTCGGGCTTGGCCAGCTGCAGCCGCTCCGGCGTCAGCCCGTAGTTGCGGAAGTACTCCTGCGCCGACGGCAGCAGCGCCCCGCGCATGCGCTCGTTCTGCAGCCGCAGCATGATGATCACGTCGGCGCCGCGGATGCCCTCGTCGAGCCTGGTGAAGACGCGCACGCCCATCTGCTCGAGCCCGTCGGGCAGCAGCGTCAGCGGGCCGACGGCGCGCAGTTCCGGCACGCCGAGCGTGGTCAGCGCGTGGATGTCCGAGCGCGCCACCCGCGAGTGCAGGATGTCGCCGACGATCGCCACCGTCAGGTTGGCGAAGTCGCGCTTGTAGTGGCGGATCGTGTACATGTCGAGCAGGCCCTGCGTCGGGTGCGCGTGGCGGCCGTCGCCGGCGTTGATGACGTGCACGTGCGGCGCCACGTGGCGCGCGATCAGGTGCGGCGCACCGCCGGTGGCGTGGCGCACGACGAACATGTCGGCCTGCATCGCCGTCAGGTTGTTGATGGTGTCGAGCAGCGACTCGCCCTTGACGGTGCTCGAGCGCATGATGTCCAGGTTGAAGACGTCGGCGCTCAGCCGGCGGGCGGCGATCTCGAAGGTGGTGCGCGTGCGCGTGCTGTTCTCGAAGAACAGGTTGAACACCGAGCGGCCGCGCAGCAGCGGCACGTTCTTCACTTCGCGCTCGGCGATGTTGATGAAGCCGTCGGCGGTCGACAGGATCCGCTCGATGATTGACCGCGGCAGGCCCTCGAGCGACAGCAGATGATGCAGCTCGCCGTTGCGGTTCAGCTGCGGGTTGCGGCCCGGTTCAGGCGTCACGGCACTGCTCCAGCGTCAGGTGCAGCCGGCCGTCGTCGTCGCGCGACAGCACGACGCTGATCTCCTCCGGCACCTCGATGCGGCGGCCGACCACGGTCGGCGCAATGGGCAGCTCGCGCCCGCCGCGGTCGATCAGCACCGCCAGGTCGATGCGCTCCGGGCGGCCGTAGTCGAACAGCTCGTTCATCGCCGCGCGGACCGTGCGGCCGGTGTACAGCACGTCGTCGACCAGCACGATGTCGGCGCCCTCGACGTCGAAAGCGATCGCCGACGGCTTGACGCTCGGGTTCAGCCCTGAGCGCGAGAAATCGTCGCGGTAAAAGGAGATGTCGAGGATGCCGACCTCGTGCGCCACCTTCAGGTCCGCCTTCAGCCGCCGCGCCAGCCAAACGCCGCCCGTGTGCACGCCGACCAGCCGGATGTCGCGGCCGACCACTTCCTCGCGCAGCCGCGCCGCCAGGCCGCGGTAGATCGCCTCGGCATCGAGTTCAATCATCGTTCGCCTCGTCGAACCACTGCTGCAGGATCACCGCCGCTGCCTCGTCGTCGCGCCCGTCGGTCGCCGCCACCGACGAATAGCGCTCGTCCACCCGCGCCAGCGGCAGCCGGAAGCGGCCTTCGAGCTGGCGGGCGAAGCGTTCGCAGCGCTCGGTCAGCTCGTGCGGCGTGCCGTCCGGGTGCCGCGCGATGCCGACCACCAGCCGGGCCGGCTGCCAGGCTGCGATCAGCTCGGCGATCCGCCGCCACCGCACCTCGCCTGCGTCGTCGATCAGCGCCAGCGGCCGCGCCCGCCGGGTGACGCCATTGCCCACCGCAACGCCGACGCGGCGCGTGCCGAAGTCGAAACCGAGCACGACTTCTTCGTTCAACGGAGGCAGGGAAAGAAGAGGACCGGTCGCAGCCGAGGCAGCCGTCCGCACCGCTTCACGCATGTCCGGCCTGCGCCGACAGCTGCGCCGGGTCGACGCCGAGCAGGCGCAGCGCCGCCGCCTGCCGCTCTTCGGCCGGTGTGTCGAAGATGATCGCCGGCTGCGCGTCGACGGTCAGCCAGGCGTTGGCCGACACCTCCGATTCGAGCTGACCCGCGCCCCAGCCGGAATAGCCGAGCGTCACCAGCAGCTTGTCCGGCCCGCTGCCGCCGGCGACCGCCTCGAGAACGTCCTTCGAGGTGGTCAGCGCGATGTCGTCGCGCACCGCCAGCGAGGAGCTGTAGTTGCCGGCCGGCACGTGCAGCACGAAGCCGCGCTCGGTCTGCACCGGCCCGCCGAAATACACGGGCGCGTCCCTCCAGGGAGCGATCTCGAGCTTCAGATCGATCTTGTCGAACAGGCTCTCCAGCGTCAGCTCGGTCGGCCGGTTGATGACCAGCCCCAGCGCGCCCTTTTCGGTGTGCTCGCACACGTAGACGACCGAGCCCGCGAAGTTCGGATCGGCCATGGCCGGCATCGCGATCAGGAACTTGTGCGTCAGGTCCATGTGTCCGCGGCTTCGGCGTTCGTCGGCATCATTGTAAGCTCGTCCGCCGAGCGGTTTGCTGCGCGACGACGATGGATTCGGCCCTGATTTGGTTCCGGCGCGATCTGCGGCTCGCCGACAACGCGGCCCTGCATCACTGCCTGAAGAGCGCGCGGCGCGTGTATGCGGCGTTCGTCTTCGACCGCGCGATCCTCGACGAACTGCTCGCCGAGGGCCTGACGACCGACCGCCGCGTCGACTTCATCCACCGCAGCCTGCACGAGCTCGATGCCGGCCTGCGCGCCCATGGCGGAGCGCTTCTCGTCCGCCACGGCATCGCTGCCGACGAGATCGTCCGCCTGGCGGGCGAACTCGGCGTCGACGCGGTGTTCGCCAACCACGACTACGAGCCGTACGCGACCGCGCGCGACACCGCGGTGGCCAGCCGGCTCGCCGCCGCCGGCCGCCGGCTGCACACCTTCAAGGACCAGGTCGTCTTCGAGCGCGACGAGGTGCTGACCGGCGCCGGCCGGCCGTTCTCGGTGTTCACGCCCTACAAGAACGCCTGGCTGAAGGCGCTGACGCCGTTTCACCTGCGCTCCTACGAAGTGGACAGGTACCTGGCCGCTCTGGCGCCGCCGCCGGTGCCGGCGGCGATCCCTGCACTGCCGGCGCTCGGCTTCGCCGGCAGCGACCTCGACGAGCTGAAGGTGCCGGTCGGTGTCGGCGGCGGCCGCCGCTTGTTCGACGAGTTCAAGGCCCGCATCGACGAGTACCACGAGACGCGCGACTACCCGGCGGTGCGCGGGCCTTCGTACCTGTCGGTGCACCTGCGCTTCGGCACCGTGTCGATCCGCGAGCTGGCGCGCTTCGCGCACGAACGCTCGGCACGGTCCGCCGGCGCGGCGACCTGGCTGTCGGAACTGGTCTGGCGCGACTTCTACCAGCAGGTTCTGTTCCACTTCCCGCACGTCGCCACCTCGAGCTTCAGGCCCGAGTACGACCGCATTCGCTGGCAACCCGCGCCCGAGCTCTTCGCCGCCTGGTGCGAAGGCCGCACCGGCTATCCGCTGGTCGACGCGGCGATGATGCAGATCAACCGCACCGGCTACATGCACAACCGGCTGCGCATGGTGACGGCGAGCTTCCTGACCAAGGACCTCGGCATCGACTGGCGGCGCGGAGAGCGGTACTTCGCCCGCCGGCTGATCGACTTCGACCTGGCCGCCAACAACGGCGGCTGGCAGTGGGCGGCCTCCAGCGGCTGCGACGCGCAGCCGTACTTCCGCATCTTCAATCCGGTGACGCAGAGCGAGAAGTTCGACCCCGACGGCAGGTTCATCCGCCGCTACCTGCCGCAACTGGCCAACCTGTCGGCCAAGGAGATCCATGCGCCGTGGCTGCTGTCGCCGCAGCGACAACGCGAGGCGGGCTGCCTGATCGGCACCGACTATCCACCGCCGGTCGTCGACCACGCCGAGGCGCGCGCCCGGACACTCGACCGCTACGCGGTGGTCAAGCAGCAGCGCTGAAGCCGCCGGTTCAGCGATCGGCCGGCCGGGCCGTGCCGGCGCCGCGGGTGGCATAGGCGAAGGCCACCGTGCCGACGGCGGCCACCGCGAGCAGGATGACGGTCGTGCGCTCGTAGCCGCCGAGCGCCGACCACAGCAGCGCGGCGAAGATCGGACCGACCGCGCGAGCCAGCAGTCCGGGCGTGGCCAGCGCGCCCGCAATGGCGCCGTAGTGGTCGCGGCCGTACATCTCCACCGGCAGCGCGCCACGGATGACGGTCATCGCCCCGTTGCCGGCACCGAACAGCACCGCGAAGACTGCCAGCCAGGGCACGCTGGAGCCCGCCCACAGCAACGCAATCAGCGACAGCGGCATGGCGACCGCGGCGATGCGGCCGACCTGGCCGACCGTCAGCCAGCGGCTGGCGCCGAACTCGACGACGCGGCCGGCGACCTGCATCGGCCCGATCAGCGCCCCGATGCCCGCCGCCGCCGCCGGCGACATGCCGCGTGCCAGCAGCAAGGCGATCAGGTGCGCGGCGATGGCGGAGACGACCACGTAGTGGGCGAGGAAGGCCAGCGTCAGCGCGCGGAAGCGGCGGTCGCTCCAGAGCCGCTGGCGCGACCCGGCGTCTCGCCCCTGCGTGGGCGGTGCCACCGCCCCGCTGGTGCGCGGCAGCAGCCCGAAGTGCAGCGGCACACAGACCAGCAGGTTGATCGCTGCCAGCCACAGGACCGCCTCGCGCCAGCCGAAGCGCTCGATCAGCAGCGTCGTGAGCGGCCAGAACACCGTGCTGGCCAGCCCGCCGAACAGAGTCAGCACGGTCAGCGCGCGCCGGTAGTTGAGCCGATAGACCTGGGCGATGACGACGAACGCCGGCTCGTACAGCGTCGCCGCCATCGCTACGCCGAGGCCGGCCCAGATCAGGTACAGCACCGGCAGCGACTGAACCTGCGACAGCGCGGACAGCAGCAGGACCGCGGCGAGCGAGCCGATCGTCATCACCCAGCGGCCGCCGAGCCGATCGATGGTGCGGCCGATCCACGTCGCGCACAGGCCGGAGATCAGCAGCGCCACCGAGAAGGCGCCGGCAACGGCGCTCCGGCCCGCGCCGAGATCTCGCTGCAGCGGCTCGAGCAGCAGCGCGAAGGCGTAGTAAACGGAGCCCCAGGAGACGATCTGGGTGATGCCGAGGGCGACCAGCAGTGGCCAGGATGCGCCGCTGGCCGCGCGGCTCAAGGTGGCTCTCGTATTCATCCTGCGCAGTTGGCCCGGCCACGTTCGACGAGTCGTGCCGATTCTGCGCGAAATCGGCGCGGCCAGCGCCGGATCGATCGAGACGGCGGGGCAGCCCGCGCAAAGCGCCCGCCGCCTTGCTGCAACGGCGGCAGAGCCTAGAAATCCTCGGGGCCGCGCACGCACCCCTTGGCGCAGCCGGCGTCGAGACGCCCCGGCAGGCAATTACCCCGGAAATCGCCTTCGCGCGCATGCACGATCAGTTCGCCGCTCGATGCCAGGAACACGCCGCGATGCTCGGTCCCGCAGCCGGTGATTCGAAGCAGATCGCCTTGCCGATCGACGTGCGCGAACAGAGTCTCTCGATCGCCCGGCAACCGGATCCATGCGCGTCCTTCGGCACCGCTCCAAAGGTGGGCCCAGCGGTGATATCGGCGCAGGGTCAAAGCGGCCACTGCCGGTTGCCAGCCATGTTCGGACAGAACGGCGCCGGTGCAGAGAAACGGTGTGTCGACGAACGAAAGGGTCACGGCCGCGAGCAAGAGCAGCGCCGCGGCGACGAACAACGTTGCAAGGACTCTCATACGCCCTCCTTGGTCACTGGTCCGACTGCCTGCGTGGCACAACCCCGCGGCGGGATGCGCGCGGTCGATTCGCCGGACCGGAGGGTGGAGGGGCGGGGCGCCGGGGCGCCTCGTGCACGCCCGGAGATTCGGCGGGGGATCGCTCGCGCCTGACGTCTGGCAGATCACCCCGCTGCTATCGAATACTGCGCCTTCTACTTACGCAGTTCAACCAGCGGCGTACCCGTCTGCCGCCGCAATCGCGCATATGCGCGGCGCCAGGCATCCAAGACGGCAAGGTCCGCGGGTCGACCGCACCGCCTTCTACGCTCGCCCCGGACGCGGCGCGGCGCAGAGTGGCACCGAAGCGATCGCAGACGACCCGCTCGAAGAAACAAGAACGCCCCGCGCGAGGCGGGGCGTTCTGTGCACTGCGGCGGCCGCGCTGCGATCGCGGCCGAAGGCGAGGGCCTTACATATCCATGCCCATGCCGCCCATGCCGCCCATGCCGCCACCGGGCATGCCGCCGCCGCCCGCGGGCTTCTCCTCGACCAGCTCGGCGACCATCGCATCGGTGGTGAGCATCAGGCCAGCCACCGACGAGGCGTTCTGCAACGCCGTGCGCGTGACCTTGGTCGGATCGAGGACGCCCATTTCGACCAGGTCGCCGTATTCGCCGGTCTGCGCGTTGTAGCCGAAGTTGCCCTTGCCGGCGGCAACCTTGTTGACCACCACGCTCGGCTCGTCACCGGAGTTGGCGACGATCTGGCGCAGCGGTTCCTCCATCGCGCGCAGCACGATCTTGATGCCGGCGTCCTGGTCGGTGTTTTCGCCCTTGGCCTTGGAAATAGCCTGCTTGGCGCGGATCAGCGCCACGCCACCGCCAGCGACGATGCCTTCCTCGACCGCGGCGCGGGTCGCGTGCAGGGCGTCCTCGACGCGGGCCTTCTTCTCCTTCATCTCGACCTCGGTGGCCGCGCCGACCTTGATCAGCGCCACGCCGCCGGCCAGCTTGGCCACGCGCTCCTGCAGCTTCTCCTTGTCGTAGTCGGAGGTCGCCTCCTCGATCTGCGCGCGGATCGCCTTGACGCGGGCCTCGATGCCCTTCCCGTCACCGGCGCCGTCGATGATCGTGGTGTTCTCCTTGGCGATCTCGACCTTCTTGGCCTGGCCGAGGTCGTTCAGGCTCGCCTTCTCCAGCGTCATGCCGGTTTCCTCGGCGATCACCGTGCCACCGGTCAGGATGGCGATGTCTTCCAGCATCGCCTTGCGACGGTCGCCGAAGCCCGGCGCCTTGACCGCGCAGGTCTTCAGGATGCCGCGGATGCTGTTGACCACCAGCGTGGCCAGCGCCTCGCCCTCGACCTCCTCGGCGACGATCAGCAGCGGCCGGCCGGCCTTCGCCACCTGCTCGAGGATCGGCAGCAGGTCGCGGATGTTGCCGATCTTCTTGTCGTGCAGCAGGATGTACGGGTTCTCGAGGACCGCGATCTGCTTGTCGGGATTGTTGATGAAGTACGGCGACAGGTAGCCGCGGTCGAACTGCATGCCCTCGACGATGTCGAGCTCGTTGTTGAGCGACTTGCCGTCCTCGACGGTGATCACGCCTTCCTTGCCGACCTTGTCCATCGCGTCGGCGATGATCTTGCCGATCTCGGCGTCGGCGTTGGCGGAGATGGCGCCCACCTGGGCGATCTCCTTGCTGGTGGTGGTCGGCTTGCTGATCTTCTTCAGCTCCTCGACGGCGGCGATGACCGCCTTGTCGATGCCGCGCTTCAGGTCCATCGGGTTCATGCCGGCGGCGACGTACTTCATGCCCTCGGCGACGATCGACTGCGCCAGCACGGTCGCGGTGGTGGTGCCGTCACCGGCGGCGTCCGAGGTCTTGGAGGCGACCTCCTTGACCATCTGTGCGCCCATGTTCTCGAACTTGTCCTTCAGTTCGACTTCCTTGGCGACCGAGACGCCGTCCTTGGTCACGGTCGGGGCGCCGAAGCTGCGCTCCAGCACCACGTTGCGGCCCTTGGGGCCGAGTGTCACCTTCACGGCGTTGGCGAGGATGTTGACGCCGCGGACCATCCTGTGGCGCGCGTCGTCGCCGAAGAAAACTTGCTTGGCTGGCATATTCGAAAGCTCCGATCAAAGTTGTCCAAATGGCCGGACGCCACCGGCGACCGACCGCATCGCGGTCTCGCCGTCAGGCGACCACACCCATCAGGTCTTCTTCGCGCATGACGAGCAGTTCCTCGCCTTCGACCTTGACGGTCTGGCCGGCGTACTTGCCGAACAGCACGCGGTCGCCGACCTTGACGTCCAGCGCGATCAGCTTGCCGCTGTCATCACGCTTGCCGGGTCCGACGGCGACGATCTCGCCCTGGTCCGGCTTCTCGGCCGCGGTGTCGGGGATCACGATGCCCGACGCTGTCTTGCGCTCCTGGTCCAGACGCTTGACGATCACCCGATCGTGCAACGGACGAATTTTCATAAATTCTCCTGATTTACCGGTAAATGCCCTGAAAGTTCAGGAACAGAAAGAGAGTGATTACTTACAAACAACTCGACTGCCAGCCCTGCTGGGCACCGGCATTGAGGAAGCGCTAGCGGGTTGCTAGCACTCCCCTCGAGCGAGTGCTAATCATAGGGGCGACGCGGCCGGACTTCAAGCCGAGGCAGCCCGGGGCTAGCCCGAATAGGGGTCCGTCCGCCCCCGATCGTCGCCCCGGCCGATCGCCGCACGGGCGTGGCGGCAGCGCGGCGCTCAGCACGAGGGACTAATCCACGCGGCCAATTCCCGTCGAGGCGCGGCTGCGGCACGCTTGCGCCGACCCATCGCTCATCGGGCAGGCAACCGAGCGGTCGACGGCCCTGCCGCCCTCCTCGCGAGAAAGAGCACCCGTGGCTTTCCTGATCGGCAAGAGAGAAACCCGCCGCGGTAGTTCGCGCCGCTCGGGCTTCATCCACTCGGTGCTGAGCTTCACGCGCCTCGAGATCCCGGTGCTCGAGGTATTCGAAACCGCGGTCGCCTTCGCACCCGGAACCGACCCCGTCGCCGCGCACGGCGAGCTGGCCGAGGTGTTCGGGCAGAAGGCCGGCGAAGGCGAGTTCCTCTTTCGCGCCGACAGCTCGATCGACGGCCGCTACTGGGTGCAGTCGGCCGCGCCGTGGACGCGCTGGCCGAGCAGCGCGCTGAGCGCGCTCGAACCGAAGCGGTCGGTGATCCAGCTTGCCGAAGGCCTGATGTACCGCTTTGCGCTGCAGGTGTGCGCCGGCCGGGTCAAGATCGCCGGCAACAACAAGAAGATCGAGCCCTACGCGGATCGCCAGGACGTCGAGGCCTGGATGCGCTCCAACGCGCTGAGGTGCGGCTTCACGCCGCTGATGCTCGACGTGTCGATGCAGGCGCTGCGCTTCGTTCACCGCGGCCAGAAGGTCAAGATCGACTATGCGCAGATCGAAGGCGCGCTCGAGGTCGCCGAGCCCGAGACCCTCAAGTACCGGCTGTGCCGCGGCTTCGGTCACCATCGCCGCGCCGGCCTCGGCCTGATGCACCTGATGACCTGACGCCGGCCGGCGACATCGCCGGCGGCGGCGCGCCCTTGTGCCGGCGGCCCCGCGCCCCGACATGGGGCACAGGAGGTGCGCAATGCTGGACACGACACAGAAAGACTTCGCCCGCGACGTGATCGAGGCGTCGCGCGATGCGCCGGTGCTGGTCGACTTCTGGGCGCCGTGGTGCGGCCCGTGCCGGACGCTGTCGCCGCTGCTGGCGCAGATCGAAGCCGAGTACAGGGGCAGGCTGAAGATCGTCAAGATCAACGTCGACGAGAACCAGGAGCTGTCGGCACGCTACGGCGTGCGCAGCATTCCCTATGTGGTCGCCTTCGCCGGCGGCGAGGCGGTCGACTCGTTCGTCGGCGTCCTGCCGGCCGACGCCCTGCGCCAGTTCGTCGGGCGGCTTGTGCCCGACCCGGCCGAGACGCAGCGGCGCAAGGCCGGCGAAATGCTCGGGCGCGGCGACGTCGCCGGCGCAGCCAGCGCACTGCGCGCCGCACTGGCGCTCGACCCCGACCGCGATACGACCCGGCTGGACCTCGCGCAGCTGCTGCTGGAGCACGAGTCCGGCCCCGGCCGGCTCGACGAAGCGTCGGGCTGCCTGGCCGGCGTGTCGGCGGCCGGGAAGCTGCAACCGCGCTGGAGCTCGCTGAACACCCGGCTGCAGAGCCTGCAGCGCGCCGCCGAGCTGCCCGACGACGACGTGCTGCAGGCGCGCATCGCCACCCATCCCGACGACCTGCAGGCCCGACTCGACCTGGCCAACGCCCTGCTGGCGCGAAGACAGTACGAAGCGGCGCTGGAGCAGCTGCTGGCGATCGTCGAGCGCGACCGCAGCTTCGGCGACGACATCGCCCGTCGCCTGATGTTGTCGGCGTTCGACCTGGCCGCCGACACTCCGCAGCTGGTGTCCTCGTTCAGGCGTCGGCTGTCGGCCGCGCTGAATCGCTGAAGGTCGACCGCAGCAGGCCGCGCATCGCCGATTAAGCTTGGCGCATGCCCGCCTGCCGCAGCGGCCCGACCGTCGCACCCGGGAGTTCCGGTCCCACACCGGCAGCGCGACGCCTGGGCGCCGCGTTGCTGCTGGCCGCCGCGCTGATCGGGCCATCGTCGGCGCAGGACGCAGTCACGCACCGGCCGGTGCCGGATCCGGTGCGCGCGGCCTTGCAGGGCGCGTCGATTCCCGCGGCCGCCTCGTCGATCGTCGTGTTGCCGCTGGCTGCCGGCGGCGTGGCGATCGAGGCCAACGAGAGCCAGCCGATGAATCCGGCCTCGACGATGAAGCTGGTCACGACTTACGCGGCGCTCGACCTGCTCGGCCCGGCCTACACCTGGCGCACCGAAGCCTTCGCCGGCGGTGCGATCCGGAGCGGCGTGCTCGAAGGCGACCTCTTCATCCGCGGCAGCGGCGATCCGGCGCTGGTGATCGAGAAGCTGTGGCTGATGGTGCAGCGCCTGCGCGGCCTCGGCATCGGCGAGATACGCGGCGACCTGGTCATCGATCGCTCGGCTTTCGAGCAGGTCGCGCACGAGCCGGGCGACTTCGACGGCGAACGGTTCCGTCCGTACAACGCCGGCCCCGATGCGCTGCTGCTGAACTTCAACGCCATCTCGTTCGGCTTCGTGCCCGATCCCGAAACCAGGAGCGCACGCATAGTCACGGTGCCGCAACTCGCCGGCATGAGGGTTCCGGCAGGTGTGCGCGCCGCCGATGGACCGTGCGGCGACTGGCGCGGCAAGCTGAAGGCGGACTTCTCCGATCCGATGGCACCGGCGTTCCGCGGCACCTACCCGCTGTCGTGCGGCGAACAGGCGTGGTACCTGTCGCTGCTCGATCACGGCCGCTACTTCGGCGCCGCCTTCGCCGCGCTGTGGCGCGATGCCGGCGGCCGCCTGACCGGCAGCCCGCGCGAGGGCACGGTGCCCGCCGATGCGCGCCGCGTCGCCGTGCACGAGTCGGCGCCGCTGGCCGAGGTGATCCGCGACGTCAACAAGTTCAGCAACAACGTGATGGCGCGGCAGATCTACCTGGCGCTCGGCACCGACGGCGGCCGCCAGCGGGCGAGCGCCGAGCGGGCCGAGGCGGCGCTGCGCGCCTGGCTCGACAGCCGCGGCCTGGCGATGCCCGAACTGGTGCTGGAAAACGGCTCCGGGCTGTCGCGCCTCGAGCGCCTCTCGGCGGCGGGTCTGGCGCGGCTGCTCCGCCACGCCTTCGGCAGCCCGCTGATGCCCGAGATGATGGCGTCGCTGCCGCTGGTCGGCGTCGACGGCACGATGCGCAGGCGCAACGGCGCGGCCGGTGCCGCGCACATCAAGACCGGCCTGCTCGCCGAGGTGCGCGCCATCGCCGGCTACGTGCATGCCGCGAGCGGCCGCCGCTACGTCGTGGTGGCGATCATCAACCACCCCAACGCCGCCAGCGGCCAGCCCGCCCACGACGCCCTGCTGCAATGGGTCCATGCCAACGGCTGACCGCAGATCCGATCCCGGTGATCGGCGCCCGCGTCCCGGCGCGGCGGCATCGTGCCGGCCGCCAGCCGGCGGCGGCTCAAGAACCGCGCGTCACGATCCGTACTTGATCGTGCAGCCGTAGGCCTGCGTCGACGGCGCCGACAGCGGCTTGCCGGCGCGCAGTTCGGCGAACGCCTGCACGACGTAGTTGCGGGCGGTCTTCACGTCGGCCGGATTGGTGCTGCGCTTGTCGTCGATGGCGCCGGCGTAGACGAGCACGCCGTCGGGGTCGATCACGTACATGTGCGGCGTGACTTTCGCCGCATAGGCGCGGCCGACCGTGCCGTCGGCGTCGAGCGCCGCCACCGAGGCGGCGGCGCCCTGCTTCTGCAGCCAGGCCTTCTGCTGAGCCGGCTCCAGGTAGTCGGAATGGGTGGCAGTGGTCGAGTTGATGACGATCCACTGCACGCCCTCGCCGGTGAAGCGCCTCTGCAGCGACTGCATGTTGCCGCTGCTGTAGTGCTTCTGCACGAACGGGCAGCCCGGGTTGGTCCATTCGAGCACGACGTACCTGCCCTTCAGTTCCGCCAGCGAGACCCGGCGCCCATCGAGATCGTTCAGCGTGAAGGCCGGCGCCGGCCGGCCCGTCAGCGGCTGGGACAGCGCGAGCAGCGGCGCCGCGGCGAGCACGGCGGTAGCGAGAAAGGCGCGTCGCAGCATGGGCGGCTCCTCGTCGAGGTCGTTCCGGTTCAGAGTCGTTCCAGCGCATCGAGAACGGTGCGCTCGGTGAGCAGTTCGGGCAGCACGCGGGGCGCGCCGCGACGGTCGTACAGCACGTACAGCGGCACGCCGCTGCGGTTGAAGCGCGCCAGCTCGCGCGTGATCTCGTCGTCGCGATTGGTCCAGTCGGCGCGCAGCATCGTGACGCCGTGCCGGGCGAAGGCCTCGCGCACCGCGTCGCTCGACAGCACCAGCCGCTTGTTGACCTGGCAGGTGACGCACCAGGCCGCGGTGAAATCGACGAACACCGGCCTGCCGGCGGCGGTCTGTGCCTCCTGCGTCGCGCGGCTCCACGGCTGCCAGTCGCCCGCCGCCGCCGCGGCCCGTTCGCCCGGCGCCGGCGCCGAGCCCGGCAGCGTGCCGGCAAAGACCGCATAAAGCGCCAGCGGCACGGCGGCGAGCGCCACCCAGCGCCAGGCCGACGATCCGGCTTGCGCAAGCCCATAGGCCCAGGCAGCGAACGCGGCCAGCACCAGGCCGACCAGCACCAGCGCAAGCGCGTCGACGCCGACCTGCTGCGCCAGCACCCAGACCAGCCAGACGCAGGTGGCAAACATCGGGAAGGCCATCACCTGCTTGAAGCGCAGCATCCAGACGCCAGGACGCGGCAGCCGCTGCAGCAGCGCCGGCATCCAGGTCAGTGCGAGGTACGGGGTGGCCATGCCGACGCCGAGCATGGCGAACACCGACAGCGCCGTCGGCGCCGGCTGCGTGATCGCGTAGCCGAGCGCCGCGCCCATGAACGGCGCCGTGCACGGCGAGGCCACGATCACCGCCAGCAGCCCGGTGGCAAAGCTGCCGCCGAGCGGGTTGCTCCGCATCCACCGCCCGGGGCCGCCCGAAGCCAGCGCGACGCCGGCGACGAACTCGAAGGCGCCGATCAGGTTCAGCCCGATGACGAAGAACAGCAACAGCAGGGCGGCGATCACCCACGGCGTCTGCAGCTGGAAGCCCCAGCCGAGCTGGGCCCCGGCCGCACGCAGGCCGATCAGCAGCGCAGCGAGCAGCACGAAGCACAGCACCACGCCGGCGGCAAAAGCGAGGCCGTGCGCGCGCAGTGACGCGTGCGGGTGGCCGGCCTCGGCATCGGCGCGTTCGTGCTGCATCAGGCCGACCAGCTTGAGCGACATCACCGGAAACACGCAGGGCATCAGGTTCAGGATCAGGCCGCCGACGAATGCGCCGACCAGCGCGATCCAGAAGCTCGTCGGCGCCGCAGCCTCGCCGGCGCCGATCGCCGCGGCAGGCGCGGCTGCCACCACCGGCACGACGCCGGCAGCCAGCGGCACGTCGATCTCGCCGGCCCAGCCGCCGCTGTCGCGCGCGGCGGGCCCGCCATTGGCCACCAGTACGCCCCTCAGTCGCGTGAACTCGGCCGCCAGCGGCTGCGCCGCCGTCAGATACAGCGCCGTGCCGTCGGCCTCGACGCGAAGCGTCTGCGCGGCAGCCGGTTCGATACGCGATTCGTCGAGCGGGAAGAACTCCAGCGTCCGCACCGGCTGCGCCGGCTTGTACGCGAGGCGGATGCGGCCGCCGTCGATCGTCGCCGACGCGGCCTGCAGCGTCGCCGGCCGCGGGATCTGGGCGCGGGTGCTGTCGAACAGCGGCGCGAAGCGCGACGGCGCCGCCGCCGCGCGCACCGGCAGCGCCAGCTGCAGGTCCGCGCCGCCCGGGATGCAGACCTCGCGGCAGATCAGCCAGTCGCCGCGCGCCTTGATGGTCACCGTCTGGCCGGGCGCCAGTTCGGCCGGCACACTGATCTGCACTGGCAGCAGCAGCTCTCCTTCGTAGCCGAAATTCATCAGCGGGCCGATCGGCAGGCGCTTCGGCACCGGCCACTCGATCGGCCCGGCGGTGAACCCGGCCGGCAGCTGCCAGTTGATCGTCGTCGGCAGGCCCGAGTCGCCGGGGACGCGCCAGTAGGTGTGCCAGTGCGGGTCGTGCCGGATGACCAGGCCGACCGACAGCGGCTGCCCGGGAACGATCGCATCGACCGCCGCCACCAGTTCGGCCTCGGCGTTGTCGACGCGTACCGGCTGCGCAGTCGCCGCCGCGGCGGCGGCAAGCGCTGCCGCCAGGAGGATGCGGGCAAGGAAGATCATCGTCCCTTCGTCAGCGGCGGTGCCGCCGAGTTCCGTCAGCCGACCAGGCCGAACGCCTGTCGCGCCGCCGCCACGGTGTCGGCGATCGCATCGTCGCCGTGGGCGGCGGAGACGAAGCCGGCCTCGAATGCCGACGGCGCCAGGTACACGCCGCGGTCGAGCATCGCGTGGAAGAAGCGGTTGAAGCGGTCCTTGTCGGTCGCCATGACCTGCGCGTAGCTCGCCGGCACCGAGCTGGCGAAGTAGATGCCGAACATGGCGCCGACCCGATCGGCGCAGAAGGTCACCCCGGCGTCGCGCGCCGCGCCGGCCAGGCCGTCGACCAGCGCCTGGGTCGAGCTGCCCAGCCGCTCGTAGAAGCCGGGGGCCTCGATCAGCCTCAGCGTCGCCAGGCCGCAGGCCACCGCGACCGGGTTGCCCGACAGGGTGCCCGCCTGGTACACGGCGCCGAGCGGCGCCAGATGCTTCATCACGTCGCTCGAGCCGCCGAAGGCCGCCACCGGCATGCCGCCGCCGATCACCTTGCCGAGCACGGTGATGTCCGGCCGGATACCGTACAGCGACTGTGCCCCGCCGAGGGCCACCCGAAAGCCCGTCATCACCTCGTCGAAGGCGAGCAGCGCGCCGTGCTGCGTGCACAGCCGGCGCATCGTCTGCAGGAACTCCGCGGTGGCGCGCACCAGGTTCATGTTGCCTGCCACCGGTTCGACCATCACGCAGGCGATGTCGTCGCCGTGCCGCCTGAAGGCGTCTTCGAGCTGCTGGCTGTCGTTGTAGTCGAGCACCAGCGTGTGCTGGGTGATCTCCGCCGGCACGCCGGCCGAGCTCGGGTTGCCGAACGTGAGCAGGCCGGAGCCCGCCTTGACCAGCAGGCTGTCGGCGTGACCGTGATAGCAGCCTTCGAACTTGACCAGCTTGCGCCGGCCCTTGCCGCCGCCGGCGGCGCCGCGCGCCAGCCGGATCGCGCTCATCGCCGCCTCGGTGCCGGAGGAGACCAGCCGCACCTGCTGCATCGACGGCACCAGCCGCACCAGCGCCTCGGCCATCTCGACCTCGCCCTCGGTCGGTGCGCCGAAGGACAGGCCGCGCGCAGCGGCTTCCTGCACGGCGCGCACCACCTCGGGGTGCGCATGGCCGACGATCATCGGCCCCCACGAGCCGATGTAGTCGATGTAGCGCCGGCCGTCGGCGTCCCAGAAGTGCGGGCCTTCGGCGCGGGTGATGAAGCGCGGCGTGCCGCCGACCGAACGGAAGGCCCGCACCGGCGAATTGACGCCGCCCGGAATCGTCTGCTGGGCGCGGCTGAAGAGTTGTTCGTTGCGGTCCACGTCGCTCACCGTCGCTCAAAAGTAAGGAGTTTACGCAGCCGGGGTCTGCTGCCCCGGCAGGGGGGCCTGCATCAGGAGCGCTGGCACCGGCGGCCTCGCGCCCGGCCGCCGTGCCGGCCCGCGCCAGAGCGCGCACGGTGCCGCCGGTGCGCACCCAAAACCCGAGATTGGTTCTAGACCGTAAGCATGACGATTCGGGCCATCGCCTCGCGGAAAGCCCGGGCTATGATCGCTCGGCACGTATGTGAGTCAACACGAACACGTTCGGAACACGACCGGAAATGGCAGCCGAGGCGGGGAAGCGCGCATGGATGTGTCTGATCTGCGGATGGATCTACGACGAGGCGGCCGGGCTGCCGGACGACGGCATTGCGCCGGGCACGCCCTGGGAGCAGATCCCGCCCAACTGGACCTGTCCGGAGTGCGGCGCCCGTAAGGAGGACTTCGAGATGGTGGAGATCTGAGCCGGGCCGCAGCCGCCGGCGCAGGACGATCCGCCCGCAGTCCGCTTCGAGCCTTTCCCGCTTCGACGAGCATCTCGCAGCCCGGAGTCTTTGCATGGCCACACAGGATTTCACCCCGATTCGCGGCACCCGCGTGATGGTGATCGACGACTCGAACACGATCCGCCGCAGCGCCGAGATCTTCCTGAAGCAGGCCGGCTGCGAGGTGATCCTGGCCAACGACGGCTTCGAGGCACTGGCCAAGATCAACGACCACCAGCCGGCCGTGATCTTCTGCGACATCCTGATGCCGCGGCTCGACGGCTACCAGACCTGCGCGCTGATCAAGCGCAGCCCGCGCTTCTCGAAGACCCCGGTGGTAATGCTGTCGTCGAAGGACGGCCTGTTCGATCGCGCGCGCGGCCGCATGGTCGGCTCCAGCGAGTACCTGACCAAGCCGTTCACCAAGGACAGCCTGCTGACCGCGGTGCTGGAGCACTCGACGCGCTCGCCCGCCCTCGCCTGACGACCGACCGCCGCCCATGACGATCAAGAAGGTTCTCGTCGTCGACGACTCGCCCACCGAGCGCTATTTCCTGACCGAGCTGCTGACCCGCAACGGCTTCCACGTGTCGGCCGCCGAAAACGCCGAGGAGGCGCTGATCAAGGTGCGGTCGGTCGAGCCCGACCTGATCCTGATGGACGTGGTGATGCCCGGGCAGAACGGCTTCCAGCTGACGCGCCAGATCTCGCGCGACCCGGCGACCCAGCACATCCCGATCATCATGTGCACCAGCAAGAGCCAGCAGACCGACCGGATCTGGGGACTGCGCCAGGGCGCGCGCGACTACGTGACGAAGCCGGTGCGGGCCGAGGAACTGCTGGGCAAGATTGCCGCGATCGGGTGAGCATGAACGCGCCGCTGGAGCACCCCAAGCACATGGCCGACCTGCGCGACTTCTCGACGCAGCTGGCGCAGCGCCTGCGCGAGGCGCCGACCCGCGAGATGCAGGTGGCGCAGCTCGGCGTGCGCATCGGCGGCCGCGGCTACCTGTTGGACATGGCCCGCATCGGCGAGGTGGTGCCGGTGTCGTCGATCGCGCGCGTGCCCTGGACGCGGCCGTGGTTCCTCGGCCTGGCCAACGTGCGCGGGCGCCTGGTCGGCGTCTACGACCTGCCGCAGATGGCAGGAGAGGAGCCGCTGCGCGGCGAGCAGGGCCTGCAGCTGCTGGTGCTCGGCGACTCGCTGAAGGTCAACGCGGCGCTGCTGATCACCCGCGCCTTCGGGCTGCGCAGCGTCAAGGAGCTCGATCCGTTGCCGCCGGCTCAGACCGCGGCGCCCTGGGAGGGCGCCCGCTTCCGCGACGCCGGCGGCATGACGCTGACCGAACTCGACCTGGCGCGCCTGGTGGCCGACGAGCGCTTCGCATCGATCGGCGTCTAGGCGATGAACCAAGCGGGCCCGACCGACGGCCCGGAAGGCGGCGCCGTGACAGGCGCAGAGAGGACACTCGACATGGGAACGATGGGCGCGAAAGAAGTGGGCGAACCGGCCGCCGAAGCACCGATCACGGTTCAGCCGTTCCGCTACACCGAGTTCGCCGGCACGCACAGCCGCGCGCAGGGCGAGACCGCGATCCCGGCCGCGCCACCGACGCAGCGCATCGACCGCTCGCAGCTGAAGCTGCCGCAGGGCAAGGCCGAGCCATGGGCATCGCGCCTGCTGCAGCGCCTGCAGGAGCGGGAACTGCCCGGGCTCGGCGGCCGGCCGTTGGCGCAGCAGCTGCAGGTGCTGATGCTGCTGCTCGCCCTGTTCATCGTGCTGACCGTGGCCGTGCTGTTCATCGACCAGCGGACGATCAGCCAGCAGATCGCGGTGACCGGGCAGTTTGCCGCGGCCACCGTCAACAGCCAGCGGATGGCGCGCGCCGCCGGGCCGGCCAGCGAGGGCAGCGCCGTCGCCATTGCCGAACTGAAGTCCAGCCGTGACCAGGCCGGCGAAGTGCTGCTCGTTCTCGGCCGCGAGGTCTCCGGCGCCGCCGCGGCCGAGCTGGCCCGCTTCGCCGACACCTGGAAGCCCTATGAGGCTGCCGCCTCGCGCATCGTCGCGCAGGAAAAGACGCTGCTCGCCTACGGCACGCTGCTGGCGGCGATCAGGGAAGCGACGCCGCGCCTGACGGCGCTGGCCGACGAGGTCGCTGCGCTGAAGCTGCAGCAGAGCGCGCCGGCGCGCGACGTCGCCCTGGCGGGCCAGCTCTCGGCGGCGGCCTGGCGGCTGGCGCACAACGCCCAGGCGCTGCCGGCCGGAGGAACGGGCGCCGAGGCAGCGCAGTCGCTCGGTCGCGACCTCGCCCAGCTGCGCGAGGCCACGCAGGCCCTGCAGGCGAGCGCCGATGCCGATTCGCGCAGCCGTCTGCAGCAGCTCGCCACGATCGGCGCCGAACTGCAGCGCGCTGCCGCCGCCGGCGTGCCGGCGGCGGGCGCTGCCGCCGAAGCGGCGGCTGCCCGCAACGTGCTGCAGGGCAGCGCCGACGCGGTGCGCGAGAAGCTGACCACGATCGGCGGGCTCGCCGCCAGCGAGCGCGGCGGGCGGGCGGTCAATGTCGCCGCGGCGGTCCTGTTCGGACTGCTGGCGCTGGCCACGGTGCTGGCGATGATGCAGGTGCTGCTGCGCGGCAGCCGGCGCCGGGCGCTTGAAGCCGACGCACAGCGGCTCGAGGCACAGCGGCTGGAGCAGGCGGCCAAGCGGGCCAACGAGCAGAACCAGGCGGCGATTCTGCGGCTGATGAACGAACTGCAGGAGGTCGCCGACGGCAACCTGACGGTGCAGGCGACGGTCACCGAGGACATCACCGGCGCCATCGCCGATTCGGTCAACTACACGGTCGAGGAACTGCGCGGCCTGGTCAGCCGCATCAACGACACCGCCGAGCAGGTCAACAGCGCCTCGACCGAGGCGCGCGACATCGCCACCCGGCTGATGACGTCGTCGGAAACCCAGGCGCGCGACATCAAGGACACCGGGACCAACGTGCTGCAGATGACGGCCAAGATCGGCGACGTTTCGCGCGCTGCCGGCGAGTCGGCGCGGGTGGCACGGGTGTCGCTGGAAGCGGCCGAGCGCGGCCAGCGCGCGGTCTACAACCAGATCGCCGGCATGAATGAGATCCGCGAGCAGATCCAGGAGACCGCCAAGCGGATCAAGCGGCTCGGCGAAAGCTCGCAGGAGATCGGCGAGATCGTCGAGCTGATCTCCGACATCACCGAGCAGACCAACGTGCTGGCGCTGAACGCCGCCATCCAGGCCGCCTCCGCCGGCGAGGCCGGCCGCGGCTTCTCGGTGGTGGCCGAGGAGGTGCAGCGCCTGGCCGACCGCTCCGCCGAGGCGGCCAAGCAGATCGGCGCGCTGGTCAAGACGATCCAGACCGACACCCAGGACGCGGTGGCGGCGATGGAGAAGAGCACGCAGGGGGTGGTCGAGGGCACCAAGCTGTCGGACGCCGCCGGCACGGCGCTGGCCGACATCGGCCGCGTCTCGCGCCAGCTCGCCGAACTGATCGAGCGCATCGCCGGCAGCACGCAGGAGCAGGCCAGCTCGGCCGACGGCGTCGCGCATGCGATCGAGCGGATCCTCGGCGTCAACGAGCAGACGACCGAAGGCACGCGGCGCGCCGCCCAGTCGATCGGCCAGCTGGCCGGACTGGCGCGCGAGCTGAAGGAATCGGTAGCCCGCTTCCGGGTGTCCTAGCAGACCGGCGGCGGAGGTGCCCATGGGCGAGATGACGATGCGGCAGCCGTTGATCGAACCGGGTCCGGACGCGGCGCCGCTGGCGTGGCTGGCCGGCGAGATCCGTGTCGCCACCGAGGCGGCGCTGGCCGGGGTGCGCCAGTTCCTCGGCGACAAGGGCGACCTCGAGGCACTGCGCCGCGCAGCGGCTCAGGTGCACGAGGCGGGCGGCGCATTGCGCATGCTCGACCTGCGCGGCGCGGCGCTGCTGCTCGATTCGGTCGAGCAGCTGCTCAGGCGCTGGGAGACGGCGCCCGGCGATTGCAGTGCGGCCGCCGTGCAAAAGCTCGAGAGCGCGCTGCAGGCGCTGGCCGCCTATCTGGAAGGGCTGCGCGCCGGCCGCGCCGACCAGCCGATCCGCCTGTTCCCGCACTACCGCGACATCCTGCAGCTGGTCGGCGCTGCGCGCGTGCACCCGGCCGACCTGATGTTCCCGGACCTGTCGCGCCGGCCGGCGCTGGCCAGGATCAACGTGCGGCCGATGACCGGCGACCAGCTGCGCGTGCGCCGGGTCCGCTTCGAGGGTGCCCTGCTGCGCTTCCTGCGCGACGCGTCGAACAAGGATGCGCGGCGCGAGATGCGCGAGGCGCTGGAAGACCTGGAGCGCCTGCCGCAGCGCGGACTGGCACGCAGCTTCTGGTGGGTGGTGCACGGCCTGCTCGCGGCACTGGAAGCCGACGCGCTCGCGGTCGACGTCGACCTGAAGCGGGTGCTGGCGCGGGTGAACCTGCAGATGCGCCGGCTGATCGAAGGCGGCGGCGCGGTGGCCGAGCGCCTGCTCGTCGACGCCCTGTATTACATCGGCCGCGCCGATCCGGGCGTGGCGCGGGTCGCCGAGGCGCGCCAGCTGTACGACCTCGATGCGCTGCTGCCCGCAGACTACGAGCGCAGCAAGCTGGTGCTGCTCGACGCCGACCAGGTGCGCGTGCTGCGCGAGGCGCTGGTCGAGGCGAAGTCGGTCTGGAACGAAGCCGCCGTCAGCGGCGACGCGTCGGCCTTCGTCGAACACGTCGGCGCGGCCCGCCGCGCCGCCGCGGCCCTCGAGCTCGACCCGATCGAACTGCTGCTCGGCGAGATCGGCACGCTGGCGGGCGAGTTCGCCGAGGCGCCGGTGTCGGCGCGCGAGCCGCTGGCCATCGAGGTGGCCACGGCGCTGCTGCTGGTCGACCTCGGCGTCGACGAACTGCCCAACCTCGACGAGCGCTTCGACAGCCGCGCCCGCGCGATGATCGAACGACTGCGCGCGGCCCGCCTCGGCGAGGCGCCGGTCGCCGTCGACGCCTGGCTCACCGAGCTGGCGCGGCGGGCGCAGGACCGGCTGACGATGCAGACGGTCATCCTCGAGATGAACGGGCTGCTGCGCGAGGTCGAGCAGCGGCTGGACCGCTTCTTCCGCGAGCCGGCCGAGCGCGACGAGCTGGCGTCGCTCGACGGCATGCTCGAGCAGATGGCGAGCGTGCTGTCGCTGCTCGGCTTCGAGGAGGTGGTGGCGGCGCTGGACGACGCACGCGCGACAGTGCGCCGCTACGCCGATCCGGCCACGCCGGCCGACGCGGCCGACTTCGCACGCCTGGCCGGCAATCTCGGCGCGGTGGGCTTCTTCATCGAGACGCTGCAGCAGGAGCCCGACCGGCCGCGCAGCCACTTCTCGTGGCATGCGGACAGCGCGGTGTTCAGCGCCGACATGGCGGTGCCGCGGCGGGACCTGCTCGCCGACGACGACGATGACGGCCTGCAGGCCGACACGGCGGAACCGGAAACCGGCGGCGAGGACAACGTCGAGTCCGCCGCCCGCCAGCACCTCGAGCGTGCCGGCGAACTGGCGGCCCGTCTGGCGGCAGCCCCGGCCGATGCCGGCGCAGCGCGCGAGCTGGTCGATGTGACCCTGCAGCTGGCCAACGATGCCGACCTGCTCGACGATGCCGCGCTGAAATCGCGTGCGCGGGAAGTGACGGCGGCGGCCCGGCGGCTGATCGACAAGCCCGATGCCGCGCTGGCGAAGCGGCTGCCGCAGCTGCTGGCGCCGGCGAGTGCCGAGCCAGCGACGGCGACGGCGGCGGCAGCGCCGCTGCCGCAGTCGCAGGCGGCGGCCGACCAGGAACTGATGTCGATCTTCGTCGAGGAGGCGCAGGAAGTCCTGGCCGGCATCGACGAGCAGCTCGACGCACTGCGGGCGGCGCGCGGCGACCTGGCGCGGATGACCACGGTGCGCCGCGCATTCCACACGCTGAAGGGTTCGAGCCGCATGGTCGGCCTGGCCAGCTACGGCGAGGGCGCGTGGGCCGTCGAGCAGTGCTTCAACGCCTGGCTGTCGCAGGAGCGGGCCGCCACCGACGACCTGCTCGCGATGGCCGCCGCCGCCCGCACCCTGATGGGCGACTGGACCCGCCGCATCCAGGTCGACCCGGCCGCGGCCATCGATCCGCAGCCGCTGATCGACGCGGCACACGGCGTGCGCGAGGGCCAGCCGTTCGCCATCGACAGCGCCGTGCTGCAGCCGGCGGACGAACGACTGCCCGAACCGTCGGCGGAGATCGACATCCTCGAGGCCTTCGAGTCGCTGATCCAGCCGGCCGGCGAGACGGCGGCGGCGGACGGCGAGGCGCGGTCCGATGCCGACGTCGCCCGGTTCGAGGCCGAGCTCGCTGCGGCATGGTCGGCGGCCGGGCCGGCCGTCGACGAAGAGTCGATCGCCGGCGCCGCGACCGACCAGGCCGCGTCGGCGGCGACCGCCGAAACGGCGGCGGAGCCGGCGCAGCAGGCGTCGGCCACGGCCGCGGCGGAATCGGCTGCGGCCGACGGCGAGGAGATCCGCCGCATCGGGCCGGTGACGATCAGTCACGGCCTGTTCGGCGTCTTCCTCGGCGAGGCCGACGACACCGTCCGCACGCTCAGCCAGGACGTCGCCGAGTGGCGCTTCGAGCCCAGCCGCAAAGTCTCGCCGACCGCCATGCGGGCGTCCCACTCGCTCGCCGGCATCACCGCCACCATCGGTCTGCAGACGGTCTGGGCGCTGGCCGAGCCGCTCGACGGCCTGCTGCACGAGATGAGCCACCTCGGACAGGCGCCGGAGGCCGTGCTGAGCGGTGCCCAGTTCGACACGCTGGAACGGGTCATCGACCGTGTCCGCGGCATGCTGCACCAGTTCGCCGCCGGCATCTATCCGCCCGAGGCGCCGGCGGAAGCCTCGGCGATCGACGAGCTGGTCAGTTACGTCCGCAATCGCCGCGCGCTCGCGGCGGAACAGGCTGTCACGGCAGCGGAAGCCGCGGCCAGCGTGGCTGCCGTCGCGCCACCGCTCAGCACCGCGGCGGCCGAGCCGCCGGCGCAGGCAGAAGAGGCAGCGGACCGCCAGGAGCCCAGCGAGGCGGCGGCCGAGGCGGCCCAGCCCGCGGCCGAAGCGGCCGTTGCAGTGCAGGTGTCCGACGACATCGATGTCGACCTGCTGCCGGTCTTCCTGGCCGAGGCGGGCGACCTGCTGCCCGCCGTCGGCAGCCAGCTGCGAATGCTGGCCGAGCACCCGGCCGACCGCGCGCCGATGCGCGAACTGATGCGCCTGCTGCACACGGTCAAGGGCAGCGCCCGGATGGCGGGGGCGATGCGGCTGGGCGAGCTGCTGCACGACATGGAAACGCGGATCGAGGCGGCGATGACGCTGCCGCAGCTGCCGGCCGAGCTGGCCGATGGCCTGCTGGCGCGCTACGACGTCGCGATGACGCTGTACGACGGCCTGCAGCAGGGCAAGTCGGTCGAGATCCCGCTGCTGGCCGAGTCGCCGGCCGCGCCGGCGGCCGAGCCCGCGCCGGCCGCCGCCGAGGCGGCTGCATCGGCCGAGCAGGCGCCGGCGACGACGGAGGAAGGCCACGCCGAGCCCGCGCCGGCGGCAGAGGCAACGGCGGCGCCGTCCTTCATCCGCGTGCGGGCCGACGTACTCGACAAGCTGGTCGACCAGGCCGGCGAGGTGCTGATCGCCCGCTCGCGGGTCGAGAACCACACGGCGCTCGTCAAGGCGTCGCTGGCCGATCTGAACGAGAACATCCACCGCCTGCGCCTGCAGATGCGCGACCTCGAGATCCAGGCCGAGGCGCAGATCCAGGCGCGGTCGGAGAAGCTGTCGCGCGATTCGGTCGCCTTCGATCCGCTCGAGTTCGACCGCTTCACGCGGCTGCAGGAACTCACCCGCATGATCGCCGAGTCGATCGAGGACGTGGCGACCATCCAGTCGGCGATGTACAAGGGCCTGCAGACGAGCGAGAGCGACCTGTCGTCGCAGTACCGGCTGACGCGCGAACTGCAGCAGCAGCTGATGCGCGTGCGGCTGGTGCCGTTCGCCAGCATCGCCGAGCGGATCTACCGCGTCGCGCGCCAGGCCGCCAAGGAGGTGGGCAAGCGCGTCAACGTCGACCTGCGCGGCGGCCGCACCGAGCTGGACCGGGTCGTGCTCGAGCGCATGGCGGGTCCGTTCGAGCACATGGTGCGCAACGCCATCGTCCACGGGCTGGAGACGCCGGAGAAGCGGCGCGCCGCCGGCAAGGCGGAGACCGGCGAGCTGCGCATGGAAGTGCGGCAGGAAGGCAACGAGATCCTGATCTCGATCGCCGACGACGGCACCGGGCTGGACCTGGAGCGGATCCGCGCCCGGGCGCTGGCCAGCGGGCTGCTGCGCGCCGACCAGAACCCGAGCGAGCGCGAGCTGATGGACCTCATCTTCGCGCCGGGCTTCTCCACCGCCTCCGAGCTCACCGAGCTGGCCGGCCGCGGCGTCGGCATGGACGTGGTGCGCGCCGAGATGGCCGCCTTCGGCGGCCGCATCGCGATCAGCTCCGAGGCCGGCCGCGGCACCCGCTTCACGCTGAACCTGCCGCTGACGCTGGCGGTGACGCAGGTGGTGCTGGCCACCGTCGGCGGCCGCCGCTACGCGATCCCGGCCGGCATGGTCGAGCACGTCAAGCGCGTGCGGCCGGAGGATGCGGCCGAGGCGATCGCCGCCGGCGAGATCGAGATGCCGGGCGTCGGCGAGGTGGCGCTGCGCGCGCTGGCCCAGCTGCTCGGCGAGGACTTGACGCTGCATCAGGGACGGCAGGTGCCGGTGGTGCTGCTGCGCTCGGGCGACGACCGCATGGCGGTGGTCGCCGAAGAGGTCTCGACCAACCAGGAGGTGGTGGTCAAGACCGTCGGCGTGCAGGTCTCGCGGCTCGCCGGCATCATCGGCGCGACGATTCTCGGCAACGGCGAGATCGTGCTGATCCTCAATCCGCTGCAGCTGATCGTCCGCGCGCCGGAGCCGCCGCGGCTGTCGCACACGACGACCGCCGTGCCGCAGGAGGAAGCGGCCGCGCCGACCGGCGACGGCGAGGCCGGCGTGACGCTGGCGGCCGCGCCGCTGGTGATGGTCGTCGATGACTCGCTGACCGTGCGCCGCGTCACCCAGCGGCTGCTCGAGCGCAGCGGCTACGAGGTGCTGCTGGCCAAGGACGGTGTCGACGCCGTGCGCCAGCTGCAGGAGGTGCGCCCGGACGTGATGCTGGTCGACATCGAGATGCCGCGCATGGACGGCTTCGACCTGACGCGCCACGTGCGCGGCACCGAGCTGACGCGCTCGATCCCGATCGTGATGATCACTTCGCGCACCGCCGACAAGCACCGGCGCATGGCGATGGAGCTCGGCGTCAACGCCTACCTCGGCAAGCCGTACCAGGACGACGAACTGATCGCCCTGCTGCGCAGCTACGTCAAGGAACGCGTGCTCGACTGACGCGCGTCGCCGGCGCCGACCGCGCCGGCGACTCAGGGCTGCCGCAGCGCGTGTTGCGGCTGATCACCCGGGCGGCGGCTGGCAGCAGGCTGTCGTCGGCGATCCCGGTGCCTGCGCTGGCGCGCCCGGCCCGCCTGCAGCAGCCAGCCAGGCGTTGGCCGCGGTGCCGTGCGGGCCGCTGCGGCGCAGCGCCTACAATCGGCGCCGCCGCCTTCCCCGATCTCGCCGACCGTGACCTTCATCGACAAGCTCAGGTCGCGCTGGCAAAGCGCGGACTCCCTGCTGTGCGTCGGGCTCGATCCCGACCCGACCCGCTTTCCGGCCCACCTGCGCGGGCGCGACGACGCCATCTTCGCCTTCTGCGCGGCGATCGCCGATGCGACCGCCGCCTATGCCTGCGCCTTCAAGCCGCAGGTCGCCTACTTCGCCAGTGCCCGCGCCGAAGACCAGCTCGAGAGCCTGATCGCCCACCTGCAGCGCAGTCATCCGCAGGTGCCGGTGGTGCTCGACGCCAAGCGCGGCGACATCGGCGCCACGGCCGGGCACTACGCGCGCGAGGCGTTCGAGCGCTACGGTGCCGACGCGGTGACGCTGTCGCCCTTCATGGGCCGCGATTCGATCGAGCCGTTCATGGCCTACGCCGACCGCGGCATCTTCGTGCTGTGCCGGACCAGCAATCCCGGCGGCGACGACCTGCAGATGCTCGAGGTGGACGGCGAGCGCCTGTACGAGCGCGTCGCGCGCCTGGTTGCCGGGAACTGGAACGCCGGCGGCCAGCTCGGGCTGGTGGTCGGCGCGACCTACCCGGCGGAACTCGCCCGCGTGCGCGCCCTGGTCGGCGAGCTGCCGCTGCTGGTGCCCGGCATCGGCGCGCAGGGTGGCGACGTGCAGGCCAGCGTCCACGCCGGCCGGACCGCCGACGGCACCGGCATGCTGATCAACTCGTCGCGGGCCATCCTGTACGCCGGCTCCGGCGAGAATTTCGCCGAGGCGGCCGCCAGCGCCGCGCGCCACACGCGCGACGAGATCAACCGCCACCGCCGGCGCTGAGTCTCACCGCCGCCGAGGGCGCACGCCGCTGTCTTGCGGCGGCCCGCCGACGGCGGCTAGCGCATCGCCGCCGGCGCGTACTGCCGCATGTATTCGCGCAGGATCGAGGCGAAGTCGGCGTCCTGCGCAAAGCCCATCGCCCGCGCCCGCGCCGTGTCGAACCGCGCCGGCCAGGTGCGAACGATCGCCGCGATCGGCTCGTCGGCCTCGAAGCGAACACGCGCGGCGACCTCGTCGCCGGCGGCCTGGCGCAGCGCCTCGACCATCTCCGCCACCGTGGCGGTGAGACCGGGCAGGTTCACCGAGCGCTGCGTGCCCCACGCCGAAGCCGGCAGCTGGTGCGCGTGCACCATCGCCTTGACCGCCGTCGACGGCGACGACATCCACATGCCGGTCGACGGCTCGACCGGGCAGACCGCCTCGACGCCGGCGAGCGGCTCGCGGATGACGCCGCTGGCGAAGCTCGACGCCGCCGCGTTCGGCTTGCCCGGCCGGACGACGATCGTCGGCAGGCGCACGCAGCGGCCGTCGATGAACCCCTTGCGCGAGCAGTCGCCGACCAGCAGTTCGCCGATCAGCTTCTGCACGCCGTAGCTCGCCTGCGGCGTCGGCGTCGTGCCGTCGGTGACCACCGCCGGCAGCGGCTGGCCGAACACTGCCACGCTGCTGGCGAAGACCACCTTGGGCGCCTGCCGCTGCCGCCGGCAGGCCTCGAGCAGCCCGCGCGTGCCGTCGAGGTTCACCCGCATGCCGAGGTCGAAGTCGCGCTCGGCCTCACCGCTGACCACGGCGGCCAGGTGGAAGACGCTGTCGGTGTCGGCATCGAGCACGCCGCCGATGAACGCAGCGTCGCTGACGTCGCCGAGCACGTAGGTCAGCCGCCGGTCGGTGACCGGCTCGCTGCACTCGCCACGGTCGACGGCAACGATGCGCTCGATGCCACGCTCGCGCCCGGCGGCGTCGGTGAGCGCACCGCGCTCGCACAGGGCGCGGATCAGGCGCTGGCCGAGGAAGCCGCTGCCTCCGGTGACGACGACTTTCATCTGCACTCCCGCTGAAGGAACCCCGCCAGTCTATGCCTGCCGGTTGCCGGCGCCGGCCGCGACGCGACGATGCGCACGAAACACCGCCGTGTCCTCGTAGAAAGCGGGATCCTCGTTGTCGGGCCACCAGCCCGGGATACCGAGCACCGGCAGGTGCGACAGCAATGGCGGCGACAGCGGCGCCTGCCGGATCCACTGCGACACGCTCCGGTCCGCCGCCGCGGCGGTCGCTGCCGCCGGCGGCAGGCACACCACCACCGCGGTCAGCCTCTTGTACGGCGCCAGCAGCTTCTCGATCAGCGCGTGGCCGAAGGCGAACGGCACCCAGTCGCGTCCCCAGCAGGCGCGCTGCGCGTCGAAGAGGAACGCCCAGTCGAGCCGCATCAGCGCAGCGCAGGCTTCCGCGCCCGCGGCGAGCAGCAGTCCGCTTTCGTCGATCAGCGTGGCCGCGTCGCGCACCGGTCCGCGCCTGCCGCGCACGCCGTCGCGCGCCAGTTCCCCGGCCTGGCGCGCGTTCAGCGCCGCCTTGGTCAGCGGGAAGGCGAGCCAGACCAGCGCGTTGAACAGGTCGTGCGCGTTGTCGCGCGTCGGCACGCGGCCGCTGGCGGCGATGTGCGCCTCGTAGGCCGCGCCGCCTGCATCGTCGGCGGCGACGAACTCGATCGGCAGGCCGGCGGCCGTCGTCGTGCCGCGCCGCCGCGCCTCGGCGGAAAGGGCGGCGCGCCAGTCGGTGCGCTCGACGCATGCGCGAAGCTCGCGCAGCGGCGCCAGCCACGGCGCCTGCCAGTCGATGCGCAGCTGCGTCAGTCCGCCAGCTGCCACGGCAGCATCTCGCCGGCGGCCAGCGGCACCACGGTCGAGTCGCCGAACCGCAGTTCGCCG
>CP070661.1:1516989-1522768 GCA_020355165.1 Burkholderiales bacterium
CGCATTCGACGCTCACCCTGCACATTGAGGAACTGCATGCGCAGCACGTGGCTCATCTGCAGCGGTTGCTCGCGCGGCTTGCGCGCCACGGCGATCGCGTGTCGATAGTCTTGCACGAGAAGCTGTTCGTGCTAGTGCCGATCGACTCCTCCGTGTTCAATCTGGTGCTGTGGACGCGGGGCAGGTGAGCGCGACGTTCACTGTGGACCGGCCGAGCGCACCGGCGGGCAGACGCTTGAGTTGAGGTGCCGCTGTCCAAGTGCGGCCATCTCCTGCCGTCTACCTGTGCCTGAGCCGACTCTGGCTACGACCGGAGTCAAGGTGAAGCAGACATCGCCTGGCGCCGCGTGCGCCGTGACGGAATCTCCGAAGCAGACCTTCAGCTAACAGCGGTGCCGTCGGCTGCGTAGTGCGGGTCCAGCGTCAGCTTCTTACGGTGACGAATGGGCGCAACCGACCCGTTGCTGCCATCGGGCAGTCTTCTGGGCGAGTGGCCGACCTACCCCGGAAGGGAGCGTTCGCCGACACGTCGCGAAAAGCAGGGTTCGTGAAAAGCGGTCGCTTGAGGGTACCTACCGACGGCAAGGCCGAAGTTGGAGTCAACAGCTGCTATCCAAGTCGAGACCCCTGCTGCAATTGCGATCTCGACGGTGAAGACTGGTCGCACCACTGCAAGCGTTGTTGCCGACGACGCCGTGCGCAGGCCGGCGCGAGTGCCGCTGCGCTCTGGCTGCGCGTCTTACCGCACCTCGTGCGGCTCGTCGGCGCGGCAGCGCCCCAGGATCGTGGCGACGACGAAAGCGTCCTGCACCTGGCGCCGGGTGCCCAGGAGCGCTTGCCGCTCGAAGCGGCGCCGGCGAACGGCTGGGCTGGCAGCCGGTGCCACCATGCGCCGCGGCGCCGGGGCCGGGGCCGGGGCCGCAGGTTCGGTCTTGGTCGTCGGGTCCAGCGGACTGCGGCCCCAGAGTGCTTCGGGAATGTCGTCGGACTCCGGCTCGGCCTGCGTCGCCTCGGGCGGGCGGAGCCCGGCCGCGCGCTGCTTGATGAAGTTGAACAGCACGATGGCGCCAATGAACAGGATAAACAACAACTCGGTCGGCAGGCCCTTCATGATCGGCTGCCTCAGGCCGGCGGGGTGCCGGTGCCCTTGTCGTCGGTGCCGGCAATCTCGTCGCGCATGGCCGTGTCGGCCTGCAGGTTCTTCATGCGGTAGTAGTCCATGATGCCCATGTTGCCTTGACGGAACGCGTCGGCCATGGCGCGCGGCACCTCGGCCTCGGCCTCGACCACCCGCGCGCGCATTTCCTGCTCCAGCGCCACCGCCATGGCCCGCCGCTCTTCGGCCTTGGCCTGCGCGATCTGCTTGTCGGCGTTGGCCTGGTCGATCTGCAACTTGGCGCCGATATTCGCGCCGACGTCGACGTCGGCAATGTCGATGGACAGGATCTCGTAGGCCGTGCCGGCATCCAGACCCTTGCTCAGCACATGCTTGGAGATGTGATCCGGGTTCTCGAGCACGTTCTTGTGGCTGCTGGCCGACCCGATGGTGCTGACCATGCCTTCACCGACGCGGGCAATGATCGTTTCCTCGCCGGCGCCGCCGACCAGCCGATCGATGTTGGTCCGCACGGTCACCCGGCAAACGGCGATGAGCTGAATGCCATCCTTGGCGACAGCGGCGATTTTCGGCGTCTCGATGACCTTGGGCAACACCGACATCTGCACCGCCTCGAGCACATTGCGTCCGGCAAGGTCGATGGCCGCGGCGCGCTTGAAGGGCAGCGGGATGTTGGCCTTGTCGGCCGAGATCATGGCGTTGACCACGCGCACCACGTTGCCGCCGGCAAGAAAGTGGGCCTCCAGGTCGTTGATCGAGATGTCAAGGCCGGCTTTCACCGCGCTGATGCGTGCCGTGACCACCGTGGTCGGTGGCACGCGGCGCAGGCGCATGCCGATCAGCGTCAGCAGGCCGACATAGGCCCCGGAGGCCCAGGCCGCGATCCACAACGGAATCGGCACTAGGTACAACAGGATGGCCAGTCCGACCACCACCGGCAGCAGCAACCCCAGGCCGCCGATCAGGCCAACGATCTCATTCATGTCTCATTCCTTTTCGTTGATGTTCGATATCCGCCGCACGACAACTCTGTTGCCGTCGACGCGGGTCACTCTGATGAACTGCCCGGCGTCGATGTGCTCGCCGTCGGACACCACATCCACTCGCCGCCCATCGATGTCGGCGATGCCAGCCGGCCGCAGCGGCGACGACGCCAGGCCGGTCTTGCCCAGCCACTGCGCGTCGATCTCGGGCGCCGAGGCATAGCCCTCGGCCGCCGCGAGCCCGCGGTTGAGGATCAGCCGGCGCCCGAATGGCAGGCGCGGCAAGAATCGCAGCAGCACCAGGCTGGCGAGCAAGGCGAGCAACAGCGCCAAGACCACGCGCCCAGCGGCCACCAGCATAAACGTCATCGTGAAACCCGGCCCGACCAGGCTCAGGACGAGACTGGCGACGATCGCGATGACGCCCAGCACGCCGGCCAATCCGAAACCCGGTATGACCAGTACCTCGATGGCCAGCAGGATAAGGCCGGCCACGCCCAGCAGCAGTTCCTCCCAGCCGGCCAGTTGCACCAGCCAGTGGCCCCAGAAGAACAGTGCAAGACTGGTCAGGCCCAACCCGCCGGGGATGCCGAAGCCAGGCGTGCGCATCTCAAGGATGATGCCCAGCATGGCGATGGTGATCAGCAGCGAACTGACCACCGGATGCGTCAGGAAGCGCACCACGGTCTCAGCCCAGTTTGTCGACGCGTGTCGGATCTCTGGCGCGGCGATCCCCAGCATTTCCAGCGCGGCTTCGAGCGTATCGGCGCGGTGATCGATCAGTTTGTGCTTCAGCGCTTCTTCAGTCGTCAGCGTCAGCAGCTTGCCCTTTTCGATGACGCCCTTGATCTCGACGTCGGCGTCGACCATCGCTTCGGCCAGCAACGGCGGGCGCTTCCGGCTCTCGGCCGTGGCGCGGAATTCTTTCTTAACGTAGGACACGGTCTTCTCGCCGACGCTCTCGGACTGCGCGCCGGGCTGCCCCATCTGCACTGGCGTGGCCGCGCCGATCGTGGCGCCGCCGGTCATCACCATGTTCTCGGACGCCAGCGCGATTAGCGCGCCGGCCGAGATGGCGCGCTTGTTGACGAAGGCAATGGTGCGCACCGGCGAGTTCAGCAGCGCGTCGCGGATCTGCACCGCGGCGTCGACGCGGCCGCCAAAGGTGTTGATCTCCAGAACGACTGCAGCCGCGCCGGCTGCCGCAGCCTCGTCGAGGACGCGCTTGACGAAAGGCGCCAGCCCGAGATCGATGATGCCCTCGATTGGCGCGACGTACACCACCGGCGGCTTGTCCTGGGCCCGGGTCGAGGCGAAGAACGCAAGCAAGGCAAGCGCCACGAGGGCGATGTGGCCTACCCACTTCATCGTTCCTCGCGGCATCGCACTCCTGTGCTGGTCTGAATCATCGTTGGGCCGTCACAGTTGCGACTTCGCACCGGGTAGACGGCGGTTTGCCCAATTCGAGAGTATGAGCGCGAAGCGGATGACTTGCTCTGGCGCTGGCGCTTGAGTTGGCGGATGCTTAAGCTGCCCCGCCCGGGCGACGGATCGAAAGTGGACTTTTCTGTGAACCGCCAATGCCATGCGCACTTACTCGTGCCGATGACGCGCACCAAGGAAGAAACGGAGCAGATCGTGTTTCCCGCAGCGAACGTCTCTAGCGGCGGCAATAGGGAGAGATCGCGTCGCTTGGTTTTTCGCCGACGAGCGATGTCAGCTCCACTTCTTGACCGGTCATTTCGAGCGGCGCGTTACGGGCGAGTGAAGGTCCGGAGCTGACCGGTTGTTCGCCTTCCCGATCAAGCCCGAGAACTGACTGTCGCGCTGAGCGCCTGATTCGCCGATTACAGCTTTGAGCGAACGGAGGTATCTCGGCAACCGGCCATCTCCTGTCAGTCGACTGGGCTGCAGTGACCGGCGGCAATGCGACGCGAGCTGTCCGTCGTGCGTGGCTGCTGATCTGGCGGCATCGGCAGCCTAGGCCACCTCGGCAGCCACCGAAGGCGCCCGTTGGGCCAGGAAATCGGCGAACTTTCTGTCGTCGTTGGTGAGGTGTGCTTCAAACCAGCGCTGCAGGAACGCAAACAGGCCCGTGGTCGACACGAATCCTTCCGTGTTTCTTCGCGAGAACCCGCCTATGTTTCTGAGCATGAACTGCAAGGAACTCAAGCCGTCCAGCAGTCGCCGGTGTGATTCGCAGTGCTGCTCCATTTCGGGGTACTGCAGCGCACGCATCTGCACTTCTTCCCTCGCGAAGTGCTCTTGCGCAGCAACTCTGAGACCGCTATTCGCCATCAGCACCTGAGTCTCGTTTGCGGATGAGGTCGCCAGGAGCAGCGCGTTGACTTTGTCCAGGAGATCTCGGTGATCCTCGTCGAAGTCATCTGCTGCGAGTGCCAGCTTTCTTAGCCATGGAATACCAAAAGTCGTCATTGCATTTCCTTTTCTCCGTGGTCGTAGATGCTCGCTACTGAGCGATGGCGCTCGGGCGGGCAATCTGGGACAAGCCGAGCCTATGGCAGAGAACAGCCAGCAGTCGCGGCACAGTGCGTAGGCGGCATCACGCAAGGAGTCGGCCTGCCGCGGCTGACCACGGCTGGCCGATTGTTTGCGCGCAGCAGGACTGCCTCGCTGCAGTCCGGACCACGCTTTACGCGCGGTCAGCGCGATTCGGTCCAGGAGTCAACGGCCTCGGCAGGCTGTGCGACGGTCACCTGTCGTGCCGCTTCTTGCACATGACTGGCGGCTTGCTCGCCAGCGGCGGCGATCAGTGCCTCCTGCTCCGCGGTGGCCACGGGGGTGTCGCCTTCGCCGGAAGTCAGCAGGCCGAGCCTGTTCGCTTCCGTCGCTCCTGCGCTGACCTGCGCGCGCAGTTGGCGTTGATCCCCTCGTGAGACGGCTACGGCGCCCGCCCGCTCGCCGGCGTTGGCAAGCAACTGCGTCTGCGCGTACAGCATCGGGAAGTCATACATCTGCCCAAGGCGGATCGCTTCGTGAAGCTCGGCGATGACCTGCGCCCGCCTCTTGGTCGACATGTCCTGGCCCTGCAACGCCTCGGGATAAGGCTCGACGGCCGCCCATGCGCTCGTGGTGACTGCCAGCAGAAGTGCGACACTGGATAAATGAACTTGTTTCATGATCGTCCTCTTTGATTCGATGCCCGGTTGCTCGACGCTTCGGCATGCAGTCCTGCAGAAGAAACGGCGACCCTTACGGGTGGGTAGCGGCGGCCGCTACGCAGGCGTCTGATGAATGCTGCCGCCATGCGTGACATGGGCGGAGCATGGGCGCTGATGCGATCTGCCGGCCCACCTCGACAGGTAGGGGCGCTCCCACCTGAGTAGGTCGGATTACGTAGCGGCGTGCGTCGGATGGGTCGCGCTTTCGCGAGCCCGCGAATTCGGCGCGTTTTCACACGGCCTCGGCCAACTGCGGCTCTCAATAGCGCCAAGCCTGAGGGTCCGCCTGCGCTGCATGGCTGACGCTCAGACCGACGCGGCGAAGGACTGCAGAGGGTCGAATCCGGGCTCTTCTCATCGTAGATTGCAGCCATCCGTCGGCAAGTAGGTCCGCGATGGCGGTGCCGTTGATTCGCGCGCACTGGTGGATCAGAAGGGGGTCATGGCGGCCGGTTGGTGAACCGCCAGCGTCGGCGAAGGCTTCGGCGGATCCTGAG
>CP070661.1:1522868-1529487 GCA_020355165.1 Burkholderiales bacterium
GGTACATCGCCACCGTGATCGCGTTCTTCTTCTCCGGCCGCGCGATCTCGATGCGCGCAATGCCGTCGGCCGTTTCGGTGCGGATGGTCATCTGCTTGTCTCCGTCAACGCTCTTCTTCCAGGTTCGCCATCAAGCACGGCACTGCGCCACCCTCCCCTCGGGGGAGGGCCGGGGAGGGGTCGTGGCAGTTGTCATGCGGGCGGGCGCCGGGCCGCCCCAAGCCTGCCCGCCCGAAGTTCACCCGCCGCGAGCGCACGTGCGAGCCGCAGGCTCGCGTACGCGAGCGGCGCTACACCCGCTCGAATACCCCCGCCGCCCCCATGCCGGTGCCGACGCACATCGTCACCATGCCGTACTTCAGCTGCTTGCGCCGCAGCGCGTGCACGACGGTGGCGGCGCGGATCGCGCCGGTGGCGCCGAGCGGGTGGCCGAGCGCGATCGCGCCGCCCATCGGGTTGACCTTCGAGGCGTCCAGCCCGAGGTCGTTGATCACCGCCAGCGCCTGCGCGGCGAAGGCCTCGTTCAGCTCGATCCAGCCCATGTCCTCGGCCTTCAGGCCGGCGTGCTTCAGCGCCACCGGGATCGCCTCCTTCGGCCCGATGCCCATGATCTCCGGCGGCACGCCGCGGATCGCAAACGACACGAAGCGGGCCAGCGGCGTCAGGTTGTATGTCTTGACCGCCTTCTCGCTGGCCAGGATCAGCGCGCCGGCGCCGTCGGAGGTCTGCGAGCTGTTGCCGGCGGTGACGCTGCCCTTGGCGGCGAACACAGGCCTGAGCTTCGCCAGGGCCTCGCGGCTGGTGTCGGCACGCGGGCCTTCGTCGAGCGCGACCTTCTTCGTCTTCACCGCCACCTCGCGGCTGGCCAGGTCTGGGAACTTCTCGACCACCTCGATCGGCGTGATCTCGTCGGCGAACTCGCCGGCCTTCTGCGCGGCGATCGCCTTCATGTGCGAGTTGCAGGCAAATTCGTCCTGCGCCTCGCGGCTGACCTTCCACTGCGCCGCCACCTTCTCGGCGGTCATGCCCATGCCGTAGGCGATGCCGACGTTCTCGTCGCGCTCGAAGATGTGGGCGTTGAACGACGGCTTGTTGCCGACCATCGGCACCATGCTCATCGACTCGGCACCGCCGGCGATCATCACGTCGGCCTCGCCGACGCGGATCCGGTCGGCGGCGATCGCCACCGCGTTCAGCCCCGACGAGCAGAAGCGGTTGATGGTCATGCCGCCGACGCTCGACGGCAGGCCGGCGAGCAGCACGGCGATGCGCGCCACGTTCAGCCCCTGCTCGGCCTCCGGCATCGCGCAGCCGATGATCGCGTCCTCGACCGCCTTCGGGTCGAGCGACGGCACCTGCGCCATCGCGTTGCGGATCGCCGCGACCAGCAGGTCGTCGGGCCGGGTGTTCCTGAACACGCCCTTCGGCGCCTTGCCGATCGGCGTGCGCGTGGCGGCGACGATGTAGGCATCCTGGATCTGTTTCATATCGCTTCCTCTCTCGATCCGATATCTCCCCTCCCCTTCAAGGGGAGGGGCGGGGGTGGGGATGGGTCATCAAATTCGATCGACCATCAATCCGAGCGTTGCAGTTCACCGGCGATCCTTTCGAGTACCGCATCGGTCTGCGTGATCACTTCGTTGTTCCAGAAGCGCAGGACCCTGAACCCGGAGGCCCGCAGGTCACGATCCCTCTTCTCGTCAGTCTCGCTCTCCGCATGCTGGCTGCCGTCGACTTCGATTACCAGCTTTCGTTCGAGACAGACGAAATCCAGCACGTAGCCTAGGTAGGGATGCTGCCGGCGGAACTTCGCGCCGAGTTGCTCGCCGCGCAGGCGCTGCCAGAGCAGCCGCTCGGCGTCGGTCGGCTGCCTGCGCAGAGACGCGGAGAACTTCTTTGCCGATCCGTTCGTCTGGCCGAGCATCTGTTCGCGTACCCCATCCCCACCCTGCCCTCCCCTTGAAGGGGAGGGTTCGGGAATCAGCACTCCCCTTCGTGGGGAGGGGAAACTGACATCAATTCCTCACCGGTTTTCCTGTCTGCAGCATGCCCATCATCCGTTCCTGCGACTTCGGGTGGGCCACCAGCTGCACGAAGTAGTTGCGCTCGAGGTCGAGCAGCCACTGCTCGTCGACCAGGCTGCCTGCCTCGACGTCACCGCCGCACAGCACCTCGGCGATGTTGGTCGCCAGCAGCATGTCGTGCGCGCTGATGAAGCCGCCGTCGCGCATGTTGACCAGCTGGCCCTTGACGTTGGCCACGCCAGTGCGGCCGGCCACCGGGAAGCCCTTGGTCCTCAGCGGCGGCCGGTAGCCGGTGGCGCCCATCGCGAACGCCTCGCCGATCGCCGTCCACAGCAGTTCGTGGCTGTTGAACACGATCAGGTCCGACGCGAGCAGGTAGCCCATCGCGCGCGCCTCGAGCGCCGACTTGGCGACGTTGGCCATGGCGGCGTTCATGAACCAGTTCTTCACGAACGGGAAGACGTCGGTCATGCCGGCGGCCTGCGCCGCCTGCGCCGCGCGCAGCGCGCCTTCCTTCAGGCCGCCGCCGCCCGGGATCAGGCCGACGCCGACCTCGACCAGGCCGATGTAGCTCTCCAGGCTGGCCACCCGGCGTGCGCAGTGCAGCAGCGTCTCGCAGCCGCCGCCGAGCGCCATGCCGCTGACCGCGCCGACCACCGGCACCTGCGAGTACTTCAGCCGCATCATCGCCTGCTGGAACTTGGCAACCTCGGGGCCGATCGCCTTGGCGCCGCCGGCCATGAACACCGGCAGCATCGCCTGCAGGTCGGCGCCGACCGAGAACGGCTCGTCGGGCGACCAGATCACCAGGCCGCGGTAGCCGGCCTCGGCCAGGTCGACCGCCTTGTTCATGCCGGCCAGCACGCCCGGCCCGATCGCGTGCATCTTCGTCTTCAGCGACAGGACCAGCACCTCGGCGGCGGCGTCCTGCTCGAGGTGCCAGATGCGCACCGAGTCGTCCTCGAACACCGTCTTGCCGCCGGTGTGCCCGCTCACCGCGCTCTCGCCTGCCAGCTGGGCACGGAAGATCTGCCTGGCGTACACCGGCAGCGCCGAGCGGCCGACGAACTTCTTCTTCGCCGGCGACCACGATCCTTCCTTCGTGTGCACGCCGCCGGCCTTGGCCACCGGGCCGTCGAAGACCCATTTAGGCAGCGGCACCTTCGACAGCGCCTCGCCGGCGTCGATGTCGGCCTTGACCCAATCGGCGACCTGCTTCCAGCCGGCCGCCTGCCAGGTCTCGAACGGTCCGGTCGACCAGCCGAAGCCCCAGCGCAGCGCGAAGTCGACGTCGCGCGCGGTGTCGGCGATCGACTCCAGGTGCACGGCGATGTAGTGGAAGGCGTCGCGGAAGATCGCCCACAGGAACTTCGCCTGCGGGTGGTCGGTCTCGCGCAGCAGCTTCAGCCGCTCGGCCGGATCCTTCTTCTTCAGGATCCGCGCGACCAGTTCGTCGGCCTTGCCGGTCGACTCGACGTAGTCCTGCTTCTTCGGATCGAGGACCTTGATGAGCTTGCCGTCCTTGCGATAGAAGCCGGCCTTGGCCTTCTGCCCCAGCGCCCCCTTGTCGACCAGCGCCTTGAGCACCGGCGGGGTGGCGAAGTGCTCGGCGAACGGGTCGATCGACGCCGGCAGCGTCTCCTGCATGGTCCGGATCACGTGCGCCATCGTGTCCAGCCCGACCACGTCGGCGGTGCGGAAGGTGGCGCTCTTGGCGCGGCCGAGCTTCGAGCCGGTCAGGTCGTCTACCACGTCGTAGGCGATGCCGTACTTCTCGGCCTCCTTGATCGTCGCCAGCATGCCGAAGATGCCGACCCGGTTGGCGATGAAGTTGGGCGTGTCCTTGGCGCGCACCACGCCCTTGCCGAGCGTGCTGGTGAGGAAGGTCTCGAGGTCGTCGAGGATCTGCGGCCGCGTGGCCGGCGTCGGGATCAGCTCGACCAGGTGCATGTAGCGCGGCGGGTTGAAGAAGTGCACGCCGCAGAAGCGCGCCTTCAGGTCCTTGTCCATCGCCTCGGCCAGTTTCTCGATCGGCAGGCCGGAGGTGTTGGAGGCGAAGATCGCGTCGGCGCGGACGAACGGCGCGACCTTCCGATACAGGTCGTGCTTCCAGTCCATCCGCTCGGCGATCGCCTCGATGACGATGTCGCAATCGCGCAGCCGCTCGAGGTGCTCCTCGTAGTTGGCCGCCTCGATGTACGGGGCGTCGTCCTTGTTGCCGAGCGGCGCCGGGTTCAGCTTCTTCAGCTGCTCGATGGCCTTGTCGACGATGCCGTTCTTCGGCCCGTCCTTGGCCGGCAGGTCGAACAGCACCACCGGCACCTTGGCGTTGACGCAGTGGGCGGCGATCTGCGCGCCCATCACGCCGGCGCCGAGGACGGCGACTTTTCTCACGATGAAGTTGCTCACTGATTTCTCCCTTTGCTTCCTGTGGCGGGCCCGCGCCGTGCGGCGGCGGTCGGACCCCATCCCCACCCCCGCCCTTCCCCTGAAGGGGAGGGAGCGTCGTTGCAGCCGGATGCGGCCAGGCTCTCGCCCATCCCCTGCCCTCGCTTCGAATGGGAGGGAGTGACGCTCCGGTCAGCGGTCACCGGCACCTTCGCTCAGAACAGTGCCGCCTCCAGTTCCATCACGTTCTTGGCGCCCGAGCGCGCGGCGCGGATGTGGTAGGCGGTCTCCGGCAGCAGGCGCTGGAAGTAGAAGCGCGCCGTGCTGAGCTTGGCGATGTAGAACGGGTCGACCTTGGCGCCGTCGGCGTCGATCCGCTGCAGCGCGATGCGCGCCATCCGTGCCCAGAAGTACGCGTACACCAGGTGGCCGATCACGCGCAGGTAGTCGACCGCCGCGGCGCCGGCCTCGTCCTGGTTCTGGAAGGCCTTCATGCCGATCTCCATCGTCAGCTTGGTGACCTTCTCGCCGAGGTCGGCCAGCGGCGTGACGAACTCGTTCATGTCGGGGTCGGTGCCGTGCTCCTCGATGAACGCCTGCACCAGCCTGCCGAACTTCTTCAGCTTGGCGCCGTTGTCCATCAGCACCTTGCGGCCGAGCAGGTCGAGCGACTGGATGGTGTTGGTGCCCTCGTAGATCATGTTGATGCGGGCGTCGCGCACCAGCTGCTCCATGCCGTTGGCGCGGATGTAGCCGTGGCCGCCGAAGACCTGCATGCACTGCGAGGCGCAGTCGAAGCCGTTGTCGGTCATGAACGCCTTCACCACCGGCGTCATCAGCGCCATCATGTCGGCGCCGAAGCCGCGCGTCTCCTCGTCCGGGTGGTGCAGCTGGAAGTCGGCCTGCATCGCCGTCCAGTAGGCGAAGGCGCGGCCGCCCTCGGCATAGGCGCGCGCGGTGAGCAGCATCTTGCGCACGTCGGGGTGGACGATGATCGGGTCGGCCGGCTTCTCGGGCGCCTTGGCCCCCGTCAGCGAGCGGCCCTGGCCGCGGTCGCGCGCGTAGGCCACCGCGTTCTGGTAGGCGGCCTCGGTGATGCCGAGGCCCTGCACGCCGACCGCCAGCCGGGCGCCGTTCATCATCACGAACATCGCGTTGAGGCCCTTGTTCGGCTCGCCGACCAGCCAGGCCTTGGCGCCCTCGAGCACCATGTGGCAGGTCGAGTTGCCGTTGATGCCCATCTTGTGCTCGATGCCGCCGCAGAAGATGCCGTTGCGCTCGCCGACCCTGGCCTCGGCGCCTTCGCCCACCGGAACGAACTTCGGCACCACGAACAGCGAGATGCCCTTGGTGCCGGCCGGCGCGTCCGGCAGGCGCGCCAGCACCAGGTGGATGATGTTCTCCGCCATGTCGTGCTCGCCGGAGGAGATGAAGATCTTCTCGCCGGTGAGCGCGTAGCTGCCGTCGGCCTGCGGCTCCGCCTTGGTGCGCAGCATGCCGAGGTCGGTGCCGCAGTGCGGCTCGGTCAGGCACATGGTGCCGGTCCACTGCCCCGAGGTCAGCTTCGGCAGGTACAGATCCTTCTGCTCCTTCGAGCCGTGCGCGAACAGGCACTCGTAGGCGCCGACCGTCAGCCCCGGGTACATCGCCCACGCCTGGTTGGTCGAGTACTGCATCTCGTACAGCGCGATCTGCAGCAGGTGCGGCAGCCCCTGGCCGCCGTACTCGTGCTCGGCCGACAGCCCCTGCCAGTGGCCGGCGCGGAAGTGGTCGTAGGCCTCGCGGAAGCCCTTCGGCGTGCGGACCTCCTTGGTCTGCGGGTCGTAGGTGCAGCCTTCCTCGTCGCCCGACTGGTTGATCGGCAGCAGCTCCTCGGCGCAGAACTTGCCGGCTTCCTCGAGCACGTGGTTGATCACGTCGGCATCGACTTCCGCGTAGCGCGGCATCTGCTGGTACTGCTCGGCAACGCCCAGCACCTCGTGCATGACGAACTGCTGATCGCGCAGGGGTGGCGTGTAGGTGGGCATGGCTGCTCCTCAGGGTGACGACGTACGCGCCTTGCCCCGGCTGGGGCGTGCGGAGCGTCCGGATGGCGAACGGGTGCGGCCGGTGGCCGCGGCAGGTGGCTTTCCCGCCGGGGTGCTGCGCGCGTCCTCGATCAGGCGCTGCAGTCCGGCGCGGGCGCGGCGCGTGCTGTCGGCCGCGCG
>CP070661.1:1529587-1602743 GCA_020355165.1 Burkholderiales bacterium
GCGGGCTCTGACTAGCTGGCGGGCGGTTAGTCATTCGAACTCCCAGTACGAATCTTTTCCGTAGGCCCCGGACTTCTTTGACTTATTCGGGAGACCAAATTTCTCTGCTTTCCCAACTGGGCGGAAAGGGCCGCTGCTAGCGCCCCTCTTCGCAGACAGAGAAAAAATCTGTACTGAGAGTTTGCAGGGGAATCCTCCTGCAAGAATAAAAAGTTATTTAAAATCAATAGACTAGCTGGCGGAGACGGACGGATTCGAACCGTCGATGCGCGTTTTTGCGCGCATGCTCCCTTAGCAGGGGAGTGCCTTCGACCTCTCGGCCACGTCTCCGGTGTCCTGTGCGCCGCTGGCGGCGCCGAACCGCATGCAGTTTAACGCGGTGCCGAGCGCGTTCCAGCGAAACGACGCGGCTATGCCGGCTCGTGCTCGAGCCCGAAGGCCTTGTGCAGGGCGCGGACGGCGAGTTCGAGGTACTTGTCGTCGATCACCACCGAGATCTTGATCTCGCTGGTGGTGATCATCTGGATGTTGATGCCCTCTTCCGACAGCGTGCGGAACATCTGGCTGGCAATGCCGACGTGCGAGCGCATGCCGATGCCGACCACCGAGACCTTGCAGATCTTCGGGTCGCCGATGATGTTGGTCGCCCCGATGTGGTCCTTGACCTTGGTGTTGAGCACGTCCATCGCCCTGGCGTACTCGCTGCGGGCGACGGTGAAGGAGAAGTCGGTCATGCCTTCGACGCTGATGTTCTGCACGATCATGTCGACGTCGATGTTGGCCTCGGCGATCGCGCCGAGGATCTGGTAGGCGATGCCCGGGCGGTCCGGCACGCGGGTCAGCGTGATCTTCGCTTCGTCGCGCGTGAAGGCGATGCCGGAGATGACTGCCTTTTCCATGACTGTGTCTTCCTCGAACGTGATCAGCGTGCCTGAGCCGGCCTCTTCCTCGAGCGGCACCTCGGCGTCGGTCAGGCTGGACAGCACGCGCAGCTTGACCCTGTACTTGCCGGCGAACTCCACCGAGCGGATCTGCAGCACCTTCGAGCCGAGGCTGGCCATCTCCAGCATCTCCTCGAAGGTGACCGTCGACAGCCGCCGTGCCTCGGGCACGATGCGCGGGTCGGTGGTGTAGACGCCGTCCACATCGGTGTAGATCAGGCACTCGTCGGCCTTCAGCGCCGCCGCCAGCGCCACCGCCGAGGTGTCCGAGCCGCCGCGGCCCAGCGTGGTGACGTTGCCGAACTCGTCGGCGCCCTGGAAGCCGGCGACGACCACGATGTTTCCCGCGGACAGGTCGGCGCGGATCTTCTTCTCGTCGATCTCGACGATGCGCGCCTTGGTGAAGGCGCTGTCGGTCAGCACGTGCACCTGCCAGCCGGTGTAGCTCTTGGCCTTCAGGCCAAGGTCCTTCAGCGCCATCGCCATCAGGCCGATGGTGACCTGCTCGCCGGTGGAGGCAACCACGTCGAGTTCGCGCGGGTCGGGGCTGGCCTGGATGTCCTTGGCCAGCGCAATCAGCCGGTTGGTCTCGCCGCTCATCGCCGAGACGACCACCACCAGCTGGTGGCCGGCGCGCTGCCACTTGGCCAGCCGTCGGGCGACGTTCTTGATCCGCTCGACGCTGCCGACCGACGTGCCGCCGTACTTGTGAACGATCAGTGCCATCAGCGGCCGCCGCTCCCTGCTTCGAGATTCGTGGTGAAGGAAACCGGCGAATTATAGGGAGGCGAAGCATGCGCTTCGCGGCGCGCGCCTTGCGCCAGCTCAAGCCGGACGCGCCGACCTCCGTTCGGCGCCGGCGCCCCGGCGGTCAGCCCTGCGGCAGGAGCTCGGCATCGGGTTGCCAGTCGAGGCGGATGCGCCCGCCGCCGGCTTCCACGAGGCGTGCGTCGGCACCGAGACCGGCGACGAAGATCAGCCGGCCGTCGCGCCACACGAGCGGCAGTTCGCCGCGCTCGAACTCGGCGATGCCGGCATCCTGGAACAGGCGCTTGAGCGTCTTCGACGGCCGCAGCGCGTGCGGCTTGAAGCGCTCGCCGCCACCGCGCCCGCGCAGCTGCAGCGGGCAGGTGGCGAGCCACTCTGGGTCGAAGCCCTCGGCCTCGGTCGGCTCGAAGCGCAGCACGCCGCCCCACGACGGCACCGCGATCTCGCCTTCGCCGCGCCAGTGGATGGTCGCTTCGCCGCGGTACTCGGTCTGCGCCGCGCGCAGCAGCAGCAGCCCGCGGTGCCGTCGCACTTCGTGCGAGCCGATGCGTATCTTCATGCGCGCATCGGCGCGGCTGCCCAGCGCCTGCATCAGCACCTGCGCCAGGCGGGCGCGCGACGGCGGTGGCACCCCCTGGGCGCCGAGCCAGGCGCGCACGGTGACCGCGCGCCGCCCTGGCGGCAGCATCGCCAGGCGCTCGAGCCACAGCATCCCCGCCGGCGCATCCTCGGTGCAGGTGGCGAGATCCGCCGCCGCCAGCTCGTGCAGTGCTTCGGCCGACTCGGCCAGCAGTTCGATCGAGCGCGCCGCGCCACGCTGGAAACCGGGTCGCACAGCGCGCAGCGCCGGAACGACCCTGGCACGGAGCGCGCCGCGCAGCAGGCGCGGTTCGCTGTTGCTCGGGTCGTCGACGTAGGCGAGGTCGCGGCGCGCCACGTACTGCTCGATCTCGGCGCGCGGCACCGCCAGCCACGGGCGCAGCAGCGCGGCGCCGCCGGCGAAGCCCCGTGCCGCCACGAAGCCGGTCAGCCCCTCGATGCCGGCGCCGCGCATCCACTGCATGAGGAAGGTCTCGATGCGGTCGTCCAGATGATGGGCGGTGAGCACCGCCGCCGCGGCGCAGTCGGCCGCCGCCTCGGCCAGCGCGCCGTAGCGGGCCTCGCGCGCCGCCTCCTCGATGCCGCCACCGCGTGCCTCGACCCTGACCCGCACCACCTGCAGCGGCACGTCGAGCCGGGCACAGGTGCGCTCGCAGGCCTGCTGCCAGTCATCGGCCTCGGCAAGCAGCCCGTGGTGCACGTGCACCGCGGCGAGCTCGGCAAAGCCGGCCACGCGGCTGCTCCGCAATCGGCACGCCGCATCGAGCAGCGCGGTCGAGTCGCGGCCGCCGCTGAAGGCGATCAGCAGCGGCCCGGTCGCGGCAGACCCGGCCACCGCATCGCGCAGCGCCTCGAGCAGCCGCTGCTCGAGCGGATCAGGCTTCGGGGGTCGTTTCCTTGAACTTGCCATAGCCGAGCAGGCGCGCGTGGCGCGCGGCGAGCAGCTCCTTCGGCTTCAACGCCTGCAGCTGGCGCAGGCTGTCGGCCAGCGCGCGCTTGAGCAGCGCCGCCATCTGCTTCGGGTCGCGATGCGCGCCGCCCAGCGGCTCGGCGACGATGCGGTCGATCAGGCCGAGCGCCTTGAGCCGCTGCGCAGTGAGCCCGAGCGCTTCGGCGGCCTCCGGCGCCTTCTCGGCGCTCTTCCACAGGATCGAGGCGCAGCCCTCGGGCGAGATCACCGAGTAGGTCGCGTACTGCAGCATCAGCAGGTGGTCGGCCACCGCGATCGCCAGCGCGCCGCCCGAGCCGCCCTCGCCGATGATGGTGGCGATGATCGGCACCTTCAGGTGCGACATCTCCGCCAGGTTGCGGCCGATCGCCTCCGACTGGCCGCGCTCCTCGGCGTCGACCCCGGGGTAGGCACCGGGCGTGTCGACGAAGGTGAACACAGGCAGGCCGAATTTCTCCGCCAGCTTCATCAGGCGCAGCGCCTTGCGGTAGCCCTCCGGCTTGCTCATGCCGAAGTTGCGCGCGGTGCGCTCCTTGGTGTCGCGCCCTTTCTGGTGTCCGAGCACCATCACCGGCGCCCCGTTGAAGCGGGCCAGCCCGCCGACGATCGACGCGTCGTCGGAAAACGCCCGGTCGCCGTGCAGCTCGTGGAAGTCGGTGAAGATGTCGCCGACGTAGTCGAGCGTGTACGGCCGCTGCGGATGGCGGGCCAGCTGCGCCACCTGCCACGGCGTCAGCTTGGCGTAGATGTCCTTCAGCAGCGCCTGGCTCTTCTTCTGCAGCCGCTCGATCTCTTCCGAGATGTCGACTGCCGAGTCGTCCTGGACGAAGCGCAGCTCCTCGATCTTCGCCTCGAGCTCGGCGATCGGCGCCTCGAAATCCAGGAACGTCGTCTTGGCCATCTTCTCCTGTTCTCAGTACTCCACCGGCACCGGGTCGAGGCTGCGCCACAGGTACCAGGTGGCGACGCTGGCCCACGGACTCCACGCCAGCGCCAGTTGCCTGACCCGTTCCCTGCCCTGGCGCGCCAGCAGCTCGCGCGTCGGCGTGCCATCGAGGTAGTGCAGGCTGATCGCCTTGAGCAGCCCGAGGTCGTCGAGCGGCAGCACATTAGGCCGCAACAGGTTAAAGATCAAGAACATCTCCGCTGTCCAGCGGCCGATGCCGCGGATGCCGGTCAGCCGCTCGATGATCGCCTCGTCGCTCATCGTCGCGAACGCCGCCGGGTCGACGTGGCCGTCGGCGAAGTGGGCGGCGAGGTCGCGCAGGTACTCGACCTTGCGCTCCGACAGCCCGCAGCCGCGCAGGGTGGCAGCGCGCCGGCGCAGCACTGCCGCCGGCGACAGCTGCGGACACGCCGCCAGCAGGCGCAGCCACACCGCGTCGGCCGCCTTGACCGAGATCTGCTGGCCGACGATCGAGCGGGCCAGGGTGCAGAAAGGATCGCCGCGCGAGGCCAGCGCCACCCGCGGGTGGCGGCGGATGATCCGCGCCAGCACCGGGTCGGCGGCGGCCAGTGCGCGGCGGGCGCGCGGCCAGTAGTGGGGCCGCGTCATCGGCCGGCGCGCCGCTGCCGCCGGGCCACGCCACGGCCGCGGCGCAGCCCCGCGGCGGGGGCGAGCGCGGTGCACCGGCGTGGCGACATCTACTGCCGCCGCCAGGTGGTGCCGGACGGCGAGTCCTCGAGCACGATGCCCCGCGCCGCGAGCTCGGCGCGGATGCGGTCCGCCTCGGCGAAGTTCCTTGCCTTCTTGGCCGCGGCGCGTTGGGCGATCAGCGACTCGATGCGCGCCGCCTCACCGTCTCCTTCGCCGCCGCGCAGGAACTCCAGCGGATCTCGCTGCAGCAGCCCCAGCACGCCGCCGAGCCCCTTCAGCTGCCGCGCCAGCGCGGCCGACCGGGTGCGGTTGATCTCGCTCGCCAGCGCGAACAGCTCGCCGACTGCCCCGGCCGTGTTGAAGTCGTCGTCCATCGCCGCGGCGAAGCGCTGCGCGTGCGCCTCGTCCCAGTCGACCTCGCCGGCGGCCGGTGGCGTGTCGCGCAGCGCCGTGTACAGCCGGGTCAGCCCGGCGCGCGCCTCGGCAACCTGCTCCTCGCTGAACGACACCTGGCTGCGGTAGTGCGAGCGGACCAGGAAGTAGCGCAGCACCTCGCCGTCGTACCTTGCCAGCGCGTCGCGGATGGTCCAGAAGTTGCCGAGCGACTTCGACATCTTCTCCTCGCCGACGCGCAGCGCCCCGCAGTGCATCCAGATGTCGGCGAACGGCTCGCCGAAGGCGCCCTCGCTCTGCGCGATCTCGTTCTCGTGATGCGGGAAGACCAGGTCCGGCCCGCCGCCGTGGATGTCGAAGTGGCGGCCGAGCAGCTCGCTCGCCATCGCCGAGCACTCGATGTGCCAGCCGGGACGGCCCGGCCCCCAGCGCGACGGCCACTGCGGCTCGCCCGGCTTGGCGCGCTTCCACAGCACGAAGTCGAGCGGGTCGCGCTTGCTGCTGCCGACGGCGACCCGCTCGCCGGCGCGCAGGTCGTCGAGCGACTTGCCGGACAGCCGCCCGTAGCGCGGGAAGCTGCGCACGGCATAGTCGACGTCGCCGTCGTCGGCCTGGTAGGCAAGTCCCTGCTTCTGCAGCAGCTCGATGATGCCGAGCATCTGCGGGATGTAGTCGGTGGCGCGCGGCTCGCGGTCCGGGGCGATGCAGCCGAGCGCCGCCAGGTCGTCCTGCATGTGGCGCGTGTACTCGACGGCAAGCTCCGACGGCGTGATGCCGCGCTCGGCGGCGCGCTTGATGATCTTGTCGTCGACGTCGGTGATGTTGCGCACGTAGCTGACGCGGTAGCCGCGCGCGCGCAGCCAGCGCACCACCACGTCGAACGCCACCAGCGTCCGGCCGTTGCCCATGTGGCAGAAGTCGTACACGGTGACGCCGCAGACGTAGATGCGCACGTGGCCCGGCTCGAGCGGCAGCAGCGGCGCGCGCGATCGCGTCAGCGTGTTGTAGACGGTGATCTTCATGGCGAAGAGCTCCGGAGGTTCGTCGGCGAACGGCCGCTGTCGCGCAGGAGCAGGCGGCCGCGGCAAGGGCGCGGCGTGACGGCGAGGGTCAACAGCGGCGGACGAACATCGTGCGGACGAGGCGGTACGGAGCGCGTTGATAAGATGCGGCCGCAGTATATCGTCCACCGCCTGCCGTGAAGCCTTCGCTGCCGCTGATTGCCTGTGCCTTGCTCGCCGCCGCGACGGCGGTCGCGCAGACGCCGGCGCCGCCGAGCGCCGCTGCCGAGGTCAGCGCGCTGATGAAGGCCGGCCGCGGCGACGAGGCGCTGGCGCGCGCCGAGGCGCGGCTGAAGGACAACCCGCGCGATGCGCAGGTGCGCTTCATGCGCGGCGTGATCCTCGCCGAGCAGGGCAGGACCGTGGAGGCGGCGATCGTGTTCGAGCGGCTGACCCAGGAATTCCCGGAACTGCCCGAGCCCTACAACAACCTCGCGGTGATCCACGCGGCGCAGGGGCGCTACGAGTCCGCCTATCGCCTGCTGCAGCAGGCGCTCGTCGCGCAGCCGGATTACGCCACCGCCTACGAGAACCTCGGCGACCTGTACCTGTCGATGGCCGAGCAGGCCTACGGCAAGGCGCTCGGGCTCGATGCCAACAACCGCGTCGCCAAGGCGAAACTGGAAACGGCGCGCGAACTGAACGCGCGCATCCGCGCGGTGCGCTGAGACTCCCCTCTCTTCACTGAAGGAATCGCCGATGTTTCGACTGCTTGGCCGAATGATGCGCCCGCTCGCCGCGGCGGGCTTCCTTGCACTTCTTGCCGCCGGCGCGGCGGCGCAGGACAAGGGCGCCGCACCGCGGGTGCTGCTGGCCACCAGCCTCGGCGACGTCACGATCCAGCTCGAGCCCGAGAAGGCGCCGAAGACGGTGGCCAACTTCCTCGATTACGTGAAGGCCGGCCACTACGACGGCACCGTGTTCCACCGCGTGATCGACGGCTTCATGATCCAGGGCGGCGGCTTCAGCGCCGAGATGGTGCAGAAGCCGACCAGGGCGCCGATCCCGCTCGAGTCGCGCAGCGGCCTGAAGAACGAGCGCGGCACGGTGGCGATGGCGCGCACCGGCGTGCCGGACTCGGCGACCTCGCAGTTCTTCATCAACGTGGTCGACAATCCGGGCCTCGATTACCCGAAGCCCGATGGCAACGGCTACGCCGTGTTCGGCAGGGTGGTCGCCGGCATGGACGTGGTCGACAGGATCCGCAAGGTCGAGACGACCAGCGTCGGCCCGCACCAGAACGTCCCCGCCAAGCCGGTGCTGATCCGCTCGGCCACGATCGTCAAGTAGCCCGCCACCGGACCCCTACAGGAGCAGCCATGGTTCGCCTGCACACCACCTTCGGCCCGATCACGATCGCGCTCGATGCCGACAAGGCGCCGAAGACGGTCGCCAACTTCCTCGACTACGTGAAGAGCGGCCACTACGACGGCACGATCTTCCACCGCGTGATCAACGGCTTCATGATCCAGGGCGGCGGCTTCGCGCCGGGAATGAAGCAGAAGCCGGCCGGCGCGCCGGTGCACAACGAGGCCGACAACGGCCTGCGCAACGACAAGTACACGATCGCCATGGCGCGCACGTCTGACCCGCACTCGGCCACCGCGCAGTTCTTCATCAACGTCGCCGACAACGACTTCCTCAACCACAAGGCGCCGACGGCGCAGGGCTGGGGCTACTGCGTGTTCGGCAAAGTGACCGAGGGCGCCGAAGTGGTCGACAAGATCAAGGCGGTGGCCACCGGCCGCAGCGGCATGCACTCCGACGTGCCGCAGCAGGACGTGCTGATCGAGCGCGCCGAGGTGCTCGGCTAGCGCCCGGCCGCGCGTGACGACCGCCGCCGAGCCGGCCGACCCGCTGCCGGTCCAGCTGGCCGGCCTGCCGCGGGTCGAGCTGAGCGATCCGCTGTTCATCTCCGACCTGCACCTGAATGCCGGGGCGCCGGCCACGCTCCGGCGCTTCCTGCAGTTCTGCGCCGGCGAAGCCGCGGCGCACGCCGAGCTGCTGATCCTCGGCGACCTGTTCGAGTACTGGATCGGCGACGACACGCTCGACGACGACACCGACGCGGTGTCGCGAACCGTGGCTGCGGCGCTGCGCGGCCTCGGCGAACGGGGCGTGCGCGTGTACGTCATGCACGGCAATCGCGACCTGCTCCTCGGCGCGCGATTCCTGCGCGCCACCGGGGCGCAGCTGCTCGCCGATCCCACCGTCGCCTCGATCGGCGGCCGCGAGCTGCTGCTGGCGCACGGCGACGCCTGGTGCACGCAGGACGCCGAGTACATGCGGTTCCGTGCCTCGGTGCGGCAGGAGGCGACGCAGCGGCAGTTCCTGTCCGGCCCGCGCGCCGCGCGGCTGGCCTTCATGGGCGCTGCGCGGGCGCAGAGCGAGGCCGGCAAGCGCGCCAAGGCGATGCAGATCATGGACGTCACGCCGTCGGCGGTCGACGAGGCGCTGCGCGCCAGCGGCCAGCGGGTGCTGATCCACGGCCACACGCACCGCCCGGCGGTGCACCGCTTTGCGATCGACGGCGACCCGGCCGAGCGCCGGGTGCTGCCCGACTGGGACTTCGACACCGACCCGGTGCGCGGCGGCGCCATCGGCATGAAGGACGGCGAGCTGGTGGACCTGCCGCTGGCCGCCTGAGTGCATGGCGCTCGAGTGGGAATAATGGGCGACGCCAGCGCCTCACGTCCGCACGCCGTCATCCCGGCGAAGGCCGGGATCCAATTTGCAGCGCCGATAACTCGGGCCCCGGCCTGCGCCGGGGCGACGGGGTCAAGCGCAGTTACTCGTCGACCAGCCGGTTCAGCTCGCTCGCATCGACGGTCGGCCGCTCGGCATCGACCTCGTCCACCGAGATGCCGTGCCGGCGCAGCGCGGCGACCAGGCGATCGATCTCGCGCTGCTGCTTGTCGGCGTGGTCGACCAGGCCGTGCAGCGCCTTGACCAGCGGATCGTCGCCGCCCTGCGACAGGCCGTAGGCCGAGAAGCCCATCCGGTTGGCGGCCGACTCGCGCGCCGCGTCGACTTCCTTGTGCAGGATGCGCGCCGGGTTGCCGACGGCGGTCGCGCCCGCGGGCACCTCCTTGACCACCACCGCGTTGCCGCCGATGCGCGCGCCGTCGCCGACCGTGAAGGCGCCGAGCACCTGCGCGCCGGCACCGACGATGACGCCGCGGCCGAGCGTCGGGTGCCGCTTGGCTCCCTTGGCGAGCGACGTTCCGCCGAGCGTCACCCCCTGGTAGATGGTGCTGTCGTCGCCGATCTCGGCCGTCTCGCCGATGACGATGCCCATGCCGTGGTCGATGAACACCCGCCGGCCGATCGTGGCGCCGGGATGGATCTCGATGCCGGTGAGCCAGCGCGCCAGGTGCGAGATGAAGCGCGCCAGCCAGCGAAGCCCGCCGCGCCAGCAGGCGTGCGCCAGCCGGTGCAGCCACAGCGCGTGCACGCCGGGGTAGCAGGTCAGCACCTCGAAGGCAGTGCGTGCGGCCGGGTCGCGCTCCAGCACGCAGCGGACGTCTTCGCGCAGGCGATCGAACATGGTCCTGGCCGTTCGCAACAGAGGCCGTGATTCTATCGGCCGCCCTTGCGGCCGACTCGTTCGGCGCGGCGCTGGATGATCGCTGCCGCGATGCCGCGCAGGATGTCGGCCTCGGCATCGCTCGGCTGGGCGCGTGCCAGCAGCCGCCGCAGGCGCGACATCAGCCGCTTCGGTTGCGCCGGATCGAGGTAGCCGAGTTCGACCAGCGCCTGCTCGAGGTGGGCGAACATGCCCTCGAGCCGCTCGTGGCTGGCCGGCGGCTCGGCTTCGAACGGCGTCAGCCGCCGGTCGATGCCGCCGCCGACCAATGCGAGGCGACACTCGTAGGCTGCCAGCTGCACTGCCTGGGCGAGGTTCAGCGATGCCGCCTGCGGGTCGGCGGCGATTGCACAGCAGGCACTGCAGCGCTCGATGTCGTCGTTGGCCAGGCCGTTGCGCTCGGCACCGAAGACAAAGGCGACGTCGCCGGGCTCGAGCTCGATGTGGGCGCGGACCCTGACCGCCGCCGTGCGCAGGTCGGCGAGCGGCGGTCCGAACTCGCGCGCGTAGCCGGTCATGGCCAACGACAGGCGCACGCCCGCCAGTGCCTGCGCCAGCGTCGCGTGCAGCCCGGCCGCCTGCAGCACCCCGGCGGCGTGGGTGGCGAAGGCAAGTGCCTCGTCGTGCTGCCGGAAGCCCGGCTCGCGCGGTGCCACCACCTCCAGCCGGCTGAACCCCATCGTGCGGATGGCGCGCGCGGCCGCGCCGACGTTGCCCGGGTGGCTCGGCGCGACCAGCACGAAGCGCACTCGATCGAAGGCGGTAGCGTCCACGCGGCGGTCCTCGATGGCCATGGCGGCGGCCTCGCCATGCCGGCCCAGTAGAATCCTCGGCCAGTCTAGCGGTGCGTCGCCGACGCGCCCTGCTCCTTCGACAATCCGTCCCGATGCACCCGATGCTGAACACGGCCGTGAAAGCGGCCCGCAGGGCGGCGGCGATCATCAATCGCGCCAGCCTCGACCTCGACCTGATCCGCGTCTCGACCAAGGGCCGGCGCGACTTCGTCACCGAGGTCGACCGCGCCGCCGAATCGGCGATCATCGAGACGCTGTCCACCGCCTATCCGCAGCACGCCTTCCTCGCCGAGGAAAGCGGCGCCAGCCAGCACGGCCACGAAGCCGAGTACACCTGGATCATCGATCCGCTGGACGGCACCACCAACTTCATCCACGGCTTTCCGCAGTACGCGGTGTCGATCGGCCTGCGCCACCGCGGGCAGCTGACCCAGGCGGTCGTCTACGACCCGACGCGCAACGAGCTGTTCACCGCCAGCCGCGGCCGCGGCGCCTTCCTCGACGACCGCCGCATCCGCGTCTCGCGCCGCAGCCTGTTGCGCGAGTCGCTGATCGGCACCGGCTTTCCGTTCCGCCAGCTGGAGCATCTCGACGAATACGTGCGCATGTTCAAGCGCATCACCGAGGCAACCGCCGGCATCCGCCGGCCTGGCGCCGCCGCGCTCGACCTCGCCTACGTCGCCGCCGGCCGGCTCGACGGCTTCTGGGAGTTCGGCCTGTCGCCGTGGGACATGGCGGCCGGCACGCTGATCATCGTCGAGGCGGGCGGCCTGGTCTCCGACTTCGACGGCGAGGAGAACTACCTGTTCACCGGCAACGTCGTGTGCGGCGCGCCGAAGGTGCACGAGCAGCTGCTGGCGCTGGTGCAGGAAGTGCATCGGCGAGGCGAACCGGCCGGCGGCTGAGCCGCTGCGCCGCGCCCGCGACCGAGTCCACTCCCGAGATGGCAGCGCCGAAGCCGATCGCCGCGAGCGACGGCGAGCTCGCCCGCCATACGCCGATGATGCAGCAGTACCTGCGCATCAAGGCACAGCACCCGCACATCCTGCTCTTCTACCGGATGGGCGACTTCTATGAGCTGTTCTACGACGATGCCCGCCGCGCCGCGAAGCTGGTCAACATCACCCTGACCCAGCGCGGCACTTCCGCCGGCGCGCCGATCCCGATGGCCGGGGTGCCGGTGGTGTCGGTCGAGCAGTACCTGGCGCGGCTGGTCAGGCTGGGCGAGTCGGTGGCGATCTGCGAGCAGGTGGGAGACCCGGCCAGCAGCAAGGGGCCGGTCGAGCGCAAGGTCGTTCGGGTGGTGACGCCGGGCACGCTGACCGAGCTGTCGCTGCTCGACGCCAAGCGCGATGCGGCGCTGGCGGCCCTGGCCTTCGGCGGCAGCGACGAGGTCGCCATCGCCTGGCTGGTGCTGGCCAGCGGCGACCTGCGCGTGACGCGAACCACCCGCGGCGAACTCGCTTCCGAGCTGGCCCGCATCGCGCCGTCGGAACTGCTGCTCGCCGACGAACCCGGGCTCGAGGCACCGGAAACGGACACCCGTGTGCAGCGGCTGCCTCCGTGGCACTTCGACGCCGAGCGCGGCGCCCGGCTGCTGCGCGAACTGCTCGGCGTGACCACCCTGGCCGCCTTCGGCGTCGATGGCGAGCCGTTGCTGCTGGCTGCTGCCGGCGCGCTGCTCGCCTACGCACAGGACACGCAGCAGGCACCGCTGTCGCACGTGACGCGGATCGCAGTGGAGCACGACAGCGAACTGGTGCTGCTGGACGCAGTGAGCCGGCGCAATCTCGAGCTGACCGAGTCGCTGCGCGGCGACGGCGGGCCGACGCTGTTCGCGCTGCTCGACGGCAATGCCACCGGCATGGGCAGCCGGCGGCTGCGTCACTGGCTGCACCATCCGCAGCGCGATGCGGCGGTCGCGCGCGCGCGGCAGGCGTTCATCGGCGCACTGATCGACCTCGACCTGGCCTCGCGCGTGCAGGCGCCGCTGCGCCAGGTGCCCGACCTCGACCGTATCGCGGCGCGGATCGCCCTGGCCAGCGTGCGGCCGCGCGAGCTGGCGGCACTGCGCGACGCCGGCCCGCCGCTGGCCGCGGTGGCGGCGCTGCTGCAGCCGGTCGACACGCCGGATGGCGGCCGCTGGCGGCAGGGCTGCCTGCTGCCGCAGGAAATCGCCGACGAGTTGCGCCGGGCGCTGCTGCCCGAGCCGGCGGCGCAGCTGCGCGACGGCGACGTGATCGCCGCCGGGTTCGACGCCGAACTGGACGAACTGCGCGCGCTGCGCGACAACGTCGGCCAGTTCCTGCTCGACCTCGAGGCGCGCGAGCGGGCGCGCACCGGCATCGCCAACCTGCGGGTCGAATACAACCGCGTGCACGGCTTCTACATCGAGGTCACGCACGGCCAGGCGGGCAAGGTGCCGGACGACTACCGCCGCCGGCAGACGCTGAAGAACGCCGAGCGCTACATCACGCCCGAGCTGAAGGCGTTCGAGGACAAGGCGCTGTCGGCGCAGGAGCGCGCCCGTGGCCGCGAGCGCGAGCTTTTCGAGGCGCTGCTCGGGCGGCTGCAGCCGAAGGTGACGGCGCTGCTGGCCACGGCCGACGCAGTGGCCACGGTCGACGCGCTGGCGGCGCTGGCCCGTCACGCCGAGCGGGCGCGCTGGGTGGCGCCGCAGTTCAGCGATGCGCCCGGCCTGCAGATCCGCGGCGCGCGCCACCCGGTGGTCGAAGCGCAGATCGAGCAGTTCGTCGCCAACGACTGCACGCTCGGCCCGGGACGGCGGCTGCTGGTGATCACCGGCCCGAACATGGGCGGCAAGTCGACCTACATGCGCTCGATCGCGCTGATCGCGCTGCTCGCCTACGCCGGCAGCTTCGTGCCGGCGGACAGCGCCCGCCTCGGACCGGTCGACCGGATCCTGACGCGCATCGGCGCCGCCGACGACCTGGCACGCGGCGCCTCGACCTTCATGGTCGAGATGACCGAGGCGGCGGCGATCCTGAACCGGGCGACCGAGTCGAGCCTGGTGCTGATGGACGAGATCGGCCGCGGCACGTCGACGTTCGACGGCATGGCGCTGGCCGCCGCCATCGCGCGCGCGCTGGCCGAGGCGAACCGTTCGCTCACGCTGTTCGCCACCCACTACTTCGAGCTGACCCAGCTGGCGCAGTGGCTGCCCGAAGTGGCCAACGTGCACGTGGCGGCTGCCCAGTCGCGCGGCAAGGTGGTGTTCCTGCACCAGGTGCGCGAGGGGCCGGCCAGCCAGAGCTACGGGCTGGCGGTGGCGCAGCTGGCCGGCGTGCCGCCGGAGGTGGTGCGCCGCGCGCGGTTTCTGCTGGCGCGACTCGAACAGCGCGCCGCAGCCAACCAGCCGCAGCTCGACCTGTTCGCCGCCGCCGAGGGCACCGCCCCGGAGGCCGAGGTGTCGATCGAGCCGGCCGCCGATGAACTGCGCGAGAAGCTCGCCGCCACCGACATCGATTCGCTCAGCCCGCGCGATGCGCTGGCGCTGCTGTACGAACTGCAGGGGCTGGCCGGGCGCTGACGCGCACCCGCGTCGTTCAATGCCGCCGGTGGCCGGGCGGCCGGCGCAGGTCCTGGGTCTCGACCACGCGCAGGAAATCCGGCGGCTGCGGTCGATCGGCCGCCGACAGTTCGTCGTCGCTTGCCCGCTCGACGCTGCGCACGTGCAGGTCGAAGCGCAGCGCGTAGCCCGCCAGCGGATGGTTGCCGTCGAGCACCGCCATTGCCTCGGCGACGTCGGTCACGGTGTAGATGCGGCCGTCGGCCTGCCCCGGCAGGCCTTCGTAGCGCATGCCGACCTCGACCTGCGGCCCGAGCCGGCGGCATTCGACGAGGTGCACCAGCGACGCGTCGGCATCGCCGAATGCGTCTTCCGGCTCCAGCATCACCGACGTGCGATAGCCGGCCTCCTGCCCGGCCAGCGCCGCCTCGATGCGCGGGAATATGTCGCCAGCCCCGTGCAGGTACACCAGCGGCGATTCGGTCTTCTCCAGCAGCTCGCCCTGCGCGTCGTACATCGACACGTCGAGGCTGACCAGGCAGCCGTCTTCGATCTTCACGGAGGTCCTGTCGATCGGCGATATGCTCGACGGCGATTATGGCCCCGCCCGCCCTGACCCATCTCGGCTCGCTCACGGTGGCGCGGTTCATGCGCGAGGCCTGGCAGCGGCGACCGCTGCTGATCCGCCAGGCGCTGCCCGGGTTGCGCTCGCCGGTGCGTCGCGCCCAGCTGTTCGAGCTGGCGGCGCGCGACGACGTCGAATCGCGCTGCGTGACCGCCTTCGGCGGCCGCTGGCGGCTCGCCCACGGCCCGTTCGCGCGTTCGTCCCTGCCGCCGCTGGCGCGCAGGCGGTGGACGCTGCTGGTGCAGGGACTCGACCTGCACCTGCCCGCCGCCCATTCGCTGCTGCAGCGCTTCCGCTTCGCTCCGGACGCGCGGCTCGACGACCTGATGGCGAGCTACGCGACCGACGGCGGCGGCGTCGGTCCGCACGTCGATTCCTACGACGTCTTCCTGATCCAGGCGCACGGCCGTCGGCGCTGGCGGATCAGCCGGCAGCGCGACCTCGCCCTGGTCGACGGCCTGCCGCTGAAGATCCTCGCCAATTTCCGCCCGGGCGCCGAGTGGGTGCTCGAGCCCGGCGACGTCCTGTACCTGCCGCCTGGAGTGGCGCACGACGGCGTGGCGCTGGGCGAGTGCATCACGCTGTCGGTCGGCTTTCGCGCGCCGTCGTGGCAGGAACTGGTCGAGCCCTGGTTCCTGCAGCAGGCGGCGCGCGTGCGCCTGAGCGGCCGCTACGCCGACCCGGGCGCGCGGCCGACGCGCCGGCCGGGCCGGCTCCCGGCACAGATGGTCGAGCAGGCCTGGCGGCAGCTGTCGAGCCTGCGGCCGCGGCGCAGCGATGCGGTGCAGATGCTGCTCGCGCAGCTGACCGAACCGAAGCCGCAGGTGATCTTCGACCGGCCGCGGCGACCCCTGAGCCTGGCGGCGCTTCAGCGAGCCGCGGCGCAGGGACGGCTGCAGCTGCGCGCCGACCCGCGCACCCGCTGCCTGTACGCCGGCCGGCGCTTCGCGATCAACGGTGAGGTCTGCCCGGCCGGCGCCTACGACCTTCGGCTGGCCCGACTTGCCGACTCGCGCCGGATCGGCACAGACTCGCTGCGCAGCGCGCCCGCGGCATTGCTGCGGCTGCTGCACGAGTGGCATGTCGCCGGCTGGCTGCATGTCGACCAGGAGTGACACCGATCATGCAGGCGCTCGCGCCCGACCCGCCGCAACGAACGCTGATCGGCTCGCGCGCCGACCTCGAGGCGGCGCTGCTGGTTCTGATCACCCGCGCCCGCCAGCGGCTGCGCTTTGCCGCGGTCGACCTGTCGGTGCTCGCGCTCGGCGAGGTCAGGCCCGTCGCAGCGATGCGCGCGGTGCTGCTTGCCGACGCGTACAACCGGATCCAGCTGCTGGTCGACGACATGGCGTGGCTCGACACCCGCGCGCCGCGCCTGCGCGGCCTGCAGCGCGACTTCCCGCACGCCCTGCTGATCCGCTGTGCCGATCCGCAGGATCCGGTCGGCCACGACGTGGTGGCGATCGGCGACGACCGCGACGCATTGCGGCTGCAGCCGACCATCGGCATCCTCGGCGAGATGTGGTGCCACCACGGCCCGTTTGCCCAGCCGCTCGGCACCGAGTTCGATCGACGCTGGGAGCACGCCTCGCACAACCAGCCGTCGCAGCCGCTGGGCCTGTAGGCCCCCGCCTCAAGCCGCAACGGGCCTGCCAATTGCGGATGCCGCATTGCAGCAGGTACAATCACGTACGCGTTTCCGTTAGCCCTGCAGGATCGTGATGAATTCGCGCTCGTGCCGAGCCGAAAGCGCTTCACCAACCCCGGAAAAGGAACCCATCGCCATGACCCGTCCGATCCTCGCTGCTTCCCTGATCGTCCTCGCGCTCGCCGCCTGCGGCAAGAAAGAGGAAGCTCCTGCCGCTGCGCCGGCTCCCGCGCCTGCTGCCGCTCCGGCTCCGGCGCCTGCTCCTGCCGCCGCGCCCGCCGCGCCCGCTACGACCAGCGAGTCCGCGCCGGCTCAGGCCGCGCCCGCCGGCTCGTCGGCGTCTGGCTCGTCGCAGTCGTTCACCGAGAAGGTCGAGAAGGACCTCAAGGAAGCCGGCAAGGCGATCGAGCAGACGCCCGGCCAGGTGACCGAGGCAGCGAAGCAGGCGCCCGGCCAGGTCTCCGAAGCGGCGCAGAAGTCGGCGACCGAGGTCAAGGCAGCCGTTACTCCCAAGCAGTAAGCGGCAACGCTGGCTGCTGCGCGGGCGATTCGCGCAGCATCAGGAGGGGCCGGCCGCGCCGGCCCCTTTTTGTCGTCGTGGTTGGTTGCGGTCGGTCAGCAGCGCTGCCACGGCAGCCCGCTGTCCTGGTCGGCCACCAGCACGTCGTGCTCACCGCAGCCGAGCACGGCGGCCAGCGCCTGCTGCGCCAGCTGCGGCAGGTTGTTGCGCCGGCTCAGGTGGCCGGCGGCAACCAGTCCCAGTCGGCGGCGATCGAGCCGGCCGAGCAGCGACGCTGCCTGCGCATTGGACAGGTGTCCCTGCCCGCCGAGGATGCGCGCCTTCAGGAACGGCGGGTAGGCCGATGCGCGCAGCATCTCGGCGTCGTGATTGCACTCGAGCAGCAGCGCATCGACCCCGGCCAGCGCGCTGAAGACGTCGTCGGCCGGCGCGCCGATGTCGGTCAGCACGCCGAGCCGGCGGTCGCCATCGCTGAACACGTACTGCAGCGGCTCGGCCGCGTCGTGTGCCACCGCGAACGGCATCAGCCGCAATGCGCCGATCGCGACGATCTCGCCGGCGACGACCTCGGTGAACCCGGCCTGCAGCGCGGCCGCGCGCGCCGTGCCGACGGAGCAGTACACCGGCAGCTCGACCTTCCGCCGCAGTGCGTGCACCCCGCCGACGTGATCGCTGTGCTCGTGCGTCAGCACGATCGCGTCGAGGTCGCCGAGGTCGAGCCCGGCACGCGCCAGCCGCTGCCGCAGCTGGCGGCCGTTGAAGCCGTTGTCGAGCAGGACCCGGGTGGTGACGAAGCCGTCGCTGGCCTCGACCACCGTGGCGTTGCCCTCGCTGCCGGATCCGAGGCAGCTGAAACGCAGCATCGACGCCGGACCCGCGCGCGTCAGCGAAGCTGATCGTTGATCTGCGCCAGGATCTTGCCGGAGGTGGGGCTGGTGTCCGGCCTGCCCTCACGGTCCTGCACGGTCACCATCGTGCGGTCTCCCGCCGCCGAGACCGCCACCCGGAACTGCTGGGCGTCGACCTTGGCGTCGCGCCCGAACAGCTTCGACAGGAAGCCCTGGCTGTCGCGCTGCTTCTGCTCGACCTCGGGATCCAGGTAGCGCACGAAGTACAGGCCGCGCGCGCGGTCACGGTCCTCGACCGTGAAACCGCCGCGGTCCAGTGCCAGGCCGACGCGGCGCCAGGCGCGGTCGAACGGCTCGTCGATGCTCACGCGGGCCGGTCCCGAGGCATCGGCCGGCAGCACCTGGGCGATCGGCGGCTGCGTCGACACGGTCACCGCGGCCCCGCCGGCGGCCTGGGCAGCGGCGGCAGTCGCCTGCGCCGGCGCCGGCGCGAAACGCTGCGCCAGCAGCTGCAGCAGCTCGACCTCGAGCTCGGGATCCGACGGCCGCGGCTGCCACTTGGTGCTGTCCTGCGCCTGCGAGGTGTAGACCTCGACCATGCCGCGGTGGCTGACGAAGATCTCCGACGTGTTGCCGGCCGTGCGCTCGATGCGGAAGCGGAACTTGTCCATCTCGCCGGTCGAGAACACCTGGCCGAGGAACCGCCCGAGCAGGCCGCGGATCAGCGGCTGCGGCAGGCTGGCCCGGTTCTCGGCCCACGCCGTCTCGACGATGCCCAGCTTCGCGTCCTCGCGCTCGATCTGCAGGCCGATGGTCGGCAGGAATTCCCTCACCACGTTGAAGGACTGCTCCGGCGGCACGTCGACCACCAGCCAGCGCTGCGTTCCTTCGCGCTCGATGCGCGCGTTGGGAACGGCCGGCGCGACGAGCAGCGCGGTGCCGCCGCGGGGCTGGCCGCGGCTTGCCGCCGCGGCCGCGGAAGCCGTCGCGCTGGTGGTGGTGCTGCCGCGCTGGGGCACCGCGAATCGATCGTCGCGCGGCAGCTGCGACAGATCCGGTGGCACCTCGAGCGTACGCGGCGCCGGCGCGCTCTGGTACTCGATCTTGTCCGAGCTCAGGTTCACCGTGCTGCAGCCGGCCGCCACCGCGGCGAATGCGCACGCCACCGCGGCGCGCGCCAGCCAGGCGCAGGATTTGATCGACATCCGGGCCCCCACTACAGCAGGCCGAGCTCGCGCAGCGCCGCCTCGATGGCCGGACGGTGGCCTTCGGCCAGCGGCACCAGCGGCAGCCGGATGTCGCCGCCGATTCGGCCCATCCTGCTCAGCGCCCACTTGACCGGGATCGGGTTGGGCTCGACGAACAGCTTCAGGTGCAGCGGCAGCAGGCGGTTGTTCAGCGCCCGCGCCCCGGACAGGTCGCCGGCGAGCGCCGCCTTGCACATCTCGGCCATCAGACGCGGCGCCACGTTGGCGGTCACCGAGATCACGCCATGGCCGCCGAGCAGCATCAGGGCGAGCGCCGTGTCGTCGTTGCCGCTGTAGACGGCGAACGGCTTCGGCGCGCGCTTGAGCAGGTCGGCGCCACGCCCGAGATCGCCGGTGGCGTCCTTGATGCCGATGACGCCCGGCACCTGCGCCAGCCGCAGCGTGGTTTCGGTCGACAGGTCGGCCACCGTGCGGCCGGGCACGTTGTAAAGGATGATCGGCAGGTCGACCGACTCGGCCACCTTGCGGAAGTGCTGGTACAGGCCTTCCTGGGTCGGCTTGTTGTAGTAGGGCACGACCTGCAGCGAGGCGTCGGCGCCGACGCCCTTGGCGAAGGCGGTCAGTTCGACCGCCTCGGTGGTCGAGTTGCCGCCGGTGCCGGCGATGACGGGCACCCGGCCGCGCACCGTTTCGACGGCAACGCGGATCAGCTCGCAGTGCTCGTCGTGATCGACCGTCGGCGACTCGCCGGTGGTGCCGACTGCGACGATGCCGTTGGTGCCTTCGGCGATGTGCCACTCGATCAGCCGACGGTAGGCGTCGTAGTCGAGTGAGCCGTCCTCGCGCATCGGCGAGACGATCGCCACCAGTGAGCCCTTGATCATGCAAGCCTCGCTCGGATTAAGCGGCGCATTCTACCGGCGGCGGCACGCTCGCCCGGCGCACTCAGCGGTGCGCGTCGAGCCGCAGGTGCGCATCGCCGGCGGCGCGCACCGCGCACAGGCGGGAGACGCGCGCCGGCCGCGGCAGGCTGACCACGCCCTCCTCGAAGGCGAGCACCACCAGCAGCTGGCCGAAGGCGTCGAGCAGCTCGCGCGGGCGCAACAGGAAGTCGGGATTGGTCGGCCGGCCGAAACGCTCGTGGCCGACGACGAAGGTCTCGTAGATCAGCGTGCCACCGGGCGCCAGCGACTCGGCCAGCAGCGGGAACAGCGGCCGGTGCAGGTAGTTGGTGACGACGATCGCCTCGAACTGCCGCCCGGCGTACGGCCACGGCCCGCCCTCGAGGTCTGCCCGCAGGAAGCTGACGCCCGGCAGCTGCGCCAGCGAGACGCCGGCGCCGGCGTCGATATCCACCGCGTCGACGACGCAGCCCTGCTCGGCGAACAGTCGCGCGTGACGGCCGCCGCCGCAGGCGATGTCGAGCACCCGCGCGCCCGGCGGCACCCGAGCAGCGAAACGGCGCACCCACGGCGATGGTCCGTCGCCACCGTGGCCCGCCGGCGGCGGCGTTGCGGCGCGATCAGGCGCGCGCTCGTCGTCTGTGCCCTGCCTGGCGGGGGCGCGGCGGCGCAGCCACATCAGCTGTAGGCAAGCCCCATCGCCTCGCGCACGTCACGCATCGTCTCCTGCGCGGCATGACGAGCACGGTCGCAGCCGTCGGCGACGATCGAGCGCAGCAGCGACGGGTCGTCGAGGTACGGCTGGGCGCGCCCGCGCCAGACCTCCTGCTCGCGCAGCATCGATTCAATGACCGGCTGCTTGCATTCGAGGCAGCCGATGCCGGCGCTGCGGCAGCCGTGCGCCGCCCAGTCGCGCACCTCCTGCGTGGTGTAGATCTGGTGCAGCGACCACACGGGGCAGCGCTCCGGCTCGCCCGGATCGGAGCGGCGCACCCGCGCCGGATCGGTGGTCATGCGTCGCACCTTGTCGGTCAGCGCCTTCGGCTCCTCGCGCATCAGCAGCGCGTTGCCGTAGCTCTTCGACATCTTCTGCCCGTCCAGTCCCGGCAGCTTGGGCGTCTCGGTGAGCGCCGCCTCCGGCTCGGCCAGGATCACCCGGCGCACTCCCTCGAGATAGCCGAACAGGCGCTCACGGTCGCCCATCGACAGGCTGGCCGAGGAGGCGAGCAGCGCCCGCCCCTGCTCGAGCGCGTCCTCCTCGCCCTTCTCCTGGTAGCGGGTGCGCAGTTCGAGGTAGAGCTTGCCGCGCTTGCTGCCGAGTTTCTTCACCGCCGCCTTCGCCTTGTCCTCGAAGCCGGGTTCCCGGCCGAACAGGTGATTGAAGCGGCGGGCGATCTCGCGCGTCATCTCGATGTGCGGCACCTGGTCCTCGCCGACCGGCACCATGTTGGCGCGATAGATCAGGATGTCCGCCGCCTGCATCAGCGGGTAGCCGAGAAAGCCGTAGGTCGACAGGTCGCGGTCCTTGATCCGCTCGATCTGATCCTTGTAGGTCGGCACGCGCTCGAGCCAGCCCAGCGGGGTGGCCATCGCCAGCAGCAGGAACAGCTCGGCGTGCTCGGGAACGCGCGACTGGATGAACACCGTGGCCTTGGCCGGGTCGATGCCGGCGGCGAACCAGTCGACCAGCATGTCCCAGACGCTGGCCTCGATGTCCTCCGGCGTCTCGTAGTGGGTCGTCAGCGCGTGCCAGTCGGCGACGAAGAAGAAGCACGGGTGCTCGTCCTGCAGCTTCACCCAGTTCTTCAGCGCGCCGTGAAAATGGCCGATGTGAAGCGCGCCGGTGGGGCGCATGCCGGACAGAACGCGGTCACCGAACATGGTCAGATGAACAACTCGAGGACGGAGCGGCCGAACTGAAGAAAGGGCCGGACGAAGAAGCCCAGCGTGTTGGTGAACAGCAGGAGCAGCAGAATAACGAACCCGTACGGCTCGACGCGGGCGACCTGCCAGGCCAGCGGGCGCGGCAGGACGCCGACCAGGATCCTGCCGCCGTCGAGCGGCGGCAGCGGCAGCAGGTTCAGCGCCATCAGCATCAGGTTCACGTTGATGCCGGCGCCGGCGACCATCAGGAAGAAGTGCTCCTGGATGCCGAGCAGCACCATCACCTTGGCGAACAGCAGCCACAGCACCGCCATCGAGAGGTTCGCGCCCGGGCCGGCCGCCGCCACCCAGATCATGTCGCGCTTCGGATTGCGCAGGTGCCCGAAGTTGACCGGCACCGGCTTGGCCCAGCCGAACATGAACCCTGACAGCGTCACCATCAGCAGCGGCACCAGGATCGTGCCGAGCGGATCGATGTGCTTCAGCGGATTGAGCGTGACGCGTCCGGCGACATAGGCGGTGTTGTCGCCGAAGTGTCGTGCCACGTAACCGTGCGCCGCTTCGTGGACGGTGATCGCGAAAAGGACGGGGATTGCGTAGACCGTGATGGTCTGAATGAGGCCTTCCATCGGCGCGCAGTCTATCAGCGGGTCGATGGCGCCCCCTTCGCGCTGCGCGCTGTCCCCCCGAGGGGGAGCGAGCGCCTTCGGAGCGGCCGTGCGGCGCTCCCGCGCCCCGCCGCCTCAGCCCGACAAACCGAGCGCCTCGACCGGCCCGCGGCCGCGCCGCACCAGCACCGCCTCGCGGCCGCTGAGGTCGATCACGGTGGTCGGCTCGATGCCGGCATCGCCGGAGTCGATCACCAGGTCGACGTCGTGCTCGAGCAGCTCGCGGATCTCGCCGGCGTCGGTGCGCGGCAGCTCGTCGCCCGGCAGCAGCAGCGTGGTCGAGATCAGCGGCTGGCCGAGCACGTCGAGCAGCCCCTGCGCCACCGGATGATCGGGAACGCGGATGCCGATCGTCTTGCGCGACGGGTGCGACAGCCGTCGCGGCACCTCGCGCGTCGCCTCGAGGATGAAGGTATACGGCCCCGGGGTGACGGCGCGGATCATCCGGTACTGCACGTTGTCGAGCTTGGCGTAGTTGGCGATCTCCGACAGGTCGCGGCACAGCAGCGTCAGGTGGTGCCGCTCGTCGACGCCGCGGATGCGGCGGACTCGGTCGGCCGCCGCCTTGTCGTCGAGCCGGCACACCAGCGCGTAGCAGGAGTCGGTCGGGACCGCCGCCACCCCGCCGTGCTCGATCATCTGCGCCGCCTGCCGCAGCAGGCGCAGCTGCGGGTTGGCCGGGTGGACGACGAACAGCTGCGCCACGGCCTAGAGGAACCGTTGCCAGACCGGCGGCAGCCGCGACGGCAGCGCACCGACGCGGCCGAGCTCGACATCGGACTCGCCGGGGCCGTGGAAGTCGCTGCCGCGCGAAGCGGCGAAGCCGAACTCGAGCGCCAGCTCGGCGAAGCGGCGCGCCTCGGCCATGCCGTGATTGCTGGTGATGACCTCCAGGCCGGCACCGCCGAGCTCGCGAAACTCGGTGGCGAGCGACCACAGCTCGTTCTCGGTCAGCCGGTAGCGGCCGGGGTGCGCGATCACCGCCACGCCACCGGCGCCGACGATCCAGCGCACCGCCTCCGACAGCTTCGCCCAGCGGTGCGGCACGTAGCCCGGCCTGCCCTCGACCAGGAAGCGGCTGAACACCTCGCGCATGTTGCGGCACACGCCACGCTCGAGCAGGAAGCGCGCGAAGTGGGTGCGCGAGATCAGCTCCGGGTTGCCGACGTACTGCAGCGCGCCGTCGAAGGCGCCGTCGATGCCGGCCGCGGCGAGCTGTTCGGCCATCTGCCGCGCCCGCCCGGTGCGGCCCGACCGGACGCCGGCCAGCCCGTCGCGCAGCGCGCGGTCGGTGGCGTCGATGCCGAGGCCGACCACGTGCACGGTGCGTCCGGCCCAGGTCACCGAGATCTCGACGCCGGGCACGAAGTCGAGCCCGATCTCGCTGGCGCAGGCCGACGCCTCGGCCAGCCCGCCCAGTTCGTCGTGATCGGTCAGCGCGAGCAGCTCGACGCCCTGCCGCGCGGCGCGCAGCACCAGTTCGCGCGGCGTCAGCGTGCCGTCGGAGACGGTGGAGTGTGAATGCAGGTCGGCGTTCAGTTCGCTGGCGAGCCTCATGGCGGGCGCGATTCTACGGAGCCGGCCGACCGGCGCGCTCGACGAACTCCTCGATCAGCCGCGCCACCACCTGCGGCTGGTCGTGATGCAGCATGTGACCGGCGTCGGCGACGCGGGCGATCTCGGCCGACTTCAGCGCGGCGACTCGGCGCGCCACATCGCCGGCGTCGCCGGCCCAGCGGTGCGCGTCGGTGTCGGCCGCCTCGACCCAGAGCACCGGGCAGGCAACCGCCGCCCAGCAGGCGGCGACCTCGGCCCAGCGGTACAGCACCGGGTTGACGATCTTGTGCGCCGGGTCGCCGGCGATCTCGTAGTCGCCCTGCGCGGTGCGCCGCGACCAGTGCTCGGCGAGGAAGGCGGCGCGCGGCTCGTCGAGACGGGAATTGTTCCGCCGCAGGCGCTCGGCGACCTCGGCCCGCGTCGGATACCGGCGGCTCGCCGGCGGCGACTTCAGCTGGTCCAGCCAGCGCGCATAGCGCCCCGGCGCAAGCTCCGGCGCGCAGTCCTTCAGGCCGAACCCCTCGAGATTGACCACCGCCCGCACGCGCGACGACCGGACGCCGGCATAAAGCAGGGCGACGTTGCCGCCCATGCTGTGGCCGACCAGCGTCGCCGGCGCCGCGGGCGACGCCTCGTCAAGTATCGCGTCGAGGTCGCCCAGATAGTCGGGGAACCAGTAGCAGTCGCCCGGCCCGGCGCCGCTCAGGCCGAAGCCGCGCCAGTCCGGCGCGATGACGTGCCAGTCGCGCCGCAGCGCGTCGACGACGAACTGGAACGAAGCCGAGACGTCCATCCAGCCGTGCAGCAGCAGCAGCTGCGGCGCACCCGGCTCGCCCCACTCGCGCAGGTGATAGCGCACCCCGCGCACGGGGAGGAAACGCGAACGCGAAGGCTTCATCGCAATTGCCGGCCGCATCGGCCTGCGGGATGATCGGGGCGCGCAAGATAACAGGTCAGAGCCATGCCCCGCGATCGCTACCGCGAGATCTACGAAGGCTTCCGCTGGCGCGTGCCGGCCGAATTCAACATCGCCGAGGTCTGCGGCCGCCGCTGGGCGGCGGAGAGCTCGCGCATCGCGCTGCATACCGAGGACGAAGCCGGCCACCGCGAGACGTTCACCTACGCGGCGCTGGTGCGCGATGCCAACCGGCTGTCGAACGCGCTGGCGGCGCTCGGCGTCGGCCGTGGCGACCGCGTGGCGATCCTGCTGCCGCAGCGCGCCGAGACCGCGGTCGCTCACCTCGCCTGCTACCAGATGGCGGCGGTGGCGATGCCGCTGTCGGTGCTCTTCGGTCCGGAGGCACTGGTCTTCCGCCTGAACGACGGCACGGCCAAGGTGGCGATCTGCGACGCCTCGACGGCGGCCACGCTGGTCGGTCTGCGCGACGCCTGCCCGACGCTGAAGCAGGTCATCTGCGTCGATGGCCCGGCCGACGGGCTCGCCGACTGGAGCGCGCTGCTGGCGCGCGCCGCCGACCGCTTCAGCCTGGCGGTCACCCGGGCCGCCGACCCCGCCGTGCTGATCTACACCAGCGGCACGACCGGGCCGCCGAAGGGCGCGCTGATCCCGCACTCGGCGATGATCGGCAACCTGACCGGCTTCGTCGCCTCGCAGAACTGGTTTCCGCGCCCGGGCGACGTGTTCTGGTCGCCGGCCGACTGGGCCTGGACCGGCGGCCTGATGGACGCGCTGCTGCCGACGCTGTACTTCGGTTTTCCGATCGTCGGCGTGCGCGGCCGCTTCTCCTCCGAGCGGGCCCTCGAGATCATGCGCCGCTACGGCGTGACCAACAGCTTCCTGTTCCCGACCGCGCTGAAGATGATGATGCGCGCCCCCGAGTGGCGCCGCCCCGGCCGGCTGAAGCTGCGCGCGGTGATGAGCGCCGGCGAAGCCGTCGGCAAGGCGGTGTTCGACTGGACGCGCGAGCAACTCGGCGTGACCGTCAACGAGATGTTCGGCCAGACCGAGATGAACTACATCGTCGGCAACTCGCACCAGAAGTGGCCGGCGCGCGCCGGCGCGATGGGTCGCCCCTATCCCGGCCACCGGGTGGCGGTGATCGACGACGCCGGCGAGGTGCTGCCCGCCGGCGAGCTCGGCGAAGTGGCGGTGCACCGGCGCGACATCCACGGTCACCCCGATCCGGTCTTCTTCCTCGGCTACCTGAACAACGACGCGGCAACCCGGCGCAAGTACACCGGCGACCCGGCGGATTCGTGGTGCCGCACCGGCGACCTGGCCTGCCGGGACGAGGACGGCTACCTGTGGTACCGAGGCCGCGCCGACGACATGTTCAAGGCGGCCGGCTACCGGATCGGGCCGGGAGAGATCGAGAACTGCCTGCTCGGGCATCCGGCCGTGGCCAATGTCGCCGTGGTGCCCAAGCCCGACGCCGAGCGCGGCGCGCTGGTGAAGGCGTTCGTCGTGCTGGCGGCCGGCTATCGCGGCGATGGCGCGCTGGTCGAAGCGCTGCAGCACCATGTGCGCGGCAAGCTGGCGCCCTACGAGTATCCGAAGGACATCGAGTTCATCGACGCCCTGCCGATGACCACCACCGGCAAGGTGCAGCGGCGGGTACTGCGCGAACTCGAGCAGGAGCGCGCGCGCGCCGCCGGCTGACGCCCGGTGGCTAGGTGTTGACGCGCGCCGGCCGCGCGCTGACCTTCACCGGCGGCCGCTTCGATGCCGTCTGGATCGCCACCTTCAGCAGCGGCCGCCACTCCTCAGCCGGCGCGTCGTACAGGTTCGAGACCAGCGAGCGCGGCAGGTCGCGGTAGTGGCGGCGGTCCGGGCTGAAGGTGATCTCGCGGAAGCCGAGCTCGGTCAGCCAGTCCCACAGCTCGTCGCTCAGGCCGGCCTCGACGACCATGCGCACGTCGTGCAGATAGATCTTCGCCCCCATCCGCGGCTTCGGCCCCGGCCGCGGCCGCTTCCTTTCCTGCCGGATCTTGAACAGGGTGCGAAAACCGTCGAACGCGCCCATCTGAATGCTCCGTCCACTAGAAGTCCCGGGGGTCGCCGGCCATGGCGGCCATGACCGACCGTACGTCCATAGGCTATCCAGTTCGGACGATCGGCGCGCTCGGGCAAAAGTCCTAAATCGCCCGCTGGAGCCGGGCGGCGGACGTACGGTCAGCGGCGGGACAGGCTGACGGTCGGTCGTGCCTTCGCCTGGGCAATCGCCCGCGCCAGCAGATGCCCGCACTCCTCGGGGTCGGCGGCGTCGAAGATCTCGGCCACCATCGACGGCGGGACCTCGCGATAGCGGCGGCGGTTGTCGCGGAACGTGTCCTCGCGCCAGCCGTGCTGGACCAGCCACTGCCAGCGGGCCTCCGTCAGGCCCGCCTGCACCGTCATCCGGACGTCGTCGCGGACGATCCGGGCGCCCAGGCGCGGCTTCGGCCCGGCGGGCGGCTGCCCGCGCCTCTTCCGCACGCCGAGCAGCGTGCGCATGGAGTCGATGAGCTTCATGGGATAGCGCGGTGGCCGCCGCGTCGGTCCTGCGTACTGCCGTTCGATGCAGCGCCTGTTTAGCATCGATCCGGCCGGAATTCAATCGACGGCGCCTCTAGCCGGCGCCGCGCTGCAGCTCGTCGACCTCCTGCGGGGTGAAGCCCGCCTGCAGCCGCGCGGCGACATTGAACGGGCCGCGCGGACGCGGCGCCCGGCAGCGGCCGGCCACCTGCCGATAGGCCGCCTGCGGATCGACGCCGCGTCGCTCGCACAGGAAGCGGAACCAGCGGTTGCCGACGGCCACGTGGCCGATCTCGTCGCGCAGGATCACGTCGATGATGCGCGCCGACTCGAGGTCGCCGATCGCCGCGAACTTGGCCCGCACCGCCGGCGACGCATCGAGGCCGCGCGCTTCCAGCGTCCTTGGCACCAGCGCCATCCGCGCCAGCGCGTCGTCGGCGGTGCGCCGGGCCATCTCCCACAGGCCGTCGTGCGCCGGGAAGTCGCCGTAGTCGTAGCCGACATCGCGCAGCCGTCCGCGCAGCAGGGCGAAGTGATGTGCCTCCTCGGCCGCCACCGCCGTCCAGTCGCGGTAGTACTGCTCCGGCAACCCGGCGAACCGCCAGACGTGGTCCAGCGCCAGCCCGATGGCGTTGAACTCGATGTGCGCCAGCGCATGAAGCAGCGCGGCGCGGCCCTCGGGGGTGCCCACCGGGCGCGGCGCCAGCGAGCCGGGCGCGACCAGCAGCGGGCGCGCCGGCCGCCCCGGCACGCCGGGCGGCTCGTCCAGCGCCGCCTGAGTGTCGAGCGCGCCGTCGAATGAGGCCAGCTCGCCGGCCGCGCTGCAGCGCGCCGCCGGCTCGCCGATGCGCAACACACTCAAGGCGCGGAATCGAAGCTCGTCCAAGGCCGACCCGGTAGACTGGTGCGGATTCTAGGATCGATGATGAGCACCTCGGCAGCGCGCGGGCAGGTGCTTGGCCTCGGCGGCCTGTTCTTCAAGTCGCCGGACCCGGCGCGGCTGCGCGACTGGTACCAGCGCGTGCTGGGCCTGCAGTTCAACAGCTGGGGTGGAGTCGTCTTCGATCCGGCGGCGCTGCCGGCCACGAGCGCGCTCATCTTCACGCCGTTTGCGGCCGACACCGACTACTTCCGGCCGAGCGAGCAGCCGTTCATGTTCAATCTGGTGGTCGACGACCTCGACGCCACGCTGGCCCGCGCTTCGGCCGCCGGCGCGACCGTGCTGCCGGATCGTGCCGGCGGCGAGCAGGGCGATTTCGCCTGGCTCGTCGACTGCGACGGCAACAAGGTCGAACTGTGGCAGCCGCCGGCGGCCCGCCGCTAGACAGCCCGTCGGCGAACAACCGCGCGTCGGCCTGGCGGCCGCGACCGCACTCAGGCGGCGGCGCGTTCCGCCGCTGCCAGTTCGGCGCCGACGCGCAGGTGCGCTTCGCGCACGTGGGCGCCGATCAGCCGTGCCGCCTGCCCGGCGTCGCCGGCAGCGATCGCATCGACGATCGCCGCGTGCTCCTTCCACACCTTCTGCGTGAAGCGCGGCCGCTGCAGCACCTCGCCCATCGAGCGGCGCAGGTGCTGCCAGTGAGTCTGCATCGCCCCGATGATCAGCGGATTGCCGCTGGCTTCGTAAATCAGCGAGTGGAAGTCGACGTCGGCCTGCAGCACGGCCTTGGCGTCGCCGGCGGCGGCCACCCGCCTGCCCTCGGCGACCAGCGCCCTGGCACGGGCCAGCTGCTCGCGGCTGATTCTGGCTGCCGCCAGCGAGGCGGCGAGCGGCTCGACCGCGGCGCGGAACTCGTAGATGGCGTCGAAACGCGCGCGGTCGGCGGCAGCCACGCTCAGGCCGCGGCGGCCGTGCTCGGTCAGGAAGCCCTGCTGCCTGAGCAGGCCAAGCGCGGTCATCACCGGCTGACGCGAGACGTGCAGACGGGCGGCCAGCTCGTCCTGCGTGACGCGGGCGCCTGCCGCCAGCGAGCCGTCGCAGATGGCGTCGAGGATCGACTGGTAGACGCGCTCGACCAGCGTCTTGTGCGGCTTCAGCGATTCCATCGGCATCGGCCATCCCCTGAATGCGCGCCGCCGGTGCGGCGCCGTTTGACAGGCACCGCCCGCTGCGGCGATGCTTCGCATATCGTATACGGTATTCTGAAATCAGCAAGGCCGGCCGCGCGGCCGGCTGAGTGAGGCGCCTCCGATGAGCACTCCGATTCGAGTACTTCTGGCCAAGGTCGGCCTCGACGGCCACGACCGCGGCGTCAAGGTCGTGGCCCGCACCCTGCGCGACGCCGGCATGGACGTCATCTACTCCGGCCTGCACCGCACCCCCGACGAGGTGGTCAGCACGGCGATCCAGGAGGACGTCGACATCCTCGGCGTCAGCCTGCTGTCCGGCGTGCAGATGACCGTCTTTCCCAAGATCTTCCGGCTGCTCGACGAACGGCAGGCCAACGACATCATCGTCGTGGCCGGCGGCGTGATGCCCGACGAGGACGTGGCCGCGCTGAAGAAGATGGGCGTGGCCGAGGTCATGCTGCAGGACACCCCGCCACAGGCGATCATCGACACGCTGACCCGCCTGGTCCAGAGCCGCGGCCCGCGCTGACCGCCGGCGCCGTCCCCAGCACCGCTTTCGCCGCCCGCCGGCGGCCGCCCGGAGACCCCCCGCCATGGCCCAGATGGAACAGTGGTCCTTTCCGCCGCGCTTCGACGACGGCTACCTGCCGCCGCCGCAGAGCCGCTACTGGTTCCCGGTGCGCGAGACGATGCCGCCGGCGCAGCGCGAGGCGGCGATCCTCGTCCGGCTGCAGGAGGTGTGCCGCTACGCCTACGAGCGCGCGCCGTTCTACCGGCGCAAGTGGGACGAGGCCGGCTTCCATCCGAGCCAGCTGAAGTCGCTGGAGGACTTCGAAACGCGGGTGCCGGTGGTCAGGAAGACCGACCTGCGCGCCTCGCAGGCGGCGCAGCCGCCGTTCGGCGACTACCTGTGCGTTGCCGAGGACGAGATCTTCCACGTGCACGGCACCAGCGGCACCACCGGCCGGCCGACCGCGTTCGCGATCGGGCGGGACGACTGGCGGGCGATCGCCAATGCCCACGCAAGGATCATGTGGGGCATGGGCCTGCGGCCCGGCGACATGATCTGCGTGGCCGCCGTGTTCAGCCTCTACCTGGGCAGCTGGGGCGCGCTGGCCGGCGCCGAGCGGCTGCGCGCCAAGGCCTTCCCGTTCGGCGCCGGCGCGCCCGGCATGAGCGCCCGCCTGGCCCAGTGGCTGCACACGATGAAGCCGGCCGCCTTCTACGGCACGCCGAGCTATGCGATCCACCTGGCCGAGGTCGCCCGCGAAGAGAAGCTCGATCCGCGCGACTTCGGCCTGCGCTGCCTGTTCTTCTCTGGCGAGCCCGGCGCCTCGGTGCCGGGAGTCAAGGAACGCATCGAGGAGCTGTACGGGGCCAGGGTCTACGACTCGGGCTCGATGGCCGAGATGACGCCGTGGATGAACGTCGCCGGAACCCGCGAGAGCAGCCAGGGCATGCTGTGCTGGCAGGACATCGTCTACACCGAGGTGTGCGACCCGGCGACCTGCCGCCGCGTGCCGTACGGCCAGCGCGGCACGCCGGTGTACACGCACCTGGAGCGCACCAGCCAGCCGATGATCCGGCTGCTGTCGGGCGACCTGACGCTGTGGGTCAACGAGGACAATGCCTGCGGCCGCACCTATCCGCGGCTGCCGCAGGGGATCTTCGGCCGCATCGACGACATGTTCACGATCCGCGGCGAGAACATCTACCCGAGCGAGGTCGATGCGGCGCTGAACCAGCTGACCGGCTACGGCGGCGAGCACCGCATCGTGATCACGCGCGAGGCGTCGATGGACGAGCTGCTGCTGCGCGTGGAACCGAGCGAGGGGCTGTTCCGCGACGGCGACGCCGCGCTCGAGGGCTTCCGCAGGTCGGTCGCGCAGAAGCTGCAGACCGTGCTCGGCGTCCGCGCCCAGGTCGAGCTGGTGCCGCCGGGGTCGATCCCGCGTACCGACTTCAAGGCGCGCCGGGTGATCGACGACCGCGAGGTCTTCCGCGCGCTGAACGCCGAGCTGCACCGCAATGGCTAGAGCCGCGGGCGCATGAGCTACGTCCCGTCGATGCAGCTGCTGGCGCAGGCCGCCGAAGGCAACCTGCGCGCGGCCGGCCGGCTGATCTCGCGCGCCGAGGCCGGCGTCGACGAGGCGCGGCCGGCGCTGGCCGAGATCTACCGGCGCGCCGGCGCGGCGCACGTGATCGGGCTGACCGGCGTGCCGGGCAGCGGCAAGTCGACCCTGGTGGCCAAGCTCACCGCGGTGCTGCGCAGCCGCGGCGAGAAGGTCGGCATCGTCGCCGTCGACCCGTCGAGCCCGTATTCCGGCGGCGCGATCCTCGGCGACCGGATCCGCATGACCGAGCTGGCGGCCGACCCCGGGGTGTTCATCCGCAGCATGGCGACGCGCGGCGCCACCGGCGGCATGGCGCGGGCGGCGCTCGACGCCGTCGACGTGCTCGACGTCGCCGGCTTCCAGACGGTGCTCGTCGAAACCGTCGGCGTCGGCCAGGACGAGGTCGAGATCGCCAAGGCCTCCGACACCACCATCGTCGTCTCGGCGCCGGGGCTGGGCGACGAGATCCAGGCGATCAAGGCCGGCATCCTGGAGATCGCCGACATCCACGTCGTCAGCAAGTGCGACCGCGACGACGCCAACCGCACGCTGACCGACCTGAAGCAGATGCTGACCCTGGGCACGCTGCTGCAGAGCAAGCCGCTGTGGCAGGTCCCGGTCGTCGGCATCAGTTCCTACACCGGCGAGGGCATCGACGAGCTGCTCGAACGCATCGACGGGCATCGGGCGACGCTGCGCTCGACCGAACTCGGCGCCCAGCGCCGCCGCCGTGTCGCCGCCTTCCGCCTGGCCAAGACGGCCGAGGCGATGCTGCTCGAGCGCTTCGCGGCAGCGGCCGGCGCGCTGGCGCCGCCGCTGGCCGACCGGCTGGCCGAGCGCGGCACCGATCCGTACTCGGCGGCGCAATCGCTGATCGAACAGACGCTACGCAACGGAGGACGCCGATGAACTGGCTCGAACCCGACACCGCCCACCGGCTCGAGCGCGAGCGTGCCGACTGGGAAGCCCGCGAGGTCGCCTCGTTCCTCCAGAAGCAGGCCGAGCGGCGGGAGCAGTTCTTCACCATCGGCGATTTTCCGCTCAAGCGCGTGTACACCGCCGCCGACGTGGCGGGCACGCCAGTCGAGGACATCGGCCTGCCCGGCCGCTACCCGTTCACCCGCGGGCCGTACCCGACGATGTATCGCAGCCGCCCCTGGACCATGCGCCAGATCGCCGGCTTCGGCACCGGCGAGGACACCAACAGGCGCTTCAAGTACCTGATCGCCCAGGGACAGACCGGCATCTCGACCGACTTCGACATGCCGACCCTGATGGGCTACGACTCCGACCACCCGATGAGCGAGGGCGAGGTCGGCCGCGAGGGGGTGGCGATCGACACGCTGGCCGACATGGAGGCGCTGCTGGCCGACATCGACCTGGAGAAGATCTCGGTGTCGCTGACCATCAACCCGACCGCCTGGATCCTGCTGGCGATGTACGTCGCGCTGGCCGAGCAGCGCGGCTGCGACCTCGACCGGCTGTCGGGCACGGTGCAGGCCGACATCCTGAAGGAATACATGGCGCAGAAGGAGTACATCTATCCGATCGCGCCGTCGGTGCGGATCTGCCGCGACATCATCGCCTACTCGGCGCGGCACCTGAAGCGCTACAACCCGATCAACCTGTCCGGCTACCACATCAGCGAGGCCGGCTCGTCGCCGCTGCAGGAGGCCGCCTTCACGCTGGCCAACCTGATCGTCTATGTCGAGGAGGTGCTGAAGACCGGCATGGCGGTGGACGAGTTCGCCCCGCGGCTCGCCTTCTTCTTCGTCTCGCAGGGCGACTTCTTCGAGGAAGTGGCCAAGTTCCGGGCCCTGCGCCGCTGCTACGCCAAGATCATGAGGGAGCGCTTCGGCGCGCGGAACCCGGACAGCATGCGGCTGCGCTTCCACTGCCAGACGGCGGCGGCGACGCTGACCAAGCCGCAGTACAAGGTCAACATCGTGCGTACCGCGCTGCAGGCGCTGAGCGCGGTGCTCGGCGGCGCGCAGTCGCTGCACACCAACGGCTACGACGAGGCGTTCGCCATCCCGACCGAGGATGCGATGAAGATGGCGCTGCGCACGCAGCAGGTCATCGCCGAGGAGACCAACGTCACCAGCGTGATCGACCCGCTCGGCGGCAGCTATTTCGTCGAGGCGCTGACCACCGAGTACGAGCGCAAGATCTTCGCGATCCTGGAGGAGGTCGACCAGCGCGGCGGCACGGTCAAGCTGATCGAGCAGGGCTGGTTCCAGAAGCAGATCGCCGACTTCGCCTACGAGACCGCGCTGCGCAAGCAGTCGGGCGAGAAGCCGGTGATCGGCGTGAACCGGTTTGTCGAGGCCGAAGAACACGTCGACATCGAGGTCCATCCGTACGACCAGTCGACCGCCGAGCGGCAGATCGCCCGCACGCGGCGGGTGCGGGCCGAGCGGGACAACGCGCTGATCGGGCGGCTGCTGGAGCGGCTGGTCGAGGTCGCCCGGGACGAGTCGCAGAACATCATGCCGGTCACCATCGAACTGGTTAAGAACGGCGCCACCATGGGCGACATCGTCGAGAAGCTGAAGGGCCTGTGGGGCACCTACCGAGAGAACCCGGTCTTCTGAGCCCGCCGTGCCGCCCGCCCTCCTGCCCGACAGCGTCGCCGGGGTCATCGCCCGCTGCCTGAAGGCACGCGGCATCGACCGCGTCTTCGGCCTGTGCGGCGGCCACGTGATGCCGATCTGGATGCGACTCGATGCCGAGGGCATCGCCATCGTCGACGTGCGCGACGAGCGCGCCGCTGTCTACATGGCCCATGCCTACGGCCTGCTGACCGGGCGCGTCGGCGTCGCCCTGGTCACTGCCGGGCCCGGCGTGACCAACGCGATGACCGGCATCGCCAACGCGCATGTGGCCAGGGCACCGGTGCTGGTCCTGTCGGGCACGCCGCCGCGGCCGCAGGAAAACCGCGGCGCGCTGCAGGACATCGTGCACACGGAGCTCGTGCGGTCGGTCACCCGCTACGCGCGCAGCGTGCGCGAGCCGTCGCTCGCCCTGGCCGAGCTCGACGAAGCCTTCGCCCGCGCCGCCGGACACGGCGGCGAGCCGGGGCCGGCCTTCCTCGACTTCCCGACCGACACGCTGCGCGCTGTCGTGCCGGCGGCAGTGCAGCTGGCCGAGCACTTCGCCGGCAGGCCTCGCCCCTTGCTCGCGGCCCCGGCCGACGCGGTGGCGCGGGCCGTCGACATGCTGTGGTCGGCCAGGCGGCCGCTGGTGATCAGCGGCCGCGGCGCCGCCGGCGCCGGCGACGAATTGATCGCCCTGCTCGACGCCCTCGGCGCGCCTTACCTCGACACCGGCGAAAGCAAGGGGCTGGTGGCCGAGGACCATCCGTCGGTGGTCGCTGCCGTGCGCGGCGCCGTGCTCGGCGAGGCCGACCTGGTGCTGACCGTCGGCCGGCGGCTCGACTTCCAGCTCGGCTACGGCTCGCCGGCGGTCTTCGGCGACGCCCGTTTCCTGCGCGTTGCGGACACCGCCGCTGAACTGCGCGACAACCGCCGCGGCGAAGTCGAACTGCTCGCCACGCCGGCGCTGGCGCTGCGGCAGATCGTCGGCCAGGCCAGGGGCCGGATCCCGGCAATCGACCGCGCGTGGCTAGCCGACCTGCGGGCCAGGCACGAGGAACGCGCGGCCCGCCTGCGCGAGTCGATGCGAAGCGCGCCGGACGACGCCGACGGACGCATGCATCCGAACCGCCTGCTCGCTCTCGTGCAGGAGGCGATCGGCGACGACGCGGTGGTGGTGGCCGACGGCGGCGACTTCCTCTCCTTCGCGCGCGTCGGCACGCAATGCAGCACCTACCTCGACCCCGGCTCGCTCGGCTGCATCGGCGTCGGAACGCCGTTCGGCATCGCCGCCGCCCTGGCCTGCCCCGGCCGCACGGTGGCGGTGCTGACCGGCGACGGCGCCTTCGGCTTCAATGCGATGGAGATCGATACGGCCGCCCGCCACCGCGTGCCTGTTCTGATCGTGGTCGCCAACAATGGCGCCTGGCAGATCGAGGTGCACGACCAGATGACGACGCACGGCAAGGTGGTCGGCACGCGGCTGCAGCATGCCGACCACGCGGCGATGGCGCGCGCCTTCGGCGCCCACGGCGAGCGCGTCGAACGCGCGGCCGACCTGCCGGGCGCGCTGCAGCGCGCGCTGCAGGCCAACCGCCGCGGCTGCCCGGCGCTGCTCGACGTGCTGGTCAGCGGCGATGCCGTGTCCTCCGATGCAAGGAGCGGGCTGGCCTGGGTGCCGGACCTGCAGCCGCTCGCCGCCTGGGACGATGCGGAGCGCCGCTGGCGCGGTGCCGGCCCAAACTGAGTGCCGGTGCACTCCCGGAGCGACGGCCCGCCTGCGCTACCCTTGCCATTCGGCCGCAGCGCCCCCACGTCCGCCGCATAGCCGCGAGCCGCACGGCGGCGCGCCGGCGCCGCAACCCAACCGATCCGCCGCAATGACGACCCACGCCGCACTGAACGTCCTGCCCTACCTGGGCAGCAGTCCCCAGCTCGCCGACCCGCCCCGGCATGCCGCGGCCGGACACGCGCTGGTCGGTCGCATCACCCTCGGCCGCGACGCCTGGCTCGGCGCCGGCGCGGTGATCCGTGCCGACGGCCACTACGTCCGTGCCGGCGACGGCCTGCACATGGGGCGCGGGGCGACGGTGCACATTGCGCACGACGTCTACCCGACGCTGATCGGCGACCGGGTCGTGGTCGGCGCCAACGCCGTCGTTCATGCCTGCACCGTGCACGACGACTGCGTGATCGAGGAGGACAGCGTGGTCCTCGACGGCTCGGTCGTCGAGGCCGGCAGCGTGATCGAATCGGCAAGCGTCGTGTTCTCGCGAAGCCAGCTGGCGGGCGGGTGGCTTTACGCCGGACGGCCGGCCAAGCCGGTGCGCGAGCTCGCGCCCGGCGAACTGGCGCAGCGGCGCGCCGCGCTGCGCGCCCGCAATGAAGCCGCCTCTGGCGAGTGGCCGGTGGTCGAGTTCGATGCCGCCGGCCTCGACCGCACCGCCTTCGTCGGCAACACCGCACGGCTGCATGGGCGCATCGAAGCCGCCGAGAAGAGCAGCATCTGGTACGGCTGCCTGCTCGACGCCGGCGGCGGCATCGCCATCGGTGCCCGCAGCAACGTGCAGGACAACTCGGTGCTGCGGCCGGCCGGCGGCGCGATCCGCATCGGCGTCGACACCACCATCGGCCACAACGTCGAGCTGGCCGGCTGCACGATCGGCGACCGCTGCCTGATCGGCATCGGCAGCCGCGTCGCACCGGGGACGGTGGTCGAGGACGATGTCTTCCTGGCCGCCGGGGCGACCACCACGCCGGGACAGGTGCTGGCAAGCGGCTTCCTCTGGGGCGGCCAGCCGGCGCGCGAACTGACCGCGCTCGACAAGCGCAAGAAGGCGCTGGTGCTCGAAACCATCATCACCTACTGCGACTACGCCGAGGTGCTGCAACGGGCGCAGGTCGAGGCGGCCGCCGCGCGCCGCGCCGCTTGAGGTCCGTTGCGGCTCGGATGGACGACACGCTGCTGAAGTTCCTGTTCCGCGATGCGCCGGTGCGCGGCGAGATCGTCCGGCTGCGCGACAGCTGGCAGCAGATCCTCGCCAATCACCGCTACCCGGCGCCGGTGACGCGGCTGCTCGGCGAGATGACTGCCGCCGCCGCACTGCTCGCCGCCAACATCAAGTTCGACGGCGCGCTGATCCTGCAGATCCAGGGCAACGGCCCGGTGCGGCTGCTGGTGGTCGAGGTGCAGCCGCAGATGCGGCTTCGCGCCACCGCCAAGCTGCGCGAAACCGCGGTGATCGACGCCCGGGCGACGCTGCAGCAGCTGGCCAACCCCGACGGCGATGCGCGCTGCGCGATCACGCTCGATCCGACCGGGCGCCGCCCGGGGCAGCAGCCGTACCAGGGCGTGGTGCCGCTGGCCGGCGAAACCATCGCCGCGGTGCTGGAGAACTACCTGCGCCAGTCGGAGCAGCTCGACTCGCGCCTCTGGCTGGCGGCCGACGAGACGGTGGCCTCCGGCGTGCTGCTGCAGAAGCTGCCGCAGGACGGCGGCAGCGCCGCCAGGCCCGATCTCGATGCCTGGCCGCGCGTGAGCGCGCTGACCGCCACCCTCAGCGAGCCGGAGCTGCTGACACTGGCGCCCGAGGCACTCGCCCACCGCCTTTACTGGGAGGAGCAGCTCGAGCACTTCGCGCCGCTGGCGCCGCGCTTCGAGTGCAACTGCTCGCGCCAGCGCAGCGGCCGAATGCTGGTGTCGCTCGGCCGCGAGGAAGTCGACTCGATCCTCGCCGAGCTGGGGCAGGTCGAGATCACCTGCGACTTCTGCAACGCCCGCTACCGATTCGACGCGGTCGACATCGGCCAGCTGTTTGCCGCGGGCTCAGTGCGCGAGCCCGCTGCCTCGACCAGGCACTGATCGGCCCTGCGCCTGCCTGGCCGCACGGCAGCGCGGGCGGACCGGCAGCCGCGCGGGCGAACGACGGCGGGAGGCAGCAGACGGGGGCCGCTGCCGGCGAAAACGCGTCCGCATCGCCTCGCTTCCTCGCCGGCGCCGGCCCGTCAGCCGGCGAGCCGCATCCGTTCCAGCCACTGCGGCCAGCGCGGATCAGCGTGCAGACTGCTGAGCAGCGGGTCGATCTTCAGCGATGCAAGGCCCGCATCGCGCTGCAAGTAGGCATGCTCGAGCCACTCGAAGGCGCGGTCGGTGTCACCGCGGTAGGCATGCGCCTCGGCAATCTGATAGGCGCCGCCGTCTGCGTAGCCTCCGGTCAGCGCGCGCAGCGCTTCGCGCGACTCCGCGGCGCGGCCGCGCGCGTGCTGTACCAGCGTGATGCCGAGCAGGCGGAACGCTTCGTGCCCCTCCTGCGCGACTTCGCGCAGCGCATCGTCCAGTCGCCCCAGCACCATCTGCGCCCGGCCGAGGTAGTAATGGATCCTGACGCGCTGGTTCGGACTGAGCTCGAGAGCCTTGCGATAGGCGCTTTCGGCATCCGCCGGACGATCGGTGTAGAGGAACTGCAGCCCGGCCGTGATGTGCGCCTGGACGTTCAACGGATCGAGCGTCAGCGCCTGCTCGACCAGTGCCGCGGCCTCGTCGAACTGACCCAGGCTTTGCAGCAGCCTGGCCGCGAGGGTCAACTGCGAGCCGTCGGGGCCCAGCCGCAGCGCCCGTCGGATCGAAGCTTCGGCGCCCTGCCAGTCCCAGTCGTAGTACATCAGCACCGCGCCCAGCGCCCAGTGGCCCGCCGCCACGTCGGCGCCGGCCGCCAGGGCGCGCGTCGCCGCGTCGCGGGCGCGCGCCGCGCCTTCCGCAAAGGGAGCCCAGGCGTTGGCCCCCTGGTGCAGGTAGCAGAACGACAGAGACGCCCACGCCTGCGCATAGCCGGGATCCAGCCGCACCGCGCGCCCGAAGAAGTCGATCGCCTTGCTCACGTCCTCGGCGGTGTCGCGGTTCAGAAAGAACGCCCCCTGCAGGTAGAGCCGGTACGCCTCCGCATCGGTGCTGCGCCCCCTCGCCGCCGCCTGCACCTCGGCGCTGACCTGCGCACCGCTGGCAGCGATCGCCCGGGCGTCGATCAGGGCAGCGCGAATCGCCTGCACCACGCACCGTGCGATGTCGTCCTGTACGGCGAAGATGTCCTGCAGCTCGCGGTCGTAGGTCTCCGACCACAGGTGCGAGTCGGCGGCGGCGTCGACCAGCTGCGCCGTGATGCGCACCCGCGTGCCCGCCTTGCGCACGCTGCCTTCGAGGACGGTCGCCACGTTGAGCTTGCGCGCGACGGTCGGCACGTCGGCCTTCACGCCCTTGAAGCTGAACGCCGAGGTCCGCGACACCACGCGCAGGCCGTCGATCTTCGACAGGACGTTGAGCAGTTCCTCCGACAGGCCGTCGGCGAAGTACTCGTTCGCCGCGTCGTCGCTCATGTTGACGAAGGGCAGCACCGCGACCGATGGTCCTGCGGCGGCGAGCGGGCCCGACGGCGGCGAAGACACTGCAGCGCCGGGCGAGCCGCTCGCCGGCTCGATCGGCAGCGTCAGGCGGTAGCCGCGGCCGGGCACGGTGGCGATGGCGTGCGCGCCGAGGATCTTGCGCAGGGCGGATACCTGGACCTGCAGGTTGTTCTCCTCGACCACCAGGCCCGGCCAGACCAGTTCGAGCAGCTCGGCCTTGTTCACCAGCTGGCCGGCCCGTTCGACGAGCGCCACCAGCACGTCGAAGGCGCGCGGGCCGACGCTCACCGCCTTCCCGTCGCGCAGCAGCCGCTGCGCGGCGGGCTGCAGCTCGAAGCGCCCGAAGCGGTAGCCAGGCGTGGGTGCGGGAACGTTCATGCGCCGAAGCGTCGCTGGTATCGGAGCCATAGTCTATTCACGCATCCTGCGCCGCTCGTGCCGTTCGCTCGGGATTTCGTCCCGCTTGCACGGCAGGCTCAGGTCATTGTCGCTTCCATCTGGCGGCGGATGCGCACGGCGAGCCCGCTCTCGTCGATCGAGACATCGACCCAGCGCACCGGCTGGCCCGCGGCGACGGCGTGCCGCAGTTTCACGTGGTGCGCCAGCCCGAGCGGCAGGCCGCCGATGCGCAGCGACTCCGCCGCCGGCAGCAGCTTGCCGTAGACGGTGAAGCCACCCTCGCCGTCGAGCATCTCGCCGGCCGCCAGATCGCGCTTGGCGGTGGCGACGACGTCGGCGTTGAAGGCGATCGGCGCCCCGGTCGGCTCGCCGCGCAGGCCGACGCTGGCCACGCTGATGCCCAGCTCGAGCCCGATCAGGTGATACGGCTTGTACATCGACGCGTAGCGGCCGGAGGGGTCGGTGTTCAGGCCGTACTCGCGGAAGCAGCGCTCGACGTACTCGCTGCCCCCGGCGAACACCACGTAGACGCCCCAGCGCAGGTCGCGGAACACCGGACGGCCGTCGCGCTGCAGACTCGAGACCACCTCGACCTGGCCGCGCTGTGCCAGCACCCCGCCCTCGTTGCGCGGCCGCAGCACGCGCGGCAGGTCGTCGACGCCGCACGGCGGAAAACCGAGGCCGTACGGGGCGGCCAGACCGGTTGCGTTGGCCACCGCGCACATCTCGATCGCGCTCTTGGTGCCGTCGAGGAACGAATTGAACATCTGCGGATTCAGCCCGCCGAGCCTGGCATCCTCGGCCGTGACTCCGTAGTAGTCCCAGACCGTGTCCGGAGTCGAGGCGTGGAACTCGGGCAGGTACTTGGTGCCCTTGCCGGCGGCGATCACCTCGAAGCCGATGGCGTGCGCCCAGTCGACCATCTCGCAGATCAGCGCCGGCTGGTCGCCATAGGCGAGCGAGTAGACGATGCCGGCCTCGCGCGCCCGCTTCGCCAGCAGCGGGCCGGCCAGCGCGTCGGCTTCGACGTTGACCATCACGATGTGCTTGCCCTGCTCGCAGCAGGCCAGCACGTGCGCGATGCCGGCTGCCGGCGAGCCGGTGGCGTCGATCACGATGTCGACGTCGCCGCGGCCGATGAGTGCGGCTGCATCGTCGGTGAACGCCACCGCACCGATGACGGCCTCCGGCCAGCCGACTTGCGCCAGTGCTGCGCGCGCCCGCGCCGGATCGAGGTCGGCGACGGCGGCCAGCCGCGCGCCGGGCGTGTGCCGGATCTGCGACAGGTACATCGAGCCGAACTTGCCGGCGCCGATCAGTCCGACGCCAAGCGGTCTGCCTTCGGCCTCGCGCCGCCGCAGCAGGGCATGCAGGTTCATCGTCCCCTCCTCAAGCCTGGCGAACCGTCCGCCACGACCCACCGCCGATCGAGCGGCCGGCCGCCGGCCGCGGCGGCCGCGCCGCCCCGCCGCGCCCGGCTACTTCGCGGGTTGCGAAGACTCTGCCGGCGCGGCGGCCGCGCGGTCGGCTTCCGGCCGGACCAGCTGGAACAGGATCTCGTCACCGCGCGTCATGTGCAGCTCGTGCCGCGCCCGCTCCTCGATCGCCTCTCGGCCCTCCTTCAGGCTGCGGACTTCGGCCTGCAGCACGCCATTGCGCGCCGCCAGGGTCGCGTTGTGCTCCTGCTGGGAGCCGATCGCCCGCTGCAGTTCCCACACGCGCAGCCAGCCGCCCTTGCCGAACCACAGCGGCCACTGCACGGCGATTAGCAGCGCGAGCACGACCCAGGCGACCCAGCGCATCGCGTCCTACCGGATGCTGTAGAAGGCGCTGCGGCCGGGGTAGCTGGCGATGTCGCCGAGGTCCTCCTCGATGCGCAGCAGCTGGTTGTACTTGGCGACGCGGTCGGAGCGGCTCATCGAACCGGTCTTGATCTGGCCGGCGTTGGTGCCCACCGCGATGTCGGCGATCGTGCTGTCCTCGGTCTCGCCCGAGCGGTGGCTGATCACCGCCGTATAGCCGGCCCGCTTGGCCATCTCGATGGCGGCAAAGGTCTCGGTCAGCGTGCCGATCTGGTTGATCTTGATCAGGATCGAGTTGGCGATTCCCCTGGCGATGCCCTCGTGCAGGATGCGCGTGTTGGTGACGAACAGGTCGTCGCCGACCAGCTGCACCCTGCGGCCGAGCGCCTTCGTCAGGTGCGCCCAGCCGTCCCAGTCGCCCTCGGCCATGCCGTCCTCGATCGAGATGATCGGGTACTTGTCGCACCAGGTGGCGAGCAGATTGGTGAAGCCGGCGGCGTCGAGCACCAGCCCCTCGCCCTCGAGGCGGTACTTGCCCTCCTTGTAGAACTCGCTCGAGGCGCAGTCCAGCCCGATGGCGATCTGCGTGCCCGCCTCGTAGCCGGCCTTGTCGATCGCCTTCAGGATCAGCTGGATCGCCGCCTCGTGGCTCTTCACGTTCGGCGCGAAGCCGCCCTCGTCGCCGACCGCCGTGCTCATGCCCTGGTCGTGGATGATCTTCTTCAACGCGTGGAACACCTCGGCGCCGTAGCGCACCGCCTCGGCGAAGCTCGGCGCGCCGACCGGGATGATCATCAGCTCCTGCAGGTCGAGGTTGTTGTTGGCGTGCGCGCCGCCGTTGATCACGTTCATCATCGGCACCGGCAGCTGCATGCCGCCGCTGCCGCCGAAGTAGCGATAAAGCGGCAGACCGGCCTCCTCCGCCGCCGCCCTGGCCACCGCCATCGACACCGCGAGGACCGCGTTGGCGCCCAGGCGCGACTTGTTCTCGGTGCCGTCCAGGTCGATCAGCGTGCGGTCGAGGAAGGCCTGCTCGTTGGCCTCCAGGCCCATCACCGCCTCGGAGATCTCGGTGTTGATGTGCTCGACCGCGTTGAGCACGCCCTTGCCGAGGTAGCGCCCCTTGTCGCCGTCGCGCAGCTCGATCGCCTCGCGCGAGCCGGTCGAGGCGCCGCTCGGCACCGCGGCGCGGCCCATTGCGCCGGATTCGAGCAGCACGTCGCATTCGACGGTGGGGTTGCCGCGCGAGTCGAGGATCTCGCGGCCGATGATGTCTACGATGGCGCTCATTGCTCCTGCTCTTCGGAAAGGTTGCGTGAAGTCTCGTCAGGCCGCCGGCACGCCTTCGACGAGCACCATGTTGAAGCGCTCGGTGGCGCCGGCGCGCTTGGCGCGGACCGTCCGGTACAGCTCGCCGTCGTACCAGGCCTTCGCCTGCTCGAAACTGGGGAAGCGCAGCATGGCGAGCCGCGCCGGCTGCCAGTCGCCTTCGATCGACTCGTGCCTGCCGCCGCGGACCACATACTCACCGCCGGCCGCGGCAATCGTCGCCGGCGCTGCCGCCATGTATTCCCTGTAGCGCTCGGGATCGGAGATCTTCATTTCGACGATCACGTAGGCGGCTGCCATCGGCTGGACCTCTGCTGTCGGAAATTCGACTCTGACCCCAATTTCAGTGGAAGTCGACCTCGATGAAGCCGTGGCGCTTGGCGACGCGGTCGAGTTCGACCAGCGTCTCGAGCAGCTCCCTGATCCGGCCCAGCGGCACCGCGTTGGGGCCGTCGGACAGCGCCCGCGCCGGATCCGGGTGCGTCTCCATGAACAGCCCTGCCACGCCGGCGGCCACTGCCGCCCGCGCCAGCACCGGCACGAACTCGCGCTGGCCGCCGCTCGAGGTGCCCTGGCCGCCGGGCAGCTGCACCGAGTGCGTGGCGTCGAACACCACCGGGCAGCCGGTGTCGCGCATGATCGCCAGCGAGCGCATGTCGCTCACCAGGTTGTTGTAGCCGAAGCTCGCGCCGCGCTCGCAGGCGAGAAAGCGGTCCTCCGGCAGACCGGCGTCGCGCGACGCCGCGCGCGCCTTGTCGATCACGTTCTTCATGTCGCCCGGCGCGAGGAACTGCCCCTTCTTGATGTTCACCGGCGGTCCGGCCTGCGCGCAGGCGCGGATGAAGTCGGTCTGCCGGCACAGGAACGCCGGGGTCTGGATGACGTCGACCACCCTGACGACCGCCGGCAGCTCGGCCTCCGCGTGCACGTCGGTCAGCACCGGCACGCCGACCTGGCGCCTGACCTCGGCCAGCACGCGCAGGCCCTCGTCGATGCCCAGGCCGCGGAAGCTGCGGCCCGACGAGCGATTGGCCTTGTCGTAACTCGACTTGAAGATGAACGGGATGCCGAGGGCGGCGGTGAGTTCCTTCAGCCGGCCGGCGACATCGATCTGCAGCTGCTCGCTCTCGACCACGCAGGGGCCGGCGATGAGAAACAGCGGCCGGTCCAGCCCGACGTCGAAGCCGGCCAGCCTCAAACGATCCCTCGCGCAGCGCCGGTCCTTGCTCGCCGAGCGCCAATGTCCCCTGTCCCCTTTAAGCGGCGAGGCGGGACGGTGGACGGGTCAGCGAAGGGGGGTGTGCTGTTCAAGCCGCCACCTTCTCGCGCACGCCGCTGCGCTCGGCCCGGTACGCCAGCGCCGCCTCGACGAAGGCCTTGAACAGCGGGTGGCCGGTTCGCGGCGTCGAGGTGAACTCGGGGTGGAACTGCACGCCGATGAAAAACGGGTGGCCCGGCAGTTCCATGATCTCCGGCAGGTTCTCGGTCGGCGTGCGTGCCGAGATCTTCATGCCGCTGGCCTCGAACTGCGGCACGTAGACGTTGTTGACCTCGTAGCGGTGACGGTGCCGCTCGTTGACCGTCGCGCCGTAGATCCGCTGCGCCAGCGTGCCGGGCTCGACCGGGCACTTCTGCGAGCCCAGCCGCATCGTGCCGCCGAGGTCCGAATGAGCGTTGCGCTTCTCGATGCGGCCGGTGCGGTCGATCCACTCGGTGACCAGCGCCACCACCGGATGCTGCGTCTCGGGGTCGAACTCGGTCGAGTTGGCTCCTTCCAGCCCGCATACGTGGCGGGCGAACTCGATGGTCGCCAGCTGCATGCCGAGGCAGATCCCCAGGTACGGCATGTTCTGTTCGCGCGCGTACCGGATCGCCTCGATCTTGCCTTCCGTGCCGCGCTTGCCGAAGCCGCCCGGCACCAGGATCGCGTCCAGGCCGGCCAGCGCCACGGTGCCGTCGCGCTCGATCGTCTCCGAGTCGACGTAGTCGATGCGCACCTTGGTGCGGGTGTGCAGGCCGGCGTGCATCAGCGCCTCGTTGAGCGACTTGTACGAGTCGGACAGCTCGACGTACTTGCCGATCATGCCGATCCTGACCTCGTGCTCCGGATGCTCCAGCGCATAGATCAGCTTGTCCCAGGCCGACAGGTCGGCCGGTCGCGACACCAGGCCGAGCGTGAAGCAGACGATCTCGTCGGCGCCCTGCCTGTGCAGCATCGACGGCACCTTGTAGATCGAGTCGGCGTCCCACACCGAGATCACCGCGTTGATCGGCACATTCGAGAACAGCGAGATCTTGGCCCGCTCCTCGTCCGGAATCGGCCGGTCGGCGCGGCACAGCAGCACGTCGGGCGAGATGCCGATCTCGCGCAGCTTCTGCACGCTGTGCTGGGTCGGCTTGGTCTTCAGCTCGCCGGCGCTGGCGATGAACGGCACCAGCGTCAGGTGCACGAAGCAGCACGAGCCGCGGCCCAGGCGCAGGCTCATCTGGCGCGCCGCCTCGACGAACGGCAGCGACTCGATGTCGCCGACCGTGCCGCCGATCTCGACGATCGCCACGTCGGTGCCGCCGTCCCAGGCCGCCTTGGCGCCGCGCTCGATGAACGCCTGGATCTCGTTGGTGATGTGCGGGATCACCTGCACCGTCTTGCCGAGGTACTCGCCGCGCCGCTCCTTGCGGATCACCGAGTCGTAGATCTGGCCGGTCGTGAAGTTGTTCACCTTGCGCATCTTGGCGCTGATGAACCGCTCGTAATGGCCGAGGTCGAGGTCGGTCTCGGCGCCGTCCTCGGTCACGAACACCTCGCCGTGCTGGAACGGCGACATCGTGCCGGGGTCGACGTTGATGTAGGGGTCCAGCTTGAGGAGGGTGACCTTCAGGCCGCGCGACTCGAGGATCGCAGCCAGCGAGGCGGCGGCGATGCCCTTGCCGAGGGAGGACACCACCCCACCGGTGACGAAGACGTACTTGGTCATGTTCGCCACGCCTGCGCGCGGGTCAGGCGGTTCCGGTAAAAGCGAAGTATACCGACGCGCCTGCGCGCGGCGGGCCGGATCGGCAGCAGCGCCGCGCCGGCACCCTCCGGCATCAGCGCGCTTCGTCCGGTTCGGCTTCCTCGAGCAGCTTGACCAGTGCGTGCAGCGTGCGGTTCACCGGCGTCGGCACGCCGAGTGCCTCGCCCCGGCGCACCACGTAGCCGTTCAGGTGGTCGATCTCGGTGCGCCGGCCACGGGCGATGTCCTGCGCGGTCGACGAGGTGGCCCCGGCCATCGAGCGCGAAATCGCGCAGGCCGCCTCGACCGGGTCACCCTCGGGCAGCCGCACGCCGGCCGCCTGCGCCACCGCGACCGCCTCGCGCACCGCCTCCTGCAGCACGCCGAGCGCCAGCCGGTGCGCGCCGATGCGGCGGTAGCGCGCGCGGCCGAGCGCCGAGATCGCGTTGTAGGCGCAGTTGATCAGCAGCTTGGCCCACAGCTCGCCCTCGACGTTGTCCGACACCACGCACGGGATGCCGCCCTGCTGCAGCCAGCCGGCGACTCGCTCGAGCAGCGGTCGCGCCGTCGCCTGATCGTCCGGCGGCAACGCGCCGATCACCAGGTCGCCGCGACCGGTATGGCGCAGGTGCCCGGGCCCGGCCATCGCCGCCGCCACGTAGACCACCGCCGCCAGCGCCGTGGCCCGCAGGTGCGGGCGCAACCGCTCGACGTTGTCGACGCCGTTCTGCATCGACAGCACGACGGCGTCCGGATCCAGGTGCGGCGCCAGTGCGCGGGCGGTCTGCTCGGTATCGGTCGACTTGACGCAGAACAGCGCCAGCCCGGCACCGCGCGCGGCGGCGAGGTCGGTGCTCGCCGCCACCGGCACCCTTTCGGTGAAGCCGAGCGTCTCGAGCAGCAGGCCGTCGCGCTCGATCGCCGCGACGTGCGCTGGCCGGCCGATCAGCGTCACCGGTGCGCCGGCGCGCGCCAGCATGCCGCCGTAGTAGCAGCCCACCGCACCGGCGCCGACCACGGCGACCTGCGGCCATTTCATCCGTCCACCCCGTCAGTGAGGTCCCGCCGTCGATGATAGAAGCACGGCCCGCCAAGGCGGGGTTTCTTCTGCGGCACGCCCGGCCTTAACTTGTACTTGCCGCCGGACGCCCCGGCGGTTGCCCGCACCCACCCCCACCAAGGAGGATCGCGATGAGTTCGAACGCCATCTTTTTCGCCTGGAACCGTTCGCTTCCCGGCCGCGAGCGGATCAGCGGCGAGCACTTCAGCGACTTCGTCGGCTATCTGGGCGGACTGCAGAAGGCCGGCAGCATCCAGTCCTTCGAGGTCGTGTTCCTGAATCCGCACGGCGGCGACATGAACGGCTTCTTCCTGATCCGCGGTGACAGCGGCAAGCTCGACGCCCTGATCTCCGGCGACGACTGGGTGCGCCACATGACGCGCGCGGCCATGCACCTGGACGGCTCGGGCGCCGTGCGCGCCGTCACCGGCGACGCCGTGATGCAGCGCATGGAGCTGTGGCGCAGCCTGATTCCGGGCTGACATCGGCACCGCAGCCCAGCCGCGACCGGCCGGGCCCGGCCGCTGTACGCTGGCGCAGGTGCACTCCTCGCCCGCGCATGCCATGACAGAAGCCAGAGCCTCGCCGACCGTCTTCGATGCCAGGGCCGCCGCGCAGCTGGAGCGGATGTACACCAGCCCGCAGGTGGTCGCCCAGCGGGCCGGGTTCCGTGAACTGCTTGCGGCGCAGCCGGGCGAATCCGGCCTCGACGTCGGCTGCGGACTGGCGCACCTGGCGCTCGAGCTGGCGCGTGACGTGGCGCCCGGCGGCCGGCTCATCGCAATCGACAGCAGCGAACACATGGTCAACGAGGCGAGGGCGCGGGTCGCGGCCGCCGGGCTGACCGACTCGGTCAGCGTGCGCCAGGGCGATGCCACCGCGCTCGAGCTGCCCGATGCCAGCGTCGACTTCGTCGCCGCCGCGCAGGTGTACTCCTACGTGCCCGACGTCGCCGGCGCGGTGGCCGAGGCGGCGCGCGTGCTGCGCCCCGGCGGCCGGCTGGCGGTGCTGGAGACCGACTGGGACCTGTGCACCTACGAGTCGGCCGATCCGCTGCTCACGCGGCGCGTGATCGAGGCGCGCGCCCGGCACTTCGCCCATCCGCACCTGCCGAGGCAGCTGCACCGGCTGCTGCAGGCGGCCGGGCTCACGCTGTCGCGCTGCGAGGCGGTGCCGCTGATCGAGACCCGCTACGACCCCGACTCCTTCGGCGCCGGCATGCTGCCGGTGGCGCGCAGCGCCGCCCTGAAGGCCGGCATCGACGCCGCCGAGGTCGAGCGCTGGGTCGACGACATCCGCTCGCGCACCGCGGAGGGCGAGTACTTCTTCGCCACCTTCCGCTTCGTCCTCGTCGCCAGGCGCGCCGAGAGGGGGCACCGGTGATCGAATCGCTGCTGCTCGCCGTCACCCGCGTCACCACCCGGCTCGGTGCCGATGAACTGACCGGCGCGACCGGCTTCTTCTTCCAGCGCGGCCAGCGGCTGTTCCTGGTCACCGCCCGCCACGTCGTGCTCGACGAGGCCAGCGGCCACCGCCCCGACAGCCTGCTGATCGAACTGCACGTCGACCCTGCCGACGTCGCCCGCAGCGTGCAGTTCTCGATTCCGCTGTATCGAAACGGCGCGCCGGTGTGGCGGCAGGCCGCCGATGCCGGCGGCGACGTCGACGTGGTCGCGCTCGAGCTCGATCGCGCCGCGCTGCCGGCGACGCTCGCCCTGCGCGCCTTCACCCCGGAGCACCTGCTGCCGCATCTCGACCAGATCGAGGTCGGCACACCGGTGCTGATCGTCGGTTTCCCGCTCGGCTTTCACGACGCGCTGCACCGGCTGCCGGTGGCGCGGCAGGCGGTGATCGCGTCGGCGTTCGGCATGCGCTTCCAGGGCCACGGCTACTTCCTCACCGATGCCCGCACCCATCGCGGCACGAGCGGCGCGCCGGTGGTCACGAGGGATACGGCCCGCGCATCCGACCGTGCCGAGCTGACGTGGCGGCTGCTGGGCATTCACGCCTCGCGCCTGGACATGAGCCATCGCGACCTGCACGAGGACGGCCATCTCGACCTGAACTGCGCCTGGTACGCCGACGTCCTGCTGCCGCTGACCTCGTAGAGGCGCGCGACCTTCGCCCGCCGTCGCTGCACGGTGCGATCGGCCGGCCGTCAGAAGCGCGAGCCGGGCTGGCGCAGGAACTCGATCTCCTCGGCTGTCGAGGGGCGGCCGAGCAGCTCGTTGCGGTGCGGGTAGCGACCGAAGCGCGCGATGACGTCGTGGTGCTTCTGCGCCCACGCCAGCGGCTCGGCCAGACCGTCGGCCGCCAGGTCGCCGAACAGGCGAAGTGACTCGCGCTGGTCGGCGATGTCCTCCGAGTGCTCGAACGGCATGTAGGCGAACCAGCGCTCGACCGGCGCCAGCTGCCGGTGGCGGCCGTCGGCGACCAGCCGCTTCGCCACCTGCAGCGCGAGTTGGTCGCCGGCAAAGGCGCGCGCGCTGTCGCGAAAGACGTTGCGGGTGAACTGGTCGAGCAGCAGGATCAGCGCCAGCGCGCCGCGCGCGTCGGCATCGGCCCAGTGCCCCAGTTCGCCGCGCAGCGCCGCCTCGACCGCGGCACCGAACCGGCTGCCGATCAGCTCGTCGGTGGCGGCCGACTTGCCGAACCAAAGCTCGCGCACCCGGCCGTATTGCTCCGACCCCGGCGCGCCGAACCAGAACTCGAGCACTTCCGCCGGCGCAATGATCACCGCGGCCTCACGATCGCGGCGGCAGCGGAGCCCGGGCGAGGTTCGGTCGCGGCCCGAAGCGCGGCGTGCTGTCGTGCGTCTCGACCCTCTCCAGCGCCACCTGCAGCGCCGTCTCCAGCTGCCGGTCGCGGCCGGCCAGCGCGTCCTGCGGCGCGTTGTCGACGTCGATGTCGGGGTCGGTGCCGTAGTTCTCGACCCGCCAGCCGACGTCGCTGAACCAGAACGAGAACTCCGGCTGGGTGGTCTCGGTGCCGTCGACCAGCGCATGGCGCGGCCAGATGCCGATCACGCCGCCCCAGGTCCGCTTGCCGATCAGCGGTCCGATCTTCATCAGCTTGAAGCAGTGCGAGAAGATGTCGCCGTCCGAGCCGGCGTGTTCGTTGGTCAGCGCCACCACCGGCCCGGCGGCCGACTCGACCGGGTACGGCGTCGGCCGGCCCCAGCGCTGCAGGTCGTAGCCGATGCGCCGGCGCGCCACCTTTTCCAGCAGCAGTTGCGAAACGTGGCCGCCGCGGTTGTAGCGGACGTCGATGATCAGCCCGTCGCGGTCGCACTCGGCGAGGAAGTAGCGATGGAACTCGGCGAAGCCGGCCGACATCATGTCGGGCAGGTGCAGGTAGCCGACGCGGCCGCGCGAAGCCTCGTGCACCCAGCGCCGGTTGCGCTCGACCCACTCGCGGTAGCGGGCCGGCACCTCGTCGGCCAGCAGGCCGACCACCACCTCGCGCGTGCCGTTGCTGCCGGCAAGCGTCAGGGCCGCGCGGTTGCCCGCCTGGTTGACCAGCAGCGCCTGCGGCGGCAGCTGGCGCGACACCGGCTGGCCGTTGACGGCGACGATCCGCTGCCCCGGCCTGGCGAGCACGCCGATCGCGTTCAGCGGCGAGTCGGCCGCCGTTTCCCACGGATCGCCGCTGACGATGTGCTCGATGACGTAGCCGCCGTCGTCGTCCAGGCGCAGGTCGGCCGCAAGGTGGCCGAGCGCCAGCGCCGGCGGCTTGCGGTGGTCGCCGCCGGACTCGTAGGCGTGCGAGGTGCCCAGTTCGCCCTGCATCTCCCAGATCAGATCGGACAGCTCGCCGCGGGTCGCCACCCGCTCGAGCAGCGGCGCGTAGCGGTCGTAGACCCCCGCCCAGTCGACCCCGGACATGTCGGCGACCCAGAAGTGGTCGCGCTGCAGCCGCCACACCTCGCGCAGCATCTGCCGCCACTCGGCGCGCGGCTCGACCGACACGCGCACGCGCGAGAGATCGAGCCAGCCGCTCTCACGCGACGGCCTGTCGTCCTCGCCCTCCTTCCTTTCCGGCTTGCGCGACGCGTCGAAGGCGCGCAGCTTCTTGCCCTCGCGCACGAGCAGCGTCGTCGAATCCGCCGACAGGGCGAACTGGTCGACCTTCTCGACCCACGTCTGCGTGCGCAGCGTGTCGAAGTCGAACGCCTCGAGCCGCCCCGGCGCCTCCTTGTGGCCGCCGCGGCCGTGCGCGCCCGGCATGGCGAAGCTCGACCACAGCACGTGCCGCGCGGTGCCGGCGATGGCGCCGTAGCGGCCCTCGGCCACCGGAAACGCGGCGATGCGCTGTTCGATGCCGTCCAGATCGATCCTCAGCGGCGGCGCTTCCTTCTCCGCCCCGTCGTCCTCGCTGTCGCCACGCGGCGGCTTCATTCCGTGCGGCGGCGGATCGAACGGCGGCGGCGCGTCGGCGCGCAGGGCGATCAGGTACGGCCGCGCCGCCCGCGGAAAGCTCAGTTCGAACTGCACGTTGTCGTAGACCGGGTCGAACGTGCGCACCGAGACGAAATACAGGTAACGGCCGGCCGGATCGAACGCCGGCGCGCTGTCGCGGAACTCGGGCCGCGTCACCAGGTGGCTGCGCGCGGCGGCGACCTCGAACAGCTTGATCGCGCAGTGGCGCGGGCTGGTCCAGAACGGATAGGCGAGCCAGGCGCCGTCGGGCGACCACGCCAGCTCCTCGCTGCGGCCGCACTCGCTGCGATCGGCGACCGTCAGTGCACCGCTGTCGAGGTCGCCGACCAGCACCTCGTTGCGATGGTTGGCAATCGCCACGCGGCGACCCTTCGGCGCCGCCGCCAGCGCGATCACGCGGCCGATGTCCCAGTCGAGCGTGCGCGTGCCGCCTGCCTCGATCAGCTCGATGCGTTCCTCGCCGCTGGCATCGCTGACCACCACCAGCGACGTGCCGTCGGCCAGCCAGCGCCCGAGCCGCAGCCGTACCCCCTGCGCGATGCCGTGCTGGCGCACCGCGCCCTCCCACAGCGCGAACGAGTACAGCCTGCCGCGCGCGCCCAGCGCCAGCGAGTGTCCGCGCGGATGAAGGTCGAACCCCTCGAGGCCGTCTGCCGCCGGCACGAAGCGCCGCGCCGCCTGGGCGCGGTGCGCCGGCACCCGGATGTCGAGCCGGCGCGTCGCGTCGCCTGCCGGGTCGAACAGCCACAGGTCGGCGCCGCACTGGTAGACGATGCGCGCACCGTCGGTCGATGCGTGGCGGGCGTAGAAGTCCTCGTGATCGGTGTGGCGCTTCAGGTCGCCGCCGTCCGGCCGGCACGAGTACAGGTTGCCCACGCCCTGGCCATCGGAAAGGAAGTAGATGCGGCTGCCGATCCACATCGGGCTGGTGATGTTGCCGGCCAGTTCGCTCATCCGCCGGAACTGGTCGGTGCCTTCGGCGTCGACCCACAGGTGACCGGCAGTGCCGCCGTGATAGCGCTTCCAGCGCGCCGGGTCGGCCGTGTTGCGGCCGATCACCTTGGCGTTGCCCGGCCCGAACGCCAGGTGGTTGACCTGGCCGAGAGGCAGCAGCCGCGGCAGCCCGCCGTCGACGCCGAGCGTGTAGGCGCGGTAGTTGCGGAAGAACGGCTGGCCGTGCGTGCTGACGAACAGGATCCTGCCGTCGGGGGTGAAGCCGCGCACCATCACGTCGGGCCCGAGCCAGGTCATCCGTCGCGCCGGCCCGCCTTCGGCAGGCATCAGGTAGACCTCCGGGTGCTGCTCGTCGCGGCTGACATAGGCGAGCCACCGGCCGTCGGCCGACAGCGCCGGCGTCGACGGTTCCCCCAGGCCGGCGGTCAGCCGCCGCGCGATTCCGCCGCCGGCATCGACCGACCACAGGTCGTCGTCGCAGACGAACACCACCGTGTCGCCGCGCAGCGCCGGCTGGCGCAGGTATCCGAGATCGTTCACTTGCTCTTCCTTGTCGTTCGCGGCTCGTTCGCCGCTGTCAGCGCTTCGCCAGCGGGTCGTTGGCCAGCTCGATCGGCTGGCCATGCGGCGTCGCCGCGGCAGCGCGCGACCACGCCCCGGCCCGCTCGCTCAGCGCGCGGGCATCGGTGGCGCCGTGCGCGGCGACGATCTTCTCCAGCGCCGCCAGCCAGTGCTCGTAATAGCGCGAACCGTCGTCCGCGGCGCCGGCGGCGCGGATCTCCGCGCCGAGCGCTTCCGCCCACTCGGTCCAGCTGAACAGTCCCTGGGCGTGCAGGTGCAGCGTCATCGCGAAGGCCTGCGCCTGCCAGGGGGCGGCGAACAGCGGGCCGGCGTCGTCGCGCGGCAGCGGCGCGACCCGGCACAGGGCAGCGTCCAGTTCGGCGGTGCTCATCGGGTCGTCCTCATCGGGCCGGCTCGAGCGTGCTCTCCCAGGCGTCGATGCTGACGGTCAGCCCGGGGTCGGCGGCGCGGCCCCACAGCTCGCGGCCGTCGAAAGCGACGGTGTACAGCCACTGCGGGTGCTCGCCGAGGCCGTGCGCGCTGGTCTCCGGAAAGACGTGCACGCCGTGCACCCGAGCGATCCGGCCGACGCGGCCGCGCGCGTAGCGCGGCACGCGCGTGTGTCCGACCGGGTGCTCGTTGGCCGTGCGCACGAGGTCGCCGACGGCGAAGCGCGCCTGCTGGGTGGCCGGCCGCTCGGTCGGCGAGCCGCGGGCCAGCGCCTCGCCGACCTCGGCTGCGCGCAGCACGCGCTCGGGCCTGAGCGGCGGCACCAGCGCGCGGCCGGCACGCAGTTCGTCGGCGCTGACGAAGCCTTCGGCCTGCAGCAGCTTCTCCAGCGCCTTGATCCAGATCTCGTAGTAGCTCGAACCGAGGTACTCGAGCGGCGGCAGCGTCTCGCGCGCATGCCGGCTGGCGTCGATGCTCCAGTGCCCCATCGCGCCGCAGGCGAGCGTCACCGCCAGCGCCCGCTTCTCCCATTCGGCGTGAAACGGCGGCTCGTTCGGCTCCGGCACCACCGGCCCGAAACCCATCTGCCCGCCCATGTCCTGTGCGCCGTTCATGCCCTTCCCTTCGCCGTTCGCCCTGCCCTGCCTTGCCTGCGCCGCGGCCGCACGGCGCTCATGCCGCCTGAGGCGAGCGCGGCAGCCCGGTGCCGATCATGCTGTCGCGGGTGACCAGTTCGGCCAGCTGCTGCTCGGACCATCCCTCGGTGCCGGGCGGCCGCTCCGGGATCACCAGGTAACGGATCTCGGCGGTCGAATCGCAGACGCGGATGGTCTTGTCCGCCGGCACCCGGGTGCCGAACTCGGCCAGCACGCTGCGCGGATCGATCACCACGCGCGAGCGGTACGGCGCCGATTTGTACCAGACCGGCGGCAGGCCGAGCACCGGCCACGGATAGCACGAGCACAGCGTGCAGACCACCACGTGGTGGGTGTCGCGGTCGTTGAACACGGCCACCATGTGCTCGCCCTGGCGGCCGCTGAAGCCGAGCTCGGCGATCGCCGCGGTCGCGTCCTCGCGCAGCCGCTGCGCATAGGCCGGATCGCTCCACGCGCGGGCCACCACCCTGGCGCCGTTGCGGGGGCCGATCCTGGTCTCGTAGGTGTCGATGATCGCGTCGAGCGCGGCCGGCTCGACGTAGCCCTTCTCGACCAGGATCGACTCGAGGGCCCGCACCCGCGCCTCGACCGGCGAGAGCTCGCTGCCGTTATGGTCGTGATCGTGGTCGTGCGGATGATGGTGATCGTGCATCGTCACTCCGGAAGAAACGAGCCGCTGCTCACGCGAAATCGAGCACAACGCGCCGCGTGCGGGCGCTCTTCTTCTCGATCTTGGCGACCCGCACGGCGCCGATCTCGGCAGTGTTGCGCACGTGCGTGCCGCCGCACGGCTGCAGGTCGACCTCGGCGATGCGCACCAGCCGCACGCGGCCGAAGCCGATCGGCGGGCTGACGCTCATCGACTTGACCAGCTGCGGACTGGCGCGCAACTCGTCGTCGCTGATCCACTCGCAGCCTACCGGCAGCCCGCGCCCGATCAGCGCGTCGAGCCCCTGCTGCACGGCACCCTTTTCCAGCGGCGCCGTCATCGCAAAGTCGAGCCGCGCGTAGTCGGCGGTGATGCTGCAGCCGTCGACCAGCTCGCGCACCACCGCGCACAGCAGGTGGGTGGCGGTGTGAAACCGCATGTGCCGGTAGCGCCTGTCCCAGTCGATCTCCGCGCTGACCACGGTGCCGACCGCCAGCCTCGCCTGCCAGCCGCTCGCCGGGTCGAGCACGTGCAGCGTGTCGTCCGGCGTGGCCTCCGGCCGCCTGCTCTTGCGCGCGTCGATCACCGGCAGCTGCGTGCCGTCGGCAAGCCGCAGCGTGCCGCAGTCGCCGGCCTGGCCGCCGCCGAGCGGGTAGAACACCGTGCGGTCGAGCTCGACGCCGTCGTCGGCCACCCGCGTGACGGCCGCCTCGCACTGCCGCGCGTAGGCATCGCTGCGATGGATGGCGATCGTCGCCACCGCCTCAGCCCCGCGCCGGCGCAGCGCCGAGGCGACGCGCTCGGTGCAGCGAACGGCTCACTGGCGCGCCGCCGCGCGCGCGGCGGCGAAGGCGGAGCGCCGGCGGCGGGGCAGCTTCGCCGCCGCGTCCCCGGCCCGGCCGTCGGCCGCAGCCGCGCCGTCACCGGTCGAAGGCGTGCCGGCAGGCGCCTGTCCGCCGGCCACGTGTCCCGCCGCCTGCGCCAGCGCCTCGGTCGAAGCCAGCGAACGCTCGGCGAGCCTGGGGTCGACCTCGTCGTCCCAGGGCGCCAGCAGCACCGCGTACAGCAGCTTCTCGAACTCGGGCCGGAAGCGGTCGATGATCTCCTGCGGCCTGGCGCACAGCTTCTTGTCGGTGACCAGGCCGAACTGCACGCCGCCGTCGTAGGACAGGATCGAGATGCCGACACCGATGTCCCCCGTCTGCGGCACCCAGAACATCATCCGCCGCAGCCGGCTGCCGGCCATGTACAGCGCCTGCTGCGGGCCGGGCACATTGGTCATCACCGCGGTGGCCTTCGACGCCAGCAGGTCCAGCGCCTGCTTCTGCAGCCGGCGCGGCACCAGGCCGGCGGCGCCGAGCAGCGTCAGGGCGATCACCGCCGTATAGCCGTCCTTCAGCTCGTTCATGCGGTGGCGCACTTCGAGCACCCGCTCCAGCGGATCCTCGATGCCGACCGGCAGCAGCAGCGGCACCAGGCCGAACTTGTTGCCGAGCGAGCGCACCGGCCCCGACCGCCGCAGGTTCACCGGCACCATCGCCCGCAGCTCGGCTCCCTTCACGGCTTCGCCGCGCTCGCCGAGGTAGCCGCCGATCGCGCCGGCGGCGCACGACAGCAGCACGTCGTTCACCGAACAGCCGAGCGCCTTGCCGACCGCCTTCACGTCGGCCAGCGGCAGCGGCTCGTTCCAGGCGACGACCTTCGAGCCGCCGGGCCGGCCCTTCAGGCTGGTCGCCGAGTCGTCCTCCATCAGCGCCAGAGCGGCGACGTCGCGGGCGACCTGCGCGGCGATGCGCGCCGCCTCGGTCGCCGCCTCGGAGGCGACGTTCGGATCGCTGATCACGCTTCCCGAGGCAGCGAGCACGCGGCTCGCCAGGTCGCCGCCGGCGTCGATCACCTTGACGGTCGCCTCGGTCAGCGGCTGCAGCCATTCCTCGATCAGGCCGCCGCCCTTGCGCTCGCCGCGTCGCGGCCGCGGCGCCGGGGCGTCGGCATCCTTGCCCGCTTCGGTGCTGGTCATGCCCATCACCAGCCCCATCAGGCCGATGCCGTCGCCGATGCAGTGGTGGATGCGCACGATCAGCGCATGGCCGTGGTCGTAGTTCTCGACCAGGTGGAACTGCCACAACGGCCGCTGCGGATCGAGCGCCTGCCCGGCGAGCTGGGCGACCAGCTTCTGCAGCTCGCGCGTGCCGCCCTTGCCGGGCAGGCCGATACGCACGAGGTGCCGGTCGAGATCGAAGTCCTCGTCCTCTTCCCACCAGGCGCCGGTCGCGTCCTCGACCACGCGGGCGCGGAAGCGGAAGTACGGCAGCAGGTGCTCCTGCAGCACCTTGCGCAGCCGCCGCTCGTCGCACCGGCCATCGAAGACGTCGATGCCGAAGATCATCATCAGGTTGCCCGGCGAGTCCATGCGCAGCCACGCGGTGTCGACCGGCGACATGCGTACTCGATGGGGCATCGTCTTCTCCTGTGACTGCGGCCGCGGCCTGCGCAGTGGCGGCGCGGCGCGCCTTTTGCCAGTCGTGCGGTGCCGTCCCATAATAGTCGGGCGAAATCCGATGTCCAGAACAGGGAGACACCAATGGCAGACCTGAAAGCGAAATTTGATGCCGCCGTGGCCGCGTCGAAGACCCTGCCCGAGCGGCCCGACAACGCCACCCTGCTGAAGCTGTATGCGCTGTACAAGCAGGCCAGCGCCGGCGACGTCGAGGGCAAGCGGCCCGGCTTCACCGACATGGTGGGCCGCGCCAAGTGGGACGCGTGGAACGAGCTGAAGGGCACGTCGGCCAACGACGCGATGAAGAAATACGTCGCCCTGGTCGACGACCTGAAGGGCTGAACCCCGGTTGCAGCCGAACGGCCCGCCAGTGCGGGCCGTTTTTCTTTCGACCGGCGGCGCAGCTGGTCCGCCGCGCCCGCGCCGTGGCGCCGGCAGGCGGGGGTCGGTACGATCCGGCCTTCACAGAACAACGACCGTATCTTGGGAGGAACCTGATGCACCGACTGCTCGCCCTGGCCGCGCTGCTCGCGCTTGCCGCCCCGCCGGCGCTGGCCGGCACGGTGACCGTGATCACCTCGTTTCCGAAGGAACTGACCGCCGCCTACCGCGCCGCCTTCGAGAAGCGCCACCCGGCCATCAAGCTGGAGATCCTCAACAAGAGCACGGTCGCATCGATCGCTTTCGTGCGCGAGACCGCGGCGGGGCAACGGCCCGACGTCTTCTGGGCAAGCGCGCCGGACGCATTCGAGGTGCTCAAACGCGACCAGCTGCTCGCTAGGGCGCAAGGGGTGGCCAATCCGAAAGTGCCGGCGAAGATTGGCAACTACCCGATCAACGATCCCGAGGGCTTCTACTTCGGCCAGGCGCTGGCCGGATACGGGATCATGTACAACACCCGCTACCTGAAGGCGAACAAGCTCGAGGCGCCGCGCGAGTGGACCGACCTCGTCAAGCCGCAGTGGTTCGGCCACGTGGCGATGACCGCGCCGTCGCGCTCGGGAACGATGCACCTGACGGTGGAGACCATCCTGCAGGGCGAAGGCTGGGACAAGGGCTGGAACCAGATCCTGCAGATGGCCGGCAACAGCGCGCAGATCACCGAGCGCAGCTTCGGCGTTCCCGACGGTATCAACAACGGCCAGTTCGGCGGCGGGCCGGTGATCGACTTCTTCGGCCTGGCCGGCAAGTACTCCGGCTTCCCGGTCGACTTCGTCTATCCGCAGATGACCTCGATCGTGCCGGCGAACATCGCGCTGATCGCCGGCAGCCGGAACGAGACCGAGGCGAAGACGTTCATCCAGTTCGCGCTCAGCCAGGAAGGACAGGAAATCCTGCTCGATCCGAAGATCTCCCGCCTGCCGGTCATGGCCTACGGCGCCTTCGGAGCGAAGATCCCGCCCGGTTATCCCGACCCGGTGGCGATCGCCAGGCGAAGCAAGGTGCAGTTCAACGCCGACCTGTCGGAGAGCCGCTATTCGCTGGTGCAGTCGATCTTCGACCAGACGATCACCTTCCGTCTGAAGGAGCTGCAGGCGGCCACCGGCGCGATCCACGAGGCCGAGGCGAAGAACGCGGCGAAGAAGAACCCGCAGGCCGCCGACCTGATCCGGCAGGCGCGCGCGCTTGCCTTCGCGCCGGTGGTCTCGGCGCAGATCGCCGACCAGGCCGATTTCCAGAAGCTGTTCGCCTCGAACAAGAAGGAAGTGGCGGTGGCCAAGAGGATCACCGGCCTGGAAGAGACCTGGAACAGCAAGGCCAGGGCCAACTACGAGAAGGCGGCCGAACTGGCCGCGCAGGCCGCGGCGCTGGCCAGGTAAGCGGGCGGTGAACTCCGCCGCGAGCACGGCGCCCTCGGGCGCCGGCTTTGCGTCGCTGCGCCGGGCCTGGGGCGTGGCGCCGGGCAGCCTGCTCGCCGCGGCGCTGGTGATCGCCTTCCTGGCCGCGTTCCTGCTGCTGCCGGTCGGCACGGTCTTCGTCACCGCCTTCGCCGACGCCGACGGCAGCTTCACCCTCGGCCACTTCGCGTCGTTCTTCACGACCTCGCTGATGCGCGAGTCGTTCGGCAACTCGCTTTACGTGGCGCTCGCCAGCGTGGCGCTCGCCTCGGCGATCGCCGTGCCACTGGCCTACCTCACGGTGCGCTTCGAGTTCCGCGGCGCGATCCTGATCCAGACGCTCGGCGTGCTGCCGCTGATCATGCCGCCCTTCGTCGGCGCGGTGGCGATGACGCTGATCTTCGGCCGCTCGGGAACGGTCAACCTGCTGCTCGACCAGTATCTCGGCTTCACCGTCCCGTTCATGCAGGGCCTCAATGGCGTGATCTTCGTCGAGAGCCTGCACTACTTCCCGTTCATCCTGATGAACCTGATCGTCACCCTGCGCAACATCGACAGCGCGATGGAGGAGGCGGCACTGAACCTGGGCTGCCGCGGCTGGCGGCTGTTCCGCCGGGTCGTGTTCCCGCTCGCCCTGCCCGGCTATCTGGCCGGCGCGGCGCTGGTCTTCGTCAAGGTGTTCGACGACCTCGGCACGCCGCTGGTGCTCGGCGCCACCAACATGCTGGCGCCGCAGGCCTACCTGCGCATCACCCAGGTCGGCCTCGAGGACCCGATGGGCTACGTGATCAGCGTGATCATGATCGCCTTCTCGATCCTCGCCCTGTGGCTGTCGGTGCGGGTGATGAAGGGCAAGGACTACACCACGGTGCAGAAGGGCGCCGGCGGCCTGGCTCGGCGGCGGCTGTCGGCCGGCGAGTCGGTGCTGGCCTACGCCGGCATCGGGCTGGTGCTGCTGGTGGTGCTGTCGCCCCACTTCGGGCTGGCGATCCTGTCCTTCGCCCGCGTGTGGAGCTTCTCGCCGCTGCCCGACGCCTACACCCTGCAGCACTACGCGACCGTGTTCAGCGAGAGCAGTTTCATGATCAGCAACACGCTGCTGTACTGCGGGCTGGCGGCGCTGATCGACGTGGCGATCGGCACGACCATCGCCTACCTGATCCTGCGCACGCGGCTGCCCGGCCGGCAGTGGCTCGACTTCGTCGCCAGCGCAGCGATCGCGGTGCCCGGCATCGTGCTGGCGATCGGCTACCTGCGCAGCTTCCAGGGCCTGCAGTTGTTCGGCGTGCCGGTCACGCAGACCTGGATCCTGATCATGATCGCCTACGCCGTGCGCCGCCTGCCCTATGCGCTGCGCTCGTGCATGGCGGCGCTGCAGCAGATCAACGTCAGCCTCGAGGAAGCTGCCGAGATGCTCGGCGCCAGCGGCTGGCGCACCGTGCGGCGGATCGTCATCCCCCTGATGGCCGGCGGCATCCTGGCCGGCTTCGTCTCCAGCTTCATCACCGCCGCGGTCGAGCTCTCGGCGACCATCCTCCTGGTGGTGAAGGAATCGCAGGCGCCGATGAGCTACGGCATCTACCTGTACATGCAGTCGGTCGCCGGCCGCGGGCCCGGCGCCGCGCTCGGCGTGCTTGCGGTGGCACTGGTCGCGCTCGGCACCTACCTGTCACACCGGGTGGTCGAGCGCGCGCAGGCCGCCAGTGCGCCGGCCCGCACGGCCGGGCGAAGCCGATGAGAAAGGTCGCCGTCGAGTGCCGCAAGATCGGCCTGTCCTACGGTCGGACCGAGGTACTGCGGGACGTCAACCTGCGGATCGAGCCCGGCGAGTTCTTCGCCCTGCTCGGACCGTCGGGTTCGGGCAAGTCCACCCTGCTGCGGCTGATCGCCGGCTTCAACCGGCTCGATCGCGGCGAACTGCTGGTCGACGGCCGCGACATTACGGCGGTTGCCCCGCACGCACGCAACATCGGCATGGTGTTCCAGAGCTATGCGCTGTGGCCGCACCTGACCGTGTTCGACAACGTCGCCTTCGGCCTAGTCGAGCGCCGGCTGGCGCGCGACGAGATCCGCCGCCGTACCGAGGCAGCGCTCGACCTGGTCGGCCTGCGTGACTTCGCCCAGCGGCGGCCGAACCAGCTCTCCGGCGGCCAGCAGCAGCGGGTGGCGCTGGCGCGCACGGTGGTGATCGAGCCGCAGGTGCTGCTCCTCGACGAGCCGCTGTCGAACCTCGACAAGAACCTTCGCGTGACGATGCGTCAGGAACTGCTGGCGCTGCAGCGCATGCTCGGCATCACGACGATCTTCGTCACCCACGACCAGGAGGAGGCGATGACCACCGCCGACCGCATGGCCGTGCTCGACTGCGGTGTCGTGCAGCAGGTCGGTTCGCCCTCCGAGCTGTTCGACTTCCCGGTCAATCGCTTCGTCGCCAGCTTCGTCGGCACCACCAATCTGCTCGACGGTGTGCTGTCGGCAGACGGCACCGACGCGGTGCGCTTCGATACGGCAGGCGCCGGCAGCCTGCGCCTGCCGCGCACTGCCGAGACGCCGCCGCCCGGGGCCGCAGCGATGAGTTTCCGCCCGCACGCGCTGCAGATGCAAGCGGTCGACGCGGTGCGCGATCCTGCGCTGCTGTGGCTGACCGGCACGGTCGAAGCGGCCGAGTTCCTCGGCGAGACGACGCGCTACCGGGTGCGGGTCAGCACGGTCGCCCTCACCGCTGACCAGGTCCACTTCGGCGGCACCCCCAAGTTCGCCGACGGCACGACGGTGGCCCTCGGCGTGGCGCCGTCGCAGCTGCGCTACCTGCCTACCTGAGGGGCCGTCGTCACGCCTTGCGTGACGAGGCCTTCTTGGCCGCCTTCGGCGCCGCCGCCTTGGCGAGCTTGGTCGCCTTCGGGCCGGCGGCCAGCAGCGTGTCGATGTTGCGCTCGATGTGATGCTCGAAGGCCGACTTGAACGGCCGCAGCAGGAAGCCCAGCTGCACGTTCAGGTCGATGTAATGCTCGGTCACGTGCAGGTGACCGTCGACGCCCAGGCGGGTGAAGTGGATCGTGTCGCCTTCCCAGCGGCTCTGCAGGTCGTACTCCCTGGCCAGGTCGTCGGCGGCCTTCTGCGCGACCTTCTTCGCCTCCTTCAGCGGCAGGTGGTGCATCCGCTTGTACTTGATCTCCGACATCGGCGGCTTCCTTGCGTGCTATTGGCGACGCCGGTCCCAGGCGTCCGGGTTGAGCAGACACGGCGGCCGGCGGCCGGCCAGCGCGTCGGCGAGGTTGCGCATCGCCAGCCGCGCCATCGCCTCGCGGGTGGCCTGCGTGCTCGATGCGATGTGCGGCGTCATCACCACGTTCTCCAGTTCGAGGAAGCCCGGGTTCAGCTGCGGCTCGTTCTCGAACACGTCGAGCCCGGCGGCGGCCAGGCGGCCGTCGCGCAGCGCCCGCACCAGCGCCGCGTCGTCGACGACGCCGCCGCGCGCCAGGTTGACCAGCACCGCGGTCGGCTTCATCAGCGCCAGTTCGGCGGCGCCGATCAGGTGATGCGTGCTCGGCAGGTACGGCACCATGACCACGACGTGGTCGGCCTGCCGCAGCAGCTCCTCCTTGCCGACCCACTGCGCGCCGGCCTCCACGTCGGCCGGCAGCCGCGCCGTGTCGGCGTAGATGACACGCATCGAGAATCCGGCCGCCCTGCGCGCGATCGCCCGGCCGATGCGCCCGAAGCCGATGATGCCGAGCGTGCGGCCGTGCAGGTCGGCGCCGGCGAACTGGTCGAACTCCCAGCGCTTCCAGTGGCCGGCGCGCAGCCAGCGCTCCGACTCGCCGAGGCGCCGCGCCGCGGCCAGCAGCAGCGCGAGGGCATGGTCGGCGACGCTCTCGTTGAGCACCTCCGGCGTGTTGGTGGCCAGCACGCCGTGCCTGGTGCAGGCCGCCAGGTCGAAGTTGTTGAAGCCGACCGCGACGTTGGCGACGACCTTCAGCTTCGCCGCAGCGGCCAGCACCGCCTCGTCGATCCGGTCGGTGGCGAAGGTCAGCGCGCCGTCGGCAGCCGCCAGCCGCCGCGCCAGCTCTTCGGGCGGCAGCAGGCGGTCGCCCTGGTTGTCGTCGAGCGCGTAGACCGACTTCAGTTCTTCGATCAGCGACGGGTAGATGCGCCGGGTGACGGCGACGCGTGGTTTGCCTGCGGTGCTCATTGGAAGAAGACGAACGTAAGGGCGATGAAGGTCGGGATGAGGATAGCGCCGGACCACAGCATGTAGCCGAAGAAGCCCGGCATGCGGATGCGGCGTTCCTCGGCGATCGCCTTGACCATGAAGTTGGGGGCGTTGCCGATGTAGGTGTTGGCGCCCATGAACACCGACCCGGCGGAGATCGCCAGCAGGGTCGGCGCCATGCTCGTCATCAGCGCCTGCGGCTCGCCGCCGGCAAGGTTGAAGAACACCAGGTAGGTCGGCGCGTTGTCGAGGAACGACGACAGCGATCCGGCCATCCAGAAGTACATGCTGTTGACCGGCTGCCCGCCGCCGTCGGTGACCAGTTGCACCAGCGGCGCGAAGGCGCCGGCGCTGCCGCTCCTGAGCATCAGCAGCACCGGCGCCATGGTCAGGAAGATGCCGAAGAACAGCTTCGCCACCTCCTCGATCGGCCCCCAGCCGAACTCGTTTGACTTGCGCGTCGCCTTCTTGGTCACCGCCATCGACACGGCGGCGATGACGAGGAACGCCGCGTCGCGCATCATCCCCTCCAGCGGCAGGTGCTGGCCGAGCACCTCGACCTCGACGCCGGTCTTGGCCAGGCCGCTCATCAGCACGGCGCCGATCACCAGCGCCAGCAGCAGGAAGTTGACGCCGCCCTCGATGCGCAGCGCCGAATCCGGCGTCGGGTCGCGCCTCAGGCCGCGCGCGACGTCCCTGCGGTACAGCACGGTGTCGATGACGAAGTACAGCGGCAGCAGGATCCCCAGCACGAACAGCATCGGCAGCAGCATGTGCTGCAGGGTCCAGAAGAAGCTGACCCCCTTGAGGAAGCCGAGGAACAGCGGCGGATCGCCGAGCGGCGTCAGCGAGCCGCCGACGTTGGCGACGATGAAGATGAAGAAGACGATCGTGTGCACCTGGTGTTCGCGGTTGTCGTTGGCGCGGATCAGCGGCCGGATCAGCAGCATCGCCGCGCCGGTGGTGCCCATCAGGCTGGCCAGCACGGCGCCGATGGCGAGGATGCCGGTGTTCAGCAGCGGCGAGCCGTGCAGGTTGCCGCGCACGTAGATGCCGCCGGCGACCACGTACAGGGTGCCGATGAAGATGATGAACGGCAGGAACTCCAGCAGCAGCGTGTGCGCCGTCATGTCCAGCGCTGCCGGCACCCCGTGCACGGCGGCCAGCGGCAGCATGGTGAGCAGGGCCCAGCCGAGCGCGATCTTGCCGTAGTGGTGGTGCCAGAGCCGCAGCGCGACCAGCGGCAGCAGCGCGATCGACAGCAGCATGCCGGCAAACGGCAACACCCACATCAGCCCGAGGCGCGCACCGTCGAAGTCGGCGGCCGACGCCGCCACCGGTGCGGCGAGCAGAGCCGCGGCAAGCGGCGGCCAGCCAGTCCCGGCAACGCGAATACCGCCCTTCAACTGCCTCCCCTGCCGCTCCGGCATGCCGGGCCGGCGCCGCTTGTTGTCAGTCTTCGGTGGCCAGCACGATATGCACGCGATACGGCCCATGCGCGCCGAGCACGAGCGTCATCTCGATGTCGGCCGTGCGCGACGGCCCGGACACCATGTTCAGGGTGCGCGGCAGCATCCCGTCGCCGCCGCGCTCGTCGCGCAGCAGCGCGAAAGCGTCCTCCATGCCGTGCACGATGCGCGACGCCGGCAGCACGGCGATGTGCGTCTCCGGCAGCAGGTGCGTGGAGGCGTGCGCCTGCGGTCCGCAGGCCAGCACCAGCGTGCCGGTCTCGGCCAGCGCGCAGAAGCAGCCGGTGATGCCGACCAGGTCCGCGCCCTGGCTTTCGTCGCGGCGGGGCGGCCGCGCCTCGACCTCGACGCCCGCCCCGGCCCAGTCGAGCGACGCCAGCGTCGGCCAGATCACCGCCCGCGGCGCCAGGCCCTGCGCCGCGAGATAACGCGCCACCGCCACCGGCGCGTCGGCCAGGTGCGCCACCTCGTCGACGGTGCTCGACATGCGCTCCGACATGGCGCGGAACCGGATCCGCAGGTCGCCCTCGATCGCCGGCCGCGGCCCCTGCGGGTGACGCGCCAGGTAGTCCTCGACGGCGGCCAGTTCCTCGGCGGTGGCGGTCGCCGGCCGCCGCTGCGCAGCGCGGATGCGGTTGAAGATCGCCGCGCGCGCCGCCGAGGTGTCGAATTCCGGCTTCACTTGCGCGGCGGCCTGGTGTTGGCGCGGATGAAATCGGCGATTCGCGCCACGCCGCGCTCGATGTGCTCCTCGCTGGCGGCGTAGGAGAAGCGGATGTGCTGGCCCTCGCCCTCGGTACGCGGGCCGAAGTGGATGTCGGCCAGCACCGCCACCCCGGCCTCGTGCAGCAGCCGCTTGCGCAGTTCCTCGGAGTCCCGGGCGCCGATCAGCGCGCAGGCTTCGCTGACATTGGGCCAGGCATAGAAGGCACCGCCGGGCGAGGCGCAGGCAAAGCCGGGGACCTGGTTGAGCAGCCGCACGATCAGGTCGCGCCGCGACCGGAAGCGCGCCCGCATCGCCTCGGCCTCGTCCTGCGGGCCTTCGAGCGCCGCCAGCGCCGCCCACTGGCTGATCTGCGAGGCGCACGACTCGGTGTTGGTGATCCAGCGGGTGAACACCGGCGCCAGGGTCGCACTGGCGGTGAAGCCGATCCGCCAGCCGGTCATCGCGTAGGTCTTCGACGCGCCGTCGGAGATGATGGTCCGCTCGCGCATGCCCGGCAGGCCGGCGATCGACACGAATTCGCCGTCGTACACGAGCTTGCTGTAGATCTCGTCGGCGTAGAGCCAGACCTGCGGGTGGCGGGCCAGCACCGCGGCGATCGCCTCGTAGTCGGCGCGCGCGAGCAGGCCGCCGGTCGGGTTGTGCGGCGAGTTGAGGATCAGCAGCCGGGTGCGCGGCGTGATGCGCGCCGCCAGCTCGTCCGGGTCGAAGGCGAAGCGACGCGCCTCGCGCAGCGGCAGCGCCACCGGCACCGCGCCGTTGGCGACGATCTGCGACTCGTAGATCGGGAAGCCCGGCACCGGGTAGATCACCTCGTCGCCGCTGCCGTAGTCGGTCACCGAGGCGATCGCGTAGGCGATGAACGGCTTGGCGCCGGCGCCGACCACCACCTCCTCCGGCCGGATCTCGAAGCCGCGCAGCGCCGACATCGAGCGCGCCGCCGCGGCGCGCAGCTCGTCGATGCCGGCCGACGGCGTGTAGCCGTGCCGGCCGGCGCGGATCGCCGCCACCGCCGCGTCCTGGATGTGCACCGGGGTGGGGAAGTCCGGCTGGCCGATGCAGAAGGAGATGATGTCGCGGCCGGCGCGCGCCAGCGCGTTGACCTCGGCCAGCACGACGAAGGCGTTCTCGGTGCCGAGGCTCTCGGCGCGCTTGGACAGGGCGGGCATCGGGCGGTACGCGGTGAAGGTCGAACGATTCTAGCGGGGCCTAGCCGCGGATCTCGAACACCTGCCGCAGGTAGGCCAGGTAGGCCGCGTCGTCGCACATGTTCTTCTCCGGCGAGTCGGACAGCTTGGCCACCGGCTGGCCGTTGCAGCGGACCATCTTGATCACGATCTGCAGCGGCTGGTAGCCGAGGTCGTTGGTGAGGTTGGTGCCGACGCCGAAGGCCAGCCGCGCGCGGCCGCTGAAGCGCCGGTACAGGTCGATCACCTTGGGGAAGGTGAGCGCGTCGGAGAACACCAGCGTCTTGGTGCGCGGATCGACGCGGTTGTGCTCGTAGTGCGCGATCAGCCGTTCGCCCCACTGCATCGGGTCGCCCGAGTCGTGGCGCGCGCCGTCGAACAGCTTGCAGAAGTACATGTCGAAGTCGCGCAGGAAGGCGTCCATGCCGTAGACGTCGCTCAGGGCGATGCCGAGGTCGCCGCGGTACTCCTTGGCCCACATCTCGAAGCCGAAGGTCTGCGAGTCGCGCAGCCGCGGGCCGAGCGCCTGGCACGCCTGCAGGTACTCGTGCGCCATCGTGCCGAGCGGGATCAGGCCGTGGCTGGCGGCGAACATCACGTTGCTGGTGCCGGCCAGGTGCACGCCGAGTTCCTTCTTCAGCGTCTGCAGCACCTCGTCCTGCCAGCGCTTGGAGAAGCGCCGCCGCGTGCCGTAGTCGGCGATGCGCAGCTCCGCCAGCCGCGGGTCGTCGCGCACCAGGGCGATCTTCTCGGTCAGGCGGCGCCGGCCCGACTCGAGGTCGGGGGCACGCTGGGTGCGGCGGAAGTACACCTCGTTGACGATCGCCAGCACCGGGATCTCGAACAGGATCGTGTGCAGCCACGGCCCCTTGATGACGATGCCGATCTCGCCGGGACCGGCCTGCGCCGGCTCGACGTGGATGTACTTGGTGTTGAGCTGGAACAGACCGAGGAAGTCGACGAAGTCGCTCTTGATGAAGCGCAGGCCGCGCAGGTAGTCGAGCTCGTGCTCGGCGAAGCGCAGCGTGCACAGCTCCTCGAGCTGCTCGCGGATCTCCTCGACGTAGGGCGTCAGGTCGACGCCCGGATTGCGGCACTTGAAGCGGTACTCGACCTGCGCACCGGGAAAGTGGTGCAGCACGACCTGCATCATCGTGAACTTGTACAGGTCGGTGTCGAGCAGGCTGGTGATGATCATCGGGACGCTGGCGGCGATCCGTTCGGAGGCGCATTGTCGCAGCGGCCGGCAGCCGGATCAAAGCCGGCCCGCCGCGCCGGCGTCGACGGCTCAGTCCTGGCCGAACTTCGGCGGGCGCTTGGCGAGAAAGGCGTCGAGGCCTTCGCTGAAGTCGTGCGTCGCCGCGCAGCGCAGGAAGGCGGCGCGCTCGGCGTCGAGCTGGCCGCGCAGGTCGTGCTCGAACGAGATGCGCATCAGCCGCTTCATCTGCGCGATCGACTGCGCCGGCCCGCCGGCCAGCCGCTGCGCCAGCGCCAGCACCTGCGGCTCCAGTTCCGCTTCCGGCACGACGCGGTTGACCAGCCCCAGCCGCAGCGCCTCGGCAACGTCGAACCGCTCGCCGAGCAGCGCGATCTCCAGCGCCTTGCGCAGGCCGACCAGCCGCGGCAGCGACCACGAACCCGACAGGTCGCAGCTGGCGCCGATGTTGACGTAGGCCAGCGTGAACTTCGTTCCCTCCGCCGCGACGGCGAAGTCGCAGGCCAGCGCCAGGCTCAGCCCGGCGCCCGCCACCGCGCCGTGCAGGCTGGCGATCACCGGCGCGCGCATCTCGGCCAGCAGCACGATCGCCTCGTGCATCGGCCCGATCAGGCCGATCGCGGCGCCGGTCGGATCGGCGCGCAGCTCGGCCAGGTCGCCGCCGGCCATGAAGGCGCGGCCGGCGCCGCCGATGATCAGCGCACGCACCGAATGGTCGGCGGCGATCTCCCGGCAGGCGTGCGCGAAGGCCTGCGCGGTGGCGCGGTCGAGCGCGTTCAGCGCCGCCGGCCGGTTGAACTGCAGCCGCGCAATCGGCCCGTCACGGCTGACCAGCAGAGACGCCGTCGATTCGCTCATCGGCGAGGCCCCGCTCAGCTGACCCGGTAGTACGCCGCGGTCGAGCCGCGGCTCGCCCTCGCCTTGGCCAGCTCGGCCCGCGCCACGGTGCGCAGGTGGACCTCGTCCGGTCCGTCGACGAAGCGGATCGCCCGTCCCCACGTCCACAGGTCCGCCAGCGGCACGTCGGGCGTCAGCCCCATCGCGCCGAAGACCTGCATCGCCCGGTCGACCACGCGCGTCTGCAGCTGGCCGGCGACCACCTTGATCGCCGAGACGTCGACCCGCGCCGCGGCGTTGCCGGCGCGGTCCATCAGTGCCGCCGCGCGCAGCACCAGCAGGCGCGCCTGGTCGATCTCGATGCGCGAGGCGGCGATCCAGTCCTGGATGTTGGAGAACTCGGCCAGATGCCGGCCGAACGTGCGGCGTTCCAGCGCCCGCTCGCACATCAGCTCCAGCGCGACCTCGCACTGGCCGATCGTGCGCATGCAGTGGTGCACGCGGCCCGGGCCGAGCCGCGCCTGCGCCAGCCGGAAGCCCTGCCCTTGCTCGCCGAGCAGGTTCGACACCGGCACGCGCACGTCGCGGAACAGCAGCTCGCAGTGCCCCTCGGGCGAGTGGTGATTCATGATCGGGATGTTGCGCACCACCGTGACCCCCGGCGTGTCCATCGGCACCAGCACCATCGAATGGCGGCGGTGCGGATCGGCGTCCGGACGCTCGTCGCTGACGCCGAGCACGATCGCGATGCGGCAGTTCGGGTGCGCCGCGCCGGTGATGAACCACTTGCGGCCGTTGATGACGTACTGCTCGCCGTCGCGCCGGATGCTGGTGCGGATGTTGGTCGCGTCCGAGGAGGCGACGTCCGGCTCGGTCATCGCGAAGCAGGAGCGGATGCGGCCCTCGAGCAGCGGCATCAGCCACTGCTCGTACTGCGCCGGCGTGGCGGCCAGGTGCAGCAGCTCCATGTTGCCGGTGTCCGGCGCGCTGCAGTTGAACACCTCGGAGGCCCACATCACCCGGCCCATGATTTCCGCCAGCGGCGCGTAGTCGAGGTTCGACAGGCGGGTGCCCGGCTCGTCCGCCTTCAGGCCCGGCAGGAACATGTTCCACAGCCCGGCCGCCCTCGCCTTCGCCTTCAGCGGTTCGAGCAACGCCAGCGGATAGCCGCCCGATCCCGCCTGCCGGTACCACTCGCCGTTCGCCGGCAGCACCTCACGCTCCATGAAGCGGCGCAGCGTCTGCTGCGTCGCCTGCATCTCGGGGGAATACTCGAAATCCATTGCCGCTCCTTCGTCGATGGACCGCAGCCGCGGCCGGCGGCTCCATTGTCGGCCAATCGCCGGCGCCGGCGCAGCCGGCCCCGGCTCAGACGCCGAGCACGCGCTGCACTGCCTCCGACGGCGGCGACAGCTCGCCGATCGCCGCCGAGCCGACCAGGCGGCCGCGCTCCAGCAGCAGCGCGCGGTCGGCGACCGCGGCGACGAAGCGCGGGTTCTGCTCGGACAGCAGCACCGCCACGCCCTGCCGCTTCATCGCCCGCACCGACTCGGCGAGGCGGCTGGCGATGATCGGTGCGATGCCCTCCGAAGGCTCGTCGAGCAGGACCAGGCGCGGCTTTGCCGCCAGCGTTCGCGCCACCGCCAGCATCTGCTGCTCGCCGCCGCTCATCAGTGCCGCGCGCCGGTCGAGCATCTCGCGCAGATTGGGAAACAGCGCCAGCAGCGCCTGCAGGTCGGGCGCACGGCCCCGGGCACCGACGCGCAGGTTCTCGCGCACCGTCAGGTCGGCGAAGATGCGCCGGTCCTCGGGCACATAGCCGAGGCCGAGGCGCGCCCGCGCGTGCGGCGGCAAGGCACCGATCGGACGGCCGTCGAACTCGACCGTGCCGCGCGCCGTCACCAGCCCGATCAGGCTCTTCAGCAGCGTCGACTTGCCGGCGCCGTTGCGCCCGATCAGCGCCACCACCTCGCCGGCGGCGACCTCCAGGTCGACGTCGAACAGCGCCTGCGCCTTGCCGTAGAACGCCGCCAGGGCGCGCACGGTGAGCACGCTCATCGGGCCGCCTCGGCGCCGGTGGCGCCGCCACCGGCGCCAATGGCCCGCTCGAGTTGCGGCCGGGCGCTGCCCATTCACTGCTCGCCGAAGTAGGCCGCCTGCACGGCGGGCAGGGCGCGCACCTCGTCGGGCGCGCCGTCGGCGATCAGCTCGCCGCGCGACATGACCAGCAGCCGCCGCGCGTAGCCGAATACGACGTCCATGCTGTGCTCGGTGAACAGCACCGTCAGCCCGCTTTCGGCGGCCACCGCCGTGACCAGGTCCATCAGCGCCATGCGCTCGCCGGCCGCCATGCCGGCGGTCGGCTCGTCCATCAGCAGCAGGCGCGGTGCCCCGGCCAGGGCGATCGCCAGCTCGAGGCGCTTGACGTCCGCGTAGGCGAGATCGGTCGCCGCGCGCTGGCCCTGCGCTTCGAGGCCGACCCGCGCCAGCAGTGCGCGCGCCGCTTCGGCGTGCATGCGCGACAACGGTCGCCACGGATCGACGTGCCGGCGGGCATGGGCGGCCAGCGCCAGCTGCGCGTTCTGCAGCACCGTCATCGAGGCGAAGGCGGCGGCGGTCTGGAAGGTGCGGCCGATGCCGCGGCGGGCGTGCCGCACCGGCTCGGAACCGGTGATGTCCTCGCCGGCGAACTCGACCCGGCCTGCATCGGCGCGCAGCTGGCCGGCGATCAGCGCGAACAGCGTCGACTTGCCGGCGCCGTTCGGACCGATCAGCGCGGCGAACTCGCCCGCCTCGACCGTCAAGCTGACTTGGTCGACGGCGTGCACGCCGCCGAAGTGCTTGGCGATGCGGTCGGTGCGCAGCAGCGTCATCGCGCGTCCGCGCCCCGGCGCGTCTCGAAGCGACCGCGAATGAAACCGGCGATGCCCTGCGGGAAGACGATCGCCAGCGCCACGATCGCGCCGCCGAGCACCAGCCGCCAGTGCTCGCTGGCGCGGGTGAGCTCGACCGCCAGCCCGTGGTAGGCGATGGCCCCGACGATCGGCCCCGACAGCGTCTGCAGGCCGCCGGCCAGCACCATCACCAGCGCGTCGAGCGACTGGGCGATGGCCAGCGAGTTCGGGAACACCGAGCCCTTCTGGTAGGCGTTCAGCACGCCGGCCAGCCCGGCGAACAGCCCCCCGGCGGCGAACGCCGCCCACAGCACGCGACCGGCGTCGATGCCGCTCGCCTCGGCGCGGTCCGGCGCATCGCGCGCGGCGCGCAGCGCGAAGCCGAAGGGCGCCATCGCCGCCCGCCTGGCCAGCCACAGGCTCGCCACCGCCAGCAGCAGGGTCAGCCCGTAGTAGGCGCGCCGGCCCGACAGGGCTGGCGGCGGCCACAGGCCGAGGATGCCGTTGTCGCCGCCGGTGACCGCGACCCACTGGATGGCCACCGACCACAGGATCTGCGCGAAAGCCAGCGTCAGCATCGCCGCGTAAACGCCCTGGGCGCGCAGCACGAACCAGCCCGAGGCGAGCGCCGCCACCGCCGCCGCCAGCGGCCCCAGCAGCAGGCCGAGGGCGAACGGTGCCGCGGCGAACTTGGCGGCCAGCGCCGCGCCGTAGGCACCGAGCCCGAAGAAGGCGGCATGGCCGAACGAGGTGATGCCGCCGTGGCTCATGAAGAAGTGCAGGCTGGCGGCGACGATCGCGAGCACGGCCATCTCGGTGAGGATCAGCAGCGCGTAATCGCTGGCCCACAGCGGCGCGCTGGCGGCGACGGCCAGCACCAGCGCGGCGAACGCCTTCAGCGTCGCGCCGGCCGGCTGGTACGGCGGATGCGGCGGCGGGCGGCTGTGCGCGGTGACCTCGGCGCGGCCGAGCAGGCCGAACGGCCGCACGATCAGCACCAGCGCCATCGCGACGAAGGCCAGCACCAGGGCCGACTTCGGCAGCCACAGCACGCCGAAGGCGTGCAGCAGGCCGATCAGCAGCGAGGCGAGGAAGGCGCCGGCAATGGAGCCGAGGCCGCCGACCACGACGACGACGAACGCCTCGACGATCACCGCCAGGTCCATCTGCAGGGTGATCGACTCGCGCGGGATCTGCAGCGCGCCGGCCAGCCCGGCGAGAAACGCACCGAGCGCGAACACGCCGGTGAACAGCAGCG
>CP070661.1:1602843-1626733 GCA_020355165.1 Burkholderiales bacterium
ACTGGAATCGAAGATGATGAAAACTTTTTCCGCCAAACCGCAGGACGTGCGGCACGACTGGTACGTCGTCGATGCGAGCGACAAGGTGCTCGGCCGGCTCGCCGCCGAGATCGCCCGTCGCCTGCGCGGCAAGCACAAGCCCGAGTACACGCCGCACGTCGACACCGGCGATTTCATCGTCGTGGTCAACGCCGGCAGGCTGAAGGTGACCGGCGCCAAGGGCAGCGACAAGATGTACTACCGCCACTCGACCTATCCGGGCGGCGTCAAGGAGACCTCGTTCGACAAGATGCAGGGCCGTTTCCCGGGGCGGGCGCTGCAGATCGCCGTCAAGGGCATGCTGCCCAAGGGTCCGCTCGGCTACGCGATGATCAAGAAGCTGAAGATCTACGCGGGCGGCGAGCATCCGCATTCCGCCCAGCAACCGAAGTCGCTCGAGATCTGAGGTCACCATGATTGGCAGCTACAACTACGGCACCGGCCGCCGCAAGAGTTCGGTTGCGCGGGTGTTCATCAAGCGCGGCACCGGCAAGATCGTCGTCAACGGCCGTGCGGTCGACGAGTACTTCAACCGCGAGACCGGCCGGATGATCGTTCGCCAGCCGCTCGAACTGACCAATCACGCCACGACCTTCGACATCCAGGTCAACGTCGACGGCGGCGGCGAGTCCGGCCAGGCCGGCGCGGTTCGCCACGGCATCGCGCGCGCGCTGATTGACTACGACGCGGCGCTCAAGCCGGTCCTGTCCAAGGGCGGGCTGATCACACGCGACGCACGCGAGGTCGAGCGCAAGAAGGTCGGCCTGCGCAAGGCGCGCCGGCGCAAGCAGTTCTCGAAGCGCTGACCGCGCGTTCCCGGTCGGCGTCACGGCGCGGCACCTGCGGGCGTCGCGCCGATCCCTGCCGCCTATACTCGTCCGATCCCGGCCATCCCGGTGCACCGCCGGTGTGCCGCGGGCGCAGCACCACCGATAGCGGCACGCGACACGGATGAAGTGGAAGCTCCTGCTGCGCAAGCTGTCGATCAGCTCGCCTGAGGTCTCGGTTCGCTCGCACCTGCCGCTGCCGGTCCGGCTTCTGCTGCTGTTCCTGGTTCTCGCGCTGGCGGCCGCTGCCGGCGTCGGCATCTACGAGTACGGACGCGGATTCGGCCGCCCGGACCGGCGCGAGCTGCTGGCGCAGATCGAGCGGCTCGAGTCGAAGCTGCGCGAGACCGAGGCCGAGCGCAGCCGCCTGACCGCAACCGTCACCGCGCTCGAGGCGCAGATGAAGGTCGAGCGCGCGGCGCAGGAGCAGCTGGCCAAACAGGCGGGCGAACTGGAGACCGAGGCGAACCGCCTGCGCGACGACCTCGCTTTCTTCGAGAGCCTGCTGCCGACCAAGGCCAGTGCAAGCGGCATCCAGATTCGCAGCTTCCGTATGCAGCCGGACGGGACGCCGGAGGCGATGCGTTACCGGCTGCTGGTGCAGCAGTCAGGCAAGCCGGAACGCGACTTCGTCGGCGTGGTGCAGATGCAGGTGAACTATGTCGCCGAAGGGCGCCCGCATTCGCTGCAGGTGCCCGACCCGGCGGTACCGGATTCGCGCCGCCCGCTGGAGCTCAGTTTCCGGCACTATCAGCGCGTCGAGGGGACGATCACCCTCCCCGAAGGCGCCACCGCCAAGTCGGTGGTGGTCCGCATCGTCGCGGCCGGCCAGACCCACGCGCAGCAGACATTCCAGCTCTGAGAGCAGACGGGAGGCGTCCGATGTTCGGCAAGAAGAGCAATGGCGATAAGCACATCGCCAGCCTGATCGGCGCCGGTTCGACGCTGGTCGGCGACCTGACCTTCGCCGGCGGACTGCGCATCGACGGCACGGTGCAGGGTTCAGTGCGCTGCGTCGGCGGCGAGTCGGCCGGCATGCTGGTGATCAGCGAAAAGGGCGCCGTCGAGGGCGAGGTGCGCGCCGCCCACCTGGTCGTCGCCGGGCGGATCACCGGGCCGGTGTACACGACCGAGCTGGTCGAACTGCAGCCGACCGCCAAGGTCACCGGCGACGTTCGCTACCGGGCGCTGGAGATCCACCACGGCGCGGTGGTCGAAGGACGGCTGGTGCACGAGTCCGGCGCGCAGGACGCCAGCAAGGGCAACCTCAAGCTCGCCATCGGCGCAACCGGCGCCGCCAAGACCTAGTCGCCCTCAGGGTGAAGGGGGGCTTGCCGACCAGGCCTGCCGCCTATAATTAAGGCTGACTGTCGTACCTGCCGGAGTGCCGTCCATGAACGCCGCCGTCGAAATGCCATCGCCGCTGCACTTTTCCGATTCCGCCGCCTCCAAGGTGCGGCAGCTGATCGACGAAGAGGGCAATCCCGATCTGAAACTGCGCGTGTTCGTCCAGGGCGGCGGCTGCTCGGGCTTCCAGTACGGCTTCACCTTCGACGAGGTCGTCAACGAGGACGACACGACGATGGAGAAGAACGGCGTCACGCTGCTGATCGACTCGATGAGCTACCAGTACCTGGTCGGCGCCGAGATCGACTACAAGGAAGACCTCGAGGGCGCGCAGTTCGTGATCAAGAACCCGAACGCGACCACGACCTGCGGCTGCGGATCGTCGTTCTCCGTCTGACCCGCCGGCTTTTCTCGGCAGCGGGGCGCCTTGGGCGCCCCGCTTCGTTTCAGCGCGGGTAAAGCGCGCCGAGCAGCCGCGGCCCGCGGGCCCCTGTCACCGCCGGCAGGCTGGCCGGCCGGCGCTCGACGAACTCACGGGCCAGCCAGGCGAAGGCCAGCGCCTCGACCTGATCGGGCGCCACGCCAAGGACGTCGGAGGTGACGACCTGCCGCGGCGCACAGGCCTGCGCGAGCATTCGCCCGAGCGTCGCGTTGAACGCCCCGCCGCCGCACAGCACGATTTCGGCCGCCTCGGCGAAGTAACGGCTGATCGCCTCCGCGATCGCAGTGGCGGTCAGCTGCGTCAGTGTCGCCTGCACGTCGCGCGGGTCGACGGCAAAGGGCGCGAGCCTGCCGGCCAGCCATCGGCGGTTGAACCGGTCGCGGCCGCTGCTCTTCGGCGGCGCAAGGGCGAAGTAGGGATCGTCGAGCAGGGCCGACAGCAGCGGCGGGTGCACGCGCCCGCCGGCTGCCCAGCGGCCGTCGCGGTCGACCGGTTCGCCGAGGTGCTGCAGCGCCCAGTCGTCGATCAGCACGTTGCCGGGGCCGCAGTCGAAGCCGACCACCGGCGAGTCGACGCCGAGCGCCGGCAGCCCGGTCAGGTTGCTGATGCCGCCGATGTTGACCACCGCGCGCGCGGTCGCGCCGCGGAACACCGCCGCGTGAAAGGCCGGCGCCAGCGGCGCACCCTGCCCGCCGGCGGCGACGTCGCGGCTGCGGAAGTCGGCCACCACGTCGACGCCGGCGAGTTCGGCAAGCGTTGCCGGTGCATTGACCTGAATCGTGTAGCCGCTGTCGGGCCGATGGCGCACGGTCTGGCCGTGTGCGCCGATGGCGCGCACCTCGCTCGCCTCGACCGACGCCTCCAGCAGCAGGTCGCCGACGGCGGCGGCATAGGCGTGCGCCAGGTGCTGGCCGGCGACCGCGGCGCGGTGCAGCTCGTTCTCGCCGGCGTGGTTCAGCTGCAGCAGGGCGTCGCGCAGCTCGGCGGTCAGTGCGTGTCGCACGTGGCCGCGCAGCTGCGGCCTGCCGGAGGAGAAATCGGCCAGCACGGCATCGATGCCGTCCAGGCTGGTGCCGGTCATCAGGCCGACGTACAGAGGCGAAGCGGACACGGGTCAGGCTCGGCAGGGCTGGCGACGCCAATATAGACTGCGGCCGGCCGCCGAACGCTTCGCTCGCCGCGCCGCCTCGCCGCGGCGGCTGCCACGGTCATGTCGACACCCGAAGCCAGGACCTATCCGATCACCCGCGAAGTCGAGGACGCGCTGGCGCTGGTCAGGCGCGGCTGCGACGAACTGCTGATCGAAGCGGAATTCGCGCAGAAGCTGGCGCGCAGCCGCGCCACGGGCAGGCCGCTGCGCTGCAAGCTGGGACTGGATCCGACCGCGCCGGACATCCACCTCGGCCACACGGTGGTGCTGAACAAGCTGCGCCAGCTGCAGGACCTCGGCCACACGGTGATCTTCCTGATCGGCGACTTCACCTCGATGATCGGCGACCCGTCGGGGCGCAACACGCTGCGCCCGCCGCTCAGCCGGGCCGAGATCGAAGCCAACGCCAGGACCTACTTCGACCAGGCGTCGCTGGTGCTCGACCGGGCGAGGACCGAGATCCGCTACAACTCGGAATGGTCGGAACCGCTGGGCGCGGCCGGCATGATCAAGCTGGCCGCCAAGTACACGCTGGCGCGCCTGCTCGAGCGCGACGACTTCGCCAAGCGCATGCGCGAGAACCAGCCGATCGCCATGCACGAACTGCTGTATCCGCTGATGCAGGGCTACGACTCGGTGGCGCTGGAGTCCGACATCGAGCTGGGCGGCACCGACCAGAAGTTCAACCTGCTGGTCGGCCGCGAGCTGCAGCGCCACTACGGCCAGGAGCCGCAGTGCATCCTGACCATGCCGCTGCTCGAAGGGCTCGACGGCGTCGAGAAGATGTCGAAGAGCAAGGGTAACTACGTCGGCATCACCGAGCCCCCGTTCGAGATGTTCGGCAAGGTGATGTCGATCTCCGACGAGCAGATGTGGCGCTGGTACGACCTGCTGTCGATGCGGTCGAACGAGGAGATCGCCCGGTTAAGGCGCGAGGCGCAGGGCGGGCGCAATCCGCGCGACATCAAGGTGCTGCTGGCGCAGGAGATCGTGGCCCGCTTCCACTCGGCGCGCGCCGCCGAGCAGGCGCTCGCCGAGTTCGAGGCGCGCTTCCGCGGCGGCGCCGCCCCAGAGGACATGCCCGAGGTGGTGCTGGTGGCCGACGACGGCGCCATCGGCATCGCCGCGCTGCTGAAGCAGGCGGGCCTGGCGCCTTCGACCTCGGAGGCCGTGCGCAACATCGAGCAGGGCGGCGTGAAGATCGACGGGCAGAAGATCAGCGATCGTGCGCTGCGGCTGGGCACCGGTACCTTCGTGGTGCAGGTCGGCAAGCGCAAGTGGGCGCGGGTGACGGTGTCCTGAGCGGGCGCCCGTCGTCGCTTCTTGCCTTCGGCAGCCCGGCCTGGCCAGATGATCGCCCTGATCCAGCGGGTCACGCAGGCCCGGGTGCGGGCCGGCGGTGCCGACGTGGGTGCCATCGATCGCGGCGTGCTGGCGCTGGTGTGCGCCGAGCGTGGCGACACCGAGCGCGAAGCCGATGCCCTGCTCGCCAAGCTGCTCGCGCTGCGACTGTTCGCCGACCCGCAGGGCAGGATGAACCTCAGCGTGGTCGACGTCGGCGGCGGACTGCTGCTGGTGCCGCAGTTCACCCTGGCGGCCGACACCTCAGGCGGCACGCGGCCGAGCTTCAGTCCTGCCGCGCCGCCGGCCGAGGGCGAGCGGCTGTTCGATCACTTCGTCGCCGAGGCCCGCGCGCGCCACGCGCCGGTGGCCACCGGTATCTTCGGCGCACACATGCAGGTAGAGTTGACCAACGACGGGCCGGTGACGTTCTGGCTGCAGGTCAAGCCCAGGGAGCTGAACGGATGAAACTGCGCAGCGATTCGTTTGCCGACGGTGGCCGCATTCCCGGCGAGTTCGCGTTCGCGGTGATCGACCGGGCGCACCGAATCAGGCTGTCCGCCAACCGCAACCCGCACCTGGCGTGGAGCGAGGCGCCGGCCGGCACGAAGTCTTTCGCGCTGATCTGCCACGACCGCGACGTGCCGAGCAAGCCCGACGACGTCAACCAGGAGGGGCGCGAAGTGCCGTCCAGCCTGCCGCGGGTCGACTTCTTCCACTGGGTGCTGGTCGACATCGCCGCATCGACGACCGAGATCGACACGGGCGCGTATTCGCACGAGGTGACGCCGCGCGGCAAGGGCGGGCCGGCGGCGCCGCACGGCACGCGCCAGGGCCTCAACGACTACACCAGGTGGTTCAGTGGCGACCACGACATGGAGGGCGACTACTACGGCTACGACGGCCCGTGCCCGCCCTGGAACGACTCGCTCGTCCACCACTACGTGTTCACCGTGTTCGCGCTCGACATCGACGCAGTGCCGCTGGACGGGCGCTTCAGTGGCGCCGACGCGCGCAGGGCGATCGACGGCCACGTGCTGGCGTCGGCATCGATCACCGGCACCTACTCGCTGAATCCTCGACTGGCCGGGCAGGAGGGTTGATGGCCCCGGCCCCGTTGACGACGCTGCTGTTGATCCGCCACGGCGAGACGGCATGGAACGCCGAGCACCGGATCCAGGGCCGGCTGGACGTGCCGCTGTCGATGACCGGCGTGTGGCAGTCGGGCCGGCTGGCCGAGCGGCTCGCCAGCGAGACGATCGACGCGGTGATCTCCAGTGACCTGGCGCGGGCCTGGATGACCGGCGTGCCGCTGGCCGATGCGCGCGGGCTGGCGATGGTGCCCGAGCCGCGCCTGCGCGAGCGCGTCTTCGGCATCTTCGAAGGCAAGACGCTGGACGAAATCGCGGCGGAGCACCCGCAGGAATTCGCCGCCTGGCGCGCCCGCGACGTCGACTGGCGCATGCCCGGCGGCGAGTCGGGAACGGAGTTCATCGGCCGCGTGCTGGAGGCGATGCACGAGATCGCGGCCACCTACGCCGGGCAGACCATCGCCGTCATCACCCATGGCGGGGTGCTCGATGTCGTCTACCGCAACGCGCGCGCGCTGGCGTGGGACGCGCCGCGCGAGCACTTGATGCTCAACGCCAGCATCAACCGCGTGCACGTGCGGACCGGGCCGCTGCGGCTGCAGATCGCCGACTGGGCCGATGTCGGTCATCTTGCCGACGCGCAGGACGAGACGGTCGCCGCCTGAAGCCCGGCCGGACCTGGCGCGACCGTCCTCTTAGCTGCTGGGCGCCATGATCAACCGCCACCTGCCCGTCGACGAGTTGAAGGAGCGTTTCGCCCGCGAACGGCGGGTGCTCATCGATTCGATCCTCGACCCCATGGCGGCGGAAGCCCTTTACGAGTGCCTGCTGCGCGAGATCCCGTGGGAACTGGTGTTCCGACGCGACCGGGAGGTCGTCACGCTGACCGGCAGCGATCTCGACCGGCTGCCGGCGCGCGAGCGCGAACAGATGATGGTCGCGGTCCAGGCGCAGGCGCAGCGCGACTTCCAGTTCCTGTACTGGAAGTTCTCGATGGTCGACGCGTACCGGCGCCGTCTTCTGCCCCAGCTGATCACCCACCGTCTGCTCGAGGAACTTGCCTCGCAGGCGACGATCGAGCTGGTACGCACCATCACCGGCTTCGCCGACATCAGCAAGGTCGACGCCCAGGCGACGCTGTATCGGCCGGGCAATTTCCTGACCGTGCACAGCGACGAGGAGGTCGACCAGCGCGAGCGCCGCGCCGCCTACGTGATCCAGCTGTGCCGCGGCTGGAAGGCCGACTGGGGCGGCCTGCTGCACTTCGTCGACGGGCACGGAGCGGTTGCGCAGACCTTCACCCCGCGGTTCAACAGCATGGCGCTGTTTGCGGTTCCTCAGGACCACCTCGTCTCGATGGTGGCAAGCTTCGCATCAGGCCCGCGTTTCGGCATCACAGGCTGGTTCACCGCCTGAGTGCCGGCGCGGCGGCCGCGCAGTCGCAGGTCCAGGCCGTGAACGACTATCTCGAGCTTGCCTTGTCGCTGGTGACCAGCGCGGGCATCGGCTTGCTCGTTGGCAGCGAGCGCGAGCGCAAGCCGACCGCCAAGGCAGGGATTCGCACGTTCACCCTGATCGCGGTGCTCGGCACCGTCAGCGCCCTGGTGGCAGAACTGGTGGGCAGTCCGTGGCTGGTCGCGGTCGGTCTCGCCCTGGTCGGCGCGACGCTCAGTGGCGCCTACCTCGCCGATCCGGCGACCCGGGCCGAGGACTCCGGAACGACCACGGTGGTGGCGGCGCTGCTGGTCTACGTGCTCGGGGCCCTGAACTTTCACGGCGAGGGCACGCTGGCGGTCGCACTCGGCATCGGCATGACGGCGCTGCTGTACTTCAAGACCGAATTGGAGGGAGTGGCGACGCGGCTTACGCCGACCGACATCCGCTCGATCCTGCAGTTCGGCGCCATCAGCGCGATCGTGCTGCCGCTGCTGCCGGACCGTGGCTACGGCCCCTACGGCGTGCTCAACCCCTTCCACATCTGGCTGATGGTGGTGCTGATCTCCGGCGTCAGCCTGGCTGGCTACGTCGCCTGGCGGCTGACGCTCGGAGGCAAGGGCCTGCTGCTGACCGGCCTGCTCGGCGGGGTGATTTCGAGCACGGCCACCACCTTCGCCTACGCCCGTCATGCGCGCAACGCCACGCACACGCCGTCGGCGGTGCTGACGGTCATCCAGCTCGCCAACGTCGCCAAGCTGTTGCGTGTGCTGCTGCTGGCGCTGGTGATCGCTCCGCAGGTGCTTCCGCTGCTGCTGCTGACAACGGCACCGGCGCTGCTGGCGAGCGGGCCGACGCTGTGGTGGCACTATCGTCGCGCCGGCGGCGACCAGGGCGAGGAGACCGACCGCCTGCAGAACCCGACGCAGCTGGGCACGGCCCTGCTGTTCGGCGCCTTCTACGCGATAGTCCTGCTGGCCGCGGCGTGGCTGTCCGACGTCGTCGGCAGCGGCGGCCTGTTCGTGCTGTCGTTCATCTCGGGCCTGACCGACGTCGATGCGATCACGCTGTCATCGGCGCGGCTGGCCGACCAGGGAAACATCAGCCTGGCCGAGTCGGCAACCGCCATCACCCTGGCGGTCCTGTCGAACATGCTGTTCAAGGCCGCTGTATCGATCGCGGTCGGCGGCCGGACCGTCGGCCGGCTGGTGACGATCGCCTTCGCCCTGCCGGTGCTGGCCATGCTCGCCGGGCTGCTGGCGCTGGATGCACTGGCATAATTTTGCTCGCCATCCCCCTCGCGCGACGGGTGTCCAGGTGGGCTTCCGCCAGGGAGCGCGAGGTTCAGGCTCCGCCGCTCGCCTGGGCACCGATGGCAAGTGACCGCGACTTTCGCACTTGCTCCCAGGAGTATTCATGTTCAAGCGTTCCACACACACCATCGAAGCGGTCGATCCCGAACTGTGGGCCGCGATGCTGGCGGAGAACCGCCGGCAGGAAGAGCACATCGAGCTGATCGCCTCGGAGAACTACGCCAGCCCGGCGGTGATGGCTGCGCAGGGCGGGCAGATGACCAACAAGTACGCCGAGGGCTACCCCGGCAGGCGCTACTACGGCGGCTGCGAGCACGTCGACGTGGCCGAAACGCTGGCGCTCGAACGGGTGAAGAAGCTGTTCGGCCTGCCGAACATCGAGATCGCTGCCAACGTGCAGCCGCACGCCGGCGCGCAGGCCAACGAGGCGGTCTTCCTCGCCCTGCTGAACCCCGGCGACACGATCATGGGCATGAGCCTTGCCGAGGGCGGCCACCTGACGCACGGCATGGCGCTGAACATCAGCGGCAAGTGGTTCAAGGCGGTCAGCTACGGGCTGAACGCGGGCGAGGAGATCGACTACGAGGCAATGGAGAACCTCGCCCACACGCACCGGCCGAAGCTGATCATCGCCGGCGCCTCCGCCTACAGCCTGCACATCGACTTCAAGCGCATCGCGCAGATCGCCCGCGATGTCGATGCTCGGTTCATGGTCGACATGGCGCACTACGCCGGACTGATCGCCGCCGGCGTGTACCCGAGTCCGGTGCCGCACGCCGACGTGATCACGTCGACCACGCACAAGACGCTGCGCGGCCCGCGCGGCGGGCTCATCCTGATGAGGCCGCAGTTCGAGAAGGCGATCAACAGCGCCGTGTTCCCGGGCCTGCAGGGCGGCCCGCTGATGCACGTGATCGCCGCCAAGGCGGTGGCGTTCAAGGAGGCGCTGGCCCCCGAGTTCAAGGCCTACCAGCAGCAGGTGCTGGGCAATGCCCGCGTGATGGCCGACACGCTCGGCAAGCGCGGGCTGCGCATCGTCTCGGGGGGCACGCAGAGCCACCTGATGCTGGTCGACCTGCGCGCCAAGGGCATCACCGGCAAGGCGGCCGAGGCGGCGCTGGGCCAGGCGCACATCACGGTCAACAAGAACGCCATTCCCAACGATCCGCAGAAGCCGATGGTCACCAGCGGAATCCGCGTCGGCACGCCGGCAATGACCACGCGCGGCTTCCGCGAGCTCGAGACCGAGCGGACGGCAAACCTGATCGCCGACGTGCTCGATGCGCCCAGCGACCCGGCCACGATCGAACGCGTCCGCGCCGAGGTCGCCGGGCTGACCGCGAAGTTCCCGGTCTACGGCTGAGGTGCGACGGAGCCAGCGACCCTGCATATCGCGCGGATCGTGCAGCGATCCGCGCTCGAGTTTCCGCGCCGCCCGCCCGGCCGCCCGAAGGGCAGCGCGCAAATTTCCCCGCGTGAAGTGCACGTGCAGCGGCGCAGCCGCTGCGTACACTTCACGCGCTTGAACCATGAAGTGTCCCTTCTGCCACCACGCCGACACGCAGGTGATCGACTCGCGCGCCTCGGACGAGGGCGCGGTGATCAGGCGGCGGCGGCGCTGCCTGCAGTGTGACAAGCGCTTCACCACCTACGAGCGGGTCGAGCTGGCGATGCCGGCGCTGATCAAGCGCGGCGGCATCCGCGCCGAGTACGACCGCGACAAGCTGCGCGCATCGATGCTGCTGGCCCTGCGCAAGCGGCCGGTGCCGCGCGAGGCGGTCGACGAGGCGATCGGCCGGATCGAGGAAAAGCTGCTCAGTTCCGCCCAGCGCGAGGTCAAGAGCGAGAAGATCGGCGAACTGGTGATGCGCGAGCTGAAGCGGCTCGACAAGGTGGCCTACATCCGCTTCGCCTCGGTGTACCGCAGCTTCGAGGACGTCGACGAGTTCGCCGAGGTGGTGAAGGAAGTCCGGCCGCCCCGCCGGCGCCGCGGCTGAGGCGCCGCCCGCCCGCCTGCGCGAGGACCGGCCGAAGGCGCAGGGCCGCCGCGTAGAATCCGCGGCCGTGTACTCGGCGCAGGATCATGACCTGATGCGCCGCGCCCTGGAACTTGCGGCGCGCGCAATGAACCATGCCACGCCGAATCCGCGCGTCGGCTGCGTGGTCGCGCGCGACGGCCGCATTCTCGGCGAGGGCTTCACCCAGCCGCCCGGCTTCAATCATGCCGAGGTCGAGGCGCTGCTCGATGCGCGCCGCAACGGGCACGACCTGCACGGTGCGACCGCCTACGTTTCGCTCGAGCCCTGCTCGCACTTCGGCCGCACGCCCCCCTGCGTCACCGCGCTGATCGAGGCGCGGCTGGCGCGCGTCGTCGCTGCAATCGAGGACCCGAATCCTCAGGTCGCCGGCCGTGGCCTGGAGGCGCTGCGCACCGGCGGCATCGACGTGCGGTGCGGGCTGCTGGCGGCCGAGGCAACCGAGATGAACATCGGCTTCTTCTCGCGGATGAGCCGCGGCCGGCCGTGGCTGAGGATGAAGATCGCCGCCAGCCTCGACGGCCGCACGGCCCTGTATACCGGCAGCTCGCAGTGGATCACCTCGGAGGCGGCACGCGCCGACGGGCATGCCTGGCGCGCACGCGCCTGCGCGATTCTCACCGGCATCGGCACCGTCGTCGCCGACGATCCGCGGATGAACGTGCGGCTGGTGCCCGCAACTCGCCAGCCGCTGAAGGTGCTGATCGACAGCCGCCTCGACGTCGACGCGCGGGCGAAGCTTTTCGACGGCGGCGAAGTGCTGGTGGCCTGCGCGGTCGAGGATGCGACCCGAGCCGCCCGTCTGCGCGAGGTCGGTGCGGAAGTGATCGTCCTGCCCAATGACCGGGGCAAGGTCGACCTGCCGGCGCTGCTGAAGGAGCTGGGCCGGCGCGGCATCAATGAGGTGCACGCCGAGGCCGGCTTCAAGCTGAACGGCTCGCTGGTGCGCGAGGGCTGCGTCGACGAACTGCTGGTCTACCTGGCGCCGATGCTGATCGGCGACGCCACCGGCATGATGAACCTGCCGGCGCTGTCGGACCTGGCGCAGGCGCAGCGGCTGCAGTTCCGCGAGGTCACGCAGGTCGGCGAGGACGTGCGCATCCTGGCGCGATGGGGGTTGGGCTGATGTTCACCGGGATTGTGCAGACGACGGGGCGCATCGTCGCGGTCGAGCCGCTGGGTTTCGGGCGGCGTCTGACCATCGAGGCGCCGGCGCTGGGGCTGGACGACGTGCAGGTCGGCGACTCGATCGCCGTCAACGGCGCCTGCATGACGGTCACGGGCAGGCAGGCAGAGCGCTTCTCGATCGATGTCTCGGCCGAGTCGCTGTCGAAGACCGCCGGGCTGGACACGATGGGCGAGGTCAACCTGGAAAGGGCGATGCGGGTCGGCGAACGCCTCGACGGGCACATCGTCAGCGGTCATGTGGACGGCACGGGGACCATCCATGCGATGGAGCCGGTGGGCGAAAGCTGGTCGTTCGTCGTCGATGCGCCGATGGACCTGGCGCGCTATCTTGCCTACAAGGGCTCGGTCGCGGTCAACGGCGTGTCGCTGACGATCAACCGGGTCGAGGATGTGGCCGCGGGAACGGCGCCCGCCTGCTGCCGCATCTGGATCAACCTGATCCCGCACACGATCGAAGTGACGGCGCTGCGCAATCTGCGGCCGGGCGACAGGGTCAACCTCGAGGTCGACATGATTGCCCGCTATCTGGAGCGCATGCTGCCGGCGGCGCTGCGCGGCTAGGGGCCCGGGCGTGTCGGGCGCCGTGGCGCTGGCCCTTGCAGCGGCCGCGGCGCTGCTGCTGGCGGCCCGGCGCGATCCTCTGCGGCGAGCTTGGGCGCTGGTGGCGATCGCCGGCGGCTTCCTGTACCTGGCGCTGCGCGGCCTGCCGCCATCGGCAGCGGCCGACCCGGTGGCGGCGGACTGGAACTGGAGCGGGCACCTGCTGGCGGTGGCAGGCATGCTCGCCCTGGCGTTGCTGCTTGCCAGGCGCGCGGCACTGGCACCACGCGAGATGGGATTCGCGATGCCTACCGGTGTCGGCGCCGCCGCCGCCGTGTGCGCCGTGGCACTGCTGCTGAGCTACCTGCTGCAGATCGCCACGGCCGCGCGCATCGAGCCGCCCTCGGCGCGGACATGGCTCTTCCTGGCGACGATGCCGGGACTTGCGGAGGAGGTCGCCTTCCGCGGCGTGCTGCTCGCCGCCGCCGAGCGAGCCGCGCCGGCGCGGCGCAGGATCGCCGGCGTGCCGGTCAGCGTCGGGGCGGCGCTTCTGACCGCCGCCTTCGTCGGTCTGCACGGCGTCGGCGTCGGCATGCTCACTTCGGTGCTGCCGGCAGCGCTGTTGTATCTCTGGCTGCGCCTGCGCACAGGCAGCCTGCTGACGCCGATCGTCGCGCACAATCTGTGGAACCTCACCGTCCTTGCCGCACATCTCTGAAGCGAGACGACCGATGGCCGCCCTGTTCGAACCCTTGTCGCTGCGCAGTCTGCTGCTGCCCAACCGCATCATGGTGTCGCCGATGTGCCAGTACTCGGCGGTCGAGGGATGCGCGACCGCCTGGCACCACGCGCACCTGCTTTGCCTCGCCGGCTCGGGCGCCTCGCTGCTTTGCGTCGAGGCCACCGCGGTGACGCGCGAGGGGCGCATCACGCCCGGCTGTCTCGGCCTGTGGGACGACACCTGCGAGGCGGCGCTGGCGCCGGTGGTTCGCCTGATCCGCACGACCTCGCCGATCAGGCTGGCGATGCAGCTGGCACACGCCGGCCGCAAGGGGTCGAGTCGGCCGCCGTGGGAGGGAGGCAGGCTATTGCCGCCGGAGGAGGGCGGCTGGGTACCCGAGGCGCCGTCGTCGGTCGCGCACGCGCCGGGCGAGGCGCCGCCGCGCGAACTGGCGCGCGACGAGCTGCCGGGTCTGCGCGAGGCGTTCGCCGAGGCTGCGCGGCGCGCGGCGCGGCTCGACTTCGATGCGCTGGAGGTGCACATGGCGCATGGCTACCTGCTGCACGAGTTCCTCTCGCCGGTGGCGAATCGGCGCAGGGACGACTATGGCGGCGATCTCGCCGGGCGGATGCGCTTCCCGCTCGAGGTCTTCGATGCCGTGCGGGCGGCGTTTCCGGCCGACCGGCCCGTCGGCGTGCGCGTCTCGGCCACTGACTGGCTCGACGACGAGGACAGCTGGACGCCGGCGCAGACCCTCGAACTGGCGCGCCAGCTGCAATCGCGCGGCTGTGACTGGATCGACGTCTCCAGCGGCGGCATCTCGCCGCGGCAGAAGGTCGCCGCCGGACCGGGCTACCAGGCGCCCTTTGCGCAGGCACTGCGCGAGGCGACCGGCATGACCACGATCGCCGTCGGCCTGATCACCGAGCCGCAGCAGGCTGAAGACATCGTTGCCTCCGGCCAGGCCGACATGGTGGCCCTGGCCCGAGGCATGCTGTACGACCCCCGCTGGCCGTGGCACGCCGCCGCGGTGCTCGGGGGCGTCGTGCCCGGGCCGCGCCAGTACTGGCGCGGGCTGCCGAAGGCAGCGGCGCACATCTTCGGCGACATCTCCTTCAGCCAGCGTTGACGACGACCGCACGGGCACACAGCCCCTGCCCGGCCGCCCGCGCCGGGCCACGCCGCCGGGAGGGTCCGTAAAATGACGACTTCCGCCTGATGGGGTCCCCCATGCTCGCAGCCGTGCCGTCCCCTGCAGCACCGTCGCCGATGGCCTCGGTAGAGGAGATCATCGACGAGATCCGCCGGGGCCACCAGGTCGTGCTGGTCGACGACGAGGACCGCGAGAACGAGGGCGACCTGGTCTTCGCGGCGGACTTCGTCACTCCAGAAAAGATCAACTTCATGGCCAAGCACGCGCGTGGCCTGGTGTGCCTGACGCTCACCGATGCACACGCGCGTCAACTGCGCCTGCCGCCGATGACCTCGGCCAACGGCGCCGCGCACGGCACCAACTTCACTGTGTCGATCGAGGCCGCCAGCGGAGTCAGTACCGGTATTTCCGCGGCCGATCGCGCGCACACCATCTGGGTGGCGACGCGGCCGACCGCGAAGCCGGCGGACATCGTGCAGCCCGGCCACGTCTTCCCGGTGGTGGCGCAGCCGGGCGGGGTGCTGATGCGCGCCGGCCACACCGAGGCCGGCTGCGACCTCACGCAGTTCGCCGGACTGACGCCGGCTGCGGTGATCTGCGAGATCATGAATGACGACGGCAGCATGGCGCGGTTGCCCGACCTGATTCCGTTCGCCCAGCAGCACGGACTGAAGATCGGCACGATCGCCGATCTGATCCACTACCGGGCCGCCAACGAGTCGATGGTCGAGCGCATCGGCAGCCGCCGTATCCGGACCACCGCCGGTGCCTTCGAACTGGTCGCCTACCGCGATCTGCCGAGCCGCAGCGCGCACCTGGCGCTGGTGCACGGACCGATCGACCCGGAGCACGAGGTGCTGGTGCGCGTGCACGAGCCGCTGTCGGTGCTCGACGCGCTCGATGCCGACCGCAGCACGCACTCCTGGCCGTTGCCACGGGCACTGCACAGGATCGCCGAGGCTGGCGCCGGCGTGGTCGTGCTGCTGAACTGCGGCGAGTCGGCCGACGGTCTGCTGGCCCAGTTCGCGACGCTGAGCAAGATCGACCGCGGCGACGCGCCGGATCAGCGCAGCGCGCGCATGGATCTGCGCACCTACGGTGTCGGTGCGCAGATCCTGCGCGATCTGAACGTCGGGAAGATGAAGCTGCTGGCACGGCCGCGCAAGATGCCGTCGATGGCGGGCTTCGGCCTGCACACCACCGGTTTCATCGAGGACTGACCGCGGCCGACCGGCAGCGACTCGGGCGCCGCCTGCTTGGTCGTCGTGCTGCAGCCGGGGCGCCGGGATGCGGCGCCGACGGCGGCGCACCCCCGTCGGGAGCCGGCCCGGTGGCGCGGCTAGTGAAGATGTGCCTCGTCACCTGCGCGTACACTGGCCGCGAGGAGAAATCATGAGCATTGACGAGGTGGGCCCCGATCTGGACGGCAGCGGACTGCGGATCGGCATCGTGCAATCCCGTTTCAACGAGTGGGCCGGGCAGGCGCTGGCGCAGGCCTGCGTCGACGAGCTGCTGCTCCTGGGCGTCGCCGAGGACGACATCACCCGGGTGACGGTGCCCGGCGCGCTCGAGGCGCCGCTGACGCTGGCCCGGCTGGCCGATGCCGGTGACTTCGACGCGCTGATCGCGCTCGGCTGCGTGATCCGCGGCGATACCTATCACTTCGAGGTGGTGGCCAACGAGTCGGCCTCGGGACTGACGCGCGTGGCGCTGGACAGCGGCGTGCCGGTCGTCAACGGGATACTGACCACCGACGACGAGGAGCAGGCGCGCGTGCGCGTCAACGAGAAGGGCCGCGATGCGGCGCGCGTCGCGGTCGAGATGGGCAACCTGATGTGGGCGCTCACCGAGGACGGCGAGGACGAGCCGGGAGAGGCGTAGCGTGGCCGCGCAGCAGCCTGCCGGCGCGGCACGCTCGCGGCCCGGCGGCCGCAGCGCCCGTCGGCGCGCCCGCGAACTGGCCCTGCAGGGCGTTTACGAGTGGCTGGTCGGCGGGCAGGACCTAGCCGCGGTCGAGGGGCACCTGATGGAGTCCGACCATTTCGACAAGGCGGACCGCGAGCACCTGCGCGAGATCCTGCACGGCGTGATCGACGGCGCCGAGGCGCTGCGCGAGCAGTTCGTCGAGTTCATCGACCGCCGGCCGGAGCAGCTCTCGCCGGTGGAGCACGGCATCCTGCTGATTGGCACCTACGAGTTGCGGCAGCGCCCGGAGATCCCCTACCGCGTGGTGATCAACGAAGCGGTGGAACTGGCCAAGAGCTTCGGCGGCACCGAGGGGTTCAAGTACGTCAACGGGGTTCTCGACAAGGTCGCCGCGCGGCTGCGGCCGCACGAAGTGCGGTTGCGCTGAGCGGTGGCGCGACTCGATGCGGCCGGTGAAGCACGTGGCGGCCGGTAAGAGGCCTTGACGCGATGACAGACGGCAGCGAGTCCGTCGTCGACCGGCGCGACCGATGAACGAGTTCGAGCTCATCGATCGTTTCTTCACACGCGCGGTGCCCGCCGGCAGCTCCGTGCACCAGGGCGTCGGCGACGACTGCGCGCTGCTCGACTGCGGCGAGCGGCTGCTGGCGGTGACCACCGATCTGCTGCTCGAAGGGCGTCACTTTCCGCCAGGCGTCGACCCGCTGTCGCTCGGCCACAAGGCGCTGGCCGTCAATCTTTCCGATCTCGCTGCGGCCGGCGCGACGCCGCGCGCGTTCCAGCTCGCGCTGGCGCTGCCGCGGGCCGACGAGAGCTGGCTGCAGGCATTCTGCGGTGGACTGTTCGCGCTCGCCGACGAACATGGCTGCGTGCTGGCGGGCGGCGACACGACGCGCACGCCACGGCTCGCCGGGGAGGAGGCGAGCTCCGCTGAGGGTCCACTGACCATCTGCGTCACCGCGCTGGGTGACCTGCCTCGGCAGGCTGCGCGCACGCGCGCCGGCGCCCGCGCCGGCGACGACTTGTGGGTATCCGGTGCACTCGGCGAGGCACGAGCCGCGCTCGCCTGTCGCAGCGGCGAGGTGCGCAGCCTATCGGCGGAGGACGCGGCGGCTTTCCAAAGACGGATGGACTGGCCGCAGCCGCGGGTGGCCTTGGGTGTGGCTCTGCGCGGAGTCGCCACGGCGGCCATCGACGTTTCCGACGGCCTGCTCGGCGACCTCGGCCACATCCTGAAGCGCTCGCGCGTCGGCGCCGTCGTCGAATGGGAACGACTGCCGCGAAGCGAGGCGCTGCGCCGCCTGCCGCTCGATATGCAGCGGCGCTTCTCGCTTGCCGGTGGCGACGACTACGAACTGCTGTTCACCGCCGCGCCGGCGCAGCGCGTCGCGGTCGAGGCCGCGAGCGCGGCATCGGTGGTGCCGGTCTCGCGCATAGGCCGTGTCGTTGCCGCCGGCGAGGGGCTGCGTGTGATCGATGCGGACGGTGCACCAATGGCAACGCCGTGGCGCTCCTTCGATCACTTCGCCGCGTGAGCACCGCGCCGGCCGCAGTCTGATGAGTGCAGCCGTGCCGCCCGAACACGCCGGCCCCGCCATGCCCCGGCGCCCGACGGTGCGCTTCATGCTGGCATCGCCGTGGCACATGATCGCGCTCGGTGCCGGCAGTGGACTGCCGCGCGCCGCGCCGGGCACCTGGGGAACGCTGCTCGGATGGCTGCTCTTCCAGCAGGTCGACCAGGCGTTCGATCCGTGGTCGCGCTGGCTGCTGGTGGCCGCGATGCTGCTGATCGGCGGATACGCGGCGCAGATCACCGGCCGGCGACTCGGCGCGGCGGATTCGGGGCACATCGTGATCGACGAAATCGTCGCCTTCTGGATCGTCCTGCTGCTGTTGCCGGGGGATGCGGCGCGAGGCGGTTGGCTGCTGGTTGCCGCGTTCGTGCTGTTCCGCTTCTTCGATATCGTCAAGCCGCCACCGATCCGCGCCCTCGACGCGCGCCTTAAGAACGGCGCCGGCGTAATGCTCGACGACCTGGTCGCGGCGTTCTACACGCTGTTCGTGCTGGCGATCGGCGTTCGCCTGTGGGGGTGATGCAGATGGGAAGGGCCAAGCGAATCGCCGAACTTGCCGAGGCCGTCGGCCGGGGGCTGCTGGCGCGGCGGATGTCGCTCGCCACCGCCGAGTCCTGCACCGCGGGCGGCGTGGCCTTCGCGGTGACGCAGGTGCCTGGCTCGAGCCAGTGGTTCGACCGCGGCTTCGTCACCTACTCGAACGCGGCGAAGCGGCAGGTGCTCGGCGTCAGTGCCACCGACCTGCGCCTGCATGGGGCCGTCAGTGAACCGGTGGCGCGGGCGATGGCGCGCGGTGCACTGGTCGCCAGCGACGCGCAGATTGCGCTTGGCATCACGGGGATCGCCGGGCCCGGCGGCGGCAGTAGCGACAAGCCGGTGGGGCTGGTGTGCTTTTCGTGGGCGCTGCGCCGTGCCGGCGAACTGCGGCTGCACACGGAGTCGCGTCGCCTCGGCGGCGACCGCGCGGCGGTGCGCACCCAGGCGATCATCGTCGCGCTCGAGGGTGTGTTGCAGATGCTGGCGGAAAACACCGATGTCTGACTGGTTCGTAGGCTTCGAGCTGACGCGCCTGCGCGTCGGCGACCTGCGGCTCAACCTCCGGCACAACCTGCGCGCGGCGGGCGGCAAGCCGCCGCTCCTGCTGCTGCACGGTTTTCCGCAGACGCACGCCATGTGGCACCGCGTGGTCCCCGTGCTGACCGCCCACTTCGCGCTGGTGCTACCCGACCTGCGCGGCTATGGCGATTCCGACAAGCCGCCATCCGATGCCGAGCATGCCGCCTACAGCAAGCGCACGATGGCTGCCGACAACGTGGCGCTGATGCGAACGCTCGGCTTCGAGCGCTTCGCCGTCTGCGGGCATGATCGAGGCGGCCGCGTCGCGCACCGCATGGCGCTTGACCATCCGCAGGCCGTCGAGCGGCTGATGCTGCTCGACATCTCGCCGACGCTGACCATGTACGAGCGTACGGACATGGAATTCGCGCGCGCCTACTACCACTGGTTCTTCCTGATCCAGCCGCAGCCGCTGCCCGAGAGGCTTATAGCCGCCGAGCCGGCCTTCTACCTTAGGAGCAAGCTCGGCGGCTGGGGCAGCCACGGCCTCGAGCTGTTCGACGAGCGCGCGCTTGCCGAGTACGAGCGCTGCATCGGGGACCCGGCGACCGTTCACGCCATGTGCGAGGACTATCGGGCAGCGGCATCGATTGACCTGGAGCACGATCGCGACGACGGGCAGGCGCGGATCGCCTGTCCGGTGCGCGTCCTGTGGGGAGAGCGGGGTGTGGTGCATCGCCTGTTCAAGCCGTTGGCCGACTGGCAGGCGAAGGCGTCGGGCAGTGTCGGCGGGCGGCCGACGCCAGGCGGCCACTACATTGCCGAAGAGACGCCGGAGCTGCTGGCCGAGGAGATGCTGTCGTTCTTCGGGCCGCCTTAGCAGCCGCTGAGCGCGGCTCGCTGTGGACTGCCTCAGGCCGCCTGCGCCGCGGCCGGCGCGCAAAGCTGCAGCCGATGCTCCTGCGCGTGCAGCCAGAAGTCCGTTTCGGCCGGGCTGCGGAGGTGAAAGACCTGCAGGTGCGCCAGCGCCGGGAGACGCAGCAACCGGTGCAGATGGGGGGTCCAGGCCATGTGCATGAGGCTGTCACGTATATCGGCCAGCCCGGGCAGGCGGTCCGCCGCGTTCGTTCCAGCATGTGCGGCGCCCAGGCCGCGGACCCAGGCCTGACCGACGGTCAGTGGCCGGAAGTGAAGCCACACGGCCGTGTCGGCGGAACGCATCACCGGATGCGCCAGTGCGCCGACCGCCGCCGTGGCCACCCAGCCGGAAGACCCGTGTGTGGCGGGCGAGACATCGGTGGCGGGAACGCACGGCACGCCGAGGCGCCGGGCAAGCCGGGCGGCTGCGTGGAGACACCAGGCGTTGCCAAAGGAGCCCGCCTGGCCCATCACGACGACCCGCTTCATCGTAGTCGCACGGCGAGACCCCTCCGCCAGGATTGGCGCTAGCCGTTAGTCACTGCTCACTACGCAATAGTAGGCAGGGGCGGCTGAGCGTCGCCACGGGGCCTCACGCGATTGGGGGATCGCCGTTGGTCAGGCGCAACGACGAAGCGGAGCTGCCGGTTCCTCAGCGGCCTGCCAGTGCGCTGGCACGGATCGCCGACAGAGTTGTGCCAGGAGTGATGATCTGTTCGTCGGTGCGCAGTTCAATGAGCGCGGGCAGCTTGCGCTCGCGAGCGAAGGCCAGCGCGTCGCGCAGCGCGGGGCCGAACTGCTCGCTCGACTCGACAACGGCGCCGAACCCGCCGAAGGACTGCGCAAGCAGGTCGAAGCGTGGATTGACTAGATCGGTGCCGATCACGCGCGCCGGGTGGTGTCGCTCCTGATGCATGCGGATGGTCCCGTACATGCCGTTGTTGAAGACCAGGATCAGCACGCCGGCCTCGTACATGACTGCCGTGGCGAGCTCCTGCGCAGTCATCAGGAAGTCGCCGTCGCCGGCGAAGGCGACCACCGTGCGCCCCGGTGCGACCAGCTTGGCGGCAATCGCCGCCGGCAGGCCGTAGCCCATGCTTCCCGCCGTAGGCGCCAGTTGCGTCCGCAGGACGCCGTAGCGCCAGTAGCGGTGGGCCCAGGTCGAGAAGTTGCCCGCGCCGTTGGTAACGACGGTGTCCGCCGGTACCGTGGCCTGCAGCATCTGCACCACCTGCCAAAGGTCGAGGCGCGCCTTTTCGCGGCCGTACACCGGCGCCTGGGACTGCCACGCTTCGTACTCGGTGCGCGCTTCGACAGTGGCCGCGCGCCAGCTCGGCGACTCCACCGGTGTCATCGCCGCCAGCCGCACAGCCAGCTGCGGCATGCCCGAGGCAATCAGCATCTGCGCCTGATAGACGCGACCGAGTTCCTCCGTGCCCTGGTGGACGTGGATCAGTGTCTGCTCCGGCCGCGGCACTGACAGCAGCGAGTACCCGCCGGTGGTCATTTCGCCAAGCCGCGGACCGATGGCGAGCAGCAGGTCCGCTTCGCGCACGCGCTGCGCCAGCTTCGGGTTGATGCCGATGCCGACATCACCGATGTAGTTCGGGTGTCGGTTGTCGAACAGGTCCTGGTAGCGGAAGGCGCAGGCTACGGGCAGGTGGTTCGTCTCTGCGAACCGGCGCAGGTTGTCGCAGGCGGCATCGGTCCAGCCGGTGCCGCCGAGCAGGACCAATGGCGAGCGGGACTGGGCCAGCAGGCGGCGGATGTCGCCGATCTGCGCGTCGGTCGGCGCCGACTGCACGGGCTGGTGGCACGCCGCGTCCTCGACGTCGGCGCTGTCCTCGAGAAGGTCTTCCGGCAGCGCCAGAACGACCGGCCCCGGCCTACCGCTCGTGGCCACCTGGAACGCGCGGGCGATGAACTCGGGAATGCGGTCGGCGCGGTCTATCTGCGCGACCCACTTGGTCATCTGGCCGAACATCCGCCGGTAGTCGATCTCCTGGAAGGCCTCGCGCTCGACGAAGTCATTGCCGACCTGGCCGACGAGAAGCAGCAGCGGAGTGGAGTCCTGGAACGCCGTGTGCACGCCGATCGAGCCATTGGTCGCGCCAGGGCCGCGGGTGACGAACGCCACGCCCGGCCTGCCGGTCAGCTTGGCGTAGGCGTCGGCCATGAAGGTCGAGCCGGACTCGTGGCGATTGACTATCAGCCGGATGCCGTGCGCATCGTAGAAGGCGTCCAGCACCGCCAGGTAGCTCTCGCCCGGCACGCAGAACACGTGGTCGACGCCGTGGACCTGCAACTGGTCGACGAGGATGCGGGCAGCGCGGCGGATCATGGCGGTCTCTCGATGGCGGGTAGGCAATCCAGTCGCGACGGCGTGCGCCCTCACGGCGTCGGCCGAGGAGGCAGATACAGATCCTGCCGATAGGTCAGCACGAGATGGGGGCCGAAGATGACCAGCGCCGAAAACAGCATGCCGCTGGCCAGCGCTTCGCCCCAGGCAAGCAGCAGCGCGTACGCCAGCTGGTCGGCATGCGGCGGCCCCGGCCTGAGCAGCCAGCTGGCGGCCACCAGCAGCGTGCTGGCGACTGCCGTCACTGCCAGGGTGACAAACATGCCGTGGCCGATCATGAAGATGAAGACGTTCTTCGGCAGTCGTCGCTCGATCTGCCGCTGCAGACTGCTCGCCAGCAGGGACGGCATGACCGAAAGCAGCAGGCCGTTGATCCCGAAGTTCACCCAGCTACCGCTGCCAAGAGCGGTGTACAGCGCGACCGCCAGCAGCAGGCCGACCCGCGCCCAGTGACAGCCGAAGATCAGCGAATAGAGGGCGACACCCAGCAGGCCGAAGACGGTGCCCTCGGCGAATCGCGCTTGCAGCGTCCACAGCCAGGCCAGCAGCACCGCGCCGGCCAGCCACAGATGCTGCTGCGCGCCATGCAGCGCCGTGTCCGAGCGAACTCGCAGCAGCGACTGCAGCGCGAGCGGCAGCAGCAGGACCCAGGCAAGAAGCGTCCACGGTAGCGGCGGCTCGGCCTGCAGCAGATACATGGTCCCCTCGGCGCTCGTCGGGCAACACTCTAGCGCGGCTTGCAGGCCCGCGGGCGCGCTAAGCTGCGCTGGGAAATCGGTGGGTGAGGCAATGGCGGACTTCAGCGGGAAGCAGAAGAAGGTCGATCTCGAGGAGACGGCGCGGCTCATCGACGCGCTGGAGCAGGACCTGGCACAGCTGAAAAGCGGGCATGGCGACCTCGATCATCTGCGCGCCGACGTGGATCAGCTGCGGGCGGCGCTGGCCTCGGGCCAGCCGCACGACGAATTGCACGGCGGGCTGGCCGGGCTGCGCGAGAAGCTGCACGCAGCGAGCGACGTCTTGCTCACTGACGCGATCAGGACCGGCGACTACATCGCGCGCATCGGCCGCCTGCTCGGCATGTAGGCGCGCCCAACGGAAGCTTCGAGTTCCGCTAGGATCAGCGGCCTCAGCAGACGAGGAGCGCCGCGATGCAGTACGTCCAACTCGGCAGGTCTGGCCTGTCGATCTCGCGCTTTGGGCTCGGGATGATGACCTACGGGACGCCGAAGTGGCGTCCGTGGGTGCTCGACGAAGTCGGCTCGCGGCCGCTCGTCCGTGCGGCGATCGAAGCCGGCATCAATTTCCTCGACACCGCCGACATGTACTCGGCTGGCGTGTCGGAGGAACTGACGGGCAAGTTCGTGCGCGAGTTCTGCCGCCGCGACGAGGTCGTCATCGCCAGCAAGGTTCACTTCCCCGTCGACCTCGCCTT
>CP070661.1:1626833-1659663 GCA_020355165.1 Burkholderiales bacterium
CGAGAAGAAGAGCGGGATCTTCGCTGCGGGCGCGCAGCGCTGCTTCGCGGTTCTGCGCTCAGAGTCTGCCGCGAGAGGTCCGGCCGCAGTTCTCAGCGGCGTTGGTTCGGTTACCCCGTTTGTCGGAGCCGGGCAACGCGGCTTCAGATCAGCACGATGATTCAGGCGGCCAGGCAGGCAGCCGCGGCGGGCCGCCGCGCGTCAGGCTCGGCCTGACGCCTTCCTTGCTCAGGCGAGGTTGCGCAGTTCGCGCAGGGCCACCGAGGCGGTGGCCAGGTCCAACGTGCGGACCTGCGCCAGCTCTTCGATCAGCTGCCGAGCTCGCGCCAGCGCGTGTGCGTTGGCCTGCTCCCACGCTGCCACCGCCGCCTTGACGTCTCCGCCGGGGTGCAGCCGCACCGCCTGGGCGGCGAACTCGCGCTGCAGATCGGCGAGGTCGTCGCCGAGCGCCGACTTGGCGCGTGCCTGCCAGTAGCCGTCGGCGTGTAGCTGCACGATCTGCGCCCGCAGCCGGTCCAGGCCGAGTGCGTCGCCGAGGGCGAAGAAGGTGCCGGCCACCTCGTCGAGGCTGCGCTGCGACTGCTCGGCGATCTCGGCGACGTCGAGCGCGGCGAACTGTGCTTCCGCCGAGGCCACCCGCGCGGCGATCTCCGGCGGCACGCCGGACTGCAGCCAGCGCTCGTGCTGCTGGTGCCGCTGCCGCGGCTTGCCCGGCTCGGCGTCGATGAAGGCGATCAGCCGTTCGGCGGCCGGCTGCAGGCGGGCGATCGTTTCGGCCATCGGATCGGTCAGCCGGCGCGAGCGCAGGAACCAGATCGTCGCCCGCTCGGTCAGCCGCGCCAGCTCGATCTGCATGTCGGCCTGCACCTCGTCGGGCACCTTGTTGTCGAGCGCCTCGATCGCGTGCCGCGCATCGCCGTTGGCGAGGCTCTCGCGCGCCAGCAGGTAGGCGCGCACGACCTGCGCCGGGGCGGCGCCGGTGTTCTCGCTCAGCCGGTGCACGAAGGTCGCGCCGACCCGGTTGACCATGCTGTTCAGCACGTAGGTGGCGACGATCTCGCGCCTCAGCGGATGGCGCTCCATGTACGACGAATAGCGCTCGCGCAGCTGCGTCGGGAAGTAGCGGTGCAGCGCATCGGCGACGAACGGGTCCTCCGGCAGGTCGGAGGCGAGCAGCTCGTCGAACAGCCACAGCTTCGAGTAGGCGAGCAGCACCGAGCTTTCGGGCGCGGTCAGGCCGATCGCCTGCTCGCGTCGCTCGTCGATCGTCGCGTCGTCGGGCAGGAACTCCAGCGCCCGGTTCAGCCGGCCGGCCTTCTCGAGGAAGCGCATGAAGCGCACCTGCTGCTCGAGCAGCGGCCGCGCCAGCCGCCGGGTCAGGCTCAGTGCCTGCGTCTGGTAGTAGTTGTCGCGCAGCACCAGCGCGGCGACCTCGTCGGTCATCTCGGCGAGGATCTTGTTGCGCTGCTTCTCGGTCAGCTCGCCCTCGGCGATCACCAGGCCGAGCAGGATCTTGATGTTGACCTCGTGGTCGGAGGTGTCGACACCGGCCGAGTTGTCGATCGCGTCGGTGTAGACGCGGCCGCCGATGCCGCCGCAGCCGTGCAACGCGTACTCGATGCGGCCGAGCTGCGTCAGGCCGAGGTTGCCGCCCTCGGCCACCACCTTGCAGCGCAGCTGCCGGCCGTTGACACGGATGGCGTCGTTGGCGCGGTCGCCGGCGTCGGCGTTCGTTTCCGCCGTGCTCTTCACATAGGTGCCGATGCCGCCGTTGTACAGCAGGTCCACCGGCGCCTTGAGGATGGCGCTGATCAGCTGGTTCGGCGTCATCGACTCGGCCTCGATGCCGAGCCGCGCCGCGGCCTGCGGCGAGACCGGGATCGACTTGGCCGAGCGCGGCCACAGGCCGCCGCCCTCGGAGATGAGCGCGGCGTCGTAGTCGGCCCACGACGAGCGCGGCAGGTCGAACAGCCGCTTGCGCTCGTTCCAGCTCGCCGCCGGGTCGGGGTTCGGATCGATGAAGATGTGCCGGTGGTCGAACGCGGCGAGCAGGCAGATGTGCTTCGACAGCAGCATGCCGTTGCCGAAAACGTCGCCCGACATGTCGCCGATGCCTACGCAGGTGAAGTCGGTCGTCTGCGTGTCGACGCCTATCTCGCGGAAGTGCCGCTTGACGCTCTCCCAGGCGCCGCGTGCCGTGATGCCCATGCCCTTGTGGTCGTAGCCGGCGCTGCCGCCGGAGGCGAAGGCGTCGCCTAGCCAGTGGCCGTACTCGGCACTGATCGCGTTGGCGTAGTCGGAGAAGGAGGCCGTGCCCTTGTCGGCCGCCACCACCAGGTAGGGGTCGTCGCCGTCGTGGCGCACCGTCTGCGGCGGCGGCACGACGCGGCCAGCCACCAGGTTGTCGGTGAGGTCGAGCAGCCCGCGCAGGTAGTCCTGGTAGCAGGCCACGCCCTCCTTCAGGTAGGCCTCGCGGTCGGTGGCCGGCGGCGCCTTCTTCAGCACGAAGCCGCCCTTGGAGCCGACCGGCACGATGACCGTGTTCTTGACCATCTGCGCCTTGACCAGGCCGAGAACCTCGGTGCGGAAATCCTCCAGCCGGTCCGACCAGCGCAGCCCGCCGCGCGCCACCTTGCCGCCGCGCAGGTGCACGCCCTCGAAGCGCGCCGAGTAGACGAAGATCTCGAACATCGGCTTGGGCTCCGGCAGGCCGGGCACCTTGGCCGGGTCGAACTTGAACGACAGGAAGCCGCGCCGCTCGCCGTTGGCGCCGGTGCGCCAGAAATTGGTGCGCGTGGTGGCCTCGATCAGCGCCAGGTACTGGCGCAGCACGCGGTCCTCGTTCAGGTTCTCGACCTCCTCCAGCGCCCGCAGGATCTCCTTGGCCACCGTGCCGCAGTCGATCTCGCGCTCGGCCTCGGTGTCGCCGTCGGCCGGCTCGAAGCGGTGGCGGAACAGCTGCACCAGCAGCCGCGCCAGGTGCGGATGCGCGTTGAAGGTTCCTTCGATGAACGCCGGGGTCAGCGCGAAGCCGATCTGCCGCAGGTACTTGGCGTAGGCGCGCAGCACCAGCACCTCGTCGGCGGCGAGCGCGGCGCGCAGCACCAGGCGGTTGAACTCGTCGTTTTCGATCTGCCCGCCGGCGATGCGCAGGAACGCGTCCTCGAACAGCGGCCTGACGGTGTCGACCTCGACCTCTTCGGTCGACAGCGCCAGCAGCTCGAAGTCGTGGATCCACATCGGCCCGCCGTCGGCCGGGGCGACCTTCGCCGGGTGCTCGGTCCGCACGCGCACGCCCATGCGCTCGAGCATCGGCAGGCTGTCGGACAGCTCCATCGGCGAGCCGGCGCGATAGATCTTGAAGCCGAGCGTGCCGGCCGGCGCGCCCAGCGGCCGGTACAGCTTGACCTCGGTCTGGCCTTCGGCGAGGGTATCGAGCTTGCGGATGTCGGCCACCGCGGCGCGGGGCGCGGTGCGCTCGCGGTAGGCGCCCGGGAAGGCCCGCTGCCAGCGCTTGTACAGCTGGGTTCCCGGACCCTCGCCCTCGGCGTCGATCAGCGCCTCGGCCAGTTCGTCCTCCCAGCGGCGGGCGGCCGTGGCAAGCGCCGCTTCGAGCTCCCGCCGGTCGACGGCGGGCACCTGGCCCGGCGTCGTGCGCACGGTGAACAGGATGCGGGCCAGGATGTCGTCGGTCAGCAGCACGTCGAACTCGTTGCTGGTGCCGGCGAACGCCGTCATCAGGATCTCCTGGAACTTCAGGCGCAGCTCGGTGCCGTAGTTCTCGCGCGGCACGTAGATGAGGCAGGTGACGAAGCGCTCGAACGGGTCGCGGCGGACGAACAGGCGCAGCCGCTGCCGCTCGCCCAGCCGCAGGATGCCGATCGCGGTGTCGTACAGCTCGTCGGTGCCGGTCTGGAAGAGCTCGTCGCGCGGATACGTTTCGAGGACCTGCACCAGCGCCTTGCCGAGATGGCTGTCCGGCGCCAGCCCGGCGCGGGTGATCACCGCCGCCACCTTGCCGCGCAGCAGCGGGATGTCGATGACCCGCGCGCTGTAGGCGGTCGAGGTCAGCAGGCCGAGGAAGCGGTGCTCGCCGATCACGGTGCCGTCGGCCGAGAAGCGCTTGATGCCGATGTAGTCGACGTAGCCGGGCCGGTGCACGGTGGCGCGGGCGTTGGCCTTGGTCAGGATCACCAGCGGTGTCGGCTGGCGCGCCAGCGCGCGCGCCTGAGGCGGCAGCGCGGCGAAGCTGCCCGAGAGCTTCTCCTCGCCGGTTTCGCGCAGCACGCCGAGCCCGCTGCCCGAGACCAGCTTCAGCGCGTCCTCGCCGCCCTCGACCACCAGGTCGTGGCGGCGGTATCCGAGCAGCAGGAAATTGCCGGCCGCCAGCCACTCGACGAAGGCGCGGCTCTCGGCCAGCTCGCCGTGGGCGGCCTGCGGCACGTGCGAACCGAGCTCGGCGACCACGTCGATCAGGCGCGCCAGCATCTGCTTCCAGTCGGCGGTGACGGCGCGTACGTCGCCGAGCACACGCTCGACGCCGGCGGCCAGCCGGGCGCGCGCCTCCGCATCGACCAGCCGGTCCACTTCGATGTGCATCCACGACTCGCGCGCCGCCTGCGGCCTGTCGCTGCGCGGCCAAAGCCCGGTCAGCGTGCCGGCGGCGTCGCGCTCGACCGCGTACACCGGGTGCAGCCGAAGGTGCAGCGTCAGTGCCTGCCGGTTGGCCTCCATGGTCACCGAGTCGACCAGGAACGGCATGTCGTCGTTGACGACCTCGATCACGGTGTGCGGCACTGCCCAGCCGTGCTCGGCGGCACTCGGGCAGAACACCCGCACGCGCGGCCTGCCCGCGGCGCGCGTGCGCCCCAGTTCCCAGTGCGACAGGGCCGCGCCGGCCAGGTCGTCGGCGCTGCGCTCGGCCAGATCGTCGGGGTCGACCTGCCGGTAGTACTCGCGGATGAAGACCTCGATCAGCCCGCGTTCGGAGGCGGCGACCTGCTTCTGCGCGTGCTCTACCGCCGCGGCGAGCCGCTCCTCGTGCGCTGAACTGGGCGGTTTGTTCATCGGCGTCCTCCTCGTTCCGGACCCGCAGAGTATGCACCGTCGAACATGCCGGCCGCCGACGGCGCCCGGCCGGCGGTGACTTGGGCCTGTTCACGCTAAGGCCGGAAGCGCGAAGGGTTGGGCCGAGATGCGGCGTCGGCTTTGTCGGACGGCTTGCGCAGGGCAGCGGCCCTGCGCGGCGCCGTCCTTCGCGCAGCCGTCCGCATTGCGCGGCCCAACGCATCTGCCGCATTTGGCGCGGACAGGCCCTAGACTCGATCGCATGTTCGGAGCCTTCGCCGACCGCCGCTGGGTGTTCGTCGACGTCGAGACCACGGGCTCGTCGCCGGCCCGCGAGCGCGTCACCGAGGTGGGCATCGTCACGGTCGAGACCGACGGCGAGGCGCAGCGCGTCACCGAGTGGTCGTCGCTGGTCAATCCCGGCGTGCCGATCCCGCCGGAGATCCAGTGGCTCACCGGCATCAGCAACGAGATGGTGCGGGAGGCGCCGCGCTTCGCCGAGCTGGCCGAGCTGCTGTACGACCGCCTGGCCGACGCCGTCTTCGTCGCCCACAACGCCCGCTTCGACTATGGCTTCCTGAAGGCGGAGTTCGCCCGCGCCGGCTACGACTGGCGTGCCGCGACGCTGTGCACGGTGCGGCTGTCGCGGCACCTGTATCCGGACCGCGGACCGCACTCGCTCGACGCGATCATCGAGCGCTTCGGGCTGGACGGCGACGAGCGCCACCGGGCGCTCGGCGACGCGCGCGTGCTGTGGCGACTGATCCAGTGCCTGCGCCAGCGCCACGGCGAGGTCGAGCTTGCGGCGGCGGTCGACCGCCTGCTGGCGCGGCCGAGCACGCCGCCGGCGCTGCCGCCGGGCGAGCTGGACGCGATCCCGCACGCGCCGGGCGTCTATCTGCTGTACGGCGCCAACGCGCATCCGATCTACATCGGCAAGAGCGTCGATCTGAAGGCGCGCGTGCTCGGCCACTTCGCCAACGACCACGCCTCGGGCGCCGACCTGCGGCTGTCGCAGGAAGTGCAGCGCATCGAGTGGGAGCGGACGGCGGGCGAGACCGGCGCCCTGCTGCGCGAGGCAGAGCTGGTCAAGACCCGTCTGCCGGCGCACAACGTCGCCCTGCGGCGCCGGCGCAACCAGGTCTTCGTCACCCTGGATGCCGAGGCGCGGCCGCGCTTGGTGCCGGCGGCGTCGGTGCCGCTCGAGCGCCTGCACCAGCACTACGGGCCGTTCTCGTCGCGTCCGTCGGCGCGCCGCTTCCTGCAGGCGCTTGCCGCCGAGCACGGCCTGTGCCTGAAGACGATGAGGCTCGAGGGCCGGGCGCGCGCCGCGGCCGGCGCGCCCTGCTTCAACCACCAGATCCGGCGCTGCCTGGGTGCCTGCGTCGGCACCGAAACGATCGAGGCGCACGCGGCGCGGCTGCGCGAGCTGCTCGAGCCGCGCCGCGTGCTGGCCTGGCCGTATGCAGGCGCGGTGGCGCTGATCGAGCGCGACGAGGCAGGCACGCGCGAGGACCTGCACGTGTTCGACCGCTGGTGCTGGCTGGGCACGGTGCGCTCGCACGAGGCCGCGGCGCAGCTGGCGGCGGTAGCGCCGCGCGTTTTCGATGCCGATGCCTACCGCATCATGCACAGGGCGCTGTCGCCGGCCGGCGTGCTTCCGCTGGTCGAGCTGGCCGGGGCTTAGAGGCGGTCACGACGACGCACCGGCGGGGGCAGGCGGCTTCGACATTCGTGTCGGCAGCCGCGAGCCGGCGCGGCGTGTGCATCGCCGCGGCGAGTCGCTGCCCGATGACAGGCGCTGCGGCACCCGGCGGGGCCGACGATCTGCGCTGGCGGTGCCGTCTGTGCGCCCGCTCGCCGGTGCGCGTCGAGCCGTCATAGCCGGGGCGGGGCTTGCCTGCAGTCAAGCAGGCGCAGCGTCAGGCGCGTAGCTTTGAGCTCGGGTGGCCGGCCCAACCGTCTCGGCCGAAGCGGCATCGAGGGGCGGTTCGATCCGTGCCTCGGCCCGTCGACCGCCGGCGCCCGACGATCTTCGGGAGAGCATCGATGCGGAGGATCTACTTCCTGGCACCTAGCGTCGCCTCGGCGAAGGCGATCGTCAACGACCTGCTGCTGGCGCGCATCGAGGAGCGGCACATCCACGTGCTGGCGAAGGACGGCACGCCGCTGGAAGACCTGCCCGAGGCGAAGCTGGCGCAGGCGAGCGACCTGATTGCCTCGTTGGAGCGCGGCGCGGCCGCCGGCGGGCTGACCGGGCTGCTCGCCGGCCTGGTGGCGGTGAGCTTTCCGCCGGCCGGCGTGGTGCTCGGCGGCGGCGCGCTGCTCGGCATCGCTCTGTTTGGCGCGGGCTTCGGCGCCTGGATGTCGAGCATGGTCGGCGTCGGCATCCCGAACAGCCGTCTGGTGCAGTTCGAGGGGGCGATCGGCCGCGGCGAACTGCTGATGATGATCGACGTGCCGCGGGACCGCGTCGAGCAGATCGAGGCAGTGGTCCGGCGCCATCATCCCGAGGCCGAGCTCGAAGGTCTGGAGCCGAACATCCCCGAGTTCCCGTGATCGCGCGCAGCGCCTTTGCGCCGGATTGCCCGCGGGGACCAGCCTGGTCGAGACCGCAGCGCCGGCGCAGACGCTCGCCGCGCGGGTCGTCGAGCAGGCGCGGCGCGGCGGTCGAGCGCGCCGCGACTGATGGTGCACGGGTGACGGCGCGCCTGCCGCCCGATCACTGCGGCGGCGCTTCGGCGGCGATTCAGCGCGGCCGGCCGGCTTCGGCCTGCTCGGCCCGCCGGGCGATCGCGCGCGTCATGCCCTTGAAGATGAAGACGTGCGCCGGCACCAGCAGGTACCAGTACAGCAGTCCCCATACGCCCTGCGGGTGCCAGTAGGCAGTGACCGTCACGCGCGTGTGGCCGGCGTCGACCGGCTCGATGTCGAACTCGACCACCCCGGCGCCGGGGGCACGCATGCCGAAGTCGAGCGTCAGCCGGCGCTGCGGCTGAAGCGCCATCACCGTCCAGTAGTCGATGGTGTCGCCGACGCGCAGTTCGGTCGGATGGCGGCGGCCCCTGCTGAGCCCGGGCCCGCCGGCCAGCCAGTCGATCCAGGCGCGGATCTTCCACAGCGGCGCGGCATAGAAGTAGCCGACGTCGCCGCCGAGCCGGGTGACGACGTTCCAGACGGCCGCCGGAGTTGCGCTGGCCACCGCGCTGCCGGCGGCCCGCTTGGCGTAGTAGGCGTAGTCGTGGCGGCCGCCGCGGAACATCAGCGCGCCCTCGGTCCAGCGGGCGGCGACGGCATGCGCCTTCTCGGCCGCCAGTGCCGCCAGCACCGAGTCCTTGAACGTCAGCAGCTTCTGCGGCACCAGCGCGCGCAGCTTCGCATCGTCGGCCGGGATGTCGTGCTTCAGGCCGCCGATCAGCGCGCGGGCGATGCTGGCCGGCACGGTGGTGATCAGCGCCAGCCAGTAGCCGGAAAGCTGCGGCGTCAGCACCGGCACCGCAAGGATGCGCGGCTTCCTGCCGATCACTTCGCCGAACTGGCGCATCATCGTTTCGTAGCTGAGGTGCTCCGGCCCACCGGCGTCGTAGATGCCGCCCGCCGCCTGCGGCAGGGTGGCCGCCCGCACCAGGTACTCGAGCAGGTTGTCGAGCGCGATCGGGCTGGACTTCGACCGCACCCAGCGCGGTGTCACCATCAGCGGCAGGTTGTAGACGAGGTCGCGCATCACCTCATAGGCGGCCGAGCCGGGGCCGACGATGATGCCGGCGCGGATCTCGGTCACCGGTACCGGGCCTTCGCGCAGCCGGTCGCCGGTCTCCTTGCGCGAGACCAGGTGCTCGGAGTCGGCGCCTTTCGGCACCAGGCCGCCGAGGTAGACGATCCTCTTCACGCCGGCGGCAGCGGCGGCGCGGGCGAAGTTGCCCGCGGCCTCGAGGTCGAGGCGGCCGAAGTCGCGTCCGGCCGCCATCGAGTGCACCAGGTAGTAGGCGATGTCGACACCAGCCAGTGCGGCGGCCAGTGTCGCCGGCTGCAAGGCGTCACCGGCGACCAGGTCGACCGAGCGCCACGTCGGGTCGTCGCAGCGGGCCCGCAGCACGCTGAGGTTGCGCGCCGCCGCGCGCACCCGCCAGCCCTCGCGCAGCAGCCGTGGCACCAGGTTGGTGCCGATGTAGCCGCTGGCGCCGAAGACCAGCGCGCAGGCATTTGCGGGGGGCGCCTCGGTCGGCGCTATGGGCGGGGTCACGGGCACCGGCGTCGGGAGCAGGCGAAGTATGGCAAACGCAGGCGCACCGCCTGTTGCCATCCGGCCGCTCCGATCGGCGACAATGTGCGCCGACGTTCGCTGACCGTTTCCATGCCCCGCATCATCATCAACGGCGAAGAGGTCCGCAGCCCGCTGGCGCGTTTCGTGCTGCTGGTGGCGGCGTGCATCGTCGTCGCGGTGGTGCTGGCGAGCGCCGCGGCCTGGGCGCTGATCCTGCTGGGGCTGGGCGCGGCGGCGGCGCTGATCGCATTCGCGGTGGCGCTGCTGTTCGCCGCGCTGGCGGTGCCGTGGGCCATGATCTCGGCCCTGCTGCGGCGCCGGCGCTGATGCAAGCCCTGCTCGTTTCCACCGCGCCGGTCACCGATGTCGCGGCGCAGGCGTGGCGTCTGGCGAGGGGTTAGAGTCGCGCCGTCCAACAAGGCGGCCCGAACCATCGACGGACGGCAGGACGATGTCGACAGCGACAGGACACAGCCACCCGCAGGGAGGCCGCTCGCGGTTTCCGCTGCTCGTGGTCGGTGCCATCGGCGTCGTGTTCGGCGACATCGGCACCAGCCCGCTGTACGCGCTGAAGGAGGTCTTCAGCTCGGCGCATCCGATGCCGCTGGACGAGGCCAACCTGCTGGGCGCGCTGTCGCTGATCTTCTGGACGCTGGCGGTTGTCGTCACGGCGAAGTACCTGGTGCTGATCATGCGCGCCGACAACCACGGCGAGGGCGGCATTCTCGCGCTGCTGGCCCTCGTCGTTCGGCTGACCCGCAGGAACCGCCGGCTCCGCTATGTGCTGGGACTGCTCGGCGTGTTCGGGGCGACCTTGTTCTACGGTGACGCGGTCATCACGCCGGCGATCTCGGTTCTGTCCGCGGTCGAGGGCCTGGAAGTGATCGCGCCGCAACTTCACCCGTTCGTCGTGCCGGTCTCGCTGACGGTGCTGATCGGCCTGTTCGTGATCCAGGCCTTCGGTACCGGCAGGGTCGGCGCGTTCTTCGGGCCGATGACGGCGCTATGGTTCCTCACCATCGGCGTGCTCGGCGCCCTGAGCATCGTCGAGACTCCGTCGGTGCTGGCGGCCGTACAGCCGAGCTACGCCTACCATTTCTTTGCCGACCACCCGCTGATCTCGTTCATCGCGCTCGGCGCGGTCGTGCTTGCGGTCACCGGTACCGAGGCGCTCTATGCCGACATGGGCCACTTCGGCCGCGGGCCGATCCGGGTTGCCTGGGTCTGCATCGTCTGGCCGGCGCTTCTGCTCAATTACTTCGGCCAGGGCGCGCTGCTGCTGCGCCAGCCGGCGGCGGTCGAAAACCCGTTCTACCTGCTGGCGCCGGGATGGTTCCTGGCGCCGCTGGTGGTGCTGGCAACCTGCGCGACGGTGATCGCCTCGCAGGCGGTCATCTCCGGGGCGTTCTCGCTCACCCAGCAGGCGATCCAGCTCGGCCTGCTGCCGCGCATGCGGATTGCGCACACGTCGGCCCGCGAAGGCGGGCAGATCTACATCTCGCTGGTGAACTGGCTGCTGCTCATCGGCGTGGTGTTCCTCGTGCTGGAGTTCCGCTCCTCGTCGGGACTGGCCGCCGCCTACGGCATGGCGGTGACCGGCGCGATGATGATCGACACGCTGCTGGTCGGCGCAGTGATGGTGCTGCTGTGGCGCTGGCCGCGGCCACTGGCGGCGGCGATCGTCGGCGTGCTGCTGCTGATCGACATGACCTTCTTCGCCGCCAACGCGCTGAAGTTCCTCGCCGGCGGCTGGCTGCCGCTGCTCATCGCGCTGGCGCTGTTCACCGTGCTGACGACGTGGCGACGGGGGCGGCAGCTGCTGATCGCCCGCAAGAAGCAACGGGCGGTCGGCCGCGACGACTTCATCCGGCTGATGGCGGACGACGTCCCACGCGTGCCCGGGACGGCCGTGTTCCTGACCGGCGACCGCGAGATCATCCCCGGGGCGCTGCTGCACAACCTGAAGCACAACAAGGTGCTGCACGAACGGATCGTCTTTCTCACCGTCAAGGTCGAGGACGTCCCTTATGTCGCCGACGCCGAGTGCGCCGAGATCAAGGACCTGGGCAAGAACTTCTACCGCGTGCTGCTGCGCTATGGCTTCATGCAGCAGCCCGACATCCCGCGCGGGCTCGAACTGTGCGGCAAGGTCGGCTTGCCGTTCGAGATGATGGAAACGACCTTCGTGCTCGGCCGCGACACGGTCATCCCGACCCGGGAGCCGGGCATGGCGCTGTGGCGCGAGCACATCTTCGCCTGGATGACGCGCAACGCCGCCACTGCCCGCGACTTCTTCCGTATTCCGGCAGGCCGCGTGATCGAGCTCGGCTCGCAGATCGAGATCTAGCGAGGGGCCGCCGTGGAAGCGCTGCTCGTGTCCACCGCCCTGGTGGCGCTGGCCGAGATGGGCGACAAGACGCAGCTGCTGTCGTTCGTGCTGGCGGCGAAGCTGAAGCGGCCCTGGCCGATCATCGCCGGCATCTTCGTCGCCACCCTGGCCAACCACTTCCTGGCCGGCTGGGTCGGCGCCTGGCTGGCGACGCTGGTGGCGCCGGCCACGCTGAAATGGATCATCGCGCTGTCGTTCTTCGCCTTCGGCCTGTGGGCGCTGAAACCCGACACGCTCGACGACGGGCGCGAGTACAGCGGCCGCAGCGCCTTCATGACCACCGTGGTCGCGTTCTTCCTCGTCGAGATGGGCGACAAGACGCAGCTGGCCACGGTGGCGCTGGCCGCCCGCTTCGATGCGCTGGCTGCGGTGGTGATGGGCACCACCCTCGGCATGCTGATCGCCAATGCGCCGGCGGTCTGGCTCGGCGAGACGCTGGCGCACCGCGTCAACATGAAGTGGATGCGCCGGATCGCCGCCGGGCTGTTCTTCCTGCTCGGCGTGCTGACCCTGCTCGCCGGCGACGGGCTGCGCTAGCGGCGGCCGGCAAACCCGGCCTGCGCCTTCTCATCTATGCTTGCCGGCGCACCCCACAAGAAGCTAGGAGGAGATCCCATGTTGCCAAGATTCATCCGGGCGGCGGCGCTCGCGCTGGTCTTTGCCACCGGCCATGCGGCCGCGCAGAACCTGACCGTCGGCCTGTCGACGCCGATCACCACCCTCGACCCGCACTTCCACAACCTGTCGCCCAACAACAGCATGGCGCGGCACGTCTTCGAGACCCTGGTCAAGACCGACGAGGCGCAGCGGCACATGCCGGGCCTGGCCGAGTCGTGGAAGGCGCTGTCGGACACCGAGTGGGAGATCAAGCTGCGCAAGGGCGTGAAGTGGCACGACGGCAAGGAGTTCACCGCCGACGACGTGCTGGCAACCTTCAAGCGGGTGCCGAACGTGCCCAACAGCCCGGCCTCGTTCGCCGTGTTCGTGCGGCCGATCGTCGACGCCCAGGCGGTGGACAAGCACACGCTGCGGCTGAAGACCGCCAACCCGCACCCGCTGCTGCCGAGCGACATGAGCTCGGTGCTGATCCTGCCGAAGAGCGTCGCCGAGACCGCCAAGACCGAGGACTTCAACTCCGGCAAGGCGATGATCGGCACCGGCCCGTTCAGGTACGCCGAGTACGTCTCCGGCGACCGGGTGGTGCTGGCGCGCAACGACGGCTACTGGGGGGCCAAGCCGCACTGGGCCAAGGTCACCTTCAAGATGATCCCGAGCGCGCCGGCGCGGGTCGCGGCGCTGCTGGCCGGCGACGTGCAGATGATCGAGAACGTGCCGACCGCCGACATCCCCAAACTGAAGTCGGATGCCCGCGTGGCGCTGTCCTCGGCGGTGTCGAACCGGCTGATCTACCTGCACATGGACAGCGGACGCGACAAGGACTCGCCGTTCGTCACCACCGCCGACGGCAAGCCGATGGAGGCCAACCCGTTCCGCGACGCGCGCGTGCGCCGGGCGATCAGCAAGATGATCGACCGCGAGGCGATCGCCTCGCGGATCATGGAGGGACAGTCGGTGCCGGCCGGCCAGCTGCTGGCCGACCAGTTCTTCGGCACCAGCAGGAAGCTGAAGGTCGAGAAGTACGACCCCGAGGGCGGCAAGAAGCTGCTGGCCGAGGCCGGCTACCCGAACGGCTTCGGGCTGACGCTGCACGCGCCGAACAACCGCTACATCAACGACGCGGCGATCGCGCAGGCGGTGGCGCAGTTCCTGTCGCGCAACGGCGTGCCGACCAAGCTGGAGACGATGCCGGCCAACGTGTTCTTCTCGCGCGGCAGCAAGCTGGAATTCTCGTTCCTGCTCGCCGGCTGGGGTGCCGAATCCGGTGACACCAGCTCGCCGCTGCGCGCGCTGCTCGGCACCTGGGATCCGAAGGCGGGCATGGGCGCCGCCAACCGCGGCCGCTTCTCCGATGCCGGGCTGGACGCGATGATCAGCACCGCGCTCGCCACGATCGACGACACCAAGCGCGGCCTGATGCTGGCCGCCGCCAGCGAGAAGGCGATCGACCTGATGGGCCTGGTGCCGGTGCACTTCGAGGTCAGCACCTGGGGCACCCGCAAAGGCCTGATCTACAGGGCACGAGCCGACCAGTACACGCTCGCCTACGACGTGCGGCCGGGGAAGTGACGCGGCTTTCCGTGAGCTAGGGGCGAAGCCCTGCGGCGAACGGAAACAGCGCCGTCATCCCGGTTTCGCCAAGCGAAGACCGGGATCCAGTGTCTTTCAGACGCCTGTTGAACGCGAAACTGGGCCCCGGCCTTCGCCGGGGCGACCGCACGCAGGTCTGAGCCGATGACCGTCTTCATCCTGCGCCGCCTGCTGCAGACGCTGCTGGTGCTGTGGATCACCAGCGTGCTGGTCTTCGGCGGCCTGTTCCTGGTCGGCGATCCGGTCGAGATCCTGGTCAACCCGACCGCCGACCAGATCGAGAAGGAGCGCGCCACCGCGGCGCTCGGGCTGGACAAGCCGCTGCACGAGCAGTACTGGATCTTCCTCAAGGGGGCCTTCACCGGGCACCTCGGCAACTCGTTCGTCTACGCGCGGCCGGCGCTCGAGGTGATCGTCGAGCGGATGCCGGCCACGCTGGAGCTGGCCGCGCTGGCGATGCTGATCTCGGTGGCGATCGGCATCCCGCTCGGCATGATCGCCGGCCTGCGGCCGCACTCGTGGCTGGCCAAGGCCATCATGGCCGGCTCGATCCTCGGCTTCTCGCTGCCGACCTTCTGGGTCGGCCTGCTGCTGATCCTGGTCTTCGCAGTGCAGCTGGGCTGGCTGCCGTCGACCGGCCGCGGGCCGACCACCGAGTTCCTCGGCCTGCAGCTGTCGATCCTGAGCTGGGACGGCCTGAGGTACGCGCTGCTGCCGGCGGTCAACCTGGCGCTGTTCAAGCTCAGCCTGATCATCCGGCTCACGCGCGCACAGGTGCGCGAGCAGTCGCTGCTCGACTACATCAAGTTCGCCCGCGCCAAGGGCCTGAGCCGGGCGCGGGTGATCGGCGTGCACCTGTTCAAGAACATCCTGATCCCCCTGGTCACCGTGATCGGGCTGGAGCTCGGCTCGGTGATCGCCTTCGCGGTGGTCACCGAGACCATCTTCGCCTGGCCGGGCATGGGCAAGCTGGTGATCGACTCGATCTTCCAGCTCGACCGGCCGGTGGTGGTCGCCTACCTGATGGTCGTCGTGTTCATGTTCATCGTGATCAACCTGGTGGTCGACATCCTGTATTCGGTGCTCGATCCCCGCGTCCGGCTCGCGGAGCAGAAGTGACGCATCGGCCCGGCAGCAGGAGGCGCAGCCTGGCAGCGACCGGCGGCGGCCGCGTCGCGCCCGCGCAAGCGGCGATCGAGTGCCTCCCGCCCGAAGAAACGAAGCGCAGCCGTGTGGCGATTGGCGGCGGATGGGTCAGACCCGCGCAAGCGGTGATCGAGTGCCTCCCGCCAGAGGAAACGAAGTGCAGCCGCGCTGCGCGCGCAATGCGCCGCGTCATCCCGGTTTCGCGCAGCGAAGACCGGGATCCAATGTCGGCAGGTGTGAAGCGCGGCGGGTTCGCGCGTCCGCTGGAAGGACGGACGACGGCGGCAGACCGGAGTTCCTGCGCATGAAGCAGACGACCGCCACATCGGGCGTCGTGGAAACCCCCCTGCGCCGCTTCTGGTCGCAGTTCGCCGAAAGCCGGCTGGCGCTCGCCGGGCTGGCGCTGCTGGCGGCGATCGTCGTCACCGCGCTGCTGGCACCGTGGATCGCGCCACAGGACCCCTACGACCTGGCCGCGCTCGACCTGATGGATGCGCGCCAGCCGCCCGGCTCGCCGGCGATGAGCGGGTCGATGGTCTACCGCCTCGGCACCGACGGCCAGGGCCGCGACATGGTCTCGGCGATCGTCTACGGCCTGCGCGTGTCGCTGTACGTCGGTGTGGCCAGCGGCGCGATCGCGCTGACGCTGGGCGCCGTGCTCGGCGTGCTCGCCGCCTACCTCGGCGGCCGCTTCGAGCAGGTGCTGATGCGCATCGTCGACATCCAGCTCGGCTTCCCGGCGATCCTGGTGGCGCTGATCCTGCTCGCCGTGCTCGGCAAGGGGGTCGACAAGATCATCATCGCGCTGGTCACCGTGCAGTGGGCCTACTACGCGCGCACCGCACGCAGCGCGGCGCTGGTCGAGCGTGGCAAGGAATACATCGAGGCGGCGCGCGGGCTGGGCCTGTCGAGCGCGCGCATCGTGCTGCGCCACCTGCTGCCCAACGCGGCTCCGCCGCTGATCGTGGTCGGCACGGTGCAGGTCGCCCACGCCATCGCGCTGGAGGCGACGCTGTCGTTCCTCGGTCTCGGCCTGCCGCCGACCGAGCCGTCGCTGGGCCTGCTGATCGCCAACGGCTACGAGTTCCTGCTCTCCGGCAAGTACTGGATCAGCGTCTACCCCGGCGTGGCGCTGCTGGTCACCATCCTGTCGATCAACCTGGTCGGCGACCAGCTGCGCGACGTGCTCAATCCGAGGCTGGCGAAGTGACGGCGATCTTCGTGAGCGAGCGGCGCAGCCGCGCGGCGAACGACGACCGCCGCGGCATCTCCGTGCGGGCGGGGATCTCGCGTCATCTTGCGACCGGAGGCGCCCGCGCCTTGGCGGCGATCGGAGACAGCCGCGGCATCTCCGTTCAGGCGGGGATCTCGCGTCATCTTGCGACCGCAGGCGCCCGCACCTTGGCGGCGACCCGAGACAGCGCCGTCATCCCCGCGCAGGCGGGGATCCAGTGTCTTTGCTCTCCGTGTTCTCTGCGTCGGTACCGCGGTGCGGGTCTGCAAGACCCTGGGTTCCCGCCTGCGCGGGAACGACACTTGCCGAGCAGGTGCCTGCCCGTCATCCCGGTTTCGCGCAGCGAAGACCGGGATCCAAGTGCGGGCGCGAACCTGGGCCCCGGCCTGCGCCGGGGCGACGGAAGATGAGCCTGCTCGAAGTCACCGACCTGCAGACGGAGTTCGCCACCCGCGACGGCGTGCTGCGCGCCGTGCAGGGCGTGTCGTTGGCGCTCGAGCGCGGCCAGGTGCTCGGCCTGGTCGGCGAGTCGGGGTCCGGAAAGTCGGTCACCGGCTTCTCGATCCTCGGCCTGGTCGACCCGCCCGGCCGCATCGCCGGCGGCAGCGTCAGGTTCGACGGGCAGCAGCTGGTCGGCGCGCCGGAGGAGGCCCTGCGCGCGCTGCGCGGCAGGCGCATCGCGATGGTCTTCCAGGACCCGATGATGACGCTGAACCCGGTGCTGTCGGTCGAGACGCAGATGGTCGAGACGGTGCTGGCGCACGAGAAGGTCAGCCGGCAGGCGGCCCGCGCCCGCGCGGTCGACGCGCTCGGCCGGGTCGGCATCGCCTCGCCGGGCGAGCGGCTGGCGCAGTACCCGCACCAGTTCTCCGGCGGCATGCGGCAGCGGGTGGCGATCGCCATCGCGCTGCTGCACAGCCCGGAGCTGATCATCGCCGACGAGCCGACCACGGCGCTCGACGTCACCGTGCAGGGGCAGATCCTGTACGAGATGCAGAAGCTGGTGCGCGAGGTCGGCTCGGCGGTGATCTGGATCACCCACGACCTGGCGGTGATCGCCGGGCTGGCCGACCGCGTGGCGGTGATGTACGCCGGCCGCATCGTCGAGGAGGGCGCGGTGGCCGACGTGCTCGACGCGCCGGCGCATCCCTACACGCGCGGCCTGCTCGACTCGGTGCCGGCCAACAACGCCGGCGGCGGGCGGCTGAACCAGATCCCCGGCATGACCCCGTCGCTGCTCGAGCTCGCGCCGGGCTGCGCTTTCCGCGAGCGCTGCCGCTACGCCGCCGAGCGCTGCGCCGGCATGCCCGAGCTGTCGGCCGTCGGTGTGCGCCGGGTGCGCTGCCACTTCCCGCTCACCGCCGCGGCGGCGGTCGCCTGAAGCAGCTCGACGATGGCCGAGGTCCTGCTCGAGTTCCGCGACGTCAGCAAGCGCTTCGTCAAGCGGCTCGACGTCGTCGAGCGGCTGGCGAGCAAGCTCGGCGCGCAGGTGACCGAGCACACGGTGCACGCGGTGGACCGGGTCAGCTTCGCCGTGACCCAGGGCGAGGTGGTCGGGCTGGTCGGCGAATCCGGCTGCGGCAAGAGCACGCTCGGCCGGCTCGGCTGCGGCCTGCACGGTCCCAGCGAAGGCGAGGTGCTGTACCGGGGCGTCAGCGTGACGGCGGGCGGCGGCAGACAGCCGCCGATCCAGATGATCTTCCAGGACCCGTTCGCCTCGCTGAACCCGCGCATGCGCATCAGCGAGATCGTCGGCGAGGCGCCACGCGTGCACGGCCTGGTGCCCAGGGCGCAGGTGGCCGGCTACGTCGCCGACCTGCTCAGGCGCGTCGGGCTGGACGCCGGCTATGCGCGCCGCTATCCGCACCAGTTCTCGGGCGGCCAGCGGGCGCGCATCGGCATCGCCCGCGCGCTCGCCGTGAAGCCCGAGTTCCTGATCTGCGACGAGGCGGTGGCGGCGCTCGACGTGTCGATCCAGGCGCAGGTGCTGAACCTGTTCATGGACCTGCGCGAGCAGCTCGGGCTGACGTACCTGTTCATCAGCCACGACCTCGGCGTGGTGCGCCACCTGTCGAACCGGGTGGTGGTGATGTACCTGGGCCGGGTGGTCGAGATCGCGCCGACGCAGCCGCTGTTCGAGTCGCCGAACCACCCCTACACGCAGGCGCTGCTGGCCGAGGTGCCGCGCATCGACCGCAAGCGACGCACCTTCGTGCCGATCCGCGGCGAGATCCCGTCGCCGCTGGCGCCGCCGCCCGGCTGCCACTTCCACCCGCGCTGCCCGCAGGCGATGGGCCGCTGCGCGGCCGAAGCGCCGCCGCTGCGCCAGATCGCGGCGGGGCGATGGTCGGCGTGCCACCTGAACGGCTGAACGGCGATCGGCGCGCCTTTCCGATGAGCTCGAAGATCCTCGTCCAGCACGGCCCGGCAGCGGCGGCAGTGCCGCTGGTGCTCGACTCGCCGCACTCGGGCCGCGACTTCCCGGCCGACTTCGACGCGGCGGTGAGCGAGTTCGAACTGCGCGAAGGCGAGGACTGCTTCGTCGACGAGCTGTACCTGCCGGCCGCCGAGCTCGGCGTGCCGCTGCTGGCGGCGCTGTTTCCGCGCACCTACCTCGACCCGAACCGGCACCAGGGCGACATCGACCTCGAGCTGATGGAAGGCGGGCACTGGCCGCACGAGCACGTGCCGAGCGGCAAGAGCCGCATCGGCAAGGCGCTGGTCTGGCGCACGCTCGACGACGGGCGACCGATCTACTCGCGCCGGCTGGCGGTCGCCGAGGTGGTGGCGCGCATCGAGCGCTGCCATGCGCCGTACCACGCGCGGCTGCGCCGGCTGCTCGACGACACGCACCGGCGTTTCGGCGTCGTCTACCACCTCAACTGTCACTCGATGCCGGCAGTCGGAGGCAAGCAGGGCGAGGGCGCCGAGGGCCGGCCGCGCGCCGAGTTCGTTCTCGGCGACCGCGACGGCACCACCTGCGACCCGGCCTTCACCGAGTTCGTCCGCGCCACGCTGGCCGCGATGGGCTACGAGGTGGCGGTCAACGATCCCTACAAGGGCGTCGAGCTGGTCAGGGCCTACTCGGACCCGCGCCGGCGCCGCCACAGCCTGCAGCTGGAGATCAACAAGAAGCTGTACATGGACGAGGCCTCGCGCACCAGGCACGCCGGCTTCGACTCGCTGCAGGCCAATCTCAGCCGCCTCGTCGAGGCGATCAACGACTACATCGTGCAGGAGCTCGGCCGTGACTGAACACTTCCCGATCGAACTGACGCCGCCGGACATCGCGCCGTACCGCGCCGGCAACGCCGGCGTCGACTACGTGCACGTGCTCGACTCGGGCCGGCCCGGCCCGAACGTGATGGTGCAGGCGCTCACCCACGGCAACGAGTTCTGCGGCGCGATCGCGCTCGACTGGCTGATGCGCGAGAACGTGCGACCCGCGCGCGGCCGGCTGACGCTGGCCTTCGCCAACGTCGAGGCCTACGGCCGGTTCGACTTCGACGACCCGGATGCCTCCCGCTACATCGACGAGGACTACAACCGGGTCTGGGCCGACGAGGCACTGTTCGGCCCCCGCGACTCGGCCGAGCTGCGGCGGGCGCGGCAGCTGCAGCCGTTCGTCGACGCCGCCGATCACGTGCTCGACCTGCACTCGATGCACGAGCCGTGCCGGCCGATCATGGTCTGCGGCACGGTCGACAAGAACGCCGACTTCGCCCGCGAGGTCGGCGTGCCTGCCGACCTGCTGCTCGATACCGGCCACCCGGCCGGCTTGCGGATGATCGAGCGCGGCGGCTTCGGCGACCCGGCGAGCGGCAAGCGGGCGCTGCTGATCGAGTGCGGCCAGCACTGGGAGAAGTCGGCCGCCGAGGTCGCCATCGACACGCTGGTGCGCTTCCTGCGCACCACAGGTGCGGTCGACGCGGCGTGGGCGCAGGCGCGGCTGCGCCTGCCGGCGCCGGCCGAGCAGCGGCTGGTGCGCGTGACCGAGGCGGTGGTCGCCAGGTCGACGGGCTTCCGCTTCCTGGTGCCGCTCGAGGGGCTCGGCGTGGTCGAGGAGAAAGGAACGCCGATCGCCGAGGACACCGATCCGGCGAGCGGCGAGAGGATCGTATGGCGCGCGCCGTACGACCGCACGGTGCTGGTGATGCCGTCGCTGAAGCACCTGCGTCCGGGCAACACCCAGGTCCGGCTCGGCCGCTTCGTCTGACGGGGCGCGGACAAGATTGCGGCGCGGCCTGCGCCCGCAGTCGCTCGCGGCGGTTGGGCCCGCCCCGACTCGGCCGCCGCGCGACGCGACGCGGTGACACGCAGGCGGAAATTGTCGAGTACTTTGCTTGAGTATCGGCAGAACCGGCGCGTGTAACGGTATCCGTTACTGATCGCCGTTGCCCGTGGTCGTTGTTGATGGCCGTCAATCGGGCGACCAAGCGCCCGGCGCACGCTTGCGCGCAAGTCCCGGTGGCTGGCGCGCGACGCGAGGGATGCGCCTGCGGTCCGGGCTCGCGGACCTGCCGGAGACAGCGATGATCGAGACCTTCTACGAACGCCTGCGCATGCAGGGCGTTACGCGCCGCAGCTTCCTCAAGTTCTGCAGCCTGACCGCCGCCTCGCTGGGATTGAGCCCGGCGCAGGCGCAGGAGATGGCCAAGGCGCTGCAGAGCAAGCCGCGGCTGCCGGTGGTCTGGCTGCATGGGCTGGAGTGCACCTGCTGCAGCGAGTCGTTCATCCGCTCGTCGCACCCGCTGGCCAAGGACGCGATTCTGTCGATGATCTCGCTCGATTACGACGACACGATCATGGCTGCTGCCGGCCACCAGGCCGAGGCGGCGCTCGAAGATACGATCGCCCAGTACAAGGGCAATTACATCCTCGCCTGCGAGGGCAATCCGCCGCTGGCCAACGACGGCATGTTCTGCCTGCCGGGCGGCAGACCTTTCGTCGAGAAGCTCAAGCGTGCGGCCAAGGACGCCAGGGCGGTCATCGCCTGGGGTTCCTGCGCCTCGTGGGGCTGCGTGCAGGCGGCGAAACCGAATCCGACGCAGGCCGTGCCGATCGACAAGGTGATCCTCGACAAGCCGATCATCAAGGTGCCCGGCTGCCCGCCGATCGCCGAGGTGATGAGCGGCGTGGTCGCCTACGTCGCCGCCTTCGACCGCCTGCCGACGCTCGACCGCCAGGGCCGGCCGCAGATGTTCTACAGCCAGCGGATCCACGACAAGTGCTACCGCCGGCCGCACTTCGACGCCGGCCAGTTCGTCGAGAAGTGGGACGACGAGGGCGCGCGCAAGGGCTACTGCCTGTACAAGGTCGGCTGCAAGGGCCCGACGACCTACAACGCCTGCTCGACCACCCGCTGGAACGAGGGCGTCAGCTTCCCGATCGGCTCCGGCCACGGCTGCATCGGCTGCTCGGAGGACGACTTCTGGGACCGGGGTTCGTTCTACAGCCGGCTCACCAACATCAAGCAATTCGGCGTCGAGGCCAACGCCGACAAGGTCGGCGCGGTGGCAGCCGGTGTCGTCGGCGCGGCGATCGTTGCCCATGCAGCGGTGGGCGCCATCCAGCGCGCTGCCGCCGGCAAACCTAAGGCCTAGTCGGAGGAGAAAAGCCATGCCAGTCATCGAAACTCAGGGCTTCAAGCTCGACAACTCCGGCAAGCGCGTGGTGGTCGATCCGATTACCCGCATCGAGGGCCACTTGCGCGTCGAGGTCAATCTCGATGCCAACAACGTGATCAGCAACGCCGTGTCGACGGGAACGATGTGGCGCGGGCTGGAGGTGATCCTCAAGGGCCGCGACCCGCGCGACGCCTGGGCCTTCACCGAACGTGTCTGCGGCGTTTGCACCGGCGTGCATGCGCTGGCCACCGTTCGCTGCGTCGAGGATGCGCTGAAGATCAAGATCCCCGACAACGCCAACATCATCCGCAACCTGATGCACGCGACGCTGTACGCGCAGGACCACCTCGTGCACTTCTACCACCTGCACGCGCTCGACTGGGTCGACGTCATCTCGGCGCTGAAGGCCGATCCGAAGCGGACCTCCGAGCTGGCGCAGTCGATCTCCAGCTGGCCGCTGTCGTCGCCCGGCTACTACCGCGACCTGCACGCGCGGCTGAAGAAGTTCGTCGACAGCGGACAGCTCGGCCCCTTCAAGAACGGCTACTGGGGACACCCTGCCTACAAGCTGCCGCCCGAGGCCAACCTGATGGCGGTCGGCCACTACCTGGAGGCGCTCGACTTCCAGAAGGAGATCGTCAAGATCCACACGGTCTTCGGCGGCAAGAACCCGCACCCGAACTGGCTGGTCGGCGGCGTGCCGTGCCCGATCAACGTCGACGGCGTCGGTGCCGTCGGCGCGATCAACATGGAACGGCTGAACATGGTGGCGAAGATCATCGACGACACCATCGCCTTCATCGACAATGTCTACATCCCCGACCTGCTGGCCATCGGCTCGTTCTACAAGGACTGGGGCGCGATCGGTGGCGGCATCTCGTCGCAGAACCTGCTCGCTTTCGGAGAGTTCCCGGACATCGCCAACGACGACTCGAACAAGAGCCTGCTGATGCCGCGCGGCGCGATCCTCGGCGGCAACCTGAAGGAGATCCACCCGGTCGACCTGAGGGATCCGACGCAGATCCAGGAGTTCGTCACCCACAGCTGGTACAAGTATCCGGACGAGAGCAAGGGACTGCACCCGTTTGACGGGATCACCGAGCCGGACTTCGTCCTCGGCAAGGCCACCCGCGGCACGAAGACCGCGATCGAGAATCTCGATGAGAGCGCCAAGTACTCGTGGGTCAAGTCGCCGCGCTTCAGGGGCCAGCCGATGGAGGTCGGGCCGCTGGCGCGCTACGTCATCTACTACGCGATGGGCATCCCCGAATTCAAGGAGCCCGTCGACATGGTGCTGAAGAAGCTCGACCTGCCGGTGCAGGCGCTGTTCTCCACCCTCGGCCGCACGGCGGCGCGCGGGCTGGAGTGCTCATGGGCGGCGCACAAGATGAAGCACTTCTTCGGCAAGCTGATGGCCAACATCAAGGCCGGCAACCTCGCCACCGCCAACATCGACATGTGGGAACCGTCGACCTGGCCGTCGGACGCCCGCGGCACCGGCTATTGCGAGGCGCCGCGCGGTGCGCTCGGCGACTGGATCCGCATCCGCAACGGCAAGATCGACAACTACCAGAGCATCGTGCCGACCACCTGGAACGCCGGCCCGCGCGACCCGAGGAACCAGATCGGCCCCTACGAAGCGGCGCTGATGAACACCAAGATGGCGGTGCCCGATCAGCCGCTGGAGATCCTGCGCACGATCCACAGCTTCGACCCGTGTCTGGCCTGCGCCACCCATGTGATCTCGCCCGAAGGCGACGAGGTCACGCGGGTGACGGTCTGCTGAGCGAAGGAGGCCGCAATGGCAGCAGTCACGAAGCCGGCCGGCAGCATGCCGCACGCCGTCTACGTCTGGGAAGCGCCGGTCCGCCTGTGGCACTGGGTGATGATGCTGGCGATGTTCGTCCTGATCGCCACCGGGTTCTTCATCGGCGTGCCGATGCCGACGGTACCCGGCGAGGCATCGGATAACTTCCTGTTCGGCTACATCCGCTTCGCCCACTTCGCCGCCGGCTACATCTTCGCGGTGTTCTTCGTGCTGCGGCTGTACTGGGCGATCGTCGGCAACAGGTACTCGCGTGAGATCTTCTTCGTGCCGTTCTCGCTGCTGACGCCGAGGTTCTGGCGCGGACTGATCAACGACGTCCTGTTCTACCTGTACCTGCGCAGGGAGCCCGGCAGCTACGAGGGGCACAACCCGCTGGCCGCGGTGGCGATGTTCTTCATGTACCTGCTCGGCTCGGTGTGGATGATCCTGTCGGGCCTGGCGCTGTACGGCGAGGGCGCCGGGATGGGCAGCTGGCAGTTCACGTACTTCACCTCCTGGCTGCAGCCGTGGGTCGGCGACAGCCAGCAGCTGCACACCTACCACCGCCTCGGCATGTGGTACCTGGTCATCTTCTCGATGGCGCACATGTACATGGTGGTGCGGCAGGACGTCTTCACCAAGGAGACGATCATCAGCACGATGGTCAACGGCTGGCGGCTGCGCAAGCCCTGAGCATCGACGATGATGAACCCGGCGCGCAGCAAGGTGGCGCAACGCACATCGGCGGCCGCCGGGACGGGGCGCGCGCCGCGCACGCAGCGAGTGGTCAGTCGGCGCGCGCCGGTGCACCCGGGCTACTTCCTCGACACCCGCTTTCTCAAGCCGCTCGGCATCACACAGCAGGCACTGGCCACGGCGCTCGGCATCTCGCGGCGGCGGGTCAACGAGCTGATCCGCGGCCATCGCGGCATCACCGCCGACACCGCGGTGCGGCTGGCCCGCCACTTCGGCAACGAGGCCTCGTTCTGGATGCAGCTGCAGAGCGACTGGGACCTGCACGAGGCCGCCAAGCGGCTGAAGCTCTGAACCGCTGAAGGGCCGGCGCGGCGCGTGACCGGCCTGCCCAACCGGCCGTGCTGGGCGGCGCGCAAGCCTGAGTGCGACGTGGGTCAACAGCCGCCGCGATGGGTGCTGCAGTCGGATGCCGTCTTGACTCAAGTCAACGCGCCCAGGGCGACGGCGCTTAACGTCCGCGCATTCTCTGTTTGTTACGGATCACGTAACACGATGGCGGCTGGCGACCGGTTCGGAGCCCCCGCAGGGGGCGCGCTGGTGCTGGGCATCGGCAACGTCCTGTGGGCCGACGAGGGCTTTGGCGTGCGGGCGGTCGAGGCGCTGCACGATGCCTACGGCCTGCCCGAATCGGTCGAACTGCTCGACGGTGGCACGCAGGGCCTGAACCTGCTCGAGCCGCTGGTGAGCCACGAGGCGGTGCTGGTGCTCGACGCGATCGATTTCCAACTGGCGCCGGGCAGCCTGCGCGTGCTGCGCGGACGCGAGGTGCCGGCGTGGGCGGGCACCAAGATGAGCCTGCACCAGCAGAGCTTCCACGAGCTGCTGGCGATCGTCGACCTGCAGGGCCGCTTTCCTTCGAAGCTGACGCTGATAGGGGTGCAGCCCGAGCGGCTGGCCGACTTCGGCGGCAGCCTGAGCGAGTGCGTCCGCGCGCGGCTGCCGCTGGCGGTCGAGCTGGCCGTACGCGAACTCGCCGCATGGGGTTTCCCGGCGCAGCCGCGCAGCGGCCGGGCGCCGCAGCGGCTGAACGCCGAGGCGCTGGCGCTCGAGTCCTACGAGTCGGGCCGGCCCGCCGAGAGCGAGGCCTGCCGCATCGGCGATGCGCGGTTCCTGAACCGGCGCCACACACTGGAGTCACGCTGATGTGCATCGGCGTGCCGATGCGGATCGAGAGCGGCGACGGCCTGGTCGCGGTGGCGGCGAGCGAGGGTGCCGACGGCACGATCCGGCGGCACACGCTCGACATGCTGATCGTCGGGGCGCAGTCGCCGGGCACCTGGGTGCTGACCTTCTGCGGCGCGGCGCGGCGCGTGCTCGACCCGCTCGAGGCGCGGCAGATCCGCGACGCGCTGTCGGCACTGGCCGTCGCGCTCGATGCCGGCGGCGATCCCGGCGCGCCGCAAAGCCGGGCGATCGATGCGCTGTTCGCCGACCTCGTCGAGCGCACGCCGCAGCTGCCCGAGCACCTGCGATCCGGCTGAGGAGCGAGGCCGATGGACACCGAAACCGCTGCAACGGCTGACCGGCGTGCAATGCACCCGCTGCTCGAGCGCCTGGTCGAGCTGTGTGGCGCGACGGTGCTCGGGGCTGCGGATCTGGACGCCTGGGGCAGCCAGCCGGGGGCGGCGCTGCTGGCCTTCACCGAGGACCCGGTGCTGTATCGCGAGACGCTCGACCTGGCGGTGATCGTTCCCGAACTGGCGCAAGCGCTGCCGGGCCGCTTCCGCATTGGCGTGCTGCTGCCGGCGGCGGCAAGGGCGGCGGCGCCCCGCTACGGATTCCGCCGCTGGCCGGCGCTGGTGCTGCTGAAGGATGGCCGCTACGTCGGCGCCATCGATGGCCTGCGCGAGTGGCAGGCCTACGTCGAGGAGCTGTCGCGTCTGCTCGCCGCCGAGCCGACACGCCCGCCGACCATCGGCATCGCCGTCGCAGCCGATCGCCACGCCGCCGCGCGCGGCTGCCACTGACTTCCCGCCCGACCCAGCAGCAAGAGGAGCGCGATGAAAGAGTTTCCGATTCCGGTGCGTGTCGCGGCCGATGCCCTCGGCGCCGGTTCGCAGGCGGTCGACGAGGCCGTCAGCTACATGCCCTTTCCGCTCGAGGTGCCGACCTTCTCGATGCCGCAGGTGCCCGAGGATGCCGACGCGGCGAGCATCGGTGCGGCCCGCCGGCTGCTGGCGCGCTTCGCCGAGCGGATGGAAAACGGCGGCTCGCCGCGCGTCGAGCTGTCGTCGGTGCCGGCGACCGTGCTGCGCGTGCTGAACGACTCGCTCGGCGAGGGCGAGGTGTCGGTGCGCATCGCCGCGCGCAACGGCGACGGCGGCGAGGTCCGCATCCAGGAAACGATGTTCGCCGGCGTCTGGCGCGAACTGCACCTGCGTGGCGACGGCGGCGTCGAGCACGACTGGCTGCTCGCCTGCCCGGTGCCGCCGGTCGCGCGGGAGCGCGCGCAGCGTGCCGCCTCGACGCAGCTGCCGCCGCTCGAGCTGCCGTGCGGTGCAATGAACGCGCCGGCGCTGCTGACCGAGATCCGCGAGCAGGTACAGCGCTTCCGGCCCGGCCACGGGCCGCACGTGATCAACCTGACGCTGCTGCCGCTGACTGCCGAGGACCAGGCGGTGCTCGAGCAGGCCGCGCCGGTCGGACCGGTGGCGATCCTGTCGCGCGGCTTCGGCAACTGCCGCATCACGTCGACGGCGCTGCGCAACCTGTGGCGGGTGCAGTACTTCAACAGCATGCAGACGCTGATCCTGAACACCCTCGAGGTGATCGAGATGCCGGAGGTGGCGATGGCCGCCGCCGACGACCTGGCCGACAGCCGCGAGCGCCTGCGCGAGCTGCTCGACTGGATGGGCCAGGACGGCTCGGCCTGAGGCGCGCCGATGGGCAGCGGACCGACCGCGCGGCTGGAGTGCAAGGTCTGCTGGTACGTGTACGACCCGGCTGCCGGCGACCCGGTGTGGCAGATCGAGCCGGGCACCGCCTTCGAGGACCTGCCGCCGCACTGGACCTGCCCCAACTGCGCCACCGAGAAGAGCGGGTTCCTGCTGCTCGACGATGACTGATCCCCCGTCTGCCGCTTTTGCCGATGCCGCCGTCGCCGTTGCGCGAGTGCAGGCGACGTTCGAGCGCGTGCAGCGCGAGCGGATGGCCGGCCTGCCGTTGCTCAACGAGGCGCTGCGGGTCGAGCTCATCGGGCTGCGCCGCTGGCGCGGCCTGTGGCTGGGCGTGCTGATCACGCCCTGGTTCATCAACCTGCTGCTGCTGCCCGGCGACGGCCGGGCAGACGATGAGGAAGTGGCGGCGCGCTGGCCGGCCGTGCGGCCCGGCGAGTATGCGCAGTTCGCCTTTCCGGCCGGCGTGCTGGGCTTCCTCGCCGGCCGCGAAGGCGAGCTGGGCGAGTACCTGTCCTGCTCGCTGTTTTCCCCGGTGTTCGAGTTCGCCGACCACGACATCGCGCGGCAGACGGCCGAGGCGTGCCTGCAGGCGCTGTTCGACCCGGCCGTGGCTGGCGGCAGGCCGGCGGCCGAGCCGCCAGCCGTTGAGCCAGTGCAGGTCGGCAAGCGCGACTTCCTGCGCGGCCGCTGGCAGCCGGCGGTCTCGCCGCCCGCGGATCCGTGATGGTGGCGCCCGAGCTGGCCGGCCAACTGAGGGTGACGGTCCGGGCGCGCGATGGCTGCGTGCAGCAGGCCCGGATCGAATCGACGCGCCCGCAGCTGGCGAACCGGCTGCTGGCAGGCAAGCCGGCCGCCGAGGCGGTGGCGATGGTGCCGCAGCTGTTCGCGATCTGTGGCCGCTCGCAGCACGTCGCCGCCGAACTGGCGCTCGACGCCGCGCTCGGCGAGCCTGCCGCCGCCGACGCGGCGCAGCTTCGACGCGTCGAAGGCGAGATGGCCCAGGAGTACCTGTGGCGGGCGCTGATCGACTGGTCGCGGGCCGCCGGCGGCGCGGCCGACGCGACCACGATGGCCGCTGCGCGCTCGGCCCTCGCACACGACGACCGCGGGCTGCTGCGGGTGATCGTCGAACGCGAGGTGCTCGGCACCGATCCGCGCCAGTGGTACGAGCGCGAGAGCGTGCCCGACTTCGAGATCTGGATTGCGCGCGGCGCTACCGCGTCGGCGCGCTTCCTCGGCCAGGTGCAGCGCGACGGCCCGCGGCACGGCGCCAGCCGGGTGCCGCTGCTGCCGCGCTTCGACGGCGACGTGGCCGAGCGGATCGCCGCCACGCTCGACGCCGACGAGGACTTCGAGCGACGGCCGGTTTTCGACGGCGAGCCGGCGGAGACTGGCGCCGTTGCCCGGCTGTCACGGCAGCCGCTGGTGGCGGCGCTGAGCGACGCGTTCGGCCGCTCGACGCTGGTGCGCTTCGCCGCCCGCCTGTCCGAACTGGCGCGCATCGCCTGCGGCGAAGCGCCGGCGGCGCCGCTGGCCGGCAGCGTGCAGCTCGGCGCCGGGCGCGGGCTGGGCTGGGTCGAGACGGCGCGCGGCCTGCTGTTGCACCAGATCGACCTGGACGGCGGGACGGTCCGCCGCTACCGCATCGTCGCGCCGACCGAATGGAACTTCCACCCGCAGGGAGCGCTGGCCGCCGCCACGGTCGGCGTGCGCGACACGAGTGCCGGCCAGCTCGCGCGGCGCACCGAGTGGCTGCTGCAGTCGCTCGACCCCTGCGTGGCCTACCAACTGGAAGTCGAGCATGCATGAGATGTCGCTCGCCGAGGGCGTGCTCGGCGTCGTGCAGGATGCCGCCCGCGCGCACCACCCGTGCGCGGTGCGCACCGTGCGACTGGAGATCGGCGAGCTGGCGGCGGTCGAGCTCGACGCGCTGCGCTTCGCCTTCGAAGTGGTCAAGCGCGGCTCGGTGGCCGAGGACGCGCAGCTCGAGATCGTCCGCGTGCCGGGCAGCGCCTGGTGCATGCAGTGCTCGCGCAGCGTGTCGATCGCCGGGCGCGGCGAGCCCTGCCCCGGCTGCGGCGGCTGGCAGCTGCAGGTCACCAACGGCGAGCAGATGCGCGTGAAGGAACTCGAACTGGCCTGAGGAACGAACGATGTGCACCACCTGCGGCTGCGGCAGCGGCCAGACCAAGATCGAAGGCGAGCACGGGCAAACGCACGTGCATGCCGACGGCACGATCCACTCCCATCCGCACGCGCACGGCCACGGCGGCGAGGGCCATGACCACGCGCATCCCGGGCACCACCACCATGGCCACCAGCACGTGCACAGCCACGAGCACGTCCACGCCGACGGCACGCGCCACGTGCACGAGCACGACCACGCGCATGACCCGGGTCACGAGCACGCCCATGAGCATGCCGACGGCGGCCCGGCGCATTCGCACGCAGCGGGGCTGACGCCGGCGCAGATGGTCAGGATCGAGCGCGACATCCTCGGCGCCAACGACGAGATCGCCGCGCGCAACCGGCGCCGCTTCGAGGACGCCGGCGTCTTCGCGCTGAACCTCGTCTCCAGCCCCGGCGCTGGCAAGACCACGCTGCTGGTCGAGACGATCCGCGCGCTGGCAGCCGAGCTGCCGCTGGCGGTGATCGAGGGCGACCAGCAGACCTCGTTCGACGCCGACCGCATCCGCGCCACCGGCGCGCGGGCGATCCAGGTCAACACCGGCAAGGGCTGCCACCTCGACGCGGCGCAGGTCGAGCGCGCGCTGGCGCAGCTGGCGCCGGCCGAGGAGTCGGTGCTGTTCATCGAGAACGTCGGCAATCTGGTCTGCCCGTCGGCGTTCGACCTCGGCGAGGCGATGAAGGTGGTGGTGCTGTCGGTCACCGAAGGCGAGGACAAGCCGCTGAAATACCCCGACATGTTCGCCGCCAGCGCGTTGCTGCTGCTGAACAAGGTCGACCTGCTGCCGCACGTGAGCTTCGACGTGAAGCGGACGATCGAGTACGCGCGGCGGGTCCGGCCGGGCATCGAGGTGCTGCAGGTCTCGGCCACCACCGGCACCGGCATGGCGGCCTGGCTCGACTGGGTGCGCGAAGGCAGCCGGCGGGCGCGTGAACGGCGCCAGCAGACCGTCGCCGCGCTGCGCCGGCGGGTGGCGGAACTCGAGGCGCGAGTGGCGCAGCAGCGCTGAACGGGCAGCGATGGACGGCACCGTCGTCAGCGGATCCAGCCGGCAGGCGCTGCGCGTGCGCGGGCGCGTGCAGGGGGTGGGCTTCCGGCCGTTCGTCTACCGGCTGGCGACCGACCTCGGGCTCGACGGCTGGGTTCGCAACGACGGTGAAGGCGTGCTGATCGCGCTGGCCGGCGAGGACGGGCAGCTGGCTCGTTTCGGCGCGCGGCTCGCCGCCGAGGCGCCGGCGCTGGCGCGGATCGACAGCGTCGAGACGCTGCCGGGCGAGCGCCTGACGATCCCGGCCGGTTTCTGCATCGAAGCCAGCGGCGCCGGGCCGGTGACCACCGGCATCACCCCCGATGCGGCGACCTGCGACGCCTGTCTCGCCGAACTGCTCGACCCCGCGGATCGCCGCTGGCGCTACCCGTTCATCAACTGCACGCACTGCGGGCCGCGCTTCACGATCACCGCGGCTGTGCCTTACGACCGGCCGATGACGAGCATGGCGCGCTTCGCGCTGTGCCCCGCCTGCCGGCGCGAGTACGACGATCCGCGCGACCGTCGCTTCCACGCGCAGCCGAACGCCTGCCCGCTGTGCGGACCGCGGCTGGCGCTGGCCGACGCCACCGGCGCACCGCTTGCTGCCGATGACGTGATCGCCGCGGCGCTGGCGCGCATCGCCGCCGGCGAGATCGTCGCCGTCAAGGGGCTGGGCGGCTTCCACCTGGTCTGCGACGCGCACAACGCCGATGCGGTGGCGCGCCTGCGCGCACGCAAGCAGCGCGACGAGAAACCGTTCGCGGTGATGGTCGCCAACAGCGCGTCGGCGGGCTGCTTCGCCCGCATCGAACGCACTTCGGCGGCACTGCTCGAGGCAGTCGAACGACCGATCGTGCTGCTGCCGAAGAGCGACGGCTGCGACGGGCAGCTCGCCGGCGTGGCGCCGGGCCTGGCCGAGATCGGCCTGATGCTGCCGTACACGCCGATCCAGTACCTGCTGTTCCACGAGGCCGCCGGCCGACCCGTGGGCACGGCATGGCTGACGCAGCCGCAGCCGCTGGCGCTGGTGATGACCAGCGCTAATCCGGGCGGCGAACCGCTGGTGACCGCCAACGACGAGGCGATCGGCCGCCTCGGGGCGATCGCCGATGCCTTCGTGCTGCACGACCGCGACATCGTCGTGCGCTGCGACGACAGCGTGGTCCGGCCCGGCTTCGCAACGTCGGGCGGATCGCCGGCGGTGCGCCCGGCGCCGAGCTTCGTGCGCCGTGCCCGCGGCTACACGCCGGCGCCGATCGAGCTGGCGCGCGGCGGCCCGGCGGTGCTGGCCACCGGCGCCCACCTGAAGAGCACCGCCTGCCTGACGCGCGGCGCGCAGGCATTCCTGTCGCCGCACGTCGGCGACCTGAACAACGCCGCCAGCCGTCGTGCGCTCGACCAGGCAGTGGCGCACCTGCAGCGGGTGCTGGCGGTCCGCCCCGAGGCGATCGCGCACGACCTGCATCCGGACATCTTCAGCACGCAGCTGGCGCGGCGGCTGGCCGACGAGCTCGGCGTGCCGGCAATCGGCGTGCAGCACCACCACGCGCACATCGCCGCGATCGCGGCCGAGCACCGGGTCGAGGCGCCGTTGCTGGGCGTGGCGCTCGACGGCGTCGGCCTCGGCGAGAACGACCAGGCCTGGGGCGGCGAGCTGCTGCGCCTCGACGGGGGCCGTTACACCCGAATCGGCCACCTCGGCGAGCTGCCGCTGCCCGGAGGCGACCGCGCGGCCCGCGAGCCGTGGCGGATGGCTGCCGCGGTCCTGCACCGGTGCGGCTGGGGCGACGAGATCGCATCGCGCTTCGCCACCCAGCCTGCGGCCGCGGCGGTGGCGCAGATGCTGGCCCGCGACGTGAACTGCCCGCGCACCAGCAGCGCCGGCCGCTGGTTCGACGCCGCCGCTGGCCTGCTGGGCGTAAGCCGGGTGATGAACTACGAGGGGCAGGCGGCGATGCAGCTCGAGGCACTCGCCGCACGCCATCAAGGCGCCGTGCTCGAGGGCGGGCTGTGGCGGCTCGACGGCGGCGTGCTCGACCTGCTGCCGCTGCTGCGGCAGCTGGCCGACGAGCGCGACGCCGCTGCCGGCGCGGCGCTGTTTCACTCGACGCTCGCCGCAGCGCTGACCGAGTGGATCGCGCTGGCCGCGCGCCGCGAGCGGATCACCACCGTCGCGCTCGGCGGCGGCTGCCTGCTGAACCGGGTGCTGACGGCGCA
>CP070661.1:1659763-1670590 GCA_020355165.1 Burkholderiales bacterium
GTACCAGTTCTACTTCCCAGGATGGCAGGCGCTCGTTGATGGAAGAACCCGGGTCCAGACGCAGCCGTCTCGGCCGGATGGCTTGGTGACTTTGCCCGTGCCTGCTGGCAGGCATACCGTCGAACTACGCCTCGGGATGACGTCGGCCGAGCACAATGGCTGGCTGCTGACGGGTCTCGCGTCGATTGTCTGGATTGGTTCGCTGCTGGTCGGACGGCACAGGGTACGGACTCGAGAAGCCTGGGTGTCCCCCAGGGTGGCCGCGCGGAGCGCTCGCGCAGACTGACGGCATGCACGCCGGCCGTGGGCACTGGCCATTCGTCCTCGCGCCTCAGGCCGTGGGGACTTCCGTGCGCTCGCTCTCGATCTCGGCCGGCGGTCTCCATCGCCGGCGAGGACAGCGGTCGCCGGTCAGGAAAAAACTTCCGCCGCCTCAAGCAGCGGCGCTGCGGCGTCCTTCGCTGCCAGCACCGGCTCGCCCTGCAGCGGCCAGTCGATGGCCAGCGTCGGGTCGTCCCAGCGCAGGGTGCGGTCGTGCTCGCCGATCCAGTAGTCGGTGGTCTTGTACAGGAAGTCGGCGGCGGCGCTGAGGACCAGGAATCCGTGGCCGAAGCCGGGCGGAATCCACATCTGCAGCCTGTTTGACGCCGACAGTTCGGCGCCGACCCAGCGGCCGAAGGTCGGTGACGACCGGCGCAGGTCCACCGCGACGTCGAACACCGCGCCGGTCGCCACGCGCACCAGCTTGCCCTGCGGCCGCACCACCTGGTAATGGATGCCGCGCAGCACGTTGCGGGTCGAATACGAGTGGTTGTCCTGCACGAACCCGACGTCCAGCCCGGTTGCCTCGCGGAAGGTCCGGGCATTCCACGTCTCCATGAAGAAGCCGCGCTCGTCGCTGAACACGCGCGGCTCGAGCAGCAGGACTTCCGGCAGGTCGGTCGGCGTGACCTTCATCGGCGCGGCGCCGGGGCGGGAATCAGGCGCTCGCGCAGCATGCCGAGCAGGTACTGGCCGTAGCCGTTCTTCTTCAGCGGCTCGGCGATCCGCTCCACCGCCTGCGCGTCGATCCAGCCGGCGCGGTAGGCGATCTCCTCCGGGCAGGCGACCTTCAGGCCCTGCCGCTGCTCGATCGTTTCGATGAAGGTCGACGCCTGCAGCAGCGACTCGTGCGTGCCGGTGTCCAGCCACGCCATGCCGCGCCCCATGATCTCCACCTGCAGCGAGCCGGCGTCGAGGTAGCGCTGGTTCACATCGGTGATCTCCAGTTCGCCGCGGCCGGACGGGCGGATCGAGGCGGCGATGTCGAGCACCTCGTTGTCGTAGAAGTACAGCCCGGTGACCGCGTAGTTCGAGCGCGGTGTCCTCGGCTTCTCCTCGATGCTCACGGCGCGGCCGTCGCCGTCGAACTCGACCACGCCGTAGCGCTCGGGGTCGTTGACCCGGTAGGCGAACACCGTGGCCCCGGTGGCGCGGGCGCTGGCGCGCCGCAGCTGCTCGACCAGGTCGTGGCCGTAGAAGATGTTGTCGCCGAGGATCAGCGCCGCGCCGTCACCGCCGACGAACTCGCGGCCGATGATGAACGCCTGCGCCAGCCCCTCGGGGCGCGGCTGCACCGCGTAGTCGAGACGGAGGCCCCACTGGCTGCCGTCGCCGAGCAGCTCGCGGAAGCGAGGCGTGTCCGCCGGCGTCGAAATGACGAGGATGTCGCGGATGCCGGCCAGCATCAGCGTGCTGAGCGGGTAATAGACCATCGGCTTGTCGTAGACCGGCAGCAGCTGCTTGGAGATGACCTGCGTCACCGGGTACAGCCGCGTGCCGGAGCCGCCGGCGAGGATGATGCCTTTCATCGTCATTGCTGTGCCTGCCCTCCCAGCCGTTGGCCGTAGTTCTTGTCGATCCAGTCGCGGTAATCGCCGCTGCGCACCCGCTCGGTCCACGCTGCGTTGTCGAGGTACCACTGCACCGTCAGCCGGATGCCGGCCTCGAAGGTCTGCGCCGGCCGCCAGGCGAGTTCGCCCTCGATCTTGCGCGGATCGATCGCGTAGCGGCGATCGTGCCCGGGCCGGTCGGTGACGAAGCGGATCTGCTCGGCATAGCGGCCCTGCCGCTTCGGCCGCAGTTCATCCAGCACCGCGCAGACGGCGTGCACCACCTCGAGGTTGCGCTTCTCGCTCTTGCCGCCGATGTTGTAGGTCTCGCCCAGCCGGCCTTCGGCCAGCACGCGGCGGATCGCCGCGCAGTGGTCGCCGACGTACAGCCAGTCGCGCACGTTGGCGCCGTCGCCGTACACCGGCAGCGGCCTGTCCTCCAGCGCGCTGAGGATCATCAGCGGGATCAGCTTCTCGGGAAACTGGTACGGCCCGTAGTTGTTGCTGCAGTTGGTGGTCAGCACCGGCAGGCCGTAGGTGTGGTGGTAGGCGCGCACCAGGTGGTCCGAGGCCGCCTTGCTCGCCGCGTAGGGGCTGTTCGGCGCGTACGGCGTGGTCTCGGAGAAGGCCGGATCGTTCTCGCCGAGCGAGCCGTAGACCTCGTCGGTCGACACGTGCAGGAAGCGGAACGCCGAGCGCCGCGGCTCGTCGAGCGCCGACCAGTGGGCGCGCACTGCCTCGAGCAGTTCGAAGGTGCCGTTGATGTTGGTGCGGATGAACTCGCCCGGGCCGCTGATCGAGCGGTCGACGTGGCTCTCGGCGGCAAAATGCAGCAGCGCGCGCGGCCGGTGCTGCGACAGCAGCGACGTCAGCGCAGCGCGGTCGCAGATGTCGACCTGGGCGAAGGCGAAGCGCGGGTCATCGCGCAGTCCAGCGAGGTTGTCCAGGTTGCCTGCGTAGGTCAGCTTGTCGATGACGAGGACATCCTCGCGCTCGGCCGCCAGCCAGTCGTGGACGAAATTGGCGCCGATGAAGCCGGCGCCGCCGGTGACGAAGATCATGGGTTTCCAGCCGGTCGGTGCTGCCGCAGAAACTCCGCGGACAGCGTCTCGGTGAGCAATGGCCGGCGTACGTCGCGAAGGTAGTCGCGCTCATAGCTGAAGCCGGATGAGTCGGTCGGCCGCAGTGGCGCGCGATCGGGCGCGCGAAGCGGCTCGAAGTGCCTGGTCACCAGGCCCTCGAAGAACTGCACCCACTCCTCGGACAGCCAGTACCAGGGACGAATCCATGTCCAGGGCCTGCCTGACAGGCGCTCCGGGAAGGCGCCGAGATCGGGGGCAACGATCGGCAAGCGAGCCTTCAGCGCGGTGCTGAGCGTGTAACTGTAGGTCTCCGGCCACAGCGCGGGGAACCAGGCGACGTCGGCCTGCAGCTGGTCCAGCAGACGGGGGAGGTCCTTCTCCGCGTACTCGCCGTGCACCGTCAGTTTCGCGCCCGGCACCACTCGCGGGTCGCGGTAGGCGTAGCCGAGCAGGTGGAACTCGAGACGGCTGCCGCGCTGCGATGCCAGTGCCGCCGTCGCTTCGAGCACATCGGCCCCCTTGATCTGGCTCAGCGCGCCGAGGACGACGACCCGCAGCGGCCGGCCACCCGCCAGCGGCATCGGCTCGGGCGCCGCGGGTGCTTCCGGCATGTCGAGGTGAGGCGCGTGCACGGCGTGGATCGACGGAAAGTACCGGCGCATGCGCGACGCCGCGTCCGCGCTCGGCGTGAACACGTGGCGCGCCCGGTCGAGCATCCGGCCATGGTCGGCGCGCCACGCCTCGATCGAGACGCTGCCCGGCGCCGGACGGCGCTTCAGGCAGGCAGCGCACTGTTCCGGTCCGAACTCGCCGCAGTAGCGGCCGATCTCGTCCGACAGCGTCACCTGCGGGCAGGCCGCAAAGAAATCGTGCGTTGTGAAGTCGTGGGTGACGCCGAGCAATTGCGGCAATTCGAGCACGCGCGGCGGCTGGCCGCGGGTGTGATGGAAGTGCACGTGCGCCACGCCCAGCGCGCGCAGCGCCTGCAGCAGTGCGTCGTACTCGTCCGGCAGACGGAAACCGAGCCGGAAGCCCTCGCCCCGGCGCAGCCACTCGAGGACCGTCAGTTCGCCGTCGGCCGGCCGCAGCAGGAACACGTTCGACAGCGCGGCGAGCGCATCGGCAAGCTCGCGCAGATGTCGCTCGGTGCCGCCGCCGCCGGTGTGCGAAACGAACAGCACCGCCGGCAGGCCGCCGGCACGGATCCGAGCCAGGTCGACCTTCAGGCGTGCCGTACGAGCCGGATCCTCCTCGATGTGCCGCGCGACCGCCGGCGCGTAGTCGGGATGCAGCTTGGCGAGGAGTCGCTGCGCCTCGTCGACACGCGCCTGCTTCTCGGCGCCGAAGCTGACGCCGCCGCCGTGGCGGACGAAAGTATCGAGCGCCAGCACGTGTCGCCAGCCGCTGGCGCGGGCACGCATGCAGAAGTCGTTCTCCTCACCGTAACCGCGGCCGAAGCGCTCGGCGTCGAACAGACCGACCTCGTCGAGGCAGTCGCGGCGGACGAACATGCAGAAGCCGACCCCCGTCGGCACATCCACTGCCTGCCCGGCATTCTCGGCGGCGAAATAGCGGTCGAGCGCGGCAGTCGACATGTCCAATGGCATCTCGCCTTCGACGCAGAAGCGCGGGTAGCTGCAGATCGTCGCCGCGTTGGTGAAAGGCGTCACGGTGGCGATGCTGCGCTCGCGGTAGGCGGCGTCGCGCAGGCGGTCGATCCAGTCGCCGGCCACCTCGGTGTCGCTGTTGAGCAGGACGACGTCGTCGTCGCCGTGCCTCTGCACGCCCAGGTTGGCGCTGGCCACGAAGCCGAGGTTCGACGCGTTCTCGATCAGCTCGACGCGCGGATCGCGCATTGCCACCTGCCGCAGGTAGTCCGTGATCGCCGGCTCCGGGCTGGCGTCGTTGACGACGACGATGTGCAGCACCGCCTCCGACCTGCTGCGCAGGACCGCCTCGAGGCAGGTCCGCGTGTCGCCGAAGCCCTTGTAGACCGGGATGACGATCGATACGGCCGAGCGCGGCGGCCGCAGCGCACGTGGCGGCGCCGCGGGCAACAGCGACGCCGTGTTTCGGACCAGTGGGCTGCCGTCGCGGCCGAGCAGCCGTGCCAGTCGCGCGCCGGCCTTGGTCCAGCGCGACGCCTCCAGATCGGTCGCCCGTTTCAGCAGCATCTCGCGCTGCCCGGCGATGTCGTCGCTCCTCGACTCGGCGTATTCGAGCCAGTGCGCCAGCGAGGCAATCTCCTGCGTCGCGCGCCGCAGTTCCGCCTCGTGGGCCCGGCCCTCGGCGAGCAGTCGCTGCCGCTCGGCACCCAGCCTTTCGACCTCGGCCTGCTGCGCGGCGAGCGCTTCGGCGGCTGCCGCCGCGTCGGCGCGCTGCCGCTCGACTTGCGCGCGCAGGTCGGCGAGTTCCGCTTCGCGGTGCGTCGCCAGCTCCCTCGCGTCCGCCAGTTCGCGCTCGAGCGAGCGCTCGCGCGGCCCGCGCTGCGCCAGTTCGTCGACGAACAGCAGATACTCGGGAGACATCGGCCACGACAGCTCTACCTCGAGCGTCGCCCGCTCGCCGCAGCGGGCGAGCTCTCCTGCGCCGAGCGGCAGCTCGAAATACGGGTCGTCGCCGGTGAACAGCAGCACGACGCCACGCTCGGTCGACCATGGCGCCTGGAACACCACGTCGTGGTTGTCGCCGGCCCTCAGCGACGATACCGCGCCGTCCCAGGACCAGACCGTGCTTCCGGCGGCGTCGAGCAGGTGCATCGCGAACAGGTTCAGGAAGCCCGGCCGGTCGGCGGGATCGAAGCGCAGGCCGGTCAGCGATGCGACGCCGGCCGGCAGCGGAAAAACGATGCGCTGGCGGCGCTCGCCGATCAGCGCCGGAACGACCAGCTTGCGGTCTTCGGCATAGCCGCAGGCGTCCTTCAAATACAGCTGGGTCGAGTACGACGCCGGCTGGTCGACTTCCGGCTCGTCGGCGGCCCGATCACCGGCCGCGTCCGCCACTGCCGCGGGACGGGCCTGGACGATGAACTGGTAGGTCAGTCCGTCCGGCCGCGCCAGCAGGTGGCGCCGCACCGCCGGCGGCAGCTGATCGAAGTCGGGGCGGAACTCGGAGTCGCGCAGGTCGAGATAAACGGCTTTGACGAGATCGACCTGCCAGCCCTGCTCGCGCAGCAGGCGCAGCAGCGACCGGCGGGTGAAGAAGCGCACGTGCGTCCGGTCGAGCAGTCCCTCGCTGCGGTAGCGGAACTCGCCGGCCAGCAGTTCGGCGATCAGGCCGCTGTAGGCGATGTTCGGAATCGACAGCAGCAGCCGGCCGCCTTCTGCCAGCAGCCGACGGCAGGCGTCGAGCACCGCGGTCGGCCGCGGCAGGTGCTCGAGCACGTCGGCGCAGATGATGGCGTCGTAGCGCTGGCCGCCGAACAGGGCATCCAGCGCGGTGACGTTCAGGTCGGCGACCTCGACACGCCGGTAGTAGCCGGCGGAGCGTGACGCTTCCACCGCGCTGATCGTTGCCCCGTCCACCCGGCAGCCGCAGACCGAACTCAGGTGGCGGCCGAGAGCGCCGCCGCCGATGCCGACGTCGAGCACCTCGCTGCCGGCAGGCACGAGATCCAGCAGCACGGCAAGCGAGTTGCGCCGACCGGCGTCGATGTCGCGGTCGTAAAGCACACGCGCTTCGGCGTCGAAGGGATTCATCGTCTCACCGTCCACGCCGTCTGCTGCCGGCCGGCACACCAACTCCGCAACCCTCCGGCGGCCGCCAGGCCGCAACGCGCGCGCCGCGCGCGGTAAGGCCAGAGCGCCCCGCCGCGCACGGCCCGTCGGGAAAGCGCAATCTTACTTGCCGCTCTGGCGACCACCGTCCGTTGGCGTCTGTCCTGGCCTGGCGGCCCGTCCGCCTTGCCGTGCCGGCATGCCTGTGCTGCCCGCCTCGGCGGCCCTACTGCCGCGGTCGTTACTATTGGCTCACCGGCGGCGGGGAAGAGCGGCACGGCATGCCTTCTCCTGCGGGACGACGCCTCTGCAACGGCCAGAACAGCAACTCTTGGCAGGGAACGGACCTGGCCTCGATGGCTCCGACACGCGGCTTGCGCATACTGATCACCGGACCCGACGGCCAGGTCGGCTGGGAGTGCCGGCGCAGCCTGCAGGCGCTCGGCGAGGTGCTTTGCGTCGGCCGCGCGCGGTGCGACCTGAGCGACCCCGATGCGATTCGCGCGGCGATCCGGCAAGCGTCGCCCGACCTGATCGTCAATGCCGCCGCCTACACCGCGGTCGACCGCGCCGAGTCCGAGCCCGACCTCGCCCACGCGGTCAACGCCATCGCCCCGGCGGTGCTCGCCGAGGAGGCGCACCGGCTGGGCGCCTCGCTGATCCACCTGTCCACCGATTACGTGTTCGACGGCAGCAAGCCGACACCCTACGTCGAGGACGATCCCTGCAACCCGCTGTCGGTCTACGGCCGCACCAAGCTGCAGGGCGAGCAGGCCGTCCTCTCCTCCGGCGTGCCGGCGCTGATCCTGCGCACCAGCTGGGTCTACGCGACGCGCGGCCACAACTTCCTGCGCACGATCCTGCGCCTGGCCCGCGAGCGCGAGGAACTGCGCATCGTCGACGACCAGCGGGGCGCACCGACCTGGGCCCGCTCGATCGCCGAGGGCATCGCCGCCATCGCGGCGCGCGCCGGCCGCGACCGCGCCTCGATCGCCGCCGCCTTCGCCAGCCGCGGCGGCGTCTTTCACATGACCGCAGCCGGCCAGACCAGCTGGCACGGCTTCGCGCAGCAGCTGCTGCAACGGGTCCCGGACCCCGGGCGGCGGCTCAGGACGGTCGTGCCGATCGCCACCGAGGAGTACCCGACGCCGGCGCGCCGGCCGATCAACTCCGTACTCGACTGCAGTCGCCTGGCCGGCGCCTGGGGCGTCGGCCTGCCGCCGTGGGAGATCGCGCTCGACCTCGCGGTTTCCGGAGACGAGGCGCCCCGCTAGGGCCGGCGACGGCACGCCCGGTGACGTTGCGCAGCGGCGCAATACATTTCGTTACCCCTCGCTTCATCGAGGGATGCCAGCATTGCCAGCGCCTTCCTTGCTTACCGTGAACAGGTGCGTACCGTCACTCGAATGGCTTATCCGATCCTGGCCTCGGACGGCCAGTGCGGCGAAGCGCGGTCCAGCCGGCGGAGGTATGATTCGCACCGTTTTTCCGCGGTCAGGACCCGATCCGGACGCAGGGCATCGGGGTCCGCCTCCCGCTTCCTGACGGCCGCAGACCAATAATTCACGACTCAGAATCGCGGGACAACGCGCCTCGATGAACAAGGGTTCCGTCACCCTCTCCGTCGTCAGCCACGAACAGCACGCCCTCGTCGACGCCCTGATCGCCGACCTGGCCGGCATCGACTCGCCGGAGCTGGCGCGCATCATCCTGACGCAGAACCTGCCGGAGACGCCGCCGTCGACCAAGGGCCGCCGTTCGCCGCCGGTGGAAGTCGTCCGCAACCGCACGCCGACCGGCTTCGGCATCAATCACAACGCCGCTTTCCGCAAGTGCGACACCGAGTACTTCGCCGTCGTCAATCCGGACATCGCGCTGATGGGCAACCCGTTCCCGGCGCTCATCGCCGCCCTGCGCGCCGGCGCCGGCGTGGCGGCACCGGCGGTGCTGGAACCGGACGGCCGTCTCGCCGATACCGCACGCGGCCTGATCACGCCGTTGGAACTGATCCGCCGCCGACTGCCGACCTACGCGCCGCCCGAGACGCCACGCTGGTTCGCCGGCATGTTCCTGCTGTTCCGTTGCGACGCCTTCGCTGCGGTGGGTGGCTTCGACGAGGGTTTCTTCATGTACTGCGAGGACTTCGACGTCTGCGCGCGGCTGCGGCTGGCCGGCTGGCCGCTCGCCTTCATGCCGCAGGTGCAGGTCGTCCACGCGGCGCAGCAGCTCAGCCATCGCTCGCTGCGTCACTTCCGCTGGCACATCGCCAGCCTGGGCCGCATGTGGTCGTCGACCAACTTCTGGCGCTACCGCGCCCTGATCCCGCAGCTGGAAGCCGAGGAAGATGCCGGCAGGAGCACGCTTCGGCCGGGCCCGCGGACGCACTCCTGAGCGGCGCCGCGCCCGCCACGCCGGCCGGCCGCAGCCGGCAGCGGCCGTGCCGGCGACCTCGAGCCTGCTGAGCGCCTGAACCGATGGCCGAGCCCGTCTCGCCGGCCGAACTCGAACGCTGCCGCGTGCTGGTGGTCGGCGACGCGATGCTCGACCGCTACTGGTTCGGCGAGGTCGAGCGCATCTCCCCCGAAGCGCCGGTGCCGGTGGTGCACGTGAGGTCCACCGAGGAGCGACTCGGCGGCGCAGCCAACGTGGCGCGCAACATCGTCTCGGTCGGAGCGCAGGCACGGCTGCTGACGGTCGTCGGCGACGACGATGCGGGGCGCAGCATCGGCCGGCTGCTGACGGCAAGCGAGATCGACGGCCACCTGCACACCGATCCGCGACTGGCCACCACGGTCAAGGTGCGCGTCATCGGCCGCCAGCAGCAGATCGTGCGGGTGGACTTCGAGACCGCGCCCGAGGCCGAGGTGCTGGCGGCGCACCTGGACGAATACAGCCGCCTGCTGCCCGAGTGCGACGTGGTCCTGCTGTCGGACTACGGCAAGGGCGGACTGGCCCACATCGGGCGGATGATCGAGCTGGCGCGTGCGGCGGCGCGCCCGGTGCTGGTCGACCCGAAAGGCGACGACTATTCGCGCTACGCCGGCGCGACGCTGATCACGCCCAACCGCGCCGAGCTTCGCGAGGTGACCGGCCGCTGGAAGAGCGACGCGGACCTCGAGCAGCGCGTCCAGGCGCTGCGCAGCGGGCTTGGCCTGCAGGCGATTCTGCTGACCCGCAGCGAGGAAGGGATGACGCTGTTCACCGACGGTCCCAGCTGGAGCGTGCCGGCACAGGCACGCGAGGTGTTCGACGTCAGCGGCGCCGGCGACACGGTGATCGCCGTGATGGCGGTGATGATGGCCGCCGGGCGGCCGCTGCACGAGGCGGTCAGGGTGGCCAACCGGGCCGGTGGCATCGTGGTCGGCAAGCTCGGCACGGCGACGGTATCGTACGAGGAACTGTTCGCCGAGGGCCAAGCGACATGACCGTCATCGTCACCGGCGCCGCCGGCTTCATCGGCGCCAACCTGGTCAAGGCGCTGAACGGCCGCGGCGAGACCGACATCGTCGCCGTCGACAACCTGACCCGCGCCGGCAAGTTCCGCAACCTGGTCGACTGCGAGATCGCCGACTACCTCGACAAGGAAGACTTCCGCGCGCGGCTGGCGCGCGGCGCGATGGCCCGGCCCGAGATCGTCTACCACCAGGGCGCCTGCTCGGACACCATGGCCACCGACGGCCGCTACATGCTCGACAACAACTTCCGCTACTCGCTGGAGCTGCTCGACTGGTGCCAGGCGCACAGGGTGCCATTGGTCTACGCCTCGTCGGCGTCGGTCTACGGGCTGGGACCGGTCTACGCCGAAGCGCGCGAGAACGAGAAGCCGCTGAACGTCTACGGCTACTCGAAGTTCCTGTTCGACCAGGTCGTCCGCCGCCGCCTCGCCTCGTTCAGCGCGCCGGTGATCGGCCTGCGCTACTTCAACGTCTACGGCCCGCGCGAGGCGCACAAGGAACGGATGGCCTCGGTGGCCTTCCATCACTTCCACCAGTTCCGGGCCGACGGCAGGGTGCGACTGTTCGAGGGCAGCCACGGCTACGCCGCCGGCGAGCAGCGGCGCGACTTCATCCACGTCGACGACGCGGTGGCGGTCAACCTTTTCTTCGCCGGCAAGCCGGCCACCGGCATCTACAACGTCGGCACCGGCCGGGCGCAGCC
>CP070661.1:1670690-1676721 GCA_020355165.1 Burkholderiales bacterium
GGCTAGGAAGAACCGGGAAGGGCGGCCGCCGCGCTGGCGGCCGGCGAGGGGCCAAGCGCCGGAGCGGCCAAGTGGCCAAACTTGCGACGACTATTAGTTAACATAATATACATTATGCGAACGTTTAGCCGCTCGTTTGGCGATCCTCGAAACCGCTCGAACGTCAGCTGCCAAGTCTCTGCTCCCACGTACTTTTAGATCCGAACCGACGCGCCAGGACTGGCTAATGCCGCACGCGAAGTTCGCTTCATAAAAGCTTGAAGCAGAGCAGGAAATTTTCCGAAGTGGCGGTCTCTACGGCGTCGATCGTCGTGCCCTGCAGCTCGGCCAGCTTGGCCGCCACGTGCGGCACGAACGCCGGCTCGTTGGTCCGGCCGCGAAACGGCACCGGCGCCAGGTACGGCGCGTCGGTCTCGATCAGCAGCCGCTGCAGCGGCAGCGCCCGGGCAACCGCCTGCAGCTCGCGGGCGTTCCTGAAGGTGACGATGCCGGAAAAAGAGACGAAGAAACCCATCTCGATCGCTGCCTGCGCCACCTCGAGGGTCTCGGTGAAGCAGTGCATGACTCCGCCCGCCTCCGCCGCCCGCTCCTCGCGCATGATGCGCAGCGTGTCGGCCGAGGCGGCGCGGGTATGGATGATCAGCGGCTTGCCGGCTTCGCGCGCGGCACGGATGTGGACGCGGAATCGCTCACGCTGCCATTCGAGCGGTTCGGTCAGCCGGTAATAGTCCAGGCCGGTCTCGCCGATCGCGATGACGCGCGGGCGGGTCGCCAGATCGACCAGCCGCGACACGGTCGGCTCCTCGACGCCGACGGTGTCCGGATGGACGCCGGCGGAGGCGAATACCCGCTCGTCGCGCAGCGCCAGGGAATGGATCCGTTCGAACTCGTCCAGCCGGGTACAGACGCTCAGCACGCGGCCGACGCCCGCCGCGGCCATGCGCGCCAGCACGCCGTCGATGTCGCCGGCCAGCTCGGGAAAGGCCAGGTGGCAGTGGGAATCGACGAACACGGCGCCGCCGCCCGCCGAGCGCGCGGCTCGCTAGATCGTGTGCGTCTGTCGGCCCGAACGTACTGCCGCGCCGAGGATCTCCTCGATTCGCCGCCGCGCCGCGACGCCGGTTTCGTCGCCCGGAAAGTGCACGCCGATGCCGGGCGTGCGCGCGGTACCGCCGGAGGGGCTGATCCAGACCACGCGGCCGGCGACCGGGTACTTGGTCGGATCGTCCATCAGCGTCAGGATCAGGTAGACCTCGTCGCCGAGCTTGTACGGCCGGTTGGTCGGCACGAAGATGCCGCCGTTCTTCAGGTAAGGCATGTAGGCCGCGTACAGCGCCGCCTTTTCCTTGATCGCCAGCGAAAGGATCGCCGGTCGCGCCCCTCCGCCCGTGGTCTGTGGGCCGAGCAGGTCGGGCCCGGTACTGCCGAAACGGGTGTTGGGCGTGTCGCTCATCTGCGATCTTCAGAAAACGTCGATGTAGCCGGTGAGCAGCGATTCGATCACCAGTCGGGCGTTCAGCGGATGCTCGCGCGCCGCGCTGGCGACCCCCAGCGCATCGACCCACCGCCACAGCCCGTCGCTGCGCGCCGAAGCGGCCAGCTTGCTGATGCTCGCTTCGCGCTGCGGATGATAGCGGACGCACTCGCGCGCACGGTACTGGATCAGGTCGAATGCCCAGCACTGCATCAGCCGCACGCAGGCGGGCACCGGCGGATCGCGGCCGACGCCGGCCGCGACCTGCGCCGCCGTTAGCGCTGGGCCCCGCTCCAGCAGCCGGTACAGCGCCGCCGAGGTCTCGGCGGGCAGCGACTCGTGGGCGGCGCTGGCCAGCGCCGCCAGCGGCCCGCCCGAAGCCAGCGCCAGCGCTGCCGCCGGCTCGGCCACGCCCTGCTCCGCCAGCCACTGCAGGCACGGCTTCGGCTCGGGGACCGGCACCTGCACCAGCACGCAGCGCGAGCGGATGGTCGGCAGCACGTCGTCGAGCTCGTCGGCCACCAGCACGAACACGGTCGCCGGCGGCGGTTCCTCGAGCATCTTCAGCAGCGTATTGGCCGCGGTGGCGTTCATCGCCTCGGCCGGCGCCAGCACGACCAGCCGGCGCCCGCCGCGGTAGGCGGCGATGCCGAGGAAATCGGACAGCGCCCGCACCTGCTCGACGCGGATCTCCCGGCTGGCCTTGGTGCCCCGGCCGCCGCCTTCGCCCGGTTCGGCCGCGCTGTCCGAGGTCGGCGGCTCGTCCTCCTGCGCCGGCGGCAGCAGGTCTTCGGCAAGCGCCTGCGGCAGCACCCAGCGCAGGTCGGGATGGCTGAACCCGGCGGTCAGCCGGCACTCCTCGCATTGGCCACAGGCGTGTCCATCTGCCTGCGGCGCGGCGCACAGCAGCGCCGTGGCGAAATCGAGCGCCAGGCTCTTCTTGCCGACGCCGCGAAGCCCGTGCAGCAGCACCGCGTGCACGCCGCGCGCCGCCAGCGGCGGCAGCATCGGCCACACGGGCTCGAGCCACGGCAGCCGGCGCGGTATCACAGCAGGCGCCCGACCGCTTCGACCAGCTGCACCTGCACCACCGGCTTGTCGCGCGACGTGTCGACGACGACAAAGCGCTGCGGTTCGGCGCGCGCCCGCGCCAGGTAGTGCTCCCGCACCCGGGCGAAGAAGTCGCGCTGCTCCGCCTCGAAGCGGTCGCTGCGCTGCGCCCGCGCCAGGCGCTCGGCTGCGATCGCCGGATCGAGATCGAACAGCAGCGTCAGGTCCGGCTGCAGCGCCGGGTGCACCCAGCGCTCCAGCGTCGCCACGTCGGCCGGCGGCAGGCCGCGCCCGCCGGCCTGGTAGGCGTAGGTCGCGTCGGTGAAGCGGTCGCACAGCACCCATCGGCCGGCCGCCAGGGCCGGCTCGATCACGGCCAGCACGTGCTCGCAGCGGGCGGCGAACATCAGCAGGGTCTCGGTGCGCGGCTGCATCGATCGATGCAGGATCAGCTCGCGCAGTGCCTCGCCGATCGCCGTGCCGCCCGGCTCGCGCGTCAGCAGCACGTCGGCACCCTGCGAGCGCAGCCACTGCTCGACGAAGGCGATCTGGGTGCTCTTGCCGGCGCCGTCGATGCCCTCGAAGGTGACGAAGCGGCCGCGCCCGCTCATGGCGCCGCCCTGCCGGCCGCTGTCCCCGGCGGCTGTCGCACGCTCATTGCCTGCCTCCGAGCTGGTACTTGGCGACCGCACGATTGTGCTCGGCCAGCGACTCGGAGAACTGCGAGGTGCCGTCGCCGCGGGCGACGAAGTACAGCGCACGGGTCGGCTCGGGCTTCAATGCCGCATCGAGCGACGCCGGTCCCGGCAGGGCGATCGGCGTCGGCGGCAGGCCGGCTCGCGTGTAGGTGTTGTACGGCGTGTCGGCGGTCAGGTCGCGCTTGCGCAGGTTGCCGTCGAACTTGTCGCCGAGGCCGTAGATCACCGTCGGGTCGGTCTGCAGCATCATGCCGAGGCGCAGGCGGTTGACGAACACGCCGGCGATGCGGCCGCGCTCGGACGCCTGCCCGGTCTCCTTCTCTACGATCGAGGCGAGGATCAGCGCTTCGTACGGCGAGTTCAGCGGCAGCTCGTCGGCCCGATCCTGCCAGGCCCGCGCCAGCCGCTCCTGCTGCGCCCGATAGGCGCGGCGCAGGATCTCGAGGTCGCTCGAGCCGGCGTCGAACAGGTAGGTGTCCGGCGCGAACAGCCCCTCGGGGTGCGGCTCGCCGGCGCCGACCGCGGCGAGCACCTGCGCATCTGTCATCGGCTCGCTGTCGCGCTTCAGCAGCGGCTGCGCGGCCAGCGCGGCGCGCATCTCGCGGAAGGTCCAGCCCTCGACGATGGTCAGCTTCTCCTTGAGCGTCTCGCCGCGAACGAGACGGTCGATCACATCGGCGATGCGCATGCCGCGCCTGATCTCGTAGCGGCCGGCGCGCAGCCGCTGCGCGACCTCGTTCCAGCGGGCCGCGGCGACGAAGAGATCGGCGTTGACCTCGACCCCGGCCTCGCGCATCGACCGCGCGATGGCCCGTGCCGAGGCGCCGGCCGCAACCACGATCTCGACCCGTTCGTCGCGCAAGGCAAGCGGCTGCTGGTAGAGGTGCCACAGGCCCGCCACCGCGGCGACGGCGCCAAGCGCAACGAGCGCCAGAGCGATCGCCAGGACGCGGCCCTGCTGGGGCAAGGGCGAACGCACGCGCGCGCTCATCGAACAAACGCGGCACGCCGTTCGACTGGATCGCCGTTGCGTCGCCTCGGCCAGTTCATGCGCGCCTATGATACTTTCGCGCGAATCGAGTTTTCGCTCGTCTCACCACTGATGCAAGCCGGCATATCGACGACACCGTCCCTGGCTGCCGCCACGCCGCCACTTGGCGGCTGCTGGCAGTTCGACCCGGCACAGGCCGCCGCACCGCTGGGCGGCGCCGTCCGCTCGGCGCTCGCCGGGCTGGGTGTGATCACCGTGACCGGCGAGGATGCGGCGCGCTTCCTGCACGGCCAGCTCACCAACGACGTCGAGCATCTCGGCACCGACCGCCTGGCGCTCGACGGCTACTGCACTGCCAAGGGTCGGCTGCTGGCCACGTTCCGCTGCTGGCGCGACGAGCAGGCGATCCAGCTGCTGCTGCCCCGCGAAGTTCTTCCGGCTGTGCTCAAGCGGCTGGCGATGTTCGTGCTGCGCGCCAAGGCCAGGCTCGCCGACGCGTCGGATTCGTGGCGCGCGTGGGCGGTGTTCGGCGCCGGTGCCGCCTCGGCCCTGTCGGCGCTCGGCGTCACGCTGCCGGCGTCGGCGGGACAGGCGGTCCGTCTCGGCGGCTCGCGCATCGCCCGCCTGCACGGCTCGGCGCGCGTGGCAGAGCGTTTCCTCGTCCTCGCCCCGGCAGCCGAGGCACAGCTGCTGCTGGCGAAGCTCGCCGGCCTGCCGGTCGTCGATGAAGGTGCCTTCTGGTGGAGCGAGATCGACGCCGCCGTGCCGACGGTGTTCGCCGCCACGCAGGAGAAGTTCGTGCCGCAGATGATCAACTTCGAGGTCGTCGGCGGCGTCAGCTTCAGCAAGGGCTGCTATCCGGGGCAGGAAGTCGTGGCGCGCAGCCAGTACCGCGGCAAGCTGCGGCGGCGCATGCAGCTGGCGCACTGCGCGGCGGCAGCGGCGGCCGGCGCCGACGTCTTCGCCGACGGCGAGGCCGAGCCGGCGGGAACGGTGGTGATGTCAGCCAGCGCGCCGGAAGGCGGCTTCGACATGCTGTTCGAGTGTCCGCTCGAGAAGACCGAAGCGGCGCTGCACCTCGGCGCGCCTGACGGGCCGCTGCTCGAGCGCCGCGCCCTGCCCTACGAGCTGGTCGACGTCACCGCCTGAGGCGTCCCGTCGCCATGCAGCACTGGTTCGTCTATTACAAGCTCGATCCGTCGGCGGTGCGCGAGATCGAGCCACGCCTGCGCGGCATGCAGCAAGAGCTCGCCGCCGCGCCCGGAATCCGCGCGCGGCTGATGCGGCGCGTCGAGCCGGCGGACGGCGCGGTCACGCTGCTCGAGGTCTACGACGGCATCGAGCAGGCGGCGGCCTTCGACGACCGTCTGGCCGCCGCGGTGTCGCGCGCCGGCCTGCCGGCTTCGCTGGTCGCGCAGCGGCGCACCGAGCGCTTCGAGGACCTCTGACCGTGTGCCTTGCCGTCATCGCCTGGCACGTGCACCCGGACTACCCGCTGGTGCTGGCCGCCAACCGCGACGAGTTCTACACACGCAGCACGCGGCCGGCTTCCTGGTGGGGGCACAGCGTGGCGCTGCTTGCCGGTCGCGACGAGGAGGCCGGCGGCACCTGGCTCGGCGTAACGCGCCGCGGCCGGCTGGCCCTGCTCACCAACGTGCGCGCGCCGAGCGAGCGCAACCCGCATGCGCCCTCGCGCGGCGCCATCGCCGTCGGCGCGCGCCAAAGCGCGCCGACGGCCCGCGCGTGGCTGCGGGAGCAGGCGCCGCGCATGGGCGCCTACAACGGCTTCAACCTGCTGGTCGCCGAACCGGTGGCCGG
>CP070661.1:1676821-1688450 GCA_020355165.1 Burkholderiales bacterium
TGGCCGAAACGCGCGCGCCGGCGCCGGCGGGCGCGGACACCGACATGCCGCCGCTCGGCTACGCGATCGCCCAGCTGGCCGGGGTCTACGTGCTGGCGCGCAACCGCGACGGGCTGGTCATCGTCGACATGCACGCGGCGCACGAACGCATCGTCTACGAGAAGCTGAAGCAGCAGCTCGACGCGCGGCAGATCCCGCAGCAGCGGCTGCTGATCCCGCAGGTCTTCGCTGCCGATGCGCTCGACGTCGCCGGCGCCGAGGAGCACGCGGACGCGCTGGCGGCGATCGGGCTCGACCTCGCCGCCGCCGGGCCGGCGCAGCTGGCGCTGCGCGCCGTGCCGGCGCTGCTCGCCGACGGCGCCGCCGAGAACGGAGCGCAGCTGGCGCGCGACGTGCTGCGCGACCTGCGCGAGTTCGGCGGCAGCCGGGTGCTGACCGAGCACCGCAACGAGCTGCTGGCGACGCTCGCCTGCCATGGCGCCGTGCGGGCCAACCGCCGGCTGACCGGCGAGGAGATGAACGCCCTGCTGCGCGAGATGGAGGCGACCGAGCGGGCCGACCAGTGCAACCACGGCCGGCCGACCTGGGTTCAGCTGACCCTGACCGACCTCGACCGGCTGTTCCTGCGCGGACGATGAGCGACGGCAGCTCGGCGCAGCCGGCGGCTGCCGGCGTTGGGCCGGCGACGCTGCTGTGGCTGATTGCCGGCCTGCTGATGCTGCAGCCGCTGGCGACCGACCTGTACCTGCCGGCGCTGCCGGGCATCGCCGCCTACTTCGACGTCGGCGTGGCGACCGTGCAGTGGACGCTGTCGATCTTCGTCGCCACCTTCGGCGCCTGGCAGCTCGTCGCCGGCCCGCTGTCGGACCGCTTCGGCCGCTATCCGGTGGTGGTCGCCGGCGCCTTCGTCTACTGCGGCGCCAGCCTGCTGGCCATGGCGGCGCCGACCATCGAGGTGCTGGTCGGCGCGCGGCTGCTGCAGGCGGCCGGCGCCTGTTCCAGCCTGGTCGGCGCGCGCGGCATCGTCCGCGACCTGCGCTCGCCGACCGAAGCCGCGCGGCTGCTCGCCTCGGCGTCGACGATCATGAGCTTCGCGCCGCTGCTCGGGCCGCTGCTCGGCGCCTACCTGTTCGTCGCCTTCGGCTGGCGCTCCGCCTTCGCCGCGCTGGCGGCGCTGTCGGTGCTGCTCGCCACGGCGGCGGCGACGCGACTGCAGGAGACCAACCGGCGGCGCAACCCGAATGCGCTGCGGCTGCGACCGATGCTGCGCATCTACCTCGAGGTGGCACGCTCGCCGGCATTCCGCGCCTACACGCTGGCCTCGACGGCCACCTACGGCGGGCTGTTCGCCTTCATCTCCGGCTCGTCGTTCGTGCTGATGCGGGTGCTCGGCCTGTCGGCGGTCGGCTTCGCGGCGTCGTTCGCGACGATGGTGGCCGGCTACCTGGTCGGCACGCTGATCTGCCGCTGGCTGGTGGCCCGCCGCGGCCTGCAGCGGACGATCGGCGCCGGCGCGGCGCTGCAGGTGCTGGCCGGGACGACGATGGCGGCGCTGGTCGCCGCCGGCGTGCACGTGCCGGCGTCGATCGTGGCGCCGATGTTCTTCTACGGCGTCGCGCACGGCATGATCCAGCCACCGGCGCAGGCCGGTGCGATGGCGCCGTTCCCGCACAGCGCCGGGGCAGCCGCGGCGCTGATGGGCTTCGTGATGATGCTGACGGCAGCGCTGGTCGGCTTGTGGATCGGCGCCAGCTACGACGGCACGATGTTCCCACTGGCCTTCACGATCTGCGCCGCCTCGGTCGCCTCGGCGCTGGTCGCCTTCACCGCGGTTCGCCGGCATGGCGACGTGGCCGCCCATGGCTGACGCGGTCCTGCTGCTCGGGCCGACCGCCTGCGGCAAGTCCACCCTGGCCATGGCGCTGGCCCGCCAGCTGCCGCTGGAGATCGTGTCGATCGATTCGGCGCAGGTCTACCGCGGCATGGACATCGGCTCGGCCAAGCCGACCGCGTCGGAGCGCGCGCGCGTCGCACACCATCTGCTCGACCTGCGCGAGCCGGGCGAGCCGTATTCGGCAGCGGACTTCGTCCGTGACGCGACGCGGGCGATCGCCGAGATCCGCGCGCGGGCGCGCCTGCCGCTGGTGGTCGGCGGCACCATGCTGTACGCACGGGCGCTGCGGGGCGGCCTGTCCGACCTGCCGCCGGCCGACGTCGCGGTGCGCGCGCGCATCGAGGCGCTGGCCCGCCAGCATGGCTGGCCGGCGCTGCACGCGCGGCTGCGTGCGGTCGACCCCGCCACCGCGGCACGGCTGCCGCCCGCCGACCGCCAGCGGATCCAGCGCGCACTCGAGGTGTTCGAGCTGACCGGAACACCGCTGTCGCAGCTGCACGGCACGCCGCGGCCGCCGCGGCCGCTGCTGCTGACGATCGCGCTGCTGCCGCACGACCGCGCCGAGCTGCACCGGCGCATCGAGCGGCGCTTCGACGAGATGCTCGCCGCCGGTTTCCTCGACGAGGTCAGGCGGCTGGTGGCGCTCGGCCTCGACGCCGACCTGCCGTCGATGCGCAGCGTCGGCTACCGACAGGCCTGGCGCCACCTGCGCGGCGAGACCACTTTCGCGCAGTTCCGCGCCCAGGCCATCGCCGCCACGCGGCAACTGGCCAAGCGGCAGATCACCTGGCTGCGCTCGATGGACGATGCGGTGCGCGTCGATCCCTTTGCCGAGGGAGCATTTGCCGAGTTGCGGCAGATCCTCGACGCGGGACGAGCGGGACCAGAGAGCGCCGGGCAGCCGCCGCGCGGCTAGCCGCGCGGCGCCGCCTGGCCTGCTCAGAACCCGTACAGCTCGGCCGGGTTGTCGGCCAGGATGCGATGGCGATCGGCTTCGTTCGGCGCCCAGTCGAGCAGCAGGTCGAGCAGTGCGGCATCGTCGGGCGGCGCGTCCTTGGCCGACGGATGCGGCCAGTTGCTCGCCCACAGCATGCGCTCCGGAGCGTGCGCGACCAGCGCCTTCGCGATGCGGCCGACGTCCTCGTAAGACGGCGCACCGCTGCGCGAGGTCTCATACGGCGCCGACAGCTTGACCCAGCAGCGTCCGCTGTCGACCAGTCGCAACAGCGCCTTGAACGACGGCGCATCGGTGCCCACCGGCTCGAGGAACTTGCCGTTGTGGTCGATCACGAACTTGCCCGGCAGACGCAGCAGTTGCGCCTCGACCTGCGGCAGGGTACGACCGTCGAGCTGAACGTTGGCGTGCCAGCCGAACGGATGCACGCGCGCCATGATGGCGTCCATTCGTGCCAGGCCCACGGCGCCGAAAGGCAGCTCGAAGATCCGCTGCGCGCGAATGCCGGCGCGGGTCATCCTCTCGAGCTCGGCGTCGCCGACCGACTCGTCGACCACCGCGACCCCGCGTGCCGAGTTACCCAGCTCGGCGATGGCGGCAAGCGTCACGCGATTGTCGAACTGGTACGCGTTCGGCTGCACGACGATGACGCGCTGCAGATTCAGCCGGCGCTGCACCTGCCGATACGCCGCCACGTCGAAGTGCCCCGGCAGAGGCGGACCGCCCGGCGCCGCCGGCACGTTCCGGTCGTAGAAGTGCATGTGCGTGTCGCAGGCACCGGGCGGCGCTGCGAGCCGTGGCCGGGCGGCGCTCATCGCGCCGCCCGACGGCGCCTGGTCGCCGTCGCCTTGCCTGCGGTCGGCTTCCTGACCGCCGCCTTGCTCGCGGCGGCGCGCCTGGTGGCGCCCCTTGCACCGCGCTTGCCGGCCGTCTTGCGCGCAGCCTTGCGCGGCAACGGCGCCGGGTTTTCGATCTCCTCGGAAACGACGAAGGCGCCGCCCTGATACAGCTCGGCGCGCGGGTCGCCGGGCCGGTGCACCTTCAGGAGCTCGGCCGCGTAGGGTTCGCTGTTGTCCTGCGGCCGGTAGCCGAGCCGATAGGCGTTGCGGTTGTCGTACCAGGAGCGTGTGTTCGCCGAGACTCCGTAGACGATCTCGAAGGAGATGTCCGGATGTTCGATGCCGATCGTCACCAGCTGCGCCAGGTCGCGCGGACTGATCCAGATCGACAGCCTGCGCTTGTCGATCGGCACCGGCCCGGCGTTGCCGATGCGGATGCAAAAGCAGCGCATGCCGTACTTGTCGGAATAGAGGCTCGCCAGCGACTCGCCGAAGATCTTCGAGACGCCGTAGCGCCCGTCGGGCTTCGGATAGACCGTGTGGTCGATCGTCTGGTCGCGCCGATAGAAGCCGACCGCGTGGTTGCTGGTCGCGAAGATCATCCGCGGCACGCCATTGCGCCGCGCCGCCTCGAACAAGTTGTAGCCGCCGATGATGTTGGCGTTCAGGATGGTCTCCCAGTCGCCTTCGACCGAGTGCGCCCCGAGGTGCAGGATCGCATCGACACCGCGGCTGATCCGCAGCGCATCGCGCAGCGAAGCGACATCGGCCTTGGTGAACGATTCGCCAGGAGCGTTCGGCTTGACCGGCCGCAGGTCCGACAGCCGCAGGCGATAGCGCCCGGCCAGTTCACGGCGCAGCAGGGTGGCCACGCCGCCTGCAGCACCGGTGATCAACAGCGTTTTCACGGTTGGTATCCTCAGATTCCGGTGGCCAGGTAGCCACCATCGACGGCGATCGTCGCGCCGGTCACGAACCCGGCGCTCGCCGAGGCGAGATAGACGGCCGCGCCGACCAGTTCGTGCAACTCGCCGAAGCGTCCCATCGGTGTTCGTGCCAGCGCCCGCGCCTTGCGCTCGGCCGACATGCGATCGCGGGTCATGTCGGTCATGAAGAATCCCGGCGCGATCGCGTTGACCCGCACGCCGCTGGCGGCCCACTCGGCGGCGAGCGACTCGGTGAGCGAGACCACGGCGCTCTTGGTCATCGCGTACACGCTCGAGTTGGGCCAGCCGCGAAACGACGCCAGCGAGCCGATGTTGATGATCGTGCCGCGCTTTCGCGCGACCATGCGCCGGCCGAAAGCCACGCAGGCCCAGAACACGCCGTCGAGATTGGTGCGCATGACCTTCGCATATTCGGCGGCGCTGAACTCGAGCGCCGGCTTGATGACGGTGGTGCCCTGCGCGTTGAGCAGGACGTCGACCGTCGCCACGGCCTCGACCTCGTCGGCCAGCCGCTGCAGGTCGGCCGCCTCGCGCACGTCGGCGACGAAGCCGCGCGCCGAGCCGTCGCGCTGCTGCAGTTCCCTCTGCGCGCGCTCGACCTTCCCGGCGCTGCTGCTGGCGACGAAGACCCGCGCACCGGCGGCCTGGAAGCCGAGCGCGATCTCGCGCCCGATACCGCTGGTGCCGCCGATGACCAGCGCGGTCCTGCCCTGCAGGTCGAAGCCCGGCTCTCCGCTCACGGCGCCCTCACTTCAGGCAGTTCGAAGAGAAGGGACCGGCAGGAGCAACGCCTGGTCGGTCCGGCGAGCGACGTAGGTTCGGCATTGCAAGGTCTCCCGTTGGTTCGTCCTGTTGAACGGTCCGCAACTTCAGCTCAATGGGCCGGCGCGGGACCAGACTCCTTGACCGTGATGCGCCACAGTGTGCGCGCATCGCCGGGATCGGTCAGCGTCGCCGAGTGCAGCAGCGACGCGTTGTCCCATATGACGACGTCGCCGACGCCGTAGCTCAGCCGGTACTGGTACTTCTGCTGCGTCGCGTGCCGTTTCAGCTCGTCGAGCAGTGCCAAGGCCTCGTCATCCGGCATCCCTTCGATCCGGAACGAGCTGCCCGACACCGCATATAGGGCGGTCCGCCCCGTCACCGGATGGCGGCGGGCGATGCGGTGCCGCACCCACTGCATCCTCTGCTCCTGCTCGGCGGTCAGCAGCGACGCGACCGTGCGTGACTTCCGGTCGAGGTCGTCGCGGTTGCCATAGCGATGCAGCGCCACCAGCGGTTCGATCAGCTGCTTCATGCGCGCGGGAAGATCGTCGTAGGCGGCGTACTGGTTGGCGAACAGCGTGTCGCCGCCCCTGTTCGGTACCTCGATCGAGTACAGCATCGTCGCGCGCGCCGGGATGTCGAGGTAGGAATAGTCGGAATGGAAATAGGTGCCGGCGTCAGCCAGCCCGACTGGCTTGCCGTCGCGCTGCACGTTGGACAGGATCAGGATGTCGGCGAACTGCGGATGGTGGAACTGGTCGATCACATGCGGTTCGGGCGGACCCAGGTGCCGGGCAAAGTCATGAAACTGCCGCGCGGTCAGGTTCTGGTTGCGCAGCACCAGAAGCTGACCGTCGAACAGCGCGCGGCAGATCAGGCGCAGGTCGGCCGCACTCAAGCGGCTGCCGAGGTCGACCCCTTCGCCCTGCAGGCCGAATCCTTCGCACAGTCTCGCGAAGACCGGCTCGCCGCGGCGACCAGCCGCCTGCGCCGCATCGCCTGACGATTGCCTCATCGGATCCTGCGCGCCGGCGGCGGCGAGTCGCGCCGCCTGCGGTCGCAAGCAGCGCCGGCGAGGCGACCGGCACGCGGCGCGCCGGTGCACGGGGTCACGATTCCGGTCGCCGGCGCGCGATGCTGCGACGCGTGGCCTACCGCGAGCCGGTCAGAAGCGCCGACGAGGCGTCCAGCGTGCACTCGCGTGGCAACGTGGTCCATGGTCGGGTCCCGGGGCGCAGACAGCAGGAGGGCGAAAGGTACAGTGGTCTGACCAATCTGCGCAAGCCGCAGCGAGCACCGGGCGACGTTGCCGATCACCCACAGACAGGATTCCCTCGGTCCCGCTTCGCCTCGGACGAGTTGTACGATGGCCGCTTTTCAGCCCACTCGAGCGGACTCGTGGCCAGAATCTTCCTCACCCACCCACCGGAAGCGCTGAAGAACTACTACGGCGACAGGGCGCTGACCCAGCTCAAAGCGGTCGGTGAGGTGCGCTTCAACAGTGCCGGCCGCGAACTGTCCACGCAGGAGCTGATCGAGGCTGCGCGCGGCTGCGAGCTGATCATCTCCTACCGCCAGACGCCGGGCGAGGCCGAGCTGTTCCGCAGCTCGCCCGACCTGGTCGCCTTCTCGCGCTGCGCCATCGATATCCGTAACGTCGATGTTCCGGCGGCCAGTGAGATGGGGATTCTCGTCACCCAGGCCAGCGCCGGATTCGTCGCCTCGGTGGCCGAATGGGCGATCGGCGCCATGATCGATCTCGGTCGCAGCATCAGCGCATCGAACGCGATCTACCACGCCGGCTCGGTGCCGGCCGCGCCCATGGGCCGCCAGCTGCGCGGCGCCACGCTCGGCGTGATCGGCTACGGCCAGATCGGCCGCTATCAGTGCGAACTGGGCCTGGCCATGGGCATGCGCGTGCTCGTTACCGATCCGCATGCCAGAATCGATCACGCGGCGCTGGTCCAGCTGGACCTGCCCGAGCTGCTCGCGCAGTCCGACTTTGTCGTCTGCCTCGCTGTCGCAACCGAAGCGACGGAGAACCTGATGAACGCGCAAGCCTTCGCAAGGATGAAACCGGGCGCCTTCTTCGTCAACGCCTCGCGCGGCAACCTGGTGGATGAGGCGGCGCTGGAGCAGGCATTGAACTGCGGACACCTCGCTGGCTGCGCGCTTGACGTGGGACGCGCGCCTGACCAGATGCCGACGCCGGCGCTTGCCCGTCATCCGCGGGTGATCGCGACGCCGCACGTGGCCGGGCTGACGCCGGAATCGATCGAACACCAGTCGCTGGAGACGGTGGCGCAGGCCGCCGAGATCGTCAGGGGCCGGGTGCCCAAGGGCGCCGTCAATGCGGCCAGCGCGACGCGGCTCGCCCGCCTGCGTCAGGGCTGAAATCGCACGTTGAACGAACTACCGCCGGTAGGACCGCAACATACCTAGAACGACCCGAAGAAGGAGAGACCATGAAACGCAGAGTTTTCCTGTCCCACATTGCCGGCGCCGCCGCTGCGGCCACGATTTCGCTGCCGGCGCGCGCGCAGGCGGTCACGCTGCACGGCGCGTCGCAATTCAACGACGAGCACCCGTTCACCAAGGGTCTGCTGAAGTTCGAGGAACTGGTCAAGAAGTACTACGGCAAGCCGGTCAACTTCGTCCTGCACAAGAACAGCGAGCTCGGGCTGGAGAAGGACTACTTTGCCTACATGAACCAGGGCATCTCGGTCGACTACGCGATCGTGTCGCCGGCTCACATGTCGACCTTCGCCAAGGCGGCGCCGTTCATCGACGCGCCGTTCGTCTTCCGCGACCACGACCAGATGAACAAGGTGATCGCCCAGGACGTGCTCAAGCCGATCGCCGATGAGATCGCCAAGAAAGCCGACGTGCTGCTGCTCGGCTACGGCGGCGGCGGCGTGCGCAGCATCTTCGCCACCAAGGCGATACGCAACATGGCGGAGCTGAAGAACCTGAAGATCCGCGTGCAGGGCGCGCCGATCTGGACGCGCACCTTCAAGGCCGCCGGCATGGCGCCGACCGTGATCGCCTACAGCGAGGTCTACAACGGCATCCAGACCGGGGTGATCGAGGCCGGCGAGAACGAGGCCGCCGGGGTCGAACAGATGAAGTTCTTCGAAGTCGGCCCGAATCTGTCGCAGACCCGGCACGCGATCAGCATCCGGCCGATCTGCTTCTCCGGCAAGACGCTGCGCCGGCTGCCGGCCGATCTGCAGGCGGCGATCCGCAAGGCCGCCTCCGAGGCCGGCAACTGGGAGCGCGAACTCGAGTCGAACAGCGACACGGCGATCCTGCAGAAGCTGGAACAGGCCGGCAAGCTGAAGCTGGTGAAGTTCGACGAGCGCGACAAGCTGCGCGAATCGATGCTGCCGGTCCTGGCGGAGTACGCGAAGGAAATCGGCGCCGAGGATATCTTCGCGCGCATCAACGCGATCAAGTAGCGCGGCGGCGGGCGGTGCGGGCGGGGTGCCGGCCTCGCCGCACCGCGATCGCACCTGCGCCCGTCAGATCATTCCCGCGGGAGGGTCATGCGAAGACTCGTTGACTGGATCTACCACGGCCTGCGGGCTGCGCTGACGTTCCTGATCGCCATCCTGATCGTGCCGGTGACGATGCAGATCCTGGCCCGGTTCTCGGATGCGATTCCGAGCTACATCTGGACCGAGGAGATGGCGCGCTTCTGCCTGATCTGGATCATCATGATCGGCGCCAGCGTCGCCGTGCGCGACGGCACCCACTTCGACGTCGACGTGCTGCCGCATCCGAGGACTGCCTTCGGCCTGGCCCTGAGCCGGATGGTGGTGCACGGCGCGATCCTGCTGGTGGCGCTGATCTTCCTCGGCTTCGGCTGGCGGTTCGCCGAGTTCGGCTACGACCAGAACTCGGAGCTGACCGGCATCAACATGATCAGCATTCACATCGCCTGGCCGTTCGCCGGCTTCACCTGGGTGCTGTTCACGCTGGAGAAGTTCTACGACGACTTTCAGCTGATGAAGAAAGGCAGGGCCAGCCCGTATGAGTCCCGCTGAAGTCGCGCTGATCCTGTTCGGCATCTTCGCGGTGCTGGTCGCCGTGCGGGTGCCGGTGGCGTTCGCGCTGGGGCTGGCCTGCGTGCCGGTGTTCTTCATCGACGAGCGGCTGACGCCGTTCCTGCTGCTGAACGAGATGCTGAAGTCCTACAACTCGTTCCTGCTGCTGGCGATCCCGTTCTTCATGCTGGCCGCGAACCTGATGAACACGGCCGGCATCACCGACAAGCTGATCAACCTGTCACGCGTCCTGGTCGGCTGGATGCCGGGCGGGCTCGGCCACATCAGCGTGGTGGTCAGCATGCTGTTCGCCGGCATCTCCGGGTCGAGCACGGCGGAGGCGGCCGGTGTGGGCGGCGTGCTGATCCCGGCGATGAAGAAGCAGGGCTACGACACCGAGTTCGCGGTGGCGCTGGTGGCCTGCGCGGCGGTGATGGGCGTCATCATCCCGCCGAGCATCCTGATGGTGGTCTGGGGCGGCGTCATCTCGGTGTCGATCGGCGGCCTGTTCCTGGCCGGCGTCCTGCCCGGCACGCTGATGGGGCTTTCGTTCATGGCCGTGGTTTACCTGTACGCCAAGCGCCGCGGCTACCCGGTCTACGCCAAGCCGACGTTCAGGGAACTGCTGTCGGCGCTCGCCCAGGCGATCCTGCCGATCCTCACGCCGGGCATCATCGTCGGCGGCATCGTCTTCGGCCTCTTTACGCCGACCGAGGCATCGGTGGTGGCCGTGCTCTACGCGATGGCGCTCGGCATCCTCATCTACCGGCGGCTGGGGCCGAAGCAGTTGCGCGAGACGATGTACGACTCCGGCCGCTTCGCCGCCATCTCGCTGTTCTGCATCGGCACCGCCTCCGCCTTCGGCTGGCTGCTCGCCTACTTCAAGATTCCGCAGCTTTTCGTGAACATGGTCGCCGACTGGGGCGGCGGCGTGACCAGCGTCGGCTTCATCACCGCGTTCTGCTTCCTGATCATCGGCTGCTTCATCGATGCGATCCCGGCGATCATCATCGTCGGCACCATCCTCGCGCCGTTGGCCGAGAGCGTAGGCATGCACCCGATCCATTTCGCGGTCATCGGCGTCATCTCGATCGCCTACGGGCTGGTGACACCGCCCTACGGCCTGTGCCTGATGATTTCCTGCACGATCGGCGGCATCAAGATCAAGCACGCGGTGAGGGACACGTTGATCCTGTTCGTGCCGATGCTGCTCGTGCTGCTGTTCGTGATCCTGGTCCCGGATGCGTTGTTGTGGCTGCCGCGCACACTGATGCCGAAACTGGTCGATTAGAACCGGGCGTGCGGCCGGGCCGCTCCGGCGGGACCGCGCCTGGCGCGACGGCCGATGCGCCGGTGCGGCGGCTCAGTGCCGGGGCGGGGGGCCCGACTCCTTGACGGTGATGCGCCACAGCGTCCTTGGATCGTCGGCGGCAGTCAATGTCGCCGAATGCCCGCCCTGGTCAAGTGAGGCCAGCAGCTGCCTGCCGCTCGTCGACCGCGTTGCGAAGGCACCAAGTCGATGCCCGGCGATCGTTGCCCGTGCCTTGCGCGATCCGATCAGGGCGCTGACGCGTTGATCCGCGTGGCGCGGAGGAAGTCGAAGTCGCAGCCGCCATCGGCCTGCAGGACCGAACGCAGGAAAAGACTGCGATAGCCGCGCTGGTCCGCCTCGCGCTCGGGTGACCGCGGCAGCGCCTGGCGCCGCCGGGCCAGTTCCTGCTCATCGACCAGCAGTTGCAGCGAGCGTTCCTTCACGCTCAGGCGGATGCGGTCGCCGGTCTGCACCAGCGCCAGCGGTCCGCCGAGGGCGGATTCCGGAGTGACGTGCAGCACGATCGTGCCCGAGGCGGTGCCGCTCATGCGGCCGTCGGAGATGCGCACCATGTCCTTGACGCCCTGGCGCGCGAGCTTCTTCGGGATCGGGATCAGCCCCGCCTCCGGCATGCCCGGCGCGCCCTTCGGGCCGATGTTCTTCAGCACCAGCACGTCGGCGGCATGGACGTCGAGCGCCGGATCGTCGATGCGCGCCGCCAGGTCCTCGAGGTTCTCGAACACCACTGCGCGGCCCTCGGATTGCATCAGCGCGCCGGAGGCAGCCGACTGCTTGATGATGGCGCCGCCCGGCGCCAGATTGCCGCGCAGCACGGCGACGCCTCCCTGGCCGAAGACCGGGTTGGCAAGTG
>CP070661.1:1688550-1736092 GCA_020355165.1 Burkholderiales bacterium
ATCTTTGTGCGACCGCACCTTGTCAAACCGAGGCGGCGGCACCGAACGGGGGCGGCGCTCCGTCGCGCACCCTCCGGGCGCCGGCCGCCGACCCCGAGCAAGGGGCGGCTGCAATTGATTAGATTCGCCTGCTCGCCGCGCCAAGGCGCGGACGTCCCCCTCCAGACCGGCATCCGCCTGCCAGCCAGCCCATGACCAAGACCTTTGCCTCCCGCGCCGACCTGGCGCCGAGAAAGACCACCTTCACCCGGCTGTCCGAGCACGCCTGGGCGTACACCGCCGAGGGCGACCCGAACTCCGGCGTGGTGATCGGCGAGAACGCCGCGCTGGTCATCGATACCACCGCCACGCCAGTGATGGCGCAGCAGCTGATCCGCGAGATCCGGCGGGTGACGGACAAGCCGATCAAGTACGTCGTGCTGTCGCACTACCACGCGGTCCGCGTCCTCGGAGCCTCCGCCTATGCGGCGGAGGGAGCGCAGGAGGTCATCGCCAGCCGCGGCACCTACGAGCTGATCGTCGAGCGCGGCGCGCAGGACATGAAATCCGAGATCGAGCGCTTCCCGCGCCTGTTCGACGCGGTCGAGTCGGTTCCGGGCCTGACCTGGCCGACGATGGTGTTCGAGCGCGACCTGACGCTGTTCCTGGGGCGGCTCGAGGTGCAGGTCAGGCACGTCGGCATGGGGCACACCAGGGGCGACACGATCGTCTGGCTGCCGCAGGAGAAGGTGCTGTTCTCCGGCGACCTGGTCGAGTACGGCGCCGCCGCCTACACCGGCGACGCGCAGCTCGCGCAGTGGCCCCAGACGCTGGAGGTGCTGCGCGGTCTGGCTCCGGAGAGGCTGGTGCCCGGCCGCGGGCCGGCGCTGATGAGCAACGCCGACGCCAACAAGGCGATCGACTACACGAAGTCGTTCGTGCAGACCCTGTTCTCGGCGGCCAGGGAGAGCGTGGCCGCCGGCCACGACCTGCGGCAGGCATTCGCCCATGCACGCTCGAAGATGGACCCGCTGTTCGCCGACGTCTTCATCTACGAGCACTGCCTGCCCTTCGACGTCTCGCGGGCCTTCGACGAGGCCAGCGGCGTCGGCCACCCGCGCATCTGGACGGCGGAGCGCGACCAGCAGATGTGGCAGGCCCTGCAGGACCGGACAGGCTGACCAACCACCCGCGCGAGCTCTCGCCGCGGCCGGGCCCGCCGACGCGGCGCCGCTCGGCCGCCGGCGCGTACCCGAGTCACATCTGCTTGAAGAGGTGGGTGTAGTTGCGGCTGACTTCGAGCTTCTGCGGGTAGTTCTTCAGCTGCACCAGCTGTCGACCCCGTAGGTCGCGGGTGATGCCGGCGATCGCCTGCACGTTGACGATCGTGGACCGATGGATCTGCCAGAACTGCTCGGGGTCGAGTTCCTCGACCAGTTCCTTGATCGGCTTGCGGATCAGCGCCTCGTAGGTCTCGGTCTGCACGCGGGTGTACTTCTCGTCCGAGGTGAAGAACAGCACCTCCTGCACCGGGATCATGCGGATCTGCTGCCCCATCGAGGCCTGGATCCATTGCAGATACGGGTCCTTGCGGGCGGCGGGCGGCGAAGCGCCGGCCGGGAGGTCGAGCTTCGAGGCCAGCTTCTCCAGCAGCGCACCGAGGTCGGCCGGCTTGGCGCCGAGGCGCTTCTTCAGGCGGGCCACGGTCAACGCCAGGCGCTCGCTGTCGGCCGGCTTCAGCACGTAATCGACCGCGCCCTGCTCGAAGGCCTCCACCGCATATTCGCTGTAGGCGGTGATGAAGACGACGTGGCAGGAATCGCCGATTTCGCGCGCCGCCTCGACGCCGGTCATCCCGGGCATGCGGATGTCGAGGAAAGCGAGGTCCGGCCGGTGTTCCGTCACCGCCTCGACCGCTTCGCGGCCGTTCCGCGCCTCGGCGACGATCTGCAGCTCCGGCCAGACCTCGGCCAGGCGGGCGCGCAGCTGGTCGCGCATCAGGCGCTCGTCGTCGGCGATGACCGCGCGGATCTTTTCCATCCGGCGATGCTAACGCCGCGGCGGCCGCGCGCGAACTACGGCCACGGCCTTGCCAGCCGGCCACGCCGCCAACCGGCGCTCAGGCGGCGGCACCGACCGCCGGCTGGCCGGCGCTGTCGCGCGCGAGGTCCGGCTCGTACGGCACCTCGACGGTGGCGATGGTGCCGCTCGGGGAGTTGGCCTCGAGCGTGAACTTGGCGCGGCCGCTGTACAACGCCGCCAGGCGCTCGCGGACGTTGGCCAGCCCGACGCCGGTGCCGGGCTTGCCGCCCGCGCCGAAGCCGAGGCCGGTATCGGCGACCGTCACCCGCAGGCTGCCGTTGGCGATGTCGGCGGTGACCGTGATCGTGCCGCCCTCGGGTTTCGGCTCCAGCGCGTGCTTGATGGCGTTCTCCACCAGCGACTGCAGCACCATCGGCGGGAACTGGGCGCTCATCAGCCCCTGGGGCACGGTGATCGCGAACTGCAGCCGATCTTCCATGCGCACCTTGAGGATCTCCAGGTAGGAGCGCACCAGGGCCAGTTCCTTGCCCAGAGTGGTCGAGCCCTCGCGCATCTGCGGCAGCGCTGCGCGCAGGTACTGGATCAGGTTCTTCTGCATGGTCGATGCCCGCGCCGGGTCGGTCTCGATCAGGTAGTCGACCGACGCCAGCGTGTTGAACAGGAAGTGCGGCTCGACCTGGGCCTGCATCATCTTCAGCTGGGCCTCGGCCAGCTGGCGCTTCAGTCCTTCCTCGGCGGCAGTGGCGCTCGCCGCCTTGGCCCGCGTCTCGGCCTTGCGTTTTCCGCCGAGCAGCACCTTGGCGATGATCGACGTGACGATCAGGAGCAGCAGGAAGCTCATGAACCAGTCGCTCGATCGCTCCCGGTACACGCGCGTGGTCCGGGCCACCTGCTCTCTGATCTGGTCCTGGACGATCGCCTCGATCCGCCCGCGCGCCGACTCGATCGCCTCGGCCGCCTTGTCCGGGTCGGCCAGCACGTCCGGACCGATGACCAGCGCGCCGTCCTTGCTGCCCGCCTGGTCCGCTGCCGCCCCACCCTCCGGCGCACCCGGCGCAAGCTCCTCGATCCGTACGCCCTTGCCGTCGATCTGCAGGACGACGCGCTTGCCATCCTTGGTGGTCGTGATCCGCACGCCTTCCTTGCCGACCTTGACCTCGGCATCCCTTGCTGCTGCGCCGTCACCAGCGGTCCCGGCGGGCGGGGGCGGCGGCGGCGCTTGCGGCGCGGTCGGCTCCTTCGGCAGCGGCGGCGCCTCTGGCGCGGCGGGCTCCTTCGGTGGCGGCGGCGGTTGCGGCGCGGCCGGGCGGGCCGGCGGGGCGATGCGGACCCCCTCCGGCGTGACGGACACAACCACATTGACCCGGTCCTTCGGATCGGACGCGTCGACCACGATGGCCGGGCCACCTTCGAACAGCCAGCTGTTCACCATCGCTCCGGCGACCAGCAGCAACAGCGACAGCAGGAAGAACTTGCCCCAGCCGATCGAGGCCAGCCAGTCGCCGAAGCGGCGTGCGGCCGAGGTCAGCCGAGGCGCCGCCGCCCGCGCGCCGGCGGCGACGTCGGCGGCCATCTGCGCACCCCGGCCTTGGCCGCGTTGTTCGCGGCCTCCCGGGTCGTGTTCGGGACTGGAGCTCATTCGTCGTTGGTCGCTGCGTTGGGCTCGGCTTCAGCAGTCGGCACCAACTGTAGCCGCCGGCAGCGGCCGCTGCCGAGTCAACTGCGACAGGACGCAGAAAACGCCAGCCAGAACGCAGCCAGGTTGGCCGGACGGTCAATCCGCCCCGAGGGCGCGCAGGATGAGGGAGCCAAGAAACAGCGTCCAGCCAAGGCTCGCCAGGCGTTCGGTCCACGGGTGGGAACTACGAATCCGCTCGGTCTCGCGCTGCAGTTCCTCCGGCGAGCCACCCCTCGAAGTCGCCCCGACGATCGCCCTGACCAAGGGGAACTGGTTCATCAGCGAAAGCAGCAGGCAGGACACGCCTGCGTCGCCCGCCGCTGCGGCGTACCGGCCGGCATCGAGGTCGACCAGGGCAAAGGCGGCCATCAGGGCACTGCCGCCGAAGAAGGCGTTGCGCCACAGGCGTTCCTGCGCGGTTGGCTGGCTTGGCGAAGGCCGATCCATGGGCTCTGCCTCTGGGCTGGGACGGGCGCTGCCGCTGCGGTGCCGCCGTGGCGCCGATAAGCCAGCGGCGGCAAACAGGGACACCCTGTTTCGACAGGTCAATCCAGCGATCGGTTCACTGCGCCAGCGCCCGGCTGCGCGACGGGCGGCGCGAGCCACCTTCGTCGTCCCCCTCCGGCGTTGCCTCAGCCTGCGTCGCCTGCGCCCCCCCAGGCGGCGGCTGCAAAGGCGGCGGCGGAGCCGCCTGTGGCACGGCCGACGGCCGCTGCGGCAGCGGACGCGGTTGCGGCGGCGCCGGCTGCGTCGCCACCGACGGCGCAGTCAGCGTGTTGCCTTCACGCGTGTATCCCGGTGCCGGAGGCGCGTCCCCGAGCACGGCCGCCTGCAGTGGCGGCAGGGTGATCTCGCGTCGCGCCCCGCCCTGCTCGATCGTCACCGCGTCCTTGCGCACCTCGACCAGCCTCGCGCCGTCGAAAACCTCCTGGTTCAGCAGGTACACGCGCGCCGGCTTGCCGTCGACCGCCAGCACCGCCGCCGAATCCCGGCCCGCCGCAAAGGCACCGAGCGCCTGCACGTTCAGCGCCTGCGCCGCCAGCGGCGCCGCCTGCACCAGCCCGAACATGCGCGCGGCAAGCAACGGATCGGCCTCGCGCAGCAGCGCTGCCGGCGGCGGTGGCGGCACGCTGGCTGGCGTCGGCGTCATGATGCGGATCGCCCAGTACGCGCCGACGGCGCACACCAGCGCCAGCATCGACAGATGCATCAATGCCACAGCGATCTTTCTCAGCATCCCAGTGCCGGCCCTTGGAAAACGGCGTACGGCGCGATCCGACCCGGCGCGGCGGACGATCCTGCGCGGTCGCCACCGGGCAGTGTCCACTAGGCGACGGTCATTCGCTCAACGGCGTTGATAATATCGTCCGCCTGTCCGCAACGCAGCGCAACGGCGCCGGCGGCTCGACGGCGCGACACATTGCTACGGTGCAACGATGAAGCTCACCCTCCGGCGCTCGACGCTCGCCCGCCACCTGCTCCGCGGCTTCACGCTGATCGAGATCATGGTGGTGATCACGATCCTCGGCATTCTCGCCGCCCTGATCGTGCCGCGCGTGATCGGCCGCACCGACGACGCCCGCATTGCCGCCGCCAAGCAGGACATTGCCTCGCTGCTGCAGGCGCTGAAACTGTACCGGCTCGACAATGGCGCCTATCCGACCACCGAGCAGGGCCTGAAGGCGCTGCTGGCGAAGCCGGAGACCGAGCCGCTGCCGCAGAACTGGAAGCAGGGCGGCTACCTCGAGCGCAGTACAACGCCGAAGGATCCGTGGGGCAACGAATACAAGTTCCTCAACCCCGGCCTGCGGGGCGAGATCGACGTGTTCAGTTACGGCCGCGACGGCGCCCCCGGAGGCGAGGGTGTCGATGCCGACATCGGCTCGTGGCAGCTGTAGTCCCGGCGACTGCCTGCGGTCGCGCCCGTGCGCGCGGCTTCACCCTGCTCGAGCTTCTGGTGGTGCTGGTGCTGGCCGGCATCCTGTTGTCGATCGTCACCATCTCCGCGACCCCGGACGACAGGCAGCAGCTCGCGCGCGAGGCCGAGCGCGTCGGCCAGCTGTTCGCGCTGGCGGCCGACGAAGCGCGAATCCGCCAGCTGCCCATCTACTGGGAAGCCGACCTGCACGGCTACCGCTTCGTGACGATCGTCGCCGGCGAGCGGCGCCTGCTTGGCGACGATGACCTGCTGCGCGAGCGCGCCTGGCGCGAACCGCTACAGTCACTGTCCATGATCCCCGCCGGCGCGACCCAGCCGAGCCAGTCCCTGCTCAGCGCCGGCGCCGAGCCGCTTCGCGTGGCGATCGCGCGCGAGTGGATCCAGTCGCCGCTGCGGCTGGAGCTGGCGACGGCATCGGCACGGGTGGCGATCGACTTCGACGAGCGAGGCCGTGGCACGGTGCACCTGCCCTGAGCGCCGGCGTTCGAGCCGGCGCGGCTTCACGCTGCTGGAGGTGCTGGTCGCGCTGGTGATCATCGGCGTCGCGCTGGCCGCCGCGATGCGCGGCGCGCTTTCGCTGACCAGCGCCGCCGAGGACACCCGCTATACGATGCTGGCCACCACGGTGGCCGAGAACCGCCTGCAGGAGCTGCGGCTGGCGCGCGAAAGCCTGGAGCTCGGGCAGACGACCACCGCCTGCGCGCAGGCCGGCGTCGAGTTCGAATGCCTGCAGACGGTGAAGTCCACACCCAATCCCTTCTTTCGCCGCGTCGAGCTGCAGGTGTTCCACGTCAGCGGCGACGTGCGCCACCGCCGCGCCGAGATGATGGCCGTCCTGCCCGTCAGCTGATGAACCGTCGACGCCTTTGCGTACGCGCAGCCGGCTTCACCCTGCTCGAACTGCTGGTGGCGATCACCGTGCTGTCGATCGTTTCGCTGATCGCCTGGCGCGGACTGGACTCGCTGGTACACACGCGCGAGAGGCTGCAGCCCGAGGCCGAGGAGGTGCGCGACCTGCTGGTGGCGTTCGGCCAGATCGAGCGGGACCTGGCGCAGGTGGTCAACACCGCCTTCGTGCCGCTGGCGACGGCGCCGCTCGTCGTCCGGCCGGGCACGCCCGCCGGCCTCGAGATGACGCGCTTCGCGCCGGTCGCCGAAGGGTCGCCGAGCGCCATCCAGCAGGTCATCTACGAGCTGCGCGAGGGACGCCTGATGCGGCTGTCGTCGGCACCGTCGGTTGAGCTCGACGCCTCGCCGTCGACCGAGCTGGTTCAGACGCCGCTGCTCGCCGGCGTGCAGGCGCTGCAGGTGCGCGTGTGGCAGCCGGGACGCGGCTGGGCGCCGCCCGAGGCCGTCTCGCCGGCGAACCCGCGCGCCGCACCGTCGGGCCTCGAACTGGTGATCGAGCGCACCGATGGCCGCCGCTACCGGCGGGTGCTGCTGGTGGGGACCGGATGAGGAGGCCACGCGTGCCGGCAGGCGACAGTGGCGCGGCGGCGGGAAACGCCGGCGCCCGCCGGCGGCACGGCCGCCGGAGCGGCCAGCACGGCGCCGCGGTGCTGATGGCGCTGGTCGTGGCCACCCTGGCGACGCTGATCGTCTCCGGTCTGTTCTGGCAGCAGTTCGTGCTGCTGCGGACGATCGAGAACCAGCAGCTGATCGTGCAGAGCCGCGTCCTGATGGCCGGCGCGCTCGACTGGGCGAGGGCAATGCTGCGCGAGGACCTGAAGCGCAGCAGCCATGACGGCCTGGACGAGTTCTGGGCCAAGGGCCTGGCGGAGACCCGGCTCGATCAGCTCGGCGAGTCCTCGACGCTGGCAGCGCAGGCGAGCATCGCCGGCAGCATCGAGGACGCGCAGTCGCGACTGAACCTGCGCAACCTGGTCGGCGACGACGGCAAGATCGTCGACAAGGAACTGGAGGCGCTGAAGCGGCTGTGCGACCTGCTGGGCGTGCCGCCGGTCGACGCCGAGCTGCTCGCGCTTCGCATGCAGGAGGCGTTCGCGCCGGCCGCTGCGGGCGATAGCCCCGGTGCGGCGCCCGAGGCCCCGCGGCCGCTGCCGCCGGTGCTGTCGACCGACATCGTCGCGATCCCGGGCCTTGCCCCGGCAGCGGCAGCGGCGCTGGCGCCTTACGTGGTCGTGCTCGACAGCAACAAGACGCGGCTGAACGTCAACACCGCGGCCGCCGAGGTCATCGCCGCCCAGATCGACATCTCGCTGGCGCGCGCGCGGGGCCTGGTCGCCCAGCGCGAGCGGATCTCGCACTTCGTCGATGTCGGCAACTTCCGTACCTACCTCGGCGAGGGCGCCGTGGCCGGCGCCGGCGAGGCGGGCATCGCAACGGCGAGCAGTTACTTCTTCGTCCGCGGCCAGATCAAGCTGGCGCGCGCCGACATCCGCATGGAAGCGCTGGTGCGACGGAGTGCACAGCCCGGCGGCGGGCCGGTGGAGGTCTTGTGGCAACGCGAGCTTTAAGAGGGGAAAAGCCGGCGTCGAGGCTGTGGCTGTTCGCGCCGCCGCACCGCGCACTGGCGGCAACGGCGCGGCTGTCCGAGTCGACGGTGGTGGGCTTCGTCGCGCTCGATGCGGGCGGCGGGCTGCACTGGGGCGAGGCGTCGATCGCCCTGCTGCCGCGCTGCCACCGTATCGATCTGGTCTTCGACGGCGGCGACGTGTTCCAGACGGCGGTATCGGCGCCCAGGCTGAGCGAGGCGAAGCTGCGGCTGGCCCTGCCCAATCTGCTCGAGGATCGCCTGCTCGCCGACCCGACCCAGTGCCACATCGCCTTCCTGCCGGCCGGCCGTGGCGACAAGGCGGCAGCCGGAGCGTCGTCGATGCCGGTGGCGGCGGTCGACCGCGGTGTGCTGACCCGCCTGCTCGACGTGCTGGCGCTGGCCGGCACGCGACCACGGGCCGCCTACAGCGCCATCTACGTGCTGCCGTCGCCCGGCGCCGACACGCTGCCGGTGTTCGCCGCGCGCGGCCGCCTGGTGGCGCGCACCGCGCCGCACGAGGGCGCCGCCTTCGACCTCGGCGACGACGACGAGCCACCGGCAGCCCTGCGCCTGGCGCTGGGCAGCGGCCGCTGGCAGCGGATCCGCGCCTTCGGACCGCAGGCAGCACGGCTGGCCGGGATGGCCGAGAAGCTTGGTGTGCCGGTCGAGCTGGCCGACCGGCCGCTCGATGCCGGCGCCGCCGATGGCGCGATCGACCTCCTGCAGGGCGCCTTCGCGCGCGGCGGCCTGCTCGGCGACATGTCGCGCATGCGGCTGTCGCTGCGCTCGTGGAAGGCGCCGCTCGCCTGGGGCGCGGTGGCAGCCGCCGTATTCATCGCCGGCATGAACGGTTACTGGTTGAAGCTGCAGTCCGAAGCCACTGCGCTGCGCAACCGGATGACGACCGCCTTCCGCAGCACCTTCGCCGATGCCGAGATGGTGGACCCGGTGGTTCAGGCGCAGCGGGAGCTGGCGCGTCTGCGCACGCGCGCCGGGCAGGCGTCGGCCAGCGATTTCACCGCCCTGAACGCGCAGGTCGCGCAGCTGCTCGCCGCTGCCCCGGTCGGCATCGTCGCCGGTATCGAGTATCGCGACGCCGTATTGCAGGTGAAGTTCAAGGCGCCGCCGGATGCACAGCTGCAGAACCGCCTGCGCGCGCAGGCGGTCCAGCAGGGCCTGCAGCTGCGCTTCGAGGCCGACGGCGCGGCGCGCGTGCGGGCTGCCGGAGGCTGACGATGGAAGCCCTGCGCAACTTCTGGTCACAGCGCGCACCACGCGAGCGGCTGATCCTCGGCGCCGCCGGCGCGGTCCTGCTTTGCGCGGCGATCTTCCTGCTGCTGATCGAGCCGGCCGCCGTCGGCATTCCGCGCCTGCAGCGAGGCCTGCCGGCCATGCGTACCCAGGCCGAGCAGCTCGACCGGTTGCTCGCCGAGGTCAACAGCCTGAAGGCGAAGCCGCAGGCCGCTGTGCTGCCGGCAGCCGAGGCACGAGAGGCGCTCGAGCGCTCGCTCGCGGCAGCCGGGCTGAAGGCGAGCCGCATCGTGCCGGTCGGCGAAGGCGCGCTGCAGATCACGTTTGCCGACGTTCCGTACGCCGCATGGTCGACCTGGCTGGCCGGCGCCGAACGCGAACTTGGCGCGAAAGCCAGCGTCGTCATGACACGGGCCACCGGCACACCCGGCGCCGCCGACATCGAGGTGTCGCTGCGGCTGGCGCGCCGCTAGCGGCCGATGCGGGTCCTCGATGCTGCGCGGCCTGCTCTACGCCCTGGTGGCTGCCTTGAGCATCGGCATGACCGCCGTGATCATGGCGCCGGCGCAGTGGGTCGCTTCCGCCATCTCGCAGACGACCGGCGACCGCATCGTGCTGGCCGAGGCGAAGGGCTCGGTCTGGCGCGGCGAGGCGAGCGTCGTGCTGTCGCCCGGCGAGGACGCCGGGATTGCCCGCATGGCGCTGCCCGAGGCGCTGTCGTGGCGGCTGTCGCCGTGGCGGCTGCTCGCCGGCACGATCGACCTGACGCTGTCGCACCCCTCCGCCCTGTCGCAGCCGCTGCAGTTGCACGTCGATCTGTCCGGGCGCGTCGAACTGCTGGCGACGACCGTGCAGCTGCCGGCCGCGCTGCTGGCCGGGCTCGGCGCACCGTTCAACACGATCAAGCCCGGCGGCGTCCTCAGCCTGGCCTGGCAGCGGCTCGAAATCCATCGCGGCCGCATGACCGGCGACCTGGCCGGCGAGTGGCAGTTCGCCACCAGCACCCTGACGACGGTGGCCCCGTTCGGCAACTACCGGCTGCTCGCCCAGGGCGGCTTTCCCGGCACGCGGCTGAAGCTGTCAACCCTGTCCGGCCCCCTCGAGTTGATCGGCGATGGCACAATCGATGAGCAAGGAAACCTCCGGTTCACGGGTCGTGCGCGCGCGCAGCCGGGCGTGGACGAGTCGACCCGGGCGCAGCTGGCCGGCCTGGTGCTGCTGCTGGGCCCGCGCGACGGTGATTCGGCAATCCTCAGCCTTGGAAACTGAAATGACCGCAAAGCGCAGCGATGCGCCCGCTCCGAGGCGCCCGGCGGGGGCGCCGCGGCTGCCAGGCTTGGTGGTGGCGGCGCTGGCCGCCCTGATGCCGCTGGCCGGATTCGCCCAGGCCCCTGCCGCGACGACGGCCCGCGCGCCGGCCGGAGCCGATCCGGTGATGCTGAACTTCGTCAACGCCGACCTCGAAGCGGCGGTGCGGGCGATCGGCCAGTACACCGGCCGCCAGTTCGTGATCGACCCGCGCGTGCGCGGCACGCTGACGCTGGTCACCGAGCGGCCGGTCACCAAGCAGCAGGCCTACGAGCAGCTGCTCGCCGCGCTGCGTCTGCAGGGGTTCACGACCGTCGAGCCGGCGCGCCCCGACGGCATCGTGCGCATCGTGCCGGAGGCCGATGCCAAGCTGCAGGGCGGCCGGGTGGTCGCGCCCACCACGCCGACGCCGCGCGGCGACCAGGTCCTCACCCAGGTGTTCCGCCTGCGCTACGAATCGGCGACCAACCTGGTCCCGGTGCTCCGGCCGCTGATCGCGCCGAACAACACGATCTCGGCCTATCCGGCGAACAACACGCTGGTGATCACCGACTACGCCGAGAACCTCCGCCGCATCGGCCGGATCATCGAGGCGATCGACGGGCCGGGCGCGGCCGAGAGCGAGATGGTGCAGCTCAAGCATGGCCTCGCGGTCGAGGTGGCGACGATCGCCAACCGCGTCCTCGACGAGGGCGCCCGTGCCGCCGGCCAGGCCACCGACAGCGGCCAGCGGGTGCAGATCCTGGCCGAGCCGCGCACCAATTCGTTGATTCTGCGCGCCGCCAGTCCGGCCCGCCTGGCGCTGGCCAGGCAGCTGATCGAGCGGCTCGACCAGCCGAGCCTGAGCGCCGGCGACATCAACGTCGTGTATCTGCGCAACGCGGAGGCGACCAAGCTCGCGCCGCTGCTGCGCGCGGTGCTGGCCAACGATCCGACCTTCGTTCCCGCGACCGGCGGGCGGGCGCTGTCCGGCACGACGGTCACCAGCGGCCAGCAGCAGGGCGCGATCGGGCAGCAGATGCAGGGGCAGCAGCCGGCGCAGCCGGCGCCGGCGACCGCGGCGGCTGCCGGCGGCGCCGGCGGTCTGGCCGGAATGATCCAGCCCGATGCGGCAACCAATTCGCTGATCATCACCGCCCCGGAGCCGCTGTACCGCAACATCCGCTCGATCATCGAGAAGCTCGACGTGCGCCGCGCGCAGGTGGTGATCGAGTCGCTGATCGTCGAGGTGCAGGCCGACAAGGCGGCCGAGTTCGGCATCCAGTGGCAGGACCTGTCGGGGCTGAACGACACCGACACGCGGGTGATCGGCGGCACCAACTTCGGCGGCCGCGGCACCAACATCATCGGCGTGGCCACCGACCCGAGCTCGGTCGGCCTGGGACTGAACATCGGCGTCGTCAAGGGCAAGATCAACATCCCCGGCATCGGCGAGATCACCAACCTCGGCTTCCTCGCCCGGGCGCTGGAGACCAAGGCCAACGCCAACGTGCTGTCGCAGCCGAACATCCAGACCCTCGACAACGAGGAGGCGAAGTTCCTGGTCGGCCAGAACGTGCCCTTCGTCACCGGCTCGTACACGCAGCAGGGCAGCGCCGCGGTCAACCCGTTCCAGACCTACGAGCGGCAGGACATCGGCCTGCAGCTGCGGGTGAAGCCGCAGATCTCCGAGGGCGGCGTGGTCCGGCTGGCGCTGTACCTGGAGAGTTCGTCGGTCGCGCCGTCGTCGCTGATCGCCGGCCAGATCATCACCAACAAGCGCAGCTTCGAATCGGTGGTGCTGGTCGAGGACGGCAACTTCGTCGTGCTCACCGGCCTGATCGAGGACCGCACCAATACCTCGACGCAGAAGGTCCCCCTGCTCGGCGACATCCCCTTTCTCGGCGCGCTGTTCCGCTACGAGAACCGCGACCGCAACCGGACCAACCTGATGGTCTTCCTGCGGCCGATCATCGTCCGCGACGAGAGCACCTCCGCTGCGCTGGCCGCCGAACGCTACGAGTACATGCGCGCGCAGGTGGCCGGCACGCAGGTGCCCGAAAGCCTGATCTTCCGCGACCTGAACGTGCCGACGATGCCGCCGACGCCGGAGCCTAAGACGCCGGCGCCGCCGGCCGCACCGGCTCCCGCGCAGCCGCTGACACCCCCGGCCGCGCCGCCGCCGGCGCCGTCGGCGAGCGAAACGCGGCCGGCGCCGGGCACTGCGCCGCCGGCCCTGCCACCGGGCGCCAGCGAGGCCGATGCGCGCGCGGCCGCCGCGCCGGCCAGCCCGGCGCGGCTGCTGCAGGTCACGACGATGCCCGACTCAGCGAGTGCTCGCCGGGTCCAGCAGTTCCTGCGGGTCGAAGGCTTCGATGCCTACGTCGAGCCGGTGCGCACCTCGACCGGGGAGATCTACCGGGTGCGGGTGGCGGTCGACACCTCGCGGCGCACGCTGGCCGACGCGACCGCCGAGCTGAAGCGGCTCGGCTACAGCCCGATGCCGGTCCAGCGCTAGCGCCGCGCCCCGCCCGATGAGCACCGCGCAGCGCTACGTTCCCTACGCCTTCGCCCGCGACCACGGCATCCTGCTGCGGCCGGCCAGCGAGCGCGACGCCGAGGCCTGGATCTCCGAGTCGACGCCGCTGGCGGCGCTGAACGAGGTGATGCGGGTGTTTCCCGGCCGCGTGACGCCGGTGATGGTCGAGCCGGCGGCGCTGCGCGAGGCGATCGCCCAGACCTATGCCGCCGGCGAGGGCTCGGCGCAGCAGATCGTCGGCGACATCGAGGGCGAGTTCGACATCTCGCGCATGCTGGCCGAGGTGCCCGACATCGAGGACCTGCTGGAGACCGAGGACGACGCGCCGATCATCCGCATGATCAACGCGCTGCTGACGCAGGCCGCGCGCGACGGTGCCTCCGATATCCACATCGAGCCGTTCGAGACCTACTCGCTGGTGCGCTTCCGCGTCGACGGCACGCTGCGCGACATCGTGCGGCCCAAGCGGGCCCTGCACGCGGCGCTGGTCTCGCGCATCAAGATCATGGCCCAGCTGGACATCGCCGAAAAGCGCCTGCCGCAGGACGGCCGCATCACGCTGCGCGTCGGCGGCCGCGCGGTCGACGTGCGCGTCTCGACGCTGCCCACCGGCCACGGCGAGCGTGCCGTGCTGCGCCTGCTGGAGAAGGACCTGTCGCGCCTGAACCTCGAGGCGCTCGGCATGGCCGAAGGCACGCGGCAGGCCTTCGACCGGCTGATCCAGCACCCGCACGGCATCGTGCTGGTCACCGGGCCGACCGGCTCCGGCAAGACGACGACGCTTTACGCGGCCATCCGCCGGCTCGACCACTCGACCACCAACATCATGACGGTCGAGGACCCGATCGAGTACGACCTCGAGGGCATCGGCCAGACGCAGGTCAACCCGAAGATCGAGATGACCTTCGCCCGAGCGCTGCGCTCGATCCTGCGCCAGGATCCCGACGTGGTGATGGTCGGCGAGATCCGCGACCTCGAGACGGCACAGATCGCCGTGCAGGCCTCGCTCACCGGACACCTGGTGCTGGCCACGATCCACACCAACGACGCGGCCAGCACGGTGACCCGCCTGATCGACATGGGCATCGAGCCGTTCCTGCTGTCGTCGTCGCTGCTCGGCGTGCTCGGCCAGCGGCTGGTGCGCAAGCTGTGCCCGCACTGCCGCAAGCCCGAGCCCGGCGGCAATGGCTACCTGCCGGGCGGCTGCGACCGCTGCAGCTTCACCGGCTACCTCGGCCGCACCGGCATCTACGAACTGCTGCGCGTCGACGACCAGATGCGCGCCCTCGTCCACCAGGGCGCCAGCGACACCGACATCCGCCGCGCCGCCGAGCGCGGCGGCATGGTGCCGATGCGCGCCGACGGCCTGCGCTGGGTCGCCGCCGGCGTGACCTCGCACGAGGAAGTGGTGCGGGTGACGAGGGAGTGACCGCCTTCCGCTACGCCGCCGCCGACAGCGCCGGCAAGGAGTTGTCGGGGGTCATCGAGGCCGACAGCGCGCGCGCGGCGCGGCAGCTGCTGCGCGGCCGCGGCCTGGTGCCGCTCACCGTCGAGCCGGTGGTCGCCGAGGCGCAGCGGGCGGCGCTGCAGCTGGCGATCGGCCGCCGGCTGTCGCAGACCGAGCTGGCCGTGCTCACGCGGCAGATGGCGAGCCTGCTCGGCGCGCAGCTGCCGGTGGCCGACGCGCTCACCGTGATGGTCGAGCAGAGCGAGAAGCAGCAGATCCGCGAGCTGATGGCGGCCATCCGCACCGACGTCCTCGCCGGCAGCTCGCTGTCGAACGCCCTGGCCCGCCACCCGCGGCAGTTCCCCGACATCTACCGCGCGCTGATCGCCGCCGGCGAGGAGTCGGGCAAGCTCAGCCCGGTGCTCGGCAGCCTCGCCGACTACGTCGAGGAACGCGCCAAGCTGCAGCAGAAGATCACGCTGGCGTTCGTCTATCCGGTGATCGTCACGGTCGTCGCGCTGGCGGTGGTCATCGGCCTGCTGACCTACGTCGTGCCGCAGGTGGTGCAGGTGTTCACCAATACCAAGCAGGCACTGCCGTGGCTGACCCGCGCGCTCATTGCCCTGTCGGACTTCGTCCGCGCCTACGGCTGGATCGTACTGGCGCTCGCCGTGGCGGCCGCCTTCACGGTGCGGCGGCTGCTGAAAGCCGAGGCGGTCCGCCTGCGCTGGCACCGGCGGCTGCTGCAGATGCCGGTGGTCGGCGTGCTGTCGCGGTCGCTGAACACCGCGCGCTTCGCCAGCACGCTGGCGATCCTCGCCGGCGGCGGCGTGCCGATGCTGCGCGCGCTGCAGGCGGCCGGCGAAACGGTCAACAACCTGGCCATGCGCACGCGCGTGCTGGAGGCCACCCAGCGCGTGCGCGAAGGCTTCTCGCTGGCCCGTGCGCTGCGCACCAGCGGCAACGAGGACAGCCAGCCGGGCCGCACGAGGCTGTTTCCGCCGGTGCTCATCCACCTGATCGCCTCGGGCGAAGCCACCGGCAAGCTGCCGGAGATGCTCGGCCGCGCCGCCGACATCCACGCCCGCGAGGCCGAGCGGCGGGCGATGTTCTTCACCTCGCTGCTCGAGCCGGTCCTCATCCTCACCATGGGCGTGGTGGTGATGCTGATCGTGCTGGCGGTGCTGCTGCCGATCATCGAGATCAACCAGCTGGCGCGCTGAGGTCCGCGGCCCCGGCCTCGACGCGGCGGCGACGGTAACATCCGCGCCCATGCTGCGCCGCTCGCTCGATTCCCTGCCCGCCTCGCGCATCCGCGAGGTCGCCAACGCGGCGATGGGCCGAGACGACGTGCTGAAGTTCTGGTTCGGCGAGGGCGACCTGCCGACACCGCAGTTCATCCGCGACGCCGCCAAGGCGGCGCTCGACGAGGGCGAGACCTTCTACAACCACAACCTCGGCATCGCCGAGCTGCGCGAGTCGATCGCCGGCTACGTCAACCGGCTGCACCGACCGCAGGTGGCGGTCGATGCCGAGCGCATCGCCGTGACCAGCTCCGGGGTCAGCGCGCTGTCGCTGGTGGCGCAGTCGCTGTTCGAGCCCGGCGACCGGGTGGCGATCGTCACCCCGGTGTGGCCGAACGTGACTGCGCAGCCGCGCATCATGGGCGCCGACGTCGCGCGCGTGCCGCTGTCGTGCCACGCCGGCCGCTGGACGCTCGACCTGCAGCGCCTGCTCGACGCGGCGCCGGCCGGCACGCGGGCGGTGATCGTCAACTCGCCGAACAACCCGACCGGCTGGGTGATGGCGCAGGACCAGTGGGAGGCGCTGCTGGCGCACTGCCGACGGCACGGCATCTGGCTGATCGCCGACGACGCCTACGAGCGGCTGGTCTTCGACGGCGCGGCGCACGCACCCGGCGTGCTGGCCCGGATCGACCCCGAGGAGCGCTTCATCAGCGCCAACACCTTTTCCAAGAGCTGGACGATGACCGGCTTCCGGCTCGGCTGGGTGGTGGCGCCGCGCAGCTTCGTTGCCGGCTTCGCCAAGATGGTCGAATTCAACACGTCGTGCGCGCCGACCTTCATCCAGCGCGCCGGCATCGCCGCGATCGAGCGGGGCGACGCGCTGATCGCCGAGACGCGCGCGCGCCTGCAGGCCTCGCGCGACGCGCTGGTCAGCCAGCTGAGGCAGGTGCCCGGCGTCGAGTGCGCGCCGCCGCAAGGCGCGATGTACCTGTTCTTCAGCGTCGCCGGACACAGCGGCGATTCGCTCGGCTTCGCCAAGCGGCTGGTCTCGCGGGTCGGCCTCGGTCTGGCGCCGGGCGTGGCCTTCGGCCCGGAGGGCGAGGGCTACGTCCGCTGGTGCTTCGCCGCCCAGCGCCATCTGATCGACGACGGCGTTTCGCGTCTGGCCGGCTACCTCGGCAGCAGTGGCGGCGGCGTTGAAGCCGGCGCCGCCGGCCGCATATAACACTCCAACGTTTCGCCGGACGCCGGCAGGGAGGCGCGATGAACACCCACGTCAGCACGCTCGAGCCCGATCCGTCGCTGGTCACGCTCACCCACGTGACCTACGCATTGCACGCGCTCGGGCTGGCCATCGGCGCCTTCGGCGCCTCGACGGTGATCGGCGCGTTCGTCTTCGGCTGGCCGTCGATCATCGCGGTGATCATCAACTACGTGAAGCAGGGCGAGGCCCGCGGCACCTGGCTCGAATCGCACTTCCGCTGGCAGATCCGCACCTTCTGGTTCGCCCTGGCCTGGGTGATCCTGATCGCGCTGATCGGCGGCGCGCTGACGCTCGTGCTGGTCGGCTTTGCGATCCTGTGGATCGGCCTGTTCGTACTCGGCATCTGGGCGATCTACCGGATCGCCCGCGGCTGGCTGCGGCTGAAGGACCGCCAGCCGATGCCGCTGCCGGCGTAGCCGTTGTCGCCGTCGCTCAGGCCGGCTGCGGCTGATCGAGCAAACCGCGCTTGGCAAGCAGCGGCGTGATATCGGCGTCGCGGCCGCGGAAGGCGCGGTACGCCTCGGCCGGCTCCAGCGAGCCGCCGCGCGAATAGATGAATCGCAGCAGGCGCCCCGCCACCGCGGCGTCGAACGGATCACCCGCCTCGACGAAGGCCTGGTAGCCGTCGGCGTCGAGCACCTCGGCCCACAGGTAGACGTAGTAGCCGGCCGCGTAAGCGCCGGCGAACAGGTGCTGGAAGTGCGGCAGATGGTGGTACGGCGCGATGGCCTCGGGCATGCCGAGCCGCGCCAGCGCCTCGCGCTCGAAACCGGCGACGTCCAGTTCGGCCGTCTCGCCGAGCCCGTGCAGCAGCATGTCGACCAGCGCGCTGGAAGTGAAGCCGACCGTCTCGAACCCCTGATTGAACTGGCGCGCGCGAAGGATCCGCTCGTGCAGCGCCGCCGGCATCGGCTCGCCGGTCAGGCAGTGTCGGGCGTGGCGCTGCAGCACCGACGGCTCCAGCGCCCAGTGCTCGAACAGCTGCGACGGCAGCTCGACGAAGTCGCGCAGCACCCGCGTGCCCGACAGCCGCTCGTAGGTGACGTCCGACAGCAGGCCGTGCAGGCCGTGGCCGAACTCGTGGAACAGCGTGCGCACGTCATCGAGCGACAGCAGCACCGGCTCGCCGGGCGCGCCGCGTGAGAAGTTGCTGTTGTTGACGATCACCGGCCGCACCTCGCCGCCGCTGCGCGACTGCCAGCGCAGCGCGCTCATCCAGGCTCCGCTGCGCTTGCCGGGGCGGGCGAAGTTGTCGAACAGGAACGCGCCGACAATGCTGCCGTCATCGCGCTGCGCCTCGAACACCCGCACCTCCGGGTGGTAGCGCGGCGCCCCGGGGCGTTCGACGAAGTGCACGCCGAACAGGCGCTGCGCGCAGTCGAACAGTGCCGCCAGCATGTTCTCGAGCGCGAAGTAGGGCTTGACCTCGGCCTCGTCGAGCGCATAGCGGCGGCGGCGCACCCGCTCGGCGTAGAAGCGCCAGTCCCACGGCTCGATCTTCGCCGGCCCCCCCTCCTCGCGCGCCATGCCCTCCAGCATCGCCTGCTCCTGCGCGGCCCGTCGCCTGGCCGGCTCCCACACGGCGTGCAGCAGCTCGAACGCCGCCGCCGGCCGGCCGGCCATGCGGTCGGCGAGCGCATAGTCGGCGTAGCTGGCGAAGCCGAGCAGCCGCGCCTGTTCGGCGCGCAACTGCAGCAGCTCGCGCGCCAGCACGCGATTGTCCTGATCGCCGCCGTTGGCGCCGCGGCCCTTCCACAGCCTGAACGCGCGCTCACGCAGGTCGCGCCGCTCGGAGAAAGTCAGGAACGGCACCACCGAGGAGCGCGACAGGGTGACCGCCCAGGACTGCGGCCGCCCGCGGGCGGCCGCCGCCTCCCGCGCCGCCGCGCGCAGGTCCGCCGGCAGACCGGCGAGATCGGCCTCGCCGTCCAGCCACAGGCACTGCTGCTCCTCGGCCAGCACGTTCTGCGCGAACTGGGTCATCCGCGCCGCCTGCTGCTCGACGATCCGGCCGAGCCGCTCGCGCGCCGCCGGCTCGAGCTGCGCGCCGGCCCGCTGCGCATCGAGATGCAGCCGCTGCAGCAGGCGCCGCTGCTCGGCGTCGAGCCCGCTTTCGTCACAGCGCTGCATCAGCGCATCGAGGCGGGCGAACAGCCGCGGGTCGCGCTGGATCGCCGCCGCGTGCGCCGCAAGCCGGGGCGCCAGCCGGCGCTCGACCTCCTGCAGTTGCGGCGAGGTGCGCGAGGCGCACAGGCAGCGGAACACCGGTTCGACGCGGGCCAGCAGCCGGCCGCTGCGATCGAGCGCCGCGGCGGTATTGTCGAAGGTGGGCGCCGCCGAACAGGTGGCGATCTGCTCGATCTCGGCCCGCTGCTCGGCAAGCGCGGTGTCGAAGGCCGGCTCGAAGTGGCTGGCGTCGATCGCCGCGAACGGCGGCAGGCCGAGCTCTCCGGTCCAATGCTGCAGCAGCGGGTTGTCGGTCCCGATCGGTTCGCGCTTCATCGTCTGCGGATGGCCAAGGGTTTCATCGCGCGGCGGCGCTCAGCGGCTGCAGTTCGTGGGGACCGCTTCACTCGACGACGACCGCGGTGCCGCTGGCCGAGACCATCAGCATGCCGTTGCCCTGGCCGAGCACCTCGTAGTCGAGATCGACGCCGACCACGGCGTTGGCACCCAGCTCCTGCGCACGCTGCTGCAGCTCCTGCACGGCGATGTCGCGCGCCCGCTGCAGCTCGCGCTCGTAAGTCGCCGAGCGGCCGCCGACGAGGTCGCGGATGCCGGCAAACAGGTCCTTGAACAGGTTGGCGCCGAGAATCGCCTCGCCGGCGACAACCCCGCAGTAGCGGGTGATGCGCTTGCCTTCAACGCTCGGGGTGGTGGTGACGATCACTGGTCATCTCCTTCGTCGGCACGGCAGGCGGAGGCGCCGTACGGGGCGCCATGATGCCGCGTCATCGGTCGCGCGTCTTCGAGCGCCAGGCGACGAAGGATACGCAACCGCCGCCGGCGGATCCGGCGGCGGCGCCGATTGAGCCGGCGCGGCGCCTCTGCTAGCCTGCGCGCCACTTCAGGCTCCTGAAGTCCCGACACCGCCGCGCGCGCCCACAAGGCAGAGCGCGGCCGCAACCGGCGGCGGGCAGCCGACGGCGACGCGCTCCCAGGAACACGATTTTTGGCCGAGGACCCCCGCATGAACGCTCCGCTGCCCGCATCCGTCCGCCGCGCCCTGGCCGAGGTCTCGCTCGACGACCGCTGGACGCTCGACAAGGGCCGCGCCTACATGAGCGGCACCCAGGCGCTGCTGCGGCTGGCGATGCTGCAGCGACAACGCGACGTCGCGGCGGGGCTCAACACGGCCGGGTTCATCACCGGCTATCGCGGCAGTCCGCTCGGCTCGGTCGACCAGACGGCGTGGCGGGCGAAGAGGCATCTCGAGCAGCATCACATCAGGTTCCACGCCGGGCTGAACGAGGATCTCGCCGCCACCAGCGTGTGGGGCACGCAGCAGGTGGGCATGACCGCCGGGGCCAACTACGACGGCGTGTTCGCCGTCTGGTACGGCAAGGGACCGGGCGTCGACCGCTGCAGCGACGTGTTCAAGCACGCCAACGCGGCCGGCACCAGTCCGCACGGCGGGGTGCTGGCGCTGGCTGGCGACGACCACGGCGCCAAGAGCTCGACGCTGCCGCACCAGTCGGACCACATCTTCAAGGCCTGCATGATCCCGGTTCTGTATCCGGCCACCGTGCAGGAATACCTGGACCTCGGCCTGCACGGCCTCGCCATGAGCCGCTACGCCGGCGTGTGGGTGGCGATGAAGACGGTGACCGAGGTGGTCGAGGCATCGGCCTCGGTCGTCGTCGATCCCGAGCGGGTGAACATCGTTCTGCCCGCCGACTTCGTGATGCCGCCGGGAGGACTCAACATCCGCTGGCCGGACACGCCGCTGGCGCAGGAAGCGCGGCTGCTCGACCACAAGCTGTACGCGGCGCTCGCCTACTGCCGCGCCAACGGGCTCAATCAGACGGTGCTCGACTCGCCGCACGCGCGCTTCGGCATCGTCGCCAGCGGCAAGGCCTACCTCGACATGCGCCAGGCGCTGGCCGACCTCGGCCTCGACGAGGAGGCCTGCGCGCGGGTCGGCATCCGCGTGTTCAAGGTCGGCATGGTCTGGCCGCTGGAGGCGCAGGCGGTGCGCGCCTTCGCCGAGGGGCTGGAGGAGATCCTGGTGGTCGAGGAGAAGCGGCAGCTGATCGAGTACCAGATCAAGGAAGACCTGTACGCGTGGATCGGCACCGGCAAACGCATCCCGCGCGTGATCGGCAAGTTCGACGAGAAGGACGGCGGCGAGTGGTCGGTGCCGCAGGGCAGCTGGGTGCTGCCGGCGCACTCGGAGTTCTCGCCCGCCGTCGTCGCCAGGGCGATCGCCTCGCGCATCGGCAGGATGGAACTGCCGTCGGACCTGCGCGCCGCCATCGCCGCGCGGCTGGCGCTGATCGATGCCAAGGAGAAGTCGCTGGCGCGGCCGCGCCTGGTGGCCGAGCGCAAGCCGTATTTCTGCTCCGGCTGTCCGCACAACAGCTCGACGGTGGTGCCGGAAGGCTCGCGCGCCACCGCCGGCATCGGCTGCCACTACATGGCCATCTGGATGGACCGCAGTACGTCGACCTTCACGCAGATGGGCGGCGAAGGCGCGCCGTGGATCGGCCAGGCGCCATTCACCGGCGAGAAGCACATCTTCGCCAACCTCGGCGACGGCACCTACTTCCACTCCGGCTCGCTGGCCATCCGCGCCGCGGTGGCCGCCGGCGTGCCGATCACCTACAAGATCCTGTTCAACGACGCGGTGGCGATGACCGGCGGCCAGCCCACCGACGGCCAGCTGACGGTGCCGGCGATCACCCAGCAGGTCTACGCCGAGGGCGTTCGCCGGATCGTCATCGTCACCGACGAGCCGGGCAAGTACAGCGGCGCCGAGGAGCGCGATCACTCCGCCGTCAACGCGCACGGCGCCAGCGGCGACGCGTGGAAGCTGGCACCCGGCGTCACCGTGCACCACCGCGACGAACTCGACCGGGTGCAGCGCCAGCTGCGCGAGCATCCCGGCGTGTCGGTGCTGGTCTACGACCAGACCTGCGCGTCGGAGAAGCGGCGGCGGCGCAAGCGGAACAGGCCGGACAAGACGGTGTTCCCCGATCCGCCGCGGCGGGTGGTGATCAACGAGCTGGTCTGCGAGGGCTGCGGCGACTGCAGCGTGCAGTCGAACTGCCTGTCGGTCGAGCCGCTGGAGACCGAGTTCGGCCGCAAGCGGCGAATCAACCAGTCCTCGTGCAACAAGGACTTCTCGTGCCTGAAGGGCTTCTGTCCGAGCTTCATCACGGTCGAGGGCGGCAGGCTGAGGAAGGGCAGGGCGGCCGAGGCCACGGTGCCGCAGCTGCCGCTGCCCGAGCTGCCGGTGCTGCCGGCCGGGCGCGGCTACGGCATCGCGATCACCGGCGTCGGCGGCACCGGCGTGGTGACGATCGGCCAGCTGCTCGGCATGGCGGCGCACATCGAGGGCCGCGGGGTCTCGGTGCTCGACATGGCGGGCCTCGCGCAGAAGGGTGGCGCCGTGTTCTCGCACGTGCAGATCGCGCCGCGCGCGGAGGACCTGTTCGCCACCCGCATCGCGATGAACGAAGCGGACCTGCTGCTCGGCTGCGACCTGGTCACCAGCGCCAGCGACGAGGCGCTGTCGAAGGTCCGGGCGGGCCGCACCCGCGCGGTGCTTAACACGGCCGACTCGCCGACCGCGGATTTCGTCAGGAATCCCGACTGGAGTTCGGGCGCCGCCGGCATGCTGCAGCAGATCCGCGAAGCGGTCGGCGTCGACACCCATGCGGCGGCGGTCGACGCGACGGCGCTGGCGACGGCGCTGCTCGGCGACGGCATCTACGCCAACCCGTTCGTGCTCGGCTTCGCCTGGCAGAAGGGCTGGATCCCGCTGGCCGGCGAGACGCTGCTGCGGGCGATCGAGTTAAACGGCGTGGCGATCGACAGCAACAAGCGGGCGTTCGAGTGGGGCCGCGCCGCGGCGCACGACGTCGAGGCGGTGAAGCGGGCCGCCTTCCCGGCCCAGGTGATCGAGCTGAAGCGCGCCTCGTCGCTGGAGGAGATCGTCGGCCGCCGCGTCGAGTATCTGACCGCCTACCAGAGCGCCGCCTACGCGCAGCGCTACCGCGACCTGGTCGAGCGGGTGCGCCGGGTCGAGTCCGACCGCCTGCAGTCGGCCGGCCTGACCGAGGCGGTGGCCCGCTACTACTTCAAGCTGCTGGCGATCAAGGACGAGTACGAGGTCGCCCGCCTGCACAGCGACCCGGCCTTGCGGGCGAGGATCGGCGCGATGTTCGAGGGCGACTACAGGCTGAACTTCCACCTCGCCCCGCCCCTGCTGGCCAGGCCCGACCCGGCCACCGGCAAGGCGAAGAAGATGCGCTTCGGGCCGTGGGTGATGAGCGCCTTTGCCGTCCTGGCAAGGCTGAAGTTCCTGCGCGGCAGCGCACTCGACCTCTTCGGCCACACGCAGGAGCGGCGGACCGAGCGGGCGCTGGTCGGCGAGTACGAGCGGCTGGTCGACGAACTGCTCGCCAGGCTCGGCCCGGACAACCAGGCGGTCGCGATCGAGCTGGCCAGCCTGCCGGAGGAAATCCGCGGCTACGGTCACGTCAAGCAGGAACACCTGCGCAAGGCGCGCGCCAGGCAGTCGGAACTGCTGGCGAAGTTGCGCGGCCAGGGCGATGCGCAGGTGATCCGGATGCCGGCGCGCGCGGCGTAGCGCCGGCGCGGCTCGGCGGCCGCCACCGCGACGTCGTCGCCGAGGCGGCGCTGCCCAGGGCCGCGGTCGCCGCAGCGGCAGCGGCGCGCAACCCTATCATCCGGCCATGAGCCAAACCCCCTCGCGGCACGGCGCGCCGGCGGACCTCGGCCGCACGGTGCTGCGCTGGTTCAGCGGCTGGTGGCGCATCATCCACCTCGGCGCCGTGCTGCTGGTGCTCGCGCTGTCGCCGTCGAGCTACCGCCAGCCCGACCGGGCGGCAATGGCCCGGCAGATCACGGTCGGCACGGCGCCGACGCTGCTCTGGTTCACGCTGCTGTCGGCGCTGATCAGCCTGGTGCTGATCCGCATCGTCGTCGTCACGGCCACCAGCTACGGCCTGTCGCAGTACGCGCTGCAGATGGTCGTGCGGGTGCTGGTGCTCGAGCTGATTCCAATGACCGCGGCGGTGTTCGTCGCGCTGCGCATCTCGCTGCCGGACGGCCGCGAGATCGCCCGCATGCGCGCGCGCGGCGACCTCGATGCGCTGCGCCGCGAGGGCATCGACCCGGTGCGTCACGAGGTGCTGCCGCGCGTGATGGCCGGCGTGTTCTCGGTGCTCATGCTCGCCGCGGCGGCCGGCGTCGTGACGCTGGTGCTGGCCTACCTGACCGTCCACGGCTTCACCACCGAGGGCTTCGAGCGCTACACGCGGACGGTGGGCCAGGTGTTCAGCCCGGCGGTGACGCTCATCTTCACGATCAAGACCTTCCTGCTCAGCCTGGCCGTGGCGCTTCTGCCAGTGGCCTCCGCCCTTTACGATCTGCCGCGGTCGCGCAGCCGCACCAGCGCCGAGCTGCAGGCACTGGTGCGGCTGTTCCTGGTGATGCTGCTGATCGAGGCCGCCTCCCTGGTCGGCAACTACTACTGAGCGCTTCGTGAACGATCAACCGCCCTCGACGCCGCCGCCGGTTCGCCACCTCGAGGTCAAGGCGACGCTGCTGCTGGCGCTGCTGGTCGCCCTGCTGGTCGGCTCGGCGCTGTACGTGCTGTACGCGCGCGGCGTGTTCGAGGAAACGCAGCGGCTGGTGCTGATCGCCGACGATTCCGAAGGGGTCCAGGTCGGCATGGACATGACCTTCTCGGGCTTTCCGATCGGCCGCGTGCGCCGCATCGAGCTTGGCGGCGACGGAGCGGCGCGCATCATCATCGACGTGCCGAAGAAGGACGCGCACTGGCTGCGCGAGTCGAGCGTGTTCACGCTGGTGAAGAGCCTGGTCGGCGGCACCGCGATCCGCGCCTACAGCGGCATCCTCTCCGACCCGCCGCTGCCCGACGGCGCCGAGCGGCGCGTGCTGGCGGGCGACGCCACCGCCGAGATTCCGCGCCTGATGTCGGCGGTACGCGACCTGCTGCAGAACCTGACCGCGCTGAGCCGCTCCGACGCCGCGCTTGCCGGCACGCTGGCCAACCTGCAGACGGCGACCGATCGGCTCAAGGGCCGCCACGGCGCGCTCGGCGTGCTGTTCGGCAACGACGAGGACGCGAGCAAGCTGATCGCCGCGCTCGACCGCACCAACGCCCTGCTCGCCCGCGTCGACGGCCTGGCCGCCCGCGTCGACGGCGTGGTCGGCAAGGCCGACGAGCAGATCTTCGGCGCCGAAGGGGTGATGCCGGAGACACGCGCCGCCATCGTGCAGCTGAACGGCGCACTGGCCGATGCGCGCAACACGCTGCGGCAGGCCGACCGGCTGCTGGCGGAGGCGCAGGCGGTGGCGGCCAACGCCAAGGTGGCCAGCGCCGACCTCGGCACCCTGCGCGCCGAGGTCGAGGCGAGCCTGCGCAAGGTCGAGCGGCTGGTCGACGAGATCAACCGCAAGTGGCCGTTTGCGCGCGACACGGAGCTGGAGCTGCGATGAACTTCCGGCCCGGCTGGCTCGTTCATGCGACCGTGCTGGCGGCCGTCGTCGCCGCCTGCTCGACTCGCCCGCCGCCGCCCGACTGGCAGGCCAACGCCCGGCAGGCCATCGACGGCGCCGTGGCCGCCTACCTGGAGGGCAACGCGCGCGTCGAGGCGGCGGAAACCGCCCGCGCGCGCAGCGAGATCGCGCGCACCGGTCGCGTCGAACTGCTCGCCCGCGCCGAACTGATGCGCTGCGCCGCGCGGGTGGCGAGCCTGGTGTTCGAGCCCTGCGAGCGCTTCGAGCAGCTGAGCGCGGATGCGGCGCCCGCCGAGCGTGCCTACGCCGACTACCTCGCCGGCCGGGTGAAGGCGGCGGACGTCGCCCTGCTGCCGGAAGCGCACCGTGCGCTGGCCGATCCGGCGAGCAGCGCCGACGCGGCGGCCGCCACGCTGACCGCGATCGACGACCCGCTGTCGCGACTGATCGCCGCCGGCGTTCTCCTCGAAAGCGGGCGCGCCAGCCCGCCGACGCTGCAGATCGCCGTCGACACCGCCTCGTCGCAGGGATGGCGACGGCCGCTGCTGGCGTGGCTGAACGTGCAGCTGATGCGGGCCGAGCAGGCGGGGGCGATCGACGAAGCCGAGCGGCTGCGCCGGCGCATCGGCGTCGTGCAGGGCGGGCGCTGATGGCGAACCCCGGCCAGGCAGCGACGGACACCGGCGACACGCGACCGTTCGACGGCGGCTGCACCTGCCGCCAGGTTCGTTACCGGCTGACCACGCGACCGCTGATCGTCCACTGCTGCCACTGCCGCTGGTGCCAGCGCGAGACCGGCAGTGCCTTCGCGCTCAATGCCCTGATCGAAACGGAGCGGGTGCGGCTGCTCAGCGGCGAGGTCGAGGTGGTCGACACCCCGTCGGCGAGCGGTCGCGGACAGAAGATCAGCCGCTGCCCGAAGTGCCGCATCGCCGTGTGGAGCAACTACGGCGGCGGCGGCGACCTCATCCGCTTCGTCCGTGTCGGCACGCTCGACGAGCCCGATCGGCTGCCGCCCGACATTCACATCTACACGAGTTCGAAGCAGCCCTGGGTGGTGCTGCCGGAGGGCGCACCGGCGGTAGCCGAGTACTACCGCGCCGCGGAGGTCTGGCCGGCGGCCAGCCTCGAACGACGCGACCGGCTGAGCGGCCGCGCGCGCAAGCCGTAGGCGACGGCTTCAGTACTCGATCGTGTACCGGTCGACGTCGACGCGGACCACCTCGCGACCCATCATCACCGCGGCGTTGCGGGCGAAGTGGCCGGCCCAGTCCGGATTCTCGCGGAAGCGCCGCTCGCCCGAGTACTTGGCCACGCTGAGGATGCGGTCTGCCAGCAGCACCTTGCCCATCGGCGTCGGCACGTCGCATTCGAGCTCCTCGAACTCGCGGTCGAACCACCGGCGCGCGTCGTCGCTCGTATATCCGGCCAGGTCGTCAGCGGTCAGCTTGTAGTCGAACTGCTTGTCCTTGCCGAACGACACGATCACGTTCTGGTGCATGAGGCTCTCCTCGAATCGAAGCCCGCCGGCCGCGCTGCCCGGGCGATCAACCGGGCAATTATCGGCGAATTCCCCGCTGCAGCCGGCGGCTAGCGCCCCGATGCGACCAGCACGGCGCGGAAGTCGTTGACGTTGGTCAGCGTCGGCCCGGTGATCACCTGGTCGCCGAGCGCCTCGAAGAAGCCGTGGCCGTCGTTGTCGGCGAGGCGGTCGACCGCCCGCATGCCGCCACTGAAGGCGCGCGCCAGCGTGTCGGGCGCGACGATCGCGCCGGCCACCTCTTCGGCACCGTCGACACCGTCGGTATCGCCGGCAATCGCCCACACGCCGGGCGTTGCTTCCAGCGCCACGGCCAGCGCAAGCAGGAATTCGACGTTGCGGCCGCCACGGCCGTTGCCGCGCACGGTCACCGTCGTCTCGCCGCCGGACAGCAGCACGCACGGCGGCGCGACCGGCTGGCCGTGCTGCACCACCGACTTGGCGATGCCGGCCATCACCTTGCCGACCTCGCGCGCCTCGCCCTCGATGCTGTCGCCAAGCAGCAGCGGCGTGCAGCCGGCCTCGCGCGCGAGCTTCGCCGCCGCCTGCAGCGCCAGCTGCGGCGTGGCGATCAGCCTGATCTCGGCGCGCGCCAGCCGCTCGTCGCCGGGCTTGACGCTCTCGCCGCGGCCGCTTTCGAGCACCGCGCGCACCTCGGGCGGCAGCTCGATGGCGTAGCGGCGCACGATCGCCAGCGCGTCGGCGCAGGTGGTCGGGTCGGGCACCGTGGGGCCGGAGGCGATGTTGATCGGATCGTCGCCCGGCACGTCGGAGATCGCCAGCGTCAGCACGCGCGCCGGGTGGCAGGCCGCCGCCAGCCGGCCACCCTTGATCGCCGACAGGTGCCGCCGCACGCAGTTCATCTCGTTGATGCTGGCGCCGGACTTGAGCAGCTGGCGGTTCAGTGCCTGCTTGTGCTCCAGCGTCAGGCCGTCGATCGGCAGCGGCAGCAGCGCCGAGCCGCCACCTGAGATCAGGCAAAGCACCAGGTCATCGGCGCTCAGGCCGCGCACCAGTGCCAGCAGGCGCTGCGCCGCCTTCAGGCCGGCCTCGTCCGGCACCGGGTGGGCAGCCTCGACGATCTCGATCCGCTTGCACGGCACCGCGTAGCCGTAGCGGGTGACCACCAGTCCCGACAGTTCGCCGGACCAGTGCTCCTCGACCGCGCGCGCCATCGCCGCCGACGCCTTGCCGGCGCCGATGACGAGCAGGCGGCCCCTGACCAGGTCGGGCGGCGGCAGCTGTGGCGGCACGCAGTGCGCCGGCTGCGCCGCTTCGATCGCCGCGTCGAACATCCGTCCGAGCAGGCCGCGGGGATCGGCCGTCATCGGGCTGTCCAGCTGCACAGCGCAGCGGCGCCGGCCACCGCGCCCTCAGCCTGCGCTCGGCGCCTGCGGCCGCTGCGGCCGCGCCGGCGAGAGTCCGGTCGACATCGGCAGTCCGGTGGCCGCTGCCGCGGTCGGTTGGCCGGCCGCGCCTACTTCGCCACCTCGTGGTTGGCCAGCTTCTCCAGCGCCCGCACCATCGCCGAGTGGTCCCATTTCGAGCCGCCGTGCGCGGCGCAGGCGTTGAACAGCTCCTGCGCGGTGGCGGTGTTCGGCAGCGACAGGCCGAGCTGCCTCGCGCTGGCGAGCGCCAGGTTCAGGTCCTTCTGGTGCAGCTCGATGCGGAAGCCCGGGTCGAAGGTGCGCTTGATCATCCGTTCGCCGTGGATCTCGAGGATCTTCGACGAGGCGAAGCCGCCCATCAGCGCCTGCCGCACCTTGGCCGGGTCGGCACCCGCCTTGGAGGCGAACAGCAGCGCCTCGCCGACCGCCTCGATGTTCAGCGCGACGATGATCTGGTTGGCGACCTTGCAGGTCTGCCCGTCACCATTGCCGCCGACCAGCGTGATGTTCTTGCCCATCAGGTCGAACAGCGGCTTGACCTTGTCGAAGACGCCCTGCTCGCCGCCGACCATGATGGTCAGCGTGGCGTTCTTGGCGCCGACCTCGCCGCCGGAGACCGGCGCGTCGAGGTAGTCGCAGCCCAGTCCGTTGACGCGGCGGGCGAACTCCTTGGTCGCCATCGGCGAGATCGAGCTCATGTCGACCACGATCTTGCCCTTCGACAGCCCCTTGGCCACGCCGTCGCCGGCGAACAGGACCTTCTCGACGTCCGGCGTGTCCGGCACCATGACGATGATGATGTCGCTCTTCTGCGCCACTTCGGTCGAGCTGGCGCAGGCCGTCGCGCCGGCCCCGGTCACCTCGGCCGGCACGTCCGGCAGCGAATAGGCGAACAGCTGATGGCCGCCTTTCAGCAGGTGCAGCGCCATCGGCTTGCCCATGATGCCCAGACCAATGAAACCCACTTTCGCCATGACTTCCCTCCTTCGTTGTTCGTCTGCCGCCGCTGCCGTCACAGGCCGTGCGCGGCACGCCAGCCGAGGCCGGCCTCGGTGGTCGTCTTCGGCTTGTACTCGCAGCCGATCCAGCCGTCGTAGCCGATGCTGTCGAGCCAGCCGAACAGGAAGCGGTAGTTGATCTCGCCGGTGCCCGGCTCGTTGCGCCCCGGGTTGTCGGCCAGCTGCATGTGCGCGATCCTGCGCAGGTTGGCCTTGATCGTGTTGGCCAGCTCGCCCTCCATCCGCTGCGCGTGGTAGATGTCGTACTGCACGTACAGGTTCTCGGAGCCGACCTCGGCGATCAGGTCGAGCGCCTGCGCCGTGCGGTTCAGGTAGAAGCCCGGAATGTCGTAGTAGTTGATCGGCTCGATCAGCAGCTTCAGGCCAGCGGCCTTGAACTGCTCCGCCGCGAAGCGCAGGTTGTCGACGAAGGTGGCGCGCAGGCGATCGCCGGGGACGTCCTTCGGCGCAATGCCGGCCAGGCAGTTCAACTGCGGCGCGCCCAGAGCGGTCGCGTACTCGATCGCGCGGCCGACGCCGTCGCGGAATTCACCGACCCGGTCCGGATGGCAGCCGATGCCGCGCTCGCCCTTGGCCCAGTCGCCGGGCGGCAGGTTGTGCAGCACCAGCCTCAGGCCATTGCCGTCGAGCCGCGCCCGCAGCTCGGCCGCCTTGTACTCGTAGGGGAACAGGAACTCGACCGCGGCGAAGCCGGACTTCGCGGCGGCCTCGAAGCGATCGAGGAACGGCACCTCGTTGAACAGCATCGTGAGGTTGGCGGCGATGCGTGGCATGAAGTCTCCCTGGGTGATTCGACTGGGCCTCGGCGCCCGGCCGTCGGCGCTCCTGCAGCGCGGGTCATCCGTTCGCCGGCAGGCCCCGGCGTGTCCGTTTCAGCAGCGGCCCGGTCGCCGCGCTCTCACCGGCCGCGCGCACCCCCGCAGCGGCCCCGGCCAAGGTTGCAGCATAAGCCGATTCATTCCAGCAGGCCGGCCAGCCGCAGGCCCTCGACCACCTTGCAGTGGTCGACACCGTAGCCGCGCAGGTCGCCCTCGTCTTCGCGGACGTTCCGGTTCTCGAAGGCCAGTTGCAGGCAGCAGTCCATCTGGAAGCTGCGCTGCGACTGGCGGATCAGGCCGAGGTAGCTGTCGTTGACCAGCACCTGAACGTACGGCAGGCGGAACTGCGTGCCGACGGCGAGCTCCTCGATCAGGAACTGGAAGTCGCAGTCGCCCGACAGGCCGACCACCGTTCGGGCCGGGTCGGCTGCCAACACGCCGAGCGCGGCCGGGATGGTCCAGCCGGATGGTCGCCACGCCGGCGTACCTGAAGAAGCACGGCACGAAGCGCGTGCCGGCCGACCTCGGCCGTCGCGGCGGCAATCCGCCGCACTGCCGCTGGCCGCGGTCAGAACACCATCAGCCGGCAACCCGTCTCCGCCGCCATGCCAACAACCGTCGCCGCGCCGGCGATCCCGTTGACCTCGGCGATCAGCGCCTCGCCGCGCCGCCGCTCGGCCAGCGCCATCGCGCACGCGTACAGCCGCACGCCGGCGGCCGAGGCTTCGCGGATGAAGTCGCGCACCGTCTTGGTTCTGCCGGCGTCGGTGTAGGCGTCTGCCGCCACCCCTTCGAACAGCCAGCGCACCGCGCCCGCGGTGAAGTGGATCTCGACGTCGAGCTCCAGCGCGCGCGCGGCGAGCGCGTAGACGAAAGGCGCGGCGGCGCGGTCGGGGGCCGACGGGTCGGCCGACCACATCACGATCACCAGCTTCGTCGCCTCGTCCGCCATCGGCTCACCAGGCGCCTGGCGGATCGCTGCCGGGATCGCCGCCGTCGTCGACCGGCGGCGCCGACCTTTCGGCCAGCCGCGGCGCAAGCCACCGTGCGTAGGCGTCGGCGTCGAGCAGGCCGCCGCGCTCGTGGTCGAGCGCGCTGGGCTGGACGCGGAACATCCATCCTTCGGCGTACGGGTCGCGCTCGATCAGCGAGACGTCCTCGCGCACCGCTCGATTGACCTCGACGATCCGGCACGACAGCGGCGCGTGTATCGCGACCGCGGTCTTGGCCGTCTCCATGACGCCGAGCGAGCGGTCGCGCGCCACCGCCGTGCCGACCGGCCGCGGCGTGAACAGCATGAACTGGCCGTGCTGCGCGATCACGTGGGTGGCGCCGATCGTCGCCAGCCCGCCGCTCTCGAGACGCACCCACATGTCCTGCTCGGGGGCGTACAAGACGCTGCGATCGAGGCTCGCAAGTACCTCAGAGATCATTTCGCCGGCCATTTTTCTGCAGCGTCCGAAGCCGTCCAACTCATCGGCTGGGGGAGCACGAGGGGGCCAGCCGAGCCCCCTTGTTCCCTTGAATGCGGGCAGGCGTTCACCGCCGGCCGCGCCAGCGACAGCGCCGAGCGGTGTCGCTGGCGGAAGAGTATGGGAGTCGAACCCACCCGGGATTGCTGGCAACCCCACCTGGATTTGAAGTCCAGTCGGACCACCGGGTCACGTCACTCTTCCGCGCTGTCCTGCGGCCGGCGATGGTGCCGCCGAATGTACCTCGGCGCCGGCCTCGCGCCACGGGTTGTCCCGTCGCAGCACGTGGTCGTCGTGCACGCGGCGGGTGTAGCCGACGCGATCGAAGAACTCGAGGAGCTGGATCGCCACCTTGCGCCCGCCGCCGATGCGGTCGCGGAACGACGCCGCGCGCGCCCCGCCATCGTCGCGGGCAAGCTCGCCGGCGACGTCGGCGAGCCGGCGCACCGCGTCGGTCAGGAAGAAGTGGTCGTGCGCCACCAGCGTCACCTCGCCGATGCGCGCCACCTTTTTCAGGACGCCGCGCACCTCGGTCTCGGCGATGCCGGTGGCGCGGGCGAGGTCGCGCACGCGCGGCGGCTCGAAGGGCCTGTCCATCAGCAGCGGCTTGATCCCTTCCCATCGCAGCCGCTCGTCGCGCGCCAGTTCCGCCTTGTGCGCGGGCAGGGCGAGGAAGGCACCGCGGCGGACGAGCACGCCTTCCCGCATCAGCTCGGTGACGATCTCGGCCAGGGCCTCGGCGTCGAGGTTGGGTGCCACCATGCGCCGCAGGCGGTTCTGCTCGAGGCCGGGCATCTCCGGCTCGCGCTCGTGGGTGGCGTTCACCGCGTCGATCGTGCGGCTGCGCAGCGCCGTCCAGTGCCCGCCGGCGAACGCGATGCCGGCCGCGATCCGCGCGTTGCAGGCGTCCAGCAGCGACTGCATCTCGGCCGGCGCGAGGTTCCAGCCGCTGGCCAGCCGCGCCAGCGGCACCGGCCCGGCCGCCAGCCAGCGGCCGAGCGCCTCCGCCGGCGGAGCGTCGCGCAGCGCCGCCAGCAGCTGCAGGCGCTCGGCGCGACGCTTGCCGCGCAGCGGCGGCGCAGTGTCGAGCACCACGCCGCCACCGAGGGTATGCCGCGCCGACGAATCGCGCAGCACGAAGCGGTCGCCCCTGCACAGAGCCAGCGCCGCCTGCACCGAGATGGTGGCGAGCGCCTGCCCGCCGCCCGGCAGTTCTTCCGCATCGAGCAGGGCCACCCGCGCGGCGACCTGCTCGGTGCCGTGATGCAGCAGCACGTTGGCCCACTGGCCGAGCCGCAGCCCCCGCTGCGCGACGAGCCGGATCGCCGCATCGAAACGGTCAGCGGCATTGGCGAGCCCCGCCGCCTGCACCCACTGGCCGCGCTCGACCGCCTCGCGCGCCAGGCCGGCCAGGTTCAGTGCGCAACGCTGGCCGGCGCTGCCCTGCCGCGCCGCGCAGTCCTGCGCGTGAATCGAGCGAACGCGGGCGCGTGGTCCGTCGGGCGCGACCTGCACCTCGTCGCCGACCTGCACCTTGCCCGCGTGCACCGTGCCGGTCACCACCGTTCCCACGCCGGCGAGCGTGAAGACGCGATCGACGGCCAGCCGGAACAGCCCGCTGTCCGGTCGCGCCGATGTCGCGATCGCCGTCCGGCGAAGGAACGCATCGAGCTCGGCGACGCCTTCGCCGGTGGCTGACGACAGCGCAAACACCGGCCAGCCGGCGGCCGGCGTAGCGGCCAGCCAGTTCGCCAGCTGCGCACGCACCTCGTCGACGCGGGGCGCGTCGACCGCGTCGACCTTGGTCAGTGCGATCGCGCCCTGGTCGACGCCGAGCAGCCGCAGGATGTCCAGGTGCTCCTCGGTCTGCGGCATCACGCCGTCGTCGGCGGCGACCACCAGCAGCCCGAAGTCGATGCCGGTCGCTCCCGAGACCATCGTGTGCACGAACCTCTCGTGCCCGGGCACGTCGACGAAGCCCAGCACCTCGCCGCCCTCGAGCGGCACGTAGGCGTAGCCGAGCTCGATCGAGATGCCGCGCTTGATCTCCTCCGGCAGGCGATCGGTGTTGCGCCCGCTCAGCCGCCGGACCAGCGAAGTCTTGCCGTGGTCGATGTGGCCCGCGGTGCCGACGATCATTTCGAGACCTGCTGCGCCGGAGGCAGGCAGGCGGCAGCGCAGCGCCGCGTCATCGAAGCAGGCCGGCTGCCGGCCTGCGCGGCGAGGTCGGGGACCGGCACGGCGTTCGTCACCCGGCGCCGCAAAGCTGCCCGGCCAGCGTCGCCTCGTCCGCTGCCAGCAGCGTCCGGCAGTCGAGCCACAGCGCATCGTCGTGGATGCGGCCGAGCACGGGCACCGGCAGCGCGCGCAGCCGCTGTGCCAGCTGCTCGAGCGCGCGGCCGCCGCGCCGCCGCCGGCTCGCCACGTGCAAGGCGAACGACGGCAGCCGGTCGACCGGCAGCGCGCCGGAGCCGATCTGGCTGGCACAGGACTCGACGCGCACGACGAAGGACTCGCCGGCGAAGGCCTGCAGCGCGGGCAACAGCCGCTGCGCCGCGGCGCCGATGTCGTCGGCGGCGCGGGCGAGCAGCGCCAGCACCGGCAGCCGCTGCTCGAGCCGGTGCGCCGAGCGGTAGATGCGCAGCGTCGCCTCGAGCGCAGCCAGCGTCATCTTCGAGCAGCGCAGCGCGCGCTTCAGCGGGTGCCTCTTGATCCTGGCGATGGCGGCCCGGGTGCCGACGACGATCCCCGCCTGCGGGCCGCCGAGCAGCTTGTCGCCGGAGAAGGTGACGACGTCGGCGCCGGCCGCCAGCGACTCCTGCGGCAGCGGCTCCTTCGGCAGGCCGTAGCGCGACAGGTCGATCAGCGCACCCGAACCGAGATCGACCATGTACGGCACGCCGTGCGCGTGCGCGATGCGGGCCAGTGTGGCGTCGTCGACGCTGGCGGTGAAGCCCTCGACCGCGTAGTTCGACGTGTGCGCCTTGACGATCAGGCCGGTGCGCGGGCCAAGCGCCGACTCGAAGTCGCGTGCGTGCGTGCGGTTGGTGGTGCCGACCTCGAGCAGCCGGCAACCGGCCGCCTTCATGATGTCCGGCATTCGGAAGGCGCCGCCAATCTCGATCAGCTCGCCGCGCGAAACCAGCACCTCCTTCTTCGCCGCCAGGGCGGCGAGCGCCAGCACGACCGCGGCAGCGTTGTTGTTGACGACGGTCGCCGCCTCGGCGCCGGTCAGCTCGCGCAGCCAGCCGTCGACCAGGTCATCGCGGTCGCCCCGCCCGCCGGCGGCGACGTCGTACTCGAGCGCGACGTAGCCGCGCATTGCCGCCGCCGCCGCGTCGACCGCCTCCTCGGCCAGCAGCGCGCGGCCGAGATTGGTGTGGATGACGGTGCCGGTCAGGTTGATCACCCGCCGCAGCGTCGGCGCGGCAAGCGTGGCAATGCGCCTTTCGACAGCCGCCAGCAGGGCCGGCAGCGGCGCCGCGGCAGCGCCGGCGCGGATCGCCGCGCGCTGCGCCTCGAGTTCGTCGCTGATTGCGCGCTTGGCCAGCGCCTGCCCGTGCCTGCCGACACAGGCGGCGAGTTCGGGCTGGCCGAGCAGCCGATCGACCGAAGGCAGTGCGGCGAACGGGGCGGTTGGCGGGCCGGTCGTTGCGCTTGCCTCGCCCGCACCGGGCAGAGTCAAGTTCGCCATCGGCTAGCCCGTGCCGGGGTGGAACAGCAGGTTCGGCCCCGAGCGGGCGAAGCCCTGCTCGTCGACCAGCAGATCGAGCGCCAGCGTGGCGAGGTCGTCGGCCACCGGGTCGACCAGCGCTGCCTTTTCCTGGTTGAAGATCTTCAGGTAGGTCTTGCACTCGTCGCAGGCCTCGGCCTTGACCGCCGCCTGGGTCGCGTCGGCGGCCTCGTCGGCCGCGAGGCTCAGGTAGTGCACGCCCTTGTCGGTCTCGCACGACGAGCACTGGATGCGCGCCATGTTCCACTCGGTCTGGCACAGCGCGCAGACCAGATAGCGCAGGCTGGCCTGCGCTGCGCCGATGCGCACGATGCTGGCCACCGGCCGCGTGCCGCACACCGGGCAGATGGTGGCCACGTCGCAGTGACTGACGTCGTCGGCGGCGAGCGCCGCCGCCTGGCGGGCGAAGTACACCTGCAGCGCCGCGCCGACGAAGGGCACGAGGGCCGCGTCCTCGTCGAGCGCGGTCCCGGCCAGCACGCGGTCGGCCACCGCCTCGAGCGAGACGTCGTCGAGCGCCTGCAGCCGGTCGAGCGCCGTCTGCAGGGCGGGCGCGCCGTCGGCGCGCACCGCCCGCACGACGTCGCGCAGGTCGTCGTGCCACAGCGGTGCACGCTGGTGGCCCTGCGCCGACAGCGGCGGCATGCCGAAGCTGCGGCTCTGCTCGACCGTCCTCGCCGGCAGCGGCTGCGCAGCGCGCGCGCCGCTGGCCGACTGCTGGCCACCGGCGACCTGCGCCATCAGCGCGAGGTAGGCGCCCATCGGGTGGCCGCCAGCCAGCTGCGCGAATCGTGCCGCGCGCTCCTCGAACAGCCGCGGGTTGTCCGGCAGCACGACCCGCGGCGCCTCGCGCACGCGGTCGGTAGAGCCGTCGGTGACGATCGGTGTCGCCAAGGCGATCCCTCGCTGGGCAAAGAAACGGCGGCGACCGGCCGGGCCGATCGCCGCCGCCGAAGCCTACCTGAACGGCAGTGCTACCTGCCGCCCGTGATCCGCCGGAACCACAGCGGATGGTGGTGCCTGGCCCAGGCGGTCGACACCGTGCCGCGCGTCATCGCCCGCAGCGAGCCGCGGACCCAGAAGATGCCGGCGTAGATGTGCACGACGATGCCGACGATCAGGATGAACGCGCTGGCCGCGTGCACCACGGCGGCAATGCGGATCAGCGGGATCGCGAAAGCGTCGGCGAAGTACGGCCGCCACAGCATCACGCCCGAGACCAGCAGCAGGGCCATGGTGACGATCATCACCCAGAACAGCTGCTTCTGCCCGAAGTTGTACTTGTCGATCTCGGGCAGGTTGTGGTCACGGTTGTTGATGACGTCGGAAAGCCGCTTCTTCCACTCGCGGTCGTAGGACTGGATGACGTTTTCCTTCCAGTAGCGCATGGCCATCAGCGCAAAGAACACGAACATCACCACGCCGATGAAAGGATGCAGGATCCTTGCCCACACCCCGCCGCCGAGCAGATTGGTCAGGAACCAGAACGCCGGATGGAAGAACGCCAGGCCGGAGGCGGCCAGCAGCAGGAACGTGATTGCCACGATCCAGTGCGTGACCCGCTCGTTGGCGCTGTAGCGCGGCACGTCGCCGCTTCGTGTTGCAACGTGGCTGCTCATGCCTTGCCTCCCGGTTCTTCTTCCTTCGGACCCCTGGTGACGTAGTGGAAGAACGCGCCGAGCACCGCCAGGCCGAGGCCGATCGACAGCAGCGGCTTGGTGACGCCCTTCCAAAGGCTGACCCACGGGCTGATCTTCGGCTCGGACGGCAAGCCGTGGTACAGCTCCGGCTGGTCGCCGTGCTGCAGCACGTACATGACGTGCGTGCCACCGACGCCCTGCGGGTCGTAGAGCGCCGCCTTCTGGTAGCCGCGCTCGTTCAGGTCGCGGACGCGTTTCTTGCCGTACGCCACCATTTCATCCTTGACACCGAAGTGAAGGGCGCCGGTCGGGCAGGTCTTGACGCACGCCGGCGCCTGCCCCACCGCGACGCGGTCGGAGCACAGCGAGCACTTGTACGCCTTGTTGTCCTTCTTCGAGATGCGCGGCACGTTGAACGGGCAGCCGGCGATGCAGTAGCCGCAGCCGATGCAGTTCTCCGACACGAAGTCGACGATGCCGTTGGCGTACTTGACGATCGCGCCCGGGGCCGGGCAGGCCTTCAGGCAACCCGGGTCCTCGCAGTGCATGCAGCCGTCCTTGCGGATCAGCCACTCCAGCCGCCCTTCCTTGCCCTGCACCTCGGCGAAGCGCATCACCGTCCACGACTGGTCGGTGAGATCGGTGGGGTTGTCGTAGACGCCCACGGTGGTGCCGATTTCGTCGCGCAGGTCGTTCCACTGCATGCAGGCGACCTGGCAGGCCTTGCAGCCGATGCACTTGGAGATGTCGATCAGCTTGGCGACCGGTTCTTCCGCAACACGGACCGAGGGCGGCGTCGTGGTCGTTGCCGAGCGCTTCTGAACGTCGAGTGATTGCATGACGTCCTCCTCAAGCTTTCTCGATGTTGACCAGGAACGCCTTGTACTCCGGCGTCTGCGAGTTCGCGTCGCCGACGTATGGCGTCAACGTGTTCGCGAGGAACCCGTTCTTGGCCACGCCGACGAAGCCCCAGTGGATCGGAATGCCGACCGTGTGCACCGTCTTGCCATCGACGGTGAGCTTCGGCACGCGCTTCGTCACCACGGCCGCGGCCTTGATCTCGCCGCGGTTGCTGCGCACCTTGACCATCTGGCCGTTGCCGATGCCCTTCTCCTTCGCCAGTTCCTCGCTGATCTCGACGAACGGCGCCGGCTGCACGATGGCGTTGGACTCGACGTTCTTGGTCCAGAAGTGGAAATGCTCCACCAGCCGGTACGTCGTGGCCGCGTACGGGAACTGGTCGGCCTTGCCGAAGGCCTCCATGTCGCCCTTGTAGACCCGCGCCGCCGGGTTGCTGGTCGCCTGCGCATTCTTCGGGTGCAGCGGGTTGACGCCGATCGGCGTCTCGAACGGCTCGTAGTGCTCGGGGAACGGCCCCTCGGCCATCGGCGCGAACAGCTTGCCGACGCCCTCGGGCTGCATGATGAACGGATTGGCGCCGCTGTCCGGCCCGAGCGTCGGCCCCATGTCGGGAATGTCGACGCCGACCCAGCGCTCGCCGCTCCAGCGGATGCCGGGCCGCTTCGGATCCCAGGGCTTGCCTTCCGGCGAGGCGCCGGCGCGGTTGTACAGCACGCGCCGGTTGGCCGGCCAGGCGTAGCCCCAGTTCAGGTAGGTGCCCATGCCGCCCGGGTCCGACGTATCGCGCCGGGCGGTGAGGTTGCCCGCCTGGCTCCAGGCCCCGCAGTACAGCCAATTGCCCGACATCGTGCTGCCGTCGGCCCTGAGCTGGCCAAATCCCGACAGCTGCTCGCCCGCCTTGGCCAGCACCTTGGTCGGATCCTTCGGGTCAACCACGTCCGTGATCGCGCGGCCGGAGATCTCGCGTAGCAACTCTTCGGGCGACGGGTTGGTCGGGCTGCTGTAGCTCCACGACAGGTTGACGATCGGATCCGGGAACTTGCCGCCGTCCTTGGCGTACATGTCGCGGATCTTCACGAACAGCGAGGCGAGGATCTCGCGGTCGGTCTTCGCCTCGCCCGGAGGTTCGGCGCCGGCCCATTTCCATTGCAGCACGCGGCCGGAGTTGGTGAAGGTGCCGGCGTCCTCGGCGAAGCACGACGTCGGCAGGCGGAAGACCTCGGTCTGGATATCCTCCGGCTTGACGTTGTTGAACTCGCCGTAGTTCTTCCAGAACTCGGAGGTCTCCGTGCGCAGCGGATCCATGATCACCATGTACTTCAGCTTCGACAGCGCCGCCGACATCTTCTTGGCGTTCGGCACTGCGGCAATCGGATTGAAGCCGTTGGCGATCAGGCCGTTCATCTTGCCCTGGAACATCAACTCGAAGATCGCCAGGACGTCGTAGGCCTTGTCGCCCTTCGGCATCCAGTCGTAGGCGAAGTTGTTCTCCTTAGTGGCCGCATTGCCCCAGAGCGCCTTCTGCAGGCTGACGAAGAAGTTCGGGAAGTTCTGCCAGTAGCTCATCTGGTTAGGCCGCAGCGGCTTGAGCGCCCGCGCCTCCAGATACTTCTGGAAGTCCTGCTCGGCGTCGGTCGGCATCCGCAGGTAGCCCGGCAGCACGCCCTGAACGGCGTTCATGTCGGTGATGCCCTGCACGTTGGCGTGCCCGCGCAGCGCGTTGACGCCGCCGCCGGCGCGGCCGATGTTGCCCAGCAGCAGCTGGATCATCGCCATCGTCCGGATGTTCTCCGAGCCGACCGAGTGCTGGGTCCAACCCAGCGCGTACATGATCGTCATCACGCGATCGGGCGTGCTGGTCGAGCCGATCATCTCGGCCACCTTCAGGAACTGGTCCTTCGGCGTGCCACAGATCTTCTCGACCATCTCCGGCGTGTAGCGGGAAAAGTGCGTCTTCAGCAGCTGGAACGCACAACGCGGGTGCTGCAGCGTTTCGTCGACAACCGCGTAGCCGTCAGCACCGATCTCGTAGCCCCACTTCGAACGGTCATAGCGGCGTTTCTCGGCGTCATAGCCCGAGAAGATGCCGTTGTCGAATGCGAAGCTGTCCTTGATGATGAAGCTGGCGTTGGTGTACTTGCGAACGTAGTCCTCGTGGATCTTGTTGTTCGTCAGCAGGTAGTTGATGACACCGCCCAGGAATGCGATGTCGCTGCCGACGCGCAGTGGCGCGTAATAGTCGGCCACTGCCGCCGAGCGGGTAAAGCGCGGGTCGACGACGACGAGCTTCGCCTTGCGATGCTCCATCGCCTCGGTGACCCACTTGAAGCCGCAGGGATGCGCTTCGGCGGCATTGCCGCCCATGATCAGGATGACGTCGGCGTGCTTGATGTCGACCCAGTGGTTGGTCATCGCACCTCGCCCAAACGTCGGGGCCAGACTGGCCACCGTCGGGGCGTGTCAGATGCGCGCCTGGGTATCGATGGCGACCATCCCCATGCCACGGGCCATCTTCACCGCCAGATAGCCCGCTTCGTTGGTGATCGCGCTGGAGACGAGGAACGCCGTGGAATTCCAGCGGCTGACCGTCTCGCCTTTGTCGTTCTTCTCCTCGAAGTCCGCGTCGCGGTCGGCCTTCATGTGCTTGGCGACGCGGTTCAGCGCCTCGTCCCAGGAGATCTGCTTCCACTCCTTGGCGCCGGGCTCGCGCACCTCGGGATGCATCAGCCGGTTCGGCGAGTGCACCATGTCGAGCAGCGCCGCGCCCTTCGGGCACAGGGTGCCGCGGTTGACCGGATGGTCCGGGTCGCCCTCGATGTGGATGATGCGGTCGTTGACGTTCTTCGCCTTGTCGCCGCGCGAATACATGACCACGCCGCAGCTGACCGAGCAGTACGGACAGGTGCCGCGCGTCTCGGTCGTCCGCGCCAGCTTGTAGGCCCGCACCTCGGCTAGCGCGGCGCCGGGCGACAGGCCCAGGCCGACGACCGAAGACGAGCCCATCCCCGCCGCGCAGATCCGGAAGAACTGGCGGCGACTCATGGGTGCATTCATGACGTCTCCTTGAACACCGATTCCCGCGCGGCAAGCCGCGCGGGTCCCCTTGTTGTCTTTTTGTGTGGCGCCGGCAGGAAGGCTCGCTGGATCGCCGCGTGAGATCGTATTCGCAGGCAGGAATCCAGACAACGGTGGCCACGGCAAGGCCTCACTGCGGAAATGGCCAACGCCGCCGCGACCCAGTACTTACCCTGACCGCCGTCGGCGGCGCGCCGCGCCGCAGGGCAGACGCCGCCTAGAGCGGGCGCACCGCGCGCAGCCGCTGTTCGATCACCAGGCCCTTGTCGTCGGCGAAACGCAGCCGAACCGGCAGCGAGCACAGCGCCGGCGCCAGCCAGACCTCGAACTCGTCGTCGCCGCTTTCGAAGCGGCGCTCCAGCTTGACGGTCTCGAAGCGGCCGGCCGGCACGGTCACGCTTTCCGCCCGTTCGGCCTTGAACACGAAGGTCGTCACGTGGCGCGGCCCGGCGACCGGCAACTCGAGTGTCGAGGTGCCGGGCTCGGCGCGCTGGCGCCAGGCGAACTGCATCAACATGCTCAGCCGGTCCTGCATCTGCGGCTGGGTCGGCTCCGATCGGCCGGTGTGGCTGAAGGTCACGCGCCGCGACGCCCAGTCGAAATCGATGCTGCGCGGCTCACGGTAGCTCGACCGCAGCGTGAACAGCCGCGGCACCAGTCCCTCGCGCCGCACCGCGCCGGTCGAGCTCTGGCGCGACTCGAAGATGCCGATCGCGGTCACCGTGGAGTCGATCCTGTACGAGTCGGCCTGGCGCCGGTACTCGAACACGCCCTCGCCGGACAGCGAGAGCACGGAGCGCGTCGCGGTGACCGCGTATTCGAGCCTGACCGAGGCCGACAGCGGCGCGTCGGCACCGCAGACGAGCTCGGCGGCGCCGGCCGAAGGCAGCGCAGCGGCCAGGCCGACCGACAGGGCGAAGTGCGGGAAACGACTCATGATGCCGGCATCGATTCGAGCACGCTTTCCGTCACTCGGCCGTAACGATCGGTAAACCGCAGCTTGGCCGGCAGCCAGCCGAGCGACGGCGCGAGCCAGACCTCGACCCGCGCATCGGTGGCGTCGTCGGCGATCCGCTCGATGTGCACCGTATCCAGTTCGCCGATCCCGGTCGCCGTCATCGCCGGCCCGGTGGAGCGGAAGCGGTAGCTCGAGACGTCGTCGCGGCTGGCCATCAGCAGCACGGTCTGGCCGCCTGCGCGGAAGCGCTCCGGCTGCGCCTGCCCGAGCAGCATCAGCTGGAACTGGAACGAGATGCGGTCCTGCACGCCGTCCGCCAGCGGCCGCTCGTGCGGCCGGGCGCTGAAGGTGACGCGGCGGCCCTCCCAGTCGAAGTTCGCCGCCACGGTGCCACGCCGCACCCGCGTTTCGGTGTAGCGCTCCGGTGCCAGTCCGAAGGCCCGCAGCTGGCCTTCGGAGTGCAGTTCGAGCACCGTCACGCCGATCGCCGTGGTCGTCAGGCTCAGCCGGTAGCGGCCGTCGGTGGCCAGCGACCACTCGATCGTGCTGGTGCCGCTGGCCAGCCGCAGTTCGGAGTTGGTCGTCCGGTAGACGTAGCGCGCTGCTGCCGGCAATGCCGCCTGCGGCTCGACCAGGCCGGCCAGCGCCGCCTGCAGCGACGCCCCGCTGGCCTCGAACGGCGGCGGCTCGGCGGCGGCCACCGGTTCGGCAGAGGGCTGGCTCGCCGCGGGCTCCTGCACCGTGGCCGCCTCCTCGGCAACCTTCTGGCTCGGCGGCGGCGCGGCCTCCGGCTCCACGCCGAACGCGTCGGCACCGACATCGACCGTTTCCGGGAAGGCCGCCGGCGCCGGCGCGGCGGGCGGCAGCGGCGGCGCCGGCGGCCGCTTCGCAGCCGGGGCAGGACGCGGCCGCGGCGGCGGCGCAACGGGCGCAGCCGGCGGCCCGCGCCGCGCGGCGACCACCGGCGGCGGCGGTGGCGGCAGCAGCCGCGCGCTGACCGCAACCCGTTCGATCGGCACCAGCGCCTCGCTGCCGTCCAGCGCCCGGCCGAGCCAGTGCAGCACGGCCGCATGCGCCAGCAGCGTGGCGAGCAGCACCAGGACAGCGCGCAGGCGGACGGGCGTTGGCGAAACGATGGGCAGTGCGGACATCGGAATCCTGCGGCAGCCGACGGCGGCCGGCGATCGAAGGCGCCGATCCAGGCATTGGCGCGCGCGGCTTCCGGCGCACGAACGGCTCACCGCTAAGATACCCGCGATCCCCGGACGGCCACTGCGGCAATGAAACTTGCGACCTTGCGCGACGGCTCCCGCGACGGGCAGCTGCTCGTCGTTTCGCGCGACCTGGGCACCGCGCACATGGCCAGCGGCATCGCCGGCCGGTTGCAGCACGTGCTCGACGACTGGAACTTCACGGCGCCGCAGTTGACCGATCTGTACCAGGCGCTGAACGAGGGACGGGCGCGCCACGCCTTCGCCTTCGACCCGCGCCAGTGCATGGCGCCGCTGCCACGCGCCTACCAGTGGGCCGACGGCTCGGCCTACGTCAGCCACGTCGAGCTGGTGCGCAAGGCGCGCGGCGCCGAGATGCCGGAATCGTTCTGGACCGATCCGCTGATGTACCAGGGCGGCTCCGACGACCTGCTCGGCCCCTGCGACGACATCGTCTGCCCGGCCGAGGACTTCGGCATCGACTTCGAGGCCGAGGTCGCCGTGATCGTCGACGACGTGCCGATGGGCACGGCCGCCGCCGCTGCCGGCAGTCACATCAGGCTGCTGATGCTCGCCAATGACGTATCGCTGCGCAACCTGATCCCGGCCGAACTCGCCAAGGGATTCGGCTTCTTCCAGAGCAAGCCGGCGACCGCCTTCTCGCCGGTGGCGGTCACGCCGGACGAGCTCGGCGCGGCGTGGGACGGCCACCGGGTCCATCTGCCGCTGGTCGTGCACTGGAACGGCGAGAAGGTCGGCGCCGCCGATGCCGGCGTCGACATGGTGTTCGACTTCCCGCAGCTGATCGCCCACCTGGCCAGGACCCGCAACGCGCGCAGCGGAACGATCGTCGGCTCGGGCACAGTCAGCAACAGGGATCCGTCGCGGGGCTACTCGTGCATCGCCGAGAAACGGGCGCGCGAGACGATCGCCGACGGCAGGCCGGCAACCGCCTACATGAACAGCGGCGACACGGTGCGCATCGAGATGTTCGACGCCGCCGGCGCGTCGATCTTCGGCGCCATCGAGCAGAAGGTGGTCGTGCCGCCGAGACGGCGCGGCTGACGCCGCCGGTGCGATACTGCACGAGTCGAACGAAGGCGGAGAAGACGATGGCCGGCAGGAGCAAGGCAGCAGCGCTGCCCTTCGTGGGTATGAGCGAGGGGCTCGACCTGGTGAAGAAGGTGTGGGGCGTGACCGGGCTGCCGACGCTGCCGACGCCGACCAGCATGGCGCAGTTCGCCACCCGCCTGCCGCAGACGCTGCCGTCGATGATCGCGCCGACGCTCGACGTGGCGGAGCTCGACAAGCGCATCGCCGACCTGCGTGCGGTCGAGCAGTGGCTGAACCTCAACCTGAGCATGCTGCGCACCACCGTGCAGAGCCTCGAGGTCCAACGCAATACGATCGCCACGCTGAAGTCCTTCGGCGGGGCGATGCTGTCCGCCGGCGCGGTGCAGGCGGCACAGACGCCGCCGGAGGCAGCGAACTGGCCGTATGCCGCCAGCCCGCCGATCCCGGCGATGCCCGCGGCCGAAGCGGCCGCCAGAGCCAGGCCGGCAAAGCCCGCCCGCCGGCGGCGCAGCGCAGACAGCGCTGCCGCAGCTGCCACAGCGGCGTTGCCGCTGAACCCGGCAGCCTGGTGGAACACGCTGCAGGAGCAGTTCACCAAGATCGCCGCCAGCGCAGCGGCCGAGGCGCAGGCCGCCGCCAAGGAAGCGGCAGCGCAGACGGCGGATACGCCGGGCCGGGCCGCAGCGGCGGAGAAGAAGGCAGCGTCGGCAGTGGCCTCGAAGAGGGTGTCCGCCCGCCGGCGCAAGCGGCGATCGTCGCCGCCACGCTGAACGTCGATGCGCTTTCGCTACGCCCATGCGGCGCATCCGGACGGCAACACCGCGGTCGAGCTGTGCCTGGCGCAGCTGGCGGCGCAGGCCGCGGGCGCAGCGACACAGCGCGGGGCAAACCTCGGTTTCGTCTACCTGACGGAGGGCCTGCTGCCGCAGGCCGGCACGATCCTGGCGCTGCTCAAGCTGCGCACCGGCGTGTCGAACTGGGTCGGCGCCAGCGCCTCGGCCGTCTGCGCCACCGGCGTCGAGTACGTCGACGAGCCGGCGCTGGCGATCCTGCTGGGGCGCTTCAAGCCCGGCAGCTTCAACGTGTTCTCCGGCGCGCAGCGGCCGCCGGCGCGCGGAACGCGCACCGACGGCGCCAGCAGCACCGCCCACACCGCGCTGGTGCACGCCGACCCCGACGCACCCGGCCTGCCCGGACTGATCGAGGACATGGCGAGCAAGCTCGACAGCGGCAGGTTGTTCGGCGGGCTGGCCAGCGGCCGCGAACCGCCGGTGACGATCGCCGACCGCGTGCTGCGTGGCGGCCTGTCGGGGGTGGTGTTCGCCTCCGACGTGCCGCTGGTGAACCGCGTCACCCAGGGATGCCACCCGCTGCCAGGCAGCCGCCGGCGCAAGATCACCGAGGGTGCCGACAACCTGATCGCCACCCTGGACGACGAGCGCGCCTTCGATGCGCTGCTGCAGGACACCGGCATCCTCGAGAGCGTCGCCGCCTCGAGCGTCGAGCAACGCGCGCGCGAGGCGCTGGCGCAGCTGAAGGTGCTCGGCCGGCGCAGTCAGCTGTTCGTCGGCATCGAGCCGGCGCACGACGAGGCCGGCGGGCGGCTGTGCCGCGACGATTACCTGGTGCGGCCGGTGGTGGCGGTCGACCCGTCGCGCGGCGCAGTGGCTGTCGGCACGCCGATCACGCCCGGCCAGTCGCTGCGTTTCTGCGTGCGCGACGAGAGCGCGGCGCGCAAGGATCTGACCCGCATCTGTGCCGAGATCCGCGATCACCTGCACGAGCAGGCCGAGCTGCAGCAGCGGGACGTCGTCGCCAGCGGCGCGATCTACGTGTCCTGCACCGGCCGCGGCACGCACCTGTTCGGTGAGCCGGGCGAGGAACTGCGCCTGATCGCGCAGCAACTCGGCGACGTGCCGCTGGCCGGCTTCTACGCCAGCGGCGAGATCGCCGGCCGCAGCCTGCACGGCTTCAGCGGCGTGCTGACCGTCTTCTACTGAGCGTCGCGGCTTTCGCCGCGCCGGTTCAGCGCGAGCGGTTCGGGTGCCAGTAGGTCCGGCGCCGCGTGTTGTCGACCGCCACCGCCGGCTTGGAGGCGCCGATCGACGAGCGGCTGCCCGTGTAGCCGCCGGTCGGTGGCGCACCGCCGATCAGGAAGCGCTGGATCACGCCGCCGCCGAGATCGACCAGCCCGGTCACCGGCGTCGGCGGCAGACCGCCGTTGAGCAGATCGGTCGAAGCCACCTCGCCGCAGAACAGCGGAATCGCGTAGGTGCGCGCGGTGCCGAGGTTGCCGCACTGGCTGCCGGTCGTCACCGTCGGCGTGTTGGTCGAGAACAGCGTGCGGCCGGCCACCGTCAGCCCGGCGTTGACCACCTTCTCGCCGATCGCCGAGTACGGCAGCGGGAAGAAGCAGCCCTTCGGGTTCTCGGTGACGGCGTAGCTGCCGTGCGTGACCAGGTCGACGGTCCTGATGGGGTAGGCGATGGTCGGCGCGCCCTTGGTGCGCTTCGGATCGAACAGCGTGAACAGGCCGTCGCGGGTGTCGGTGCGGTCGGTGCCGGTGTACGGCATGCGCCCGAGCAGCGGCTTTTCGCGGTCGCCGCTGCCGATCAGGATGGCGATCGTGTTCTTGGTCACCACCACGTCCGGCTCGAACAGGAACTTGCGCTCGGCGCTGGAGACCGACAGCGCCGCCAGCTTGGTGATCGCCCAGGTCGACGGACCGCTGCTCGTGCTGCCGTCCTCGAAGTCGACCCGGTAGACGTTGGCCCGCGTGTCGCCGAGATAGGCGCGGTCGGTGAAGCCGTCGCTGTCGATGTCGATCAGCGTCACCGCGCCGGGCACGC
>CP070661.1:1736192-1807006 GCA_020355165.1 Burkholderiales bacterium
GCTGAGGCGCAGCGGCGCGGCTCAGAGCTGGTAGTCCATCGCCAGCCGGGACTGCAGGTCGCGCAGGATCCTGAACGCCTCCTTCAGCGTGCGCCGGTCGAGCTCGTTCAGCGCCTTCGGGTCGATGCGGTTGGCGGCGTCGCCGGGCGGGAACGTTTCGAGCGTCGCCTGGTGGGCAAGGCGGATCCGCTGCAGCATGAAGAAGGCCGCGAGCATCGACTCGGCCTCGGCCGCCGGTAGCACGCCGGCCGCCGCCGCCGCACGCAGGCGGTCGGCCGTGTTGGTCTGCGGCAGCGCGTGCGCCAGCGAATAGACCCGCGCCGCGTCGACGAAGGGCCGCACGCCGTACATCTTCAGGTTGATGGTCCCGGGGGCGCCGGGCGCGTCCTCGGTGACGAAGTCCTTGAAGCGCGCCAGCGGCGGCCTGGCCTGCAGGGCCGTCTCGGCCAGCAGGCGCAGGAAGTTCGGCCGCTTGCGGGTGACGCCGAGGAACCATCGGCGAAGATCGGCGGCCAGCCGCGCATCTCCGGAAACGGCACGGAAGTCGAAGCAGATGGCGGCATCGAGCAGCGCCTTGGGCTCGGAGTTGTCGAGCCAGCCGGACAGCTTGGCCTGCCACTCCTCGAGCGACAGGCACAGCTGCGGGTTCGACGCCATGACGTTGCCCTTGCAAAGCGGAAAGCCGCAGGCGTCGAGCGCCTCGTTGACCTCGCGGGCGAAGGGCAGCAGAGAATCGCGCACGGCCGCCGCCGGCGTGCCGTCGTGGGCGACGAAAAGCAGGCCGTTGTCCTGGTCGGTGGCGAAGGTCTGCTCGAGCCGGCCCTCGCTGCCGAAGGCGAGCCAGCACCAGCCGATCCGGCTCCAGCCGTGCCGCTGGCGCACCAGCTCGATCAGCTGCTCGCTGATGCGGTCGTTGAGCACCGAGACGAACAGCGTCAGCCGTTCCGCCGCCACGCCTTCCTCGACCAGCGTACAGGTCAGCCGTCGCACGCGGCCGGCCAGCGCGGCCAGCTTGTCGATGTCGCGCGCCAGGCGGACTTCCATCGTCAGCTCGCCCAGGCCGAGCCGCTGCAGCGAGAACAGGTCGCGCTCGGACACCACGCCGATCAGCCGCGCCTCCTCGGTCACCAGCACGTGCCGGATGCCGTGCTCGGTCATCAGCAGCGCCGCCTCGTACGACGGCGTATGGTCGGGCAGCGACAGCGGCTCGCGCACCATCACGTCGGCGATCGGCGCATCGAGCGGCACCTCCGGCATCGCGCGCAGCAGATCGCGCTCGGTGAAGATGCCACATGGCCGGTCGCGCGCGTCGACGATCACGATCGCGCCGACGTCCGCCTTGTGCATGCGCTGCAGGGCGGCGCGAAGCGCCTCGCCTTCGGTGCAGACCACCGGCTCGCGGCGCAGCAGGCTGCGCAGCGGCTGGCCGAGGGTCTGCTGCTCGGCGAGCAGGCGGCGCTCGAGTGCGGAGTCGGCAACGGAGGCGGGGCTGGACATGGGGACAGGCGTCATCTCAGGACCGCGAGCGTGATGGGCGGTTAGGGCGCGGCGTGACGAAGGCAAGCCCGGCCGCTCGGACGCCGGCGCCGCCTGAAGCCACGCGGAGCAACATTGATACCGGTGCCACTTATTGCTTCGGTTCGCTTCCCGGCTCGAACAGCCGGTCGATCGTCGCCACCAGCTCCTGCGTCGAGAACGGCTTGGTGACGTACAGATCGGCGCCCAGCGCCATGCCCTTGTTGATCTCGGCCTCGCTGCCTTTCGCCGACAGCATCACGACCTTGATCTGCGCCAGGTCGGGCCGCTCGCGCATGGTCTGGCAGACCTCGTAGCCGCTCTTCACCGGCATCATGACGTCGAGCAGCACCACGTCGGGCCGGAAAGCGTCGACCTGCTCGAGCGCCTCGGCGCCGTTGCCTGCCACCCGCACCTCGTAGCCGCTGCGCTTGAACAGGAACTCCAGCGCGGTGACGATGTTCGGCTCGTCGTCGACGATCAGGACCTTGCGCGAAGGCTTGCTCATCTTCCTCCCCCGTTTGCCGACGGCTGATCAGGCTGCCGCCGTGCCGCTTCCGCCCGCGGCGGCGGCGGCTCGGCCGGCGCCAGCGGCAGGGTGAAGGCGAAGCTTGCCCCGTCACCTTCGACGCTGTCGACCCAGATGCGCCCGCCGAAATGCTCGACGATCTGCCGGCTGATGTGCAAGCCCAGTCCGGTGCCCGGTGGCTTGGCCACCAGGCTGTCGCCTGCCTGCCAGAACTTGTCGAAGACGAAGGGCAGGTCCTGGTGCCGCAGGCCGGGGCCGTTATCGCGCACGGCGACGCGCAGCGTGTCGCCCTGGACTTCGAGCGAAACCTCGACCCGCCCGCTGCCCTCCGGGCTGAACTTCAGGGCATTCGACAGCAGGTTGAGCAGGACCTGGATCAGGCGGTCGACATCGGCCAGCACCGGCGGCGCGTGCTCGGGCAGGCGGCCGATCAGCTGCACACGCTTTTCCTCGAAGACCGGGCCCATCCGCGTCAACGTGTCGGCAACCACCTCGCGCACGTCGACCCGCGTGATCTGCCACTCGGCGCGGCCCGACGAGATCTTTGCCATGTCCAGCACCTGGTTGATCAGGCGGGTCAGGCGCTCGGTTTCACGGGTAATGATGCGGAGGAACTTGAGCCGCTCGGACGACGCCACTTCGGGGTTCGACAGCAGGATCTCCGAGAACGCGCGGATCGAGGTCAGCGGCGTGCGCAGCTCGTGCGTCACGGTCGAGATGAAATCGTCCTTCAGCCGGTCGAGCTCCTTCAGCCGCTCGTTGGCGGCGCGCAGCTCGGCGGTGGCAGCCTCGAGCTCACGCGACTTCTGCTCGAGCCGGTGGCTGTAGACGACCACCTGCGACGCCTCGTCGAGCAGGGCGCCGACCTCGTCCGGTGTCAACGCCTCCTCCTTGACCGCCGAGGCGATCATGATGCGGGCCGACGAGGCGCCGATGGCGCCTGCCAGCTTGGTCTCGACGAACTGGACGAATTCGGCGTCGGCCGCCAGCTCGGTGTGCGGCCAGCGCAGTCCGCGGGCACGAGCGTGCCCGGCGATCGCCGACTCGGCCGCCGCGGCGCCGGTGAAGCGTGCCAGCACGCGGTGCAGGTCGCGCACCGATGCCGTGCCGCGCCAGAAGCGCGGACTGCCGCCTTCGTGGCGGAAGACGTCGACGAACACGCTGGCCTGCCGCCGCTCGGCGGCCGACTGCGTGCCGGCCAGCGAGACTGCGACGTAGAGGCCGACATTGGCGATCATGCTCCAGATCATCGCGTGCGTGATCTGATCGAGTCCCGACAGTCCGAACAGCGCCAGCGGCCTGAGCAGCTCGACGCCGAGCGGGCCGTGCTCGAGCAACGACAGCGGCAGCCAGCCCGAGCGCGCCAGCGCCGGCAGAAGCAGGGTGTAGAGCCACACCGCGAAGCCGGCGAGCAGGCCGGCCAGCGCGCCGCTTCGCGTCGCGCCTCGCCAGAAGATGCCGCCGAGCACCGCCGGCGCGAACTGCGCCACGGCGGCAAAGGAGATCAGGCCGATCGACACCAGCGCGTAGGCCTCGCCGGCGAGTCGGAAGTACAGATAGCCGAGCAGCAGCACCAGTAGGATGACGCCGCGACGGATGCCGAGCAGCAGGCGGGTGAGATCGGTCCGCTCTGCCAGCCGGAGGCTGCGCAGCCGCAGCAGCACCGGCATCAGCAGGTCGTTGCAGACCATCGTCGACAGGGCGATCGTCTCGACGATGACCATGCCGGTGGCGGCCGACAGGCCGCCGATGAACACCAGCAGCGCCAGCAGCGGCTGCTTCTCGGCCATCGGCAGGGTCAGCACGAAGGTGTCGGCATCGACATCGCCGGCGGGGAAGTGCAGGCGGCCGCCGAAGGCGAGCGGCAGCACGAAGATGTTGATCGCCAGCATGTAGGCGGGGAAGATCCAGATCGCCTTCTTCAGGTGGCTTTCGTCGACGTTCTCGATCACCGTCACCTGGAACTGGCGCGGCAGGAACATGATGGCGAGCATCGACAGGACGGTCAGCCACACCCAGTTGGCATAGGCGCCGGCCACGCCTTCGAGGGGCGTCAGCAGCTGGGCGAGCTTGGGTACCTCGGCGGCGCGGGCGAAGACGTCGCCGAAGCCGTCGTAGATCCCCCAGGTGACGAAGGCGCCGACGGCGACGAAGGCCAGCAGCTTGACCAGTGACTCGAAGGCGATGGCCGTGACCATGCCGGGATGGTGCTCGGCGGTGTCGAGATGGCGGGTGCCGAAGGCGATCGTGAAAAGCGCCAGCAGCAACGCCACCCAGAAGGCGGTGTCCTGCAGGATCGGCGCCGCGCCGAGGGTGGCGGGCATGACCACGCCCGGGTAGTGCACGAGGATGTTGAAGCTCGTGGAAATCGCCTTCAGCTGCAGCGAGATGTACGGCACGATGCCGATCACCGCGATGACCGTGACCACGCCGCCGAGCAGGGCGCTCTTGCCATAGCGGGAGGCGACGAAGTCGGCCAGCGACGTGATGCGGTTGCGCTTGGAGATGCGCAGGATCTTGCGCATCACGATCCACCACAGGGCGATCATCAGCGTCGGGCCGATGTAGATCGGCAGGAAGCCGACGCCGTCGCCGGCGGCGCGCCCGACGCTGCCGTAGAAGGTCCATGCGGTGGCATAGACCGCCAGCGACAGGCTGTAGACGTACGGGCCGGCGACGATCGGCCTGCCGCCGTCGGCCCGCTGGTCGGCGTAGTAGGCGATCGCGAACAGCAGCCCGAGGTAGGAGAACGAGACCGCGCCGATGACCCAGCCGGGCAGCATTCAGTCGTCGCGCTCGACCGCGCGCGCCATCAGAACGATCAGCGCCGCCCAGGCGCCGAAGATCCACGCATACAGGACCGGCACGCCGAGGAACGTGCCCGGCCGGTTGAACAGCGCCAGGACGGGATAGTTGAACAGCAGGCAGCCCAGCATGGCGAGCGCAACGAGCCGCGCCGCCCGACGTCCCGGCTTCATCGTTCCGTCTCCTTCGCCATGTCGCGGCGCGCCCGCCGACGCAGGGTCGGTGCGGGCATCCGCAGCTAAGGTAAGCGGCGGCGCTCGGCGCTGTCAAACCGGCGCCGCTTCCCTGCTGCGCCCGGGCACCGCCGCGGCCCTTCGCTCGCCCCCGGGCCGGCGGCGACAGCGGCCGGCTATCGGCTGCGCTGTTTCATCAGGCGGCTTTGCTCGCGCTTCCAGTCCCTGGCCGATTCGGCTGCCCGCTTTTCGTACTGCCGCTTGCCCTTGGCCAGGCCGATCGCCAGCTTGATACGTCCCTTGCTGAAGTGCAGGTCGAGCGGCACCAGGGTGTAGCCGGAGCGCTCGACCTTGCCGATCAGCTTGCGGATCTCCGCCGCGTTCAGCAGCAGCTTGCGCGTGCGCGTCGGCTCGGGCTTCACGTGGGTCGAGGCCGTCCTCAGCGGCGTGATGTGGGCGTTGAGCAGGAAGATCTCGCTGCCGCGCACGATCACATAGGCTTCCTGCAGCTGCACCTGGCCGGCGCGGATCGCCTTGACCTCCCATCCCTCGAGCACCAGGCCGGCCTCGAAGCGCTCCTCGACCGTGTAATCGAAGAAAGCCTTCTTGTTCTGGACGATCGACATCGGCGGTGTTGGCGCGGCGCAGCCGGCGGCGACTGCGCCGCTATGATTTCATCTTATCAACCATGCATCGCGTCGAACGCAGCGTCCTGGTCCCGTACACCGCCGAGCAGATGTTCGAGCTGGTGGCCGCGGTGAGGGACTACCCGAGCTTTCTGCCGTGGTGCGCCGCCACCCATGTCCGGCCACGGCGCGACGGCCGCGTCGACGCCACGATCGAGATCCATTACCGAGGCGTGCGCAGCCGCTTCACGACCTGCAACGACAACCGCGCGCCGGACAGCATCCACATGACGCTGGTCGACGGGCCGTTCCGCCGGCTGGCCGGCGACTGGCGGTTCCGGCCGCTGCGCGAGGACGCCTGCCGGGTGCACCTGAACCTGCACTACGACTTCGCGCCCGGCCTGCTGGGGCGAGCCATCGCGCCGGTGTTCGAGTCGATCGCCGGCTCGCTGGTCGACTCGTTCAGCCGGCGGGCCGAGGCGCTGTATGAAGTCCGCTGAGCCGGCGCGGCTGCGGGTCAGCGTCGTCTACCTGCGGCCGGGCCTCGCATTCGAGCGCTCGCTGCTGCTGCCGGCGCCGGCCACCGTTGGCGCGGCGGTCGAGGCGAGCGGCGTCCGGCGGCAGGTCCCGGAGCTGGCCGACGCCGATCTCGAGGTGGGTGTGTTCGGCCAGCAGTGCACGCTGGCCGAGCCGCTGCACGATGGCGACCGCGTCGAGATCTACCGGCCGTTGACGATCGATCCCAAGGAGGCCCGCCGAATCCGCGCTGCCGTGCGCCGCCGCCGCCGGGGCAGCAGGCAAGCAGCCGGCTGATCGGGTCGTCGGCCGGCCGCGGCCTCAGTTGCAGTTTTGCTCGATCTGGCTGCGGGTGCGCGTCGTTTCGGCGGCGCGTCCTGCGTCGTCGAGCACCTCCTGCTGGCCGGCAGCGTTGACGCGGGCGATGCGGAAGCCGCCTTCGAGCGCGCGCAGGTACGAACGCAGACGCTCGCAGTTCTCGGCGTTCTTCGCCTTCTGCTCCTGCTCTTCGGCAGCCTTCTTCTCGGCTGCGGCCAGCTGCTGCTGGCGCAGCCGCGCCTCGAGCTCCCGCTCGGCCAGGGTCGGCGTCTTCTTCGCTGCCGGCGGCGCCGGCGCATCGGCGGGAGCCTCGCTTGGCGCCGCGGCTGCGGCGCGCGGCGCCGAAGCCGGCGGTGGCGAAGGCTGGCGGACGATGTCCTTCGCCGGCACCGACTTCGGCGGCGGCTGGTCCGAGTAGACCATCCGGCCGTCGGCGTCGCGCCAGGCCCACTGCGCCGAGGCAGGCATCGCGCCGGCGAGGGCGGCGACCGAGAAGGCGGCGGCCAGCAGCTTGTGGGCGAGGTTCATCGCGAAATCTCCCAAGGCAGACGCGATTGTCGACGAGCGGCCCGCGCGCTGGCAATCGCATCGCCTTCGCCCGTGCAGCCTAGGCCGGTGTTCCGAGGGGCCTGCGTATACTCCCGTTTTGCGTCATGAGGACTTGCCATGCGGTTGAGCGAGAAGGCGCTGACCTTCGATGACGTTCTCCTCCTGCCGGCCTACTCGGCCGTCCTGCCCCGCGACACCCACCTCTCGACCCGCCTGACGCGCAACATCGCGCTGAACCTGCCGCTCGTGTCGGCCGCGATGGACACGGTGACGGAGTCCGGCCTGGCGATCACCCTGGCCCAGGAAGGCGGCATCGGCATCATCCACAAGAACCTCAGCCCGCAGAAGCAGGCCGCCGAAGTGGCCAAGGTCAAGCGCTTCGAGGCCGGCGTGCTGCGCGACCCGATCACGATTTCGCCCGACATGCGCGTGCGCGAGGCGATCGAGCTGCAGCGCGCCAACCGCATCTCCGGCCTGCCGGTGGTCGACGGCGGGCGGGTGGTCGGAATCATCACCAACCGCGACCTGCGCTTCGAGGAGCGGCTCGACGCGCGCGTTGCCGAGATCATGACGCCGCGCGAGAAGCTGGTCACCGTGAGCGAGGGGGCGACGCTCGACGAGGCCAAGGCGCTGATGCACAAGCACCGGCTGGAGCGGGTGCTGGTGGTCAACGGCGATCACGAGCTGCGCGGCCTGATCACGGTGAAGGACATCACCAAGGCGACCGAGCACCCGAACGCCGCCAAGGACGAGTTCGGCAAGCTGCGCGTCGGCGCGGCGATCAGCACCGGCGCCGACTCCGACGAGCGCGCCGAGCTGCTGGTGAAGGCCGGCGTCGACGTGCTGGTGGTGGACACGGCGCACGGCCACAGCCAGGGCGTGCTCGACCGGGTGGCCTGGGTGAAGAAGAACTTCCCCGAGGTCGACGTGATCGGCGGCAACATCGCCACGGCGGCGGCGGCGAAGGCGCTGCTCGACGCCGGCGCCGACGGCGTCAAGGTCGGCATCGGTCCGGGCTCGATCTGCACCACGCGCGTGGTCACCGGGGTCGGCGTGCCGCAGATCACGGCGGTGGCCAATGTCTCCCGGGCGCTGGCCGGCACCGGCGTGCCGCTGATCGCCGACGGCGGCGTGCGCTACTCGGGCGACATCGCCAAGGCGCTTGCCGCCGGCGCCTGGAGCGTCATGCTCGGCAGCATGTTCGCCGGCACCGAGGAGGCGCCGGGCGAGGTGATCCTGTACCAGGGCCGCTCGTACAAGAGCTACCGCGGCATGGGCAGCCTCGGCGCGATGGCGCAGGGCTCGGCCGAGCGCTACTTCCAGGACAACGACGCCAACGTCGACAAGTTCGTGCCCGAGGGCATCGAGGGCATGGTGCCGTACAAGGGCAGCGTGCTGACGATCATCTTCCAGCTGGCCGGCGGCATCCGCTCGGCGCTCGGCTACTGCGGCTGCCTCAGCATCGAGGAGATGCGCACGCGCGCCGAGTTCGTCGAGATCACTCACGCCGGCACGCGCGAGTCGCACGTGCACGACGTGAAGATCACCAAGGAGGCGCCGAATTACCGCGTCGAGTAGCGGCGCCTGCAGCGCCTCGGCAATGAGCCACGAACAGATCCTCATCCTCGACTTCGGCTCGCAGGTCACGCAGCTGATCGCCCGCCGCATCCGCGAGTCAGGCGTGTACTGCGAGATCCATCCCTGCGAGGTCAGCGGGCAATTCATCCGTGACTTCGCGCCGAAGGGCGTGATCCTGTCCGGCAGCCACATGTCGGCCTACGAGGAGTCGACCGACCGCGCACCGGCGGAGGTCTTCACGCTCGGCGTGCCGGTGCTCGGCATCTGCTACGGCATGCAGACGATGGCGCAGCAGCTTGGTGGCCAGGTCGAGGGCGGGCACCACCGCGAATTCGGCTACGCCGAGGTGCGGGCGCGCGGCCACACCCGGCTGCTCGGCGGCATCGAGGATTTCCGCAGCGACCAGGGCCACGGCATGCTCAAGGTGTGGATGAGCCACGGCGACCGCGTCGCCGAGCTGCCGCCCGGGTTCAGGCTGATGGCCTCGACCGACAGCTGCCCGATCGCCGGCATGGCCGACGAGGAGCGCCGCTTCTACGGCGTGCAGTTCCACCCGGAGGTCACGCACACGCTGCAGGGGCAGGCGATCCTGACCCGCTTCGTGCGCGAGATCTGCGGCTGCCGCGGCGACTGGAACATGCCGGATTACGTCAGCGAGGCGGTGGCGAGGATCCGCGAGCAGGTAGCAGACGAGGAAGTCATCCTCGGCCTGTCCGGCGGCGTCGACTCCTCGGTCGCGGCGGCGCTGATCCACAAGGCGATCGGTCCGCAGCTCACCTGCGTGTTCGTCGACACCGGATTGCTGCGGCTGAACGAGGCCGAGCAGGTCATCGACACCTTCGACCGGCACATGGGGCTGCACCTCGTGCACGTCGACGCCAGCGAACGCTTCATGGCGAAGCTCGCCGGCGTCGGCGACCCGGAAGCGAAGCGCAAGATCATCGGTGCCGAGTTCGTGCACGTGTTCCAGGAGGAGGCGGCCAAGCTGCCCAACGCCCGCTGGCTCGCCCAGGGCACGATCTACCCGGACGTGATCGAGTCGGCTGGCGCCAAGACCAAGAAGGCCACCACGATCAAGAGCCACCACAACGTCGGTGGGCTGCCCGAGACGCTCAGCCTTTCGCTGCTCGAGCCGCTGCGCGAGCTGTTCAAGGACGAGGTGCGCAAGCTCGGCGATGCGCTCGGCCTGCCGCACGAGATGGTCTACCGCCATCCGTTCCCCGGCCCGGGGCTGGGCGTGCGCATCCTCGGCGAGGTCAGGCGCGAGTATGCCGACCTGCTGCGCCGGGCCGACGCCATCTTCATCGAGGAGCTGCGCGCCAGCGGCTGGTACGACAGGACCAGCCAGGCATTCGCGGTGTTCCTGCCGGTGAAGAGCGTCGGCGTGATGGGCGACGGCCGCACCTACGAGTGGGTGGTGGCGCTGCGCGCGGTGCAGACGCAGGACTTCATGACCGCCCACTGGGCGCACCTGCCGCACGACCTGCTCGGCCGCGTGTCGAACCGCATCATCAACGAAGTGCGCGGCATCAACCGGGTCGTCTACGACATCAGCGGCAAGCCGCCGGCGACGATCGAGTGGGAGTAGATCCGACGGCAAATCATGGGTATCTGTCGTGCCCGCCTCTTGCCGCGAGCAATCGGCTCGCGGAAATGGACTGTGGATGGCGGAGACCATGACGCGCTCACTCCCTGATTGAAGTTGCTGGGCGCGGAAGATTCGGACATTGAAGTTGCTGCCTCAGCGCGATGGCACCTGCGTTCCATCCTTGAGGGTTGTACCGGCCCGCTGCGAAGCGCTTGGCTTTGCGCCGGTGGGGCACGTGTCGGCCGCCTGATTCGTCTAACGCGTACCACAGAAGAGTTCGCGACATGAATAGATCCTGGCTTGCTGTCGCAATCGGTGCCCTCTGCGCTGCGGCAGCCATCGCGACGGCGCAGGCCCAGACCGCCGAGGTCAAGCGCGTGCTGTTCCAGAACGCCTCGGTGTTCGACGGCAAGAACGAGCAGCTCGCCGAAGGCGTGAGCGTGCTGGTCGAGGGCAACAAGATCAGCAAGATCGCCAAGTCGATCCCGGCACCGGCGGGCGCCACGGTGATCAACGCGAACGGTCGCGTGCTGATGCCGGGGCTCATCGACGCGCACTGGCACGTGATGTTCTCGGAACCGACGATGCCCGAGTTGATGAACTCCGATGTCAGTTGGCTGACGCTGGTCGGCGCCAGGGGCGCTCGCGACACTCTGATGCGCGGCTTCACCACCGTGCGCGACGTCGGTGGCAGCCCGTTCGCGATCAAGAAGGCCATCGACCGGGGCATGCTCGACGGGCCGCGCATCTACCCGTCGGGCCCGAACATCAGCCAGACCTCGGGGCACTCCGACGGCCGGCACCCGGCCGATCCCGGAACGCCGATCTATCTGGAGAAGGCGGGCCAGCTTCGGCTCGCCGATGGCGTGCCGGACGTGCTGCTGGCGGTCCGGGAGAACCTCCGGATGGGGGCGTCGCAAATCAAGATCTCCATCGGCGGCGGCGTGTCTTCGCCCTACGACCCCCTCGATGTCGGGTCGTACACGTTCGAAGAAGTCAAGGCCGCGGTGGACGCCGCGAAGAGCTGGAACACCTACGTGGCGGTCCACGCCAATACCGACGCCGCGATCCGCATGGGCATCGAGGCCGGCGTGCGGACCATCGAGCATGGCTTTCTCCTGAGCGAGGACACGCTCAAGCTGATGGCCAGCAAGGACGTCTGGCTGAGCATCCAGCCGCTGCTCAATGACGAGGACGCGTTCCCGTTCACTGGGGAAAACCAGCGCAAGTGGATCGAGGCGACCGACGGGACCGACAGGGTCTACAAGCTGGCCAAGAAGCACAACGTCAAGATCGCCTTCGGCACCGATCTTCTGTTCGACCCGACGCTCGGGCCGAAGCAGGGCAAGTTCCTGGCGAAGCTGAAGCGCTGGTTCACGCCCTACGAGGTTCTCAGGATCGCGACGTCCACCAATGCCGAGTTGCTGGGCTTGAGCGGCCCGCGCAACCCCTACAAGGACGGCGCGCTGGGCGTGGTGGCGGAGGGTGCGTACGCCGACCTGATCCTGGTGGACGGCAATCCGCTGCAGAACATCGACCTGGTCGCCGACCCGGGCAAGAACTTCGTCGTCATCATGAAGGACGGGAAGATCTACAAGAACACGGTCAACTAGGCGGGGGCCGGATCGCGCAACTGCACGACAAGTCCCCGTTTCATGGCGAGAGGGGCGCATGAAAGCCGTCAGGATCCTCTCCCTGCTGATGAGCCTCAGCCTAGCTTCGGCAGGTATCGGTGTCTCAACGGCAAGCGCGGCAGGCCTCACTGCTGACCTGGCGAAGAAGATCGTCCAGTCCGTCGATGCCTGCCAGAATGACGGTACTTCTGACGGCAAGACACTCGGCGTCGCCAGATGAGCACCAAGCCAGCCAACGACTTGCCGAAGTTGTTGATGATCGAGTGGAAGTAGGGGCGACCGCACACGGGGAGCGGCATGGCACAGATCAGCCACAAGCAGCTGCGCAAGTTCCTGGCGCCATACAAGATCACGGCCGGCAAGAAGTTCCGCCTCGACGAGTTCGACCCGGCCGATACCGGCGGACTTGGCTCCGAATTCAAGGGCAACGCGAAGGAACTGCTGGCCAAGGGGGTCGACTGGCTGGCCGATGCGCAGAGCAAGCTGTATGCGCAGAACCAGTGGGGCGTGCTGCTGGTGTTCCAGGCAATGGACGCGGCCGGCAAGGACAGCACGATCAAGCACGTGATGAGCGGGGTCAACCCGCAGGGGGTCCAGGTCACGTCCTTCAAGGCGCCGTCGGCGGAGGAACTCGATCACGACTACCTGTGGCGCTGCATCAAGGCGCTGCCCGAGCGCGGGCGCATCGGCATCTTCAACCGCTCGTACTACGAGGAGGTGCTCGTCGTCCGCGTCCATCCCGAATTCCTCGCTGGCCAGCAGCTGCCGCGTTCGCTGCTGACAAAGAACATCTGGAAGCAGCGCTTCGAGGAGATAGCGGGTTTCGAGCGGTACCTGGCGAGCAACGGCTATCTGGTCCTGAAGTTCTTCCTGCACGTTTCCGAGCAAGAGCAGAAGAAGCGTTTTCTCGAGCGGCTCGATCAGCCGGACAAGAACTGGAAGTTCTCCGCTGCCGATGTCAAGGAGCGGCAGTTCTTCAAGGACTACATGAAGGCCTACGAGGATGCGATCCGCCACACCGCGGCGCCGCACGCGCCGTGGTTCGTGGTGCCGGCCGACAACAAGTGGTTCACGCGGCTGGTGGTGGCCGGAGCGATCGTCGACGCGATGGACGGGCTCGACCTGCACTACCCGAAGGTCGGCGCCCGCCAGCGCGCCGAGCTGGACAAGGCGCGGCAGCTGCTGCAGTCACAGTGAGGCAGGCGGACGACTCGCGCCGCTGGCAGGCCGGCTCGCGGCGTGGCTCAGCGCGCCGGCACCGGGTTGCGGAACGGGTGCCACCACAGCGGCAGCGCGGCGACTCCCGCCGAGATCAGCAGCAGCGTGCGCCAGGCCGGCCCGACCCCCAGCAGCGCGTCGGACGCGCCGACCAGCCACGCGTAGGTCGAGAACGCGCAGGCGAGCACGCTGATCATGCGGCGGCGCAGCTCGGCCAGCGGCGCCTTCGCGTCGGCGCCGGCAGCGGCGGCACTGGCTGACCACCAGCCAGGCGGGCGGATGCTCCTGTAGAAGGTGGCCAGGCGATCGGGCTCGGTGGCCGGTCCGAACAGGGCGGCGAGGACGACGACCAGCAGCGAGGCGGCGGCCATCAGCAGCAGCCGCAGCCAGTCGTCGGCCACGGTGAGCAGCAGCACCGGCGCGAGCAGCAGCGAGACGACGATCGAGGCGGCCTCGGCCAGCAGGTTGACCCGTTCCCACAGCCAGCGCAGTACCAGCACCGCGCCGACGCCGGCGCCGAACAGCAGCGAGATCTGCCAGGCCGTCTGGATCGAACCGAGCATGGTCATCAGCGCGAGCGACAGCGCCAGCAGCACCACCGTCGACAGCCGCGCCACCAAGACGAGCTCGTGCGCCCGCGCCGGCCGCTTCAGCCAGTGATCGAGCAGCACGCCGCGGTACAGGTCGTTGGCCCAGTAGCTGGCGCCCCAGTTCAGGTGGGTGTCGATGGTCGAGGCCAGCGCGGCGAGCAGGCTGGTGATCAGCAGGCCGCGGAAGCCGGCGGGCACCAGCTGGTCGACGCCGACCGCGTACAGCGACTCGCGCGCAGCGATGCCTGCCTCGTCGAGCACCGCATCGGCCGGCAGCGGATACACCACCAGCAGGGCCAGGCCGATCAGCAGCCACAGCAGGCTGCGCACGACCACCTGCAGCAGGGTGAAGGTGACGGCGGCCCGCTCGGCGTCGCGGTCGCTGGCGCAGGCCATCGTCCGCTGAGCCAGGTAGCCGGTGCCGTCGGCATTCATCTGGAAGATCCACTGCAGTGCCAGCACGGTGACGAAGGGCGCCAGCGCCTCGGCACCCGGCACGAACGAAGTGAAGCGGTCGGCCTGCTCGGGGCCGTACAGCTGCGCCAGCTTCGACGTCAGCGAGCCCAGCCCGCCGGCGGCGTCGACGGCGAAGTAGGCGTAGGCGACGGTGCCGGCGAGCATCAGCGCCAGCTGCACGATGTCGGTGCGCACGACGCTGCGCAGGCCGCCGGTGGTCGAATACAGCCCGACGAAGGCGACCGTGGACAGGATGCCGAGCAGGCTGTTGGTGGTCGCGGTCGCCGCATCCAGAGCGGTCACGCCCGACTGCAGCTGCAGGCCGGAGGCCGCCACCTGGGCGCGCAGCGCGGCGTACAAATCGACCGGCAGCCACTCGTGCCAGGGCAGGAAGACCTCGAAGATGCGGGTCGCCGCGACCAGCACGAAGGCCATCACCGTGCAGTTGATGACCGTGCCGTAGTACACGGCCTTCAGCGCGCGCACGGCGGTCGCGCCGCGGGTCGAATAGCGGATCATCGTGAACTCGGCGTCGGTCAGCACGCCGCTGCGCCGCCAGGCCGCGCCGAGCACGAAACCCATGAACAGGAACGCCAGGCCGTAGATCCACAGCCGCCACAGCGAGGCAATGCCGCCCACCGCGATCAGGCCCATCACCAGCAGCGGCGTATCGGCGGCGAACTGCGTGGCCGCCATGCTGCAGCCGGCGTGCCAGCCTTTCAGGCTGCGGCCGGCGAGGAAGTACTCGTCGAGCCCCTGCGACGCCTGCCGGCGCGAAGCCAGGCCGGCCCAGACGCCATAGGCGACGAAGGCAAACAGGATGGCGAAGTCGGCGACCGTCATGCGCCTGCCGAATGTAGCCAAGGAACACGGCGGGCCGCGTCGGCACAAGCCGCAATGGCCTCCTTCGGCGCCCGGCGCGCGGCGGCTGCGCAGCTGTCAGGAAGGGGCAGGGCAGGCGCACGCCTATGCTATTTTCCATCGCCGCGTCCGCTCCGGAGAAGCGGCGATCACGCCGACTACCGAAGTTGCTGCAGCACTTGCTCCCCGGGCCGCGCGACGGCAGGCCTTTTCCCGAAAGGCGCACCGCCGGCGGGCTGCGGGTCGCGTTGGTGGCGCTGGCGATCGTCGTCGCTATCGCCGCCGCGCCGGCACAGGCGCAGGATGAGCAGCCGTCCTGGATCTCGCGCGCGCTCGGCGCGTTGAACGAGACCACGCCGGTGGGCCTGCTCGAGCGCGGTGAGCGGCATGCCGGAGCGAAGGGCTGGTTCGGCGACTTGTGGGAGGGTTCGCAGCGCAACTTCCGCGATGGCGATGCCGGGCTGATGCTGCCGTTCTTCACCTTTCACCCGGCTTACAAGTATCCGAACCGCGACGACAACAACAACTTTCCCTACGGCGTCGGCTACTCGCGCTCGGTGATCGATGGCAAGGACAACGAGCGACTCGTCTACGCGCTGGCATTCAGCGACTCGCACTACGACTTCCAGCCCATGCTCGGCTGGGCATGGGTGGCGCGCTGGCCGCTGTTCGGCAGCATCAAGGGCGGCCTCGGCTACGCCGCGTTCGTCACCGCGCGGGCCGATGCCAACTACTGGCCCTTCCCGGCCATCCTGCCGCTGGCCAGCATCGGCACCGACCGCGTGGCGATCTACGGCACCTGGATCCCGACCACCGAGGTGCTGTTCTTCTTCGCGCGCGTCACGCTGCCGCAGAACGAAGGCTCGCCACCAGTCGCCGGCAGGGCGCCACCCGTGGGGCCGTTCGCCACCGGCCCGGGCCGCGGCGGCAGCGCGCGTACGAACCTTCTCTACGCAGGGGGCGGCTTCGTCAATACCGACGCTTCGGGCATCGACACCGTGGCTTCGGGCAACTCGTGGGCGCCGCTGGCCGGCTACCGGCATTTCTTTACCGACCGGCTGGCGATGGACGTGGCCCTGTCGCGCTCCCATCACACGCTCGACCTGAACGGCGCACGGCTGGGCGACTTCGACCTGCTCCCGCTGAGCGTCACCGCGCAGTACCACCTGCCTGCCTACCACGGCTTCCGCATGTACGCCGGCGCTGGCATTGCGTATAGCCGCATCGCGCAGCAGAACATGCCCGGCTACAGCCTGTCCAACGACAGCTTCAGTCCGGTGCTGCAGGCCGGGGCCAACTTCCCGCTGAGCGACACGCTGGTGCTGACCGGGGGTTTGACGGTCAACTTCGCGCGCCACCAGCTGTATCAGGACGGCTCGTCGCAAGGGACAGTAAAACTGGCGCCGGTCACGTTCGGTCTTGCGGTGGGTTACGCCTTCTGACAGCGCCGTGACGTCGCTCACGCGGGTGCGCGCCAGCGGAATGTCGGAGAATCCGTCCCGGCCGCAGCCGTCGATCGGGCCGCGCTCGGCCACGGGAGATCACCGAGTGGGATCGGGTTCGACGCCTGCAGATTCGCCGCAGGCAATCACCGCCGAGGACTGGCTGCAGCGGCTGGCGGAACTGAGCCGGCGGCAGGGGCTCGCCATCGGCGCGATGCTGGGCGCGGCGCGCCGGGATCTCGACCTGCTGCTCGCCTCCGCGGCGCTGCACCTGCCGGTCGACGCAGGGCTGAGCGAGCGCGAGGCCAGCGAGCGCCTGCGCGAATTCCTTGCCAGCACCGGGGCGATGCTCGACACCGATCACGCCGAACTGCGCCGCTGGCTGGTCGACCTCGGTTTCGTCGCCCGCAGCGACCGCGGCTCGGACTACCGGCGCGGCGTGCTGCCCGGCTGGCTGCAGCAGGCGGCGGACCAGCTCGATGCGCGGCAGCTGTCCGAGGTGGCGGCGCAGGCGCGCGCCGCGCACGACGACGATCGGCAGGCGCGCAAGCAGGCCTGGCTGGCGCGCGCCGCGCAGCCGACCGACGCGAGGGGCGACGCGCCGCCGCAGGCCTCAACCGGCGCGGACGCGATGTTCATGGCCCAGGCACTCGACCAGGCGCACAACGGCTGGGTGGTGGGCGAGGTGCCGGTCGGCGCGGTGATCGTGCGCGACGGCCAGGTGCTCGCCAGCGGATTCAACCAGCCGATCGCCAGCCATGACCCGACCGCGCACGCCGAGATCCAGGCGATGCGTGCCGCCGCCACGCTGCTCGGCAACTACCGCCTGCCGGGCTGCACGCTGTACGTGACGCTCGAGCCCTGCGCCATGTGCGCCGGGGCGATCCAGCAGGCTCGCATCGCCCGCCTCGTCTACGGCGCGCGCGACCCGAAGACGGGCGCCTGCGGCAGCGTGGTCGACCTGTTCGCCGAGGCGAAACTCAACCATCACACGGTCGTCAGCGGCGGCGTGCTGGCCGACCGCTGCGGCAACCTGCTGTCGGAGTTCTTCGCCGAGCGGCGGGCGTTGCGCCGCACCGGCGCGCTGCCGCCGGATGCCGAGGTCGGCGATGAAGGCGAGGACTAGGGCGCCGGCGCTGGGGCTGGTGGCGCCGTCGGGCGCGCTGCCCGAAGGGATGGCCGATCGCGCCGCGCATTTCTTCGCCAGGCGGGGCTGGCAGGTGCAGGCGGGCGAGAGCTGCTTCGCGCGCACGACGAGATTCGCCGGGCCCGACGAGCTGCGCCTGCGCGACCTGCAGGCCTTCGCGACCGACCGCCGCATCGACGTCGTGCTGTCGGCGCGCGGCGGCTATGGGCTGTCGCGGCTTCTCGACCGCATCGACTTCGAGGCGATCGCCCGCGCCGGCCGGATCATCGTTGGCATCAGCGACTTCACCGCCTTCAATCTCGGCTATCTGGCGCGCGCCGGCGGAATCAGCTTCCAGGGCCCGTCGGCGGGCGACTTCGGCGCCGCCGAGCCGGACCCGTTCACGGTCGAGCAGTTCTTCGCCGCCCTGACCAACGCCGAGCACCGGGTCGAGTTCGCCGGCGAGGGACCCGACTGCGACGTCGGCGGCACGCTGTGGGGCGGCAACCTGGCACTGGTGGCGGCGCTGGCCGGCACGCCCTACCTGCCGCGCCTGCGCGGCGGCATCCTGTTCCTCGAGGACGTCAACGAGCCGGCCTACCGGATCGAGCGGATGCTGCTGCAGCTGCTGCAGGCCGGCGTCTTCAGCCGCTGCCGCGCCGTGGTGCTCGGCGACTTCTCGCCGGTGCCGGCGCAGGCCACCGACCAGGGCTACGACCTGTCGGCGGCGGTCGAGCAGCTGCGCGCGCGCCTCGACATCCCGCTGCTCACCGGACTGCCGTTCGGCCACGTGCCGCGCAAGCTGACCCTGCCGGTCGGCGCACGGGCGCGGCTGCGGGCGCACGCCGGGCGCATCGAGCTCAGCTTCAGTGGCCACCCGACGCTGCGCGCCTGATCGCTCGCCGAGGCCGCGCCGGCGCGGCGCGCGAGATGGCGACAGGAGGCCGCCGCTTGCCTATCATCGCCGCCCATGGCCGGTCCGCTAACCCGCTTCGCCAGCGCCAGCGAGCAGCGTGCGCAGCGGCACGAACGCATCCTCGCCGGCGTCATCGCCTCGGTGCACACGCAGGTGCCGCGCTCGGTGCTGGGCAGCGTGGTCGGCGCGGTGGCGGTGGTGGCGGTGTTCTGGCGGGCCCGCGAAGGCGCGCTGCTGTTCGGCTGGTTCGCCGCCATGCTGATCGAGTCGCTGGTGCGGCTGCAGATGTCGCGGTCGTTCCGCCGGGCGACGGTCGACGCCGAGAACGTGCAGTCGTGGGCCAATCGCTGGGTGGCGCAGGCGGCGGTGGCCGGCCTCCTGTGGGGAGCGGCGGGCTGGCTGTTCTTCCTGCCGTCCGACCCGCTCAAGCAGCTGGTGCTGGTCACCGTCGTGCTGGGCGTGGCCTTCGGCTCGCTGACGCTGTACGCCGCCTACCGGCCGGCGCTGTTCGCCTTCCTGCCGGTGGCGCTGCTGCCGCTGATCGCACGCATGTTCGTCGCGCAGGATCCGGCCTACGTGACGGCGGCCCTGGTCCTGCTGGCGATGCTGGCGTTCACGATCTTCTTCGGCCGCAGCTTCGGCGCGACGATGTTCGAGGCGGTGAAGAACAACTTCGACAACGAGGTGCTGGTCGGCCAGTTGCTGCACGAGAAGCGGATCGCCGACGACGCGCGCCGCGCCGCCGAGGAAGCGACGCGGTCGAAGACCAAGTTCTTTGCCGGCGCCAGCCACGACCTGCGGCAGCCGCTGCAGGCGATCGGCATCTACTGCTCGCTGCTGAAGAAGCGGGCGACCGGGCCGCTCGAGCCTCTGGCCAGGAGCCTCAGCTCGGCCGTCGACTCGCTGTCGAAGCTGGTCGAGGAACTGCTCGAGATCTCGAGGCTGGACGCGGGGGCGATCCAGCCGCGGCTGCAGCAGGTGCTGCTCGACGAGATGCTGGGGCAGATCGCCCAGGAGTTCACCCCGCTGGCGCACGGCAAGGGGCTCGAGCTGCGCGTGCGCAAGCCGAGGCTGGCGGTCGAATCCGACCCCGTCCTGCTGGCGCGGGTGCTGCGCAACCTGCTTGGCAACGCCATCCGCTACACCAGCAAGGGCGGCGTCCTGCTGGCGGCGCGGCCGCGCGGCGGACTGATCAGCGTCGAGGTATGGGACACCGGCCCCGGCATCAGGCAGAGCGAGCTGTCGCGCGTGTTCGACGAGTTCTACCGCGGCGAGAGCTCGAAGGGCGAGTCGGTCGGTGGCTTCGGCCTCGGCCTGTCGATCGTTCGCCGGATCTGCAACGTGCTCGGCCATCCGCTGATCGTCACGACGCGGCCGGGCTCCGGCACCGTCTTCCGCATCGAGACGCCGCTGTCGGCGCTGCCGCACCGCGGCCCGCGGCCGCCGGCGACGCTCAGCGACGCGAACCTGTGCCTTCTGACCGGGCATACCCTGGTGCTGGTCGAGGACAACGAGGAGATCCGCACCAGCCTCGGCCACCTGCTGCGCTCGTGGGGCGCCGAGGTGATCGCCGACGGCGGCTTCACGCCGGCGCTGCAGGCGCAGCTGGCGCCGCAGCGGCGGGTCGACCTGATCGTCGCCGACCAGAACCTGCACGATCAGCTGAGCGGCGTCGAGGTGGCGTTGAGGGTCCGCGAGGCGGTCGGCGGGCCGGTGCCGGTGGTGATGCTGACGGCGGTGACGATGGGCGAGGTGATCGGCGAGTTCCAGCGTGCCGTCAAGCGCAGGCTCGAGGCGCGGCCCGAGCTCGCCGGCGTGATTGCCCGCAGCCGCGTCGAGGAACCGGTGGTGCTGCAGAAGCCGACCAACGCCATCCTGCTCAACAACCGGATCGCGCAGTCGCTCGGGCTGATGCAGCGCGAACGGCCGCCCGCGACCGACGTCGGCCTCACGGCCGGCGCCACCACGATCGCCCGTCTTTAGAAGAGTCGGCGGCGCAGCAGGCGGGCGAGCGCCGGCCTCAGCCGACGTCGTAGCCGTTGCGGCGGGCGGCGAGCAGCGCCTCGGTGCGGTTCGATGCACCGAAGGCGCGGTAGATCGCGGTGACGTGCGTCTTGACCGTGCCTTCGCTGAGGTTCAGCTCGCGGCAGATGACCTTGATCGGCGCCCCGCGGGCCAGCAGCTGAAGCACCTGTTCCTGCCGCTCGGTCAGCTGCACGCGGCCGGTAACCGGACGGCCGAGCATGTCGCGGCCACGCTCGGGCAGGCCCAGCATCTGGGCGCCGCGCGTGGCATCCTCGAGCAGGTCGGCCGGGATGTAGACACCGCCCGACAGCACGAAGCGGATCGCCGACACCAGGTTGTCGGTCGCCATCGACTTCGGCACGAAGCCGGCGGCGCCCAGCTGCAGCACGCGCATCACGCTGCGCTGGTCCTGCACGCCGGACAGCACCAGGATCTTCAGGTCCGGATAAAGGCCGGTGAGCTTCTCCAGCAGGCTGGTACCGGTGGCGCCGGGCAGGCCGAGGTCGAGCAGCATCAGGTCGGCGTCCGCGTGCTGGGCGGCGAGCTGCTCGGCGCCCGGCGCATCGACCGCGGTGAAGATCAGCGCCTGCGGGTCGAGGTCGAGCAGCAGCACCTTCAGCGCATCGGTGATCAGCGAATGATCGTCAACCAGAAGGATCTTCATTGCTCGGCCCGCTCCCCGTATGTTGCCCGCGCCCGTCGACGGCGCATCCCTCGTGCGACCGCTTGCATTCTATCGGCAACGGCGCCGGCCAAGCGTCAGTCCGCCTTGCCCGGGCGCACGGCGGCCGCGGCGGCGGTGGCCCGGTTGCGCGCCTGCGCGACGTCGGCGCCGCGGGCGAGCGCCACGCCCATCCGCCGCTTGACGAAGGACTCCGGCTTGCCGAACAGGCGCAGTTCCGTGCCCTCGATGCGCAGCGCCGCGTCGACGCCGTCGAAGACGATGCCTGCCGCCTCGACGCCGCCGTAGATCACCCGGCTGGCGCCGGGATTGCGCAGGCCGGCATCGACCGGCAGGCCGAGCAGGGCGCGGGCGTGCAGCTCGAACTCGCTTTGCCACTGACTGGCCAGCGTGACCAGGCCCGTATCGTGCGGCCGCGGGCTGACCTCGGAGAACCAGACGCGGTCACCCCTGACGAACAGCTCGACGCCGAAGATGCCCAACCCGCCGAGGCTCGCCGTCACCTTGCCGGCGTAGTCGCGCGAAGCGGCCAGCGCCGCCGCGCTCATCGGCTGCGGCTGCCAGCTCTCGACATAGTCGCCCTGCACCTGTACGTGGCCGATCGGCTCGCAGAAGTGGGTGCCGATCGAACCGTCGGCGTTGCGCGCGCGGACCGTCAGCTGGGTGATCTCGTAGTCGAAATCGACGAACCCCTCGACGATCACGCGGCCGAGGCTGACGCGGCCGCCCGCGTTGGCGTACTCCCAGGCCTTGGCCAGGTCCTCGCGCCGGTCGACCCTGCTCTGGCCCTTGCCGGAGGAGGACATCACCGGCTTGATCAGGCAGGGCAGGCCGACGGCGTCGACCGCCGCCTCGACCTCGGCCAGCGAGTCGGCGAAGCGGTAGGTCGAGGTCGGCAGGCCCAGTTCCTCGGCGGCCAGGCGCCGGATCCCTTCCCGGTTCATCGTCAGGTGCGCCGCCCTTGCCGAGGGGATGACGGTCGCCAGGCCCTCTGCCTCGACCTGCAGCAGCACCTGGGTGGCGATCGCCTCGATCTCGGGCACGACGAGGTGCGGCCGCTCCTTGTCGATCAGGGCCCGCAGTGCCGCCGGGTCGGCCATGTTCAGCACGTGCGCACGGTGAGCCACCTGGTGGCCCGGCGCGTTCGGGTAGCGGTCGGCGGCGATCACCTCGATCCCCAGCCGCTGCAGCGCAATGATCACTTCCTTGCCGAGTTCGCCGGCGCCGAGCAGCAGGACACGGGTAGCGCCCGGCGACAGCGGGGTGCCGAGGCGAACGGGTTGCGCGGGCGCTGGGGCAGTGGGCTGGGACATGGTGGCAGGCCGGCGGAGTCGATTCTGGGCGCGCAATCTAGCAGCTGCCCCTGGCGGCCTGCAGCGCCGCGCCGGCACCTGCGGCCCGACACGCCGCATGGCGCCCGCTTGCCCTATGCTGGCTGCTATGGGAATGCACGTACGCCCGTCACGTAGGTAGATCGGGCGCATCGGCCGGCGGATCGATCTGCTACATCTTGCCTCTGGACACGGCACGCCGTCGCGGCGGCGCGGCCGTGCTTTCGCTTTTATCGGTAAGGAGAAGACACGATGGATGACACCGAGAGCCCCGTTCGCGTATCCGGCGAGAAGCTGGGCGCCGACATGAAGACCGTGCTTGCGGACGTCGAGGCGCTGCTGAAGCAGGCGGCCAGCAGCACCGGCCAGCAGGCGGCCGAGCTTCGCGAGCGAGCCGCGGAAAACCTGCACCGCGCCAGCCTGCGCCTGTCCGAGGCCCGCGTCGCCGCGGCGGAAAAGAGCCGCGTCGCCGCGCGGCGCGCTGACGACTGGGTGCACTCCAATCCGTGGACAGCGGTCGGCGCCGCGGCCGGCGTCGGCTTCCTCCTCGGCATGCTGGTGTCGCGGCGCTAGCCCAGCCGATGGGACTGTCGTTCGAGGCAGCACGACGCGCGCTCAGGCACGCCGGCCTGCTGCTGCTGCTTCGTGCCGACCTGGCCGCGGAGGAGATGGCGGCCGCGCGGCGGCTGTGGGTCGGCTGGCTGGCGATGGTCCTGGCGGCTTTCGCTCTGACAGTGGTCGCCCTGGTCGCTGTCGGCGCGTGGCTGACGCTGGTGCTGTGGGAGCGGTTCGGGGCGTTCACGCCCGGCGTGCTGGCGGCGCTGTTCGGGCTGGGAGCCGTCCTGCTGCTGCGCGCGCTGCTGCGCTCGGCGGACGCCGCGCCCTCGCCGCTGGCGCGGACGCGCACCGCGCTGCGCGAGGACTACGACGCGCTGGCCAGTGCGATTGCGCAGGAGCGCGATGCGGAGCCTCGCCAGTGAGCGTGCTCCGTTTGCCACCGCCTGCCAGCCGGACGCCGGCATCGGTCGTCGGAGGAACAGGTCGATGAACAGGCTGTCGACCGAACAGCGGATCGCCCAGCTGCAGGCGCAGGGGCAGGCACAGCGGCTGGCGGCTCAACTCGCCATATTCGAGGCGCGTGAGCAGCTGGCGCCGCTGAGGTCGGTCGCCGGCGTCATCGGACTGGCGGCGCGCGCGCTTTCCCCGGGTGCTGCGGCCGGCGGCGCGGTCGGCAGGCTGGCCAGGTTCGGCGTCGGCCATCCGTGGATCAGCTCGACGGTGGGCACCGTCGCCTGGCGGCTGCTGCGGCGGCGGCCGGTCGCACTTCTGATCGCCGCACTGGCCGGCGCGGCGGCCTGGTGGCTGTGGCGGCCGAGCGGGCGGTGGACCCGCTCTCAGGCGGAACCGCCGGCGTGAACGGCGTCGAGGCCGCGCGCGAGCGTCATCGGCCACGATGGCTCGAGGCGGTGCGCGCGCACGTCGCCGGCGCTGCGGCGCAGGACGCCAAGGGGCCGGCGGGCAGCGTCGCGCAGTCGGCACCGCGGGCGCTGCGCTGGCTTTACCGACGACCGCTGGCGCTGGCGGTGTTCTTCTGTGCGCTGTATCTGGCGGTCGACGCCGCCACCGCGACCTTCGCCGTGCAACCGGCGCAGTGGACCCCATGGAACCCGCAGGCGGCGCTGGCACTGACGCTGGTGGCGACTGCCGGGCTTCGCTTCGCGCCGGTGGTGGTGGTGGCCGTGCTGCTGGCCGAGATCGTTCTGCGCGATTCGCCGGCCGGCCTGGGGTCGCTGTTCGCTGCGCTTGCCGTGGGCGGTGCCTACAGCGCCGCCGGCCAGGCGGTGCAGCGCTTCACCCGCTGGACCCGCGCCGAAGTGTCGCTACGCGACCTGTCGGCGCTGGTGCTGATCGCCTTTGCCACCTCGCTGGCGGTGGCCCTGCTGCTCGGCCTGACGTACGCGCTGGCCGGCAGGGTCTCGCTTGGCCTGCTGCACGTGATGTCGCTGCGGGTCGTGGTCGGCGAGGCGCTCGGCATGATCGTCGCGGCGCCGGCGCTGCTGCTGCTTGCCTCGGGTGCCTGGCGGGTCGAGGTGGCCAGCACCATCGGCGGCGGCACGCTCGGCCGCGACCTGCTGCTGTTCGCGGTGGCGGTCGCCGTGCTGCTGCTGGTGATCTTCTGGTGGCGGCCGTTCGACCAGTTCCGCATGTCGTACCTGCTGTTCGTGCCGATGCTGGTGATCGCCACGCGGCACGGCCTCGTCGGTGCCGCGGTGGCGGTGCCGCTGCTGCAGGCCGGGATGATCGCCGCCGTATCGGTGTTCTCGGCGCACGTGGCCACCGCCTTCGAGTACCAGATGCTGGCGCTGGCACTGGCGCTGACCGCCATGTACATCGGCCTGATGTCCTCCGAGCGCGAGCGGGCGGCGCAGCGGCTGGCCTCGCGCGAGCGCGAGCTGCGCGCGCAGCGCGACGCGCTGAGCGAGATCCAGCGCTCGGCGGCGACCGCCGAGCTGTCGGCGGCGCTGGCGCACGACCTGAACCAGCCGCTGTCGGCCATCGGTACCTACGCGCGGGCCGCGCGGCTGATCGCCGAGCGCGACGAGGCCGATCGCGCCAAGCTGTTCCGCACGCTCGAGCAGATCTCGGCCGAAAGCGCCCGCGCCGGCCAGTACGTGCGGCGGATGCGCGACTTCTTCCGCACCGGCACCATGCACAGCGAGGAGGTGCGGGTCGAGGAGCTGATCGAGCGCGGCCGCGCCCACCTGCGCGACCGCCTCGAGCGGGCCGGCATCGTCTTCGAGACCGCGGTCGAGCCGGGCCTGCCGCCGCTGCGCACCGACGCGGTACAGCTCGGCGCGGTGCTCGACAACCTGCTCGGCAACGCCTGCGACGCGCTGGCCGAGGCGCCGCCGCCGCGACGGATCCGCGTCGGTGCAGCGCGCCTGCCGGGGCGGTCGCCAGCGTCGATACGGATCAGCGTGCAGGACAACGGGCCGGGCGTGGCGCCCGACCTGCGCGCGCAGCTTTTCAAGCCGCTCGCCACCAGCAAGCCGCACGGCATGGGCCTCGGACTCGCACTGTCCCGGTCCATCACCGAGCGGCTGGGCGGCGGGCTTTCCTACGATGCTGCCAGCAGCATCACCACCTTCCACCTGGACCTGCCTACCGATGAACACCGACCAGAATGACGTCAACGTTGCCGGAAGCTGGGTATACGTCGTCGAGGACGATCCGTCCGTACGCGACTCACTGTCGCTGCTGCTGCAGCTGCGCGGGTTCTCCACCGCCACCTTCGACAGTGCCGAGGCGTTTCTCGAGAGCGACGCGCTCGAGCGGCCGGCCTGTGTGCTCGCCGACGTCCGCCTGCCCGGCATGTCCGGCCTCGACCTGCAGCGCAAGCTGGTCAGCCAGCACGCGGCGCTGCCGTTCGTGGTGATGACCGCGCATGGCGACGTGGCCACGGCGCGGTCGGCGCTGCGTGACGGCGCCGTCGACTTCCTCGAGAAACCGATCGACGAGCAGGACCTGATCGAAGCCATCACGGTCGCCCTGCGCAGCGATCACGCGCAGGTCGAGAAGGCGCGCAGCCGCGAGACCGTGCTCAGCCGCATGCAGCGGCTGACCGAGCGCGAACTCGAGGTGTTCGACCGCGTCACCAGCGGCTATCACAACCGCGAGATCGCCGAGGAGTTCGGCATCAGCCAGCGCACCGTCGAGGTGCATCGCGCGCGGGTGATGGAGAAGCTGCAGGCGCGTCGCGTCGCCGACCTGTTCCGCCTGCGCTTCGAGCTCGACGGCGCACCGGCCGCGGCACCGGCCGACCGGGTCCTGTCCTGAGTGTGATGCCGCCGCGCTGAGGTGCCGCCGGCGGCGCTCCGGTGCCCGCCGCCGGTTAGGTAGCGCTGCGTACGGTGAAGCGCCGATGGGCAGGGCGCCACCGTCGCAGTACAGTCATCCCGCACACCGCGCGATCGACCTGCTTCGGCTCGTGCCGCGGCGGCTTGCTTGCTCGGTGTGTCCTTTTCGGTTGCTTGCTCCTCGGAGCAGCGCGCGAATTCCCCGCTCCAGGGCGGATCCGGAGTCGCGATTTCGGTCCGCATCCGGCTTGCCGGGTGCGGATTTTTTTTTCGCCCGCACGGCTGCAGCGCGCCCGATGCCGCAGCGCGACCGCTGCACCTATACTCCGCGCCGGTTCGCTAGGCGGGCCGCCGGGGACAATGATCGCCAACGTCATTCATTTCGCGCTCGGCCTGCTCGCGCTCATCGTCGGTGCCCGCTGGCTCGTGCGGGGCGCGGCGACAATGGCCCTCTCGCTCGGCATCTCGCCGCTGGTGATCGGCCTGACCATCGTCTCGATGGGCACCAGCGCGCCGGAGGTCGCCGTCTCGGTGGGCGCCGCGCTCGAGGGCCGCACCGACATGGCGGTCGGCAATGTCATCGGCAGCAACGTCTTCAACGTGCTGTTCATCCTCGGCCTGTCGGCGCTGGTCTCGCCGCTGGTGGTCAACGCACAGCTGATCCGCCAGGAGGTGCCGATCATGATCGCGGCATCGCTGCTGCTGGCCGTGCTGGCGGCCGACCGACACATTGGCCGCCCGGAGTCGGTGCTGCTGCTCGCGCTGCTGGCCGCCTACACGGTCTTCCTGATCGTCCAGTCGCGCCGCGAGACGCAGGCCACCCGCGACGAGTACGCCGAGGCCATGCCGCCGCAACGCGCCTGGGACCGGCACTGGGCGGCGCAGCTCGCGTTGGTGCTCGGCGGACTGGCGCTGCTGGTGCTGGGCTCGAACTGGCTGGTCGAGGCGGCGGTCGCCTTCGCGCGTGCGCTCGGTGTCAGCGAACTGGTCATCGCACTGACGATCGTCTCCGCCGGCACCTCGATGCCGGAGGTGGCCACCTCGCTGATGGCGGCGCTGAAGGGCGAGCGTGACATCGCGGTCGGCAACATCGTCGGCAGCAATATCTTCAACATCCTCGGCTGCGTCGGCGCCGCGGGGCTCGCCGCCGGCGGCGGCCTGCCGGTGCCGGCGGCCGCGCTCGCCTTCGACCTGTGGGTGATGCTGGCGGTGACCTTCGCCTGCCTGCCGGTGTTCCTCAGCGGGCGCGAGATCGCCCGCTGGGAGGGCGGCCTGTTCCTCGGCTACTACTTCGCCTACACGGCCTTCCTCATGCTGGCGGCGCGCCAGCACCAGGCGCTGCCGGCGTTCTCGGCGGCGATGCTGTCGTTCGTCGTCCCGCTGACCATCGTCACGCTGCTGGTGTCGATGCTGCGCACGCAGCGCGGCGGGCACTGATCGCCGATGCGGGCCGCGCTGCTGCTGCCGGTGCTCGCGCTGCTGCCGTTCGCCGGCGCCGTGCTGGTGCTGGCCTCCCCCAACGCGCAGCGGATGCGGGCGGTGTCGCTCGCCGCCGCGGTGACGGTGGCCGCCACCGCGCTGGTGCTGGCCGCCGCGCCGGCGGTGTTCGTCGGCGAGGTCGTGCGCTGGCAGATCGACTGGATGCCGCAGCTCGGGCTGGCCTTCGGTCTGCGGATGGACGGGCTGGCCTGGCTGTTCGCGCTGCTGATCGGCGGCATCGGCATGCTGATCGTGCTGTATGCCGCCTACTACCTCGACCCCGACGATCCGGCGGCGCGCTTCTTCGGCTTCCTGCTGCTGTTCATGGGCGCGATGCTCGGCGTGGTGCTCGCCGACAACCTGCTGCTGCTGGTGGTGTTCTGGGAGCTGACCAGCCTGTCGAGCTTCCTGCTGATCGGCTACTGGAGCCACACCGCCGATGCGCGGCAGGGCGCGCGCATGGCGCTGACCATCACCGGCGCCGGCGGGCTGGCCCTGCTCGGCGGCGTGCTGCTGCTCGGCGACATCGTCGGCAGCTACGATCTCGAGACGGTGCTGGCCTCCGGCGACCTGATCCGCGCCCACCCGCTGTACCCGCTGGCGCTGGCGCTGGTGCTGGCCGGCGCCTTCACCAAGAGCGCGCAGTTCCCGTTCCACTTCTGGCTGCCGCACGCGATGGCGGCTCCGACGCCGGTGTCCGCCTACCTGCACTCGGCGACGATGGTCAAGGCCGGTGTGTTCCTGCTGGCGCGCATGTACCCGGCGCTCGGCGGATCCGATCTGTGGTTCTGGACGGTGGCGCCGGTTGGCCTGGCCACGCTGCTGGTCGGCGCCTACATCGCCATCTTCCAGCACGACCTGAAGGGACTGCTGGCGTACTCGACGATCAGCCACCTCGGCCTGGTCACGCTGCTGTTCGGCATCGACACCCGGCTGGCGGTGGTCGCCGGCGTGTTCCACATCCTCAACCACGCCACCTTCAAGGCATCGCTGTTCATGGCCGCCGGCATCATCGATCACGAGGCCGGCACGCGCGACATGCGCCGGCTGGCCGGCCTGTGGAAGACCATGCCGATCACCGCCGTGCTCGGCATGGTCGCCGCGGGGGCCATGGCCGGCGTGCCGCTGCTCAACGGCTTCCTGTCGAAGGAGATGTTCTTCAGCGAGGCGATCGGCAAGCACAGCAACGCGGTGATGGACGTGCTGCTGCCGCTCGGCGCGCTGGTGGCCGGCACCTTCTCGGTGGCCTACAGCGTGCGCTTCATCCACGACGTGTTCTTCAACGGCGAGCCGAAGGGGCTGCCGAAGAAGCCGCACGAGCCGCCGCGGTTCATGCGCCTGCCGGTCGAGGTGCTGGTGGTGCTGTGCGCGCTGGTCGGCCTGTTCCCGGCGCTGATCATCGGTCCGCTGCTGGCCATCGGCGCCCAGGCGGCGCTGTTCGGCGGGCCGTACGCGCCGCTGCCGGCGTACAAGCTGGCCATCTGGCACGGCTTCAACCTGCCGCTGGCGATGAGCGCGGCGGCCACGGTCGGCGGCGTGCTGCTGTACTTCGGCCTGCAGCGGCGGGTCAACCTGCACGAACTGGTGAAGCTGCCGGGCTGGATCCACAGCGGCGGGCGCGAGGCGTTTCACCTGTTCACCGCGGCCAAGCTGGGACTGGCCCGCCTGGTGACCGACACGCTCGAGAACGGCAGCCTGCAGCGCTACCTGTTCCTGCTGGTGGCCGTGGCCCTGCTGGCCGGCCTGGCGCCCTTCCTGGCCGGCGGCGGCGCCGCGGCGCCGGCCGCGGGCGGCACGCCGCTGAACTTCGGCGTCGTCGCGGTGTGGCTGGTCGGCGTGGCGGCCGCCGTCGGCACGGCACTGGCGTACCACCGGCGCCTGCTGGCGCTGCTGATGCTCGGCGCGGTCGGGGTGGTGGTGAGCCTGACCTTCGTCTACCTGTCTGCGCCCGACCTCGCCCTGACGCAGCTGCTGGTCGAGATGGTGACGATCATCCTGATGATGCTGGCGTTGTACTGGCTGCCGGCGGGCAGCCCGCCCGAGGCGCGGCGGGCGCGCGCAGCGCGCGACCTGCTGCTGTCGGTGGCGGCTGGCACCGGCGTGGCGGTGCTGTGCTACGCCATCCTCACCAGCGGCTTCGATTCGATCTCGCCGTACTTCCTGCGCACGGCGGTGCCCGAGGGCGGGGGTGCCAACGTGGTCAACGTGATCCTGGTCGACTACCGCGGCTACGACACGATGGGCGAGATCACCGTGCTCGGCATCGCCGGCGTGGTCATCTACGCGCTGCTGGCCGGCTTCGCGCCGGCACGACGGCCGCGGCCGCGGTCGGCCGAGCCGCGCTCGCGCTTCCTGCCGCTGGTAGCGGCAGTGCTGCTGCCGCTGGCGGTGCTGGTGTCGGTCTACCTGTTCCTGCGCGGCCACAACGAGCCCGGCGGCGGCTTCATCGCCGGCCTGGTGCTGGCGCTGGCGCTGATCCTGCAGTACGTCGCCCACGGCCAGCAGTGGGTCGAGCAGCGGCTGCGCACCGATTTCCGCGCCTGGATCGGCTGCGGCCTGCTGATCGCCGGCGGCGCCGGCATCGGCAGCTGGTTCCTCGGCGCGCCGTTCCTGACCAGCACCTACGCCTACTGGACGGTGCCGGTGCTGGGCAGCGTGCCGCTGGCCAGCGCCGTGGTGTTCGACCTCGGCGTGTACCTGACCGTGGTCGGCGCGACGATGCTCGCCCTGGTGTCGATCGGCCGTGTCTCGGCCAAAGGCGAGGACGGCCGATGACGATCGAGCTGCTGCTGGCGATCGGGCTGGGCGTACTGACGGCCACCGGCGTGTGGCTGCTGCTGCGCTCGCGGGTGTTCGACCTGATCATCGGCCTGACCTTGCTGTCGTACGCGGTGAACGTGTTCATCTTCCTGATGGGGCGCGTTCGGATCGGCCGTCCGCCGATCGTCGCCGGCAAGCTGGCGCCGACGCTCGCCAACTACGCCGACCCGCTGCCGCAGGCGCTGGTGCTGACCGCCATCGTGATCAGCTTCGCGATGACGGCGCTGATCCTGGTGATCGCGCTGCGCGCCCACGCCGAGACCGGCTCCGACCATGTCGACGGCGCCGAGCCGGGCGGCGCCGGGCAGCGCCGGTCATGAGCTGGCCGCACTGGATCGTCGTGCCGGTGGCACTGCCGCTCGTTGCGGGAGCGGCGCTGCTGCTGGTCGAGCGCGCGCGTCCCGCCCTGGCGGCGCGGCTGTCGCTGGCCGCCACCGGGGCGCAGCTGCTGGTGGCCATCGGCCTCGCCGCGCAGGCCGCCGACGGCACCGTGCGCGCCTACCTGCTCGGCAACTGGAGCGCGCCGTTCGGCATCGCGTTGGCGCTCGACCGGCTCTCGGCGCTGATGCTGGTGCTGACAGGCGTCATCGCGCTGGCCGCGCTCGCCTACGCGGTGGCGGGCGAGGCAAGGGCGCGCGTCGACAGGCTGGGCCCGCACTTCCACGCGCTGTTCCAGTTCCAGCTGATGGGACTCGCCGGTGCGTTCCTGACCGCCGACCTGTTCAACCTGTTCGTCTTCTTCGAGGTGCTGCTGATCGCCTCGTACGGCCTGCTGCTGCACGGCGCCGGAGCGGCGCGGCTGCGCGCCGCGATCCACTACGTCAGCTTCAACCTGACCGGCTCGGCGCTGTTTCTGATCGCGGTGGCGTCGCTGTACGGCGTCGCCGGCACGCTGAACATGGCCGACCTCGCGCAGCGGGTGGCGCAGCTGCCGCCGCCGGCGGCGTCGCTGGCGCGCAGCGCCGGCCTGCTGCTGCTGGTGGTCTTCTGCGTCAAGGCGGCGCTGCTGCCGCTGTACTTCTGGCTGCCGAGCACCTACGGCGCGGCGGCGGCGCCGGTGGCGGCGCTGTTCGCGATCATGACCAAGGTCGGCGTCTACGCGGTGGCGCGCGTTTACACGCTGGTCTTCGGTGTTGACGGCGGGCTGGCCGCCGATCTCGCGCAGCCCTGGCTGCCCGTGCTCGGCATGGGAACGATCGCGCTGGCGGCGGTGGGTGCGCTGGCGGCGCGCGATATGCGCGGCCTGATCGGCTACCTCGTCATCGCCTCCGCCGGCACGCTGCTGATGGCGCTCGGCCTGGGCAGCCGCGACACGGTGGCGGCGGCCCTGTTCTACCTCGTCAACAGCACGCTGGTGGTGGCGGTGCTCTACCTGCTGGCCGACCGCATCGGCGCGCAGCGCGGCGAGCACGGCGACCTGCTGGCGCCGGGGCCGTTCGGTCCGGAACGCAACCTGCTCGGCGCCGCCTACTTCTTGGCCGCGGTCGCGGTGTGCGGCCTGCCGCCGCTGGCGGGCTTCCTCGGCAAGTCGCTGCTGCTGGCCGCGGCGCGCGACACTGCCTACGCGGCCTGGGTGTGGGCGGTCGTGCTGGCCTCGGGGCTGGCGATCATCATCAGCCTGGTCCGGGCCGGCAGCCGGGTCTTCTGGAAGCCGTACCTGCCGCCGGCGCCGCCGACGGCGAGCGCCACCTCGTCGGTGCAGGCGATGGCCCTGGGCTGGCTGTTCGCGGCGCTGCTGCTGAACACGGTCGGCGCCAGCGCGCTGGCGCGCTTCACCGGCGCCGCCGCGCAGCAGCTGCTCGAGCGCCGGCCGTACATCGACGCCGTGCTCGGGGCGACGCCGGTGCCGGCGGCAATGCCGATCCGCAGCATCGTCGGCGGCAAGCCGGCGAAGGACGGACCGTGAAGCGCTGGCTGCCCGCGCCGGTGCTGTCGGCGACGCTGTTCGTCGTCTGGCTGCTGCTGAACAACACCGTCGATCCGGCGCACATCGTGCTGGCGGCGCTGCTCGCGCTGGTCGTGCCGTGGTTCACCGGGCGGCTGCGGCCCGTGCAGCCGCGGCTGGGTCGACCGGCGCTGATCATCCGGCTGGCGCTGCTCGTGCTTTGGGACATCGTGCTGTCGAACATCGAAGTGGCACGGCGCATCCTCGGGCCGGAGGATGCGATCAGGCCGGCCTTCGTCTGGGTGCCGCTGGCGATCACCGACCCGCACGCGATCCTCGCGCTGGCCGGGATCATCACCATGACGCCCGGCACGCTGTCGGCCGAGCTGTCCGCCGACGGCCGCCATCTGCTGGTGCACGCGTTCAACGTCGGCGACGAGGCCGCCCTGGTCGCACAGATCAAGGCCCGCTACGAGGCGCCGCTGAAGGAGATCTTCGAATGATCGTCGCCACCGTCCTGCCGTTCGCCATCGGCGCCTTCGCGCTGGCGCTGCTGCTGAACCTGTACCGCCTGCTGCGCGGCCCGGGCCTGGCCGACCGCATCCTGGCGCTCGACACCCTGTACATCAACTCGCTGGCGCTGCTGATCCTGCTCGGCATCCGTTTCGGCACCGCGCTGTTCTTCGAGGCGGCGCTGGTGATCGCGCTGATGGGCTTCGTCGGCACCGTGGTGCTGTCGAAGTTCGTCGTCCACGGCGACATCGTGGAGTAGGACGATGCCGTTGCCGCCGCTGCTCGACCTGCTGGTTGCCGTGCTGCTGGTGATCGGCACCGCGTTCGCCCTGATCGGCTCGTGGGGGCTGGCCAAGCTGGCCGACTTCTTCAAGCGCCTGCACGGCCCGACCAAGGCGAGCACGCTCGGTGTCGGCTGCGTGCTGCTCGCCTCGGTGCTTTTCTTCACCTTCCGCCCCGGCTCGGGCGGCGTCAGCCTGCACGAAGTGCTTGTGACGCTGTTCATCTTCCTGACCGCCCCGATCTCGGCCCACCTTCTGGTCAAGGCGGCGCTGGTGCTCGATCCGTCGGAGCGGCCGGCGCCGCCGCAGGATCGCGCCGACGGCGGCAGTGCCTAGGCGCGCCGGCGGCGGTCACAGCCGGCGCACGATGCGCACCGTCTCGCGGTCGTCGGGATCGCGCTGCTGGATGAAGCCGAGCTGGCGGCTGAACTTCAGCATGCGCACGTTGGTGGCGAGCACGGTGCCTTCCATCGTGGCCAGACCGCGCGAGCGCGCGACGTCGATCAGCGTGCGCATCAGGATGCCGGCCAGCCCGGAGCCCTGCCAGTCGTCGTCGACCGCGATCGCGAACTCGCAGCTGCCGCCGTCCGGCGCGACGATGTAGCGCGCCACGCCGACCAGCGCCGCCTCGCCGTCGCGATCGACGGTTGCCCCCAGTGCAACGTGGCGGACCTGGTCGACCTCGGTGAAGTAGTGCAGCTTGGCCTCGGACAGCTCGCTGACGGTCACCAGGAAGCGCTTGTAGCGGGTCTCCTGCGACAGGTGGCGGAAGAAATCCGCCTCCCGTCGCAGGTCGTCGGGGCGGATCGGTCGCACCGTGATGGCTTGGCCGCCGATCAGGTGCTGGCCGCTCGGCAGTCCGGTCGCCGCCGGCGCCCGGCGGTCCGCCGGTCGGGCGGCGGGCTGCGCCTGCCGCGCTGCCAGGTAGGCGACGATCGCATCGAGCGTGCCCAGCCGGCCGGCGTCCTCGTCGGGGATCGCGATCGACAGGCGCTCCTGCAGGCCGGCCAGCACGTTCAGCCAGTCGATCGAGTCGAGGTCGATCTGGCGGCGCAATGGCTGCTGCGGCCGGATCTGCTGCGCATCGATCTCCGGTGCGACCGCGACGATCGTCTGCAGTACCGCTTCACGGATGGCGGCAATGTCCACCGGCGTTCCTCGTCTTTCGCGGCATGCCCGCCGTGTTCGGCCCTGCGGCCAGTCTAGGGCGGCGTCGCTATAGTGGGCCGTGGCTGGATCAAGGGCCCCCGTCGATTCGCGCAGTGCGCTGCTGGCCGGTGCCAGCGGCCTGGTCGGCCGCGCGCTGCTCGCCCTGCTGCTCGACTCGCCGCGCTACCGGCGGGTCTACGTCGTGCTGCGCCGCGCGGTCGCTGACCTCGCCGGACACGCGAAGCTGGTCACCACGCGGGTGGACTTCGCGGCGCTGCCGGCGCTGCCGCCGGTCGACGACGTGTTCATCGCGCTCGGCACGACGATCAGGGCCGCCGGGTCACAGCAGGCATTCCGGCAGGTCGACTTCGACGCGGTGGTGGGCACGGCGCGGGCGGCAAGGGCGGCCGGAGCGCGGCGCCTGATGGTCGTCTCGGCGCTCGGCGCCGATGCCGCCTCGCCGGTGTTCTACAACCGCGTCAAGGGCGAGATGCAGCAGGCCGTCGTCACGCTCGGCTACGACAGCGTCGTCATCGCGCAGCCGTCGCTGCTGCTCGGCGACCGCAGCGCGCTCGGCCAGCCCAGACGCGCCGGCGAGGCGTGGGCGCAGCGCCTGCTGCGCCCGCTGTCCGGCTGGCTGCCGGCGCGGGTGCGCCCGATTCGGGCCGAGGACGTCGCCCGCGCGCTGCTGCGCGCCGCGCTCGAGGCGGCGCCGGGCGTGCGCATCCTCGGCTGCGCCGAAATGCAGCCGCGCTGATCGCTCGCTGCACGACCCGGCCGACCCACGCGATGCCCACCCTGCGGATCGGCGATGTCGAGGTCCACGTCGACGGAGAGGGACCGCGCTCGATCGTGTTCGTCCACGGCTGGCCGGACACCTGCCGCCTGTGGGACCGGCAGGTCGAGGCCTTGCGCAGCCGCTATCGCTGCGTCCGCTTCACGCTGCCCGGCTTCGAGCGGGATCACCCTCGCCGCGCCTACTCGCTCGATGAGGTGATCGAGCTGATCCGCGGCATCGTCGAGCACGGCTGCGGCGCCGAAGCGGTCACCCTGCTGGTGCACGACTGGGGCTGTGTCTACGGCTACCAGTTCGCGCTGCGCTATCCGCAGCTGGTCCGCCGCATCGTCGGCGTCGACATCGGCGACGCCGGCTCCCGCCGCCACCTGCAGGAGCTCGGCCCGACGGCGAAGGCGATGATCGTCGCCTACCAGCTATGGCTGGCGGCTGCCTGGCGCATCGGTGGCCCGCTGGGAGACTGGATGGCGCGCGCGATGGCGCGCCTGGCCGGGGCGCCGGGCGAACGGACGTCGATCGGCGCCTGGATGGGCCACCCGTACTACGTGCAGTGGGTGCGGCGCGGCTACCGGCAGGCACGATCGTTCCGACCTGCGTGCCCGATGCTCTTCGTCTACGGCAGGCGCAAGCCGTTCATGTTCCACTCCTCCGGCTGGGCCGCCGAAGTCGGCGCGGGGCCGGGCAGCCGGGTGCTCGCCTTCGACAGCGGCCACTGGGTGATGGCCGAACAGCCGCGGCAGTTCAACCAGGCCGTCATCGAGTGGCTGACTGCCGGCGACGCGGCCGCTTGACCGTCTTGCGCCGGCGCTTCGCCGGCGGCAGCAGGGCGGCCTCCAGCTCGCCGAGCGCGTCGGCGGCGTACAGCGCCAGTCGCTGCAGGCTGGGCACCGACGAGTGGCAGCCGGTGAAGCCGAAGTTCATCGCGCCGGCGTAGCTCTGGCAGGTGATGTTCAGTGCCTGGCCGTGGGTGACGATCGACGCCGGGAAGATGGCGAGCAGTTCGGCGCCGCGGAAGTACAGCGGCTTGTCCGGTCCCGGCACGTTGGAGATGGTGACGTTGAACATCGGCCGCGTGCGTCCGCCGATGCCGGTGAGCAGCGTGATCACGGTCGGCGCCATCAGCAGCATCGTGTAGTTGATCATCGCCTCGCGCGGCAGGCTCTGCACGTGCGCCTTGGCGTGCTGCACCGAGCGCTTGATCGCCTCCAGCCGTTCGAGCGGGTCGGCGATGTCGGTGCCGAGCGTCGCCACGATGAAGCTGATCGCGTTGCCGGTACCCTCGTCGTCCTTCGGCCGCACCGACACCGGGATGCCGGCGGTCAGCGACTTGCCGGGCAGGGCGTCGCGCTCGAGCAGGAAACGGCGCAGCGCGCCGCCGCACAGCGCCAGCACGACGTCGTTGAGCGTGCAGTTCGCCGCCGTCGCCAGCGCACGCAGGCGTTGCAGCGCAAAGTGCTGCGTGGCGAAGCGCCGCTTCTCGCGCACCCGGCCGTTGAGCACCGACAGCGGCGAATCGAAGGGCAGCACCATGCCATCGCCGCCACTGCCGATACGCGTCAGCATCCTGCCGAAGGCGGTGGCCAGTTGCGGCACCGACCGCACCTGGTCGCGCAGCGAGCCGAGGGCCGCTGCAACGGTGCCGGCGAGATCCGCTGTGGCGGCGTGCCTTGGTCGCGCCGATTCGCCCGAGCCCATGGCCCAGAACGGCGGCATCTTCAGGCTGCGTGCCCGGTCGGTCGCCATGCTCCGCTGCAGCATCTTCATGCCGCTGACGCCGTCGATCAGCGAGTGGTGCATCTTGACGAACACCGCGAAGCGGTTGTCTTCCAGCCCTTCGATGATCGTGCACTCCCACGGTGGGCGGGTCAGATCGAGCGGCGTGCTCTGCAGGCGGCCGACCAGCTCGCCGAGCTCGCGCTCGCCGCCCGGCCACGGCAGTGCCGAGTGACGCACGTGGTACTCGAGGTCGATGTCGTCGTCCTCGACCCACGTCGGCCACAGGCTGCCGGCGACGCCGTCTTTCAGCCGCCGGTTCCAGGGCGCCCTGAAGCGGCGGTGGCCGCGGAACTCCTTCATCAGCCGGCGGACGAAGTCGCGCGGTGCGTTCTCCGGCAGGCGGAACTGCAGCAGGCCGCCGACGTGGTTCGGCGTGGCACGCGACTCGGTGAACAGCCAGGCGGCGTCGAGCGGGTTAAGGCCTGTCGTGCTCATGCTTCAGTCCTCGCTTGTGGTTGCCAGCCGATCGCAGCCGGCTATGGCCTGCCGGCTGCCGCGGCGGCGCGGAACGCTACCGCCATGTCGAAGGCCTGCCGGGTGAAGGCGAGCGCGGCGGCGAAATCCTCGTCCGACAATCGCCGCGCAGCGTCGTTGCCGCGATACACGTTGGCCAGTTCGCGCTCGCGCCCGGCCTGCACGACCAGCTTGCCGATACCGAGGTCCTCCAGCGCCTTCCACAGGTCGGGGTTATAGGCGCGCGTGAGTTTCATCACCGAGGTCAGCGGGTCGCCGCGTCCGAGCACGCCGGCCAGGCGAAGGATCACTTCGAACGGAAGTGCGACCAGGCCGCGCTCGGCGTTGGCGATCAGGTCCGGCTCGCGCAGGTCGACGGCGCGCGCCAGCTCCTCCAGCGTCAGCCCGGCCGCTTCACGCATCCGGCGCAGCACCGCGCCGGCTCTGGCGATCGCCGACTTCTGCCCCGGCGTGCGTGCCCGCGCCGTGGCCAGGCCGAGCGCCAGGTCGGTGGCCGGCACCGCGATGCCGAGCACCGTGTCGGCCCAGCCGCGCAGGTTTCTCGCGATCGCGTCGATCGGCAGCATCTCGGCGCCGCTCCTGCGTCTCGCCTTCGGCGCCCTGGTGCTGCTGCGCCTGCTCTTGCTGCTTGTACTCACTGGTCACCCTCCCGCGTCGATCGGCCCCGGCAGGGCCGGGACTGCAGATTGTCCCGCGTTGCGGCGGCGGCCGGTCAGGCGGCGGAAGGCGGCAACTGGGCTCGCCAACCGTGGCCGCGCCGGCGGGCCGCGCGCAGCGGCGCCGGCACGTTGCCTGCGGCTGCGCCTTCCGGCCCGCCGTTGCGCCCTGGCCGGCCGGTCAGGCAGCGAGCAGCGGCCGCGCCAGCCAGCCGAGCATCAGCAGCCCGGCGGCGGCGATCCAGCTGCCCGCCACTCGAACCGCGACGCGCGTCCATCCGGCCTGAAGCCGGGTCACCTCGGCGGCGACGATCGCCAGCAGGCAGAACACCGCGCTGACCGCGCCGGCGACCGCCAGCGTGCTGGCGCCGCCCGTGGTCATCGTCGCCCCGTTGGCGAAGCCGTGCAGAAGGCCGGCCGCGCCGGCGAACACGGCCACCGCAGCGGGCCGCAGCTTGGCGTCGAGCAGGACCAGCATCCCGGCGGCGACGAAGGGCAGGGTCGTGATCACCGGCGTCGGCGCGGACGCAAACCGCGTGCCGAGCAGCGCGCCGGCGAGCCAGGCGGCCGGCAGCACGAACAGCGCGCGGCGCGCCGGCGCCACGCCGCGCTGGCCGGCCATTAGAGCGATGGCCAGCACGACCAGCAGGTCGGCCGGCGTCAGGACGACGTGCGCCAGGCCGTCGTAGAAGGCGCCGAAGCCGGTCTCGACGAGGTGTGCCTGCGCCGGCGCGGATGCCGCCAGCAGCGCCGAAGAAACGAGCAGCGCGATCGAACGACGGCCGTTCACGCGACCGCCCGCCAGAGGAAGAACAGGCCTGCCAGCGCGACGCCGCCGCCGGCTGCGCGCACCACCTGTCGGCCGGCGCGCCAGCGGTTTGCCACGCCGAGCAGGATGCCGAGCGCGTGCAGCGTGCCGGTGGCCACGACGAAGCCGAGGCTGTAGAGCAGGGCGCTGGCGCCTGCCGGCAGTTCGCGGCCGTGCGCGTGGCCGTGGAACACGGCGAAAAAGGCGACGATCACCGCAGCCAGCCACAGCGGCGGGCGCAGCTCGGCCAGCACCATCGTGCCGAGCACGATGGCCGAGACCGCGATGCCGACCTCGACACCGGGCAGCGGCAGTCCGAGCAGTCCCATCAGGCCGCCAAAGGCCATCACCAGCGGAAACGCAACCGGCAGCACCCAGATCGCCGGCGGCCCGAGCACGGCGCCCCACAGGCCGACCGCGATCATCGCCAGCACGTGGTCCAGCCCCGAGACCGGATGCGCGAGCCCGGCGAGCAGCCCCGCCGCCTGCCCGCTTTCGGCGTGGGCCAGCGCCGGCGCAGGCACGAGCGCGAGCGCGGCGGCGGTGCAGGCGGCGAGCGCACGCCGACCGGCGTTCATGCGACGCCCCGCAGCAGGATGGCGATGCGCTGGATGGTCCAGAAAGCGCCAAGCGTGCCGACCAGATACCCCGGCAGGCGCGCCATCATTCGCGGCCAGTGCACCCGCAGCAGGCGGAAGGCGCGCTCGAGCAGCAGGATCAGCAGCACGAACGCCAGCTGGCCGATCTCGACGCCGACGTTGAACAGCAGCAGCGCCAGCGGGATCTCGCCTTTCGGCAGTCCCAGCGCCGCCAGTCCGCTGGCGAAGCCGAATCCGTGCAGCAGGCCGAAGGCGAACGCCACCACCCACGGGTGGCGGATGGTGAAGCTGGTCTGGCCGCGCCAGCGGCGCACGATCTCCGGTCCGAGGAACAGGATCGACAGCGCGATGGCGGCGTTAAGCGGCGCCGGCGCGATCGAGGCGATGCCGAAAGTGGCCACCGCCAGCGTGATCGAGTGGGCGATCGTGAAGGCAGTCACCGTCTTCAGCAGCATCCAGCGGTCGCGCACGATCAGCAGCAGGCCGAGCACGAACAGCAGGTGGTCGACGCCGAGCAGGATGTGCTCGATGCCGAGGTACAGGTAGACGCCGGCGCCGCGCCGCGTGTCGCTGGCCGCACGCAGCTGCACCGACGGCTGCACCGGCTTGAGCACGTGCGTCTCCACGCCCCCGTCGGCGTGCTGCACCCGCACCAGCACGTCGGTGACGAAGGCCTCCAGCCCCTCGATGCCGATCCTTCGCCCGGCGAGTCCCGATCGGCACTCGAGCGTGGCGGTGAAGACCCAGGCCGTGCCGGCACGGTCGCTGCGCGCCTCGCCGACCTGCCGGCAGTTCTCCGGGAACACCGGGACGATCGGCATCCGCGCGTCGGAGGAGCCGAGGGAGGGCAGCTTCCACAGCACCTCGTAGCGGCCGGCCGCCGTCTCCTTCAGCTCGAGGAAGCCGGGCTGCAGCTCGTGCGCAGCCAGCGGCGGCGCGCAGGCCAGCAACGCCAGCACCTGGAGCAATGCCCGGGCAAGACGGCTCACGACCTGCCCGCCTGCGGTGTCTGCTTTCCGGACTCCGGCACCTGCACCTTGACCACGTACTTCGCGCGCAGCCGCTCGTAGAAGGCCTTGGCCAGTTCCTGCCGTCGCGCGTTGGCCCACTCGCGTTTGACCAGCGGTCGCACCTCGTCGAGGGTGGGCGCGCCGGCCGGCGACAGCGCCTCCAGCCGCACCAGGTGCGCGCCATAGCCCGAGTCGATCGGGCCGACCCACCGGCCGAGCGGCTGCCTGATCAGCGCCTCGGCGAAGTCGGCTCCGAAGAGCCGCGCCACGTCGGCCCCGGTTGCGTTCTCATAGCGGGACTCGAGCAGCAGCAGCCGATCACCGGCCCGCGCGGGCTCGATCGGGCGCCCGCCGTTCAGCGCCTCGAGCAGGCGCCTGGCGTCGGCAGGCAGCGACGCGCCGCGGCTGCGCGGGTCGAGATAGACCTGCGTGAAGGTGACGCGCGGCTCGGTGCGGAAGGCGTCGGCGTGCTCGTCAAGGTAGCGAGCCAGCTCGGCGTCGGAGGGTTCAACGCTGGCCGCCGCCTCCTCGGAGACGAACTCCATCTTCTGCTGCAGCCGGCGGCGGATGATCGCGTCGTCGCGGTCCAGCCCGAGGGCCAGCGCCTCGCGCACCATCACCTCTTCCCGCACGAAGGCCTCGATCAGCCCGTCGAGCTCCTGCTTCGTCGGCGGCCGCTGCCAGGTGCGGCGGAAGTTCTGCGCCAGGTTGGCAATGCGCGCTTCGCTGACGACGATCTCGGCCGACGCGGCGGCCGCTCGCGTCGAGGCCGGCCGCAGCCAGGCGTCGAGCAGGAACAGCGCGGCGCCAAGCAGCAGGAAGTGAACGAGCGGCTCGCGCAGCAGGAATCGGAACATCTCGGATCGGCCGCAGGACGGCCGTGAAGCGTACCGGAGTCAGCCGGGCGCAACCTCGACCGGCCAGCGGCGCGCGGCGGCGGCTGCAGCGTCAGGACCGTACAGGCGCACGACGCCGAGGTCCAGTGCTTCGGCAGAGCGCCGGCTGCCGCCGGCGATCGCCTCGACCGCGAGCACCGCTGACAGCGCCCCGACCGCGGCCGTGGACGGGAGCCCGGTCATCGCGCTCACGACGGCGCGTACCAGATCGGCGAGGTGTAGGCGCGTTCCTGGTGGATCGTCTTGGCGTCCTTTGGCAGGGCGACACCGTAGCGGACCGCGTCATAGACGACCCAGCGCGGCGTCGGGATCTCGATCACGCGGGCATAGTAGAAGGCGCGCAGCTTCGGATCGAAGTCGGGATCGGTCCACACCGTGCCGAGCTCGGAGGCGCCGATCGTGTTGGTCCAGTTGGCGTTCTTCAGGTCGACGGTGTTGCCCACCGGCGGCAGCTTGCCCTTCGCATCGGCCTTGCGCTCGCCCGACCAGGCGACGTCGTAGACCTTCTCGTGCGTCTTGCCGCCGGCGTCGAGCCAGCCCTTGACGATCTGGATGCGGTCCAGATTGGCGCCGATCGGGTCGCGCAGCGCATAGACCATCAATGTCGGCGCCTTGGCGCCGTTACGGGCAGGCAGGTTGCCGCCCATCGGCACGCCCTTCTCGTAGCCGCGGAAAGCGGGCTGGCGGCTGTTGAGGTCCTCCGCGGTGTAGCTCCAGCCGCCGAAGAAGCGCACGGCGATCCGTGTGCCAGTGGTCGCGTAGACCTCCTTGCGCGCCATCGCATCGAAGATCGCCTCGCGCGTGTTGTCCATCGCCCACACCGCGGCCAGCCCGGAGGCCACCGTCTGCCAGCCCTTGAACTCGCCGTTCTTGGTCTTGGTGAACGGGTGCTGCATGCGCTCCGGCGACGGCTCGCCGCCCGAGTGCTTGCCGAAGAAGTTGTCCTCCTCCGCCGTCGACAGCCCGGTGTGGCTGTCGGTCGAGCCGACCATGCCGAACTTGAACGGATTGGTGCCGTGCCGGGACTCGAGCAGCAGGCCGTTCTTCAGCGCCTCGCGCGCATATTCGTACTGCAGCATCTCCGGCTTCTTGGCTTCGCTCAGGTCGAGGTTGCCGACGTCCCAGTTCTCGTAGTCGGCAAAGGCATCATCGGGCGACAGCAGCGGGTGCGCCTCGCCGTCGCCCTTGATCTGCGTGACCTCGTACAGCGGCTCCCACTTGGCGCGCGCCTCGACGTACGTACGGTCGATCTTGCGGCCGGTGTACTGCGCATCGACCGGGAACATCAGCCCGTTCGAGAGGTTGCCGTTGTGTGCGAGTGCCAGCACCGTGCCGCCGGTCTTGCTCTCGTAGTTCTCCAGCCACTTGTACAGGTCGAGCGGATCGGTGCTGCCGATCGGCGCCTGCGTCGTGTACGGCACCACCTGTCCGGCCCTGTTGCCTCCGTCGCGGAAGATCACGTTGCGGTGCAGGTTGTTGCCCTTGACCAGCGAGGTCCACTCGAAGCCGATCAGCGCGGTAAAGCGTCCGGGCTCGTTGTAGGCCTCTGCCGCCTTGACGACCTTCTCCCACGTCGACGCATAGATCTTCGAGCCCGGTGAATAGGCGGCGAGCAGTTCGGGGTCGACCTTGCCCTGCGAGAAAGTGGTGATCAGGTCCAGGGCGGTGTCGACCGCGGTCTGGCCGCCCGACTTCAGGCCCTTGGCCCAGCGCGCGCCCTGCTCGTACTTGGTCACCTCGGGCGAGCCCGCCTTCAGGTCGTTGATCAGGCCCATCGCATCCGAATGGTCGGCGATCACCAGCCAGTCGAGCGGGCGGGCAAGCTTGGCCGGCTGCCCGGTCGAAGACACGACTTCCTCGCCGCGCGCGAAGCGATACGCGTCCTCGAGGCCGACGCGGGCGCCGAACAGGCCGGCGTCGACCGACAGGCCGGTGTGCAGGTGCGTGTCGCCCCACAGCGGCCGGCTCGGAAAGCGCCGCTGCGCGTACGGCGAGTACACCTCGCCGGGGAAGAGCCTGGACACCGATTCCTTCGAGGGCGTGAACTGCGCCGTGGCAGGGCCGGCGACGAGGGTGGCAACGGCAACGGCGGCCAGCGTTGTCAGCACAGTGGTCCGCATGTCGATCCTCCGTGGTGTTGATAGTCGTGCGCTCAGCCGCCGGGCACCCGGCACGCCTGCGCAGTGTAGTGGTGCAGCGCCGCTCGCCGCGGAGCCGGTGACAGGCAGGCCGAAAGGCGTTCGCTCGCGCCGTCGGGTGCGTCGACAACAAGGCGGCTCGCGCAACCGTACAGCCATGCCCGCGGCAAACCGCGCACCTGTCGGTCGATCTTCGGCGGCACCCCTCGAAGCGTCAGCACCGCATTCGCGCCACGCAGGAACCCTTACGCGAAAGGACGCCGCCTAGCACGATCGGCTCGAGCGTCACTTGCCCGAGGCCAACGCGGATCCGGATCGCCTGATCTTGCCCGTCCCCGCTGGCCGGCATCCATGGCGCCAAGCCGGGGGTTCGTCGACGACCGCTGCTCCGCGGCTGGTCACGGCGGCACAATCGCCGTTCGGCGCCGGATGAGGGGCGAGATGGCTGGACATGGTGGAGCGGCCGGTCCTGCGGGCGACGGCGGCATCGTTGCGCGCGTGGGGCGCGGCCTCGGCGGGTGGCGGCTGGCCGTGACGGCGCTCGTGGCTCTGCTGCTGTCGCTGGGCGCGCTGACCAGCCCGACGTTGCTGCAGTTCTTCTCGCCGGCCGAGATCGTGCTGGCCTGGCTTGGCTACCTGGCCGAGCTGGGCGTGATCGCGGCGGTGCTGCTCGTCGCCTTCGCTGCCCTCGACGGGGTGCTGCCGCGGCGCATGCCGCTGCGACTGCCTGCCATCGCGGCGGCGCTGCTGGCCCTGTCGGCGCTGCTTGCCGTGCTGCTGCACGCCTACTTCGCCGGCGGGTTCGAGCACCTTCCGCCGCCGCTGCGGATGCTCGCCGACTCACTGCGCTGGGGGCTTCCGGCAGCGTTCCTGGCGCTGATCGCCGATGTGCACCAGCGGGCGCTGCAGGCCGACTCGGCGGCGCATGCGGCCGAGATCGCCCGCGCGCAGCTTCGGCAGGCGGAAAGCGAGCAGCAGCTGGCCCTGCTGCAGGCGCAGATCGAGCCGCACTTCCTATTCAACATGCTGGGCAACGTGCGGCGCCTGTACCGCACCGACCCGCGCTCCGGAGCCGAGGCGATCGGCAGTCTGATGCACTACCTGCGCGGCGCCCTGCCGCAGCTGCGCAGCCGGCGCACCTCCCTTGGCGAGGAGATCTCGCTGGTGCAGGCCTACCTCGACCTGTTCAAGCTGCGCATGGGGGCCCAGCTGGCCTTCTCGATCGAGATCGAGGACGGACTGCAGGAGGCGGAGTTCCCGCCGATGCTGCTGCTCACGCTGGTCGAGAACGCCATCAAGCACGGCCTGGAGCCGGCGGGGGGAGGGCGGCTCGAGGTGCGGGCGCGACGCCGGCGCGGCCTGCTCGAAGCGACGGTGCTCGACGACGGCGCGGGGTTCGGCGCCACGGCGGGCAGCGGGACCGGCGTCGGTCTCGTCAACGTCCGGCGGCAGCTGGCGGCCCGCTATCCGGGCCGGGCACGGCTGACCCTGGCCGGGCGGCAGCCGCGCGGCGCCAGTGCGACGATCGAGATCCCGCTGCGCAGCGCTGCCCGGGTCGAGCCGGTGCGCGGCGAGTCCTTCGCAGCCTGAGGCGCAGCCATGCTGAGTGCCGCGACACCTTTGCCGGTCGACACGCCGCGCACGGATCCAGTGGGCGGCTTCTGGCGATGGCTGGGTACGCACCGCGGCGCCGTGCGCATCGCCGGCCTGCTGGCTTTCGCCGGACCGCTGACGTTCTTCACCGGCGCCGCGAGCGTCGTCGACTCGGCCGCGGCAGCCGACCTCGGCAGGCTGGCGCTGTGGTGGCTGCTCTATGGAATCTCTTTGTGGTGCCTGCTCCTGCTTGCCGGATATGGCGGCGAACGGATCGGCCGGCAGCTGCGCCCGACCGTCCGCAGCGGGCTGTGGCTGCTGGCGGCTGTGCTGGCCGCCGCGCTGACCAATCTGCTGACGGCCGGGCGGGCGGCGCTGCTCATCGAACTGGGCCTGGTGCACAGCGCCCGCACCATGCACCTGCACGGCTTCACGTTCACCCTGATCATGGCGCTGCTGTACTTCGTCTACCTGCAGCGCAGCCGCGAGCACGAACGGGCGGCCGCGCGCCTGGCCGCGGCGCAGGCAGCGCAGCGCCGCGCCCGTCACCGGATCGTGCAGGACCGCCTGCAGGAGGTGCAGGCGCGGATCGACCCGCAGCTGCTGTTCGAGATGCTCGACGCGCTGCGCCGCCTGTACGCGAAGGACCCGCCGCGGGCCGAGCGCTTCCTCGACGAGTTGATCACCTTCCTGCGCGCGGCGCTGCCGCGCCTGCGGCAGGTGTCGTCGACCCTGCTGCGCGAGATCGAGCTGGCGCGCGCCTTCATCGGATTGAGGCAGCTGGCCGACGCAGGCGGGGCGCCCATCGCGGTGGAGGTCTCGCCCGACGTGATGCACGCAGGCTTTCCGCCAGGCATCCTGCTGCCGCTGCTGCAGGAGACCGGCTGGTCGCCGGCCGGTGGTTGCCGGCTGGCCGCAGCACGCTCGCGGGACAGCTGCCGGCTGGTCCTGACCGTTGGCGCGATGCCGTCGGAGACCGCGGTCGAACGCGTCAGGGCGCTGCTGGCGGACGTGCATGGAACGTCGGCGCGGCTGGAGATCGCCCGCCGCTCCGACCAGGTCGACATCATCGTGCAGGTGCCTTATGAACTTGCCTGAGTCAGCGGCCCGCGCGGCGCCCACGGCGATCATCGCCGAGGACGAACCGCTGCTGGCGGACGAGCTCGCCGACATGCTGCATGCGCTGTGGCCGCAGCTGGAGATCGTGGCGCGCGTGGGCGACGGGGTGGCGGCGCTGAACGCGATCGACGAACACCGGCCGGACATCGCCTTCCTCGACATCCGCATGCCGTTGCTGACAGGCATCGAGGTGGCGCGGCAGATCGGCGGCCGCTGCCACGTCGCTTTCATCACTTCCTACGATGAGCACGCGCTGGAGGCCTTCGAGGCGGGCGCAATGGACTACGTGCTCAAGCCGCCCACGGCGGGCCGCCTGGCAACGACGGTCCAGCGGCTGAAGGCGCGGCTGCAGCAACCGGCGCCGGACCTGCGCCGGGCGCTCGAGGACCTGGTCGAGCGCCGGTCGGCGGCGCCCCGCTACCTGCAGTGGATCAACGCCTCGCGCGGCGCGGCGGTGCGCCTGATCACGGTCGAGGAGATCGTGTACTTCCGCTCCGACCAGAAGTACACGCTGGTGGTCACCGCCGACACCGAGGCGCTGATCAAGAAGACGATCAAGAGCCTTGTCGCCGAGCTCGATCCGACCATGTTCTGGCAGGTTCACCGCTCGACGATCGTCAACGTCTACGCCATCGACAGCGTGATCCGCGACGACCGGGGAAACCTCACCCTGCGGCTGAAGCAGCGGCCGGAGACGCTGCCGGTCAGCGAGGCCTACACGCACCTGTTTCACCAGATGTGAAGCGACGACTCCGCAAGCATTCATCGACGGCCGAGGCCGGGAGGGCGACATCCCCATGAAGCTGGAACAAAGCAGGACGCGCCGCGAACTGCTGGCGCTGCTCGCCACCCTCGGCGTCACCGGCGAGGCGCTGGCGCAGGACCCCGTCCGCTCCGACCCCCGATCGTTCCGCGTCGTGCTGGAGAACGACCGCGTGCGGGTGCTCGAGTACCGCAGCGGCCCGGGGCTGGGTGTCTGCGGCCAGGGCGTGCACTACCACCCCGAGCGCGTCACCGTCACCTTGACCGAGGCAAAGGTCAGGATCACCAACGCCGAGGGCAGGACCGTCGTTCGCGAACTGCCCGCAGGCCAGGTGTTCTACGCGCCGGCCGAGACCCACTCGGTGGAAAACGTCGGCGGTTCGGGGACCCGCATCTACATCATCGAACTGAAGGGCAAGGACTGGAAGCCGAGCACCGGCGCCTGAGGCGCAGCGGGCGGCGGCGCGTGCGTCTCCATCGTCGATTCGGCCGCAGCCATGCCGCGATTCGGCCGATCCGTCGGCGCATGGGCCATCGCAGCGAGGAAGCGGCCTACCTTTGCTTCACCGGCGCAGCGTCGATCGTTCTTCCGAGGATGAATCGGTCGCCGGCCGGAACCACCGACCGCACACCCCTTCAACTCGCCAAGGAAAGGATCATCAGATGAACGCTCGCAACCATGCAGCCCGGATCACTCGACTGACGCTCGCAGCCGCCGTGGGCGCCTGCGCCGCCGCCGGCACGCTGGCCGCGCCGATGAAGGTCGAGGCAGTCATTTCGCCGAAGGCGGACTCCCGCATGGACTTCGCCGACGGCAGCAAGCGGTTCCTCGTCGCCGCGCAGCGCGAAGGCAAGGCCACCGGCAACGGGCCGCTGGCAGGCACGACGATGCTGGAATGGGGGATGCACGACGTGAACCCGGCCACCGGGGCCAACGCCACCGGCTATCTGGTCTTCACCACGGCCGAAGGCGACGTCGCCTACATCAAGTACCAGTTCCGCGGCGTTCCCGTGCCCGGCCCCGACGGCAAGCCGCGCTTCCTCGCCAACGGCAACTGGGAGACCGCGGGCGGCACCGGGAAGCTCAAGGGGCTGCGCGGCGCCGGGGCGCTGCAGTTCATTCCGGCCGAGCGACGCTTCGTGCTCGACGGTGACGTGGTGGCGGCGGACTGACCGCGATGGGGCAGCCGAGCGCGCGCCGGGAGCCGGATCGGCGCGCCGGCTGCCCCCGATCACGCAGGTACGTGGCGGACGGACTGGTCCGCGGTTCATCGCACGGCTTGCACCCGGCTCAGAAGAGGAGATGAAACGATGGCAGCGGGACGAGCATGCGCCAGCCTGTGCGGGCTGGCACTGGCGGCCGCCGCGCTGACGGTGACCGCGGCCGGCGCCGAGCAGCCGCCTCGCCGCGTCGATGCCGAGTCGATGTTCACCGCTGCGCTGCACGAGCTGTCGGAGCGGGATCTCAAGGCACGCTACCTGCAGTGCTCGCAAGCTGCCCTGCAAGGCCAGCTCGGCTCGCAGGAGATCGCCCTGTGCTCGCTCGGTTACGAAGTGCTGCTGCGGCGCGTCTTCGGCGGCGACTACCTCGCCTTGTTTGCCTGGTCGAGGAGCGAGGGCGGGCGCGGCGCCGCCGTGGCCGGCGACGCCGCCACGGCCGCCCGGTAGGCGCAGTGCCGACGGCGGGCCGGCGGGCGCGGCCACCGTCCGCCGCGCCGAGCCACGATGGCGGAGGCGCTCGGGTCCGCGCCGCGTCGGCGCCGGCCTGCTGCTAGCGGTCGGCCCGGCGACCGATGGGCAGCGGCCGCAGTCGCTTGGCCAGCGAGGCGAGCGCAGCGCGGTCGGGCTTGCCGGCGGCGGTGTGCGGCAGTGCCGGCACCTCGCAGATCGCTCGCGGCAGCTTGTGCGGTGAGAGCCGGGCCGCCACGAAGGCGACCAGTTCCGCCTCGTCGACCGGCTCGCCGCGCGTCACCACGGCGGCGGCGACGACCTCGCCCCAGGTCTCGTCCGGCACGCCGAACACGCCGGCGGCCGCAACGCCGGGGAAGGACTCGAGCACCCGCTCGACCTCGACCGGGTAGACGTTCTCGCCGCCGGTGATGATCACGTCGCCGGCACGGCCGTGTACGTGCAGGAAGCCGTCGGTGTCGAATTCGCCGAGGTCGCCGGTGTCGAACCACGCCTGCGGGTCGAGCGGCGGCTCGCCGGCATAGCCCGCCATCCGCATCGGCCCCCTGACCTCGATGTGGCCGTCGACCACGCGCACCTGCGCGCCGGGCAGCGGCCGGCCGGCGCCGCAGCGCGCGGCGTCGAAGCGCAACTCGTACGGCGTGACGACCACCTGCGAGCAGGTCTCGGTGCAGCCGTAGGTGACGACGATCGGCACGCCGCGCCGCGCCGCGCGCTCGAGCAGCGTCGACGGTGCCGCCGCGCCGCCGATCTGCACGACGCGCAGGTGCGCCGGCGGCGTCCAGCGCGGATGCGCGTCGAGGACCTTGGCCAGCATCGCCGGCACCAGCGAGGCGATGGTGACGCGATGCCGCTCGATGAAGCCGGGCAGCTGCACGGCGTCGAAGCCGGCGGCCAGCGCCACCGTGCGCCGCGCGATCAGGCAGCGGGTGAGGATCGACAGGCCGCCGACGCGGGCGATCGGCATCGCCAGCAGCCAGCAGTCGCCGTCGAGCCAGCCGAGGTTGGCCGCGCTGGCCGCCGCCGAGGCGAGCAGGGCGCCGCGGCTCAGCACGGCAGCGCGCGGCTCGCCGGTCGTTCCCGAGGTCAGGACGATCAGTGCCGCGTCGCCCGGCAGCGTGGCGGCGCCGCGCTCGACTGTGCGCAATGCGGCGCTGCGCTCGGACGGCGTCAACTTCGGGTGCAGCAGCAGCGCGGGGCGCCGCAGTTGCAGCAGGGCGTACAGCGTGATCACCGTGTCGAAGGTGCTCGTTCCGTCGAGCACGTAGGGCAGGTGGACCGGCTGCTGCAGTTCGGCCGCGCGCATCCGCTGGGCCGCTGCCTGCGCCAGCTCGGCGAAACTGAAACTGCGCTGGTCGGTGCGCAGGCCGATCGCCGCCGGCGCCTGCCGTGCGGCGGCGAAGATGGACAGTCGGTCGTTCACGCTGAAGGGCAGGGCGATGCGGCCCGGCGCGGCCGGTCAGGGCAGGCGCGGGAACTTGCGGAAGTCCGGCTTGCGCTTCTCCAGGTAGGCGTTCTTGCCTTCCTGGCCTTCTTCCGACAGGTAGAAGAGCAGCGTCGCATTGCCGGCCAGTTCCTGCAGGCCGGCCTGGCCGTCGCAGTCGGCGTTCAGCGCCGCCTTCAGGCAGCGCAGCGCGATCGGGCTGTTGGCCAGCATCTCGCGGCACCACTGGACCGTTTCCGCTTCCAGCCGCTCGTACGGCACCACGCAGTTGACCAGGCCCATTTGCAGTGCCTGCTGCGCGTCGTACTGGCGGCAGAGGAACCAGATCTCGCGCGCTTTCTTCTGGCCGACGATGCGCGCCATGTAGGAGGCGCCGTAGCCGCCGTCGAAGCTGCCGACCTTCGGCCCGGTCTGGCCGAACCGCGCGTTCTCGGCGGCGATGGTCAGATCGCAGATCATGTGCAGCACGTGGCCGCCGCCGATCGCGTAGCCGGCCACCATCGCCACCACCGGCTTGGGCAGGGTGCGGATCTGCCGCTGCAGGTCGAGCACGTTCAGCCGCGGGATGCTGTCGCCGCCGACGTAGCCGCCCTTGCCGCGCACGCGCTGGTCGCCGCCCGAGCAGAACGCCTCCTTGCCCTGGCCGGTGAGGATCACCACGCCGATCGCCGCGTCGTCGCGCGCATCGTCGAACGCGCGTTGCATCTCCTTGACCGTCTCCGGCCGGAAGGCGTTGCGCACCTCGGGGCGGTTGATGGTGATCTTGGCGATGCCTTCGTCGGCCTTGGCGTAGACGATGTCGGTGAAGCCGGGCACGACCTTCCACTCGGGCACCGGCGGTGGTGCAGCGTTCATCGGGTTCTCCGGGGACGTATCGCGAAGGCCGCTGCGCATGCCGGGCATGCGGCCCGTGTCAGTCGATCTTGGCTCCCGATGCGCGGACGGCGCGGGCCCATTTCTCGGAGCTGTCGGCGATGTGGCGGGCAAACGCCTCGGGCGTGTTGGGGCTGGGCACGGCGCCGCGCGCGCGCAGCGCCTCGGCGATCTGCGGATCCTCGAGCGCTTCGCGGATCGCCGCGTTGAGCCGGTTGACGATCGCCGTCGGCGTGCCGGCCGGCACGAAGATGCCGTCCCAGGCGCTGGCCTCGAAGCCGGGCAGGCCGGACTCGGCGATGGTCGGGAATTCGGGCGCGCCCGGGTAGCGGGTCGCGGTCGACACCGCGATGCCGCGCGCGCGGCCGTCGCGCGCCAGCGGCAGGGCGTTGGGCATCACGTCGATCATCATCTGCACCTGGCCCGCCATCAGGTCGTTCACCGCCAGCGCACCGCCGCGGTAGGGCACGTGCACGATGTCGACGCCGGCCATGGTCTTGAACAGCTCGCCCGCCAGGTGCGAGGTGGTGCCGTTGCCGGCCGAGGCGAAATTGACCTTGCCCGGGTTGGCCTTGGCGTAGCGGATCAGTTCCTCGACCGTAGTCGGCGGGAACTTCGGATTGACGATCAGCATCGCGGCGATCGTCGTCATCCGCGACACCGGCACGAAGTCCTTGGCCGGGTCGAAGCGCAGGTTGCGGTACAGCGTGGCGTTGATGGCGTGCGTGCCGTTGGTGCCGTACAGCAGCGTGTAGCCGTCGGGCGCCGCCCTGGCGACGTACTCGGCGCCGACGTTGCCGCCGGCGCCGGGCTTGTTCTCGATCACGATCGGCTGGCCGAGCGTCTTCTCGATGCGCGGCATCACCGTGCGCGCCAGGATGTCGGCGCCGCCGCCCGGCGGGAACGGCACGATCAGGTGGACCGGCCGGCTGGGGTAGTCGCCGGCGGCGCCGGCCGGCGCCGCGGCGAACGCCAGCGCAAGGCCGATGCCGCAGGCGGCAAGGGCGCCGCGGAGCGGCTCGGGAATCCTTCGGCGGTGGGGTCTGGTGGCCATGGGGGCGAATGTTACGGGTCCGGCGGCAAACGCGCTTCGCGCCAGTGTCAGGCGGATCCGGGCGGCGGCTGGGCCGGGCGCGCGAGGATCAGGTTGGTCGCCTTGACCGACATCACCACCTCGCGGTGCTGGTTCAGCACTTCCATCAGCGCCCTGACCACGCCGCGGTCGGGTTTCGACTGCGAGCGGCGCGCCTCGAGGACGGTGACCCGCACCGACAGGGTGTCGCCGGGCCGTACCGGCCGCAGCCAGCGCAGTTCGTCGAGCCCGGGCGAGCCGAGGCTCGCCGGCGACAGGTAGTGCTCGACCAGCATCCGCATCATCAGGCTGCCGGTGTGCCAGCCGCTGGCAATCAGGCCGCCGAACGGCCCGCTCGCCGCCTGCGCCGGGTCGACGTGGAACGGTTGCGGGTCGAAGCGGCGGGCGAACTCGACCACCTCGGCCTGGTCGACCGGCGCCGCGCCGAACTCGAGCACCAGGCCAGCGGTGTAGTCCTCGAGGAAGCGCTGGCTGCGATCTGCGGGAAAGCGGTTGCCTGCCATCGTCAATCTGGTCTTCGGTGCGTGCGGGACCGGAGACTAATGCCTCAGCGGCCGCGGGCGCGAATCCGCGTCGGGCCCGGCTTTCGCCGGCCCTTGGACCGCGGCCGCACGGCGAGACAGGAAGGCGGGGCCACGCGCCCTCGGCGCTTTCGCTCGACCGCGCCTCGCTCTGCGGCCGCCGCCGTCACCCGGCGCCGGCCTGCCGGACGTTGAATGCCGGTGCCTTGCCCGCCTTGTCCTGGCCGGCGTAGATGGTCAGGTGCGGGAACGGGATCTCGATGCCGGCCTCGTCGAAGGCTTTCTTCAGCCGCCTGAGGTACTCGCGCCGCACGGACCACTGTTCGAGGGCGACCACCTTGAAGCGGCAGCGGATCATCACCGCCGAGTCGGCCCAGTTGTCGACGCCGGCGATCTCCAGGTCGTCGAGGATGCGCGGCGCGAACGATTCGTCGGCACGCAGTTGCCGCGCCGTCCTGCGCATCACTTCGTAGACCTCGTCGGTGTTCTCGCGGTAGGCCACGCCGATGTCCATCACCGCCTGCGCGAAGCCGCGGCTCATGTTGACCACGCTGTCGACCATGCCGTTGGGCACGTAGTGCACGTTGCCGTCGTAGTCGCGCAGCCGCGTGTGGCGCAGCGTGATCTCCTCGACCAGCCCTGCGTGGCCGGCGATCTTGACGACGTCGCCGGTGCGGATCTGGTCTTCGAAAAGAATGAAGAAGCCTGAGAAGAAGTCCTTGACCAGGCTCTGCGCGCCGAAGCCGATCGCCACGCCGGCGACACCTGCGGCGCCGAGTATCGGCGCCAGCGAGATGCCCAGTTCCGACAGCACCAACATGCCGGCGACGAGTGACACGACGACCGCGACGACGTAGCGGAACACTCGGCCGAGCGTCTCGGCGCGCTTGACCGCCTCGCGATCGTCGAGGCGCGCGGCGATGCGCTGGCGGAACAGCCGGATCGTCCGTTGCAGCAGGGCCATCACGATCCATGCCACGACAAGGATCAGCGCGATGCGGACCAACGTATGCGTCGCCTGGTTCCATTGCGTCACGTCGAGAAAGGGAAAGCGGGTTAGCAGCTCTTGCACTGGCTCCTCCGGGTTCGATTCGGGGTTCTGGGGTGCGGGGTTCCGGGGTGTTGGCGTCTTGGCGCTTCAGGATCCTGGCGGGTCGTGCAGCAGCAGCGCCACCGGCAGGACCGCCAGGAGCTCAGCGAGCGGCACCGGCTCGGCACCGGCGGCGAAGCAGCGACCGGTGAGCACGTCGCGCCAGCGCCCTGCGGAGGGCGGCGATGGAAGGTCGACCACGGTATCCGCCCAAATGTTCCCGACCGGTGGCTGATCAGGGTCGATTCGCAGGCCCGCGTACAGCCGCGCAGCGACGGTGGCGACCGTGCCGACCTCATGTGCGCGGGCGAACGCGATGACGTGGCGCGCCCGCTCGCCCCGTGGCAACAACGGACGGTAATCGCCGCAGGCGAACAGCGCCGGCCGCTCGCGGCGAAGCTGCAGCGCGCGCCAGATCACCCACAGCTTGAGGCGGCCATCTTCCGGCCGCTCGCGCAGCGCCGCCACCGCCTCAGCCGGGTCATCGGCTGCCGAGATCGTCCCGAACTCCTGCAGCAGGCGGCTGCGCATCGCGTAGTCCACCGGGCGGCGGTTGTCCGGATCGACCAGCGCCAGTTCGAGCAGCTCTTCGCCCTGGTAGATATCCGGCACGCCGGGAGCTGTCATCTTCAGTGTGGCCATCGACAGCGAGTTGTAGGCACCCCAGCGGGAGAACGGGGGCAGGGCGGCGCGCAGGTCGTCGATGAAGAGGTTGCCGTCGACGCGTGCCAGCAGCGCCTCGACGAAACCGGCGAGCGCCTCCTCGTAGGCCTGGTCGGGATTGATCCAGCTGGTGTGCTGCTTGGCTTCGCGGGCCGCCTTCAGCATGTATTCGACGATGCGGCCGCGATAGGCGGCCAGGCCCGCGTCGTCGATCTCGCCGACGGGAAAGCTGCCGATCAGGGCCTGGTAGAGCAGGTACTCGTCGTTGCGCGAGGGCGCCGGCTGCTTTTCCAGCGTGCGCCGCTTGCTGCGGTTGATGCGGCTCCAGCGCCGCACCGCCAGCCGCCACATCGCCGGCAGTTCGGAGATGACGTCGAGCCGAGCGCGGACGTCCTCCGAGCGCTTGGTGTCGTGGGTCGACGAGGCGAGCATCGTGTGCGGCCAGCGCTGCGCGCGGTCGCGACTGGCGCCGTGGAACGCGTTGACCGTGATGCCGAATACGTCGGGTTCGCCGCCGACTTCGTTCAGCGCGATCAGCCGCTGGTGACGGTAATAGGCGGTGTCCTCGATGCCCTTGGCCGTCACCGGCGCCGTGTACTGCTGCAGTCGCTGCGTGAACGCGCGGTAGCGGCCCAGCAGCTCGGGCGGCGCGCCCGGCGGCAGATCGCCGAGCAGCACGCTGCGGATGAAGTCGAGCACGCTCGGGTCGGCGGCACGACCACGTCGCCGCGCGCGGCCGATCGCCCAGTCGATGTAACGGCGGTCCTGCGCGCTCGGCTTCTCGACCACGTAGGTGCGGTAGACGGGGAAGCAGGCGACGACTTCGGCCAGTGCCAAGCGCAGCGAGTTCAGCGTGAAATCACGCGTCCGGCGATCGGCGCGCGCCAGCCGCAGCAGCGCGTTGGCCAGCACGGTGAGCTCGCCGGACAGGCTCGTGGCCATGACGATGCGCCGGCAGCGGTAGGCGAGCTCCTCGAAATCCTCGGCCTCGTCGCCGACGAAGGCGCGCCAGGCGCGGTCGACCCGCGACCTGGCGCTCGAGTCGATGAACAGGCCGTTGACGACGTTGGCGAAGCGGTAGCCGGTCGTGCCGTGCAGCGCCCAGTCAGGCGGCAGCTGCTCGTGCGGGGCAGTGATCTTCTCGGCCAAGACGTAGAGGGGCCAGGCACGGGCGTCGCCGCCGGATGCCGCGCCCGGCTGGCCGATCAGCTGTGCGTAGCGCTCCTGCAGCCGGCGGAAATAGGCAGCCGGGTCGAGCAGGCCGTCGGGATGGTCGATGCGCAGGCCGTCGACCTTGCCGCTGGCGACCAGATCGAGCACCAGCCGGTGCGTCGCGTCGAAGACCTCGGCACGCTCCATCCGCAGTGCGGCCAGTTCGTTGATGTCGAAGAAGCGGCGGTAGTTGATCTCGTCGGCGGCGACGCGCCAGTAGGCCAGCCGGTACGCCTGCTGCTCGATCAGTGAGTCGAGCGCCGCAAAGCTGGTCCGGTCGTCGGCCGAGCCATTGATCGCGCCGACCGCGCGCTCGATCGCCTCGGCCAGCGGCGGGAACTCGCGCGCCAGCCGCGCCAGCTGCGCCTTGTGAACTTCCTTGTCGCGATGGCGCTCGGCGCGCATCTCCTCGCTGCAGTCCTGCCGGGCGGGCAGGTGGCCGAGCGCCGAGGCGAGGCTGGCCAGCGAATCGGCGGCCGATTGGGGCAGCGCGTTCGGCGTCAGCAGGTGCTGCGCAGAGTCGAGCAGCCGCGGATAGGTGGCCGGGTCGATCGGCAGGCGGTGCTCGTAGTAGCGCAGCACGAAGCTGCCGCTCGCCGGCTCGAAGCCGAGCTTCAGTTCGCCGCGTTCGAGCACGATGCCGTACTGGTCGCCGAGGATCGGCAGCAGCACCTTGCCGGTCAGCGCCGGATCGCTGGAGGCCCAGTCGATGTCGAAGAACCCGGCGAACATCGACGCCGCGCCGTTTTCGAGCACGTCGAGCCACCAGCCGTTGTCGCCGCCGAGCACGCCCATGTGGTTGGGCACGACGTCCATCAGCATGCCCATGCCGTGGCTGCGCAACGTGTCGACCAACCTCTCGAAGTCGTCGCGGTTGCCGATTTCCGGATTCAGCGCGTTGTGATCGACGATGTCGTAGCCGTGCCGGCTGCCGGCGCGCGCGCGCAGGAACGGCGAGCAGTAAAGATGGCTCACTCCGAGCCGCGACAGATAGGGCACAAGCGCCGCGGCATCGTTGAACGTGAAGTCGCGATGCAGCTGCACGCGGTAGGTGGCCCGCGGAACGACCGCCTGCGCTGCCTCCTTGCGCCTCGGCACGGCCAGGCGACCGCGGCCGCGTTCGCGCTCGAACATGCGCGTCAGTTCGACGAAGCGGTCGTCGGAGGACCAGCGTTCGAGCAGCAGCGGCAGCTTGCGCTTCCAGTTCGGGTACTGGTCGATGGTGCCCGGCTGGTTGATCTGTTCGCGCACCTCGAGCACGTCCTCGAGCTGCGCGAGCACGACCTTCGACGGACTGCGCGCCAGGTACTGGTGCAGCGCGCGGCAGAAGGCCGACGTCATTCTCGGGATCGACACCGGGCTGACGGTCGCCCCCGGCGGCAGCAGGTCTTCCTCTTCCAGCGCCAGCAGCAGCCGGGCACGGTCCTGGGCGCGCTCGATCACCTGCCGCTCGCGCAGGTGCGGCTGCGGGAACAGGTCCAGCTTCGCGCGCAGTTCGAGATCGTTGCCGTCCCACCAGCCGGCCAGCGTCGGCAGATCGTGGGTGGCGCCGGCCACCAGCGCCTGCGGCTCGAAGGCGGCCGGCGGCAGGAAGCGGCCGTCGGCGTCGCGTTCGAAGTACAGCAGCCGGTACGACAGCACGCCGCTGGCCGCGAGCCTTTGCTGCACCTCGGGCGGCACCGTGCCGAGGTCCTCGCCGATGACGAGACAGCGGTTGCGCTGGCTCTCCAGCCTGACGATGGCCAGCAGGTCATCGAACGGGTAGTGCACGTAGGCGCCGTGGGCCGGATCGTCGCCTTCGGCGATCCAGTACAGCCGCATCAGCGCCATCACGTGATCGATGCGCAGCGCTCCCGAGTGACGCATGTTGGCGCGCAGCGTGGCGATGAACGGCTCGTACGCCGCCTCGGCCAGCCGCTGCGGAATCAGTGGCGGCAGGCCCCAGTTCTGGCCCTTCAGGTTGAACTCGTCGGGCGGCGCGCCGACCGAGGCGCCGATCGCGTACAGATCCTGTTCGGCCCAGGCCTCGGCACCGGCGCGGTCGATCGAAACGGCAAGGTCCTGATAGAGCCCGACGCCCAGACCCAGTTCGAAGGAGCGGCGGCCAACCGTCCCGAGCTGCTGGTCGGCGAGCCATTGCAGGTATTCGTAGAACTCGACGCGCTCGCGGTTTTCCTGCGCAAAGCGCTGAGCGGCGGGCGCTGCGGGCTGGCGGTACTCAGCCGGCCACAGGGGCCAGCCCCAGATCGCGTTGTCCTCGCGAAACAGATGCTCCTGCAGCGCCTCGAACACTGCATGCCGGTGCAGCGCCTCGCCTCGTGCCGTGCGAAAGGCATCGAAGGCCTGTCCGCGGGCACTGTTGGGCGCCAGATGGCGACTGCGGAAATGCGCGAACAGCATTTCCAGCACCTGCTTCTTGGCGTCCGCCACGCCGACGTAGTCGACCATCTCGGCGCCGCGCAGCCGCTTCAGCCTGGCCTGGAACGGTGCACTGCGCACGAGGCTGCGAGCGGCTTCGCACTCGCCGTAGTCCTCGATCGCCTCGATGTCGAGGTACAGCGTGTTCAGGAACAAGCGGCTCGACGGACTGTACGGGCTCGCGTGGGCCGGGTTGTGCGGGAACATCGCGTGCAGCGGGTTGACGCCGACCACGCTGGCCCCGTTCAGTCCCCACAGCTCGACCAGTGCCGTCAGGTCGCTGAAGTCGCCGATGCCCCAGTTGCGCTCCGAGCGCACGGCGTACAGCTGCGCCGCTGCGCCCCAGACGCGCCCGTCGTCGGCCAGCGCGGGCGGCACGTAGCACGCCTGCGGCGCGACGATGAGCAGGCACTCGCCGAGCACCGCATCGCCGTTGATCACGCTCAGCCGGTGATAGCCCTCGGTCAGCGGCGCCGGCAGAGGAAGCGCGCAGGCGATGAACTTCGCTTCGCCGACGCTGCCGCGCTCGATGAGCGCCAGCTCGGCGACGCGGATCGTCGTCTCGCGACTCTGCCCGCTGTCGTCGGTCAGCCGCCAGATGAGCGAAGCTGCCTGCAGGCCCGCCGGCAGGCGCAGCGGGATGGCCTCGCGCGTCTGCCCCGGCACCCACGCGGCAGGCAGCACACGCTGCCAGGCGGCGGCTTCATGCGCGGCGATCGCCGCTTCGATCGCCGCTTGGTCGTGCGCGGCGACGTGCATCGCGCCGAGCAGGTCGACCAGCACCTGCGGCTCGATGTGGTGCACCTGCTGCCAGACGTCGGTGTACTCGAGGGCGATGCCCTTGAGCTGCGCCAGATGTTCGAGTCGCGTGGTCAAAGCAGCTCCAGTGACCAGCGCACGGACCACGGCGGCAGCTCGCCCTCGATTGCATGGCTGGCGTACAGCGTCACGCCAGGCGTGACCTCGGGCGCGGCGACGGCCCGGTCGCCGAGATGGGCGAGCAGGTGCAGCGAACCGGCGTTGCCCACCGGCCAGCGCACCAGCAACGAACCCGAGGGCGACAGTTCGAAGCTGCCGCTGCCGATCTGCGGCAGCAGCGGCACCAGGCGCTCGTGTCGGATCGACAGCAGCTCGCGGTAAAGCTCGCGCCAACGCTGGTGCAGCGGTTGCCCGACCTCGGCCCAGTTCAGCTTGCTGCGCTCGAAGGTCGCCGCGTCGTTCGGGTCGGGAATGCGGTCGCGCACCGCGGGGTCTGAAAAGCGCGCGAAGCGACCGAACTCGTTGCGCCGTCCGTGCGTGACCGCCTGCGCCAGTTCGCCGGTGAAGTCGCAGAAATACTGGAACGGACTGCTGGCGCCGAATTCCTCGCCCATGAACAGCATCGGCACCGCCGGTGCCAGCAACACGCAGGCGGTCAGCGCGCGCAGCGCGTGTTCCGGCGCCAGCTGAACCAGCCGCTCGCCGAAGGCGCGGTTGCCGACCTGGTCGTGCGTCTGCAGGAAGTCGACGAACGCCAGCGGTGGCAGGTGCGTCGAGGCTTCGCCTCGCCGTTCGCCATGCCGATACGGCGACGGGTCGCCCTGGTAGGCGAAGCCCTCGGCGAGCGTACGACCGAGCAGCGCCAGCGGCCGCTGCGCGTAGTCGGCGTAGTAGCCGTCGGTCTCGCCGGTCGCGATCACGTGGATCGCGTGGTGGATGTCGTCGTTCCACTGCGCGGTGGCCAGCGGTGCCCGGCCGTCAGGCTCGCGCGGCAGGTAGCGCGACTGGTTCAGGTCGTTCTCGAGGATGAGGTGGACGTGGCGGTCGCGCCCCGGCCCGTCGCGCACCGCCCGCGACAGTTCCTCGACGATGTGCTGCTTCGAGTCGTCGGCGATGGCGTGGATCGCATCCAGGCGCAGGCCGTCGAGCTGGTATTCCTCCAGCCAGTACAGCGCGTTGTGGATGAAGAAATCGCGCACCGTGCGGTTGTCGTCGCCGTCGAAGTTGACCGCCGCGCCCCACGGCGTCTGGTGCCTGGGATTGAAGAACTGCGGCGCGTAAACGTGCAGGTAATTGCCGTCGGGACCGAAGTGGTTGTAGACGACGTCGAGCAGCACCATCAACCCGCGCTTGTGCGCAGCGTCGATCAGCCGCTTGAAGTCCTCGGGCTTGCCGTAGCTCGGCTGCGGCGCGAACAGCAGTACGCCGTCGTAGCCCCAGCCGCGGCTGCCCGAAAACGACGCCACCGGCATCAGTTCGAGCGCGGTCACACCGAGCGCGGCGAGGTCATCGAGCCGCTCGACCGCGGCGGCGAAAGTTCCCTCCGCGGTGAAGGTGCCGACGTGCATTTCGTAGACGACCGCTTCGTGCCACGGCCGGCCTCGCCAGCCGGCCGCCTGCCACTCGTAGGCGCGCGGATCGACCAGACGGCTGGCGCCATGCACGCCGTCCGGATTGCTGCGCGAGGCCGGATCGGGCACCAGCGGCTTGCCGTCGACGTGGAAGGCATAGTGCGTCGACTCGTCTGCGGCCTCGACCGTGGCCTGGTGCCAGCCGTTCCCGCTCGCCTGCATCGTGACGTGGCCGGGCTGCGGCCCGCCGACCAGCACCACATCGACCCGGCGCGCGGCCGGAGCCCACAGCCGGAAGCGGGCGCCGCCGCCCTGGGTGAACTCGGCGCCAAACGGCATCTGATGCACAGATCTCATGATCGGTTGCATTCCCTTGGGCTTGCGGCCGCCCGCAAGGCGGCGGCCGGCACCGGCGTCACGCCGGCACTTTGAGGTGCAGCAGCAGCGCCAGCGAACGCGCCTGCGCGTGATAGCTCGCGCCGGGCTCGAAGGCGCCGTCCGACTGCAGCCCCTGCTCGTGGCAGGTGTCGACGAGCACCATCCACGAGCCGGGACCGAGCTGCTGCGGCAGCTGGAAGTCGACCGCCTCCGCCCCGGCGTTGAACAGCAGCAGGAAGTTGTCGTCGGTGAGCCGCTGGCCGCGCCGGTCGGTCTCCGACAGCGCCTCGCCCGCCAGGTAGACGCCTAGCGCGCGCGCGTGCTCGTGGTCCCATTCCTCGGCGGTCATTTCCGAGCCGTCGGGCTTGAACCAGCTGATGTCCTTGACCTCGGCCCCATGAAGCGCGCGGCCCTGGAAGAAATCGCGGCGGCGGAACGCCGGATGATCGCGACGGATCTCGATCATCCGCCGCACGAACGCCAGCAGCGCTCTTGCGTTGGCGTCGAAAGACCAGTCGAGCCAGCTCGTTTCGTTGTCCTGGCAGTAGGCGTTGTTGTTGCCGTTCTGCGTGCGGCCCAACTCGTCGCCGGCGGTGATCATCGGTATGCCCTGCGACAGCAGCAGCGTGGCGAGGAAATTGCGCTTCTGCCGCTCGCGCAGGGTGACGATGGCCTCGTCGTCGGTCGGACCTTCGACGCCGTGATTCCACGACAGGTTATGGCTGTGGCCGTCGCGATTGTCCTCGCCGTTGGCCTCGTTGTGCTTGTCGTTGTAGGAAACGAGGTCGTGCAGCGTGAAGCCGTCGTGCGCCGTGACGAAGTTGACGCTGGCATAGGGGCGGCGACTCGAGCGGTTGTACAGATCGCTCGAGCCGGTCAGCCGCTGCGCGAACTCGCCGATCAGGCCGCCGTCGCCCTTCCAGTAAGCGCGCATCGTGTCGCGGTACTTGTCGTTCCATTCGGCCCAGCCGACCGGGAAGTTGCCGACCTGGTAGCCGCCGGCACCCAGATCCCAGGGCTCGGCGATCAGCTTGACGCGTGACAGCGTCGGGTCCTGGCGCAGGATGTCGAAGAACGCGCCGAGCCGGTCGACCGCGTGCAGTTCGCGCGCCAGTGCCGAAGCCAGGTCGAAGCGGAAGCCGTCGACGTGCATCTCGGTGACCCAGTAGCGCAGCGAATCCATGATCATCTGCAGTACGCGCGGGTGCTGCAGGTTGAGCGTGTTGCCGCAGCCGGTGAAGTCTTCGTAGTAGCGCGGGTTCTCGGTCGCCAGCCGGTAGTAGCTGGCGTTGTCGATGCCGCGGAAACTGAGCGTCGGGCCCAGCTGGTTGCCCTCAGCGGTGTGGTTGTAGACGACGTCGAGCAGCACCTCGATGCCGGCCGAGTGCAAGGTGCGCACCATCGTCTTGAATTCGTTGACCTTGCCCGAGGCCGAGTAGCGCGCTTCCGTCGCGAAGAAGCCGATTGTGTTGTAGCCCCAGTAGTTGCGCATGCCGCGATCGACCAGGTAGCGGTCGTCGAGGAACGCGTGCACCGGCATCAGCTCGACCGAGGTGATGCCGAGCTCACGCAGATGGTCGATCGCCGGCGCCGCGGCGAGCCCGGCAAACGTGCCGCGCAGCGCCTCGGGCACGTCGGGGTGACGCTGCGTGAAGCCGCGCACGTGCAGCTCGTAGATCACCGTCTCGTGCCACGCGATGTCGGGCGGCGCATCGTTACCCCAGGTGAAGGCCGGGTCGATCACCTTGCAGCGGGGCATGAACGGCGCGCTGTCGCGCTCGTCGAAGGACAGGTCGCCGTCCGGATGGCCGATCGTGTAGCCGAACAGCGCATCGTCCCAGCGCAGATCGCCGACGATCGCCCGCGCATAGGGATCGATCAGCAGCTTGTTCGGATTGAAGCGATGGCCGTGTTCGGGCCGGTATGGCCCGTGCACGCGGTATCCGTACAGCTGTCCCGGGCGCGCCTCGGGCAGGTAGCCGTGCCAGACCTGGTCGGTGTACTCCGGCAGTTCGACGCGCTGAACCTCGTTCTCGCCATTCTCGTCGAACAGGCACAGCTCGACTTTCTCGGCGTGTTCCGAGAACAGCGCGAAGTTGACCCCTTCGCCGTCCCAGTGCGCGCCACGCGGATACGGCCGGCCTGGCCAGACGGCGTTGATCAGGTTGCCCATCGTTGTTCTTCGAAGCTCCCGGGACGGCGCCCTTCGTGCACCACAGCACGCATGCTAGCGGTGCCGCCGAAGCTCGCGGTAAGGCCGGCCGCGTACGCATGGTCACGTACGGCAGCTACGTCATCCGGCAGCCTTCAGTGTCGACGGCCGCGCCGCCATCGTGTCGCGCTTGCGGCGGCGACAGTGCTCGAGGAACTCGCCGATGATCGGGCCGCTGTCGAGCAGGTCGCTGCCGGCGAGCGCGTGGAATTCGGGGTGCCACTGCACGCCCATGACGAAGCTTGAACCGGTCCAGCGCACCGCCTCGATCACCTCGTCGCCGGGCGAGCGTGCCTCGACCGACAGGCCGTTGCCGACCCGCTTGATGCACTGGTGGTGGATGCTGTTCACCCGCAGACGGCGCGCACCCTCGCCGTAGAGCTGGGCCATCGTGCTGCCCGGCTCGAAGGCGAGCTCGTGATGCAGCAGGTCGTACTTCGACGGGTCGAAGTGACCGACGGATTGCGGGATATCGGTCGGGATGTCCTGGTAAAGGGTGCCGTTGAAGGCGACGTTGACCAGCTGCAGGCCACGGCAGATGCCGAGCACCGGTTTCTGCTGGAAGACGAAGGCCCACAGCAGCTCGATCTCGTACATGTCGCGCACGCGGTCGCCCGCCCAGGCCGGGTTGCGCGGCTCCTCGCCGTAGGTGGTCGGGCTCACGTCGGCGCCGCCCTGCAGCACCAGGCCGTCGAGGGCCTCGACGTAATCGCGGATCGAAACCGCCGAGCGCTGCACGACCGAGCCGGAAACGATCGTCGGCACCATGAACACCAGCGCGCCGTGCGACATGATCCAGTGCGCGACCGACGCTTCGAGGTATTGCAGCGTCTTGTTGCGGAAGCCGAGCGCCCGGGCCCCTTCCGGATGCAGCATGCGCGCCGAGACGCCGATCCGCAGCGGCTGCCCGGCCGGCCTGCCCGGCGCGGCGGCAGCCGGCTGCGCGCCCGGCGCAACGGCGGTGAGCGTCGGCGGCCGCACCGGCGGCGGCCGCGGCGGTGCTGCTGGCTCGTCTACAGCGTCCCGCTCCACAACTGGCTCGTCTGCCACATCAGGTCGGCGAGCGAGTCGCTTCGGCGGAAGTGCTCGCGCATCCAGGCGGCGTCGTTGGCGCGCGTCTCGGCCCAGCCGGCGATCAGGCCCATGGCGACGGTCGAGTCGAGTTCTTCGGCGTGCACGGCCAGCGAGGCGACCGTGGCGGCGATGTCCTCGTGCAGCGGCCGGTGCACGTGCGATACGGGGTCGATCATCAGCCCCTCCAGGCCGAAGCGGCAGGCCTGGAACCGGTTGTAGGTGTACGTGAGGTACATGTCCTCGTTGACGACCACCGGCCGCTCGATCAGCAGGTAGCGGGCCAGCGTCTGCACGTAGGCGGCCAGCGCCGCCGCCTTTTCCACCGTCAGCGGCGTGTCGAACACCCGCACCTCGATCGTGCCGTACTCGGGCTTCGGCCGGATGTCCCAGTAGAAGTCCTTCATGCTCTCGACCACCTTGGCGGCACGCATCTTCTCGAAGTAGCGGACGAAGGCGTCCCAGCGGTCGATCACCGGTGCCCGGCCCGACAGCGGAAAGGCGTAGACGGCGTTCAGCCGCGACGAGTCGAACGACGTGTCGGTGCCCTGGTGATAGGGCGACGACGCGGCCAGCGCGACGAAGTGGGGGATGTAGCGGCTCATCGCGTGCGTCAGGTACATCGCCGTGTCGCCGTCCGGGCAGCCGATGTGCACGTGCTGGCCGAAGATGGTGAACTGCTTGGCGAGGTAGCCGTACAGCGAGCTCAGCTGCTTGAAGCGCGGCTTGTCGAAGATCTGCCGCTCGTTCCAGCGCTGGAACGGGTGCGCGCCGCCGCCGGCCACCAGCAGGTTCAGCTTCTCCGCCGCGCCAACCAGCGCGTCGCGGATCGCCTGCAGCTCGGCCAGCGCCGTGTCGTAGCGCTCGTGGATCCCGGTGCTGATCTCGATCATGCTCTCGGTGATCTCGGGCTTGATGTCGCCCGGGTGGCCGCTGCGCTCGATCACGCGGATCAGGTCGCCGGCGCCGTGGGTCAGGTCGCAGTCGCGCCGGTTCAGGATCTGCAGCTCGAGCTCGATGCCCATGGTGAGGGCCTTCGAGGCGCCGAATTCCATGTCGCTCGACGGCCTTTCTTCGGCGCTCATCGCGACTCCTCCGCCGTCTCGCCGGCCCGGCGCAGGGCGAACTCCGTCGCCAGCGGACCGGCGAAGGCCAGAACGGTGATCGCCAGGAACATCGGCGGGCCGATCTCGCCACCCAGCGCCGGCGACTGCGCCATCAGCTGGTGCAGCATCAGCAGCGCCAGCCCCGACATCGGCGTCAGTCCGAGGCCCACCAGCCACGACCTCTGCAGGGCCAGCCCGCTCGCGTTCGACAGCAGCAGGATCGGCAGTGCCTTGCCGACCAGGCGCGCGGCGATGAAGGCCAGCGCCAGCGGCACCGCGGCGCTCCAGCCGGCGAATTGCAGGCTGGCGCCCGCCAGGGCGAACAGCAGCACGATGAACAGCATGGCCGTCTCGCCGAACTTCAGCGACACGAAGTGACGCTCGTGGTCGTAAAGGCGGCCGAGTACGCCGAGAAACAGCAGCGCCAGCGGCACCGAAAGCTTGAGCATGGTCGCCGCCGCCACGGTCAGCAGCACCAGCGACACGGTGGCCGAGAACTGGAACGCCGGGCGGCGGCCGAACAGCCGCAGCAGGCTGAGCATGACGATCGCCAGCACGCCGGCGAGCACCAGCGAGCCGACGATCAGGTACAGCGGATGCAGGATGATGGTCACCACCGACTGTGCGGCGCGATAAGGCAGCACGCCGATGATCAGCGCCAGCCCGATGACCGCGTAGGCGGTGTTCAGCGCGGTGAACAGCATCAGCCGCTCGGTCACCTGGCCCTGCGCCCGCAGGTCCTTGATCACGGTCATCACCACCGCCGGCGATGTCGCCACCGCAAGCAGTGCCGCGGCGGCCGCGGTCACCGGCTGCACGCCGAACCAGGTCATTGCCAGGTAGACCAGAATGAACGTGAGGGCCGCCTCGAGCAGGCTGGCTGCCAGCAGCGACGGGTTGCGGCGCAGCCATCCGAGGTCGACCCGCTGGCCGAGCTCGAACAGCAGCATGCCGACCGCGATGTCGACGAAGATCTGCAACTGGCTGACCATGCCTTCGTCGATGACGTCAGCCGCCGCCGGGCCGAGCAGCGCGCCGACCGCGAGATAGGCGATCACCCGCGAAACGCGCAGGAAGCGGCGCGCCGTCTCGCCGGCGACGATCGCCGCCAGCAGCAGCACCGCCACCCATGCCAGCGGCGTGGCGGCGGGCGGCCACGCGGGGAGGAACTGAAGCGGATCCATTGGGACGCTCGCCGAATTGGCCTCGTAGGGGAAAGTCGCGATCGGGCGACGATGGTGCAAGCGCCTGGCCTGCCCGGGATGGCGCGTTGCCCGCCGGGACGCGCAGGCGCGTTCCGGCGCGATTCTAAGGCGCCGGCGCCGGGGGTCGCTGGCTGTCCGCCGTACGGGCAAACCGGCATCTGCCATGCGCAGGCGGGCGCACGGTTGGCACCCGCCGGCAACGCCGCCGTTGCGCCCGCGGCCGCGCTCGGCCGCCGGATCGCTGATCCAGCGCAAGAACAGCGGTCCTGCCGGGAACCCCGCCGGCCGCGGGTCGACGTACAAATAGTCAGGCGAGCGGGACGATGAGATGAGCCTCTGGCAGGCAGCTGCTACTGTGGCGATCGTCGCAGGAGTCTGCGCGTGCGCAGCCCCGGCTCTGGCCATCGAGCGAGGAACGACCGAGGACGGCTGGCCGTACCTGGCCGGCGGCTACGGCGTCGAGGAGCGGGCCGAGCTCGAGCGGGCAGCCAAGGCGATGCGGCTGCGGCTGACGACCGCCGCGCAAGGCAGCGGCGCTTACCTGGTGGGGGTGCGGATACGCATCGCCGACGCGACCGGCAGGAGCGTGTTCGATCGCGAGATCGACGGGCCGCTCCTTCTGATCGACCTTGCGCCGGGGCGCTACGCGGTGCGCGGCAGCCTGGCAGGCGAAACGGTGGCGAAGCAGATCGCCATCGGTGCGGCTGACCGGCGTCAGCTTTACTTGTACTTCCGGGTGGCCGTCGAAGTGCTGCCCGACGATGCGCCCGAGCGCCGATGAAGCGCGCGCCAGCGGCCGCCATGCGGCGCTGGCCGGCTGATCGGCCAACCTGCAGCGGAAAGGAGAGACCCGAATGACGATCAGTCGCCTGCAAGCCATCGCCAAGCTCGGCCAGAGCGTCTGGCTCGACTACATCGACCGTCGCCTGCTCGACGATGGCAGCCTGAAGCAGATGATCGAGAACGATGGGGTCAGCGGGGTGACGACCAATCCGAGCATCTTCGAGAACGCGCTGGCGTCGACCAGCGACTACGCCGCCGACATCGCGCAACTGGCCGCCGCCGGCAACGAGGGGCCGGGGATCACCGACCTGCTGATGCGCCAGGACGTCGCCCGCGCGGCCGATCTGCTGCGGCCGGTGTACGAGCGGACGCAGGGCGCCGATGGCTACGTCAGCATCGAGGCGTCGCCGCGGCTGGCGCACGACACGGAAGCCACGGTCGCCGAGGCTGAGTACCTGTGGGCCGCGCTCGCCCGCCCGAACGTGATGATCAAGGTGCCGTCGACGAAGGAGGGCGTGGCGGCGCTGCGGCAGCTGAGCGCGGCCGGAGTCAACGTGAATGCGACCCTGCTGTTCAGCGCCGGCCGCTATCGCGAGGTTGCCGAGGCCTACCGCGAGGGACTGAAGCAGCGGGCGATGGCCGGCAAGCCGGTCGCAACGCTGGCCTCGGTGGCCAGCTTCTTCGTCAGCCGCATCGACACCCTGGTCGACCGGCGGCTGGAGGAATGCGGCGACGCCGGCGCGCTGACGCTGCGCGGCCAGGCGGCGATTGCCTGCGCCCGGCTCGCCTACCAGGAATTCCGGCGCCAGCAGGGCGACCCGGTCTGGCAGCAGCTGGCGGCGCTCAGCGCCCGGCCGCAACGGCTGCTGTGGGCGTCGACCTCGACCAAGAACCCGGCCTACAGCGACATCCGCTACGTCGATCCGCTGATCGCGCCGCTGACCGTCAACACCATGACGCCGGAGACGATGGCCGCCTATCGCGACCACGGCGAACCGCAGCTGCGCATCGACGAGGGCGTGGCCGAAGCCGAGGTGCTGGTGGCGCGGCTGGCCACCTACGGGATCGACCTCGACCAGGTCGCCGCACAGCTCGAAGAGGAGGGCGTTGGCCGCTTTGCCGAATCGGCGCAGAAGCTGCGCGAGCGGATGAAGTCGCTGGTGCCGTCGCCGGCATCGGCCTGAGCCGCCCTTGGCGGGCGGTCAGCGACACATCGCGGCGGCCCGCTAGCTGCGTTGGCGCGGCGGCCCGCTGCGCGGCGAGGCCAGCGAGAAGCGCGGCTCGAAGGCGGCGAACAGGTCGAGGTACTGCTCGGCCAGCCGCAGCATCAGGAACTTCTCGCGCACCGTCTCGCGCGCGGCCTTGCCAAGGCGCCGGCGCAGTTTTTCGTCCTTCAGCAGCTGCACCAGCCGGCCGGCCGCCTGATCGACCGACGAGACGAGGAAGCCGTTGCTGCCGTCCTCGATCTGGTGGCGGATGCCGCCGCAGTCGCCGCCGATCACCGCCGCGCCTTTCCACATCGCCTCGGCGACCGTCAGGCCGAAGCCCTCGCGCAGTGACTTCTGCATCACCACGGCGGCGCGCCGCTGCAGCGCGTTGACCAGCGCGCTGTCCTCGGCCGTGAGGATCAGGATGCGCTCCTCCTTGCAGTCGAGCAGCGACTCGAACACTTCCTGGCCTTCCGGGTCGTCGGTGGCGACGTTGCCCAGCAGCACCAGCGTCGCGTCGACCTCGCGGCGGGCGGTCCTGAACGCCTCGATGACGCCGGCCGGGTCCTTCCAGTGGTCGAAGCGCGAGATCTGCACCACCAGCGGCAGGTCGTCCGGGATCTCGTAGTGGCGCAGCCGGTCTTCGATCTCCTGGTCGGTCAGTTCGCGGTTCTTGGTCGAGAACGGGTTGATCGCCGGCATGAAGAAACGCTGCGGCACCTCGAGCTCCTGCGCGTATTCCGGCAGCGACATCACGACGGCGTCGTACTCCTCGACGAACGGCCGCACGTAGTCCCACGCCTCGCGCCGCGGCGACGACAGGTCGAGGTGGCAGCGCCAGATCCAGGGGCAGCAGCGCCGGTAGTGAGTGATCAGCGGCAGCGGCTGCGGGTCGTGCACGACGATGACGTCGGCGTCGAGCTGCATGCGCAGCGAGTTGTGGAAGTTGATCTCCTCGTAGATCTCCTTCTTCAGCTCGGACAGGTTGATCTCGCCGCCCTGCAGCGCGTTGTGCAGCTTCTTGGTGACGCTGAAGAAGTCCGGGCTGCCCTGGATCAGCCGCCAGTCGGCGCGCAGGCCGATCGCCACCTGGGCCAGCGTCAGCGACGACAGGACCTCGGCCACGCCGCCGCCGTAGAAGGTCGAGCTGACGTTGATCACGCGCAGGCCGTGCAGACGCTTGGCCTTGCGCATGATCCGCTCGAGCGTCGCGGCGCCGACGAGCTCCTCGTAGCGCTCGATGCGCATCGGCCAGAAGAACTTCTCCATCGCCGGGCCGCCTTCAGTGCGCTTGGCCCGCTCGCAGCGCGGCGCGCATCAGCTGCGCCGCCGCCTCGGGCAGCTGCGAGTTGACGGCGATGCCGGCGCCGAACTCGAAGCCGGCCGGCGTGCTCAGCCGCGGCCGGATGTCGATGATCCAGTGGGTGGCGCGCCGGTGGACGAGGTCGAGCGGCGCGCTCAGGACGACCAGGTTGTAGTCGGGATCGGCGGCAGCGGCGCGCAGCGCCGCCAGCAGTCGCGTCAGGTGCTGCGCCAGGTCGTCGAGCGCGCCGTCGTCGACGTCGGCGAAGCCGGCCGCATGGCGGCGCGGGATGACGTGCAGCTGATACGGCGCTGCCGCGGCGAACGGGGCGACGCTGACGAATTCCGCGCTCTGCAGCACCACACGGTCCCGCTGCTGCAGTTCGCGCTGCAATGCGTCGCAGGTGCCGCAGCCGCGATGGGTGTCGAAATAGGCGACCTGGCTGGCGACGCGGCGCCGCACGACCGGCGAGACGACCGGAACGGCGGCGATCTGCGCGTGCGGATGCGCCAGGCTGGTGCCGGCGCGTTCGCCGTGGTTGCGAAACAGCACCACCTGCGCGTACTGCCGACTGTGCGAAGCGAGAGCGCGGTAGCGGCGCACGTACATGGCGAGCGCCTGACGGGCATCGGCGACCGGCATCGTGCCGAGGTGACCGCGGTGATCCGGCGTCTCGACGATCACCTCGTGCGCGCCGTTACCGGCCAGCAGCAGGCCGCCGGCGGTCGCCAGCGGCGCCGCGGCGGGCTCCTCGCTCGCCGAGGCGAGCAGCGGGAACTTGTTGGCCACCGCACGGACCTGCCAGCGCCCGTCGGGCCGCAGCATCTGATCGATTGCCTCGCCGGTCAGCGCCTCGTTGCCCGGGCAGAACGGGCACGACGCCGGCTCGTTGCCGTGTGGATCCTTCGGGCGCGCAGCCCGCCCGGGGCTGACGATCACCCATTCGGAGGTGATCGGGTCCTGTCGCAGTTCGGACATCGTCGGCACCAGGATTGCGCACGGCAGCCTGTGCTGCCTGCGTCCATTGGAACACCCACCGCGCCGCGCCGTTCTGACACGTCGCAACCGCCGGCCGTTTGACGCAACCGCGGCCGACGCGGTCGGTCAGCGGCGGCTGGCCAGCGGC
>CP070661.1:1807106-1858588 GCA_020355165.1 Burkholderiales bacterium
CCAGCGAAGAGCAGTACCGCGCGATCTTCAATGCGTCGGTCGACGGCCTACTGCTGTGGGACCCCGATCACCGGGTCGTCGACGTCAACGAGGCCTTCCTGTCGCTGCACGGATACCGGCGCGAGGAACTGCTCGGCGCGAGCGAGCCCGGCTTCATTCCCGTCAGCCTGCAGGAACAGTGCGCCGCCCTGCTGCCGAAGATCGTCGCTGGCGAACCCTGCCACATCGAAGCGACGAGCCGGCGCAGGAACGGCGAGGACTTCGACGTCGAGATCCACGGCTTGCCGATCCGCTACCAGGACCGGCCGCACGCGCTGATCGTGCTACGCGACATCTCGCAGCGCAAGGAGCAAGAGGAAGACCTGCGTCGCAGCGAAGGCCGGTTGCGCGCGACCGTCGAGGCCGCGCTCGACGCGGTGATCGGCATGGACGCCGCGGGCAACATCATCGAGTTCAACGCCGCCGCCGAACGCTGCTTTGGGCACCATCGCGCTGACGTGCTCGGCAAGTCGCTTGCCGAGCTGGTGATCCCCCGGCGCCATCGCCACAGGCACAACGCCGGCATGGACCGCTACCTGCGAACCGGCGAGGGACCGTATCTGGGCAGTCGGGTCGAGGTCGAGGCGCTGCGCGCAGGCGGCTCGGAGTTTCCGGCCGAGCTCGCCATCGGCGTGGCGAAAAGCCGGGAAGGACCGATCTTCATTGGTTATCTGCGCGACATCACCGAACGCAAGCAGGCCGAAGGCGCGCTGCGTGCCAGCGAGGAGCAGTACCGCTCGATCTTCAACGCATCGGCCGACGCGCTGGTGCTGCGCGACGCGGACTTCCGCATCGTCGATGTCAACGCCACCTACGAGTCGATGACCGGCCTGTCGCGCGAGGAGGCGCTCGGCGCCGATCGCGTGCTGGCGAATCCGCCCGAGGTCAACGAATCGATCAGGCCCCTGCACCGCAGAGCGCTGGCCGGCGATCCGATCGTCCTGGAGACGCAGCTGGTCCGCCGCGACGGCGCACGCTACGAACTCGAGCTGCGCGGCGTGCCGATCCAGCACCGCGGCGCGCCGCACGTTCTGTACATGGGGCGCGACATCACGGCGCGACGACGGGCCGAGGACCAGCAGCGCGAACTGCAGGCGCAGCTGCGCCAGGTGCAGAAGATGGAGGCGATCGGCCAGCTGACCGGCGGCATCGCGCACGACTTCAACAACATCCTGGCCGCCATCATGGGCTACGTCGGGCTGGCGCTGGAGCGGCCCGCCACGGCGGCCGACGGCAAGCTCGCCGACTACCTGGAGCAGGCCGAGGTGGGCTGCCGCCGCGCGCGCGACCTGATCCAGCAGATGCTGGCCTTCAGCCGCGGACGGCAGGGCGAGCGGCGGGCGACGCCGCTGTCGGCGCTGGTCGACGAGTCGTTGCGGTTGCTGCGGGCCACCTTTCCGAGCAGCATCGCGCTCGAGGTCGAGTCGGCCGACGACGGTGCCGTCGCCGAGGTCGATCCGGTGCAGCTGCAGCAGGTGCTGCTGAACCTCGGCATCAATGCGCGCGATGCGACCGGCAGCGCCGGCCGGATCCGCTTCGGCGTCCGGCGGCAAGCGGTCGCCAGCGATCTTTGCGCCAGTTGCGGCCAATCCTTCAGCGGCGACTTTCACCGCCTCTGGGTCACCGACAGCGGCCCGGGGATCCCGCCGCAGCTTCGCGACCGCATCTTCGAGCCGTTCTTCTCGACCAAGGCGCCGGGCCGCGGCACCGGCATGGGGCTGGCGACCGTGCACCGCATCGTGCACGACCACGGCGGTCACCTGCTTGTCGAATCGAACCATGGAACCCGCTTCGACGTGCTGCTGCCGGCCGATCCGGCCGCGTCAGCGTCGGCGCTGGCGGTCGCTTCGCCGACGGCGCCGCGGCGTGCGCTGCTGCGCGGCCGCGTGCTGCTGGTCGACGACGAGGAATCGGTGCTCGGCTTCATGCGCGAACTGCTGCAGAACTGGGGGCTCGAGGTCGTGGCCGTGCGCCAGGCGCTCGCCGCACGCGACCTGCTCGCGGCCGCCGAGCCGGGCCTCGACCTGCTGATCACCGACCAGACAATGCCGGAGCTGGGCGGCGTCGACCTTGCGCACGCGGCGCGGACGCTGCGGCCGAACCTGCCCGTGCTGCTGTACAGCGGCCACGCCGACCTGATCGATGTCGCGGCACTGAAGCAGGCCGGCATCCGCCGCGTGCTGCGCAAGCCGCTGGAGCCAGCCGAGCTGCGCTCGGCCATCGAGGAGTGCCTCGCGCGGTCGTGAGCCCAGTCGCGGGGCCGGCTGGCGCCCGCTCGCCGTGTCGCGTCGAGCCGATACGCGACTGAAACAACGGTCAACAAATCACGCCGACTGCGACATCGGCTGATTACCCCGGCTGCCTACTGTGCCGGTCGACGGCCGCGCCCCGCGCGGCAGAGACGACCACGCAGGAGCAGCCATGCACTCGCCATCGCGCCCGACATCGTTCTGGATCCCCGTCGCCGCGGCAAGCCTGCTGCTGGCGGCTTCGATGGGATCGCGCTCGGCGATGGGGCTGTTCCTCGGGCCGATCAACACCGCCACCGGGCTTGGCGCAGGGACGGTCAGCCTGGCGATCGCCGCCGGCTTGCTGGCCTTCGGTGCCGCCCAGCCAGCCTGGGGCGCCTGGGAAAGGCGCGCCGGCGCTACGCGCGTGATCGCGCTCGGCTGCATAGGCTCCGGCGCCAGTCTCGCCCTGCTCACCGTCAGCGGCGGCAGTGTCGAGCTCGGCACCGTGATGCTGCTCGGCGGTGCAGCCGGCGCCGCGCTGGGCGCGCCGCTGCTGATGGGCATGGTGGCGCAGCGGGTGCCGGTCGAGCGGCACGGGCTGGCGATGGGCGTGGTCAGCGCCGGCAGCTCGGCCGGGCAGCTCGCGTACTCGATGCTCGGCGCCGTGCTGATTTCGGCAGTCGGCTGGCAGTCCACGCTGCTGGCGTTCGCAGCCACCGTGCTGGCGGTGGCGCCACTGGCACGCATCTTCCGCAGCCGGCCCTTCACCGAACTGCCGGCTGCACCCGGCGCCGCGAGTGCGGCGACTGTTCGAGACGCGCTGGCCGATCCCGGCTACTGGCTCGTGTCGGCCGGCTTCTTCGTCTGTGGCTTTCACGTGTCGTTCCTGACCACCCACATGCCCGGCGTGATCGAACTGTGCGGCCTGCCGCCGACCTTTTCCGGACTGTGGCTGGCGGTCGTCGGCGCCTGCAACATCGTCGGCAGCCTCGCCGCCGGCTGGCTGATGCAGCGCGCGCCGGTGAAGCTGCTGCTGGCGGGCGTCTACGCGCTGCGCGCGCTCGGCGTCGCGGCGTTCATCGCACTGCCCGCCAGCCAGCCGCTGCTGCTCGCCTTCGCGCTCTGGATGGGACTCACGTACATGGCGACGCTGCCGCTGACCACCGGCATCCTGACCCGCCGTTACGGAGCGCGCAATCTCGCCGTGCTGTTCGGCATCACGATGGCGATGCACCAGGTGGGCAGCTTCCTCGGTGTCTGGCTCGGCGGCGTCGAATTCGAGGCCAGCGGCGCCTACCGCTGGACGTGGCTGGGCGACATCCTGCTCGCTACGGCCGCGGCGCTCGTACACCTGCCGCTGCGCGACGAGCAGCCCGAGGTGGCGAAAACCGCTCTTGCGGCGCCGCTGCCGGCGCGCTAGCCGATTGCCCGCGCCGCCACTGCGCGGGCGGCCGCTTCCCGTGCCAGCCAGGGCCGCGCAGCCTCGTTCAGCGCCGCGCCGGCCAGTCTCCGGCGACGAAGCGCTGCAGCCAATAGGCGCCGATGATCGTCTTGACGTCGGTGACCCGGGCCTCCGCGATCCACGCCAGCACTTCGTCGAGGGTAGCGGTGAAGATCTCCAGCACTTCGCCGTCGTCGCTGGCCGCGCCCTCGTGCTGCAGTCCGCGCGCCAGGTAGACCTCGATCTTCTCGTCGCAGTAGCCGACCGCGTTGTGGAAGCCGCCGAGGTAGGTCCACTCGGAGGCGGTGTAGCCGGTTTCCTCGCGCAGCTCGCGCTGCGCGCAGGCGAGGATGTCCTCGCCGGGATCGATCTTGCCGGCCGGGAACTCGATGAAGCTCGCCCGCAGCGGATAGCGGTACTGCCGCTCGAGCACCAGGCGGCCGTCGTCGAGCACCGGCACCACCATCACCGCGCCGGGGTGGCGCAGGTACTCGCGCGGCGCGACGTGGCCGTCCGGGCAGCGAACGGTGTCCTCGAAGACGCGCAGGAACTGGCCCTGGTAGGCGAGCCGGGATTCGAGCGTGTGCTCGGCCAGCGGGTCGTCGGGCTGCTCGGCGTCGCGGCTCATCTGCCCGGTGCTCGGCGCGGGTCAGCGGCGGCCGGTCGCGGCCAAGATGCTGCGGTCCACCGCCCTACCCGCCCAGGGTGCGCGCCATCGCCTGCGCGCACAGCGCCAGCAGGTACTGCGGCACGATGCCGAGCACCAGCACGGCGACGCCGTTGACCGACAGCGCCACCCGCAGGTCGGGCGCGGCGACGATCGGCTGCAGGTCGGCCGGCTCGTCGAAGTACATCACCTTGACCACGCGCAGGTAGTAGTAGGCGGCCACCAGAGAGAACAGCACGGCAACCACCGCCAGCCAGACCGCCGTCGAGCCGCCGAGGCTGCCCATGCCGCCGCCGAGCAGCGCCTGCAGCACCACCAGCTTGGCGTAGAAGCCGACCGTCGGCGGGATGCCGGCCAGCGAGAACATCAGCAGCAGCATCACGAACGCGTACCACGGGCTGCGCCGGTTCAGTCCCTTCAGATCGGCGATCTCCTCGGCCTCGAAGCCCTGCCGCGCCAGCAGCAGGATGATGCCGAAGGTGCCGAGCGTGGTGATCGCATAGGTGATCACGTAGAACATCGCCGCGCTCCAGGCGCCGGCGGCCGTCATCGCGTTGCCGCCGGCCACGCCGGAGAACATCGCCAGCAGCATGAAGCCCATCTGGCCGATCGTCGAGTAGGCCAGCATGCGCTTCAGGTTGGTCTGCGCGATGGCGGTGACGTTGCCGACGGCGAGCGATGCCACCGCCAGAGCCGCCAGCATCTGCTGCCAGTCCGCCGCCAGCGGCAGCAGGCCTTCGACCAGCAAGCGGAAGGCGATGGCGAATACCGCCAGCTTCGGCGCCGAGCCGATCAGCACGGTGATCGGCGTCGGCGCGCCTTGGTAGACGTCGGGCAGCCACATGTGGAACGGCACCGCGCCCAGCTTGAAGGCCAGCCCGGAGACGATGAACACCGTGCCCAGCACCAGCGCCGCCCGGCTGGCGACCCTGCCGGAGGCGATGTTGCGTGCCAGCTCGCCGATGTCGAGCGTGCCGGCGGCGCCGTACAGCATCGACATGCCGTACAGCAGGAAGCCCGAAGCCAGCGCGCCGAGCACGAAGTACTTCATCGCCGCCTCGGTCGCCCGCGCGTCGTCGCGGCGCAGCGCCACCAGCGCATACAGCGCCAGCGCCTGCAGCTCGAGGCCGAGATAGACGACCAGCAGGTGGCCGGCCGAGATCATCACCATCACGCCGAGCAGCACGAACAGCGTCAGCACGAACAGCTCGCCGTGCCACATGCCGCGATCGCGCGCGTAGCCCTGCGCGTAGACCAGCACCAGGCCGGTGGCCAGCGCGGCGAACATCTTCAGCACGTTGGCCATCGGGTCGCTGACGTACATGCCGTCGAAGGCGTAGATCACCGCCTCCTGGGCGAGGAACACGGCGCAGGTCGCCGCCACCGCGACCAGCGCGGCGAGCGACAGCGCATAGGTGACGTTGCGCCGGGCCTCGTCGACCGACACGCTCACCACCAGGATCAGCATCGCCGCCACGGCGAGCACGATCTCGGGCGCGGCGGCGAGGAGGTTGATGTCGTCCATCGTCGGCTCCGCCCTATTGCGCCAGCGGGATCTTCGACTGGGCGACGTGCGCCAGCAGGTCGGCCACGGTCGCCCCCATCAGGTCGGTGAACGGCTTCGGGTACACGCCCATCCACAGCACCGCCGCCGCCAGCAGGGCCAGCATCAGGAACTCGCGGGCGCCGATGTCGGCCAGTTCAGCGACGTGATCGTTGGCCACGTCGCCGAAGATCACCCGCTTGTACATCCACAGCGAGTAGGCGGCGCCGAGGACCAGCGTGCTCGCCGCCGCCATGCCGACCCAGAAGTTGAACTTGACCGCGCCCAGGATCACGTAGAACTCGCCGACGAAGCCGCTGGTGCCGGGCAGGCCGCAGTTGGCCATCGCGAACAGCATCATGAAGGCGGCGAAGCGCGGCATGGTGTTCACCACGCCGCCGTAGTCGGCGATGTTGCGGCTGTGCATGCGGTCGTACATCACGCCGATGCAAAGGAACATCGCGCCGGAGACGAAGCCGTGCGAGATCATCTGCACGATCGCGCCCTCGACGCCGATCCGGTTGAAGATGAACAAGCCGAGCGTGACGAAGCCCATGTGGGCGATCGAGCTGTAGGCGACCAGCTTCTTCATGTCGGTCTGCACCAGCGCCACGAAGCCGATGTAGACCACCGCGATCAGCGAGATGGCGATGATGAACCAGGCCAGCTCGTGCGCCGCGTCCGGCGTGATCGGCAGCGAGAAGCGCAGGAAGCCGTAGGCGCCGAGCTTCAGCATGATCGCCGCCAGCACCACCGAGCCGCCGGTCGGTGCCTCGACGTGCGCGTCGGGCAGCCAGGTGTGCACCGGCCACATCGGCACCTTGACCGAGAAGGCGGCGAAGAAGGCGAGGAACAGCAGCACCTGGGCGGCGAGCGGGATCTTGACCGCGCGCCAGGCGGCCAGGTCGAAGCTGCCGCCGGCGACGTGGTACAGGTACACCAGCGCCACCAGCATCAGCAGCGAGCCCGCCAGCGTGTAGAGGAAGAACTTGAAGGCCGCGTAGACGCGGTTCGGCCCGCCCCAGATGCCGATGATGATGTACATCGGAATCAGGGTGGCCTCGAAGAAGACGTAGAACAGCAGCCCGTCGGCCGCGGCGAAAACGCCGATCATCAGGCCGGACAGGATCAGGAACGACGCGTAGTACTGCGCCACGCGGCTGCCGATCACCTCCCAGCCGGCGATCACCACGATCACCGTGATGAAGGCGGTCAGGATGACGAACCACACCGACAGCCCGTCGACGCCGAGGTGGTAGTGCGCGTTCAGCCGCTCGATCCACGGCGAGCTCTCGACGAACTGCAGCCCGGCCTGCGCCGCGTCGAAGCCGCCGTACAGCGGCAGCGTCACCAGCAGGCCGAGCAGGCTGCCGGCCAGGGCCACCGCGCGTACCACGCCGGCGTTCTGGTCGCGGCCGGCGCCGAGGATCAGCACGCCGAACAGGATCGGCAGCCAGATCGCGAGGCTCAGCCAGGGAAGCGTGCTCTGCATCGTCGTTCCGGCCGCGGTCAGTGCGCCGACAGCACGTACGGCAGCGTGAGGAAGAAGAACAGCACCAGGCCGACGCCGACCAGCATCGCGAACGCGTAGTGATAGATGTAGCCCGACTGCAGGTGGCGGATCAGCGCCGCCATCCAGCCGACCAGCCTGGCGCTGCCGTTGACCGCCACGCCATCGATCAGCGCCATGTCGCCGCCCTTCCACAGGCCGCGGCCGATCAGCCGCGCGCCGCCGGCGAAGACCACCTCGTTGATGCGGTCGAGGTAGTACTTGTTCTGCAGCAGGCGGTAAACGGCGCCGAAGCGGCCGGCGATCGTCTCCGGGATGTCGGGCCGCTTCAGGTAGAAGTACCAGGCCAGGCCGACGCCGGCCGCCGCCAGCCAGAAGGGGGCGGTGAGCAGGCCGTGCAGGGCCATGTGCCAGGGCCGCTCGTTGACCGAGCCGAACGACTGCCACATCGCGGCGAGCTTCGCCATCGCCGGGTGCCTCGCCGCGTCGACGTGGATCGCGTCGTTCAGGAAGTCGCCGAACAGGAACATGTCGATCGCCACGTAGCCGATCACCGCCGACGGGATCGCCAGCAGGATCAGCGGCAGCGTCACCACCGCGGGGGACTCGTGCGGCGTCTGCCCGGGCGCCAGCCCGTGGTGGTGGTCGGCCGACGGCTCCTCGTCGTCGAGGTCGCCGTGGTGGCCGTGCTGCCGGCCGAAGCGTTCCTTGCCGTGGAAGGCGAGGAAGTACATGCGGAACGAGTAGAAGGCGGTGACGAACACGCCGATCGTCACCGCGAGGTAGGCGAAGGTCGCGCCGGCCATGCCGGCTCGGTGCGCCGCCTCGGCAGCGACCAGGATGCTGTCCTTCGAGTAGAAACCGGAGAACAGCGGCGTGCCGATCAGGGCCAGCGAGCCGACCAGCGCGGTGATCCAGGTCACCGGCATGTACCTGCGCAGCCCGCCCATGTTGCGCAGGTCCTGGTCGTGGTGCAGGCCGATGATCACGCTGCCGGCGGCGAGGAACAGCAGCGCCTTGAAGAAGGCGTGCGTCATCAGGTGGAAGATCGCCACCGAGTAGGCCGAGGCGCCGAGCGCCACCGTCATGTAGCCGAGCTGCGACAGCGTCGAGTAGGCGACCACCCGCTTGATGTCGTTCTGCACGATGCCGAGAAAACCCATCGCGAGCGCGGTGATCGCGCCGACCACGATGACCAGCGACAGCGCCGCCTCCGACAGCTCGAACAGCGGCGACATGCGCGCCACCATGAAGATACCGGCGGTGACCATCGTCGCGGCGTGGATCAGCGCCGAGATCGGCGTCGGGCCCTCCATCGAGTCGGGCAGCCACACGTGCAGCGGGAACTGCGCGCTCTTGCCCATCGCGCCGACGAACAGGCACACGCAGATCACGGTGACGAGCAGCCAGCCGGTGCCCGGCAGCGTGGCGCCGGCCGCCGCCAGCTGCGGCGCCGCCTCGAACACCGCCGCGTAGTCGAGCGTGCCGAAGTAGGCGAACACCAGGCCGATGCCGAGCACGAAGCCGAAGTCGCCGACGCGGTTGACCAGGAACGCCTTGAGGTTGGCGTAGATCGCGGTCGGCCGCTTCCACCAGAAGCCGATCAGCAGGTAGCTGACCAGGCCGACCGCCTCCCAGCCGAAGAACAGCTGCAGGAAGTTGTTGCTCATCACCAGCATCAGCATGCTGAAGGTGAACAGCGAGATGTAGGCGAAGAAGCGCTGGTAGCCGGGATCGTCGGCCATGTAGCCGATGGTGTAGACGTGCACCATCAGCGACACGAAGCTCACCACCAGCATCATCGTCGCCGTCAGCGAATCGACGAGGAAGCCGACCTCGAGCGTCATCTCGCCGACCGTCGCCCAGGTGTAGACGGTGCCGTTGAAGGTGTTGCCGGCCATGACGTCGACGAACACCGCCGCCGAGGCCAGCGTCGACACCAGCACGCCGAGGATCGTCACCGTGTGCGCACCCGAGCGGCCGACCACGCGGCCGAGCAGGCCGGCGACGATGGCGCCCACCAGCGGCGCCAGCGGCACCAGCAGGTAGAGCTTGTGCATCGAGCTCATCGGCGCCCGCGCGGCCGCCCGAAGGGCGCTGAGCGACGCCCCGGGGGGCAGCGAAGGCAGTGAGCGCGGCGGTCAACCATCATCTACCCTTTCAGCTGGTCGAGCTCGTCGACGTTGATCGTCGACAGGTTGCGGAACAGGGTGACCAGGATCGCCAGGCCGATCGCCGCCTCGGCCGCCGCCACCGTCAGGATGAAGAAGACGAACACCTGGCCGTGGTAGTCGCCCAGGTAGTGCGAGAAGGCGACGAAGTTCATGTTGACGGCGAGCAGCATCAGCTCGATCGCCATCAGCAGAACGATCAGGTTCCTGCGGTTCAGGAAGATGCCGACCACGCCGATGGCGAACAGCAGCGCGCCGACTCCCAGGTACCACGACAGTGAAACCATCTTCTTCCGCGGCGCCCCCTGCGCGCCAAAGACCCTTCGCCCCCGCTCGCCGCGCGCCTGCCCGCCGGGGGCAGGCGACCGTCCCGGGGGCGTCCCGTCGACGGTCGCTCGGCTTCGCCGGCGCTACCGCCGCGCGTCCTGCTTGCCCTCGGCGTCGGCCGGCATCGCCACCAGCCGCACCCGCTCGTCGCGCTTGACCCGCACCTGGTCACCCGGCCGCTGGTACCGGCTGTCCTTGCGCCGGCGCAGCGTCAGCACCACCGCCGCCACCATGCCGACCAGCAGGATCAGCCCGGCCACCTGCACCGGGAACACGTACTCGGTGAACATCAGCCGGCCCAGCGCCTCGATGTTGTTCACCCCGGTGATGCCCGGCCCGGCGGCGCGCATGCCCTGCCAGGCGCCGTGCGACAGCACCAGCCACAGCTGCAGGGCGATTGCCGCGCCGACGATCGCCGCCAGCGGAAAGTGCCGCCAGAAGCCCTCGCGCAGCCGGTCGACGTTGATGTCGAGCATCATCACCACGAACAGGAACAGCACCATCACCGCGCCGACGTACACCAGCACCAGCGCGATCGCCAGGAACTCGGCGCGCAGCAGCATCCACAGGCAGGCTGCCGAGAAGAAGGCCAGCACCAGCAGCAGCACCGCGTGCACCGGGTTGCGGGCGGTGATCACGCCGACCGCCGCCGCCAGCAGGATGCCGGCGAAGGCGAGGAACAGGATCGTCGTGGTGTCCATCTCGGTCCGGCCGTTCAGCGGTAGGCGGCGTCCTGCTCGCGGGCGGCGGCGATCTCCTTCTCGTAGCGGTCGCCGATGGCCAGCAGCATGTCCTTCGTGTAGTACAGATCGCCGCGCTTCTCGCCGTGGTACTCGTGAAGGTGCGTCTCGACGATCGAGTCGACCGGGCAGCTCTCCTCGCAGAAGCCGCAGAAGATGCACTTGGTCAGGTCGATGTCGTAGCGGGTCGTGCGGCGCGTGTTGTCGGCGCGCTTTTCGCTCTCGATGGTGATCGCCATCGCCGGGCACACCGCCTCGCACAGCTTGCAGGCGATGCAGCGTTCCTCGCCGTTCGGGTAGCGGCGCAGGGCGTGCAGGCCGCGGAAGCGCGGGCTCGCCGGCGTCCTTTCCTCCGGGTACCGGATGGTGATCTTGCGCGCGAAGGCGTAGCGGCCCGTCAGGGCCAGCCCCTTGAACAGTTCCTTCAGGAGCAGGCTGCCGAAGAATTCGCCGATCGCCGCCATCGGTCTATTTCCAGATCGAAAGAGGCGTCTGCATCCAGACCATCACCACCACCAGCCAGATGCCGGTCAGCGGGATGAACACCTTCCAGCCAAGCCGCATGATCTGGTCATAGCGGTAGCGCGGGAAGGAGGCCCGGCCCCAGATGAACAGCGAGACAACGAAGAAGGTCTTGGCCACCAGCCAGAACCAGCCGGACAGCCGGTCGAGCCAGTCCGGGAAGTCGACGCCGAGCAGCAGCTCGAGGTCGACCGGCGAGGCCCAGCCGCCGAGGAACATCAGCGTGGCCATCGTCGACAGCAGGATCATGTTGGCGTACTCGGCGAGGAAGAACACCGCGAAGGTCATGCCCGAGTACTCGACCATGTGGCCGGCGACGATCTCGCTCTCGCCCTCGACCACGTCGAACGGGTGGCGGTTGGTCTCGGCGATCGCCGAGATCACGTAGATCACGAACAGGGGGGCGAGCGGCAGCCAGTTCCACGACAGCAGCGGCAGGCCGATGCCGGCGAAGATGCCGCGGTTCTGCCCCTCGACGATGCCGGTCAGGTTCAGCGTGCCCGCCACCAGCAGCACGGTGACCAGCACGAAGGCCATCGCCAGCTCGTAGCTGACCATCTGCGCCGAGGCGCGCATGGCGCCGAGGAACGCGTACTTCGAGTTCGACGCCCAGCCGGCGATGATCACCCCGTAGACGCCGACCGACGTCACCGCCATCACGAACAGCAGGCCGGCGTTGACGTCGGCCAGCACCAGGCCCGGCCCGAACGGGATCACCGCCCAGGCGGCCAGCGCCGGCATCATCACCAGCGCCGGGGCGAGGAAGTAAAGCGGCCGGTCGGCCTGGCTGGGCGCGATCACCTCCTTGAACATCAGCTTGACCGCGTCGGCCCACGGCTGCAGCAGGCCGCCGTAGCCGACCCGGTTCGGCCCCAGCCGCACGTGCATCCAGCCGATCAGCTTGCGCTCCCACAGCGTCAGGTAGGCGACCAGGATCAGCAGCGGCAGCACGATGGCGACGATGCGCAGCAGCGCCCACACCGGCGGCCAGGCCGGCCCCAGCAGCTGCGCGCCGCCGCTGACGAAGCCGTCGAGCATCAGGCAGGCTCCACCGTCAGCGGGCCGAACATCGGCCCCAGCGTGCTGGTCGAGGCGTGCGCCGCCGGCACCCGCACCACGCCGTCTGGCAGCCGCTCGTCGAGCGCGCACTCGAGCAGCGCCGCCGCCTCGCCCTGACGCACGCGCACCTTGGCGCCGGGCGTCACGCCGAAGGCGGCCAGCGTGCGCGCGTTGGCGCTCGCCCGCGGCGGCCGCGCGTCGGCGGTCTTCTGCAGCGACGGCGCGCGGCGGACGATCGAATCCGAGAAGTACACCGGCACGTCGGCGATCCGCTCGGCGCCCTCGGCCGCGACGGCGGTCAGCGCCAGCGCCAACGACACTGCGTTCGAAAGACGGGCCGCGACGTCGGCAGGCAGCGCATCGGCGCGCACCGCTTCCGGCGAGTCGTAGTCGAAGCCGGCCAGGCCGAGCTCGTTGCCCAGCACGCGCAGCACCTTCCAGCCGGGGCGTGCCTCGCCGAGCGGCCGCAGCACTGCGTTGAAGCTCTGCACCCTGCCCTCGCAGCTGACGAAGGTGCCGGAGGTCTCGGCAAACGGCGTGATCGGCAGGATCGCGTCGGCATACTCGAGCGCGCTGTTGCGGAACGCGGCAAGCGCGACCACCGTGTCGGCTGCCTTCAGCGCCGCCAGCGTCGCCGCCGGATCGGCGCTGTCGTACTCGGGCTCGCAGTTGAGCAGCAGGTAGGCGCGGCGCGGCTCGCGCACCATCGCTGCCGCGCTCAAGCCGAGCGCGCCCGGCACCGCCCCGGCGAGATAGCCGCCGACGCTGTTGGCCGCCTCGCCGATCACGCCGCAGCGCGCGCCCGTGGCCTGCGCGATCCAGCCCGCCCAGGCCTGCAGCTGGGCGGCCTGCGGGTGCTGGGCGGCGGCGTTGCCGAGCAGGATCGCCGGGCGCTTGCCGGAACACAGGCTGGCGGCGATCCGCTGCGCGGTCTCGGCGGCGACCACGCCGGCCACCGGGGCGGCGATGCCCTTGATCGCGGCGACGGCGCTGGCGATCTCGGCCATGGTCCGCACCCAGGCGCTCGGCCGCACGATCGCCCGCGCAGCGAGCGGCATCAGCAGATCGTCGTCGACCGCGTGCAGCACGCTCACCTGCGCGCCGCGCTTGCCGGCACGGCGGACGCGGATCGCCAGCAGCGGGTGGTCCTTGCGCAGGAACGAGCCGACCAGCAGCAGCCGGTCGAGCGAGTCGATCTCGGCCACCGGCAGGCCGAGCCAGGGCGCGCCGGCGCGTCCGCCGTCGGCGCTGAAATCGGCCTGGCGCAAACGGAAGTCGACGTTCTCCGAGCCCAGCCCGCGCATCAGCCTGCCGAGCAGGAACAGCTCCTCGGCGGTGCTCGCCGGTGCCGCCAGCGCGCCGATCGCGGTGGCACCGTGCTGGCGCTTCACGTCGGCGAGGGCGTGCGCCACGTAGGCCAGCGCCTGCGGCCAGTCGACCTCCTGCCACTGGCCGCCCTGCCTGATCATCGGCCGCGTGATGCGGTCGGCGGCGTACAGGCCCTCGTAGGCGAAGCGGTCGCGGTCGGACAGCCAGCACTCGTTGACCGCTTCGTTCTCCAGCGGCACCACGCGCAGCAGGCGATCCTTCTTCACCTGCGCGACGAGGTTGGAGCCGAGCGAGTCGTGCGGGCTCACGGTTCTGCGCCGCGCCAGCTCCCAGGTGCGGGCGGCGTAGCGAAACGGCTTGCTGGTCAGCGCGCCGACCGGGCACAGGTCGATCATGTTGCCCGAGACCTCGGAGGTGACCGCGCCCTCGACGAACGACAGGATCTCCGAGTGCTCGCCGCGGCCGGCCATGCCGAGCTCCATGATGCCGGCGACTTCCTGGCCGAAGCGCACGCAGCGCGTGCAGTGGATGCAGCGCGGCATCTCTTCGGCCGAGATCAGCGCTCCGAGCTGCTTGGCGAACACCACCCGCTTCGGCTCGGCGTAGCGCGCGGCCGACCCGCCGTAGCCGACCGCCAGGTCCTGCAGCTGGCACTCGCCACCCTGGTCGCAGATCGGGCAGTCGAGCGGGTGGTTGATCAGCAGGAACTCCATCACTGCGTTCTGCGCCGCCTTGGCCCGCTCGGATGCCGTGCGAACGATCATCCCCTGCGTCGCCGGCGTGGCGCAGGCCGGCAGCGGCTTCGGCGCCTTCTCGACCTCGACCAGGCACATGCGGCAGTTGGCGGCGATCGACAGCTTCTTGTGGTAGCAGAAGTGCGGCACGTAGATGCCCAGCTTCTCGGCCGCGTGCATCACCATGCTGCCCTCGGCAACCTCGACTTTCCTGCCGTCGATCTCTAACTCAACCATTTCAATGGTTCCGACCTCTTCTCCTCCCACTCAGGGGGAGGGGGAAGGGGTGGGGGTGGGCTACCGCGGGAGCGCGCCGAACCCCATCCCCTCCCTGACCCTCCCCTTGAAGGGGAGGGAAATAAGCCCTGTTCGTCACTACAGATACTCCGGCACGAGGCAGCGCTTGTGCTCGATGTGGTGCTCGAATTCGGCGCGGAAGTGCTTGACGAAGGCGCGCACCGGCATCGCCGCCGCGTCGCCGAGCGCGCAGATCGTGCGGCCCTGGATGTTGTCGGCCACCGAGTTCAGCAGGTCGAGGTCTTCGGGCCTTCCATTTCCGTGCTCGATCCGCTGCACGACCCGGTACAGCCAGCCGGTGCCTTCGCGGCACGGCGTGCACTGGCCGCAGCTCTCCTCGTAATAGAAATACGACAGCCGCTCCAGGCAGCGCACCATGCAGCGGGTGTCGTCCATGACGATCACGGCGCCGGAGCCGAGCATCGAGCCCGCCTTGGCGATCGAGTCGTAGTCCATGTCGCAGGACATCATCACGTCGCCCGGCAGCACCGGCATCGACGAGCCGCCGGGAATGCAGGCCTTGAGCCGGCGCCCGCCGCGCATGCCGCCGGCCAGCTCGAGCAGCGTGGCAAACGGCGTGCCCATCGGGATCTCGTAGTTGCCCGGCCGTTCGACGTCGCCGGAGACGGAGAAGATCTTGGTGCCGCCGTTGTTCGGCTTGCCCAGTTCGAGGAACTTCTCGCCGCCGTGGTTGATGATGAACGGCACCGAGGCGAGCGTCTCGGTGTTGTTGATCGTGGTCGGCTTGCCGTACAGGCCGTAGCTGGCCGGGAAAGGCGGCTTGAAGCGCGGCTGACCCTTCTTGCCCTCGAGCGACTCGAGCAGCGCCGTCTCCTCGCCGCAGATGTAGGCGCCGTAGCCGTGCGCCGCGTGCAGCTCGAAGTCGAAGCCCGAACCGAGGATGTTGGTGCCCAGGTAGCCCGCGCGGCGCGCCTCTTCGATGGCCTGCTCGAAGCGCTCGTACGTCTCCCAGATCTCGCCGTGGATGTAGTTGTAGCCGACGGTCGCCCCCATCGCGTAGCCGGCGATCGCCATGCCCTCGATGACGAGGTGCGGGTTGTAGCGCAGGATGTCGCGGTCCTTGAACGTTCCGGGCTCGCCCTCGTCGGAGTTGCACACGACGTACTTCTGGCCGGCGAAGCCGCGCGGCATGAAGCTCCACTTCAGCCCGGTCGGGAAGCCCGCGCCGCCGCGACCGCGCAGTGCCGATTTCTTCACCTCGGCGACCACTGCGTCGGGCGGGATCTTCTGCTCGACGATCTTGCGCAGCGCCGCGTAGCCGCCGCGCGCCTCGTAACCCTTCAGGTCCCAGTTGGTCCCGTCCAGTCCGGCGAAGATCAGCGGGCTGATGTGGCGGCCGTGGAAGCAGGTCTGCGCGCTCATTCGCCTCTCCGCACCCGGCGCGCCATCCCTTTCCCCTCCCTTTCAAGGGGAGGGGCAAGGGGTGGGGATGGGTTGCGCCGGACGGACGTCGGATCGATCACTTGGTCGCCTTCAGTTCGTCGAGCAGCTCGTCGAGCCTGTCGTTGCTCATGAAGCTGCACATGCGCTTGTTGTTCACCAGCAGCACCGGTGCGTCGCCACAGGCGCCCATGCACTCGCCTTCCTTGAGCGTGAACCGGCCGTCGGGCGAGGTTTCGTTGAACCCGATGCCCAGCTTTTCGTGCAGGTGCTTCGCCGCCCGGTTGCCGCCAGACAGGGCGCACGGCAGGTTGGTGCACACCGTGATCTTGTGGCGGCCGACCGGCGAGGTGTCGTACATCGCGTAGAAGGTCGCGACCTCGTAGACGGCGATCGGCGGCATGCCAAGCAACTCGGCTACCGCATCGATCACCTCCTTCGACACCCAGCCGTGCTCGTCCTGCGCGACGGCCAGCGCCGCCATCACGGCCGACTGCCGGCGCTCGGCCGGGTACTTGGCCGCCTCGCGCTCGATCTTCGCGATCGCCGCGGCCGATAGCGGATGGGAAGGCTTGGGCACTGCGCTCATCAGCTTCTCGCTGCCAGGCTCATGGGGCCCGCTTGGCGCTGCGCGCGGCCGCCCCCAGGGTGAGCAAGCGACTGCGCAGCGGCGGTGCGGCGCTTCATCGGTCGATCTCGCCGAACACGATGTCCTGGGTGCCGATGATCGCCACCGCGTCGGCGATCATGTGGCCGCGCGACATCTCGTCGAGGCCCTGCAGGTGCGCAAAGCCAGGGGCGCGGATCTTCAGCCGGTACGGCTTGTTGGCCCCGTCGGACAGCAGGTAGATGCCGAACTCGCCCTTCGGGTGCTCGACCGCGGCGTAGGCCTCGCCCTCCGGCACGTGCAGGCCCTCGGTGAAGAGCTTGAAGTGATGGATCAGCTCTTCCATGTTCGACTTCATGTCGACCCGCGACGGCGGCGCCACCTTGTGGTTGTCGGTCATCACCGGGCCGGGGTTGCTGCGCAGCCAGTCGATGCACTGGCGGATGATCCGGTTCGACTGCCGCATCTCCTCGACCCGCACCAGGTAGCGGTCGTAGCAGTCGCCGGTGCGGCCGATCGGCACGTCGAAGTCGAGCAGGTCGTAGACCTCGTACGGCTGCTTCTTGCGCAGGTCCCACTCGACGCCGGAGCCGCGCAGCATCGGCCCGGTGAAGCCCATCGCCAGGGCCCGCTCGGGCGAGACGACGCCGATGCCGACCAGCCGCTGCTTCCAGATCCGGTTGTCGGTGAGCAGCGTCTCGTACTCGTCGACGTAGCCCGGGAAGCGGTTGGTGAAGTCCTCGATGAAGTCCAGCAGCGAGCCCTGCCGGTTCTCGTTCAGCCGCTTCGCGTCGGCCGCCTTGCGGAACCTCGATTCACCGTACTGCGGCATCGTCTCCGGCAGGTCGCGGTACACGCCGCCGGGGCGGTAGTACGCCGCGTGCATGCGCGCGCCGGAGACCGCCTCGTACACGTCCATCAGGTCCTCGCGCTCGCGGAAGGCGTACAGGAACACCGCCATCGCGCCGACGTCGAGGCCGTGCGCGCCGATCCACAGCAGGTGGTTGAGCAGGCGCGTGATCTCGTCGAACATCACCCGGATGTACTGCGCGCGCAGCGGCACCTCGACGCCGAGCAGCTTCTCGATCGCCATCACGTAGGCGTGCTCGTTGCACATCATCGACACGTAGTCGAGCCGGTCCATGTACGGCACCGACTGGATGAACGTTCGCGTCTCGGCCAGCTTCTCGGTCGCCCGGTGCAGCAGCCCGATGTGCGGATCGGCGCGCTGGATCACCTCGCCGTCCAGTTCGAGCACCAGCCGCAGCACGCCGTGCGCGGCCGGATGCTGCGGACCAAAGTTCAGGGTGTAGTTCTTGATCTCAGCCATCGGCACGCCCCGCCGCACGGCAGCAGCCACGCCGAACTTCGTCGAAGGCCAGCCTGCGCGCAGCGCAAGCCAAGCCGCGCGAAGCGCGGAGGCCATGGACAAGATTCAACGTGTGAGTCCTGATCTCGGCCACGGCCTATCTCCCCTGCCCGTAGCCTTCTTCGCGGATCACCCGCGGCACGACCTCGCGCGGCTCGATCGTCACCGGCTGGTAGACGACGCGCCGCTGCTCGGGGTCGTAGCGCATCTCGACGTGGCCGGAGACCGGGAAGTCCTTGCGGAACGGATGGCCGACGAAGCCGTAGTCGGTGAGGATCCGCCGCAGGTCCTCGTGCCCCTCGAAGACGATGCCGTACAGGTCGAACGCCTCGCGCTCGAACCAGCCGGCAGCCGACCAGATCGGCGTGACCGAGGCGACGATCGGCAGCTCGTCGTCCGGGCAGAAGGTGCGCACGCGCAGCCGCCAGTTGTGCGCCACCGACAGCAGGTGCATCACCACCGCGAAGCGCCGGCCTTCCCAGCTGCCGTTGCCGAAGTCCAGGTAGTCGACGCCGGCCAGATCGATCAGCTGCTCGAAGCGCAGCCCGGCGTGGTCGCGCAGGGCGCGGGCGACCTCGAGATGCTCGCCGGCCGGAACGACGATCGTCACCTCGCCGCGCGCCACCGTCGTGCCGGCGAGCCTGCCGCCGAGCACGGCGCCGAGGTTCTTGACCAGTGTCTCCAGTCGGGTCATCGCCGTTCGCTCAGCGCGCGATCGTGTGGGTGCGCCGGATCTTGTTCTGCAACTGGATGATCCCGTAGATCAGCGCTTCGGCCGTCGGCGGGCAGCCGGGCACGTAGACGTCGACCGGCACGATGCGGTCGCAGCCGCGCACCACCGAGTAGCTGTAGTGGTAGTAGCCGCCGCCGTTGGCGCACGAGCCCATGCTGATGACCCAGCGCGGCTCGGCCATCTGGTCGTACACCTTGCGCAGCGCCGGCGCCATCTTGTTGCACAGCGTGCCGGCGACGATCATCACGTCGGACTGGCGCGGGCTCGGCCTGAACATGACGCCGAAGCGGTCGAGGTCGTAGCGCGCCGCCCCGGCGTGCATCATCTCCACCGCGCAGCAGGCCAGGCCGAAGGTCATCGGCCACAGCGAGCCGGTCTTGCTCCAGTTGATGAGCTTGTCGACGCTGGTGGTGACGAAGCCCTCGTTCAGAATGCCTTCAACGCCCATCTCGCGGTTCCCAGCAGCGGCTCGCTACTCCCAGTCGATCGCGCCCTTCTTCCATTCGTAGATGAAGCCGACGGTCAGGATGGCGAGGAAGACGATCGCTGCCCAGAAACCGGCGCTCCACTGGCCCAGCCCCGTCATCGAGGCGGCGAACGGAAACAGGAAGGCGATCTCCAGATCGAACAGGATGAACAGGATCGCCACCAGGTAGTAGCGCACGTCGAACTTCATGCGCGCGTCCTCGAAGGCCTCGAAGCCGCACTCGTACGGCGAGAGCTTCTCGGGGCTGGGGCGATGCGGGCCGAGCAGCGCGCCGACACCGATCGGCGCGACGCCGACGACCAGACCCACCAGCAGGAACAGCAGCACCGGGAGGTAGGTATCGAGGTTCATCGGAGCAGTTGGGTCGGGCCGGGCAATCGGTTCGGGCAGGGCCGCCCGGCTGCCGCGGCGTCCGCTGCACCGGAGCCGCGGTGCATCGATTCAGGTGGTGCCCACGGTGAGATTCGAACTCACACAGCTTGCGCCGCCACCCCCTCAAGATGGTGTGTCTACCAATTCCACCACGTGGGCACGAGCGCCGGAATCTTACTTGAATCGATCGCGCGCCGGCGCCGTCGCGCGCTGCTCGTTTCGCTGAGCGAGGCGCTGCATAGCCCGCGCGCGCAGCAAGCTGCCTACTTCGGAATGTCGGCCGGTTTGCTGCCGCCGGAGTCCTTGGCCGGCTCGCCGGCCGGCGCAGGAGCGTCGCCGGCCTTGGCCGGGCCCGGGACTTCAGCCCCCTTGGACGCCGGTGCCGCCGGCGCCGGGATCGTGCTCATCAGGCCGCCGCTGTCGGGCTTGCCGGCCACGCGGCCGGACATCCCGGTGTAGGCCAGCCCGAGCGTGGCGACGAAGAACACCGTCGCCACCCCCGCCGTCGAGCGCGACAGGAAGTTGGCCGAGCCGCTGGCACCGAACAGGCTGCCCGAGGCGCCGCTGCCGAACGCCGCACCCATGTCGGCGCCCTTGCCGTGCTGCAGCAGCACCAGGATGATCAATGCGATCGCGCACAGGATCTGCACGACGATCAGTAACGTGGTCACGAAACCCATCTTCTTCCCTCGCCAATCAGGACGCCGCAGCGCAGATGGCGGCGAATTCCGCCGCCACCAGCGATGCGCCGCCGATCAGTCCACCATCGATATCGGGCTGCGCGAACAGCTCACGCGCGTTGCCCGGCTTCACGCTCCCGCCGTAGAGAATCCGTGTCCGCTGCGCCGCCTGCGCGTCGGCCCGCGCCAGCTGCTCGCGAATCGCCGCGTGCACCTCCTGCGCCTGTGCCGGCGTGGCCGTGCGGCCGGTGCCGATCGCCCACACCGGCTCGTAGGCCAGCGCGCCGAAGGCCAGTTGCTCGACCGGGCACTGCGCCAGCAGCGCCGCCATCTGCGCCGCCACCACTTCGAGCGTGCGGCCTGCGTCGCGCTCGGTGAGCGTCTCGCCGACGCAGGCGATCGGCTTCAGGCCCAGCGCAATCGCCCGCGCCGCCTTGCCTGCCACCAGCTCGTTCGTCTCGCCATACAGCGCGCGCCGCTCCGAGTGACCGACGATCACCCAGCGGCAGCCGACGTCGCTCAGCATCTCGCCGGCGACCTCGCCGGTGTACGCGCCGGGCGCCTGGGCGGAGAGGTTCTGCGCGCCGAGTTCGGCGCCGCTGCCGGCGAGCCCCGCGCCGACCTGCGGCAGGTAGACGAACGGCGCGCACACGACGACGTCGCAGGGCGCCGAGACATCGCGCCACGCTGCCAGCCACTGTGCATTGGCGGCGCTCGATCCGTTCATCTTCCAGTTGGCGGCAACGAGTTTGCGGCGCATGGCGGGGTCCGGTTCGGCGATCTCGCTGCTCAGCCCGCGGCCAACGCGGTGCGCCGGGCAGGCCGCTCCTGCGCCGTCGGATCGACCTCGAGCACGATCTTGCCGACGTGCTGGCCCGACTCCATCAGTGCATGGGCGGCGGCCGCTTCGCCCAGCGGAAAGGTCCTGAACAGCACCGGCCGGATGCGCCCCGTCTCGATCAGCGGCCAGACGACGGCGCGCAGCTTGCGCGCGATCGCGCCCTTGAACTCGACCGGGCGCGGCCGCAGCGTCGAACCGGTGATCACCAGCCGCCGCCGCAGCACCGCATTCAGGTCGACCTCGGCCCTGGCGCCGCCGAGCAAGGCGATGATCACCAGCCGGCCGTCGTCGGCCAGGCACTGGATCTCGCGCGGCACGTAATCGCCGGCCACCATGTCGAGGATCACGTCGACGCCGCGCCCGCCGGTGAACTCCTTTGCCACCTGCGCGAAGTCCTCGCTACGGTAGTTGATCGCCCGCGTGGCGCCGAGTTCCACGCAGGCGCGGCACTTCTCGTCGGAGCCCGCGGTCGCCAGGACTTCGTTGCCGAGCGCCCTGGCGAGCTGGATCGCAGTCACGCCGATGCCGCTCGAGCCGCCCTGCACCAGCAGCAGTTCACCGGGCGCCAGATGGGCCCGGTCGTAGACGTTGCTCCAGACGGTGAAGAACGTCTCCGGCAGTCCCGCCGCCTCGGCGAAGCTCAGGCCCGCCGGCACCGGCAGCAGCTGCGGCACCGGCACGACGCAGTGCTCGGCATAGCCGCCGCCGGTCACCAGCCCGCACACCGCGTCGCCGACGCTGAAGCCGCTTTCCTCGAGGTCGCCGCCGTCGATCACGCCGGCGACCTCCAGCCCCGGCACGTCGGACGCTCCCGGCGGCGGCGCGTAGGCGCCACGCCGCTGCAGGACGTCGGGCCGGTTCACCCCGGCCGCCAGCACCCGCACCAGCGCCTCGCCGCGGCCGGCGCGCGGCAGCGGCCGCACGGCCCGCCGCAGCACGTCGGGCCCGCCGGGCTGTGAGATCTCGATCGCCTGCATTCGTGCCGCCCGCGGACCTGCCACGGTCCGCGCCCTGCCCGCTACTGCTGCGCCGCGCCGGCGTCGGCGGCGGCCGCTTTCATCGACAGTCGCACGCGACCCTTCTCGTCGGCCTCGATCACCTTGACCTTCACCGCCTGGCCTTCCTTCAGGTAATCGGACACCTGGTTGACGCGCTCGGCGGCGATCTGCGAGATGTGCAGCAGGCCGTCGCGGCCCGGCAGGATCTGCACGATGGCGCCGAAGTCGAGCAGGCGCAGCACCGTGCCGTCGTAGATCTTGCCGACCTCGACCTCCGCCGTCAGCTCGCGGATGCGGCGCTCGGCCTCGCGCCCCTTCTCCATGTCGACGCTGGCGATGATGATCGTGCCGTCGTCCTCGATGTCGATCTGCGTGCCGGTCTCCTCCGTCAGCGCGCGGATCACCGCGCCGCCCTTGCCGATCACGTCGCGGATCTTCTCCGGGTTGATCTTCATCTTGATCATGCGCGGCGCGAAGGCCGACAGCTCGCCGCGCGGCGCCACCATCGCCTCCTGCATCTTCTGCAGGATGTGCATGCGGCCTTCCTTCGCCTGCGCCAGCGCCACCTGCATGATCTCCTTGGTGATGCCCTCGATCTTGATGTCCATCTGCAGGGCAGTCACGCCGGTGGCCGTGCCGGCCACCTTGAAGTCCATGTCGCCGAGGTGGTCCTCGTCGCCGAGGATGTCGGTCAGCACGGCGAACTTGTTGCCTTCCTTGATCAGGCCCATCGCCACGCCGGCCACGTGCGCCTTCACCGGAACGCCGGCGTCCATCATCGCCAGGCAACCGCCGCAGACCGAGGCCATCGACGAGGAGCCATTGCTCTCGGTGATCTCGGACACCAGCCGGATCGAATACTGGAACTCGTCGGCGGTGGGCAGCACGGCGGCCAGCGCCCGCTTGGCCAGCCGGCCGTGGCCGATCTCGCGCCGCTTCGGCGCGCCGACCCGTCCGGTCTCGCCGGTGGCGAAAGGCGGCATGTTGTAGTGCATCATGAAGCGCTCGCGGTACTCGCCCATCAGCGCGTCGATGATCTGCTCGTCCTGCTTGGTGCCGAGGGTGGCGGTGACCAGCGCCTGCGTCTCGCCGCGGGTGAACAGCGCCGAGCCGTGCGTGCGCGGCAGCGCGCCGAGCCGCACCGCGATCGGCCGCACGGTGCGGGTGTCGCGCCCGTCGATGCGAGGCTCGCCCTCCAGGATCTGGCTGCGCACGATCTTCGACTCCAGGTCGAACAGGATGTCGGCGACCTCGTTGCGGTCCGGCGCTGCGGTGCCGGCCGCCGCGGCGTCATCGGCCAGACGGCCGTGGACCAGCGCATGCACGTCGCGCAGCTTCCGCGTGCGACCCTGCTTGCTGCGGATCTCGTAGGCGGCACGCAGTTCGGCGCCGGCGATGTGGATCACCTTGGCGATCAGCGCCTCGTTCTTCGCCGTCGGCTGCCACTCCCACACCGGCTTGCCGGCGTCGCGCACCAGCTCGTGGATGGCGTTGATCGCCGCCTGCATCTGCTCGTGGCCGTAGACCACCGAGCCGAGCATCACGTCCTCCGGCAGCTGGTCGGCTTCGGACTCGACCATCAGCACGGCGCGCTCCGTTCCGGCCACCACCAGGTTCAGCTTCGAGTCCTTCAGCTGGGTCGCGGTCGGGTTCAGCACGTACTGGCCGTCGATGTAGCCGACGCGCGCCGCACCGATCGGTCCGTTGAACGGGATGCCGGAGACCGACAGGGCCGCCGACGCACCGATCATCGCCGGAATGTCCGGATCGATCTCGGGGTTGACCGACAGCACGTGCACGACCACGTGCACCTCGTTGAAGAACCCGTCGGGGAACAGCGGCCGGATCGGCCGGTCGATCAGCCGGCAGGTCAGCGTTTCCTTCTCCGAGGGCCGGCCCTCGCGCTTGAAGAAGCCGCCGGGGATGCGGCCCGCGGCGTAGGTCTTCTCGATGTAGTCGACGGTCAGCGGGAAGAAGTCCTGCCCCGGCTTGGCCTCGGTGCGGCCGACCACGGTGGCCAGCACGACGGTGTCATCCATCGACACCAGCACGGCGCCCGTGGCCTGGCGCGCGATCTCGCCCGTCTCGAGCGTGACGGTGTGCGCGCCGTACTGGAACGACTTGGTTGATTTTTCGAACACGATGGTCATCCTTTGAGCAATGAGCGCGGCCGCCTGCCATTGGCGCGGCTGCCAGCGGCGGGACGCGATTGCGGCAGTGCCCGCGCACGGGCGGCCGGCGGCCGGTCGAGCGTGCAGCCCGGCCCTGCGGGGTCCGCCCCAAGGCCGCGGTGCAACGGAGAGAACACGTTTACTTGCGCAGGCCGAGGCTCTCGATCAGCCCCTTGTACGACTCGGGGCTCTTGCCCTTCAGGTAATCGAGCAGCTTGCGGCGGCGGCTGACCATCTTCAGCAGGCCACGACGGGAGTGGTGGTCCTTGACGTGGGTCTTGAAGTGCTCGGTCAGTTCGTTGATGCGGGCGGTGAGCAGCGCCACCTGGACTTCCGGCGAGCCGGTGTCGCCCTTGACTCGCTGATACTTGGCGACGATCTCGCCCTTGTTGATGCTGGCAACAGGCATGGTTTTTCCCTTTCCGATCAGACACGCGGACGCGGAAGGAAGGCCGCGCCGTGAAGCGGTGAAGTATAGCCCAACGGCCCGCGCGGCCCGGCTGACCCTAAGGCCCGTCGCCGCCTGGGTCGCGCCTGCGTCAGCGGGCCCTGGCGCTTCCCCCGGTTGCGCTGCTCGCCGGGTCTGTGCACCATTGCGGCCCCCATGGACACCCTGACCCACGCCCTGTCCGGTGCGCTGCTGGCCCGCGTGCTCGGCCGCGGCACAGTCGCGCCGACACAGGCCGCCGCACGGCGCGAGCCGCGGATCTTCGGTCCGCCGGTGGCGGTCTGGCAGGCAGTCGCCGTCGGGCTGACGGCGGCGGCATTCCCCGACGGCGACGTCGTGCTGAAGTGGGTGTCCGACCTCGCTTACCTGCGCGGGCACCGCGGCGTCACCCACTCCCTGCTGATGCTGCCCCTGTGGGCGGCGCTGCTCGGCGCGCTGGCATCGCTGGCATTCCGCCGCCGCGACGCCTGGCGGCGCTACAGCTGGCTGGCCGCCGCCTCGATCGCCATCCACATCGCCGGCGACTGGATCACCCAGTTCGGCACCATGCTGCTGGCGCCGCTGTCGGACGAGCGCTTCGGGCTGGGATCGATATTCATCATCGACCTGGTGCTGACCGGCATCATCGCCACCGGCCTGCTGGGTTCGGCGCTGCTGCCGCGCTCGCGCCTGCCGGCGCTGGCGGCGCTGGCGCTGCTGCCGGCATGGGTCGGCGTGAGCCTGGTCGGCAAGCAGGAGGCGCTGCAGATCGCCCGCGACTACGCGAAGCGGCATGGCATCGCGGTCGAGCGCGTCGATGCCGCGCCGCGCCCGGCGTCGCCGTTCAACTGGACGGTGTTCGTCTTCGACGGGCGCGAGTACCACGTCGCCCACGTCAACACGCGCCGCAGCGAGCCGCTCGTCGCCTCGGCTGATGACAACATCATCCGCCGCTTCTCGGCGCCCTACGCCCCGGCGCACCTGGCGCGCTGGGAACGGCTGCCCAAGTTCGGTGACGGCACCGCCGAGGCGGCGCTCGCACGAGAGGTCTGGGAGCACCCCGAGTTCGGCTTCTTCCGCTGGTTCGCCATGTTCCCGCTGGTCTACGCGGTCGAGCGAGGCGAACCGACCTGCGTCTGGTACCGCGACCTGCGCTTCGTCTTCCCCGGCCGCAGCAGCGAGCCGTTCCGCTTCGGCATGTGCCGCGCCGACGGCGGCGGCTGGGCGCGCTACGCCCTGGACAGCATCGCCGGCCGCGCGGCGGTGCGCTGACGGCCCAGGGCCTGATCACGCTGGATGCGGCTGACGCGTTGGGCCGCGATGCGGACGGACGCGCGAAGGACGGCGGCCGCGCAGGGCCGCTGCCCTGCACAAGCCGTCCGGCAAAGCAGATGCCGCATTTCGGCCCAACCCTGCGGGTAGGTCAACGGCGGGCGCATTGCGTCGCTGCCGCTTCGCTTGCTGGCATCAGCCAACGGCGCTCGCGGCGCCTCGCACTGCCTCCCGCCATTGACCTTCGCACTCCCGGCATTGGCGTGAACAGGCCCTAAGGCGTCATCGAGGTCTGCGGGTTCAGCCTCTCGGTGGTCGTGTACAGCTTGTTGAGCGCGTTCAGGTAGGCCTTGGCCGAGGCGGCGACGATGTCGGGGTCGGCGCCGACCCCGTTGACGATGCGGCCGGCCCGCCCCAGGCGCACCGTCACCTCGCCCTGCGACTCGGTGCCGGTGGTGATGGCGTTGACCGAGTACAGCAGCAGCTCCGAGCCGCTCTTGACCTGCGCCTCGATCGCCCGCAGCGACGCGTCGACCGGTCCGTTGCCGTCGCTCTCGGCGGCCACCTCCTGGTCGCCGATCGAGAAGACGATGCGTGCGTGCGGCCGCTCGCCGGTCTCCGAGCGCTGCGACAGCGACACCAGGCGGAAGTACTCGGCGTGCGGCGTCACCGACTCGTCGGAGAACAGCGACTGGATGTCCTCGTCGAAGATCTCGGCCTTGCGGTCGGCCAGTTCCTTGAACTTGGCGAAGGCGGCGTTCAGCTCGCCCTCGCTCTCGACCGGGATGCCGAGCTCCTGCACCCGCTGCTTGAAGGCGTTGCGGCCGGACAGCTTGCCGAGCACGATCCGGTTGGCGACCCAGCCGACGTCCTCGGCGCGCATGATCTCGTAGGTGTCGCGCGCCTTGAGCACGCCGTCCTGGTGGATGCCCGAGGCGTGCGCGAAGGCATTGGCGCCGACCACCGCCTTGTTCGGCTGCACCAGGAAGCCGGTGATGCCGGAGACCAGCTTCGACGCCGGCACCAGGTGCCCGGTGTCGACGCCGACTTCCAGTCCGAAATAGTCGCGCCGCGTCTTCACCGCCATCACGACCTCCTCGAGCGAGCAGTTGCCGGCGCGCTCGCCCAGGCCGTTGATCGTGCACTCGACCTGCCGCGCGCCGCCGATCTTCACTCCGGCCAGCGAGTTGGCCACCGCCATGCCGAGGTCGTTGTGGCAGTGCACCGACCAGGTCGCCTTGTCCGCGTTGGGGATGCGCCGGCGCAGGTTGGCGATGAATTCGCCGTACAGCTCCGGCACCGCGTAGCCGACCGTGTCGGGGATGTTGATGGTCGTCGCCCCCTCGGCGATCGCCGTCTCCAGCACCCGGCAGAGGAAATCCGGCTCGGAGCGGTAGCCGTCCTCCGGCGAGAACTCGATGTTGTCGGTGAACTGGCGGGCGAAGCGCACCGCCAGTTTCGCCTGCTCGTGCACCTGTTCCGGGCTCATCCGCAGCTTCTTCTCCATGTGCAGCGGCGAGGTGGCGATGAAGGTGTGGATGCGCCGGTTCTGGCAGCCGGCCAGCGCCTCGGCAGCGCGGCTGATGTCCCTGTCGTTGGCGCGCGCCAGCGAGCAAACCGTCGAGTCCTTGACCGCGTTGGCGATCGAGCGCACCGCCTCGAAGTCGCCGTTGCTGGAGGCGGCGAAGCCCGCCTCGATCACGTCGACCCGCAGCCGCTCCAGCTGCTTGGCGATGCGCAGCTTCTCCTCGCGCGTCATCGAGGCGCCCGGGCTCTGCTCGCCGTCGCGCAACGTGGTGTCGAAAATGATCAGGCGTTCCATGGTCGTTCTCCGAAACGGATCGGCTCCGCCGGCATCGCGCGGGCGGACGGTCTTGCTCGGGTTGTGGGGGAAGTTATCTGCGCGCTGGGCGCAGCAGTAGGCACAGCAGGCCGCGGCCGGCTGCGGAAGAGCGGAGGGTCGATGCCTGAGCGAGCATGCACACGACTATAGGGGCAATCGCGCCACCGCACAACCGAGCGAGGGCGACCCGCGGCGCATCGTCAGCGCGCGCCGGGCTCCGGCGGCACCGGCCGGGCCGGGTTCGGCTGGCCGCCGAACCAGCGCCAGCCCCAGTAGACGTAGCCGGAGACGGCGTAGCAGCAGAACAGCGTGAACAGCGCGATCGGCGGATCGCTCGAAACGAGGAAGATGAGCACGATGATGGCCACCATCACCCAGAAAGGCACGCTGCGGGCGACGTGGAAGTTCTTGCCGCTGTAGAACGGCGCGCTCGAGACCATCGCCAGGCCGGCGTAGACGGTCAGGCCGAAGGCGACCCACGGCATCGCCGCATCCCTGATGTGGAACTTGTTGTCGATCGCCAGCCAGACGAAGCCGGCGATCAGCGCCGCCGCGGCCGGGCTCGGCAGGCCCTGGAAGAAGCGCTTGTCGACCACGCCGAGGTTGGCGTTGAAGCGCGCCAGCCGTGCGGCGGCGCAGGCGCAGTAGACGAAGGCGCCGGCCCACCCCCAGCGGCCGAGCCCGCTGAGGATCCATTCATACATCACCAGCGCCGGAGCGACGCCGAACGAGGTCATGTCCGACAGCGAGTCGAGCTGCTCGCCGAAGGCGCTTTGCGTGTTGGTCAGCCGCGCCACGCGTCCGTCCATGCCGTCGAGCACCATGGCGACGAAGATGGCGACCGCCGCCATCTCGAAGCGCTGGTTCATCGCCTGCACGATGGCGAAGAAGCCGGCGAACAGCGCCGCCATCGTGAACAGGTTGGGCAGCAGGTAGATGCCGCGCCGGCGTGCTGCCGGTCGCGCCGCGAGCTCGTCGGCCACCGGCACGGCCGGCCGCAGGAACGGACGCAGCTTGCGGCGGCGGAAGCGCATCGGCACGCCTAGAGCTCCGCCAGGATGGTGCTGGTCGCCGCGACCCGGTCGCCGACCGCCACCCGCGGCCGCGCGGTCAGCGGCAGGTACAGGTCGACCCGCGAGCCGAAGCGGATGAAACCGTAGCGCTGGCCGCGCGCAAGGCGGTCGCCGGCCTTGACGTAGCACAGGATGCGGCGCGCGATCAGTCCCGCCACCTGCACCACGGTGATCCGCTCGCCGTCGAGCCGCATCACCATCGCGTTGCGCTCGTTCTCGGTGGAGGCCTTGTCGAGGTCGGCATTGACGAACTTGCCGCGCGAGTACTCGACCCGCTCCACGGTGCCGTCCACCGGCGAGCGGTTCGAGTGCACGTTGAACACGTTCATGAAGACGCTGATCAGCAGCGTGTCGCGCTCGGTGTAGGGATCGCGCGTTTTCTCGACCTTGACGATGCGGCCGTCGGCCGGCGCCAGCACGGCGTTGGCCTGCGCCGGCGCCTGGCGCGGCGGGTCGCGGAAGAACTGGATGACGAAGGCCGCCAGCAGCCACAGCGGCACCGACCAGCCGGGGCCGGCGATGGCCCACACAACGACCGCTGCGGCCAGCGAGGCAATGACAAACGGCCAGCCCTCGCGGGCGATGATCGGGTGCGGATAGGCGGACACTGAGGCGTTGGCGCGGCGTTCGGTCACTGACCCGCTATGGTATCCGCAACCCGCGCCGCCCTTCACGGCGGCAGCAGTCGCGCCTTGCCGTCGACGGTCAGCTGCTGCAGCGACCGGCCGGCGTCGAATCGCGGCTCCTCCACCGCCGGCGCGCCGCTGGCCGCCATCTCGGCGCGCATGCGCGGCACCGGCGGCGCCGGCGCGACACCGAAGTTCAGTTCCTCGAGCCTCACCCGTTCGGCCGGCACCTGCAGCGCTCGCGCTGCGGCAGCCACCTTGTCGTTCAGATTGGCGATCGCCTGCTCGATCAGTTCCGCCTCGACCTTGGTGCGCGCCGCGCGCGACAGCCGGAAGTCGATCGCGGCGAGCGCGAGGTACTGCTGCGCGGCGGCGACGGTGCGCGGCAGCCCGGCGAGATCGGCCGTGCGCAGCTGCACGCCCTGCCTGACGCGCCAGCCGATCAGCCGGCGCTGCGTGCCCGGCTGGTAGACGGGGTAGCTCGAGTAAGCGGTCGTCTCCACCGCCGCCTTCGGGTCGGCGCGCTTCAGCTGCGCCACGGCGTCGGCCACGCGCTGGTTCACCAGCGACTGCGCGCGCGGCAGGTCCGCCTCCTGTGTCTCGAAGAAGAACTGCGCCAGCGCCTCGTCGTTGGGAACCTCGACTTCGGCGCTGCCGGTCATCAGCAGCAGCGTGCCTTCGCTGCGTGGCGCCTGCGGCTGCGCCCGGACAGGGGCCCACAGGACAGCGGCGGCAAGGACGGCGATGGCGGTCAGTACGCGTGCGGACATGGCAACCTCGGCTCGGCGGTGTTTCGTTGCAAGCGTAGTCGCTCGACGGCGATCAACCAACGACGCCGGGACCGCCGGCGTTCCGGCGGATCGCCCGCTCGCCGCTGGCGAGCAGCGGTGGCCGCGCGCTGGCCGTCGCGAGCGTCGAAAACGACGGTCGTCGCGACCGCGCCATGCGCCGGCCTATATCGATCGGTATAGGCGAGCGCCGCACGCGGCCCCGCGCGCGGCGACAGCCTGGCGGCCGGACCTGCCTGAAGCGCGCGCCCGGACCCCGATGGCAGCGGAAATTCTTGGACGCGGCGACGGCGATGCGCTAAAAAGCACCGTCGATCCGGGACGAGACGACACTCAGCTTCAGCCGGGCAATCCACGATACCGCTGCGCCGGACATGGCCACGATGCATTCCGCCTCGCCGCCGCTGCCGACGGTCGGCCACCCGACCGGTTCGTCGGTGCAGCGGGTGTCCAGCGCGGCTATCTCGCTGGTGCTGGCCGACGACCACCCGCTCGTGCTCGGCGGACTGCGGTCGTTGCTCGCCGGCGAGCGGGACATCGACGTGCTCGCCTGCTGCACCGACGGCATGGCGGCGCTTCAGGCCGTCGAGACGCATCGCCCGCAGATCCTGGTGCTCGACGTGAAGATGCCGCGGATGGACGGCCTGGCGGTGCTGCAGGCGCTCGACCGGCGCGGCCTGCAGACGCGGGTCATCCTGCTCGCCGCCGAAGTGCGCGCGGCTCAGGTCGACGAGGCCACCCGGCTGGGCGTGCGTGGCGTGCTGCTCAAGGACATGGCGCTGTCGACGCTGGTCCAGTGCATCCGCACGGTGCACGCCGGCGGCCGCTGGCCCGGCCACGGCGCGATGGCGAGCGGCTTGCGCCGGCAGCATGCGCACGATCCGCGCATGCGCGAGCTGGCTCGACTGCTCACCGCGCGGGAGCTGCAGGTGGTGCGCTGCGTCGCGCGGGGCTTGCGCAACCGCGAGATCGCCGGCGAGCTGGCGATCAACGAGGGCACGGTGAAGATCCACCTGCACAGCGCCTACCGCAAGCTCAACGTCGACGGACGCCTGGCGCTGAGCGTGTACGCGCGCGACAAGGGGCTGGCCTGACCTGCGGCGCGCGGCGAAATGCCGGCGGTCGCCCGGCCCGCCGCCGCCCCGGCGCAGAGCCTGCCGCGGGACTTGCTCCGGGGCCGGGGCGCAGGTGGCAGCAGCGGCAATCGGGCCCCGGCCCGCGCCGGGGCGACGGTGCGGCGGTCAGTTCCTCGAGCGGTCGACCAGCCGGTTGGCCTTGATCCACGGCATCATGGCTCTGAGCTTCTCGCCGACCTTCTCGATCTCGTGCTCGCCCATCAGCCGGCGGCGCGCCAGCAGGGTCGGCGCGCCGGCGCGGTTCTCGAGGATGAAGCTCTTGGCGTACTCGCCGGTCTGGATGCGCTCGAGCGCCTGCTTCATCGCCGCGCGGCTGTCCTGGTTGACCACCAGCGGCCCGGTCACGTACTCGCCGTACTCGGCGTTGTTCGAGATCGAGTAGTTCATGTTGGCGATGCCGCCCTCGTACATGAGGTCGACGATCAGCTTCAGCTCGTGCAGGCACTCGAAGTACGCCATCTCGGGCGCGTAGCCGGCCTCGACCAGCGTCTCGAATCCGGCCTTGACCAGCTCGACGCAGCCGCCGCACAGCACCGCCTGCTCGCCGAACAGGTCGGTCTCGGTCTCCTCGCGGAAGTTGGTCTCGATGATGCCGGCCTTGCCGCCGCCGATCGCCGCTGCATAGGACAGCGCCACGTCGCGGGCGCGGCCGGAAGCGTCGCGATGCACGGCGATCAGCATCGGCACGCCGCCGCCGCCGGCGTAGGTCGAGCGCACCGTGTGCCCCGGCGCCTTCGGCGCGACCATGATCACGTCCAGATCGTCGCGCGGCTGCACCTGGCCGTAGTGGATGTTGAAGCCGTGCGCGAAGGCCAGCGCCGCGCCCTGCTTGATCTGGGCGTGGATCGACTGGCTGTAGACCTCGGCGTGGTTCTCGTCGGGCAGCAGGATCATCACGATGTCGGCATCCTTGACCGCGTCGGCGACCTCCTTGACCGCGAAGCCGGCTTTCTCCGCCTTCTTCCATGACGCGCCGCCCTTGCGCAGCGCCACCGTCACCTTCACCCCGGAGTCCTTGAGGTTCATCGCGTGCGCGTGACCCTGCGAGCCGTAGCCGACGATGGCCACGTGCTTGCCCTTGACCAGCGAGAGATCGGCGTCCTTGTCGTAGTAGACCTTCATAACTCTCCTTCACTTCGCGTGTACGCGACGCTTCGCGTCGCACGTGCACGCGAAGTGCTCCAGTTGGTGCGCGCCGCTTGGGAGCGGCCCGGCGCTGCGCGCAACATCAAAAGCCACGAAAACCCCGCTCCGCAGCCCTGCGTGACCTACGTCTTCGAAACCTCAAACCCGGAGGATGCGTTCGCCCCGACCGATGCCCGAGCTGCCCGTGCGCACCGTCTCCAGGATCGCCGTGCGGTCGACCGCGCGGATGAACGCGTCGAGCTTGTCGGTGTTGCCCGTCAGCTCGATCGTGTAGGTGCGCTCGGTGACGTCGATGATGCGGCCGCGGAAGATGTCCGCCATCCGCTTGAGCTCCTCGCGCTCCTTGCCCACCGCGCGCAGCTTGATCAGCATCAGCTCGCGCTCGGTGTGCTCGGCCTCCGTCAGGTCGACCACCTTGACCACCTCGATCAGCCGGTTCAGGTGCTTGGTGATCTGCTCGATGATGTCGTCCGAGCCGGTGGTGACGATCGTCATCCGCGACAGCGACCGGTCCTCGGTCGGCGCCACGGTCAGCGTCTCGATGTTGTAGCCGCGGGCGGAGAACAGCCCCACCACCCGCGACAGCGCCCCGGGCTCGTTCTCGAGCAGGACTGCGATGATGTGCCGCATGTCAGTGCCCGCCCGGCCGCCCGAAGGGCACTGAGCCCCCTTGGGGGGCGGCGAATGAAGTGAGCGTGGGGGTCATCTACAGGTCCTCCGAGCCGAGCAGCATCTCGGTCAGGCCCTTGCCCGCCTTGACCATCGGCCAGACGTTCTCGGTCTGGTCGGTGATGATGTCGAGGAACACCAGCCGGTCCCTGAGCGTGGTGAACGCCTCGCGCAGCGCCGGCTCGACGTCGGCCGGCTTGTCGATGCGCATGCCGACGTGGCCGTAACTCTCGGCCAGCCTGACGAAGTCCGGCAGCGCATCCATGTACGAGTGCGAGTAGCGGCTGCCATAGTCGATCTGCTGCCACTGCCTGACCATGCCGAGGTAGCGGTTGTTGAGGTTGACGATCTTCGGCGTCAGCTTGTACTGCGTGCAGGTCGACAGCTCCTGGATGCACATCTGGATCGAGGCCTCGCCGGTGATCACCGCCACCTGCGCGCCGGGGTTGGCCATCTGCACACCCATCGCGTAGGGCAGGCCGACGCCCATCGTGCCCAGCCCGCCGGAGTTGATCCAGCGCCGCGGCTGGTCGAACTTGTAGTACTGCGCGGCCCACATCTGGTGCTGGCCGACGTCGGAGGTGACGAAGGCGTCGCCGCCGGTGATCTTCCACAGCGTCTCGACGACGTACTGCGGCTTGATCAGGCGGCTTGCGCGGTCGTACTTCAGGCAGTCGCGCTTGCGCCAGTCGTTGATGCGCTCCCACCACGCTTTCAGCGCCGCGGCATTCGTGCGCGGCGGCGCCGCCTCCAGCTGCGCCAGCAGCTCGGTCATCACTTCCTTGACGTCGCCGACGATCGGCACGTCGACCTTGACCCGCTTGGAGATCGACGACGGATCGACGTCGATGTGGATGATCTTTCTCTGGTTCTGCCCAAAGTGCTTCGGATTGCCGATCACGCGGTCGTCGAAGCGCGCACCGATGGCGAGCAGGACGTCGCAGTCCTGCATCGCCATGTTCGCCTCGTAGGTGCCGTGCATCCCGGGCATGCCGAGGAACTTGGGGTCCGAGGCCTTGAAGCCGCCCAGCCCCATCAGCGTGTTGGTGCAGGGGTAGCCGAGCAGGTTCACCAGCCGGTTCAGCAGGTCGCTGGAGTCGGACAGGATGACGCCGCCACCGGTGTAGACCATCGGCCGCTCGGCGGCGGCGAGCAGCTGCACCGCCTTCTTGATCTGCCCCACGTGCCCCTTGAGCACCGGGCTGTACGAGCGCATCGCCACCTGCCGCGGGTAGTCGAACTTGCAGCGGGCGATGGTGATGTCCTTCGGGATGTCGACCAGCACCGGGCCGGGACGGCCGCTGCGGGCGATGAAGAAGGCCTTGGCGATGGTCGACGCCAGATCGCGCACATCCTTGACCAGGAAGTTGTGCTTGACGCAGGGCCTGGTGATGCCGACCGTATCGCACTCCTGGAACGCGTCCTGGCCGATCGCGTGCGTCGGCACCTGCCCGCTGATGATGACCAGCGGGACCGAGTCCATGTAGGCGGTGGCGATGCCGGTGACCGCGTTGGTCACGCCCGGCCCGCTGGTGACCAGCGCCACGCCGGTCTTCTGGCTCGAACGCGAATAGGCATCGGCGGCGTGCACCGCCGCCTGCTCGTGCCGTACCAGGATGTGCTGGAACTTGTCCTGCTTGAAGATCGCGTCGTAGATGTAGAGGACGGCGCCGCCGGGATACCCGAAGACGTGCTCGACCCCCTCTTCCTCCAGGCACCGAACGACGATCTCGGCGCCTGTCACCTGATCAGTTTGCGTTTCCGGCCGGCTGGCGGCTGCGGTTTCCGCGCTGACGGACTGCATGCTGCGACTCCTCTCAAGGTCCACGGGAGATTGATTGGATGCCGTTCCATGCCGGCTTGTGGCCGGCGGTGCGGCGAGCGCGTTTAGCTTTTTCGATGCAACGTGGTGGGCTGCTCCGGGCTAAGGGCTTCTTGTGGTGCAAGACGGTCGACGATACTGCAGCGCACCAGAATCGGCAAACCGCCGCCGACGGCGGCGGCCGCGCGGACCCCTCTGATAGCATGCCGCGCACCCCCAACTGACGGCAGGCTGCCCGGCATCCGGACGCAGGCAGCCACGGCCGATGGCCACCAGAGAAGAACTGTCCGAGTTTCTGGCCGGCGTCGAGCGCCGGGCGTTCAAGCAGGCGGTTTTCGCGGTGCGGGACGAGTCGCACGCCCTCGACATCGTCCAGGACGCAATGATGAAGATCGCCGAGAACTACGGCGACCGGCCGGCGGCCGAACTGCCGCCGCTGTTCACGCGGATCCTGCAGAACACCATCCACGACTTCTTCCGGCGCAGCAAGATCCGCTCGGCCTGGGTGACGCTGTTCTCCTCGCTCAACCGCGAGGACGACCCCGACGCCGACCCGCTCGAGACGCTCGATGCGGCCGGCGAGCGCGGCAGCGAGAGCTCGGAAACCACGTATGAGCGGGAGCAGATGGTGGCGATCATCGAGGAGGAAGTGGCCAGGCTGCCGGCCCGTCAACGGGAAGCATTCCTGCTTCGTTACTGGGAGGATCTCGACACGGCCGAGGCGGCGGCGGCGATGGGTTGCTCCGAGGGAAGCGTCAAGACCCATTGCTCGCGTGCCACGCATGCGCTGGCAAAGGCGCTCCGCGAGCGCGGCATCACCCTATGAACCAGGACGAATTCGGACTGCGGGTCCGCCAGGCGCTGAACGACGGCGCCGAGCGTCTCGACTACCGGACCGTGCTCCGCCTGGAGCAGGCCCGCAGCCGCGCGCTCGCCCGCCTGCGCCGGCCGGGACCCGCGACCGTGCGCCTGCCGGCGCTGCAGCTGGCCTCGGCGGGCGCGCCGCCGGCGAGCCGAGCCCGTGGCCCATCGGGCTGGCTCCGCGGCGCCGCGTGGGTCGCACCGCTGCTGGCGCTGGCCGTCGGCTTCGTGTCGATCAGCCAGTGGCAGGAGGAGCGGGAGATCAAGCGCCTGGCGGCGCTCGATTTCGCGGTGCTGCTCGACGACGGACCCCTGGAGGCCTACGCGGACCAGAGTTTCGGCGTCCTGCTGCAAGCCGAGAAGCGGGAAGACCGTTGAGCGCGGTCGCCGCGATCAACGGCAGCAGTCGGCGGGCGGCAGTCGGCCGCCTGCTGCTCGCCGCCGCCATTGCGTCTGCATTGCTGGGTGGCGAAGGCGCGCTGGCCCAGAGCGGCGCCGCGGCGCCGGCTGGCGGACCGCAGTGGAAGCAGCTTTCGCCGCAGCAACGCGAGGCGCTGGCGCCGCTGGCCGGCCAGTGGGCGAGCATGCCGGTCGAGAGCAAGCGCAAGTGGCTCGAGATCGCCGAGCGCTACCCGCAGCTTTCGCCCGAGGGCAAGGCGCGGCTGCAGGCGCGGATGGCGGAATTCGCCCGCCTGACGCCGGAACAGAAGCGGATCGCGCGCGAGAACTTCCGGCGCGCCTACGAACTGCCGTTAGAGAGCCGCGAGTCGGCGGTCGAGCAGTACCGGCTGCTGCCGGACGACAAGAAGAAGGAACTGAGCGAGCGCCAGCGCGGGGATGCCGGCCGGGCACCGTCGAGCCGGTGACTTTCCTGTCGATGCGGCCAGCGAAACGGCAGCGGCGCGCCGGGAGCTTTCCGTGAGGCCACCGGCCGCCGCCGGCGAGCCGCCGGCGCCGAAGGCATCGGCGATGCGCGACGGTTCGCCGCCCGGCGCGCTGCTGCGGCTGGCGGCGATGACCTACGAGGCGGTGCTGCTGTTCGGGGTGGCCTTCGTGACCGGCTACGCCGTGCTCGCGCTGGCCGGCTGGTCCTATCCCCTGCAGCCCCATCAGCGCTGGCTGCTGCAGGCGGCGCTGTTGGTCGCCGTCGGCGTCTACTTCGTCTACTGCTGGGTGCGCGCCGGGCAGACGCTGGCGATGAAGTCGTGGCGGCTGCGGCTGGTCGACCGCGACGGCCGCCTGCTCCGTCCGGGGCGGGCGGTGCTGCGCTACCTGCTGGCCTGGACCCTGTTCGCGCCGGGGCTGCTGTTCATCGCCGCAACCGGCGCCGGCGGCCTGTCGAGCCTGCTGGCGCTGGCCGCCAGCGTGCTGGCGATGCTCGCCTTCGCCGGCATCGGTCCCCGCCGCCAGCTGCTGCACGACCTGCTCCTCGGTTCGCGCGTCATCCGCGAATGAGCAGTTCGGGCCGGTCGAGCTCGTCGGTGCGCCCGTCGAACAGCGCCTGCATCAGCGCCGTCTCGCGGCTGCGGATGATGCTCAGGAACTCGCCGGCCGGGCCCATCGCCCTGAAGGCGTCGAAACCGTTCTGCAGGAAGCGGTGCAGGTGGCCGAAACCGGCCGCCTCGGCCGGCGCCCGCATCATGTGCAGCATGCCGGACAGCAGCGGGATCCGCGCCAGCTTCTCCAGCGTGTGGCCGATGCGGTCGATGGTGTCGACCTGCAGCTGCCGCTCGGCCGGCGTGCCGGTGTCGCGGTAGGCGCGGGCATAGCCGGCGCTGCCGATCGGCAGCCGGATCGCGCGCGCCAGCCGCGCGTCGAGCGACTCGGACGTCTCGTCCAGCTCGACCGCCAGCGCCATCGTCTCGACCGCCCGCTCCGGCAGCATCTTCGCCAGCTTGGGCACGACGCGCAGGGCCTCGGTGTCGCGCGCCTCGAAGTCCTTGGCGCCATACAGTTCCTCGAGGAAGAACCGGCAGGCCGGACCGTAGCGTGGCGAGGCGAGCAGGTCCGGGTAGGTGCGGGCGAGCCGCCCGGCCTGCCAGTGCTTCACCGCCAGCCAGCGCGCGTTGACCTCGGGATCGGCATGCAGCACACGACGCAGCTCGATCACCCGCGCCAGGCTCTCGGCCAGCCGTTCCTTCGGGCCGCTCATTTGCAGGACCTCAGGCCGGCTTCGGCCGGTAACCCGCCGGGATCGAGCGCAGCAGCTTCTTCGTGTACTCGTGCTGCGGCGACTCGTAGATCGCCTCGGCCGGGCCGCGCTCGACGATCGCGCCGTCGTGCATGACCAGCATGTCGTCGGCCATGTACTTGACCACCGCCAGGTCGTGGCTGATGAACAGGTAGCTGATCGAGAACTCGTCCTGCAGGTCGAGCAGCAGGTTGAGCACGGTGGCCTGCACCGAGACGTCGAGCGCCGACACCGACTCGTCGCAGATCAGCACCTCCGGCTGCATCGACAGGCAGCGGGCGATGGCGATGCGCTGCCGCTGGCCGCCGGAAAACTCGTGCGGGTACTTGTGAATGCTGTCGGCCGGCAGGCCGACTCGGCGGGCCAGCGCCACCGCGCGCTCGAACCGCTCGCCGTCGCCGGCGCCGATGCCGTGGATCCGCATCGGCTCGGTGAGGATCTGGCCGACCGTGAAACGCGGGTTCAGGCTGGCGTACGGGTTCTGGAAGATGATCTGGATGCGCCGGCGGTACGCCATCATCTGCGCGTCGGACAGCCGCAGCAGGTCGGTGCCGCCGAAACTCACCTCGCCGGCGCTGGCCTCGACCAGCCGCATCAGCAGCATGCCGATAGTGGTCTTGCCCGAGCCCGATTCGCCGACCACGCCAAGGGTGCGGCCCCGCCACATCGCGAAGCTCGCCTCCTGCACGGCGGCGACCGACTTGCGGGCGAACAGGCCGGTCTTCAGGCGGTAGATCTTAGAGAGGCCCTTGGCCTCGATCAGCGGCCGGTCCTCGTGCGGGCGCGCGACCCTGCTGTCGCCGACCACGATCGGCCGGCCGCCACCGCCCATGAAGTCGTCGATCACCGGCAGCCGCTTCGGCTTGGCGTCCAGCCGCGGCCGGCAGGCGAGCAGCGCCTTGGTGTAGGTGTCGCGCGGCTCGCTGAAGATCGCCTCGACCGGCCCGCTCTCGCGCACGACGCCGTCGCGCATCACCACCACGCGGTCGGCGATCTCGCCGACCACGCCGAGGTCGTGGCTGATGAACAGCACGCTCATCCGGTGCCTGTCCTGCAGCCGGGCGATCAGCTCGAGGATCTGCCGCTGCACGGTGACGTCGAGCGCGGTGGTCGGCTCGTCGGCGATCAGCAGCTTCGGCTCGCAGGCGATCGCCATCGCGATCATCACCCGCTGCTGCTGGCCGCCGGACAGCTCGTGCGGGTAGCTCGCCACCCGCGCCTTCGGCTCGGGGATGCCGACCTCGGTCAGCAGCTCGACCACGCGGTCGGTGGCCTGCCTGGCGGACAGCCCGAGGTGCAGCCGCAGCACCTCGCCGACCTGGGTGCCGACCGGGAACACCGGGTTCAGCGAGCTCATCGGCTCCTGGAACACCACCGAGATGTCCTTGCCGCGGATGCGCCGCAGATGCTCGACCGGCTTGGTCAGCAGGTCGGCGCCGCCGAACTCGATCCGGCTCGCCGCATCGACGATCGCGTTGTCCGGCAGCAGCCGCACGATCGACATCGCCGAGACGCTCTTGCCCGAGCCCGACTCGCCGACCAGCGCCACCGTGGCGTTTTCCGGCACCTCGAAGCTCACCCCGCGCACCGCCTCGACGACCTTGGTCTTGCCGAGCCGGAAGCTGACGCGCAGGTCGCGCACCGAAACGAGGCTGCTCATCTATCTCAGCTTCGGATCGAGCGCATCGCGCAGCGCGTCGGTCAGCAGCGAGAAGGCGGTGAGGAACACCGCCATGAACGCGGTCGCCGCGACCAGCTGCCACCACTTGCCGATCACCAGCTCGGTCTGCGCCTCGGCGAGCATCGTGCCCCAGCTGACCATCTCGATCGGCACGCCGAGGCCGAGGAACGACAGGATCACCTCGGACTTGATGAAGCCGACCACCAGCAGCGAAAGCTGCACCAGCACCACGTGGCTGATGTTGGGCAGGATGTGGACGAACATCCGCGAGGCGTGCGAGGCGCCGATCGCCTGCGCCGCGCGCACGTACTCGCGCGAGGCGTGCTTGATGTACTCGGCGCGCACCAGCCGGTAGATGCCGGTCCAGCCCGTGAGGCCGAGGATGTAGATCACCGTGTCGATACCGCGGCCGACCACCGCGGCGAAGGCGAAGATCAGCAGGATGCCGGGAATGGCGGTGAAGACGTTGTAGACCCACTCGAGGAAGTCGCCGGCACGGCCGCCGAAGTAGCCGCCGACGGCGCCCAACACGGTGCCGATGAAGGTCGCCAGCACGGCGGCGAACACGCCGACGAAGATCGAGATCTGCGCGCCCTTGACCGCCTTCGCCAGGACGTCGCGGCCCCAGCGGTCGCCGCCGAACGGCAGCGTCGCGGCGCGCGGTGGCGAGCTGACCTGGATCTCGGCGGCGCGTTTCTTCCATTCGTCGTACTTCGGCGCCAGCGGGTCGATGTCGCTGATGTCGACCGGCGGCCCCTTGGGCGGCGCCAGGTCGATCGACTGCGCCTCGACGTTGGGCGCATCGCCCAGAAAGGTCGGGTTGGCGTAAGGCACGCCCTTCTCGATCTGCCAGCCACCGGCCACCATGCCCGCCGCCGACAGCAGGATCAGCAACATGAAGACGGCGACCACGGCCAGGCAGAAGATGCCGACGCGGTCGGCCTTCAGCCGCGTCCACGCCGCCGCCCACACCCCCTGCGAGCGCTCGGCCGGCGCGACGGCCGCGGATTGAGCGATCGCCGCCATCTAGCGCAGGACCACGCGCGGATCGACGAACTTGTACAGCACGTCGGTGACCAGGTTGACGATCATCGTCAGCGCCGCCAGATACACGGTGACCGCCTGGATCACCGGGTAGTCGCTGCGATTGACGGCGAGATAGATCTCCCGGCCCAGGCCCGGAATCGAGAAGAAGATCTCGATCAGGAAGGCGCCGGCGAAGATGCCTGGCAGCAGCAGCGCGACGTAGGTGAGGATCGGGATCAGCGCGTTGCGCAGCACGTGCGTGAACATGATGCGCTTCTCGTCGAGCCCCTTGGCGCGGGCCGTGCGCACGTAGTCGTGGCCGATCTCGTCGAGGAAGAAGGTGCGGTACAGCCGCGTCTGCGGCGCCAGGCTCACCATCGTCGCCAGGATGATCGGCAGTGGCGCGTAGGTGGTCAGGTTCTTCCAGAAACTGTCGCTCCAGCCCTGCACCGGAAACCAGCCCAGCCGGAAGGCGAACAGGTACTGGCCGACGATGATGTAGACGAGGAACGAGATCGACATCGCCAGCACGCAGACGATGACCACCGTGCGGTCGATCAGCGTCCCGCGGTAATAGGCGACCGCCATCGCCAGCGGGATGGCCAGGCAGACCTCGAGCACCAGGATCGGCACCATCACCGTCAGCGAGGCCGGCAGGCGCGAGGCGAAGATGTGCGAGACCTGCTCGTTGGTCATCCAGCTCTTGCCGAAATCGAACGACAGGATCTGCTTGAGGAAGATGCCGAGCTGGACCCACCACGGCTGGTCGAGCCCGAGCTGACGGCGGATCGACTCGATCTGTTCCTGCGTGGCGACCTGCCCGGCCAGGATCTCGGCCGGATCGCCGCCGAAGAACTTGAAGAGGAAGAAGATGAGCAGGATGACGCCGGCCAGCGTCGGCACCATCTGCCAGATCCTGCGGATGACATAAGAGAGCATGCTGGGGCGCGACTGTACGGGCGCCTGTGGCCGCGGGCAAGTCGAGTGGCCGGCTGGCGCGGCGCGTTCCGATGGCCTGTGCCGTTCCCACACACGCGCGCACGTTCAGCCGGCAACCCGCCTTCCCGGTCCTTGGTCCTCATCATCCGCCGCCGCGTTTGTGCCCTACGATGCCGGCGCTGACCCGTGTGCCCGCCGCCATGCTCCCACTTGCCATCGCTGCAATCACGTCTGTCGCGGCGCGCCGCCGGCGGCTCGGCGCGGATCGCTGAAGTGACCATGGACCGGCGCAGTTTTCTCCTCAGCGGCGGGCTTGCCGCCGCAGGCGTGCCGGCGGCTGCGAGCGGGCGGTTGACGAAGACGCTTCGCTACGGCTTCCCAGTGGCCGAGACCGGCTTCGATCCGGCCCAGGTCAACGACCTGTACTCGCGCACGATCATCGCCAACATCCTCGAGGCGCTTTACACGTATGACTACCTGGCCCGGCCGGTACGCGTCAAACCGTGCACCGCGGCCGCCATGCCGGAGGTCGATGACGGCTTCCGCACTTTCACGATCCGCCTGCGACCGCGCATCTTCTTCGCCGTCGACCCGGCGTTCGGGGGCGTCAAGCGCGAGCTGACCGCGGCCGATTACGTCTACTCGATCAAGCGCTTCTTCGACCCGCGCACCAAGAGCCCGCAGTTCAACACCTTTGAGCGCGCCGGCATCCTCGGCCTGGCTGAACTGCGCGCAGCGGCGACGAAGACGGGTCGCTTCGACTACGACCGCGAGGTCGAGGGACTGCGCGCGCTCGACCGCTACACCCTGCGTGTGCGGCTGGCCGAGCCGAAGCCGCGCTTCGTCCACCTGCTCGCCGACAACGGCCTCGCCGGCGCTGTCGCGCGCGAGGTGGTCGACTACTACGGCGACCACATCATGGAGCACCCGGTCGGCACCGGCCCGTTCCGGCTGGCCCAATGGCGACGCTCGTCGCGCCTGGTGCTGGAGCGCAACCCCGACTTCCGCACCGAGATCTTCGACGAACAGCCGGCCGCCGGCGACACGCCGGCGGAGGAGATCGCGGCGAAACTGCGCGGCCGCCAGCTGCCGCTCGTCGACCGGGTCGAGATCTACATCGTCGAGGAGGCGCAGCCACACTGGCTGGCGTTCCTGAACGGCGAGCACGACCTCATCCAGAACGTGCCGCAGGAGTTCGTCGTCACGGCGGCGCCCAATGGCGTCATCGCGCCGGGGCTGGCGCGGCGCGGCCTGCGCGCCGAGCGCCAGGTCGTCTCGTCGATCGCCTTCACCTACTTCAACATGGACCACCCCGTAGTCGGCGGCTATGCGCCGCAGCAGGTGGCACTGCGGCGGGCGCTGAGCCTGGCCTGGGACGTGGAGGAGGAAATCCGGCTGCTCTGGCACGGCCAGGCCATGCTGGCGCAAGGCCCGATCCCGCCGCGGACCAGTGGCTATGACCCCGACTGGGTCAGCGGCATGAACGTCTTCGACCGCGCCGCCGCCAAGGCACTGCTCGACACCTACGGCTTCGTCGACCGCGACGGCGACGGCTGGCGCGAGCGGCCGGACGGATCGCCGCTGACGCTGGAGATCGCCAACCAGCCCGACCGGCGCGGGATCGAGTTCCAGCAGCTGTGGAAGCGCAACATGGACGCGATCGGCGTCCGCATCGCCTTCCGCTACGGGCAGTGGCCCGAGCTGCTGCGCGAGGCGCGGGCCGGCCGGATGATGATGTGGCAGCTCGGCAATTCGGCGAGCAGCCCCGACGGCGGCGATTTCCTCGACCTCGTCTACGGGCCGAACAAGGGCTACGGCAACTTCTCCCGCTTCGACCTGCCGGCCCTCAATGCGCTGCACGAGCGACAGAGCTCGATGGCCGACGGCCCACAGCGCGATGCGCTGCTGCGCGAGGAGGTGCGGTTGCTGGTCGCCTTCGCGCCGATGAAGGTGCGCGTCCACCAGGTCGCCATCGGCATGGTCCATCCCTGGGTGACTGGTTACATGCGGCACCCGTTCCTGCGCGGCTGGTGGAAGTTCATCGACATCGATGCCGCGGCACAGGCGGCCGGGCGATAGTAAATTCGGTTGCCGACCCCGATCGATGTGGTATCCCGATGATGCTTCGCCTCTTCACCACGCTGCTCGCCTGCCTGTTCGCCGCCGTACCGGCTGCGGCGCAGGACAAGGTGCTGCGCTACGCCTTCCAGGTTGCTGAGACAGGCTTCGATCCCGGCCAGATCAACGACCTGTACTCGAGCATCATCCTGTCGCACATCTTCGATGCACCGCTGACCTACGACTTCCTCGCCAGGCCGAGCAAGGTGATCCCGAACACCTCCGCCGGCATGCCCGAAGTCTCCGACGACTGGCGCACGTGGACGATCCGCATACGGCCTGGCATCTACTTTGCCGACGACCCGGCCTTCAAGGGCCGCAAGCGCGAGCTGACCGCGGCGGACCATGTCTACTCGCTGAAGCGCCACTGGGACCCGAAGGTCAAGTCGCCCAATCTGTACCTGCTCGACAAGAAGGTGCCGGGCATGGAGGCCCTGCGGGCGGCCGCCGAGAAGAACGGCAGGTTCGACTACGACAGTGAGGTCGAGGCGCTGCGCGCGCTGGACCGCTACACCTATCGGGTCCGCTTCAGCGAGCCGAATCCCCGCTTTCTGTACGACCTGGTCAGCTGCAACGTGAGTTGCGCGCTGGCGCGCGAGGTCGTCGAGGCCTATGCCGACAGGATCATGGAGCACCCGGTCGGCACCAATGCCTTCCGGCTTGCCGACTGGCGTCGTTCCTCGCGCATGGTGCTCGAGCGCAACCCCAACTACCGCGAGCATGCATACGACCCGCAGCCGCCTGAGGCCGATGCCGTGAAGCAGGAAATCGCCGCGCGGCTTCGCGGCAGGAAGCTGCCGATGATCGACCGCGTAGAGGTCTACGTGGTCGAAGAGAGCCAGCCCCGATTCCTGGCCTTCCTCAACGGCGAGCACGATGTGATCACCGGCGTGCCGGCGGACTTCGTCAACACCACGATCCCCAACGGCAGGCTGGCACCTGGCCTAGCCTCGCAGGGCATCCAGATCGATCGCAACGCCGAGTTCGACCTGACCTTTGCCTATTTCGGCATGGAAAATCCGGTCGTCGGCGGCTATACGCCGGACAAGGTGGCACTGCGGCGGGCGATCGCGCTTGGTTTCGACATCGAGTCGGCGATCCTGCAGATGTACCGCGGCCAGGCCATGCGGGCGCAGAGCACGGCGCCGCCCGGGTCCTTCGGCGGCAACCCGAATTTCGTCGGGCCGCTCGCCGAGTACAGCCCGACGAAAGCCAAGGCACTGCTCGATAGCTACGGCTATGTCGACCGCGACGGCGACGGTTACCGGGAACGACCAGACGGCGCCAAGCTGGTGCTCGAGCTCGGCTCGGCACCCGACGGGACCTCGAAGATCAGCGACGAGGTGTGGCGCCGCTCGATGGACGCCATCGGGCTGCGCATCGAGTTCAGGAAGGCCAAGTGGCCGGAACTGCTGCGCGAGTCGCGCGCCGGCCGGCTGATGATGTGGTCGCTCGGCTGGAGCGCTGGAAGCCCCGATGCCGATGCCTTCTACCAGCTCCTGTACGGACCCAACCGGGGGCAAGCCAACCACTCGCGCTTCGACCACCCCGATTTCAACGCCCTCTTCGACAGGACCCAGGTGCTGCCGGACGGCCCGGAACGAGACGCGCTGTACGACCGCCTGAACCGAATCGTCGCGGCCTACGCGCCGCTGCGGCCGTACGTGCATCGCATCGGCACCAGCCTCTGGCACCCGTGGCTCTACGGCTACCAGCGTCACCCCGTGATGCGGCAGTTCTGGCAGTTCATCGACATCGATCCGCTGCCGCAGGCGCAGGCGCGAAAGTGACGATCGTCGCGCTGCAGCGGCTGTGGTCGGTCGGCGTGCCGCTGGCCGGTGCCGTTCTGGCCTGGTGGCTGCTGCCCGAGCCGGTCCGGCCGTGGTCGGTGGTGGCGGCGGCGCTGCTGGCGCCGGTGGCCGTCGTGGCCGGACTGCTGGCGGTCGAGTTCGCCGTCGCCGCGGCAGTCGATCCCCGCCGGCCGCGCCGCTCGCTGCTGCGGGTGCTCGGCCTGTGGCTGCGCGAGATCTCGGTGTCGCTGCGCCTGTTCATGTGGCGGCAGCCGTGGCGCTCCGGTTTCGCCGAGCCGCCGCTGGCGCGCGACCCCCGGCGGCCGGCGCTGCTGCTGATCGCCGGCTTCATGTGCAACCGCGCCGCCTGGCGGCCGCTGCTCGACTCGGGGCTGCTGCGCGAGTTCAACGTCGCCACGGTGAACCTGCAGCCGATCTTCGGCGACATCGATGCCTACGCCGAGGTCGTCCATCGCGCGGTCGAGCGGCTGCGCGCGTCGACCGGCGCCGCCCGCGTGATCCTGGTCGGCCACAGCATGGGCGGCCTGGCCGCGCGCGTGTACCTGCGCAGGCACGGCGACGCGCACGTCGCGCGCGTCGTCACGCTGGCCAGCCCGCACCACGGCACGGTCTTCGGCCGCCTGGGCTACAGCCGCAACGCGCGGCAGATGGGCCGCGCGTCGCGGTTCATCCGGCAGATCGCAGCCGACGACGGCGGGCGCTGGTCGCGCTTCACGACGGTCGCCGCGCTCGACGACAACATGATCGTTCCGCGCTCCAGCCCGCTGCTGCCCGGCGCAAGGCAGATCGAGATCGACGGCGTCGGCCACCTGGCGCTGATCGAGGATCGGCGCGCCTGGCAGGTCATCGCCGACGAGGCGCGCCGGGCGGTCGCGTCGGCACCGCCGCGGGCCGCCGCCTGACCCGCCGTTTCAGGGCTTGTCGAACGGATCGAGCCGCAGCGTCTGCCCGTGGCGCAGCGTGACGAACTCGCGGCTGCCGACGCCGAGCTTCTCGCGCGCGGCCACCAGGTCGGTCGCCGCCTGGTCGAGCGGCTCGTCGGTGAGCTGGAAGGTGCCCCAGTGGATGCCGACCGACAGCCGCGCGCCGATGTCGCGGTGGATGCGCACCGCCTCCTCCGGGTTGACGTGCTGCGTGCTCATGAACCAGCGCGGTTCGTAGGCACCGATCGGCAGCAGCGCCAGGTCGAAGCCGTCGAAGCGTCTGCCGATCTCGGTGAAGTGCTCCCGCGAGTAGCCGGTGTCGCCGCTGAAGAAGACGCGCCGCGCCTTGCCGCGGCTGGTGCCCTCGACGACGAAGCCGCCCCACAGCGTGGTGTTGGCGTCGGCCAGTGTCCGCCGGCTCCAGTGCTGCACGGGAGTCAGGTGCACCGTCACGTCCTTCACCTGCAGCGAGTCCCACCAGTCGAGCGCGCGCGCGTTGTTGATGCCGACGCCCTCGAGCCACTTCTCGACGCCCAGCGGCACGACGAACAGCGGCGGTCCGCCGTCCTGCCCGTTCAGCGCCAGCACCGAGTCCTCGTCGAGATGGTCGTAGTGGTTGTGCGAGATCAGCACCACGTCGATACGCGGCAGCTCGGCGAGCCGCACCGCCGGCGGCTGCCAGCGCCTCGGCCCGGCCCACTGCACCGGCGAGGCGCGCTCCGAGAAGTGCGGGTCGGTCAGCACGTTGACGTGGCCGATCTGCACCAGCGCGGTGGCGTGGCCGATCCAGGTGACCGAGAAGTGGTTGGTGCGGCCGCGGATGAAACCGAGATCCGGCACCAGCGCCGACAGGTCCATCTTCGGCGGCGGGATCTCGAGCGACGCGCGCTCGCGCTGCCAGCGCAGGAACTCGGCGAACGAGCGCGGCACCCTCGCCGCCGGATCGACGTTCTGGAAGCCGTCGGGGCGATGGTGCGGCCTGGCGGGGTCGTAGTAGGGATTCATCGTCGAAGAACCGGTGAGCAGCGCGCCGCCGCCGACCAGCGCAGCGATCGCCAGCAGGCGGCCGACGGGCGTCCTCATGCAGTCGTCGCCGCCGCCGCGGGCTTGCCCAGGGCGACCGGCTTGACCCGCGGCGTGACCAGGATGCCCTTGCGCGCGCGCTGACCGACGTGGGCCTGCAGTTCCCGTCCGCGCAGGTGGACCTGCACCATCCTGCCGCCGCGACCCTGCCCTTCGACGATCACGCCGGCCTCGCCGCAGGGCGTGGCGGCGACCAGCTTCTCGCCCGTATCGAGGCCCATCAGGATCACGCCGCGCCCGCCGCCGGACAGGGCCTTGATCTGCTCCGCCGCGAATATCAGCATGCGCCCCTTCTCCGATGCGCAGGCGATGCGGTCGTCGGCCGGCTCGGCGAGCGCCGGGCGCAGCGGCACCGCGCCCGGGTCGACGCTGACGAACTGCTTGCCGCCGCGGACGCGCGAGACCATGTCGCCGATCGAGCAGGCGAACCCGGTGCCGGCGCTCGTCGCCAGCAGCAGCGACTGCGACGGGGCGCCGGCGACGTAACCGACCAGGCGCGTGCCCGACTCCAGGTCGATCATCGAGGTGACCGGCGAGCCGTCGCCGCGCGCCGAAGGCAGCGCCGACACGGGCACCGAGTAGACGCGGCCGTTGCTGCCGACGGCGATCAGGTGATCGATCGTGCGGCACTCGTAGGCGCCGTACAGCGCATCGCCGGCCTTGAAGGTGAACTGCGCGATGTCGTGGCCGTGGCCGGCGCGTGCACGGGCGAAGCCCTTCTCGGAGACGATCACGGTGACCGGCTCGTCGAGCACCCGTGCCTCGGCCACTGCCCGCTCGGCGGTCTCGATCAGCGTGCGGCGGGCGTCGCCGTGCTTCCTGGCGTCGTCCTCGAACTCCCTGCCGACCTGGCGCCGCAGCGCCGCCTCGGAGCCGAGCAGCTTGTGCAATGCCGCCTGGTCCTTGCGCAGCTGCGCCAGCTCCTGCTCGATGCGGATGCCCTCGAGCCGCGCCAGCTGGCGCAGGCGGATCTCGAGGATGTCGTCGGCCTGCCGCTCCGACAGCCCGAAGGCGCGCATCAGCTCCGGCTTCGGCTCGTCGGCGTTGCGGATGACCCGGATCACCTTGTCGATGTTCAGCAGGACCGCCTGCCGGCCCTCGAGGATGTGGATGCGGTCCTCGACCCTGGCCAGCCGGTGGCGGCTGCGCCGGCGGACCGTGTCGATGCGGAAGTCGATCCATTCGCCGAGGATCTCGGCCAGCGGCTTGCAGCGCGGCCGGCCGTCGCGGCCGATCATCACCAGGTTGACCGACACGCTGGTCTCGAGGCTGGTGTGCGCCAGCAGGGCGGTGACGAAGCCGTCGCGGTCGATGCGCGAGGTGCGCGGCTCGAACACCAGCCGCACCGCCGCCTCCCTGCCGGACTCGTCGCGCACGGAGTCGAGCTGCGCCAGCACGATCTGCTTCAACTGCTGCTGCTCGGCGCTCAGCGACTTCTTGCCGGCCCTGACCTTGGGATTGGTCAGCTCCTCGATCTCCTCGAGCACCCTCTGGGCCGAGGTCCCCGGCGGCAGTTCGTCGACCACCAGCTGCCACTGGCCGCGCGCCAGCTCCTCGAAGTGCACTCGCGCGCGCGCCTTCAGGCTGCCGCGCCCGCTGGCGTAGATCTCGCGGATCTCCCCGGCCGCCGAGATGATCTGGCCGCCGCCCGGGAAATCCGGCCCCGGCAGCACGGCGAGCAGCTGGTCGAGCGAGGCCTTCGGCTCCTTCAGCACCAGCTGCAGCGCGGCGACGACCTCATCGATGTTGTGCGACGGGATCTCGGTGGCCATGCCCACCGCGATGCCGGAGGCCCCGTTGAGCAGCACGAACGGCAGCCGCGCCGGCAGCCACTTCGGCTCCTGCTGGCTGCCGTCGTAGTTGGGGCCGAACTCGACCGTGCCCTCGTCGAGCTCGTCCAGCAGCAGGCGGGCGATCGGCGTCAGCCGTGCCTCGGTGTAGCGCATGGCCGCAGCCGCGTCGCCGTCGCGCGAGCCGAAGTTGCCCTGACCGTCGATCAGCGGATAGCGCAGCGCGAAGTCCTGCGCCATGCGGACCATCGCGTCGTAGGCAGCGGTGTCGCCGTGCGGATGGAACTTGCCGAGCACGTCGCCGACCACGCGGGCGCTCTTCACCGGCCGGGCGTTCGCCGCCAGACCCATCTGCTGCATCGCGTACAGGATGCGCCGCTGCACGGGCTTCAGGCCGTCGGCCAGATCCGGCAGCGCCCGCCCCTTGACCACCGAGACCGCGTAGTCGAGGTAGGCGCGCTGCGCAAAGGTGGCCAGCGTCAGCGCTTCGCCACCGTCGCTGGGCGGGAAAAGGGTCTGCTGTTCGAGCATCGAATTGGCCGCACGAACCTGCGGCGCACACGGTTTCCGAGAGCCGCGATTTTACGGGGCCGCCCCGCCGGAGCCTGGGCGTCGCCCTCGCCACCCGCCGGCGCAGCGCAACGCGCGACCGCGGCGCCTGCTGCGCCCCCGGCGGCCCGAAGGGCGCGCAGCCAACCCGGGCGCGCGCATTGCGCGCGTTGCACCGCGGATGCACGTGCGACGGCAGCGCCGTCGCGCACATCCGCCGTGCCCGGGCTAATGCATCAGCGACCGCCGCCGCCCCGTGTCGCGCTGCTCGACGTAGATCCGGGCGAACTCGTCGGGCGTCAGCGGCCGCGAGAACAGGTAGCCCTGCGCCGAGTCGCAGCCGAGCTGCTGCATCCAGTCCTGCTGCGCCTGCGTCTCGACGCCCTCGGCGGTGATGCGGATGCCGAGCGCGCGCGCCATCTCGATGACGGCCTTGACGATGGTCAGCGTGCGCGGGTCGCCCATGCACTCGACCGTGAAGCTGCGGTCGATCTTCAGGCGGTGGATCGGCAGGTCGCGCAGGTGCGCGAGGCTGGAGAAGCCGACCCCGAAGTCGTCCAGCGCCAGCCGCACGCCGGCCTGGCGCAGCCGCACCAGGTTCTCGCGCACCGTCGCCGAGGTGTCGAGCAGCCCCGTCTCGGTCACCTCGATCTCGACCTCGGCCGGCTGCACGCCGAACTCGTCGAGCGTCGCCAGCAGGCCGTCGACGTAGCCAGGCTGCCGCAGGTGGACGCCGGCGATGTTCACCGCCAGCGGCGGTATCTGCAGCCCCAGTTTCCGCCACCCCTGCCGTGCCTTGCACGCCTCGCGCAGCACCCACTCGCCGAGGCCGACCACCAGGCCGCTTTCCTCGGCGATCGGGATGAATTCCGACGGCGAGACCTCGCCGACCTCGGCGTCGGTCCAGCGCACCAGCACCTCGGCGCTGACGATGCCGCCGTCGGCAAGCGACACGGTCGGCTGGAAGTACAGCATGAACTCGCGCGACTCGATCGCCTTGCGCAGCCGCTGCTCGAGCCGCAGCCGCAGGTCGACGCGGCGCGCCACGGCCGGCGTGTACAGCGCGTAGGTCGCCCGCCCGCTCTCCTTGGCCTCGTACATCGCCGCATCGGCGGCGTTGACCAGCGCCTCGAGGTCGAGTCCATCGTGCGGAAAGAAGCTGACGCCGATCGAGGGGGTGACCACCAGGTCGAGCCCGAGCACGCGCATCGGCGCGCTGATCGCGCCGATCAGCCGCCGCGCCAGCTCGATCGTCGACTCCGGCTCGCGCACGTCGCCCAGCAGCGCGACCAGCTCGTCGCCGCCGCGCCGGCCGAGCAGGCGCGGCGTGGGGATGTCCCGCTGCAGTCGCGCCGCGACCGTGCGCAGCACTTCGTCGCCGGCGCGATGCCCGTAGCCGTTGTTCAGCAGCCTGAAGTTGTCCAGGTCGATGAACAGCA
>CP070661.1:1858688-1864574 GCA_020355165.1 Burkholderiales bacterium
CGGCTTTGCGCATAGCGTAGCCGCTCGCGCCGGGTCCGGGCCGATGCCGCTGCGAAGAGCTGCGCCGGCGTCGGCGCGGCCCGCCTCGCCCGCGCGGGCGGCCGGCGGAACTATGGCCTCGGGCCTTCGCCTCCGCCCGGCTCGGACGCCGGCCCGGGCCCCCACAGGTGCCAGTCGTCGCCGAACAGCTCGATCGGGTGCGGTGTTCGCTCGGAGCCGTTGCCGCAGCTCAGCGAGCCGGCCGGGCAGTAGCGGTCGCAGCCCCAGCAGATCCGGTGGGGGTTCCTGGGCGAGATCGGGAACTTCCTGCTCACTGACGACGTTGGTTCGCGTTCGCGCCAAGCCTACACCTGCGCCCGGGCACCCCGACTCGCGCGCACCGCACGCACAAGGCGCCGCTCGCAGCACGGCGGCAGTGGCACCCGCCGCAGGGTCGCCGGCCGCGGCAGGGATCAGTCGCGCAACGCGAGCCGCAGCGGCTGGTGGTCGGAGGCGTCGGTCTCGACGTCGATCTCGATGCTTTCGATCCGCCCGGCGACATCCGCCGTGACCGCGAAGTAGTCGCGACAGTGGCCGCCGATCGGCCACTGCCTGCGGTCGAACAGCCCGGTGCTCGGCGGGTGCGGCTGCCCGGCGCGGGCCACCCGCCACGCGTCGAGCAGCGGCGGCGCGAACAGCGCGCCGTACGCGTCTTCCTGCGGCAGGAAGTTCAGGTCGCCGCACAGCACCAGCGACGACGGACGCGGCACCGGATCGTAGGGACTCGCAGCGGCCTTCGGCGGCCGCGATTCGTTTTCCGCCACTTCGGCCTGGATCGTCCGCAGGCGCCCGATCTGCGCCGCGCGGTGCGCCGGCGAGTAGTACTCGAGATGCGTCGTCATGATGCGCAGGGCGCCGGCGGCGGTGTCGATCACCGCTTCGATCGCCTGCCGCTGCATGTGCTTGATGCCGCCCTCGGCCGGCTGCGGCAGCAGGTGGCGGAAGACCTGCAGCACCGGCAGGCGCGACAGCAGCAGGTTGCCGAACTGCCGCCGCGCGCCGCCGGCGCCGCTGCGGTCCAGGCCGGCGCCGAAAAACGCCTGGTAGCCGGGAAACAGCGCCCGCAGCTGCGCCGCCTGGTCGGCGCCGCCGGCGATGGCCGGATCGTTGCGCGCGACCTCCTGCAGGCACAGCACGTCGGCCTCGCCCATCGCCCGCGCCACGCGCGCGATGCGCGCCAGGTCGACCGCGCCGTCGCAGCCCAGCCCGCACTGGATGTTCCAGCTCAGGATCGCCGTCATCGGTTGCCTCTACTTGATGCCGGCCTGCATGAACGACTGGATGAACTGCCGCTGGAACAGCAGAAAGGCCACCAGCAGCGGCGCCACCGCCATCAGCGTGCCGGCGCTGATCACCGCCCAGTCGACACCCGACTCCGGCGCGCCGAAGATCGCCAGCCCCACCGTGAGCGGACGCGTCTCGACCGAGTTGGTGATCACCAGCGGCCAGAGGAAGTTGTTCCAGTGGTAGCTCACCGAAACCAGGCCGTAGGCCAGGTAGGTCGGCCGCGCCAGCGGCACGTAGACGTGCCACAGCACGCCAAGCAAGCCGCAACCCTCGACCCGCGCGGCCTCCTCCAGCTCGCGCGGCACGGTCTTGAACGTCTGCCGCAGCAGGAAGATGCCGAAGGCACTGGCCATGTACGGCAGACCGATGCCGAGGATGGTGTCGACCAGGCCGAGCCGGCTCATGATGCGGTAGTTCTCGACGATCAGCACCTCCGGCATGATCATCAGCTGCACCAGCACCAGGCCGAAGGCGATGTCGCGCCCGGCGAACTCGAAGCGCGCAAAGGCGTAGGCGGCGAGCGTGCAGAGCACGAACTGCGCCGCCAGGATCATCGTCACCAGGATGACCGTGTTCAGCAGGTGACGGGGAAACGGCGCGTAGGTCCAGGCCTTGTAGAAGTTGCCGAGCGTGAGCGGCGCGAACACGTCGAAGCGGGTCGCAAACCCGACGTCGTGGAACGCTGCCCAGAACGCATACGCCAGCGGCAAGAGCCACAGCAGGCCCAGCAGCCAGGCGGCGCCGGTTTCCAGCAGCGGGACCCTGCGGCCGAGGACCCTCATCGGTAGTGCACCCGTTTCTCGATCAGCAGGAACTGCAGCAGCGCGAGAACGGCCAGCATCGCAAGCAGCATTACCGTCAGCGTTGCCGCGTAGTTGGTCTCGAAGAAGCTGAACGCCACCTGGTAGACGTAGTACAGCAGCAGGCTCGAGGCGTTGTCCGGCCCGCCCTTGGTGAGGATGAACAGGTGGTCGACCAGCTTGAAGGAGTTGATGGTGGCGTTGACCAGCACGAACAGCGTGGTCGGCATCAGCAGCGGGAATGTGACTCGCCAGAAGAAGTACCAGCGTGACGCACCCTCGATGCGGCCGGCCTCCTCCAGTTCCGGCGGCAGCGACTGCAGCGCGGCCAGGTAGAAGATCATGAAGAAGCCGGCCTCCTTCCACACCACCATCACCATGGTGGCGCCGAGCACCGTGTCCGGGTCGCCGAGCCAGTTGTGGCTGCGCGCGCCGAACAGCGCGCCCACCTGGTCCAGCAGGCCGATCTGCGGCGTGTAGAAGAACAGCCAGATGTTGGCCACCGCGATCATCGGCAGGATCGTCGGCGTGAAGTAGGCCATGCGCACGAGGGCCCGTGCCGGCAGCTTCTGGTTGACCCACAGCGCCATCACCAGGGCGATGGCGATCGCGGTCGGGATGGTGCCGAGCGCGAACCAGAGGTTGTTGCTCAGCACCTGCCAGAAGATCGGATCCTCGGCGAGCGCGGCGTAGTTGCCGAAGCCGACGAACCGGGACGGCCGGACCGCCGTCCCGGTGGAGAAGAAGCTGTCGAAGAGCGTCGCGACCGCGGGATAGTGCGTGAACGCGATCAGCAGGATTGCGGCCGGCGTCAGCAGCAGCCAGCCGTAAACGTGCTTCATCGATACGGCTTCAGCAGCCGGTCAGCCTCGTCCTGTGCGGCCTTCAGCGCCTCGGCCGGCGCCTTCTGCCCGGTCAGGGTCGCCTGGATCGCGTCGTCGAGCAGCTTGCGCACGCGCCCGGTCTGGAAGGTCGACAGCTCCGGGGTCGAGAACTCGAACTGGTCGCGCGCCACCACTGCCGGCGGGAAGCCCGCCGCGTAATCCTTCAGCTTGGCCGTCTGGTAGGCGTCGGGGCGCGTGGCGACGTAGCCGGTGGCCATGCTCCAGTCGGCGGCGCGCTCCGGCGCCGTCATCCACTTGACGAAGGTCAGCGCGGCCTTGCGCTCGGCCGGCGTCGTCTTCTTGAAGATGTAGAAGTTGCCGCCGCCGGTCGGCGAGCCGCGCTGCTTCGACGCCGGCAGCATGGCCACGCCGAACGGGAACTTGGCACTGTCCTTGACCGCGGTGAGGTTGCCGGTCGAGTGCCACATCATCGCCGTCTTGCCCTCGAGGAAGGCCTGCCGCAGCGTGCCCCACTCGACCGTGCCCTCCGGCATCACCTTGTGCTTGGCGCCCAGGTCGCGCCAGTACTGCAATGCGGCGACCACGTCCGGATGGGCGTAATTGGTCGCGTTGCCGTCCTTGTTCATCAGGTCCTGGCCGTTCTGCCGCGACAGGGCCTGGAACATCCAGTACGGGTAGCCGGTCGACGGGATCATGACGCCCCAGCGGACGACGTTGCCGGCGGCGTCCTTCTTGACGAGCTTCGCGCCCATCTGCGCCATCTCGTTCCAGCTGGCCGGCGGCTTGTCCGGGTCGAGCCCCGCCTCCTTGAACGCTTCCTTGTTCCAGTACAGGACGATCGTCGAGCGCTGGAACGGAATGCCGTAGGCCTTGCCCTTGTAGGTGCCGTTGGTCATCAGTGCCGGATAGAACGACTTCAGCCAGGCCTTGTCCTCCGCCGTGCTGGCGATGTCGTCCCACGCCAGGATGGCGTCCTGCTCGAGCAGTTCGTAGATGTCGATCGAGAACAGCACCGAGATCTGCGCCGGCTGGCCCGCCTTCAGCGCCGCCAGCGCCTTGATGCGGGCGTCGTCGTAGTTGCCGGCGTAGATCGGATTGACCTTGATGTCCGGGTTTTCCTTCTCGAACTGGCGGGCGTAGCCGTCGATCACCTTGGTCAGCGGACCGCCGACGGCAATCGGGTAATAGAAGGTGAGCTCGGTGGCGGCCCGCGACGGACCGGCGATCGCGAGCAGACCCGTCAGCAACAACGCACATAGCCATCTCATGGTCGTCCTCCTTTGGTTTCTTCCTCTCGTCCCGACCGGCATCGGCTAGCCGCCGCCGGCCGGGTCCCTCCTAACGCCCGAGACAGACCGGTCGCGAGCTCATTGCGCTGCCCGCGGCAGGCGATGACCCTGCTCGACCCGCCTGCCGCTGGCGGAGTCGAAAAGATGCACCGATTCCGGGTCCCAGCCAAGCCGCACTGCCGCGCCGGCCGCCAGCCGCAGCTGTCCCGTCGCCCGCAGCAGCAGCGACTCCTCGCCGACCCTCGCCGTCACCACGGTGTCCGCGCCGTGATACTCGGAGCTCGTCACCTCCGCGGCAACGCCGCCGGCGTCGACCAGGCCGATGTGCTCGGGCCGAACACCGAGCGTCAGCCCTTTGCCGGCGCCGGCCAGCACCGCTTCCGGCGATCCGCGGATGACCGCGCCCGCCGGACCGTCGTCGAGGGCGACCAGGTTCATCGCCGGCGTGCCGATGAAGCGTGCCGCGAACAGGCTGACCGGCCGCGCATACAGTTCCTCCGGCGTGCCCTCCTGCTCGATGCGCCCGTCGCGCATCAGCACGACGCGGTCGGCCATGCTCATCGCCTCGACCTGATCGTGCGTCACGTAGACCACGGTCATGCCCAGCCGCTGCTGCAGCGAGCGGATCTCCACCCTCATGCCGTGCCGCAGCTGCGCGTCGAGGTTCGACAGCGGCTCGTCCATCAGGCAGATCTTGTTCTCGGCGACGATCGCGCGGGCGAGGGCGACCCGCTGGCGCTGGCCGCCGGACAGCTGCCAGGGCTTGCGGCCCAGCTGCTCGGAAAGGCCGACCAGCGAGGCGACCTTCGCCAGCCGCTGCTCCCGCTCCGCCTGCGGCACGTGCCGGACCTTGAGCCCGAAGACGATGTTCTCGGCCGCCGAGAGGTGCGGGAACAGCGCATAGGACTGGAACACCATCGACACGCGGCGCTGGTCGGGGTGCAGGCGGGTCACGTCCCGCCCGTCGATCATGATGCGGCCCTCGCTGGGCTCTTCCAGCCCGGCGATGAGCCGGAGCAGCGTCGACTTGCCGCAGCCGGAGGGGCCGAGCAGGACGAGCAGCTTGGCGACGTCGGCGCGCAGGCTCACGCCGTCCACCGCGCGCGTGGCGCCGAAGCGCTTGAGGACCTTCTCGAGGACGATTTCGGACATCGCGGCGCATTATGCAGCGATCGCGTCGACGCGCGGCTTCATGCCTTGCAGCTTGCCCGACTGCCACCGCTCCTCACCCCTTGCCGGTGGCGAACCGCAGCGCAGAGCCGCTGCACGAGCGTCGGCACCAGTATCCGAAGTCCTGCAAATTGCCGACACGGACTGGCGCGGTCGCAATGCCAAAGTAGAACGTCGCTGCACGTCCGTGCTCGATCGCCCTCGGCAAGGGTGCCTGCCGCAGCGTACGGCGAGATGGCCGAGGTCGGCCACCGGCTTGGCGCAAGTTCGGTCACGGCTTATATAGACTCCCGCGATCGTCCCATCGGAGGTCCCGCCGTGAACATTCGCGCCGCCGCCTGCCTTGCCCTCGTCCTTCCCGTTGCCGCCGCCGCCGCCCCCAGCGTCGACGAGGGGCGCAAGCTCGTCGAAACGCACAAGTGCGAGAGCTGCCACGAGCGCCACGTCTACGGGCCG
>CP070661.1:1864674-1920362 GCA_020355165.1 Burkholderiales bacterium
AGGGGCGCTCCCACCTGAGTAGGTCGGATTACGTAGCGGCGTGCGTCGGATGGGTCGCGCTTTCGCGAGCCCGCGACTTCAGCGCGTTTTCACATGGCCTTGGCCAACTGCGGCTCTCGATAGCGCCGAGCCTGAGGGTTCGCCTGCGCTGCATGGCTGACGCTCAGACCGACGCGGCGAAGGACTGCAGAGGGTCGATAGCTCGCGGCGGACCGCGATGGAATCTGCCGGTCAGGCGCCGCGGTGCCAGCCATCCACCCGAACGGCCGCTATCGCACGACCCTGATACTCGCTTCGAATGCAGCGAACGACCGGTGACTGAACGGCACCGGTCACTCGAGCAGAAAGGCTCGACCGGCAGGAACGGGTCGCGAAGAGCCTCTCGCCGCCCAGGCCGGGGCTGCCGACTGTAAGAAGTTCCGACACTGAGCCTGCTTTCCGCGCCGCACCAGGGCGGCCCCTGTTACTTGTCGCCCCGTCTCGACTGAACTTCCGCAGGCAGGCAGAGCTGTCGTTCGTTGCCATTGCCGCGAAGACCCGCTGATGGCCGATCGCTGGAATTCCAGCCGGTGCCCGCGAATGGTCATCGGGGGACGGCGACCCGCGGACCGGGAGTCTGCCGCCCTCCGCCGCCGATGAGGGGATCGGCGGGCTAGAACACCCCCGCGTCCCGCCGCACCCGCGAAGGTCGGGGCGACGGGATCAGTGCCCGTGGTGCGCGTGTACCACCGCGTGGCCCCTGCCGCGGGCGATCAGCCAGCGAACGACCGGGAACGCCGCCGCGCCGGCTACCGCCAGCGAGAAGGCGAGGCTGCCCCAGAAAAGCGGGCTGGACAGCGGCGCGTCCATCGCGCCGGGGATCGCCAGCATGACCAGGTTGTCGACGATCTCCATGATGGTGATCGAGGCGGTGTCGGCCAGCAGCGCCAGCTTCAGCGCGTTGGCCAGCGGCATGCCGGCACGCAGAAGCGGCAGCATCGTAAGCGCGTATCCGGAGATGAAGGCGAGCGTCACCGCAAGGGCGATGGTCTCCAGGTTGCCGAGGCCCAGTGCGGTGCCGATCACCATGCCAAGGATCTCGCCGATCGCACAGCCGGTAAGGCAGTGCAGGGTGGCGCTTAAGGCGGTGCGATTCAGCGATGTCGCGGCGGGCGTGGCGGCGTGGCCGGAAGATGCGTGATGCGCGTGGGCAGCGTGGTGCGCGTGGGAGTGGTTCATCTTTGGCTCGTTGGTCGGTTCAGAGAAAGGCGGCGAGGGCGACGAGCCCGATCGGCGCCAGCGACAGCGCCAGGCGGCGCACGGTGGCGAGGATCTCGGCCTCGAGCTCGAGCAGCGGATCGGTGGGCATGGCGGGGTCTCCGGTGTGTAAAGTGCGGTCAGTGTCAACCTTCCCACGATGGGAAGGTCAAGGGCCGCATGCGGAGAGGTTGCCGGGGGAGAGGGCAATGGCGCAGAAGTACTTCGAGATGGGCGACGCGCGGCGCGACGGCTTCCTGAACATCGGCGAGGCGGCGCGTGCCTCGGGCGTGTCGGCGAAGATGATCCGCCACTACGAGGACACCGGCGTGGTGCCGCCGCCGCCGCGCACCGTGGCCGGCTACCGCCTGTATCGCGAGGCCGACGTGCACATGCTGCGCTTCGTGCAGCGGGCGCGCGAGCTGGGCTTCCCGGTGAAGGAGATCAAGGAGCTGGTCGGGTTGTGGACCAACCGGCGGCGCAGCAGCGCCGACGTGCAGCGGGTGGCCAAGCGCCACCTGATGGCGCTGGAGCGCAAGATCGACCAGATGGAGGCGATGCGCGGCACGCTGCGCCACCTGGTGCACGCATGCCACGCCGACGAGCGGCCGGATTGCCCGATCCTCGAAGACCTGGCGCAGGCGGGAGCCGCGCGCGCCGCCGCACGGTCGGCGAAGCGGTGATCAGGGCGGGGTGGCCGGCGCTCCGCAGTCGAGGGACCCGCGGACTATCCAGCCGACGGCCCCCGGCAGACGCGAAAAGGCCGCCCCGGGGAGGCGGCCCTGTCTCGTTGATGTCCTTCCTGAGAGAGGGGTAACAGTTCATTCCGGACACATGGGTGACACTTTTGGCCTTTGCCTGAAGGGAGGGCAAAGTGCCGTGGCAGGAGTGTCACAAGATGGACGAGCGCCTGCGGTTCGTCGCCCGACTGCTGGAGGGCGAGAAGATGGCCGAGCCGTGCCGTGAGTTCGATATCTCACGCAAGACCGGCTACAAGATCTTCCAACGCTACAAGGACCTGGGGCTCGAGGGCCTGACGGACCGAAGCCGCCGGCCGAGCCGAACCCGAACCGAGCGGCAAGCGGAACCGAACCGGGCACCAGTGCCGGGACGTCCGTCCGTTGCAGCGAGTCGCCGCTACGCCGATCCGCGTCCCAATCGCTTCACCTGCGGCGAGCCGGTCGACCGGAGGGCTAACGCCAGCGGCGACGGCGGCCCCGCTGACCGACGCGCGGCGCCCCGACCGACACTTCAGCGAGGCCACCGTGTCATTTGCTTCAGGGCACCGGGTTCCGCTCGATGCCCGTGGCACGCGCGGCGCGCCTAACTGCAACGAGATCGGCGTGAGACGCGGGCCGAGACCTCACTTCGGCAGTGGTTGCTGCCTAGAAAGGCCGCTCATTCATTGTGTGTTGCTGGTGGCGCCCCTAAGCTTCGCGGGCGTGCGGGCGACATGTTGGATCCGGCCGCGCGCAGTTGGGCCGCCCGCCGAGCCGCACCGTCGTCGGGCCGGCAGGTGTAGTAACCGAAAACGTGGAGGCGATGCGATGCGTGTTCGCTACCTTTACTCCCTTCTGCTCCTCCTGGCCCTTGCGGCGGCGACGGCGTCCCGCGCGCAGGCGCACAAGCAGCACGATTGCCACGACTCGACCATCGAGGCCCTGTCTCACTGCGTCGAGCACGCGATCCGGGGCGGGCACATTACGAGCGTGGGCGTGGCCACTTCGCTGATCTCCAAGCTCGACGCGGCGCAGCGCGCAGAACTACGAGGTCAGCGGGCGGTGGCCGCCAGGATCGTCGGCGCGTTCATCTACGAAGTGCAGGCCCAGGCGGGCATACACATCGAAGAGGGCCACGCCGAGCACATGATCGGGCACGCTCAGGAGGTCATCGCGCAACTGCTCTCCGGCTAGGGCGGGTACGCGCCCGCTCCAAGGGGCGGCGCGCCGGCCGCGCACACCAGGGACACGCGAGTGAGCGGGCGCCTCGCGCGGCGACCGGCTAGGGCCCCGTCGGCGCGCGCCGGAAGAGGGGCGTCGACTTCGCGGAATGGCCAAGGCCAGTTACAGCTTGCGGTCGAGTCGCGGTCAGTGAAACGCGACTCGGCCTCGCGCCTGGCACAGTGTCAACGGCGTCGCACCTGACCGGATAGAAGACGTCCATGCCGCGATGATGGTGGATATTGAAGTCGACCGGTGCTGTGGCGACCAAGCGGTAACGGATCCCCTTGCCGGCGTCGATCGTCAGGCAGTGCTCGTCGAACTCGCTCTCGCCGATGTCGAAGGCGGACGTATCCGCCGCTGCCGCGATCGACGCGGACAGCAGCAGTCCAAGCAGAAGAGCTTCGCTGACGACATCGGCGGCACGGCCAAACAGTGCGCGGCAGCATAACGCCACAACCCCTTTGGGAACCCGGCGCCGCTGGCGCGGTCTGAGGGTTCAGCGCTACTCTTGCTCTCGATGCGTCGCCTGTTTATCTTCCTGCTCGCCGCCGTCCTGCCGATCAAGGCCTGGGCCGGCATCGCGCTGCCGCTTGCTGCGAAGTCCGGCGCAGGCGGAACCCCGGGCATCGTCCTTCACGCCGGCATGTCGGCCGCACACGTTGGTCACGACGGCGCAACCGACGACGACTGTTGCCACTCGGACGCCGCCCCCGCCGCAGCACACGAGTGCCCGCACCTGGTCATGCCCCTCGTTGCCGCGACGGCGCAGCAGCTGAGCTACGCAGCCGTACGCCTGCCGCCCCCACCGCTGCTCGCGTCGAGACTCGATTCCATCGTCCTCGACGTGCTGTTACCGCCGCCTCTGCCCCTGCGCTGACGCCTCCCGGGCCACGGGCGCGCGCTCGTGGCCTACCGCCGTGCCGCCTCGGGCCGGCGCCTTCCGTCCTCTTGCGCAGGAGCCATCGATGCAAACTGTCATCCGTGCGGCCGTATTCGCGGCCGCCCTCGTACCGGCGGCATGGGCGCAACCCGCGCCAGCAACACCCCAGCCGTCGCCTGCCGTCGCCGACGCACCGACGCCCTATCGATCGGTGTTCGACGACTACCGCCGATGGACCGACGCAACGCCGCAGGACTGGCGGCGCCTGAACGTGGAGATGCAGGGGCTGGGCGGGCATGCTGGGCATCTGCGCGCCGGTTCGATGGCGGACCGCAAGCCTGCGGATGACACCGCCGGAAAGAGTAGCGCGCCGCAGGAGAAGAGCCGATGATCCGCAGACTCCTGGCAGCCGCTGCGGTCGTGGCGCTGGCCGGCTGCGCCTCGACCCGCATCGAGCAAACGACCACTGCAGCGCTCGCAGACGGCGCCGCCCGCGTCGGTGTCGAGGGCCGGCTGAACGTTGACGACGCGCAGCGCGCCGAGGCGCGCGCCCGGGTCGACCAGCTGCTGGCCGCACCCCTCGCGGCCGACGACGCCGTGCGCGTCGCACTCGTGCACAGCCCGGCCGTGCAGGCACTGCTGGCTGACAACCAGGCGGCGATGGCGGCGGCAATCCAGTCGGGCAGGATCGGCAACCCGATCTTCGTCTTCGAGCACCTGGTGCGTGGCGACACTAAGGAGATCGAACGGCTGCTTGCCTTCAGCCTGTTCGACCTGCTGAGCTGGCCGAGCCGGATCAACGTCGCCGAGGCGCGCACCGAGGAAGCGCGCCTGGCCATGGTCGCCACCGTCGTCGCCAGTGCGACGCAGGCACGTCAGGCGTGGGTCGAGGCAGTGGCCGCCGAGCAGGTGTTCGCCTACGCCGGCGACGTGCGCATCGCCGCCGAGGCCGCAGCCGAACTGGCGCGGCGGATGCAGGAGGCCGGCAACTTCAGCCCGCTACAGCGCGCCCGCGAACAGGCCTTCTATGCCGATGCGGTGACGCAGCAGGCGCGCGCACAGCATGCCCGCGTCGCGGCGCGGGAGCGGCTGGTCCGCGTGCTCGGCCTCGATGCGGCGCAGGCGGCGAGGCTGCAACTGCCGCCCCGCCTGCCTGATCTGCCCGAACAGCCACGCAGCGCGCAGGAGGTGGCGCGGGTAGCGTTCGACACGCGGCTCGACGTGCAGGCCGCCCGTGCCGTCGTCGAGACCGCGTCGCGACAGCAAGGCTTCACCGACGCGGCCAGCTGGCTTGACGGCTGGCACATCGGCGGCCGGTACAACAGCGAACCCGGCGAATCGCCAAAGCGCGGCTACGAGCTCGAATTCCCGATTCCCATATTCGATCCAGGCGACGCCAAGCGCGCCGGCGCCGGCGCCGCCCTTCTGGCGGCGCTGAACCGATCGCAACAGGTGCTGACCGACGCCGGCTCGCAGCTGCGCGAGACCTACCACGGCTACCGAACCAGCCTCGACGTCGCCCGCCACTACCGCAGCGAGATCGTGCCGCTGCGCAGCCGAATCGCTGAGGAAAACGTGCTCCGCTACAACGGCATGCTGATCGGCGTGTTCGAACTGCTGGCGGATGCGCGGATGCAAATCGGCGCCGTGATCGGCGCCATCGAGGCGCAGCGCGACTTCTGGCTCGCCGACGCCGGCCTGCACGCCGCGCTGATCGGCCGGCCAGTGGCGATCAGCCTTACCGCGAACACCGCCGCCGTGGCCGACGCCGGCGGCCACTGAAGGAATGCCGACGATGACTTCCAGACGTGCCTTCATGACATCGGCCGCCGGGCTGTTCGGCGCCGCCGCAGTGTCTCGCGCCGCGACCGCCTCACTGCCAGAGGCCCCGGTGGCTACCGACGCCGCCATGCAGCCGCCGCGGCCGCCTTCAGCCGGCCGCCCCTACCATCCGGTGGTCACGCTCAACGGCTGGAGCCTGCCGTTCCGGATGAACAACGGCGTCAAGGAGTTCCACCTCGTCGCCGAGCCGGTGGTGCGCGAGTTCGCTCCCGGCATGAATGCCAACCTGTGGGGTTACAACGGCCAATCGCCGGGGCCGACGATTGAATGCGTCGAGGGTGACCGCGTGCGTATCTTCGTCACCAACCGGCTGCCCGAGCACACGACGATCCACTGGCACGGCATCCTGCTGCCCTGCGGCATGGATGGCGTCGGCGGCCTGACTCAGCCGCAGATCCAGCCCGGCAAGACGTTCGTCTACGAGTTCGAGATGAAGAAGTCGGGCACCTTCATGTACCACCCGCACGCCGACGAGATGGTGCAGATGGCAATGGGCATGATGGGCTTCCTGATAGTGCACCCGCGCAACCCGAACTTCATGAAGGTCGACCGCGACTTCGTCTTCCTGCTCAACGCCTTTGACATCGAGCCGGGAAGCCGCACGCCGAAGATCAATACGATGCTCGACTTCAACCTCTGGGCGTGGAACTCGCGCGTGTTCCCCGGGATCGACCACTTCGTTTGCCGCACCGGCGACCGGGTGCGGATCCGCTTCGGCAACCTGACGATGACCAACCATCCGATACACATGCACGGCTACGACTTCGAGGTCACATGCACCGACGGCGGCTGGGTGCCAAAGGCCGCGCGCTGGCCCGAGGTCACCGTCGACGTCGCCGTCGGCCAGATGCGCGCCTTCGTATTCGATGCTATTTACCCCGGAGACTGGGCGATCCACTGCCACAAGTCGCATCACACGATGAACGCGATGGGCCACGACGTGCCGACGATGATCGGCGTCGACCACCGCGAGGTCGTGCACAGGATCCAGAGGCTGGTGCCCGACTACATGGTGATGGGCGAGCGCGGCATGGCCGACATGGGCGAGATGGAGATGCCGCTGCCTGAGAACACGCTGCCGATGATGACCGGCCGCGGTCAGTTCGGGCCGATCGAGATGGGCGGCATGTTCTCGGTGGTCAAGGTCCGTGATGGGCTGGCACCCGACGATTACCGCGACCCCGGCTGGTTCAGGTATCCGCCGGGCACGGTCGCCTACGAGTACACGGGCAACCCGCCCGCGCCTGCGCGTGTCGGGCAGCCGCCGGCAGACAAGCGCACGCTGACCGCGCGCAAGCCGCGCAACGGCCACCGCGGCCATTGACCGACCAAGGAGAACTCCCATGCACAGGTTCCTGGCCCCCGCGGCCGCTGTCCTTGCCCTGAGCTTCGCCCCTGCGGTCCACGCTCACGGGGGTGAACCGCACAGCGCGGATAAACACCGGCCGCCGAACCTCGATGCGCTCGAGAAGCCATTCGGCCGCACCGGCGACCCGAAAATGGTTTCGCGCACGATCCGCATCGACGGACATGACACGATGCGCTACACGCCGGCGGAGATCACCGTGCGCCAGGGTGAGACGGTCCGCTTTATCGTCTACAACGCCGGCAGGACGATGCACGAGATCGTTCTCGGCACGCTCGACGATCTGCAGCAGCACGCCGAGGCGATGCGCCGCCATCCCAACATGGAGCACGACGAGCCGTACGTGGCCCACGTCGCACCCGGCCAGAGCGGCGAGATGATCTGGCAGTTCACCGAGGCCGGCGACTTCCACTTCGGCTGCCTGATCCCCGGCCACTTCGAGGCCGGCATGCGCGGGCGGATCAAGGTCGTCGCGCGCGACGCCAAGGGCAAGTGAGCCTGCGCTAGAGAGTCCACCAACCAAGGAGAAACCGATGACGCCGCTGTACCGTCTGAATCCACCTCTGCTCGCCTGCCTGGCCGCAGGCTGGTTGCTGGCCGCTCCGCCTGCGCTGGCTCAGAGACAGGCCGAACCCTCGGCGCACCAGGGAGGCGCGACCGAGGAACTGGCCAGCGGCGAAGTGCGCCGCATCGATAAGGCACAGAAGAAGATCACCTTGCGGCATGGCGAGATCAAGAGCCTCGACATGCCGCCAATGTCGATGGTCTTCCGCGTCCGGCCCGACGACCTGATCGAGACGGTCAAGGTCGGCGACAAGGTGCTGTTCACGGTGGTCAAGGACGCTGACGGCAGCCTGGTCGTGACTTCGATCAAGCCGGCGCCCTGAGCGCGAGCTGAAATGTCGCGCCGCCTCGTCTATGCCGGAGTCGGCATCTTGGGAATCGGCTTGTCGGCGCTGATCTGGTGGGACGCCCGCGTGCGCAGCGGATTAGCGTGGAGCAGCGACTACGCACACACGCTAATCCGCCGCGCGCGTGGGCATGCCGTCTTACGAGCGAGGCAACCGAAGCCTCGATCGACGTTGCCGGCAGCGCATAGATCGATCGAACAACTGGCGTCGCGACGCCGGCCCTCGTCCCCTTTCCGGCCAATGTCGTTGATCTCACGCAAACAAAGGCGGAGAGTGCTGGTTACCATGCGAAAGCCTTTAGGCTTGCGTGCCGCACCTTCCAGATGAGACTGAAGCGTATCCGCTGGCTGATCGTGTTCATCGTGGCGATGTTCACGGTCAACGGTGTCGCCGCGGCGGCGCGTGCCTGCACGCTCAGCCAGGTGAGACACGAACACAGCACGCTTCAGTGGCAGCAGGCCAAGGTCGACGCCACCTGCCCGGAGGCTGCCGCGACACCGTGCGTGTCGCACTGCGTTCAGGAGGCAAAGAGCGGCGAGCAGAAGGCGCCGGTCGATTCCCCGCCCGCCGTCATCGCGCCCCCGCTCGCGCTGACCCAGGCTACCTTCCCCCCCGTGCAGAGCCCACTGCACGTCGCTTCGTCTGACCTCATCGTCGGCCCATCGCTGACGATCCTGTTCGGCAATCTTCGAAATTGATCTGTTGAGCGCGTAGCGCGACGCCCCGGAGCGGGCGCCGCCGGCGACGCACGCCCGCTGCCGAATGCGCCGGGCGAATGCAGATGTTCCGCTGCATCGAGCACCTCGCTGCAGATCGAAGACCGCCCAACAGAGAGGTTCAAATGAAAGCATTGGAAATTTACCGGCCCCTGCGGCATTTGGCGCTGCTGGCGCTGGCGTCCGTCCCGATGATGGCGAGCGCCGTCGAAATGCATCGGTTGCACGTCTACAAGACGCTTTCGTGCGGCTGCTGTGCCTTGTGGGTCGAACACATGAAGGCGAGCGGGTTCAGCGTCGAAGTGCACGATGTCCGTGACGTGATGCCCTACCGCGAGAAATATGGCGTGCCGGATGAGGCGATGTCATGCCACACGGCAGTGATCGCAGGCTACGTCGTCGAGGGGCATGTTCCGGCTGCGGATGTCAAGCGGCTGCTGAGCGAGAAGCCCAAGGCGACCGGGATTGCCGTGCCCGGAATGGTGCAGGGCTCGCCGGGCATGGAGCAGGGACGAGCGCCCGAGCGCTATGACGTCGTCCTCTTCGGCGAACGCCGGCTGCAACGCGTGTTCGCGAAGCATTGACGGGTGCCGCAGATCTCGGCGAACGATGAGGCGGCGCACTGCACAGGATCACGTGCGCCTCTCCGAACTTTGAACGCCATTGAAAGGAACTGAAATGAGCAAGCACAGTGCAGTTGCACCTCGCCCCTTCGTCATCCCGAAAGCCATGATCGCAGCTGGCGTTGCCGCGCTGATCGTCGGCGCGGCGATCATCGTCGCCAAACCAGATCAGGTGCAAAGCAGCCCGGCACCACGCGTTGAGGCACAGGGACCGCGCATGCTTCAGGCCAAAGAGACGAACTTCGACTTTGGCACGATCTCGATGGCGGCCGGCAACGTGTCGCATCGCTACTGGATCCGCAACAACGGCGATCAGCCGGTCACGGTGAGCAAGATGTACACGTCTTGCATGTGCACGACGGCCACGCTGATCAAAGGTGGCAGGAAATCGCCGACGGTCGGCATGCCGGGCCACGGCTTCATGCCGACGCTGAATGAGACGCTTGCTCCGGGCGAGGCGGCGATGGTCGAGGTGGTCTTCGATCCGGCCGCGCACGGCCCGGCCGGCATTGGCCGCACCGAGAGGCTGGTCACGATACGGACGGATCGCGAGCGGCCGCTCGAACTTTCCTTTGTCGTCAACGTGAAGCCGTGATGCCATGACGCGCAAACTGACCTTCCTTGTGTCGTTCGGCCTGCTGTTGGTCGGACTGGTGCTGGTCCTGAAGACCGGCAACATCGGTACCGCCGCGTTGTGGGACCTCAGCGGCGGTGGCGCCTGGCTGCTGCCGCTGGTGGGTACGGCCGCGCTGATCGACAGCATCAATCCCTGCGCCTTCTCGATCCTGCTGGTGACGATCGCCTTCCTGCTGAGCATCGGCAAGCTGCGCGCGAGCGTGCTGGGCATCGGCGCCGCGTACATCTTCGGCATCTTTCTTGTCTACCTGATGATCGGACTGGGGCTGCTGCAGACGCTGCATGTCTTCGACACGCCGCACTTCATGGCCAAGGTCGGGGCGTCGCTGTTGATCGCGCTGGGCTTGATCAACATCGCCAACGAGATCTTCCCGTCTTTCCCGGTCAAGCTGGCGATCCCGCATGCGGCGCACGGCAAGATGGCCACGCTGATGGAGAAGGCCTCGGTGCCGACGGCGGTCGTGCTCGGCGGCTTGGTTGGGCTGTGCGAGTTTCCGTGCACCGGGGGGCCGTACCTGATGGTCGTCGGCCTGCTGCACGATCACATGACCTACTACTCCGGCGTCGCTTACCTGCTGCTGTACAACGTGCTGTTCGTGCTGCCGTTGGTAATCATTCTGCTGATCGCCAGCGACAAGGCGCTGCTGCACAGGGTGCAGCAGTGGCAGCAAGGGCGGAAGAAATCGATGCGCTGGGGTGGCGGCCTGGCGATGATCGGGCTCGGTGCCTTCATCTTCGTCGTGTGATGAACGCCATCGCGCCCGCCTTGGTTTCGATCTGGCTGCTGGCCGCGCTGGCTTGGCTGGCGCGGCGCACGCTTCGTGTGTCCGTCTGCCCGATCTGCGTCGGCGTGGCTGGCACCTGGCTGTGGATGCTGGTCGGCCGCATGCTAGGCGTCGCGGTCGACACGGCGATGTTGCCGCTGCTGCTGGCCGGCTCGGTCGTCGGCGTCGCCTATCAGGTCGAAAGACTGCTGCCGGCTTCACGATCGGGAGCTTTGTTCAAGGCTGTGGCGATCCCGATCGGGCTGGCGGCGGCCTACTCGCTCGAACTGTCGCTGTGGGGGCTGTTCGCGGCACTGCTGACAGCGCTGCTGCTGGTCGCCGCGGCTTTCTTCCGGCCGGCGGCGGCCGCCGCGCCGGACAGCGCGGCCGTCGACGAACTGAAGAAGCAGATGAAGCAATGCTGTTGAACCGAGGCGACGGTGCCGCGGGACCCGCGCGCCGCGCCGCCTCCTGAACGGATCGGCAAAGATGACCGAGAACGTACTGATCGACAGTCCGAAGGCGCCTGCTTCCGGCGTGCGCTGGTCGCGCTACGTGCCGCTGGCAGTGTTCGCGGTGCTGGTCGTGTTCTTCGCCGTCGGGCTGACGTTGAACCCGCGCATCATCCCGTCGCCCCTGATCGGCAAGGCGGTTCCCGAGTTCGACCTGCCGGCAGTCAAGGGCCGCAAGCTCGGCCTGTCGAGCGCCAACCTGCGCGGCGAGGTGTCGATCGTCAACGTGTTCGCGTCGTGGTGCGCCGCCTGCCGCGACGAGCACCCGCTGCTGATGCAACTGGCGGCGAGCGGCGTGGTGCCTATCCACGGGCTCAACTACAAGGACAAGCCCGATGACGCGGCCAAGTGGCTTGACGATCTCGGCGATCCGTACACACGCACCGGCGCCGACGTTTCCGGTCAGATCGGCATCGAGTGGGGCGTCTACGGCGTACCCGAAACCTTCGTCATCGACCGCGCGGGCGTCATCGCCTACAAGCACATCGGTCCGGTGACGCCGCAGGCGTTGAACGAGACGCTGCTGCCGCTGATCCGCCGGCTGCAACAGGCCGCGCCATGAGGCGCGCCGAGCCGCTGCCGCGGAAACTGCTGCCCATGGCGCAGCCGCTTCCCGTGAGGAATCGCGGTTGAGCGACCTTTCGACGCTAGCGCTGGCCACGGCTTTCGGCGCCGGGATCGTGTCGTTCCTTTCCCCCTGCGTGCTGCCGCTGGTGCCCGGCTACATCTCGTATGTGGCCGGCGATGTGCTGGTGCATCGGACCGAGTCCCAGGCGCGTGCGAGACGCCTGGCCACAGTGGGCCTGAGTCTGTGCTTCGTTGCCGGCTTCTCGACCGTGTTCATCGCGCTCGGCGCCGGTGCCACGGCGCTTGGCCAGCTCCTGCTGCGTTACAAGAACGAGGCAAACATCGTCGGCGGCGCGATCGTGCTGGCGTTCGGCCTGTTCATGGTCGGTGCGGTGAAGATGCCGTGGCTGCAGCGCGACCTGCGCCTACACGCGGACATCAGGGGCGCGCGCCCGGTGAGCGCCTACCTGATCGGGCTGGCCTTCGCCTTCGGCTGGACGCCGTGCATCGGCCCGGTGCTCGGTGCGATCCTGACCGTCAGTGCGGTAACGGCGACCGTGTCCAGCGGCATCGCGCTGCTCGGCGCCTATTCGCTCGGCCTCGGCGTGCCGTTTCTGCTGACGGCCGCTTTCACCGGCGCGCTCCTGAAACGACTGAAGTCGATGCGGCGCACCGGACGCTGGCTGCAGATCGGCGCCGGCGCCGGCATGGCCCTGATGGGAGTGGCGATGATCACCGGGCTGCTGACCAAGATGGCGTGGTGGCTGCTTGAAACCTTTCCGGCGTTCTCCACCATCGGTTGATCCGGCAGTCACACGACAGACGCCAGCGCCGGCGCCGGAAGGAGTGGCTCAGGCCGGCTCGCGCGCCACGAAGCGGTTGTACAGCGGCACCCAGACGAACGCAAAGTACCAGCCGTAGAGGTAGCTTTCCGCCAGCCCGGCGGCGTAGTCCTTCCACGAGTACAGCGCGAAGCCGGGCAACAGGCTGCGCCAGAAGTCGAAGATCTCGTGATAGGGAAACGCGAGATCGACCAGCACGCAGGCCGTAAACGTCACAGCGAGAAACAGGCTCGCCGTGTTGCCGACGGCGAGCAGCGGAAGTCGGCGATTCATGGATCCTCCTCGACCACGGGACGCGTGCAGAGCCCCGGCGCCGGCACGCCGAGCGCCGAGTTGAACTTGCTCGACAGGTTCTGGAAGGCGAGCAGCGCGGTGAGTTCGATGATCTCCGCGTCGCTGAACACCTGCCGCAGGCGATCGAACAGCGGCTCGTCGACTCCGCGCCGCGTGTCGGTCATCGCCTCCGCGTACGCCAGCGCCGCCTTTTCACGCTCGCCGAACAGCGGCGAATGCTCGAAGTCGGCCAGCGCCGCCAGCCGCTCGTGCGTCACCTCGCGTTCGAGCGCGGCGGCCGAGTTCAGGTCGACGCAGAACGCGCAGCCGTTGATCTGCGAGACCCGTACCTGCAGCAGCGCGCGCAGTCCCGGGACGATCGGAGATGTGCCGCGATCGAGCGAGCGATACAACAGCGTCAGCGCCAGCAAGGACCCCGGCAGGCGGCCCCACAGCAGCGCCGGCCCGAGTTCGCGTCCGTACTTGCGTCGCTGCGCGGCCAGGACCAGTCGCACGTACCACGGATAGCGGCGCGCAGCCATTGCCACGCGGACGCCGTGTCCGGTTTGTCGCGCAGTGGCAGAACTAGCACAGAAGTGTCCGCCGTTTGCGCCGAGACCCTGCGCCGCGCCGGAACCGGTGTCGACCTCTTGCATCGTGCTACTTCAGCGGCCAGCGGAACCGTCGCGGTGCCGGTTCGCCGGGGCGTTGGATCTGCAGTTCGATCGCCGCCGGCTGCGGCTTGATCGGCGCGAAGCTCAGCACGCCCTTCCGATGATGGCCACCGGGCGGCATGCCGTCCCAGCCCAGCGCGGCGTGCTGGTTGCCAGCGTCGTCGACCAGGATCGACGCGCGGACGAGATCGTCGGCAAGGTCCTGGCTGTGCGTGTCGAGGCGGATCTCGAAGGTCCAGGCTTTGGCGTCGATGGCGAGGTCTGCCGGTTTCGCGCGCACGGTGACCCCGCCGCCCTGCGACGAGATCTGCTTGAATTCCGCTGCGGCAGCGGCAGACGAAACCGCGAACAGCGCGGCGAGGACGAATCCGACGAACGTCAGGTGGCGGCGAGGCATTTGGCGTGTTCCTTCGAGGCTGAGGCGAGTTTCGTGCCGATGTAAACGATGCCGGCGGCGTTGAACCCGATGCCGACCCAGAACAGTTCGATCTGGTACTGCGCGACCAGCGCCGCCAGGCCGGTGGCGCCGAGGATCGGCAGCAGGTTGACCAGGTAATGCGTGCAGCAGGACACCATCGCGGCGGTCGAGGCGGTGCCGGAGGCAGCCACGACCTTGCCGTGCGCGCGCGCGCCGCTGACCAGATGACGAAGGTAGAAGTAAAGGGCGATCTGCACGCCGAAGCCGCCGGCCAGCGTGAGAAGGTAGGGCCAGAACTCGGCGAACTGCTCGCGCGTGAACTGCCAGTCCGACACCAGCGTCAGCAGGCCGAAGTACAGGGCGAGCAAGGCCACGGTTGCGGCCAGGCCGGCGAGGGATGCCCTGAGTGTTGGATGCATCTTTTCAACCTCCCAGTACGGTCTTGTGTCTCAGCGCGTCCCGCCGATACGCGGGCCGCGACGCGCGCTGTGCCGTGGCCATGCGTCGTGTTCGGGGTCGCAATGGCGCGATGTGCAGGCCGCTGCTTTCTGCGACCGGCATACGCGCGACAAGTTCTCGTTGGCCATCGCCGCAGTCGACTATTCGCGCACCCACTTCAGCCGCAGCGCGTTGCCGACCACCGACACCGAGCTCAGGCTCATCGCCGCTGCCGCGATCAAAGGCGACAGCAACAGCCCGAACACGGGGTACAGAACACCGGCTGCGATCGGCACCCCCAGCCCGTTGTAGATGAAAGCGAAGCCGAGGTTCTGCCACATGTTGCGAACGGTCTGATGCGACAGCGCGCGCGCCCGCGCGATGCCGGTCAAGTCGCCCTTGACCAGCGTCACGTGCGCGGCGTTCATCGCCACGTCGGTGCCGGTGCCCATGGCGATGCCGACGTCGGCCTTGGCCAGCGCCGGCGCGTCGTTGATGCCATCGCCGGCCATCGCCACGCGCTGTCCCTTCGCCTGCAGCCGCGCGACCAGGTCGACCTTGTCCTTCGGCTTGACCTCGCCGATGACCTCGTCGATGCCGAGCCTGGCGGCGACCGCGCGCGCGGTGGTCCAACCGTCGCCGGTGGCCATCACCACCTTTACCCCTTCGTCGCGAAGCGCGGCCAGCGCCTGCGGCGTGCTGGCCTTGATCGGATCGGCCACCGCGATCAGGCCGGCGAGCTTTCCATCGACGGCCACGTGCATCACGCTGGCGCCCTGGCCGCGCAGGTCCTCGGCCTGGGCCTGCAGCGCCTTCCAGTCGACTTTCAGGTCGTCCATCAGCGCCGTGTTGCCGATGGCGACCGACTTGCCCTCGACCTTGCCGCGCACGCCGATGCCGGCGGTGGTCGCGAACGATTCGGGTTCGACGAGCTTCAGTTCACCCTTCCGCGCCTCGGCAACGATTGCCTGCGCCAGCGGATGTTCGGCCGCCTGGTCGAGGCTGGCGGCGATGCGCAGCACGTCCTCGTCCTTCCAGCCCTCGGCCGTGACCACGCGGTCGAAGGCCGGCCTGCCTTCGGTCAGCGTGCCGGTCTTGTCGACGACCAGCGTGTCGATGCGGCGCAGCGCTTCGATCGCCGCGGCGTCGCGGAACGGCACGCCGCGCGTGGCGGCCCGGCCGGTAGCGACCATGATCGACATCGGCGTGGCCAGGCCCAACGCGCAGGGGCAGGCAATGATCAGCACGGCCAGGGCGTTGATCGTCGCGTACACCCAGCGCGGCTCGGGCCCGAAAATGCCCCAGACGACGAACGTCAACGCCGCGACGCCGATCACCGCCAGCACGAACCAGCCGGCCACCACGTCCGCCAGCCGCTGCATCGGCGCGCGCGAGCGCTGCGCGGCGGCGACCATCTGCACGATCTGCGCCAGCATGGTCTCCGAGCCGATCTTCTCGGCCCGCATCACCAGGCTGCCGGTCGTGTTGATGGTGGCGCCGATCAGATTGTCGTTGCGGCGCTTGTCGACCGGAATCGGCTCGCCGGTCAGCATCGATTCATCGACACTGCTTTCGCCGTCGAGCACCACGCCGTCGACCGGCACCTTCTCCCCCGGCCGCACGCGCAGGCGGTCGCCGATGTGCACGTGCGCCAGCGGCACGTCCTCCTCGGCTCCGTCGTCGCGCAGCCGGCGCGCGGTCTTCGGTGCCAAACCGAGCAGCGCCTTGATCGCCGCCGAAGTCTGCGAGCGGGCGCGCATCTCGAGCATCTGACCGAGCAGCGTCAGCGAGACGATCACCGCCGCCGCCTCGAAATACACGCCGACGCGGCCGTTGACGAAGAAGCTCTGCGGAAACCACTGTGGCGAGACGGTCGCCGCGGTGCTGTAGACGAACGCCGAGGCCACGCCCAGCCCGATCAGCGTCCACATGTTCGGGCTGCGGTTGACGACCGATTGCACGCCGCGCACGAAGAACGGCCAGCCCGCCCACAGGATCACCGGTGCCGAGAGCAGCAATTCGATCCACGGCTGCGTCTGTAACGGCGGCCAGGCCAGCCGATGGCCGAACATCGCGATGACGACCACGACGATCGTCAGCGGCAGCGTGCTCCAGAAGCGGCGCGTGAAATCGCGCAGTTCGGGGTGCTCTTCGTCTTCCAGCGACGGCATCAGCGGTTCGAGTGCCATGCCGCACCTCGGGCAGGTGCCGGGCCCGGCCTGCCGGATCTCCGGATGCATCGGGCAGGTGTAGATCGTGCCGGCGGCCTCGCCGCTCGGTGCCGGCGCTGACCGCGAGCCCTGCGATTTCAGCGCCGGGTACTCGGGCGCATGCGCGTGCTTGTGCGCAGCGTGGTCGTGGCAATGGGCGTGCGCGTGATCGGTCATGGTCGATGTCCTGTCTGGTGCGGTATCGCGTTTCCTGCGGTGGTGCACTGGCGGTGGCGCTCGGCGCCGCGACGTGGCTGCGCTAGGGCCGCCCGCAGTTCCCGCTCAGCCGCTTTGCACGACGACCGGCGAGTAGCCGGCCGCCTTGATCGCCAGGCCCGCGGACTGCGCATCGAGCGCGCCGGCGACGCGAACGCGACGGGCCAGCATGTCGAACTCGACCTGGCTCGTGGCATCGACCTTGCGCAGCGCCTTGGTGATCGACGACACGCAGTGGTCGCACATCATGTCTTTGACTTCAAATTCCAGCATGGCGTTCTCCCGGTGAAGACTGCTGCCGCGGGTTCAGGTGATGCGCAGCGCGGTGGCGGCTTCAGGCGCGTGCGCAGGGATCAGGGTTGCTAGGGCACCGGTGGCGACGATCGGTCCGGCGTTCTGCTGTGCTCGTCGCGTTCCGCGTGGTGTGCTTGATGACCGCTGTTCCCGCCCTGCCCGTGATCCATCAACAGGTGCATCAGCGGGCAGGCCAGCAGCACCAGGTACACCCAATTGCCGGCCAGATGAGTCCAGTGCTGCTGGAAAAGATAGACACCGCCGACGACGGCCAACATCACGGCCGCGGTCCACCACGCTACGTGGGGAATTGACCGGGGTCTTCCGCGCGTACTGCCATGCCCAGCGGGCAGCGTGGGGGATCGACGCGATACGGCGCTGCCTTCGAATTGACGGACGCTCATGACGCCTCCGGGTACTCGTCGAGTGGACTGCTCAGGTGTTATCTTGAACCCTGTTGCTAACCACAGAGTCAAGCCTCGAATGTCGGCCGCCTCGCAAACCAATGACGCAGGCAAGGCATCTCGCGCGCTGACCATCGGCCGGCTCGCGCGCAGTGCCGACGTCGGCGTGGAGACCGTGCGCCACTACACTCGCCTGAAGCTGCTCGCCGCGCCGAAGGAGCGGGTTGGCGCTTATCGCGTTTACCCGACGCACACCGTGGCGCGCATCCGGTTCATCAAGCGGGCACAGGAACTCGGCTTCACGCTGAAGGAGATCGCCGGGCTGCTTGCGCTCGAGGACGGGCGTGATCGTGCCGCCGTGCGCAAGATCGCTGGCGCGCGCCTGGCGCAGATTGAGCAGCGCCTGGCCGACCTGCAGGCGATGGCGGGACACCTTCGCCATCTGCTGCACGAATGCGAGCACGCGCACGGCCGCGTGCGCTGCCCGATCATCCAGGCGATTGCCGAGGGGCCGCCTGCCGGACCGGGTCAACCGGGCTACTGAAGCAGCGCTAGCCGGTGGGTCTGCGTCGGTCGCTGCGGAGGTTGCCCGTTGGCGGCCGACCGCTTCTGGCGCGTCCGGCGTCGGATCGGCTCAACTGCCGACGATCCGGGTCGCGACGAGCTTGAAGGCTCCGTTGTCGAAGAACAGCAGCCCGCTCGCGATCACGGTGGCGCCTTCGGCGATCGACAGCGCCATCCGAGTGCCCGGCTGCTGATAGACCATGATGCTGCGGCTTCCGGACAGCGTCGTGAAGGCGGAATCGGCAGCCATGGTCAGCGTGAAGGTGGCCTGTGTGCCGTTGGCGGCATAGCCGGACACCGTTCCGCGCAACCCCTGCGGCACGAGCTGCACCGAGCGCGCCGCCAGCGAGCCGCCGCCCGTCATTCCGCGCATGCCCCCACCTTGCATCATGGCGCCGCTGCTGAAGGCGGCGACGCGCTGTCCACTGCGCATCGCCGCGGCGTCGAAGCGCGGCGTGAACGGCAGGTTGCTCAGGTCGACATCGTCTGCGTCGAACCCGAACATCGTATCGCCGGTCAGCGCCACGGTCGTGGTCCCGGCCAGATTGGCCCGCATCATGCTCAGGCCGGCGCCATCCTGCATGGCCAGCACGAGCTGGGTCGGCGGGTTTCCGGTGATGTCGGTGACCACGCCCATCGCCATCGTCCCTCCCGCCGGTATCAAGGCGTGCACGCGGCTCGCCATCCAGGTTCCGTCGGGCTGACGCGTACCATCGATCTCGGCGAGCATGCCCGCGCCCATCCCGGCCATGCCGCTAAGGCCGACAAACTCGGTGGCGGCATTGGTCATCAACGGCAGGTCGGCTGCCCCCTGCAGCATCGCCAGGTGCAGCGAGGCGCCAGACACACTGCTCACGACGCCGGTCATGCGGCCGATTCCGCCATCTTCCGGATCGGGGCTTCCCGGAATCGCGGCGCGCCAGGTCGCGGTCATCGTCGGTGTCATGACGACGTTGCCACTGTCATCGATCGACAGCGAGTGGCCCATGTCGAGGTCGAGATTGACGACCATCGGCGCGCTGCCGACAGCGAGGGCCGGGCTGAACTCTACGGCGGCCGTCATCGGACCACTCAGGGTCCGCTGGATCACCTGTCTGGTGGCCGGGTCCATGTAAGTCACCGTCGCCCCGGTGAACGTCATCGTCGCGCCGGCGTAGGTTCCCTGCGGCATGTTCGCCAACAGCAGTGGTCGCACCGTCCCCATCGACTGCATCACTTCCATGTCGGCGCCGGTGGTAAGCAAGGGAACGGTGCCGCCGCTGCCAGTGGTGAACGACAGCGACTGAATGTGCATGTTGGCGGCCAGCAGACGATCGGCGGGGGCGTCGCCGAGATTGACTTGCACCGAAGTGGTTGCTGCGGACGGCGTCGAAGTGGCGACCGTCGACGACCCGCCACCGCACCCAGCGAGGAGCACAGCGAAAGTGGCGGCCACCAGTCCAGCATAAGGTTTCATCTTTCCTCCGGGGATTCCGTTTCCATTTGTTCGATGTGGCCCTTGGCACAAGGCCGATGGCCGCCTGAGTCTTCCGCCTGGCGCTAAGGTCCGATGTCGCGCTTCTTCTGCTCATACTCGTCGCGGCCGATCTCACCCCGCGCGTATCTCTTGTTCAGCAATTCCAGCGCCGACTCACCCCGCGCGGAACTGTCGCGGCCACGACTGGCCATCCAGGCGAGCCAGACGACGACCGCGACGATGACGATCCACCACAGGCCCATGCCAAACCAGCCATTGCCCATTCCAAAGCCGTACATCATTGTCTTCTCCCAGGCGCGGCGGGCGTTCAACGGCGCCGCCGCGCCCAATCGCACTCCGGCCGGAGTGCGGTTCGAGAGTCGGATTAGTCGCTGTCGACGCCGCAGCAGCTACGGGCGAGGCGCTGGTATTGCTCCCGCTGCTGCGGCGTCAGCAGCGCTTCGGCCTTGTCCGCTGCGTCGAGCGAGTTTTCGAGAATCTGCTGGCGCAATTCGCTCATCCGCTTGTGGGCCGCCAGGATGGCGGCTCGGTCACGTTTGCCGGGGGTTGTCTCTCGGTCGTACAGCTCGCCCATCTGGTCATGCATCTTGCCCATGAGCGCCCAGTTCTCCTTGCGCAGATCGCCTTCGATCTCGTTGAGCTGCTGGCGTTGCTCGGCGGTGAGCTCGAGCCGCTCGATGGCGCCGAGCTGGTACCCGCCCATCATGCCCGGGCCCATGCCGTGGCCGCCGTAGCCGCCCATCATCCCCGGGCCCATGCCGTGGCCGCCGTATCCGCCCATCATCCCTGGGCCCATGCCGTAGCCGCCATAGCTGCCCATCATCCCCGGGCCATACCCATGCGCGTATGCCGTAGCCCCAATAACACCGAGTGCAATCGCAGCTGCGATTGCGGTCTTTTTCAGGTTCATCGTGTTTCCTTTTCAGATGTGGCCGCCAATGGCGGCGGCCGGCAAGAGACTGCCGTTGAGTTTCTCGACTAGAAAATCTGACCAAAGGCGAGCCGACTGCAGCGACACCGCAGAGGCGACGGCGCCCTTGACGGAGAAGCGCTGCGCCTCGAGCTACACCAAGTCGGCGCGGGTCGCCGAAGCGGGCCGTCAGGCGCTGCGAGTCGGTGGCGGCAGTGGAACGTCGAGCACGACCGACCCAAATGGCGCGTGCTCGACTTGGGGAGTTGGGCTTGCCGAGGAGTCGACCAGCAACGTGGCCGACGCAACTGCCATCGCGAAACTGCCAAAGTGTGGGCAAGAGTGGCCGTGCGAGCTGCCATGCGCTCCACTGCCGACACACCCGGTAGCGAAGTGGTTCATGGCCGCGGAATGGCCCGAGTGTTCACCGGCCATGACAGTCGGCACCTGATCACAAGGGCGAAGCGGCATGCCTGTCACCAATACCGCTGCAGCCAGAGACGACTGCATCGGGATCAACAGGACGAAGAGAATGGCAAGCAAACGGCGCATCGGCGTATTTTCGGGTCTTGCCGGTTCGACCCTTTGACGGAAGACAAGTTCATTGCCGGGCCTGACTGGCGCGATAGCCCTTCGATGTGCGTCCCATCAGTCGAGAGCCGCTCCGCTTTCGGGTTGCAGTGGGATCAGGAGCACCGCTTTGCGCACACCTGGCAGGCCGTTTCGGGACCATTGATCGCGACCAGGCCGTCGGAAAGGGGCCGTTCCGTAACGGAAGGGGCAGCACAGCCCGAATTGACCGCCGAACGCGACCTCTCGCCGATCCGCTGAATGCATTACGACCGCAGTAGACGACTGCTCATCGGGGTGAAGCAGTCAGCCGCTCAGAGAGCGGCGACCGGCCGCTAGGAGTCTATAGCACCTCTCCCCGATGGCCGCTCGTCGTGCCCCAGGTCAGAGGACAACCTCGATCAGATACGGCCCGCCGCTGGCGAAACCACGCTGCGCTTCGCGCACCAGTTCGTCGGCCGTCCGCACGGTCGCAGCGGGAACGCCGTGTCCGTGCGCCAGCGCCACCCAGTCGAGCGCCGGCCGGTCCAGGCGCAGCATCGCCTCGGCCCTCGGCCCGCCGACCTGCGCGCCGACGCCCTGCAGTTCGCCCTGCAGGATGCGGTAGGCACGGTTGGCGAAGATCACCGCCACCACCGGCAACGACTCGCGTGCGATGCTCCACAGTGCCTGTAGCGTGTACATGGCACTGCCGTCGCCTTCCAGCGCCAGCACCGGCCGTCCCGGCGCGCCGATCGCCGCGCCGAGCGCTGCCGGCAGGCCGAAGCCGATCGCGCCGCCCATCACCGCCAGCCAGTCGTGCGGCGCGGCGGCGGCAAAGCGCGGGCCAAAGGCGCGGCCGGTCGTCACCGCCTCGTCGACGACGATTGCGTTCTCCGGCAGCACAGCAGCCAGCACGTCGCCGATGAGGTCGGCGTTCAACGTGCCGGCGGGGCGCAGCGCCTGTACGGCCGGCGGCCGTGGCGCTGACGCCATCGGTGTGGCGACCGCGCCCAGTTCATCGCGCAGCGCTTCGAGCGCCGCCGGCACGTCGTCGCGTGCGTGGGCCAGCGTAAGCGTGCGGCAACCGACCGGCTTCAATTCGCTCGGCTTGCCGGGATAGGCGAAGAAAGCGATCGGATCGGCGGCACCGGCGAGCAGCAGGCACTTGGCGCCGGCCAGTTTCTCCACCGCCGCATCAACCGCATAGGGCAGCCGGTCGACGCGCACCCGGCCGCGTCCGCCCGGCATGCGGGCGTTGTAGAACTCGGCCAGCAGCCGGCAGCCGGTCTTGTGCGCGATTGCCGAGGCCGCTTCGCGGGCACGCTCGCCGACGCCGTCGGCGCCAAGCAGGAGGACCGCGCGGGCGCCGAGCGAGGCAAGTGCCCGCGCGGCTTCGCGCACCGCCTCGGGCTGCGGCGGCTTCGGCGTTGCCGGCGGCAACGCAGTCGCGACCGGGCCACCCGGGCCCCAGGCCGTGTCCGCCGGCAGTATCAGCGTCGCGATGCAGCCCAGCGCGCCGTCGCGCGTGGCCGCGATTGCCTCGGCTCCGTCGCCAGCTACTTCGCGCGAACTGCGCGAGGTCCTGAACCAGTGCGACACCGGCGCGGCAATCCCCTCGACATCCGAGCTCAGCGGCGACTCGAACCGCGCATGCGCGACGGCGTGATCGCCGACGATGTTGACGATGCCCGAACGCGCCTTCTTCCCGTTGTGCAGGTTTGCGGTGCCGTTGCCCAGCCCCGGCCCGAGGTGCAGCAGCGTGGCCGCTGGCTTGCGTGCCATACGGTAGTAACCGTCGGCGGCGCCCGTGGCCACTCCCTCGAACAGCGCCAGCACGCTGCGCATGCCGGTGACGCGATCCAGCGCGGCGACGAAATGCATCTCCGACGTGCCGGGGTTGCCGAAGCACACGTCGACGCCGTTGGCGGCGAGTGTGGCGAGTAGCGATTCCGCGCCGTTCATCTAGGGCCTGTTCACGCTGGAGCCAGTAGTGCGAAGGTCAATGGCGGGAGGCAGTGCGAGGCGCCGCGAGTGCCGTTGGCTGATGCCGACAAGCGAAGCGGCAACGACGCAATGCGCCCGCCGTTGACCTTGCCGAAGAGTTGGGCCGAAATGCGGCGTCCGCTTGGTCGGACGGCATGCGCAGGGCAGCGGCCCCGCGCGGCGCCGTCCTTCGCGCATCCGTCCGCATTGCGGCCCAACGCATCTCCCGCATTTAGTGTGAACAGGCCCCAGGCTGCGCGGCTGCTCAGTGGGCTGAGGCGCGTGTCGGAGGATCGCCGCCGCTTAGCCGGCGACGTCTTCACGGGCGCGCTGCAGCGCCTCGCGGATCACGCCGATGTCGCCGACGTGATTGGCCAGCAGCAGCACCAGCTTGGCGTTCAGCAGCGCACTTTGCTCGTCGGTCAGGTCGCGGTGCGCGTCGATCAGCAACTGGTAGAAGTCGTCGCCCGCCGAGAAGTCGCGGAAGTAGCGCCTGCCCGGCTCGGCGAAGTTCGGCTCGAGGTTCAGCGGCATCGTCTTGCTCCGGTGATCATGGGTTGCAAGTGGCGCGCGCCATCGCCGCGCGCACGGCGCCCGGCTCGAGGCGCCGCCAGCGGGCGGCGACGTGCTGGTCGGGCCGTACCAGCCAGGCGCTTCCCGGCAGCGCGTCGTAGCGCTCAAGGAAGCGGCCGCGCACGTCGTGCAGGGCGCGCATGCCGGGGCGTCCGCCCGGCTTGGCGGTGACCAGCATCGGCTCGATGGGGGTCGCCGTCTTCAGCTCGGCCAGCGTGCTCGTATCGACGTCGGCGGCGCGCTCGGCATAGACGAGCAACTGGAAGCGGCCGCCCAGCTGGTCGAGCAGCCACGAAGCCTGGCCATCGACCTCGACCGGCGCGTCGTCGAGCGGCGCACCCGGCACCATGTCGCCGGCGAAGGCGTCGGCATCCGGCGTGTTCAGCGGCGACTCCGTGTATATGCTCGGCACCGACAGGCGGCCGGAGTTGACCAGCTTGCGCGCGAAGGCGTGGTGGCCGGCCAGCTGCAGCACGGCGTTGCGCAAGGTGCGGCTGGCGCCGCTCTTCGGCGTGATGAAGTCGGTCGAGCGGGTCGAGTTCATGATGTTCTCGTCGGCGGCGACAGTGCGCTCCTCCGAGTAGCTGTCGAGCAGCTGCTCCGGTGCCTGCCCGGCCAGCACCAGCGCCAGCTTCCAGGCCAGGTTGTCGGTGTCCTGTATGCCGGAGTTGGCGCCGCGCGCGCCGAACGGCGAGACCTGGTGCGCGGCGTCGCCGACGAACAGCAGCCGGCCGTGGCGGAACTTCTGCATCCGCCGGCACTGGAAGGTGTAGACGCTGACCCACTCCAGCTCGAACGGCCGTTCCTCGCCGAGCATCGCCCTGATGCGCGGCACGACCCGTTCGGGCTTCTTCTCCTGCTCGGGGTCGGCGTCCCAGCCGAGCTGGAAGTCGATCCGCCAGACGTTGTCGGCCTGCTTGTGCAGCAGCACCGACTGGTTGCGGTGAAACGGCGGGTCGAACCAGAACCACCGCTCGGCCGGAAAATCGGCCTGCATCACCACGTCGGCGATCAGGAAGCGGTCGGTGAAGACCTTGCCCTCGACGTCCAGGCCCAGCATGTGGCGGATCGGGCTGCGCGCACCGTCGGCGACGATCAGCCAGTCGCAGTCGATCGCGTAGCGGCCGTCCGGCGTTTCGACGTCGAGCGAGACGCTGCGCTCGGCCGTGCGCACGCCGGCGACCCTGTTCTTCCACCGCATCTCGACGCCGGCCTCGACGCAGCGCTCGACCAGCATCTGCTCGAGGTAGTACTGCTGCAGGTTGACCATGCCCGGCCGCTTGTGATCGGGCTGCGGCCGCAGGTTGAAGCTAAAGACCTCGCGCTCGCCGAAGAAGGTCCGGCCGACGTCCCAGCTCACTCCCTTGCGGCACACCGCGTCGCCGATGCCGAGGCGGTCGAAGATCTCCAGCGCCCGCTTGGCGTAGCACACGCCGCGCGAGCCGATCGACACCGTGTCGTCGTCGTCGAGGACGACCACCGGCACGCCGTGCTGGGTAAGGTCGATCGCCGCCGCCATGCCGACCGGCCCGGCGCCGACCACGATCACCGGCCGCCGGCTCGGCGGGGCGCTGTCCAGTTCCGGCGGCCGCCGGTACTCGTACCTCGGATAGCGGTAGGTCTTGAGCATCGGTCGCTGCCGCTGCGGTCAGGTTCTTCTCAGGGCGATCTTCGGCACCACGTCGTCGGCGACCCTGATGCGCGGCCGGTCCGGCTCCGCGGCAGCGAGCGGCGCGACCTCGCGCATCGTCTTCATGCTGCGCACCGCCAGTTCCTGGTAGGTGCGCGTGCCGCTGCCCTTCCAGGCGATCTCCTCCTCGGTCAGCGGCCGCAGCACCTTGGCCGGCACGCCGGCGGCGAGCGACCGCGGCGCGATCACCATGCCGGCCTTGACGAAGGCGCAGGCGGCGACGATCGACGATTCGCCGATCACCGCCTCGTCCATCACCACCGCGTTCATGCCGACCATCGCGTTGCGCTTGACGATCGCGCCGTGCAGCACGGCGCCGTGGCCGACGTGGCCATTGACCTCGACCACCGTGTCGGTGCCCGGGAAGCCGTGCATCACGCAGGTGTCCTGCACGTTGCTGCCTTCCTCGAGGATGATGCGGCCGTAGTCGCCGCGCAGGCTGGCCAGCGGACCGACGTAGCAGCGCGGCCCGACGATCACGTCGCCGATCAGCACCGCGCTCGGGTGCACGAAGGCGGTGGGGTCGACCACCGGCGTCAGGCCGTCGATTTCGTAGCAGGGCATCGGTGCTTGCTCGTTTGCTCAGGAAGGGTCGTCGCCCCGGCGCAGGCCGGGGCCCAGGTCTGCCGTGCGCGACAGCGCAAATTGGGTCCCGGCCTGCGCCGGGACGACGCAACGGACAGCGTCACACATGATGCCGCCGCTGGATCACGCGGAAGCGGCTGGCGACGAAGGCCGAGTCGGTGTAGCTGGCGTTGGCGGCCGGGTTGGCGCCGGTGCCGTGGTAGTCGGAGAAGCCGGCCGACTGGTTGACGAACACGCCGCTGGTGAGGTTGATCGACAGCGCCACGCCGGCGCGCTGCGTGGCCGCGGTCATCTCGTCGATGAACGAGGCCCTGGTCGAGTACATGCCGACCGTCAGTGCGCCCTGCTCGCGCACGATCCGCTCCGACAGCGCGGCCAGCGCCTCGGGCCCGCCCGGCACCGCGACCACCGTGCTGATCGGCCCGAAGCGCTCCTGCATGTAGGCCGCCTCGTCGGCGGCATCGGCCTTCAGCAGCAGCGGCGTGTGGACCTCGGCGTTCGGGTGCTCCGGATGCGTCAGCTTCTTCGACGCCAGCACCACCGTGGCCGCCCGCGGCGCCGCCTCGATGCGCGCCAGCGTCTCGGGCGACTGGATCGCGCCGAGCACGGCGGTGGCGGTGGCCGGGTCGGCGAGGAACTTGTCGATGGCCGCGCCGAGATCCGCCGCCACTTCGTCGAACGACTTGTGGCCCTGGTCGGTGTCGATGCCGCTGGCCGGCACCAGCAGCGCCTTGGTCGTCGTGCACATCTGCCCCGAGTACAGGCTGAGCGTGAAGGCCAGGTTGCGCAGCATGCCCTTGTAGTTGTCGGTCGACTCGATCACCACGTTGTTGACACCGGCCAGCTCGGCGTAGACCTGCTTGCCGCGGCAGTTCTCCAGCAGCCAGCGGCCGAAGGTCGAGCCGCCGGTGTAGTCGATCGAGGCGACGCGCGGATCGGTGGCCAGCTGCTGCGTCGTCTGCGGCCTGTCGACCACCGCCAGCGTGACCAGGTTCGGGTCGATGCCGTTCTCGCGCAGCACCTCGCGTGCGATGCGCACGCTGATCGCCGCCGGCAGCACGCTCCACGGGTGCGGCTTGACGATCACCGCGTTGCCGGTGGCCAGCGCGGCGAACAGGCCCGGATAGGTGTTCCAGGTCGGGAAGGTCGAGCAGCCGACCACCAGCGCCGGTCCACGGCCGACCACCTCGAAGTACTTCTTCATCACCAGCGGCGGGTTCTTGCCCTGCGGCTTCTCCCAATGCGCCTCGCGCGGCACGAAGCTCATCTCGCGCCAGGCGTAGGCCACCGCCTCCAGGCCGCGGTCCTGCGCGTGCGGCCCGCCGGCCTGGAAGGCCATGCCAAAGCCCTGGCCGGTGGTGTACATCACCGCCCAGGCGATCTCGAAGCTTGCCTTGTTCAGCCGGTCGAGGATCTCCAGGCACACGCCGGTGCGGCCGTCGATGCCGAGCTTGCCCCACGCCGGCATGGCAGCGATGGCAGCGGTGAGCAGCGCGCCGGGGTCGCACACCGCGTACTGCACGCCGAGCTCGACGCCGTACGGCGATCGGTCGCTGGCCAGCCAGCCGGTGACGCCGGGCTGGCCGAGGTCGAAGCGCTGGCCGAACATCGCCGCGACCGCCTGCTTGCCGGCCTCGTTGGCGCCTTCTCCGTAGATCTTCGGACTGGCCTGCTCGGGGTACGGCGTCCAGTAGCCGCGCGTGGCGACGGCGTTCAGCGCGCCGTCGAGCGTGGCGCGGTGCCTTGCGAGCAGGGGATGCGTCATGGCGGTCCTCGAGGTTGTTGCGGCGCATGGCTGCACACGCCGATGGCGCCGTCGTGCAGGCTGCACCGCGGCGCCGGAAATGTTGTCAGACGGGAAGAATGGAAGCTACTATTGATTGACCGGCCGGTCAACGAATGGCGCCGGCGCGCCTACGCGGCGTGCGGGTAAGCGTGCAGGCCGACGGCAGGAGACGGATCCATGACGCGGGAGTTCGAGACCGTCCGCCTCGAGGTGGCGGACGGCGTGGCGACACTGACGCTGGCACGGCCGGAGCGGCTGAACAGCTTCACCGTGCAGATGCACGCCGAGGTGCACGATGCGCTGGCGCGGGTGCGCACGCAGGCGACGGCGCGCTGCCTGGTGCTGACCGGCGCCGGTCGCGGCTTCTGCGCGGGCCAGGACCTGAACGACCGGGCGGTGGCGCCGGGCGCCGCCGCGGTCGATCTCGGCGAGTCGATCGAGCATTACTACAAGCCGCTGGTGCTCAGCCTGCGTGCGCTCGAGATGCCGACCATCGCCGCGGTCAACGGCGTGGCCGCCGGTGCCGGCGCCAACATCGCGCTGGCCTGCGACCTGGTGTTCGCCGCCCGCTCGGCGAGCTTCGTGCAGTCGTTCTCGAAGATCGGCCTGGTGCCCGACTGCGGCGGCACCTGGATGCTGCCGCGCCTGGTCGGCCCGGCGCGCGCGCTCGGCCTGGCGCTGATTGGCGAGAAGCTCGGCGCAGAGCAGGCGGCCCAATGGGGCCTGATCTGGAAGTGCGTCGACGACGACGCGCTGATGCCGACCGTCTCGGCACTGGCCAGGCAGCTGGCCGCCGGTCCGACGCTGGGCTACCTGCGCACCCGGCAGGCGATGGAGGCCGGCGAGACGCTGTCGCTGAAGGCCAGTCTCGATCTGGAGCGCGACTTCCAGCGTGAACTCGGCCACGGCGCCGACTACCGCGAGGGCGTGGCGGCGTTCATGGAAAAGCGCGCACCGCAGTTCAAGGGACACTGAACGATGGCGGCATTGCCGAAGGAAGCGGTGATCGGCGTGATCGGCGCCGGCGTGATGGGGGCCGGCATCGCCCAGGTCGCGGCCGCTGCCGGGCACACCGTGCTGCTGCTGGATGCGCAGTCGGAGGCGATCGACCGCGCGCTGGCCGACGTCGACCGGGGCCTGCAGTCGCGCGTGCGCAAGGGGCGGCTGGCGGCCGACGAGGCGCGGGCGACGCTGGCGCGGCTGCGCCGCGCCGACTGGGACGACCTGGCGGCCTGCGCGCTGGTGATCGAGGCGATCGCCGAGGACCTCGAAGCCAAGCGCACCCTGGTGGTGCGGCTGCAGCAGGTGGTCGGCCGCGACTGCATCATCGCCACCAACACCTCGTCGCTGTCGATCACCGCCATCGCCGCCGGCAGCGCGCACCCCGAGCGGGTGGTCGGCATGCACTTCTTCAACCCGCCGGCGCGGATGAGGCTGGTCGAGGTGGTCAGCGGCGTCGACACTTCGCCGGCGGTCGCGCGCACGGTCTTTGCCACCGCCGAGGCCTGGGGCAAGAAGGCGGCCACCGCCAAGAGCACGCCCGGGTACATCGTCAACCGCATCGCGCGACCGTTCTACGGCGAGGCCTGGATGGTGCTGTCGGAGAACGCCGCCTCGCCGGCGACGCTCGACGCGATCGTGCGCGACTGCGGCGGCTTCCCGATGGGCCCGTTCGAGCTGATGGACCTGATCGGTCACGACGTCAACCTCAAGGTGACGCAGTCGGTGTTCGAGGCGACGTTCTTCGACCGCCGCTACGTGCCGTCACTCGGCCAGCAGGAGCTGGTGCGCGCCGGTCGGCTCGGCCGCAAGACCGGGCACGGCATCTACGACTTCCGCGACGGCGCGGCACCGCCGCAGCCGGCGGTCGAGGAGGGCTCCGAGCCGGTCGCGCGCGTGGTCGCGGTCGGTTCGCTCGGCATCGCCACGCCGATCATCACCCGCCTCGAGGCGGCCGGCATCGACGTCGTGCGCGTGCAGGGCCGGGGTCGCTCTGCCGAAGCCGGCTGGCTGGAGGTCGGCGCCGCGCGGCTGATGCTCACCGACGGCCGCCCGGCGACGCGCCGTGCGGCCGAGGACGAGCACGAGCACCTGATCCTGTTCGACCTGGCGCTCGACTACGCCAACACGCCGAGGCTGGGACTGGCGCCGGCCGACCAGTGCGGCGAGGCGGCCCTGCGCACGGTGTGCGCCACCCTGGCGCAGGGCGGCTTCGCCTGCTCGAAGATGGACGACGTCGCCGGGATGATCGTGCTGCGCATCATCGCCATGCTGGTCAACGAGGCGGCCGATGCGGTGGCCTACGGCATCTGCACCGCCGATGCGATCGACGACGCGATGCGCTACGGCGTGAACTACCCGCGCGGGCCGATGGCCTGGGCCGAAAGCGTCGGGCTGGATTTCTTCGCCCGCGTGCTGGCCAACCTGCGCGAGCACTACGGCGGCGAGCGTTACCGGACCTCGGTGCTGATCCAGCGCCGCGGCTGGACCCGCAGCGGCTTCCGCGAGTAGGGCAATGAGCGAAGCACATCACCACAAGCCGGACCCGCAGACGGTCGCCGAAATGGTGCGCGACAAGGTATGGGCCAACGACGCCGTCTCGCAGGGCCTCGGCATGCAGATCGAGGTGATCGGCCCGGGTTACGCGCGGGTGACGATGACGGTGCGCCCCGACATGGTCAACGGCTTCGGCCTGTGCCACGGCGGCGTGATCACCACGCTGGCCGACACCGCGTTCGCCTTTGCCTGCAACAGCCACAACGAGCTGACGCTGGCCTCCGGCATCTTCATCGAGATCCTCAACCCCGGCAACGTCGGCGACCGGCTGGTGGCCGAGGCGCGCGAGGTGGTGATCAACGGCCGCCTCGGCCTGTACGACATCAGCGTGCTCAACCAGCACGGCAAGCAGGTCGCGCAGATGCGCGGCCGCTCGCACACCATCAAGGGCAAGCACATCGTCGAGTTCTGAGAAGCCGTGAGCAAACCTACTGCGCGCCCCGATCTTGCACCTGCGGTGCTCAACGTACGCGTCTCGGTACGTCTCCGCTGCCCGGTGCAACCTCGGGCCGTTCGCGACGGTTTCTGCACGGCTAGTGAGCGTGGAGGAAGAACATGACCGCCAAAGCCCCCGCCCCCGGAGAACTGGAGCCTGTCGAACGTGCTCCGCAGTCGGAGCTGCGCGCGCTGCAGCTGGAGCGACTGAAGTGGACCCTGGCGCACGCCTACGAGAACGTGCCGCACTACCGGCGCAAGTTCGACGCCGCGGGCGTCAAGCCCGGCGACCTGCGGTCGCTGGCCGATCTGGCGAAGTTCCCGTTCTCGACCAAGGCCGACCTGCGCGACAACTATCCGTTCGGCCTGTTCGCCGTGCCGCGCGAGAAGGTGGTGCGCATCCACGCCTCGAGCGGCACGACCGGCAAGCCGACCGTGGTCGGCTACACGGCGAAGGACATCGACACCTGGGCCACCGTGATGGCGCGCTCGATCCGCGCCGCCGGCGGCCGGCCGGGCGACATGGTGCACGTGGCCTACGGCTACGGCCTGTTCACCGGCGGCCTCGGCGCGCACTACGGCGCCGAGCGGCTCGGCTGCACCGTGGTGCCGATGTCGGGCGGCATGACCGAGCGGCAGGTGCAGCTGATCCAGGACTTCAAGCCGCGCGTGATCATGGTCACGCCGTCGTACATGCTGGCGATCACCGAGGAGATGGAGAAGCAGGGCATCGACCCGAAGTCGACCTCGCTTGCGATCGGCATCTTCGGCGCCGAGCCGTGGACGCCGGCGATGCGGCAGGCGATCGAGAGCAGGACGCGGGTCGACGCCATCGACATCTACGGCCTGTCCGAGATCGTCGGCCCGGGGGTGGCGCAGGAGTGCATCGAGACCAAGGACGGGCTGACCGTCTGGGAGGACCATTTCTATCCGGAGATCGTCGATCCGGAAAGCGGCGCCGTGCTGCCCGACGGCGAGAAGGGCGAGCTGGTGTTCACCACGCTGACCAAGGAAGCGCTGCCGATGATCCGCTACCGCACGCGCGACCTGACCCGGCTGCTCGAGCCGACCGCGCGCAGCATGCGCCGGATCGAGAAGATCACCGGACGCTCGGACGACATGCTGATCATCCGCGGGGTGAACCTGTTCCCGACCCAGGTCGAGGAGCTGATCCTCAAGCAGCCGGAGCTGACGCCGTACTACATGCTGGAGGTGACGCGGCCGGAGAACCTCGACGAGCTGACGGTGCACGTCGAGATGGGCTCCGACCTCGCCTACGGCGGGCAGGAGGCGCGCCACGCCGCGGCGAGCAAGCTGGAGCACAACATCAAGGCATACATCGGCGTGACCTCGACCGTGCGGCTGGCGCTGCCGGGCGGCGTCGAGCGCTCGGTCGGCAAGGCCAAGCGCATCATGGACAAGCGGCCGAAGTGACGCGGTGGCCGTCGTCCCAAAGAGCGCCGGCATCCAGGTGACCGCGTAGCAGCCATCCCGGCGAAGGCCGGGATCCAAGTTGAGAAGCAGCCCCGGCCTGCGCCGGGGGCGACGAGGAAGCGAAGCATGTACACACAGGCGATCGACATTCCGCAGGGTCCGAAGGACGAAGTGCCGCGCCGGCCGCGTTCGCTGCGGGAGGACGAGTACGAGGCCGAGTTCGACGCGCGCGTCGGCCGCGGCGAGTTCGTCGAGCCGAAGGACTGGATGCCCGAGGCCTACCGCAGGACGCTGGTGCGGCAGATCAGCCAGCATGCGCATTCGGAGATCGTCGGCATGCTGCCGGAGGGCAACTGGATCACCCGCGCGCCGACCCTGAAGCGCAAGGCCATCCTGCTCGCCAAGGTGCAGGACGAGGGCGGCCACGGCATGTACCTGTACGCGGCGGCCGAGACGCTCGGCGTCTCGCGCGACGAGATGATCGAGGCGCTGCACTCGGGCAAGGCCAAGTACTCGTCGATCTTCAACTACCCGACGCTCGCCTGGGCCGACATCGGCGTGATCGGCTGGCTGGTCGACGGCGCGGCGATCATGAACCAGATCCCCCTTTGCCGCTGCTCGTACGGGCCGTACGCGCGGGCGATGATCCGCATCTGCAAGGAGGAGTCGTTCCACCAGCGGCAGGGCTACGACCTGCTGCTGACGATGATGAAGGGCACCGCCGAGCAGCGGGAGATGGTGCAGGACGCGGTCGACCGCTGGTGGTGGCCGTCGCTGATGATGTTCGGACCGCACGACTCGGACTCCACCCACTCCGGCGACTCGAGCCGGTGGGGCATCAAGCGGATCAGCAACGACGAGCTGCGGCAGAAGTTCGTCGACGCGACGGTGCCGCAGGCGAAGGTGCTCGGCGTGCAGCTTCCCGACCCCGAACTGAAGTGGAACGAGGCGCGCGGCCACTGGGACTTCGGGCCGATCGACTGGCAGGAGTTCTGGAACGTGGTCGGCGGCCATGGCCAGTGCAACCGCGATCGCCTGGCCGATCGGGTCAAGGCGTGGGCCGACGGCGCCTGGGTGCGCGAAGCGGCGCTGGCGCATGCCGACAAGCAGCGTCACCGCGACCAGTTGGCGGCGTGAGCTTCGTGCGGTGTCCCGGAAACCCATCCCCACCCCGAGCCGTAGCCGCGCGCTGGCAGGCGCGCGTCGCTGCGGCCGCGCCGAGCGATGCTCGGCGAAACCCGGCCTCCGCCCCCTCGAAGGGGAGGAGAGTTCAGAGGAGCTTCGCTCATGAGTAGGACCGAATGGCCGCTGTGGGAAGTGTTCATCCGCAGCAAGGGCGGGCTGGACCACAAGCACTGCGGCAGCGTGCACGCGCCCGACGCCAGGATGGCGCTGTCCAACGCGCGCGACGTCTACACGCGGCGCATGGAGGGGGTGAGCATCTGGGTGGTGCGCGCCGACCAGATCCACGCCTCCGATCCCGACGCCAAGGCGGAGATGTTCGACCCGGCGGAGGACAAGATCTACCGGCACCCGACCTTCTACACGCTGCCCGACGAAGTGAACCACATGTGACGGCGATGTCCAGGAGCGAAGCGATTGGAGGCAGCGCCGTCATCCCCGCCCCCGACAGAGGCACTCGGGGGCAGGCTCCAGCGGGGATCCAGTGTCTTTGAGCGAATGACGAACGCCACGACGACAGCGAGCAGCACCGCCCACCTCGACTACGTGCTGCGCATCGCCGACAGCGCGCTGATCCTCGGCCAGCGGCTGTCGGAATGGTGCGGCCACGGGCCGGTGATCGAGGAGGACATCGCGCTGACCAACACCGCGCTCGACCTGATCGGCCAGGCGCGGCTGCTGCTCACCCACGCCGGGCAGCTCGAGGGCCGGGGCCGCGACGAGGATGCGCTCGCTTTCCTGCGCGCCGAGCCGCAGTACCGAAGCCTGACGATCTGCGAGCTGCCGAACGAGGACTTCGGCCGCACGGTCCTGCGCAACTGCCTGTTCTCGGCGTTCCAGCTGCAGCTGTGGCAGGCACTGGCGAACTCCGGCGACGCGCAGCTGGCGGCGATCGCCGGCAAGAGCAGCAAGGAAACCCGCTACCACCTGCAGCACGCGTCGGACTGGACCGTGCGGCTCGGCGACGGCACCGAGGAATCGCACGCACGGATGCAGCGCGCGCTGGATTACCTGTGGCCTTACACGGCCGAGTTCTTCTCGCCCACCGAGACCGACCGCGCAGCCCAGGCCGCCGGCATCGGGCCGGCGTGGTCGTCGCTGGCCACTGCCTGGGAGCAGGCGGTGCTGCCGGTGCTCGAGGTGGCGACGCTGAAGGTGCCGGCGGCCACCGCCTTCCTTTCGCGCGGCAAGGAAGGGCGGCACAGCGAGCACATGGGTCACCTGCTGGCCGAGATGCAGTATCTGCAGCGCGCCCATCCGGGGGCGAGGTGGTAGCGATGCTGAGCGAAGCGCAGGCCTGGGACGTGCTGGCGCGGGTCGCCGACCCCGAGATCCCGGTGATCTCGGTGACCGAGCTGGGCATCGTGCGCGAGGTCGCTGCCTCGGACGAGGCGGTGGAGGTGGTGGTGACGCCGACCTACTCCGGCTGCCCGGCCACCGAGGCGATCGCGCGGTCGATCGTCGACGCGCTGCGCGAGGCGGGTGCAGCGCAGGTGAACGTGCGCACGCGGCTGGCGCCGCCGTGGAGCACCGACTGGATCGCGCCCGGGGCCAAGGAGAAACTTCGCCGCTACGGCATCGCGCCGCCGGGGGCCGTCGCCGACGCGGCGGCGACGCAGCCGGTCAGTTTCGTGCCGCGCGTCGACTGCCCGCTGTGCGGCAGCCGCAACACGGAGCGGCTGTCGGCGTTCGGCGCCACCGCCTGCAAGGCGCTTTACCGCTGCCGCGACTGCCGCGAGCCGTTCGAGCACTTCAAGCCGATCTAGCGAACGATCCGATCATGACGCCGAGGTTCCACAGCCTGCGCATCAGCGAGGTCCGCCGCGAGACGCCGGAGTGCGTGAGCCTGGCCTTCGACGTGCCGGCCGAGCTGGCCGCCGAGTACCGCTTCGTGCAGGGCCAGCACCTAAACCTGCGGGCCACGCTCGACGGCGAGGAGGTGCGCCGCTCGTACTCGATCTGCTCCGGGGCCGACGACGGCGAGCTGCGGGTGGCGATCAAGAAGGTGCCGGGCGGCCGCTTCTCGGCCTGGGCCAACGAGCGGCTGGCCGCCGGCGACACGATCGACGTGATGACGCCCGAGGGCCGCTTCTTCACGCCGCTCGACCCCAGCCAGTCGCGGCACTACGTCGCCTTCGCCGCTGGCAGCGGCATCACGCCGGTGCTGTCGCTGGCCCGCACCGCGCTGGCGCGCGAGCCGAGGTCGCGCTTCACGCTGGTCTACGGCAACCGCCGGCTGGCGAGCACGATGTTCCACGAGGCGCTGTGCGAGCTGAAGGACCGCTACCTGGCGCGCTTCGCGCTGTACAACGTGTTCTCCCGCGAGGAGCAGGAGGTCGGGCTGTTCAACGGCCGCATCGACGCGGCCAAGGCGCGCGCCTTCCTCGATGCGCTGATCCCGGTCGACGACATCGACGAGGCCTTCGTCTGCGGCCCGGCGTCGATGATCGACGAAGTGGAAGGCGCGCTGCTGGCCGCCGGCGTGCCGGGCAGCCACGTGCACGTCGAGCGCTTCGGCGTGCCGGGGGCGGCGGTGGCTGACGTCGACGACGCCGAGGCGGCCGAGGCGCGGGTGACGCTGGTGGTCGACGGCGTGCGGCGCGAGATCGACTTTCACCGCGGCCAGCACTCGATCCTCGATGCCGGGCGCGCCGCCGGCATCGACCTGCCGTTCTCGTGCAAGGGCGGCATGTGCAGCACCTGCCGGGCCAGGCTGCTCGAGGGCGAGGTGAAGATGGCCAAGAACTACGCGCTCGAGCCGCACGAGGTCGCCGCCGGCTTCGTGCTGACCTGCCAGTCGTACCCGCTGACCGGGCGGGTCGTCATCTCCTTCGACGACCGATAACGCGCGCCATGAGCCGAACCCGTTCCGCCGGTTTCGAGCAGCAGCGCGACGCCATCCGCGCCTCGGCCGCGCGGCTGTTCGCCCGGCACGGCTATCCGGTGACGCCGATCGCCGAGCTGGCGCGCTCCTGCGGCATCTCCAAGGCGCTGCTGTATCACTACTACCGGGACAAGGAGCAGCTGCTGTTCGACATCGCCGACCGGTATCTCGACAGCCTGCTGGCGATCGTCGCCGAGGTCGAGGCCGAGCCGCGGGCGGCACAGGCGCGGCTGCGCCGGCTGATCGAGCGCTTCATGGCGGCCTACGAGGACGCGGCGGTCTACCATCGGGTGCTGGTGCAGGACGTCAAGTACCTGAAGACCATGCATCGCAACCAGATCAACGCCAAGCAACGACGGGTCGTCCAGGCCTACGCCGATGCGGTGGCCGCCGCCGCGCCGCAGCTGGCCGGCAGCACGCTGCTGAAGCCGGTGACGATGACGCTGTTCGGCATGATCAACTGGACCTTCACCTGGCTGAAGGACGAGGGCCCGGTGCAGTACGCCGACATGGCGCCGGTGGTCGCCGACCTGTTCCTGCGCGGCGTCTCGTCGGTGCAGCCGCTGCTCGACGCCGGCGCGGCGCGCAGCGGCGGCCGGCGCGTCAGCCGAACGACTGGCCGGCCACTGCGGCAGGCCGCCTGAAGGAGACCAAGTGAGCACGGCTTTCATCTGCGACGCAATCCGCACCCCGATCGGCCGCTACGGCGGCGCGCTGGCGGCGGTCCGTACCGACGACCTCGCCGCGGCGGCGCTGCGGGCGCTGCTGGCGCGCAACCCATCGATCGACTGGGGACAGCTGGACGACGTGCTTTACGGCTGCGCCAACCAGGCCGGCGAGGACAACCGCAACGTCGCCCGCATGGCCGCGCTGCTGGCCGGCCTGCCGACCGACGTGCCGGGAGCGACGATCAACCGTCTGTGCGGCTCGAGCCTCGACGCCGTCGGCACCGCGGCGCGGGCGATCGCCGCCGGCGAGGCGCAGCTGATGATCGCCGGCGGGGTCGAGAGCATGAGCCGCGCGCCGTTCGTGATGCCGAAGGCCGAGGCGGCCTTCTCGCGCAGCAACGCCGTGTACGACACGACGATCGGCTGGCGGTTCGTCAACCCGGCGATGAAGGCGAAGCACGGCATCGACTCGATGCCGGAGACCGCCGAGAACGTCGCCGCCGAATTCGGCATCGCCCGCGCCGACCAGGACGCGTTCGCCCTGCGCTCGCAGAGCCGCTACGCGGCGGCCAAGGCGCGCGGCTTCTACGCCGGCGAGATCGCGCCGGTGACGATTCCCGGCAGGAAGGGCGACACGGTGGTGCTGGAGGACGAGCATCCGCGCGAGACGACGCTGGAGGCGCTCGGCAAGCTGAAGGGCGTGGTCAAGCCCGACGGTTCGGTCACGGCCGGCAATGCCTCGGGCGTGAACGACGGCGCGGCGGCCCTGCTGCTGGCCAGCGAGGCGGCGGCGGCGAAGTTCGGCCTGACGCCGAAGGCGCGCGTCCTCGGCATGGCGGTGGCCGGCGTGCCGCCGCGGATCATGGGCATCGGCCCGGCGCCGGCGACCCGCAGGCTGCTGGCCCGGCACGGGCTGTCGATCGGCGAGATCGACGTGATCGAACTGAACGAGGCCTTTGCCGCGCAGGCGCTGGCGGTCACGCGTCAGCTGGGCCTGCCCGACGATGCGGCGCACGTGAACCCGAACGGCGGCGCGATCGCCGTCGGCCACCCGCTTGGCGCCTCCGGGGCGCGGCTGGCGCTGACGCTGGTGCGCCAGCTGCACGAGACGCGCGGCCGCTACGGGTTGGCCACGATGTGCATCGGCGTCGGACAGGGGATTGCCCTGCTGGTCGAGAGGATCTGAAATTCTTCGGATGGAGCAAGGTTTTCGCGACGTTTTCTGGTTTGATGTGGTACTTGCAGTGCCTGGCCGCGGGGTGAAGTCGGCGCCCTGGAATCACGGTTGCCCTTTTCCGACAGCCCGAGAAGCAGGAGGAGACCTATGAAACTGCAACTGAAACTTCTGGCAGCACTCGCCGCGCCGGCGCTCGCGCTCGCCGCCACCCAGGCGGCGGCGCAGGACCTCAAGGTCGGCGTCACCGTGTCGGCCACCGGCCCGGCGGCTTCGCTCGGCATTCCCGAGCGCAACACCTTTGCGCTGATGCCGCAGACGATCGCCGGGCGCAAGGTCCAGTACATCATCCTGGACGATGCGTCCGACACGACCAGCGCGGTGAAGAACACCCGCAAGCTGATCGGCGAGGACAAGGTCGACGTGGTGGTCGGCTCGACCATCACGCCGAACTCGCTGGCGATGATCGACATCGCCGCCGAGACCGAGACGCCGATGATCGCGATGGCCGCATCGAGCCGCATCGTCGAGCCGGTCGACGCCAAGCGCCGCTGGGTGTTCAAGACGCCGCAGAACGACCAGATGATGGCGGTGGTGATCGTCGGCCACATGCTGTCGAAGGGCATCAAGTCGGTCGGCTTCATCGGCTTCGCCGACGCCTACGGCGAGGGCTGGTGGAGCGTCTTCTCGACCATCGCCGAGGGGCGCGGCGTGAAGATCGTCGCCAGCGAGCGCTACCAGCGCACCGACACCTCGGTCACCGGCCAGGTGCTGAAGATCGTCTCGGCGAATCCTGACGCGGTGCTGATCGCCGGTTCCGGCACGCCGGCGGCGCTGCCGCAGAAGACGCTGAAGGAGCGCGGCTACAAGGGCCAGATCTACCAGACGCACGGTGTCGCCAACCGCGACTTCCTGCGCGTCTGCGGCAAGGACTGCGAGGGCACGTGGCTGCCTGCCGGCCCGGTTCTGGTGGCGGGCCAGTTGCCGGCCGATAACCCGGTGAAGAAGTCGGCGCAGGCCTACGTCGACGTGTACGAGAAGGCGCACGGCAAGAACAGCGTCTCGACGTTCGGCGCGCACGCCTGGGATGCCGGCATCCTGCTGCAGGCTGCCGTTCCGGTGGCGCTGAAGACGGCGCAGCCCGGCACGCCGGCGTTCCGCAAGGCGCTGCGCGATGCGCTCGAAGGCGTGAAGGACGCCGCCGGCGCGCACGGCATCTTCAGCATGAGCCCCACCGATCATCTCGGGCTGGACCAGCGCGCCGCGGTGATGGTGCAGATCGTCAACGGCGACTGGAAGATGTCGAAGTGACCGTGATCCGCGGTCGCTGATCCGCGGTCCGTCGCCGGCTGTGGGGCAGGCAGCGCCCGCAGCCGGCGCCGTGCAGCCGTGCACGGCGCACGGGCGACCGCGATCGGCCTGCGGCCAGCGGATCTCCAGCGGCGGACCGAAGCGAACGGCTCTAGGATCACGAGCGCCATGGATTTCCAGATCGCCCTGATCCTGGGCCAGGACGGCATCACCAACGGCGCCATCTACGCGCTGCTGGCGCTGGCGCTGGTGCTGGCGTTCGCCGTGACGCGGGTGATCTTCATTCCGCAGGGCGAGTTCGTCGCCTACGGCGCGCTGACGCTGGTCGCGCTGCAGGCCGGCCGGCTGCCGGGCACGCTGTGGCTGCTTATCGCCGCCGGGGTACTGGCGGCACTCATCGACGGCGTCGCCGCCGTCAGGGCGCGCGCCTGGCGCCGGCTGGTGCCGATCGCCGGCTGGAACCTCGCCTACCCGCTCGGCCTGTGGGCGCTGCTGTCGGCCGTGCCCGCGGCCGCGGTGCCGATGCCGGTGCAGATCCTGCTGGCGCTGGCGGTGGTCGTGCCGCTCGGGCCGATGGTCTACCGCCTCGCCTACCAGCCGCTGGCCGAGGCCTCGGTGCTGGTGCTGCTGATCGTCTCGGTGGCAGTGCACGTGGCGATGGTGGGGCTGGCACTGCTCGTTTTCGGCGCCGAAGGTTCGCGCACGCCGCCGTTCACCGAAGCGCGCTTCGACTTCGCCGGCATGAGCGTCGCCAGCCAGACGCTGTGGGTGATCGGCTGCTCGGCGGCGCTGATCGTCGTGCTGTACCTGCTGTTCGAGCGCACGCTTTACGGCAAGGCGCTGCGCGCCACGGCGGTGAACCGCCAGGGCGCGCGGCTGATGGGCATACCGACGGCGCTGGCCGGCAAGCTCACCTTCCTGCTGTGCGCACTGATCGGTGCCTTCTCCGGGGTGCTGATCGCGCCGATCACGACCGTGTACTACGACACCGGCTTCCTGATCGGCCTGAAGGGCTTCGTCGGCGCCATCATCGGCGGGCTGGTCAGCTATCCGGTGGCGGCGGTCGGCGCGGTGCTGGTCGGGCTGCTCGAGTCCTACTCGTCGTTCTGGGCCAGCGCCTACAAGGAAGTGATCGTCTTCACGCTGATCATCCCGGTGCTGCTGTGGCGTTCGCTGACGACGCACCATGTCGAGGAGGAGGAATGAGCGCCCTGCGGCTGCGGCCGCGGCGCTGCCGGCGGCCCGGGCACGAGGCGGAGCGCGCGCGATGAGCCCTCGCGCGCTGCTGGTCGTCTTCCTGGTCCTGCTCGGCCTGCTGCCGGTGTTCGGTTCCGAGTTCCAGGTCACGCTGGCCAACTACATCGGCCTGTACGCGCTGGTGGCGCTCGGCCTGGTGCTGCTGACCGGGGTCGGCGGCCTGACCTCGTTCGGCCAGGCGGCCTTCGTCGGCCTCGGCGCGTACACGACGGCGGTGCTGACGACGATGCAGGACCCGCCGCCGTGGCTGGCGTGGATCGGCGCCTCGACCTGGCTGACGCTGGCCGCCGGGCTGCTGCTGACGCTGGCCTTTGCCGGCGTGCTCGGCATGATGACCCTTCGGCTGTCCGGCCACTACCTGCCGCTGGGCACGATCGCCTGGGGCATCAGCCTGTACTTCCTGTTCGGCACCATGGAGTTCCTCGGCGGCTTCACTGGCGTGCGCGGCATCCCGCCGATCACGATCTTCGGCCACGAGATCGAGACGGCGCGGCAGATCTTCTACCTGATCTACCTGTTCCTGCTGTCGGGCGTCGTCACCATCCAGAACCTGCTCGACTCGCGCGAGGGCCGCGCCATCCGCGCCCTGAAGGGCGGCATGGTGATGGCCGAGTCGATGGGCGTGAACACGTCGGTCTCGCGGATGGTCATCTTCGTGCTGGCGGCGCAGATGGCCTGTGCCTCGGGCTGGCTGTACGCGCACATGCAGCGTTTCCTCAACCCGACGCCGTTCTCGCTGCACCAGGGCATCGAGTACCTGTTCATGGCGGTGGTCGGCGGCGCCGGCTACGTCTGGGGCGCGCTGCTCGGCGCCACGGTGATCGCCGTGTCGAAGCAGTGGCTGCAGGACATCCTGACGCGGCTGATCGGCCAGGCCGGCAATTTCGAGGTGATCGTCTTCGGCATCGCGATGATCATCGTGCTGCAGCGGGCGCGCGATGGCCTGTGGCCGGTGCTCACGCGCTGGGTGCCGGTGCGCAGCAAGCCGCGCCGCATCGACCCGGGCGTGCCGCCGCTGGCGCGCCGGCCGCTGCCGGCGGCGGGCGAGTCGCTGCTCGAGGTCAAGGGCGCGACCAAGCGCTTCGGCGGCCTGGTGGCGGTCAACGAGATGGACCTGACGGTGAAGGCGGGCGAGATCGTCGGGCTGATCGGACCGAACGGCGCCGGCAAGACCACGGTTTTCAACCTCGTCTCCGGCGTGCTGATGCCGACCGCGGGCGAGATCGGCTTCCGCGGCCGGCCGATCGCCGGCCAGACTTCGCGCGAGATTTCGCGCCTCGGCATGAGCCGCACCTTCCAGCATGTCAAGCTGCTGCCGGCGATGAGCGTGATCGACAACGTCGCCATCGGCGCGCACCGGCGCGAGTACCCGGGCCTGCTCAAGGGGGTGCTCACCGGCGCCTGGCGGCTCGACCGCCGCGAGGAGGCGCGCGTGCTCGCCGAGGCGGCGCGGCAGATCGAGCGCGTCGGCCTGGCCGATCACATGTTCGACGCCGCCGGCTCGCTGCCGCTGGGCAAGCAGCGCATCCTCGAGATCGCGCGCGCGATGTGCGCCGACCCCTGCCTGCTGCTGCTCGACGAGCCGGCGGCCGGACTGCGCTACCTGGAGAAGCGGGCGCTCGCTGAACTGCTGCGCAAGCTCAAGGACGAGGGGATGTCGATCCTGCTGGTCGAGCACGACGTGGACTTCGTGATGGGACTGGTCGACCGCGTCACCGTGATGGACTTCGGCCACATGATCGCCGAGGGGTTGCCGGAGGAGGTGCAGCGCGACCCGAAGGTGCTCGAGGCCTACCTGGGGGGCGTCGAATGAGCGCCGCACGGCCGCTCCGAAGGCGCTCGGCCCTGCACACCGCGTGCGCGCTTGCATGCGCTCGCCCGCTCGCAGGCGCGGGTCATGCCGCAGGGCATGACGCCGCGTCCGGCTCACGCCCCCTCGGGGGGGCAGCCCGCAGGGCCGAGGGGGCAACATGAGCGAGCCCCTGCTGCAGGTGCGCGACCTGACGGTCACCTACGGCAAGGTCACCGCGCTGGTCAACACCAACCTGCAGGTCGGCAGCGGGCAGATCGTCACGGTGATCGGCCCGAACGGTGCCGGCAAGACGACGATGCTTGCGGCGATCATCGGCGCGCTGCCGGCCAACGGCGGAACACGCGGCGAGATCCGCTTCGACGGCATCGACTGCGGAGGCAGCCCGATCGAGCGGCTGGTGGCGCGCGGCATGACGCTGGTGCCGGAGAAGCGCGAGCTGTTCGGCGAGATGAGCGTCGAGGACAACCTGCTGCTCGGCGCCTTCCAGCGCTACCGGCACGGGAGCCGCGACCACGCGGAGACGATGGCCGAGGTCTACACGCTGTTCCCGCGCCTGAAGGAGCGGCACGCGCAGCTGGCCGGCACCCTGTCCGGCGGCGAGCGGCAGATGCTGGCCATCGGCCGCGCGCTGATGGCGCGGCCCAAGCTGCTGATGCTCGACGAGCCATCGCTCGGCCTGGCGCCGCTGATCGTGCGCGAGATCTTCCACATCATCGAGCAGCTGAAGCGCCGCGGCGCCTCGATCCTGCTGGTCGAGCAGAACGCCCGCGCGGCGCTGCAGGTGGCCGACTTCGCCTACGTGCTGGAGACCGGCGAGATCGCGCTGGAAGGCCCGGCGCGCCAGCTGGCCTCGGACAAGCGGGTGATCGAGAGCTACCTCGGGCTGGGCGTCAGGCGCTGAGCGCACCGGCGACCGGCCCGCCCTCGCCGGGCCTGACGGTGTCGCCGGCCCGCGGTCCCGACAACGGCACCGCGCCACCGGCCGCGCCCGGCCGCGGCCACGGTCGACCGGCCGAATGACCGCTTCGGCCAGGCGGGCGCCGCGCCCGTGTCAGCGGATCAGGACCAGTGACAGCGCTGGCCAGTAGGTGATGATCAGCACGGCGGCCAGCAGGATGACGAAGAACGGCAGCGCGGCGAGGCACAGTTCGAGCACCGGCTTGCCGAAGCGGTGGCTGGCGATGAACAGGTTCATGCCGACCGGGGGCGTGAAGTAGCCGAGCTGCATGTTGGCGAGGAAGATGATCGCCAGGTGGGCGGGGTCGACGCCGTAGCCGACCGCCATCGGCAGCAGCAGTGGCACCGCGATCACGATCGCCGAGAAGATGTCCAGCATCATGCCGAGCACGAGCAGGAAGCCATTGAGCACGAGCAGGAACATCAGCGGGCTGGTGATGTAGGCGCGCACCGCGGCGAACAGCCGTGCCGGCACCTCGGCGTCGATCAGGTAATTGGTCGACGCGAGCGCCATGCCGAGGATGACCAGCACCGCACCGAACAGCACCATCGATCGGCGCATGATGTCGGGCAGGCTGCGCAGCGGGATCTCGCGCAGCACCAGCACCTCGACGACCAGCACATAGACGACCGCGACCGCGGCCACCTCGGACACCGCGAACCAGCCGCTGTAGACGCCGCCGAGGACGAGCAGCGGCAACGGCAGTTCCCAGGCCGACTCGCGCAGCGCGGCCGCGGCGGCCGGCCAGGAGAACTTCTTCGCCGGCGTGCGCAGCGACCGGCCGCGCCAGGCGCTCCAGCCGGCCAGCATCAGCGCCATCAGCGCGCCGGGCAGCAGGCCGGCCAGGAAAAGCTCCTCGATGGCGACCGGGCGGCCGACGCCGAGCCGCTGCGAAATCACGCCGTACAGGATGATCGGCAGCGACGGCGCGAACAGCACGCCGAGACTGCCGGCGCTGGTGAGCAGGCCGAGGCTGAAGCGCTCCTGGTAGCCGGCGTAGCGCAGCGCCGGATACAGCAGCGCGCCGAGCGCGACGATGGTGATGCCGGAGGCGCCGGTCAGTGCGGTGAACAGCGCGCAGCTTGCCACCGCGACCATCCCGAGGCCGCCCGGCAGCCAGCCGAGAAAGACCTCGCTCAGGCGGACCAGCCGCTGCGGTGCTTTCGATTCGCCGAGCAGGTAGCCGGCCAGCGTGAACAGCGGCAGTGCCGAAAGCACCGGCATGTCGGCGATGCGGTAGAACTCGATCGGCACGGCGGCGAGGTCGATGCCGCTTGCGGCGAACCCCGCCAGCGCGCTCGCGCCGATGACGGCGAACAGCGGCGCGCCCAGCAGGGCGAGCAGCAGCAGGATGCCGGCGCCGGTCACGACCGCTCCCGCCGGAGAAGGCGCGCGATCTGTCCGACGGCGAGCACTGCGAATCGCGCGGCGATCAGCGCGAAGCCGAGCGGCAGCACGAGTGCCGCGACCCAGCCGGGCAGCAGCTCGAACCCGCCGGTGCCGATCTCGCGTTCGATCAGGACGAAACGGAAGGCGTGCAATGCGAACACGGCGCAGACGCCGCCCGCGAACAGCGCCGTGGCGGCACCGACGGCCAGACGCAGCCGCGCCGGCAGGAAGCGCGACACGGCATCGATCGTGATGTGCTCGCCTGCGCGGGTGGCGGCGACCGCGCCGAGCACGCCGACCCAGAGCACGAGCAGCCGCACCGCCGGGTCGCCCCAGGCGATGCTGACATCGAGCTGGCGCAGCACGATCTGGCCGAAGGCAACCGTCACCAGCAGGGCCAGCAGCACCACCAGTGCGGCGTTCTCGACCAATGCCAGCGCGCTGCCGGCCCGCGCAAGCCAGGAGCCGGGCGCCAAGGGTCGTTCAGCGTCGGGCCGCGGCGGCATCGCCCTTGGCCCGGAACTCGCGCAGATGTCCTTCGAGCGTCTGCAGCAGGCCGGGCGAGTAAAGGCCCTTTCTTCCGATCTCGGCGCGGGCTTCGGCGGCGACGCGTTCCAGTTCGCCGAGATCATCCGGTCCCGGCGTGACGAACCGGATGCCGTGACTGTTCAGGGCGGCCCGCGCGGCCTCGTCGTCCTTGCGGCTGGCACGGTCGAGCCGCTGGAACACCTCGGTCAGCGTCCGGCGCGTCAGCTCCTGATCCTCGGCCGACAGTCGCGCGAAGGAGCGCTTGTCGAGGACCAGCGCGCCGGCGGTGTAGTACACCGGGACGTCGGTCAGGTACTGCGTCTTGGCGTGCCACTGCAGGGCAATCGCGCCGGTCGGCGAAATGCCGACCGCCGTGATCAGGCCCGTCTGCAGCCCGGTATAGACGTCGGCCAGCGGCAGGACGACCGGTGCCACGCCGGCGACGTCGAACAGCGTGCGGGTGATCGTGTCGCCCTCGGGTGCCCAGACCTTCTCGGCGCGCAGATCCTCCAGGCGACGCACCGGCCCCTGCGACATCAGGTAGGCGAAACCGCCCTCGGCGAGCCCGAACGCGACCAGGTTGTGCCGGTCCAGTCCGGCGAGGATCGTCGGATCCATGCGCGCTCGCACGTAGTCGACCTCGGCGTAGGAGCGGAAGAGCATCGGCAGGCCGTACAGCTGGCTGTCCGGATAGATCCGTGCCAGCGCCAGCACGGTCACCGCACCGCCGTGCAACTGGCCGATCTGGATCTTGCGCAGCACCGTGGCGTCGTTGCCCATCACGCCGCCGGGATAGAACTTGAGCCGCACGCGGCCGCCACTGGCCGTGGTCAGCGTCTCGGCCGCCGCGCGCATCTCCTTCATCCACGACGTTCCGTCCGGCGCCAGCGTCGCGATCTTCAGTTCCTGCGCCGCAGCGGCAGCGGCCAGAAGGCAGCCGGTCAGTGCGGCTGCCAGCAGGGTGCGGGGGATTCCCACGCGACTGTCCTCCTAGAAATAGCCGTCCGCCTCGGCGAGCAGCCGACGCGCCTGCTCCTTGGCCAGCGTGTTGCTCAGCGTCAGCCCGGGCCTGGCCGTCTGCGCCGCCATCACCTGCTGCAGCAGGCGGTCGTGCAGCGGCCGATCGAAGACCAGCCGGGCGTAGTGCCGGGCGTAGCGGACCAGTCCCATCAGGTCGCTGCCGCCCGAAAGCTCGATCGCGCGCTCGAAGTGGCGCCGCCCCTCCTCGGGGCGCCCGCCGAGCGCCTCGGGACGCAGCGTCGCGAGCACGCCGAGGATTCCGTGCGCCGCGCCGTGCTGATAGCCCTCGTCGAGCGCCACCACCCGGCGCATCGCAGACTCGACCTTCGGCAGGTCGGCGATTGCCTCCCAGTCGCCGCTCCTTGCCTGGATCCACGCCGCGCGGGCGATGCCCCACGTGTAGAGCGTGTCGACGTCGGCGCGGGTCGCCGACTCGAGCGCCGCCGCGAACGCGTCCGGCCGGCGTGCATCGGGCGCGCAGGCGGCGCTGAAGTCGCGGCAGAGCGCGCGCCCGGCGTAGTCCATCGCTCGTGCGGTCAGCAGCTGCGCGCGCTGCTGATCGGTGACGAAGGCGGCGGCGTAGGCAACGTACAGCCGGGCGCCAGCGCGCAGGGTGCCGCCGTTGTCCGGGTCGTCCTCGATCAGCGAGTCGATCAGCAGCAGGTAGGCAGGCGCACCCTGGCGGACCGTTTCCGGATCAGTCTGGTTGAGGACCGCCGCGCTGAGGTTCTGTGCCATCCGCGTCGTCGCCGACGAGACGACGCTTGCACAGCCGACGACGCCGGCTGCCGCGATCGCCGCGACGAGCAGCAGCGAGCGGTGGCGGGGCGGTGCGTGGTGGCGCAGGGTCATCGTGCGAGCGACAGGCGAAGTGTCGTTGGGCCCGCGCCGCCTTCCGCGCAGGCTCGTCGAACAATAGCAATCCCTGCGTTGCCTGCCGCGCGGGTATCTGGACCGAGTCGCGCGCGAGACAGGCTGCGCCGACGAGCCACGCCCTGCGGCCACCTCCTGGAGCGTCTTGGCGAGCGAGCCGGATGCGCGGGTGTGGGTCGCGGATCGGGAACCCGGGCACCAAAGGGGCAACCCACCTTGCCCGGCCGGCCGATTCCCGCGACCGCGGGCCGGCCGATCATCGGTGACTCCGGGTGCGGGAAAGCCGCATCGGCGGCGTTGCGCAGGCGCCTGATAATCTGCCGCAGCAATGGGAGCTCGCCCGATCGGATGGACCCCGCAGGACTGCACGCAACGGCCGACGACGGTGCTGGGCAAGGCGCTTGCCGCCATGTTGTGGGCGTCGGGCCGATGAGGGCGGCGCGGCGCTTCGTCAGCGCGGTGGCCGCCGTGGCGAGCACGACCGCGGCTGCCGCGGCACAGGAGGGCGGCGGTCGCCCGGATGCGCCGGCTTCGGAGCCCTCGTGGGAATTCTCCGTGACGGTGATGCCGACGATCGTCCGCGACGGCGAAAACTACACGTCGGCCGTCGCGGCGGCCGATCATGGCTCTGTTCACCTCGAGGCACGGGTCAATTACGAGTCGATCGGCGCGCGATCGGCGTTCGTCGGCTGGACTTTCTCCGGCGGCGAAGCAGTGACCTGGGAGGTGACGCCGCTGCTGGGCGGCGCCTGGGGAGACACGCGGGCCTTCGTTCCCGGCGCCGAAGCGAGCGTGGCGTGGCGCTGGCTCGACTTCTACATCGAGGCCGAGTACGTGCGCGACAGCGGCGAGCGCAACGACAGCTACTTCTACGCCTGGACCGAGCTGGGCGCGAGCCCGTTCGAATGGCTTCGCCTCGGGCTTGCCGGACAGCGCACGCGGACCTACCAGAACGAACGCGACATCCAGCGCGGCCCGTTCGTGCAATTTACCTGGCGCCGTCTCACGATCGGCGCCTACTGGTTCAATCCGGGGTCGAGCGCGCAGGTCTTCGTCGGCTCGATCGGCGCGACCTTCTGAGCGCCGGCATCGCAGACGTGCCGCTCGCCTGCCCGCGGCCGACGCGAGTGTCGGCCGGTGAAACGCATCCGGTCGACTCGGCTAAATTGAGCGGGTCGCCGGCCGGGTCACGTCAGGCGGCTCATCCACCTCGCCAGGATTGGGGTTCACCATGCACATCAACGGCGCCTGCCACTGCGGAAGGATCACCTTCGCCGCCGAGATCGACCCGTCCCGTGTCATGGTGTGTCACTGCACCGACTGCCAGGTCCTGTCGGGCGCACCGTTCAGGGCCGTCGTCGCCGTGCCGATCGGCAAGTTCAACCTGCAGGGCACGCCGAAGAGTTATGTCAAGGTCGCGCAAAGCGGCAATCGGCGGGCGCAGGTGTTCTGCCCCGACTGCGGGACGCCGCTTTACGCCACCGCGCCTCAGAACCCGACCTCGGTCATCGTCCGCCTGGGATGTGTCGAGCAGCGTGCCCAGCTCAAGCCCTCGGTCCAGATCTGGCAGCACTCGGCGCTGCCGTGGCTCGCCGAGCTATCCACGCTGCCCGGCTCGGCCGGGCAGCAGTCGTTCCTGCCCGCGCCGCCCGAGTAATGGCGCAGTAGGTCGGCCCGGCGTCGTGCTGGCCGGCGCCGAGCCGTGGCGAACCCCCGTCTGACGGGACATTCAAAGGCACCCGATGAAGAAGCTGCTGACGTCACTGGCCGTTTGCGTCCTGCTTGCGGCAGGGCAGGCCCTCGCGGCCGATCTCGACGCGCCGTACACGCCGACCCGCGCGGAGTGGCTGCGCGTCTACCTCGCCGAAAACATCAAGATCGTCGCCGACAGCTGGCCGATGCGGGTCAGGGTGATGGTGACGGTGGTCAACAAGACCCAGCAGGTCTTCATCACGCTGAAGCCTGCGGACGGCGAGAAGAAGCCGAGCAGGGAAGAGGAGGCGGCCTGCATCGCCTCGGTCACCGGGATCGTCAAGCGCGCCCTCGAAGGCTACGAGTGGGCGAAGGATCTGAAGGTCAGCGTGTCGTTCGTCTAGGCGCGTGACGTGCCGCCGTCTTGCACGACGAAAGTCGGGCCGGCGCAAGGCGATGATTGCTGCAGGCGTGCCAGGAAGCGCCGACTGACTCGGAGGGCAATCGAATGTCCGGACCACTTCACGGCAAGCGAATCCTGGTCACCCAGGCGGGCGAGTTCATGGGGCCGACGCTTTGCGAGGTCCTGGCCGAGCATGGCGCGCAGGTCGTTGCCAGCACGGTTTCGCCAACGGAGCCGGCAGCGGCCGAGGCACTAGTCGCCGCTGCGGGAGAGGTCGACGTCCTCGTCGCCAACCTGGCGCTTCCGGCGCCGAGCACGCCTGCCGTCGACGTGACCGATGCGGAGTGGCGGCAGACCTTCGCTACGCTGGTCGATCCTCTGCCCAGGCTCGTTCGGGCGGTGGTGCCGGGAATGACTGCGCGAGGCCACGGCAAGATCCTGGTGATCGGAAGCGCGTCCGCGCTCCGCGGCATGCGCAGGGCGTCGACCTACAGCGCCGCCCGAGGGGCGCAGCTCGCGTACGTGCAGGCGATCGGAGTCGAGCTGGCCCAGCAAAACATCAAGGTCAACGCGATCGCACAGAACTTCGTCGACAACCCGACCTACTTCCCGCAAGAGGTTCAGCGCAATCCTCGCTTCCAGGATCGGCTCAAGCGGGAGGTGCCGCTGGGCCGCCTCGTCTCGGCCAGGGAGGACGCGCAGTTCGCGGCGTACCTTTGCAGCGATGCTGCCGACTGCTTCGTCGGACAGGTCTTCCCGGTCTGTGGTGGCTGGGTGACCCGCTGACGCGGTGCGCCCCCGCCAGGCAACGGCTGCCGACGTTCGCCGCCGCTTCGCGACCTTGCCGCTGGTGATGAGAGCGCCTAATCGCCCTGCGTCTGACGCGCGTAGTCGTCGGCGTCGAACCAGCCGCGCGACGACTTCACCTTGAGATCCGCGTCGAGATCCCATTCCTCCCATCCGGAGACTCGCAGCGGCTTGCCGGTCGCGGAGTGGGTGCCGGTGAAGGTCCAGAAATAAGCGACGTGATCGCCGGCGCAGCGCACCGCGTCGCAGACCAGGGCGAGGTCCGGGACGTCGGCGAAGAAGCCGGCGGCCATCTCGGCAACGCGTGCACGGCCCTGCCAGGGCTCGCCGCGATTGATGACGATGCGCCCGTCCTGCGCGTAGAACTCGGCGACGGCGGCCGGTGAGCCCGAGTTCCAGGCGGCCGTGTAGGCCTGTGCGATCTTCGCGACCCTATCTTGATCGATTGCCATGACGGTCCTCCATCAATGCGGGCTGGTGCAGCGCCACGCTTGACCGCACCGGTGCAGCGGCCGTTCGAGTCTTGCGCCGCCTGCGGTCGGAGCTAGTGCAGCGCGCAGCTGCCCGGTCCGCCGGGATGACCGCAGCTGCCGCAGGGTCCGCTCATCGCCGGCGCTGCCGTCGGCGCAGTCGTGGCCGCCGCGAAGACCGACAGCCGCTTCTGCAGTCGTGACGAGTCGCACTGGGGACACTGCGGCACCGTGTCCGATCTGACGAGCTTCTCGAACTCGTGACCGCATCCCTGGCAGGTGTATTCGTAGATGGGCATCGGGCATCTCCTGTTGCCGGGCCGATTATCTCGCGCGGCGGCGCGCGCCGGCCGGCGACCGATGGGCGGGCGCCAGGCTGCGGCTCGGCCTAAGGCATCCGTTTCCCGCCGCGCCGACGCCGATCCTGCTGCCACCGTGCGGCCGTCGGTCGCTGCCATCGTGCGAGCGGTTATGCTCCTGTCCGCCGCCGATGTTCGGTTCACCGAGCCGACAGTCGCCCTCCCCGGCGCGCCCGCCGCAAGCCCCCCGAGAGACCGCATGAGCACCTATCAGTCCGACCGACCGCGCAGCAGGCTGCCCGTGGTCGTCATCCTTCTCGTGATCTTCGTCGCTGCCCTGGCCGGCGGCGTGTACTACCTGCTGCCCCGCCTCGAGTCGTCGCCGCCGCAGATCGCCGTCTCGCCCGATGTCGACGTGCTCGGTGTCGCGCCGCTCGAGATCACGGTTGCCGACGCGGGGACGGGCCTGAAGTCGGTCGAAGTGACCCTGTCCCAGGGCGGAACCGAGCACAGCATCGCTTCGGAGCAGTTCGCCCGGCCCGCCGCCGAGAAGAAGCTCGCCGTCGCCCCGGCAAAGTTGCCTGGCATCAAGGAGGGGCCCGCGGTACTGCGCGTCGCCGCGCGCGACGCTTCGCTGTGGCACTTCCTCAAGGGCAACGAGGCGGTGCTGGAGAAGAACGTCAGCATCGACATCACGCCGCCCACGGTGGAACTGATCGCCGACGACCGCTACGTCAACTTCGGCGGCGTCGGCGCGATCGTCTACAAGGCGTCGGCGGATGCGGTGGCGAGCGGGGTGAAGATCGGCGAGCACTTCTTCCCCGGCTTCGCCGGCCAGGTGAAGGACCATCCGGACCACTTCCTTGCCTTCTTCGCCCATCCCTACGACACGCCGCCGGAGGCGAGGCCGACGCTCGCCGTCACCGACAAGGCCGGCAACACGCGGGAGGTGCGACTCGCCTACGAGCTGAAGGATGTGCGCTACCGGACCAGCACCATCGCCGTGTCGGACGGCTTTCTGCAGGAGAAGGTCGCGCCGCTGCTGGCCGACGCGGCGGCCCGGCAGGGCGCGCCGCAGGACGTCTTCGTTGCCGTCAACAGGCAGATGCGCAAGGACAACGAAGAGCGCATCGCCGCGATCACCGCCAAGGCCACGCCGGCGCTGCTGTGGAAGGGCGCCTTCGCCCAGCTCAGCAATTCCAAGGTCGAGGCGAACTTTGCCGACAAGCGGACCTACACCTACAAGGGCGAGACGATCGACACCGCCTACCACCTCGGCTACGACCTGTCGGTGACGAAGAACTACCCGGTCGAGGCCTCGAACAGCGGCGCGGTGGCCTTCACCGGCGACCTGGGCATCTACGGCAACACGGTCATCGTCGACCACGGCCTTGGCCTGTTCACGCTGTACGGCCACCTGAGCTCGGTCGACGTCAAGGCGGGCGACACCGTCGCCAAGGGCCAGATCCTCGGCAAGACCGGCGAGACCGGGCTGGCCGTCGGCGACCACCTGCACTTCGGCATCTATCTGGCCGGCGTCGCGGTGCTGCCGGTGGAGTGGTGGGACCAGAAGTGGATCGACGACAACATCAAGCCCAAGCTCGAAGGGGACAGCGGGCGGGAGGTCGCCAAGACGCCGCCGCCGACGAAGGCGAAGCGCAAGGGCGGCGGCAAACGTCGGCGCTAGTCACCCGGCGGCTGGCGCGAACAGCCCGGCCGGCGGCACGAGCGCAGCCGCAGCAGGTCTTAGCGCGCCGGCGCCGATGTCGATCGATCATGGCGGTGCGCGACGGGTGCCGTTGCGCTGACCGGGCGCCCGCAGGAACACGGAGGCCGACTGCAGATGGATGAATCCGACGCGCTGGTCCTGTTCGGCATCACCGGTGACCTCGCCTACAGGAAGCTCTTTCCGGCGCTGCATCACCTGGCACGTCGCGGCCGCCTGCGGATGCCGGTGATCGGCGTGGCTCGGCCGGGATGGACGCGCGAGCAGCTGATCGACCGCGCGCGCAGGAGCATCGAAGAGCACGGCAACGGGCTCGACGAGGCGGCGTTCGGGCAACTCGCCTCCAACCTGCGATACGTCGACGGCGATTACCGCGACGACGTCACGTTCCGCAAGCTGAAGACGATGCTGCGCGATGCGCGCAGGCCGCTGCACTACCTGGCGATCCCGCCCAGCCTGTTCGACGACGTGATCGGGCGGCTGGACGGCGCCGGTTGCGCACAGGGCGCGCGCGTGGTGGTCGAGAAGCCGTTCGGTCGCGACCTGTCGTCGGCGCGCTCGCTGAATCGGACGCTGCACCGTGTCTTCGACGAGGACGACGTGTTCCGCATCGACCATTTCCTCGGCAAGGAACCGGTGCAGAACCTGATGTACTTCCGTTTCGCCAACTCGTTCCTCGAGCCGGTGTGGAACCGCAACAACGTGAAGTGCGTGCAGCTGACGATGGCCGAGCGCTTCGGCGTCGAGGGCCGCGGCAGGCTGTACGAGGAGCTCGGTGCGATCCGCGACGTGGTGCAGAACCATCTGCTCGAGGTGGTGACGATGCTCACCATGGAGCCGCCGGCGTGCGGCGGCTGCGGTGCCGAGCGCGACGAGAAGGCCAAGGTGCTGAGCGCCATCCGCCCGTTCTCGCGCGGGACGCTGATCCGCGGCCAGTACGAGGGCTATCGCGAGGAGGACGATGTCGATCCGAAGTCGCAGGTCGAGACCTATGCGGCGCTGCAGCTGCATATCGATTCGTGGCGCTGGGCGGACGTGCCGTTCTTCATCCGCACCGGCAAGAAGCTCGCCACGACGGCGACCGAGGTGGTGGTCAACTTCCGCCGTCCGCCACAGCGGCTGTTCGATGAGCCGCTGCCACGCGGCAACTACCTGCGCTTCCGCCTCGGTCCGGACAAGGTGTCGATCGCGCTCGGCGTGCGGGTCAAGAGTCCCGGCGAGGCGATGACCGGGCGCGAGACCGAGCTGTACGTGTGCAATGAAGGCGCCGGCGAGATGACCGCTTACGAGCGGCTGCTCGGCGATGCGCTGCGTGGCGACCCGATGCTGTTCGCGCGGGCGGACAGCGTCGAGGCGGCGTGGGAACTGGTCGACGAGATCCTCGGGCAAGCCGACAGCGTCGTGCCGTACGCGCCGGGATCCTGGGGGCCGCAGGCTGCCGACCGGATGACCGAACCGTACGGCGGCTGGTACGACCCGTCCTGAGGCGCGCCCCGGCCGACAGGCCGCTGGCGGGATTCGCGGCGTCTGAACGTCTGCCGCCGCCTGCGGCAGGGCTCGGCCGCTCCGCGGATCCGCCGGGCTGAAGGCTCCGGCGAGCGGTCAGTCGAGCATCAGAAAGCCGCTCAACAGCCAGTAGCCGATGGCGGCAAGCGAGACGAGCAGCAGGAGGCCAGCAAGGCCGATCCATGCCACTCGCCCCCGCAACGTCCTGGCAGCACCAAGGGCAACCACGCGCCGTTTCCTTCCAGTCCGGCATCACCCGGACGCGTAAGCTTGACACGGATCGTCGCTTTGCGATCGTTGCCGTGATGAACCCGGACGCCCGCCACAGCGTGGCCGTGGCCCTTGCCTCGGCTGTGCTGTTCGGAGCCAGCACGCCACTGGCCAAGGCCCTTGTCGGCGAACTGCCCGCCGTCCTTCTGGCTGGCCTGCTGTATCTCGGCAGCGGCATCGGACTGACCGCGGTGCGCCTCGCCCGGGATCGCGGCTGGACCTCGCCGCACCTGCAGCCAGGAGACTGGCAATGGTTCGGCGGCGCGATCGTGTTCGGCGGTGTTGCCGGGCCGATTCTGCTGATGTTCGGGCTGACCCGGACGGCGGCGTCGACCGCGTCGCTGCTGCTGAACCTCGAGGCCGTGCTGACGGCGCTGCTGGCCTGGTGCGTCTTTCGCGAGAACGCGGATCGCCGCATCGTGGCCGGCATGCTGCTGATCGTCGCTGGCGGCCTTGCGCTGTCGTGGGCTCCCGGCGAGCTGCGGCGAAGTGACTGGATCGGGCCGCTGGCGATTGCCGGTGCCTGCCTGTGCTGGGCGGTCGACAACAACCTGACCCGCAAGGTCTCGGCCGCCGATGCGGTGTTCCTCAGCGCATTCAAGGGTCTCGCTGCCGGGACCGTCAACATGCTGCTGTACCTGCTGCTTGGCGCGGCACCCGCCAACTGGAGCGCGGCGCCGCTGGCGCTGCTGGTCGGCTTCTTCGGCTACGGCATGAGCCTGATGCTGTTCGTCCTCGCGCTGAGGGGGCTCGGTGCAGCCCGCACGGGCGCGTACTTCTCGACCGCACCGTTCATCGGCGCCGCCCTCGCCATCACGGTGTTCGGCGAGCCGGCGACGGCGATGTTCTGGCTGGCCGCGACGCTGATGGCGATCGGCGTGTGGCTGCACCTGAGCGAGCGGCACGAGCACGAGCATGCGCACGAGGAGATCGAGCACAGCCACGCGCACGTCCATGACGAGCATCACCAGCACGCGCACGCGTTCGCATGGAACGGCGCCGAGCCGCATACGCATGCCCACCGGCACGCGCCGATCGTTCATCGGCATCCGCACTTCCCGGACATCCATCACGGGCACCGTCATTGAGGCAGGCCGGGCCACGAGGCACGCAGCAGCGCCCGGCTGATCCGTTCGAATATCGTCATG